>DAMBZP010000001.1:0-5370 GCA_032059885.1 Sedimentibacter sp.
TCTTGTTGTTATATTTCAGAATTTGTAATATAATATTAAAGTATTTATTAAATTATCTGCGAGGAAGACAATATGATAATTGCAATAGATGGTCCATCAGGAGCCGGTAAAAGCACTGTTGCAAAGTTATTAAGCAAAAAATTGGGCTTTGAATATATTGACACTGGAGCTATGTATCGTGCGCTTGCGTACAAGGCATACATGAGTAAAATTAAAATCAACGAAGAAAATGAAGAAAAAATTGATGAAATGCTTAAATCTACAACAGTTGATTACTATAACAACAATATATATTTAGATAATGAAAATGTTGAAGGATTAATAAGAGATGAAGTCATTTCAATCGGAGCTTCTGAAATTTCAGCGTTAAAAAATGTACGCATAAAGATGGTTGAACTTCAAAGAAAAATAGCTGAAAACAAAAATGTAATTTTAGATGGCCGCGATATAGGAACAAAAGTTTTTCCGGATGCGGATTATAAATTTTTTATTACCGCATCAGAAGAAACAAGAGCAGGCAGGAGATATAATCAGATTGCTGCCGACGGAAAGGCTGCGGATTATAACAGTGTTCTTACAGACCTTAGGCAGCGTGATAAAAATGATACGACAAGAAAAATCTCTCCTTTAATAAAAGCAGAGGATGCAATTTTAATAGATACAACAGATATGGATTTAGACGAAGTAGTTAAGGCAATTGCTGATATTATCGGAGGAAACAATGTTTTATAAAATAGTGGTAGCAGTTTTAAAAGTCCTTGTATTTATTGTTTTCGATTTGGAAATATATAATGAAGATAACATAAATAAAACAAAAGACGGTTTAATTGTCTGCGGTAATCACACATCAATGCTGGACCCGGTTATTTTAGCTGTATCCACAAAAAGACAGATTCATTTTATGGGAAAAAAAGAATTGTTTGATAAAAAGGTTTTTGGGTATTTATTTAGAAAGCTTGGAGCTTTTCCTGTTGACAGAGATGGTGTGTCTATGTCTGCAATTAAAAGTTCATTGGCAGTGCTTAAAAATAACGAGGTTCTCGGTATTTTTCCTGAAGGCACCAGAGTCAGTCAATACGATGAAAATAACGCCAAGCCTGGAATTGCCCTGATAGCAAATAAGGCCAAGGCTGACATTATACCTTTTTATATTGAGGGACCATATAAGTTTAGAGGCAAGATTAAAATATATTTCGGCAAAGAAACAAATTACTTGGAAAATATCGAAGGAATGACAAAAAGTGAAGGTTACACCGAGGTGGGAAAACAAATTTTAAAAGATATTTACAGCTTAAGCGGCAGGTAATACTATGAAAATTGAAATTTCTAAGTTTAACGGATTTTGTTCAGGTGTTAAGGCAGCAGTTGATAAAGCAAATAAAACTCTGGATGAAGAAAAAAAGCTTTACAGCTACGGAGAAATAATACATAATAAAGATGTTATAGACAAATTGAATAATAAGGGTCTGATTGTAGTTGAAGATGTTCCGTTCGAAAATGACGCGAAGCTTTTAATAAGAGCTCACGGAGTTGGAAAGAATATTGTAGAAAAATTGGAACAAAATAATTTGGAAGTAATTGATGCAACATGTGTAAAAGTCAAAAAAATACATAAAATAGTTGAAGAATGTAAGAATAACGGCTATGATATAATTATTGTTGGAGATAAAAATCATCCCGAAGTTTTAGGAATCCTTGGCTGGTGCAATAATGACGCATCGATAATAGACAGCCCTGAAGAGCTTTTAAAATTAGGCATTGCTTCTTATAAAAATACTGCCTTGTATCTCAGACAACCTTTAATACAGCTACTTTCGAAAAAATCTTGAAAACCATAAATGAGCATAATTTTTCTAACATAGAGGTACATAATACAATTTGCGATGCAACGCGAAAAAGACAGGAGGCATGTGTTGAGCTTGCTTCCAGATGTGATGTAATGCTGATAATAGGCGGAAAAAACAGCTCTAATACAAAAAAGTTATATGAGCTGAGTAAAAAAGTCTGCCCGAATACATTCTTAATTGAAAATTATAAGGAAATACCTTATAACTATATTGATAAAAATACTATTGTGGGAGTATCCGCAGGAGCATCAGCACCTGACTGGATAATTGAGGAGGTTATTAAAATGTTGGAAAACCTAAACAACAACATGAATGAACAAATTGGAAACAACGAGCAGGCAGAGCAGGGAACTATGCATGATTTGCTTGAGAATTACGGTGGAGTATCTTATATCAGAACAGGCGAAAGAGTAAAAGGCACAGTAATATATGTCAGCCCTGATGCCGTTTCTGTAAACATCAATTATAAATCAGACGGAATTATTACAAGAGACGAATTTTCTCTTACAGAAGTGCAGGATTTAACAAAGGTAGTAAAAGAGGGAGATGAAATTGAAGCTCAGGTTGTAAGAGTTTCGGATCAAGACGGAAATGTTGTTTTAACAAGAAAGCCGCTGGAAGAACATAAAATCTGGGATGAGCTGGAAAAAATGAGAACAGAAGGTACGGTTGTTGAAACAACTATAATCGAAGCTTCTCAATATGGAATTTACGGAAAGGTTAAAGGAATCAGAGGTTTCATTCCAAGATATCAAATTTCAGTTCAAAGAGATGTTGACCCTTCAGAATATGTTGGAAAGGTTTTAAGAGTTCAGGTTCTTGAAACTAAAAACAACAAAGGAAGAAGACAGTTGGTATTAACATCCAGAGCAGTGGAAAAAGTAGAAAAAGAAGCAAGAGACAACGAAGTTTGGGAAAGCATAAAAGAAGGCGAAATTTACGAAGGAACAGTTAAAACTATCAAGGAATACGGCGCATTCGTAGAAATTAACGGTATTGATGGGCTGCTTCATATAAATGAAATCGCATGGACCAGAATTAAGCATCCTTCAGAGGTACTTAAGGAAGGCGATAGGATAAGCGTAAAAGTAAAAAGCGTTGATAAGGAAAACAGAAAATTATCATTAAGCTATAAAGCTACAATTAAGAGTCCATGGGCAATTTTCCTTGATAATCATCAGAAAGGCGACGTTGTTACCGGTAAAGTAACAAGAATAGCTGATTTTGGAGCTTTTGTTGATGTTGATGGAATTGAATGCCTGCTTCATATTAAAGACCTAGATTGGGCGAGAACTGAAAAAGTGACAGATGTTCTTAAGGAAGGCCAGGAGGTTACGGCTAAAATATTGAACATCACAAGAAAAGACAGGAAAGTAAGTCTTGGATTAAAGCAGCTTGTTGAACATCCTTTTGATAAATATGCGAAGGATCTTAAAAAGGATGATATAATTTCCGTTGAAGTTACTCGTATTTTACTTGATGGTGTTCATGTAAGTGTAAACGGAAATATTGACTGCTTCATACCTATAGCTAAAGTTTCAGCAGAAAAATTAAGAACACCTGCTCAGGTAGTAAAAGTCGGAGAAGTAAAGGATGCTAAAGTTCTTGGTATTGATATGAAAGGAAAGAATTTGAACCTGACATTCATATTAGAGGATAAAGGTGATGATTTCTCCAGTCATGAACAAGAATCATATCAGCCTGAAGAAGCAAACTTTACTATTGGTGAATCTATAGGAGACGCACTTGGAGATTTATTAAAATAACAGCTATACAATACAATTGATAGGCGATTGATAAGGAATTGACGGGCAATTGATAAGCGATTAATTAAAAACGCTCATCAATTGCTCTTTATCTATGCGTTCATCAATTGTCCTTCCATTGTAACTATATTGTATTGCAAATCGGAATTAATAATGTAATTTATTATAAGGAGGAATCATGCTTAAAGAATTTCTGTTTGAAGTATGCTCAAGCCATTTTGTTTCCGGCTTTGAACATATTAACGGTGATAAACTAAAAAAATATTTTGAGCCTTATACAGATTCATGTGAAAAAGATAAGGTAGGAAGCTACATATTTAAGCAGGAAGGCATTAATGATACAAAAATAATGCTGGCTGCACACATAGATGAAATCGGTCTAATGGTTACAAAAATATTGGATAACGGGTTTCTGAGTTTTACATCTGTAGGAGGAATTAACCCCGCATCACTGGTTGCACAGGAGGTAACAGTATACGGCAAAGAAAATGTCTTTGGTATAATAGGAATTAAACCCCCCCATGTAATACCTGCAGAGGAAAGAGGCAACGCACTGAAATTAAAAGACCTGTACATCGATACAGGCTACCCAAAAGAAAAACTTGAAAAGTTAGTGAGAGTCGGAGATGCTGCAACTGTTAAGAGAGAGCCTGTATTACTTCAGGGAAGCACAATTTCCGCAAAAGCTCTGGATGATAAGGCCTGTGTTGCGGTTATGCTTGAAACTGCAAAAGAATTAAAGAAGCTTTCTCATAAAAGTAATATTTATTACGCTGCAACCGCTCAGGAAGAAACTGGCTGCAGAGGTGCAGTTACAGCAAGCTACAAGGTAAATCCGGACATAGGAATCATACTTGATGTTGATTTTGGAATGGCTCCGGGTATGCCTCCGGAAACATGCGAATTAAGTAAGGGTCCCATAGTTTCCTTTGGCGGACGATTAAACGCAAAGTTGACTAAAAAGTTTATAGAAGTATGCAAGGAATATAACTACCCAATGCAGTACGAAGCGCTGCCGGGAGGTACAGGAACAGATACAGATTCTGTTCAGATAAACCGTGAGGGTGTACCATGCATTTTACTGTCAATACCTCTTCGGTACATGCACACGTCTGTTGAAACAATAGACCTCAAGGATGTTGAAATAACAGGCAAAGCGATAGCGCGTTTTATAAATGAGCTTGATAATTCTGATTTGGAGGAAATATTATGTTTTTAAAAGAACTGACTGAACTTTCCGGCGTATCAGGTTGCGAATATGAAGTGAGAAATTATATAAAAAATAAATTAAGTGAAATAGGCTGTGAGTATTACGTTGATAAATTAGGTAATGTTATAGCACACAACAAAGGCAGAAAGAATAAAACAATCATGGTTGCCGCTCATATGGATGAAGTGGGGCTTATGGTTTCTAACATTGATTCGGATGGATTTATTAAATTCAAGGATGTTGGAGGTATTGACCAGAGGGTTTTGAACTCAAAGGTTGTATGCGTGGGAGAAAATAAGATTCCCGGCGTAATAGGCTCAAAAGCTGTTCATTTAATGAGTGCTGATGAGAGGGGAAAATCCATTCCCATCGATAAGCTTTATATAGATATAGGAACTTATTCAAAATCAGAGACGGAAAAACTGGTAAGTATAGGTGACTATGTAACATTTAAAAGTGATTATGTCGAGTTCGGTGATAATATGATAAAGGCAAAGGCATTGGATGATCGTGCAGGCTGCAGTGCTTTATTGGAATTGCTGAGTAT
>DAMBZP010000001.1:5380-16393 GCA_032059885.1 Sedimentibacter sp.
GCAGATTTTTATGGTGTATTTACTGTAATGGAGGAGGTTGGATGCAGAGGGGCTCAGACTGCCGCATATGCGTTGGAACCTGATTACGCAATAATATTGGAGGGAACCATATGTGCTGATATGCCGGAGGTAAAGGAGCACTCCAAGGCAACCATAATCGGCAAAGGAGCTGTGCTGTCCCTTATGGACAATACAACATTGTATGATATTGAGGAAGTAAGGAAGGTAGAAAATATTGCCAAAGCTAACAACATAGCTTATCAATTCAGAACTTCCGTTGCAGGAGGAAATGATGCGGGACCTATCCATAAGACAAAAGAAGGAGCCAAGGCAGTGGCTGTTTCAATTCCATGCAGATACATTCACTCATCAGTAAATGTTGCCAGCAAAGATGATTACAACAGTGTAGTAAGCCTGGCAAAAGCTGTAATATCAGAAAATCAGAAAGGGGAATAAAATGAATTTTAACAGTGAATTAATGAAGAAATTATCAGATTGCTTTTCTCCATCAGGAAGAGAACAAAATATCCGGGAAATGATTATAAATGAAATAAAGGATTATGCAGACGAAATTAATGTCGATGTACTGGGAAATGTAATTGCAAGGAAAAAAGGCAGCGGTAAAAAAATACTTTTTTCAGCACATATGGATCAGACAGGCTTAATAATAACTCATGTTGATGAAAAAGGATTCCTCAGATTTTCAAATGTGGAGGAATATATCCAAAAGAAATTATAGGCCTTCACATGGTGTTTGATAACGGATTAGAAGGATTCGTATGCTCAGAGGAACTTGATGATAAGGAAAAAGTTACAACAAGCAATCTTTTCCTTGATGTTGCTTCCACTTCTAAAGAATTTGTCAAAAACAACTTTAAGGCAGGAGATATGTGTGTATTTCAGTCCCAGTACTATGAAACGGAGGATTGCGTAGTTTGCAGAGCAGCAGATGACAGAGCAGGATGCTATATTCTTATAGAAGCTCTGAAAAATCATCCTTCTACGGAAAATGATGTCTACTATGTATTTTCGGTTCAGGAAGAAGTTGGATGCAGAGGAGCTAAAACAGCAGGCTACAGCGTAAATCCCGACCTGGCAATTGCAGTTGATGTCACTGGGACCGGAGATTCTGAGAACGGTGTAAAAATGGATGTTAAGCTTGGAGACGGAGCAGCCATAAAAATAATGGATAGTTCCATCATCACTCATCCTGAAGTAAAAGAGCTGTTAACAAATTCAGCTGTTGAAAATAACATAAAATATCAGTATGAAGTCCTTGAGCACGGAGGAACAGATGCAGGGCCTCTTCATATGACAAGAGAAGGAATTCCAAGCGGCGGAATTTCTATACCCACAAGGTATATCCATTCATCAGGAGAAATATTCAACAAACAGGATGTCATGGAGTGCATTAAATTAGTTCAGGCAGTTGTAGCAAAATAAGTTTATAAAAAGGAATGACATGTTCGTCATTTCTTTTTTTGCCTTAAAACATAATCATGATAGCTGCTTGCTATATCATTTCTTATAGCATAACAGGAAAACTATTTCTTGTTATAAATATGATGAAGTGCTACAATTATTTTAAGAAAATATATTTGCTTAAATATAATTGGGGGTATGAACCATGTGTTATGAGGATAAGCTGAAAGATAAAATTGAAAAGATCATAAAACAATATATAGCTGATTATTCAGAGATTAAAAATGTTCAAACTAAATGGGAGGAACCTCTTATTGCATATGCAGATGCAAATGATGAGATGTTTTACAAACTTAAAGATGTGGTCAGTCCTTCTCATGCTCTTCCAAAGGATAGCTTAATGGAAGCACAAACGGTAGTTGCATATTTTATTCCTTTTCATGAATCAATAATTAAAAGCAATATTGCAGGAAGGGAGTGCTCAAAGGAATGGGCCTGGGCATATTTAGAAACAAACAGGCTAATAGGTGACTTGAATATGCATATAAAAGATGAATTGGGAAAGTCCGGATACAAGGCAGTAATTACTCCCGCAACTCATAATTTTGATGAAGAAAAGCTAATCAGTGACTGGTCCCACAGGCATGTGGCATATATTGCAGGTTTAGGAACCTTTGGACTGAATAATATGCTCATAACAGAAAAGGGCTGCTGCGGCAGATTCGGCAGCTTCATAACAAATGGTAAAATTGAGCCCACTAAAAGAATTTACAAAGAAAACTGTTTGTATAAGTACAAAAATATCTGCAAAAAATGTGCTGAAAGATGTGTAAATGATGCTTTGAAAACAGAGGGCTTTGACAGATTTAAATGCTATGAAATGTGCCTTTTCAATGATAAGCTCCACTCAGACATCGATGGTTTCACCGACGCATGCGGAAAATGCCTTGTTAATGTCCCATGCTCACACAGTAATCCTGTAAAATATTAAAAAGAATTTTAAGAAAGTATTTAGGAGAAAATGCAATGAACACTTAAAAACTGTACCAAATGGTACAAGGGTTGGATAAGGCAGCATCAGTTAATGGAGGTAATTTAATAATGGGAAATAGCCATATTTTTAAAGACATAATTTCAGATTATGAAACAGCTCGACCTGGATATCCTATTGAATTATTCAATGATATAGTGAATTTTTCAGCATTAAATGGTAATGCAAATATATTGGAAATAGGCTCAGGTCCGGGGCAGGCTACAGATTATTTTGTGAAAAATCTATATTCTATCACTGGATTAGAGATAGAAGAAAAACAAGTTCAATATTTATTAGAAAAGTATTCAACATATAAAAAATTCAATTCTATTTGTTCTTCCTTTGAAGAATATGATGGTCAAGAGGGATACTATGATTTAATTTTTTCAGCTACCGCTTTTCATTGGATTAAGCCGGATGTAGGATATCCTAAAGCATATAATTTGCTAAAAAAAGGCGGTGTAATGGCCGTGTTCTGGCATTTATCATCTTTGGCAGAGCCAGAAAGAGAGATGTTGATTGAAATAAGAAATATATGTCGGGAGATTGCACCGGAGTTTGATGATTATTTAACTTTAGAAGAAACAGAAGATTTACACAATCTTAGGCTGTCAGAAATACAAACCAATAATTTGTTTACGAGACCAGTTTCTAAAATATACAGGTGGAATGACGAATATACTACTGAAAGATACTTGAAATTAATCAATTCTTTTTCAGATTTTCATGATTTAGATAATTATAAGAAAAAATCTATATTGGAAGCAGTTGCAGCTTATATAAACAGTAAGAATGGTAGACTAATTATTCCTCAGGAAGTAAGATTATATATGGCTAAAAAGTATTAATTCTCAATATTTAAGATGTTGTGTATTTTTAGAAAGGTACCTTTGGATAATTTGGACAAGATGAAATCAATACTATGAAAAAGCAAGCAAATAATGCGTTATATTGGTTCGATAACATGAATAACACCATACTTAATTGGTATTTGACGGATTATAATTAAGAAAGTGAATTATGCAATTTGCATACACATAATCCCGAAGCAGCAAGTGTTTACAGAAAGTTTGGATTTTCAGGCGAAACATTTAAAGCATGGTAGGCTGTAAAAGGCTCCCTGCCGGAGGGGTGCATGTAAATTATAATCAAAAATATAATAAAGAGGGAAATGGAAAGATGATTAATTATAGTTCATTAGAAAATATCAATATTGAATTATTACATAAAACATTTATAGAAGCATTTTCTGACTATCAGGTTAAAATAGATTTGCCCTTTTGGAAGTTCCGGAACATGCTTTTAAGAAGAGGATATAATCCTGAAATGTCTATGGGAGCATTTGAAGATGGAGAATTAGCGGGCTTTATTTTAAATGGTCTCAGAGAGTGGAACGGAAAACTTACTGCTTATGATGCAGGAACAGGAGTTATAGGTAAGTACAGAAAACAAGGCATAACAAGCAATTTGATTCAAAATATCAAGGAGTTATTAAAATCAGCCGAAGTTAAGCAGTATTTGCTGGAAGTTATACAATCAAATACTGCAGCATTTGAACTATATAAAAAATCAGGATTTGAAATTACACGAGAATTTAAATGCTTTAAATCAGATAAAAACAAACATATTCCTGATACAAAGTACAAAGCTGAACATGTTAAAAAAACAGATTTGAATGATTGGATAAAAGTAACTGAATTCTGGGATTTCAATCCTTCCTGGCAGAATTCTTTAGATTCAATAAATGCTGTTGATACACTCTGTTATTCTATTGTACGTCTTGGTGATGCAGTTGCAGGATATGGAGTCATTGATAAAAAAACAGGTGATATTGCTCAAATAGCAGTGGATAAAAATCACAGACGCAAGGGAATTGCCCGAAGTATTATTTATGATTTAATGAATTATACGGAGTCGAATGAAATAGATATACTTAATGTAGATGTCCGATGTAAATCAATGATCAATTTTTTATATGATTCAGGATTTGAAGATTTTGTTGCACAATACGAAATGATGTTAATTTTATAAAATTCGGAGGTCCGATATGGATGAGTCAAGAGAAATTACTGTAAAAGATGAAAAGATTATAATAAGACGAACAAAAATATCAGATGCCAAGGCACTTATAGAATATCTTAATATAATAGGCGGAGAGTCAGATTTTTTGACATTTGGGTTAGACCAGTTCAATTCTACTGTTGAACAAGAAGAATATTTCATAGAAAATACCCTTGAAAAGAATAATGCTTTATCGATTTTGGCTGAGGTTAATGGAAAAATAATTGGAAATTTGAATTTCTCTGGTGGTATCAGAGAAAGAACCGCCCATGCCGGAGAATTCGGCATAAGTATTTTAAAAGAATATTGGGGCAATCATGTGGGTGAGGAGTTACTCAAATTTTTAATTGAGTGGAGCAAGAATTCAGGAATAATAAGAAAAATTAATTTACGGGCACGAATAGATAATGACAGAGGAATCAGACTATATAAGAAACTTGGATTTATGGAAGAGGGAATAATTAAAAGAGATTTATTAATTGAGGGTGAATTTTATGACTCATTGTCAATGGGAATGCTTATAGATTAACACGTGATTCAATATTATGACCTTTTTTATACTTAAATCAATTGGAACTATTTCCTAAATAATTCGTCTGTATTATATATAAGCGAGGAGGTTTATTATGGCAAAATATGAAAAGACATTATACGGCAACTTTGAAGAAATTATAAACAAATTGCAAAATGAAATTATGAACAGCGGAATTTCCATGAATTTAGTTGATGAAAGCAACTATCGGCTGGGAGATATAAATGTGGCAGTTCGTGTATATGATAAATATTTCATGCGAAACGGAAACAGAGCGAGTTTAAGCTTAACTGTAGCCGCTGATGGAAATGATATTTTTGTTTCGGCAATTGGAGGCGGCGGCGGACAAGGTGTATTTTTTAATTTCAGTCTTGGGGCCGAAGATGAATTAGTTGATATAGTGAGATCCTGCATAGAGCGTATGGAATGAGAATAATATGGGGTTCTGCAAAACAGGGAGGAAATTAATGATAACCAATAGCTGCAAAAAAAAGCTTTTATTAATGGTACTTTCAGCGATGATTTTGTCTTCGTGCACCACAGTATATACGAAACCTGGCTTTACAAAGGATAGTTATCCTCATGTGGACGGTTCTACGGCAACAATCCCGCTGTCTGAAAATCTGGCGTCGGATTTGTTGTCCATGCCGCCGGAAGAAGCTAAGAAATTCATCAAGCATAATACAACACACAATGCATATGAAAATCTCATAGCCGGAAAAGCGGACATCATATTTGTTACAGAGCCCTCTGAAGAAGAAATGTCAATGGCAGATTCAAAAGGTATTGAGCTTGAGGTAGTACCTGTAGTAAAAGAAGCATTTGTTTTTTTAGTTAATAAAAATAACCCTGTAACAAATATATCATCAGAAGACATCAAAGCTGTTTACCAGGGCAGAATAAACAACTGGAGAGAGCTGGGCGGTCCGGACAAAGAAATTATTGCTTACCAGAGACCTGAAAATTCAGGTAGTCAAACAATAATGCAGAAACAGGTAATGAAAGGGCTTCAAATAGCTGATGCTCCTTCGGAACTCAGACCTATGGGAATGGGCGGCCTGGTTGATGTAGTTGCTTCCTATGACAATTCTGACAAAGCTATAGGGTATTCGGTATACTACTATGTCAATTCAATGTACATCAAAAATACAATTAAATTTGTAAATGTGGACGGCATTGAACCAAATAACGAAAATATAAGAAGTGATAAATATCCTTTCACAAGCGCATATTATGCTGTTGTAAAAAAATCTGAGCCTGAAAACTCCAATGCGAGAAAGCTGTTAAGTTATATTTTATCAGAAGAAGGGCAGAAACTTGCAGAAAAAAGCGGTTATGTACCTTTGGGCAGGTGAGAAATGAAGGATAAAATTTTATCACTTATTATTATTTCAATTATTATGCTGATAACCGTATCATGTGGCACTGCAGCAAATACTCCGGAAGAAACAGATAAAAAGGAAGTATCAGAGGCCGGAGAAGGTGCATATGAAACATTAAACATCATACCTTTTAATGAAAGAAAGTTTATTTACAGAAACGGCTTAAATGTTGAATATAAAGAAGAGACATCAGATGATAACAATAAGAAAATTTCAAAATACTATCCTCAAATAAGCGGGTTGATTAATAAGGAAGTAGAAAAAAAGGTGAATGACAGCATTATAATGTCTGCTGGTAATATGAATAAAAAGGCTGAAGCCTTGATTGCTTCAATAAATACAGATATAAATACAGATATTAGCTCATATACAAACACATTTATACATTACAGCTGCAACAATGTTATTTTTATTGAATATTTTTGCAATGCTTCATGTGAAAAAAATTTGAATCCGAATTTATCTGTGTATGTAAGTGCTAATGGAGTTGATGGATTTGATTTAAACACTGGGAACAGGCTGGAGTTAAAGGATTTATTTAAAAAAGAATCAGATTATGGTAGTATAATAAATAATTATATATTTATGGAAATAATCAGATATAATTATGACGATCCTGACTCTATGTTTATGAAAAAACCATTTCAGGGAATAAAGGAAAATCAAAGCTTTTCATTTAATGAAAATTATCTTACAATAATAATGGATGAGAACAATGATGAATTTAACACTTCAGAAAATTCAATCCAAATAGCAATACCTACAGAAGAAATCGGAGATAAGCTTGCTATTTTTGACAGATATTTCAATGAAGATATAAATATTTTTGAGAATTACAGATATAAAAAACTTATGCCTAATCCTATGTATTGCAATGTTAAAGGTTCCATTTTAGATGAAGGGGAAAATTACAGAATTCAAATTGAAGCCGGAGAATTCATGAATATGAAGAATACTGAAATAAAGAATATGTTTGACAATATGATTTCTCAAAATATGGATGTGAATGGTTTTAAAGAAAGAGCTGGCGCATTTGCATTATCTAATCCTGGTGTATTCTATGGTTTTATGAATCATAACATTTCTGTGGAAATGTCAGAAGGCGGATATCTGAGCATGACAGTTGGCTCTTTGGTCGCCGAAGATGGGGGGATAAAAAGTGAAGATAAATTTATAAATTATGATTTTAATAATAATAAATTTATGACCTTTAAAGATCTTTTTGTGGATGGCTTTGATTACAAAACTAAAATTATTAAATTTATAAAGGAAGATAACGATTATTCAAATCCTAGCTTAATAATTGATCCAGATGACATAATATTTTCAGAAGATGAATTCTATTTCAATCAGAATTATATCTATATAAATTTGTCTAAGCCTGTGCAATATCTTCATAATAATTATGCATGGTTTAGCTGTGAAGATATTGGTCTTGAAAATATATCCATTTTTCAATGAAAGACCTGAGATTATCAAGAGGGCAGTATATGAAAAAAGTTGAGATAAGAGAAAGAACAGTTGAGGATACTGAAAAATTCTGTGAATTTATCAACAAGCTTGACAATGAAGCCAAGTATATGCTATATGAAAAAGGCGAGAGAAATATAAGTTCAGAAATTATTAAAAGAAACATTGAAAACATTATATCCAATGGTGATGCATGCTATATTGCTATAGCTCAAAACCAGATTGTCGGATTCATTATTGCTGTGAGAGAAAAGTTTATCAGAACCGATCATGTCGCTGATATAGTAGCAGGTATCTTAGAAGAATACTGCGGAAACGGCATAGGTTTTGAATTGTTTCAGCATATCTTCAAATGGGCTGAAGCAAGCAGTGTTAAAAGACTTGAGCTTACGGTAATAACAGAAAATATCAGGGCCGTAAATCTATACAAAAAAATAGGTTTTAAAATTGAAGGGTTAAGGGAAAAATCAACATCCATAAGCGGAAGTTTTTATGATGAATATTATATGGCAAAATTATTATAACAATAAGTATTGTTTTTAATAAAATTAATTACAAGGAGAACTGAAATGTTCAGAGAAATGAGAAGAAAAGATAAACAATTGTCTATTGAGGAGAGTATTGAAATATTAAAAAATAATGAGGTCGGAGTACTGTCCACTATATGCGAAAACGGATATCCATATGGAATCCCGTTAAACTATGTATACTATAACAACAGTATATATTTTCACGGCGCAAGAGCAGGGCAAAAATTTGACAATATAGATAGCTGCAGCAAAGCTTCATTTTGCGTATATTGTGATGTGGAGCTGATTTCAAATGAATTTGATACTAATTACAAGAGTGTTGTTATTTTTGGAAAAGCTTCTGAAGCAGGCGAAGAAGAAAAAGCAGAAGCTCTGCTGGAACTTATCAAAAAATATTCAGGAGAATTTATTGAAAAAGGTAAAAATTATATTGATAAGTCAAAAAATGCAGCAAGAGTTTATAAAATAGAAATCGAACACATGACAGGTAAAGCTCAGAAGTAAATCTTAAGAATTTTAAAAGTGATAATATTTTGTCATTTAAATAAACAATTAAAAAAGATTTATTATTTTTTTGAAGAATATATTGATAAAATTACATTGATAGGTGAAGTGTATATTATAATATTAAGGATGCAGCTGTTTTTATGTTGTTTTATTTTGTAATTGGGAAAAATTTGTTAATATAGTAATTTTCTGTTTTAAACAGCTTGAATTATTTTAAAGATTATTGTAGAATTCAATTGCTAATATATTAACCAAAAAATTATTATTAAAAATATGGGAGGTTAAGATGTTTAAAAAATTTACAAACGGCTGTGTATCTATTATGAATAAGTACCTGCCGGACGCTTTTATTTTTGCAATTGTACTTACAATAATTACTTTTATCGGCGGTGTTACTTTAACACACCAGTCACCATTCCAAATGATCTTGCATTGGGCAGGACCTAAAGGCTTCTTTGGTCTGTTATCCTTCACTATGCAAATGGTTTTAGTGCTGGTATTGGGCAGCGCTATGGCACAGGCAAGGGTTTTTAAAGATTTGCTGAGAAAGGTAGCAAAAGCAGCTAAGACACCTGTCAGAGGCATTATGATTACTGCATTTATATCTGTTATTGCATGCTGGATAAACTGGGGATTCGGCTTAGTTATAGGAGCATTGCTGGCCAGAGAAATTGCAAAGGAAGTAAAAGGAATTGACTACAGACTATTAATTGCTACTGCTTATTCAGGCTTTGTGGTTTGGCATGGCGGGATATCAGGTTCTATTCCTTTGCAGGTTGCTAATGAAGGTGCTTTAGCAACAGTTGCACCTGAAATTTTTGATAAAGCTTTTACTATACCTACAAGTCAGACTATTTTTTCACCAATGAACTTATTTATATCAGGTATTATAATTTTTGGGCTTCCGTTTGTTTGCAGAGCTATGATACCTGACAAAGAGCATACTATCGAAGTTGATCCTGCGAAGTTAGTGGAGAAAGAAGCACGTATAGAAGATCCAAGCAAATTTTCTCCTGCTGATAAAATGGAAAGAAGCAGAATTCTATGGATTATTATATTAGTAATGGGCTTTGTTTACATAATCTATAATTTTACACAAGTAGGAGTTAATTTGAGTCTTGATTTTGTAAACTTCATATTTATGTATGTTGGGATACTTCTTCATGGAAGTCTCAGAAAATATATAGATGCCATAACTGAAGCAGCATCAAGTGCAGGAGGAATTATTCTTCAATTTCCGTTTTATGCGGGCATTATGGGTATGATGACAGGAGTAAATCCTGAAACAGGATTATCACTGGCTGCAGTTGTTTCAAATGCATTTGTCAGTATTTCAACTGCGAGAACTTTTCCGCTGTTTAGCTTTTGGAGTGCCGGTTTAGTCAATTTCTTTGTTCCTTCAGGCGGAGGACAGTGGGCAGTACAGGCTCCTATAATGATGCCGGCGGGAAATGTTTTGGGCGTATTGCCGTCAAAGACAGCTATGGCCATAGCATGGGGCGATGCATGGACTAACATGATTCAACCCTTCTGGGCATTGCCGGCTCTTTCTATAGCAGGCCTAAGTGCAAGAGATGTTATGGGATATTGTGTAATCACATTATTGTTCAGCGGACTTGTAATATCTGCAGGATTTTTAATATTCTAGATGTATTTGGTTTCTTCATTCTGTAAGAAGACAAAAATGCCAATATTGGAATAGAAAAAATTGATACAGAATAATAATAAACAATAAATAGAATAATATCACAAATTATGGAAATAATATAATTTGTGATATTTTTTATTTTGGAGGTAAAATATGAAAGTAGGAATTCCTAAGGGGTTGTTATATTATAAATATCATCCTTTTTTAATTACGTTTTTCACAGACCTTGGTGCTGAAGTTATTACATCGGAGGATACAAACAAAGATATCCTGGACCTTGGAGTTAAATATTGCGTTGATGAGGCATGCCTTCCGGTCAAAATATTTCACGGTCATGCAGCTTCCATAGCGGACAAATGTGATTTAATTGTACTTCCCAGAATAATGCAGCTTAAGAAAAATGAGTACATATGTCCTAAGTTCTGCGG
>DAMBZP010000001.1:16410-20817 GCA_032059885.1 Sedimentibacter sp.
AGAAAACATGCCTGCGGCAATTACGGAACCAATTTATGCTGTATCGAAAAACAGCCTGTATCAGTGGGCTAAAGCAGCAGGCAGACAAGTAACACATGATCATTTCAAAATCAAGCATGCGTTTGTCGAGGCATATGAAGTCCAGCAGCAATTTATTACAGGAATTAATGATGACAGCTACGATATGAGGGTAGCTTTGGTTGGTCATCCGTATAATATTTACGATAATTTCACAAATATGAACTTGGCTGCTAAACTGGATAAATTGGGAGTTTCCGTTGAAACAATGGAATTTACTCAGGATTTTCTTATAAACATGGAAATCAACAATTTATATAAACGGCCATTTTGGACCTTTGCCCGCGAAAATTACGGTTTTGCCGTTAATGCTGTCAAAGAGAGAAGAGTAAATGGAATTATTTACATATCCTCATTTAACTGTGGGACGGACTCTATCATAATTGAGCTCATCAAGGATAAAATTGGAAACTTTCCTTTTCTAACACTTAAGGTTGATGAACATACGGGAGAAGCAGGTATTGATACCAGAATCGAAGCATTTACAGACATGCTCGAAAGGAGGATAAAGAATGAAAGTAACATTCCCACACATGGGTAATGTATATCTTGCGGCTAAAGCATTGCTGGATGGTCTTGGGATAGATTATGTTATTCCTCAAAAAAACAACAAAACAGCTTTAGATATAGGTTCGCTTTATTCCCCGGAGGAAATATGTCTGCCATTTAAAATAATGATTGGAAATTATGTTAATGCAATCGAGCAGGGAGCAGACACTGTAATCCTGGCGGGAAGCTGCGGTCCGTGCAGATTCGGCGAATACTGTGAGCTGCAAATGAACTTGATGAAGGGTCTAGGTCATAATTTGAATTTTATAGTGATAGATTATCCCAGAGACATAGGAATAAAGGAATTATACAGAAGGGTCAGCATTATTTCTTCTGCAAGCGATAAGAAAACATATAAAAAATTGGAAGCTCTTTTAAATGCTGTAAAGGTAATCAATTTAATTGATGAGATAGAGGCAACGGCTCACATGTACGCAGGTTTTGAAAGAAACAAGGGTGAATGCAAAAGCTTATTGAATGAGTGCAAGGCAGAGGCAATAAAAAGCAGTAATCCTAAAGAAATGATTCATCTGCTGAAATCTTATAAAGAAAGAATAAATCACATAGCTGTTGACATAAACAAAAATCCTTTAAAAATAGCTGTTATAGGTGAAATATATACTGTTATTGAACCATTTTCAAACTTTTATGTTGAAGATAAGCTTATGGATTATGGAGTTTCGTCGCAAAGAAAGCTCACTCCAAGCTGGTGGGTTAAAAATGCAGCTCTTAGTCCTCTTAAAATAAATTCTGTTAAAATTCGAAAAAATGCAAAGAAATATCTGCCCGTCCAAATTGGAGGTCATGCCGTTGAATGTGTAGGCGAGGCGGTAACTGCTGCCGAGGAAGGCTTTGATGGTGCAATTCAAATTTTTCCAATGGGATGTATGCCCGAAATTGTATCTAAATCCATTTTACCGGCAATATCCAAGGACTATAATTTTCCTGTGATGTCATTGGTGGTGGATGATATGACAGGAGAAGCAGGTTATATTACACGAATAGAAGCTTTTATAGATTTGCTTGAAAGGAGAAGGCATAATGTACTATCTGGGTGTTGATGTGGGTTCTGTAAGCACAGATCTCGTATTATTGGATGAAAATATGGAAGTTGCGGAAAAAATATATCTGAGAACAAAGGGGAATCCAATCAAAGCCATTCAAGAAGGTTTTAAAATATTAAAAAACAAATATAATGAATTTGAAATTTCAGCTGCAGGTACAACAGGAAGCGGAAGAATGATTGCTTCTTCAATAATAGGTGCTGATGCCGTAAAAAACGAAATTACTGCCCACGCCACAGCTGCACTGGAAATTGACGAGGATGTTAAAACAATCATTGAAATTGGCGGACAGGATTCTAAAATAATTATATTAAACAGCGGAATTGTTTCTGATTTTGCAATGAATACGGTGTGTGCCGCAGGAACAGGTTCATTTTTAGACAGGCAGGCAGAAAGACTGGATATACCAATTGAGGAATTTGGAGACTATGCTTTGAAGGCAGGAACCTCTGTCAGAATTGCAGGAAGATGTGCTGTGTTTGCGGAGTCTGATATGATACATAAGCAGCAGCTTGGATACAATCAATCCGAAATAATAAGGGGTTTATGTGATGCTTTGGTAAGGAATTACCTGAATAATATAGCCAAGGGCAAGACAATTCTTCCAAAGGTTTTGTTTCAGGGAGGAGTGGCCGCAAACAAAGGAATGAAAGCAGCTTTTGAAAGCGCATTAGGCTTTGAAGTATTTGTTCCTGAACACTATGACATGATGGGAGCCATGGGTGCCGCCATTATAGCCAGGGCAGCTGTAAAAAAATCAAGGCATACAAATTTCAAAGGCTTTGAGCTTGCCGACAGCAATATAGTTTCAAGAAGCTTTGAATGTGAGGGCTGTGCCAATAAGTGCGAGGTTGTAAAAATATTTGAAAACAACAAGGTTATAGGGTATTTCGGAGACAGATGCGGAAAGTGGGGAAGCAAGGTTACTCAGACTTCAAAAGACTTGCTGGCTTAGCGGGTGAAAAAAATTGTAATTTAAAAAACCGGATAAAATCCGGTTTTTATTCTGGAATTTTAAAAATTTTTCTTTTTTTTCTGCTGTCCCTTGTCTATTATAATCCAAATAAATAGAAATTTTGTTGTAAAGTAATTTTAACTCCTTGAAGCTTCACTAAAAAATCATCATTTTCAACTATAAAATATCCATTTTCATCAAAGGTATATCTTGCAATGAGATTGTCGGCTCCCACTTCTTTACTGTTATATTTTTCAACACATCCTATTTTTGTTGTGTCAGTCAGTTCAACTTTATATGTTCCCGGGATTAACTCATTTCCAACTATAAACGTTCCATCGTTATTTTTAATAAATTTTGATAAATTTATGCCTAAAGTTAAGGGTATCTCTGCATTTTCGATTGAAATATACTGTACCGGTGTTGAATCATTATTTCTAACTTCGTTATCAAAAGATAAAACTACAACAAGAATTAATGTCATACTTAGTAAAGCAAATAATTTATATTTGATGAAATTTCTATAACTGTTTAAATTGTTTCCTCTGCAGTTTCTCCTTAAAATTTTATTCTTTGTTATATAATGTAGTAATATTATGTTTCCCCAAAATTAGTTCATTATAACAATAATATCTTAGCATTAATTAACAATATTTATATTTAAATTGTTCCAAATTTTCATATAAATAAGGTTACTTAGTAATTTGAGTAATAAAAAATAAGTTAAAACCGGCTTTCCGGTTTTAACTTATTTTGCCTGTACTTTTCCGTCTTCAATTAGTTCATTGGCGACCCATCTGGCTACTTTGCCGGTAATAGTGATGCAATGGTTTTTTCTTTCAGGACTTTTAAAGTTGTCTCCCTGCCATTCCTTTGTTATAACTCTGCAGCATAGTGATTTATATTCATCTTTAATATAGTCATGGAGATTTTTAGATATATCGAACATTTTATCCTGCATAGGTTCTCCTTCGACTCTGCCATATACAATTCCCAATGCCATTTGTCCGCCTGAAACAGCGCCGCACAAACATTGTGCCTTACCCATTCCTATAGGAAATCCGCTTGCCAGTTTAACTACATTCGCATCATAGGGCATTCCCAGCAATTCATTGATTGTCTGCAAAACAGCCTCACTGCAAAAATATGTACCGCTTCTGAAAAGTTGTTCTGCATTTTCCTGAACTTTGTCCAGTAATTCTTCTTTTGTTAAATTCAATGTATTAACCAATGTCATTATCCGCCTCCGAAATTTTTCTTTGCTTTAGATAATTATAGCTTGTACATTATTAAATTACCAATAAATAAATTTCATACATATACGTTTCATTATAACTATAATTGATAAATAAATAACATATTTTATGTTATAATTAATTACTTAAATATTACTCGGAGGTAAGAATGAACGCAATATTAAAAAAATATCCTGTCCCGGCGGCAGGACTGATACTGGGACTAGCAGCAGCCGGAAACCTTGTGCAGTCCTACGGCGAAATAAACCGCAATATTTTCGGAATTATTTCTGCAATCCTTTATATCCTGATGCTTGTCAAGATAATAAGGTTTACTGACGGGGTAAAGGAAAATCTTCAAAATCCTGCGGTTGCCAGTGTGTTTCCAACATTTTCAATGGCAACAATGCTTCTGTCAACATACTTAAAACCTATTTCTCAGTCATTGGCATTTATACTGTGGGCTGCCGGAATTATCTTACATATTGTATTGATTATCTGGTTCAGCAAAAAATTTGTATTAAAC
>DAMBZP010000001.1:20827-54574 GCA_032059885.1 Sedimentibacter sp.
TCAAAATAAAACAGGTATTTCCTTCATGGTTTATTGTGTATGTCGGAATTGTTGTAGCCAGCGTTACAGCACCGGCTTTCGGTATGAACGATATAGGAAAGCTGACATTTTGGTTCGGATTTTTAACATATGTTGTACTTTTACCTGTAATATTATATCGAACAATCAAAGTAAAAGAAATGCCTGAACAAACTTTGCCATTTCTTGTTATTTATGCTGCTCCTGCAAGCTTGCTTCTTGCAGGATACATGAATTCATTTGAAACTAAAAGCATGGCTATCATCTGGCTGCTTGCGGCTTTATCATTAATAATGTATATTGCGGCAATGATAATGCTTCCGCGTCTTTTAAGACTGAAATTTTATCCGAGCTATTCTGCATTCACGTTCCCTTTGATAATAAGCGGTATTGCCATGAAGCTGACTAACGGATTTTTAACTAAATCCGGAAATCCTGTCGCATGGCTTGTTTATCTGGTCAAGTTTCAGGAAGCAATAGCAGTTATGATAACCTTGTATGTTTTATACAGATACATAAGGTTTCTGACAAGCGATAATAAAGAACAAGCTGTAATTAAATAAAAATATTTAACTGCTTATATACGGCAGACATAATTTAAATCTTGAAATCTAACCGGTTTTGTGATATGCTGTTATCAAGGGATGAAGCTCCCTTTGAAGAAATTCAAAACCGCTGAATAAGCTGATGGCTTCTGCAGACAACATCTGCAGAGTTATCATCTTTTTTATTTTATAAAAAAATACATAACAAGGGAGATGGAATAAATGGCAAGAATCAGTTCTTTAAAAGCAAGAGAAATATTGGATTCGCGCGGTAATCCTACCATTGAGGTAGATATTGAGCTCGATAACGGAGTCGTGGGGCGCGCTGCTGTTCCCTCGGGTGCCTCAACGGGCAGCAGAGAGGCAGCAGAGCTTCGTGACAATGATAAGTCACGTTTTCACGGAAAAGGTGTGAAAACAGCAGTAGATAATGTAACAAAAATAATAGCTCCGGAGGTTATAGGATTTGATGTGCTTGATCAGAGAAAAATAGATCATGCATTAATTTCATTGGATGGTACGAAAAATAAGTCAAGACTTGGAGCCAATGCAATCTTAGGCGTTTCTCTGGCAGCTGCAAAAGCGGCTTCTAACTGTTTGAATATTCCATTGTTCAGATATATAGGAGGTCCTAATTCCTGTGAAATTCCTGTTCCAATGATGAACATATTGAATGGAGGGAAGCATGCGGACAATAATGTCGATGTTCAGGAATTCATGATTATGCCTCTTGGAGCTGATTGCTTTGCAACTGCATACAGAATGTGTTCTGAAGTCTATCAGACATTGAAGACAATAATCAAGGAAAAGGGCATGAATACTGCGGTTGGTGATGAAGGGGGCTTTGCTCCTGATCTGTCAAGCAATGAGGATGCGCTGAAGCTGATTGTTGAAGCAATTGAAAAAACAGGATACAGACCGGGTGAGGACATATATATAGCAATAGATCCTGCCGCTTCTGAATTTTATATTGAGGGAAAGTATGTATTTGAGGGCGAGAAAGTAAGTCGAAGCAGTGATGAAATGATTGAGCTGTATTCGGAATGGATTAAAAAATATCCCATTGTCTCTTTAGAAGATGGGTTGGCAGAGGACGATTGGGATGGATGGGTTTCGTTGACGGCAAAGCTTGGAAGTAAGGTGCAGGTTGTCGGAGATGATATTTTTGTAACCAATCCTGGAATATTAAAAGAAGGTATACGCAGGAATGTGGCAAATTCTATCCTTATTAAGCTAAATCAAATAGGAACATTATCTGAAACACTTGATACTATGAATTTGGCAGGTAAATTTGGTTATACTGCAGTTATTTCACACCGATCCGGTGAAACTGAGGATACAACAATGGCAGATTTGGCAGTGGCTGCCGGAGCAGGTCAAATTAAGAGCGGAGCACCTTGCAGAATTGAGAGGATTATGAAATATAATCAATTGCTCCGTATTGAAGAATTACTTGGAGACAATGCTGTTTTCAGAGGAAAGGATGTTCTATACAGCATAAAAAGACAATAGAAAATAATCGGGAAAGAAGTGCTCCCTCGGCAATGCCGAAACCGCTTATCAGGCTGATGACTTCTGCAAAAAACAGAGGCATCAGCTTTTTGTCTCTGTACCAGGAGGAAGCATATGTTTTACAGTATTCTGTTCCCAACAAAGGAGCAATACAGAGAGCCGCGTCAAACAGACAAACCGGCTTTCTTCAAGGATCTGAATCTTGATCAGGTATTTACACCTTTTTTAAAGAAAAAAACTGAATTTAAACTGGAAGGTTTTTTCTATACTTCACTGCATGATTTGAAAACAATTGAGTATAGGCAAGGTGTCATGCAGGAGCTGGAGAATGATGAAGTGCGTGGACTGTTCGCCTCATTTTCAAAAACTGTTTATAGTTTGGGAAGATATATGTCTGTAATAAAAACTCACCTTGCGTCAGATGACAGCTACAACAATAACTATCTGGCCCGTGGCCGTATGCTTGACTATGCCGACAGGTACTGCTCAATAATTTCTGAACTTTCAGATGAGCTTTCCATACTGTCTTTATGTTCGGACGGCTTACGCAGCTTTGCAGAATATCTTTTTTCATACTGTGCATCGGAAGAGTATATGGGCCTTAAGGCTCATATAAAACGTCTTCGCGAGGAGTTTTCCACAGTCGAGTATTGCATGCTTATTAAAAATGGAACCATCCGGGTTCGTAAATATGATGGAGAGCCCGACCACTCCGTACAGATACTTTCAACATTTGAAAAATTCAGGCAGGGTGATGTAAAGGATTACCGCAAAAATCTGCTTGAGGAACCATACGCCGACCATGTAGAGTCGGCTGTGCTGAACATGGTGGCTGGTCTTTATGAAGATGTTTTTAAGGATCTGAATTCTTTTTGTTCATTGTATTCCCTGAGTGCAAAAAACGGTGAAGGCATGGATTCTTTTTCCGGAAAGCTCATCTTAATCAATTCATAGGGCAGTTACGTGAACTGAGCAATACATGAAAAATAAGACTGCTCTTTTTAACTTATAAGATTAAAAAGAGCAGTAAATTTTATTGATTTTCTAATTTGTCTATTACATCCAGAGCTTCTATGAGAACAACTTCTTCATTTCTTTCCTGGAAGCTTTTCAGAGCATATGCATTTGTAAATAAGAGAACTGGTCTGTCATAATGATCAAATACGAGCATGCAGCGCGAATTCTGATATTTTTTCAAGCTGTCGGGATTATCTGTTTTAACCCAGCGGGCAACAGAGAAATCCATGTTTTCCATACGAATGTCAGTATTGTATTCATTTGTAAGTCGGTAATCGAAAACCTCAAACTGCAACACTCCCACAGCTCCGAGGATTACTTCGTTATATTCATTTTTGTAAACCTGTATTGCACCTTCTTGTGCCAGCTGTTCAACACCCTTCTGAAAGTTTTTTCCTTTCAGGGAATTTATAGCGCTGACTCTGCAGAATAATTCAGGAGGAAATGTCGGCAGAGGTTCAAAGAACATTTTTTCCTTGCCGTTTGTCAAGGTATCTCCTATTTGAAAATTGCCAGAATCATATATACCAATCACATCACCTGCATATGCCGTATCAACGGTTTCACGCTCATTTGCCATCAGGTGGGTGGATTGGCTGAGCTTCATTTGCTTTCCGGTTCTCGTAAGTGTAACATTCATTCCTCTGACAAACGTACCTGAGCATATTCTTAAAAATGCAAGACGGTCACGGTGGTTCGGGTCCATGTTTGCCTGAATTTTGAAAATAAACCCTGTAAATTCTTCATCCGTCGGTTCTACACTGCCTGTTGTTGTTTTTCTCGCTGATGGAGGGGGAGACATCTGAAGAAAATGCTCCAGAAATTCTGTTACTCCGAAATCTGCCAGAGCAGAACCGAAAAATACAGGTGATAATTTTCCCTGCTGAACTAATTCTATATCAAATTCATTTCCTGCACCATCAAGAAGCTCCATTGCATTTCTTAAATTTCTTAAATTAGCTAAACTGATTGAGGCATCCAGCTTATCTGAAAAAACACCCTCATCATCTAAATGAATTTCTTCTTTTTTTCTGAATAAATAAACCGTATTTTTTAAACGGTCATATATTCCTTCAAATTCCTTGCCGCATCCAATGGGCCATGTAACAGCTACAGACGGAAGGCCGAGCACATCTTCCAGTTCCTGCATTGATTCAAGAGGATCCATTGCTTCACGGTCAAGCTTGTTTATAAATGTGAATATGGGAATACCTCTCATGCTGCATACCTGAAAAAGCTTTTTAGTTTGCGCTTCTATACCTTTTGCGGCGTCAATAACCATTACAGCACTGTCTACAGAGGTTAAAATACGGTATGTATCTTCACCGAAGTCATTATGACCGGGAGTATCCATTATGGATATTACTTTTTCATTGTATTCAAATTGCATTACTGAGGATGTAACAGATATACCACGCTGCTTTTCTATTTCCATCCAGTCTGATTTAGCAAATTTTGAAGTTTTTCTGGCTCTGACCGTTCCTGCTTCACGAATGGCGCCCCCATGAAGAAGGAGTTTTTCTGTCAACGTTGTTTTACCAGCGTCAGGGTGAGAAATTATTCCGAAAATTCTTCTTTTGTTAATTAAATCTATATTATTCATCTGCGTTCCTTTCTTGTTAATTCCTACAATCTGCCTTGTTATTTTACATCATTTATTCAAAAATATAAAGCAATTTTTTCTTTTTGCGCTTAAAAAGCAGTATAAAATATGATTTTCTTCAAGATGTGCTTTCATAATGATGCAGGATGCACCTATAAATAAATTGATAAATTAAAATGATTTTATTGATAATAATTATCATTTAAATTATTGACAATTGATTTTCTATGGATTATACTAAGGTTAGTTGAAAATGATAATCATTATCATATATAGGAGGTTCATATGTCATTAGCTATGGTTTTGCCTGGTGAAACAAGAGAAATATCTGATTTCAGGGGTAAGGATGATATGAAGCGACGTCTTCAGGATTTAGGTTTTGTAAAAGGAGAACAAGTGCAGGTCGTAGGCGACAGTCAAAGCGGTTTAATTATAATGGTTAAAGGTGTAAAAATTGCGCTTAATAAAGGTCTGGCTTCATTAATAATTGTAAAATAGGGAGGATTAAATGACATTAAGAGATTTAAAACCGGGGGAATCCGGTACGGTAGTATCTATTGGCGAGAAAGGTCCGATGAAGAGAAGAATAATGGACATGGGTGTTACGCCCGGAATAGTAGTAAAGGTTGTAAAGGTAGCGCCTCTCGGTGATCCTATAGAGGTAAATATCAGAGGATATGAATTAAGTTTGAGAAAGGACGAGGCGCAGCGTATAATTGTAGAAATATAATTATGCCTTTAGGTTAGCCAGAGCTAACTTTTGCGCATATTTAAAGGAGGACGTTATGAATTATATAATAGCGCTGGCCGGAAATCCGAACAGCGGAAAAACATCATTATTTAACGAGCTCACCGGTTCAAGACAGCATGTGGGAAACTGGCCCGGTGTAACAGTTGATAAAAAAGAAGGAACTTATAAGAAAAACAAAAATGTAAATATACAGGACTTGCCGGGCACATATTCCTTGTCTCCATATTCGGCAGAGGAAGTAATTGCAAGGGATTATATAGTTAAGGAACATCCTGATGCTGTAATAAACATTGTTGACGGAACCAATATAGAAAGAAATCTTTATCTTACTCTTCAGATAGCGGAAACTAAAATACCAATGGTTATTGCTGTCAATATGATGGATGAGGTTGAAGCGGCAGGAACAAAAATAAATTTCGAAAAATTATCTGAAATATTTGGCGTGCCTGTTGTGCCAATAGTTGCAAGAAACGGTAAAAACATTGATAAATTAATGGATGCGGCTATTAAAGCTGCTGAAGACAAAATATGCACTAAGGATTTAAAAGTATTTGACAGCAATATTATTTCAGCAATAGACAGAGTTTATGAAATACTTAATGAATATGAAGAAACAGGCGACGGTAATGGAGCTGTTACAGAGATTAACGCTCAGCTTTATTGGAAAGCAATTAAAATTATTGAAAATGATGAGATTGTAACTTCGGAATTATCAGGTGCAGAAAAAACTGCAGTATCAGAAATTGTTAATGAAGCAGAAAAATTTGCGGATGGAGACACAGAGGCTAAAATAGCTGACTTAAGATATAAATTTATTACTAAAATAGTTAAAGATACAGTCGTTAAATCAGGTAAGGCGCATGCCGAGACAACTTCGGATAAGCTTGATAAGATTCTTACAAACAGGTTTTTAGCATTACCTATATTTGCTGTTATAATGTACATCATGTTTGCTGCTACATTCAGCGAAAACTTCTTATTCATAGAAGGACTTCAAAGCCCGGGAGTATGGCTTGCCGGAGTTGCAGAGACCCTTTGGGGATATGTAGGCTCAGGAGTTGAAGTATTGGTTGCCGGTGCTTCACCATGGATTCGGTCATTGGTAATGGACGGAATTATAGAAGGCTTAGGTGCAATTATAGGTTTTATTCCATTGGTATTAGTACTTTATATATTGATTTCGTTCCTGGAAGACTGTGGATATATGGCACGTATTGCATTCGTAATGGATAGAATTTTCCGCAGATTCGGTTTGTCAGGACGTTCATTTATTCCTTTGTTAATGGGTTTTGGCTGCAGTGTTCCTGCTATTATGGCTACAAGAACCCTGGATACTGAAAAAGATAGAAGAATAACAACAATTTTAGCCGGATTTATGCCATGCGGAGCTAAATTGCCTATATTTGCAATGTTTGTTTCCACATTCTTCGTAAACGGCAATAAAACTCTCGTAACATATTCTCTTTATATGCTAAGTATTATAGTTGCAATAGTTGTTTCTTTAATATTAAATAAACTGGTATATAAATCTGCCGCTTCAAACTTTATAATGGAGCTTCCTAAATATAGAATACCTACATTAAAAAGTATTGGAATACACGGTTGGGAAAAAGTAAAGGGTTTTGCAATAAAGGCTGGTACTATAATATTTATTTCAACCATAATTATTTGGGCACTGAGCAACTTCAATGTCAATTCATTTAATGGCGTCAATGCTGAAAATAATGAGGACGGAAGCATTATGTCGGAAATGGATGACAGCTTCCTTGCTTCAATAGGAAACGTCATAGCACCTGTATTCAAGCCGCTGGGCTTCGGAGAATGGAGACCTGCTGTGGGTGTTGTTACAGGATGGGTAGCAAAGGAAATGGTTGTTGTAACATTTGCACAGCTGTATGATGATGATGTATCTCCTGAATACCTTGAAGGATATTTCTCACAATTCAGCCCTGAGGAGCTTGAGGAAATGGGTTTCGAGGACGGTGTATATGATGAAGAAGCTGCATTCGACATATATTCTGAAGTAATACTATTTGAGGGCGAGGATGAAAACGCACTTGCCACTATGAAGGATGATATTAAAACAGATGCTGCTGCTTATGCGTACATGGTTTTTAACTTGTTGTGCATGCCATGCTTTGCTGCTGTAGGCGCCATGAAGAGGGAATTGAAGACATGGAAACTGACAGGTTCTGCAATAGGAGTTCAAATGCTTACTGCATACATTGCGGCATTTATAATATACAACATAGCGAGAGTAATTGCTTAATGACAATTTAAATGCTTGTAGGCATAATTGTAAAACCGTATGAATAAAATATAAATAATTACAAACAGATTAGGACTTCCTTCTGCAGAAATGCTGACGAGAAGTCCTTATTCCTTTGAAATCATATATTTTTACATACTAACCGTATGTTGACCTGATTTTAATTTTATAGTAAAATGAATAGCAAGTGTAACAGTATTAGCGGGGAGGCTGTGATGGAAAAACAATTTACTCATTATAAAAAGAATGTATCCATTTTGATGCTTATATGCATTTTGACGGCCTTCCTTTTTTCTGTTATTTTCATAGATTTACATGCATCTCATGAGTGTACGGGACATTTTTGTACAACGTGTGAAAATCTTGATTTTGCGTGTAAAGTCATAAAGCAGATGGGTATGTCGTTTAAATTAACCAATGTCATGCCTCTTATCGGGATTGTACTTTTTATGTACATTGCTCCTTTCACATATTCATTCAAAAAACATATTACATTGGTAAATTTAAAGGTAAGGCTTGATGATTAAACCTCCATTATGCTTTTAACATAATTGCTTAACTATATAAAAATCGGAGGTTTACAATGAAAAAAATATTAACTGTTATTTTGGTTGTGCTTTTAACGACAGCCTTATTTGGATGCACACAAAATCAAAAGGCATCAGATTTGAATTTATCTGAAAATAAAAATGAAAATATTGAAAATGAAAAAATAAAAATAGTAACAACTCTTTTTCCGCAATACGATTTTGCACGTCAGATTGCAGGCGACAAGGCCGAAGTAACTCTGCTGCTTCCTCCGGGAGCGGAAAGCCATTCCTTTGAACCCACGCCTTCTGACATTATAACCATAAATAAAGCTGATATATTTATTTATACCGGAAAATATATGGAACCCTGGGCTGATAAAATAATTCAGAGCACAGACAGTGATACCATAAATATATTGGATGTTTCAAATGGTATAACACTTGTCAAGGAGGAGCATGAGCACGATGAGGACGGACATGGAGATGAGCATGAGGGAGATGATGCTGACAGTACCGAAGTCCACGGAGGAGACGGACACAATCACGAATACGACCCTCATATATGGACCAGTCCCGTAATAGCTAAAAAAATGGTTGACAACATAGCAGCTTCGCTTTGCTACGTTGATTCTGAAAATGCGTCTTACTACAAATCTAATGCTGAAAAATATAAACAGCAGCTTGATGAACTGGATGCTGAATTTTCTGAAATAGTAAAAACAGGGGTACGTAACAAAATGTATTTCGGAGGAAGATTTGCTCTTTATTACTTCATGGAAGAATACGGTCTGGAACACGAATCGGCTTATGACAACTGCTCATCCGAAACAGAGCCAAGTGCTCATGATATTGCTCAAATTATAAATGAAATTAAAGAGTATAAAATTCCTGTGATATATTATGAGGAATTGACGGATCCGAAGGTTGCAAGAAGCATAAGTGAGGATACCGGTGCTGAAATGATGTTGTTTCATTCATGCCACAATGTATCAAAGGAAGACTTTGAAAAAGGTGTGACCTACATGGATTTGATGCGCCAAAATGCGGAAAATTTAAAGAAAGGGCTTAACTGACATGACATTAATTGAATGCAGGGATTTAAATTTTTATTATGACAGACATCATGCAGTGAAAGATGTGAGCTTTTCCGTGAATGAAGGCGACTATCTTTGCATTGTGGGAGAGAACGGCTCTGGAAAGAGCACATTGATGAAAGGACTTCTGGGACTCAAGAGTCCCTCCTCCGGTTCAATTTTATTTAACGGAATCAAGCAGACACAGATAGGATATCTCCCGCAGCAAAATCCTGTGCAAAATGATTTCCCTGCTTCAGTCTTTGAAGTAGTGCTTTCGGGATGCCTGGGAACAAAGGGTTTGAATCCATTTTACAGCAGAAGGGATAAGCAAAAAGCTCACGAAAATATAGAGAAGCTGGGAATTGAAAAATTGTCAAAAATATCTTATCGCGAGTTGTCCGGAGGGCAGCAGCAGAGAGTTCTTCTTGCCCGGGCACTTTGTGCAACTGAAAAGCTTTTATTGCTTGACGAGCCTGTTTCAGGTCTTGACCCTGTTGTAACATCCGAGCTTTATCAGCTTATTGAAAAACTTAACAAGAAACAAGGGGTAACGATAATCATGATTTCACATGATATGTTAAGTGCGGTAAAATATGCGGATATGATTATGCATATGGATACATCCTTAAAATTTTTCGGAACTGTCAATGAGTACAGGGAAACCCCTGTTTTTAAGCGAATGATTGGAGGTGATGAAAATGATTAGCATTTTGTCTGAACTGTTTTCATATACCTTTATAACCAGAGCATTGCTGGTTGGAATTTTGGTCTCTCTGTGCTCATCCATATTAGGCGTAAGTCTGGTTTTAAAAAGATATTCCATGATTGGAGATGGATTGTCTCATGTAGGCTTCGGATCTCTTGCAGTTGCAATGGCATTGAATCTGGCACCTCTTCAGGTTTCTATACCAATTGTGGTTCTTGCTGCCTTCATGCTTTTAAGAATCAGTGAAAGCAGTAAAATTAAGGGTGATGCAGCAATAGCTTTGATTTCCAGCAGTTCCCTTGCAATAGGCGTGATTGTTATATCGCTTACCACAGGAATGAATACGGATGTATGCAACTATATGTTTGGAAGTATACTTGCAATGGGAAAAAATGATGTATATCTGAGCGTAATATTGTCTGTCATTGTGTTGATATTATATAGCTTTTTTTACAACAAAATATTTGCGGTTACATTTGATGAAACATTTGCAAAGGCTACAGGTACAAAGGTAGAAAGATACAACATGCTTGTTGCGCTTCTGACTGCGCTTACCATTGTTATCGGAATGAGGCTCATGGGCGCGATGCTCATATCAAGTCTGATTATATTTCCGGCTTTAACATCAATGAGAGTGTTCGGAAGCTTTAAAAGGGTAATAATTACCTCTGCCATTCTGTCGGTAATATGCTTTTTCGCAGGTATTGTTATTTCGTTTCAATATAATATTCCTGCAGGAGCAAGTGTTGTCGCTGTAAATCTTGCAGCATTTATTGCAGCTTCCTGCTGCGGTGCCGCAATGAAAATCGGGAGGTTTAAAAAATGAGGAGAATTTTATGTACTGTTTTTATCATTATATTCATTATTACCGGTTGTTCAAATGAAAAGAAGTCAAAGGATAATACAATTGAAACGGTTCAGCCAAATGAAGATTTAAACATTGCAGATCAGAATAATGCAGATAATTCATCCGATAATACTTCAGATAATTCCAGCAATCTCGCAAAGCATGTATTGGATAATGCACTGAAGGATTCCATGAGAAATTCTGATGGTGATGAAATAGTGCTTAAGGATAAGCTGTTCATTGCTCAGTGCAACGATATTTATCTCAATCCTGATGAGTATATGGATAAAACAATAAGATGGGAAGGAATTTATACAGAATCTACAAATCCTGAGACAAAAGAAATATACAAATTCGTAATCCGCTTGGGGCCCGGATGCTGCGGAAATGACGGAACAGCAGGGTTTGAGGTTTTATATGATGGAGAAATGCCAAAGGAAAATGATTGGGTTGAAGCAGTTGGTAAAATTGAAATGATAGAAGAAGACGGAAACGAATTTATTGCCATAAGGCTGTCAAAGCTCACTGTTTTGGATGTGAGAGGGCAGGAATTTGTATCAAACTGATAACGGTCTTTTTCCGTTTGTGAAGTGATTTTACCTGTATTTTTATATTGAAGAAAAAGTCGTAAAATGATATAATACTCAAGATATTACAATGTTTAGAACAGAAAGTTGGAGGAACATGAGCAAAAAAGTATACGAAGCAGTGAATACGGAAAATACCAAGCTTGCAAGCGACAAAATAATAGAATTAAGAAATAATAATGAACAGTATTTCATTATGAATGGAAGAAGAAAAACATATCACATCTTAACATACGGCTGCCAGATGAATGAGCATGATTCGGAAAAAATAGGCGGTATGCTGACTTCCATCGGTTATGAAGAAACAGATGATGAAAAAAATGCTGATTTAGTAATATTCAATACATGCCTGATAAGAGAAAATGCTGAGCTTAAGGTTTTTGGAAAACTCGGCGAGGTAAAGGGATTAAAAAGAAACAGACCGGACTTGTTGGTTGCTGTGTGCGGCTGTATGATGCAGAAGGAAGAAATGAGGCAGAAACTTTTAAAATCTTTTTCTTTTGTTGACATTATATTTGGAACAAACACTATACAGGAGCTTCCTGGATTAATTTATGATGTAGAGATTAACAAGAAAAAAAGTGTTGATATTATAGATAATACAGAACTGATATATGAAAACATGCCTAAAATGAGAAAATTCAAATATAAGGCATTGGTAAACATCACGTATGGCTGTAATAATTTCTGCACATACTGCGTTGTGCCTTATGTAAGAGGCAGAGAAAAAAGCAGGCTTCCTCAGGAAATTATAAATGAGGTAAGAATGCTTGCGGAAGACGGGTGCAAGGAAATTACTTTATTGGGACAGAATGTTAACTCATATGGAAGCAATCTTGAAAACAAATGTACATTTTCAGAATTGTTATATGAGCTGAATAAAATAGATGGCATTGAAAGAATACGCTTTATGACATCACATCCTAAGGATTTGACTGATGATTTAATAAAAGCAATCAAGGAATGCGACAAGGTGTGCAATCATGTGCACCTTCCGGTTCAGGCAGGAAGCAATGAAGTTTTAAGAAGAATGAACCGCAAATATACTAAGGAGCATTATTTGAACCTCGTCGAGAAATTAAAGAGTGAAATACCATCCATTGCAATTACTACAGATATAATCGTAGGATTTCCGGGTGAAACAGAAGAGGACTTTCAGGAAACAATTGACGTGGTTCAAAAGGTACAATATGATTCTGCGTTTACGTTTCTTTATTCTGTCAGGGAAGGTACTAAGGCAGCAGAAATGGTGGATCAGGTGCCTGATGAAATCAAGCATGACAGATTCGAAAGACTGCTGGATGTACTGTATCCCATTGTTTTAGAAAGAAACAGTATGTGCATAGGCAGGGTATACCCTGTATTGGTTGAATCTGTGAGCAAGACCAGCGAGAATTATCTGACCGGAAGGACTGAACACTTCAGGCTTGTTCATTTCAAAGGCAGTGAGGATTTAATAGGAAAAATTGTCAATGTAAAAATAACTAGTGTTAAAACATTCCATATGGAAGGCGAAATAGAACAATAGGAATAGTTGTGAAACAATAGCTGAGCATCGGGTAAGCAATTGCAGTATGTGCTGAAGGCACATCAATGGTTTATCAATCGTTCGGCAATTGTTCATCCATTGTTAAAGAAAGGTGGTTGTAATGGCAAAGTATACACCTATGATGGAACAGTACATGGGAATTAAGGCTCAATATCCGGACTGCATACTTATGTACAGGCTGGGAGACTTTTACGAAATGTTTTTTGATGATGCGATAACTGCATCCAAAGTCCTGGAGATTGCGCTTACCGGCCGCGACTGCGGTCAGGAGGAAAGGGCGCCCATGTGCGGAGTTCCTTTTCATGCAATTGACAGCTACATTCCAAAGCTGATTGAGAACGGCTACAAGGTTGCAATATGTGAGCAGCTTGAAGACCCTTCGGAGGCAAAGGGGATTGTTAAGCGCGACGTTGTAAGAATTGTAACACCGGGTACGATAATTGATCAAAATATGCTTGATGAAAAGAGCAACAATTATTTGTGCTGTACATATATAGATAAGGGTTTTGGAATGTGCTATGCGGATATTTCAACCGGAGATTTATTTGTTACCGAAAATATACGCTTGAGCGATTTTGATATAAACAATACCAAAAGGTTTGAGCTTTTAAAGGAAGAAATTTTTAAAATAAATCCTTCTGAAATAATATCAAACACACTGACAGGTATTGATTCAGTTGATTCCATGATAAGCTGCTCAGATATATTGAGCTACAATGAATACAAATCAATAATTTTGAAGCATTTCAATGTTGTATCCCTGGATTCCTTCGGGTTGTCAGACAACAATTATGCCGTTATGTCTCTCGGAATGCTTATTAATTACCTGTACAGAACGCAGAAAACCTCGTTAGAGCAGTTAAATAAGCTTCATTTTTATAATGTGGGAGAATATTTGTACCTGGATTCAAGTACAAGAAAAAATCTTGAACTTATAGAAACCGTACGTGGTAAAAAGGGACAAGGAACACTGTACAATGTTCTGGACTATACCAATACGGCTATGGGAGGACGTCAGCTCAAAAAATGGATTGAAGAGCCTCTTAAAAATATAAATCTTATAAACAATCGCCTGGATGCAGTTGAGGAGCTTTACAACAACATAATGATATCCAATAACATAAAAGAATACTTAAAGACCATATATGATATTGAACGGCTCATAAGCAGGATTGTGTACGGAAACTGCAACGGAAGAGACATGAATTCCCTGAAGCAGTCGGTATCGAATCTTCCTGATTTAAAATCAGAAATATCAAATCTTAAATCAAGGATGTTTGTTGATATTTATGAAAGCTTTGATACTCTTAATGATATTCATGAGCTGATTGACAGTGCAATTGTGGACGAGCCTCCTGTTTCTGCAAAAGAAGGCGGAATCATCAAGCAGGGCTACAATAATGAGCTGGATGAGATTAAAGAAATCACAATTAACGGCAAGAGCTGGATTTCAGAGCTTCAAAACAAGGAAAGAGAAGCCACAGGCATAAAAAATCTGAAGATAGGCTATACGAAGGTCTTCGGGTATTATTTGGAGGTCACCAGGTCATATATGAATCTGGTTCCCGATTATTATATCAGAAAGCAGACACTTGCCAACTGCGAAAGGTACGTTACGCCTGAATTGAAGGAAATGGAGGCCAGGATTTTAAATGCCGATGAGCAGATGATGAAGCTTGAGTATGAATTATTCCTTCAAATCAGGCAGCATATTAAAGAGCAGGTTGTAAGAATTCAGGAAACAGCATACAGCATTGCGGTCATTGATACATTAAATTCACTGGCGATTGCTGCGGTGAAAAATAATTATGTCAGACCTGAAATGAACAATAAGGGCTATATTAAAATTACGGACGGCAGACATCCTGTAATTGAAAAAATAATGAAAAATGAAATGTTTGTTCCTAACGACACCTTCATAGACAACAAAGAACAAAGGATGTCAATTATTACAGGACCGAACATGGCAGGTAAGTCGACTTATATGAGGCAGGTTGCATTGATTGCGCTTCTAGCCCATATAGGGAGCTTTGTTCCGGCTAAAAACGCTGAAATATGCACATTGGACAAGATATTTACCCGTGTGGGGGCTTCTGATGATTTATCTCAGGGTCAGAGCACATTCATGGTTGAAATGAGTGAGGTTTCAAACATACTTAACAACGCAACAGAAAATAGTCTGTTGATTCTGGATGAAATAGGACGGGGAACAAGCACCTATGACGGACTCAGTATAGCATGGAGCGTTGTTGAGTACATTACAAAAAAAATTAAGGCCAAGACTTTGTTTGCCACACATTATCATGAGCTTTCAGAGCTCGAAAGCAAGCTGAAAAGCGTTAAAAATTATAGAATCCTGATAAAAGAAACTGATGATAAAATAATATTCCTGCGAAAAATAGCGGAAGGAAGCGTGGACAGAAGCTACGGAATTCAGGTTGCCAACCTCGCAGGTCTTCCTGATGAAGTTGTGGTAAGGGCAAAGGAAATATTGGAGCAGCTTGATGAAAGCGATATAAATAAGCCGTTTGCCAAGAAGAAAAGAGAAAGGGTCACTGATAATTTCCAGGTATCCATGTTCCAGTCAGATCCATTGGAAAAAAGCAAAAATAAAGAATACAAGGAGCTGGCAGACAGCATTAAAAACATAGATATAAACAACATAACTCCCGTAAAGGCGTTTACTCTTTTGAACGAATTAATAGATAAATCCAGACACATTTAAGAAGGTATAGTATGGCTGAAATACATTTGTTGGATAATGAAACCATTAATAAAATAGCTGCCGGAGAGGTTATTGAAAATCCAAGGTCAATAGTCAAGGAGCTGGTAGAAAATTCTATAGATGCAGGTGCTGATGAAATCATTGTTGAAATTAAAAGCGGCGGGAAAAGTTTAATCCGCATAACAGACAACGGCAGGGGTATTGATAAGGATGAGGTTGATGATGCCTTTAAGAGACACTGCACCAGCAAAATTGTTTCTTCTGATGATTTAAGCTCACTTCATACTCTTGGTTTCAGAGGTGAGGCTCTGGCAAGCATTGCTGCTGTTTCCAGAGTTGAGATGATAACAAGGACCAAGGATGCTCTGCTGGGTACTAAGATTACTATCGAAGGCGGAAATATTGTGTCAAAGGAAGACATCGGGTGCCCTGCAGGAACAACAATTTCTGTCACGGATCTGTTTTACAATGTCCCTGCAAGAAAGAAATTTTTAAAAAGCGACGCGGCAGAAAGCGGAAATATTAATGAGATAGTAGTTTCTCTTGCACTCAGCAAGGATAATATTTCGTTCAAATATATTAACAACGGCAATGTAGCATTTAGAACACCCAAAACAAACAACCTGTTAAATACCATTTCAAGTCTTTACGAAAAGGATTTGTACAATTCGCTTTTAAAAGTTCAATATGAAAGCGGCAGTGTGAAAATCACCGGCTTTACGACAAATTTAAATTACTACAGGGGCAACAGAAAGCTTCAGATGATCTTTGTAAACGGAAGATATATAAAGCATAAGAGAATGGGTTACTTTATTGAAGCTGCATACAACACACTTCTTCCAAAGAATAAGTATCCTGCGTGCTTTTTGAAAGTAGAAACAGATCCTTCACTGGTGGACGTCAATGTGCATCCTGCCAAGACCGAGATACGTTTTCAAAATGAGGATTTTATGCTGAATGAAATAAAAAGAGCAATTTTCAATGTTCTTCATTCAAACAGCATAATAAAAGAAGTAAAAAAAGAAACAATAGTTCACGACTATTCAGACAAGTCTGAAAGTGTAAAATCATCAATTTTTGAAGACTTTAACAGATATGAAACGAAAAAAACAGATAATGTTTTAAAAGAACTCAATCAGGATGATTTAAGCAACATTAAAATTACTGAAATAAATTTAAACGACGAGTCTGAAAACATATTTGAAGAAATAATCAAGAAAACTGCTGAAGAAGAAAAAGCTGAGAATATATTTAAAGAAGCCGGAAAAGAAGATTTGATAACTGATAAATCAACAGAACGATATGAGCCTGTACAGCAAAGCTTCATTGAAATTGAAACAGACGGACGAAAGCTTCCTGAACTGTCTGTTGCAGGTATATTGATGGATACGTACATAATATGTGAGAACCTCGAAAAAACGGAAATGTATATGATAGACCAGCATGCGGCTCATGAAAGAATAAATTATGAGAGATTTTTAAATCAGTTCAACTCAAGAAAAATTATTCGTCAAGAGCTTTTAGTTCCTGAAGTAATCAATTTATCCTATGAGGATTACAACACAGCATTAAACAATATAGAAATATTCGAAAATTTAGGCTTTGACCTTGAAAACTTTGGAATAAATGCTATACTTATAAATAACATACCCGGTATATTCAGGGATTCAAATATAAAGGATATATTTTACACAGTACTTGATTCACTGAAAAATATAAGCAATACAGATATAAATTTAGAGCTTGACAAAATAATCAAGAATGCATGTGTGAAGTCTGTTAAAGCAGGCGATAAGCTCCATATACAGGAGGTTAAGGCTCTTTTAAACGATTTGAGCCATACAGATAATCCATACACATGCCCTCATGGCAGACCCGTCATAATAAAAATGACAAAATATGAAATTGAAAGAATGTTTGAAAGAATACAAAACTAATAAAATAATGATTAATATCAATAAAGGAATTCAAAGTTAATGAGTAATAAAATAATAGTTATTGTAGGTCCAACAGCAGTAGGAAAGACATATGCGTCTGTAGAACTGGCAAAAAGGTTCAACACAGAAATAATTTCTGCCGATTCAGTGCAAATTTATAAAGGTATGAATATAGGTTCTGCTAAAATATCAGAAGATGAAATGCAGGGAATAGTCCATCATATGATAGACATTGTCAATCCGGATGAAAATTATTCCGTATCGGATTTTAAGGAATGCTCTGAAAAGATAATAGACAACATGCTGCTCCGTGATAATATACCAATTATTGTGGGAGGCAGCGGCTTGTACGTTAATTCACTCATATATGATTTAGATTTCGGAAAAACAAAATCAAGCGAAAAGTTGAGAGATTACTATAATTATTATTATAGGGAGCATGGAGAGGATGCTCTTTACGACAAGCTTAAGAGAATTGATCCGAAAGCAGCAGAAAAAATTCACAAAAACAACGTGAAAAGAGTTATACGTGCATTAGAGGTTTATGACGTAACCGGTACTAAATTTTCCGAAATTAATACAGACATACGAAAGACAAGCGATAAATACGAATGTATTTTAGTTGGGCTTTCCGTGGACAGAAAGATTCTTTATGAAAGAATCAACCAGCGCGTGGATAAAATGCTTTCCGAAGGTCTCGTAGATGAAGTTAAGAATCTGCTGAATGAAGGATATACCAAAGACATGACTTCCATGCAGGCTATAGGCTACAAGGAAATAATAGATTATCTCGAAGGAAATACAACATTTGAAGAAGCAGTAAGCATACTTAAACGCAATACCAGAAGATTTGCTAAACGTCAATATACATGGTTTCTCAGAGATGAAAATGTTAAATGGTTTCATATGGAGGATATTAAGGAAATAGATTTAACCGTTGATGAAATTTATAAATATTTAAAAGAAAATATATAAGGAGGAAAAAATGAATAACATTAATTTGCAGGATTCTTTCTTAAATAACGTAAGGAGGGAAAAAATAACCATTACAATATTTTTAAACAATGGTTATAAGCTTACTGGTACTGTAGCCGGCTTTGACAATTATGTTGTTTTTATTGAAACAGATAAAGGCCAGCAGCTGGTTTACAAGCATGCAATTACATCAATACTGCCGTTTAGACAAGTGAGATTATTTAACAATGAAACAATAGAGGAGTAAAAATGTCAACAGAAGATATATTATGTAAACAGTTTGGCATAAGCAGGACTGTTTTTGATTATGTAACAAAAATTGAAAGTATTATAAAAGAAAAGCATTTTAAAAAAATAGAAGAGACAAGAGAATATAATCAATATAAGGTCATCAGTGCCATGCAGGAGCATAAGCTTGATTATACTAATTTTTACTGGAATACAGGATACGGCTATGATGATCCGGGAAGAGAAAAGGCTGAAAAAATATTTGCGTCTGTTTTTCACACTGAAGATGCATTGGTAAGGCCCTCTATAGCATCCGGAACACACGCTTTATATTTAACGCTGTCATCTTTGTTGAATTATGGAGACGAAGTAATTGCAATATCCGGACGCCCTTATGACACAATGCTTACCGTGCTGGGACAGGAAGGAAACGAGCCTTGTAATTTAAAGGAGATTGGTGTTAATTATAAGGAAGTTCCTCTTTATAACAATGATATAGACTGGGAAAGTGCGGTTAAGGAAGTAACATTGAAGACTAAGCTTTTAATGATTCAGCGCTCAACAGGCTACAGTTTCAGACCTGCCTTATCATTGAATAAAATAAAAAATGCAATAGAAAAAATCAGAGAAGTTTATCCTAATATTTATATAATGGTAGATAACTGCTACGGAGAGTTCATAGAAGAAATTGAACCATCGGATATAGGAGCAGATGTTGTGGTTGGTTCATTGATTAAGAACCCGGGAGGCGGAATCGCATTATCAGGAGGATATGTCGCAGGTAAAAAAGCTATTATAGACAGAATTGCAAATCGTCTGACAGCTCCTGGAGTGGGGAGAGAAATAGGTCTGACATACGGAAGCACAAGAAACACACTGCAAGGGTTGTTTTTTGCTCCACATATAGTTTCAGAGGCTTTAAAAGGAGCACTTTTATTTGGAGGAGTGTTCAATTCGCTGGGATTTGAAATAACTCCAACATTAGACGATAAAAGAAGCGACATTATTCAGGCAATTAAGTTTAATAACAAGGATATGGTTATTAAAATATGCGAAGCAATTCAGGCAGCATCTCCCGTTGATGCTCATGTATCTCCTGTTCCCTGGGATATGCCGGGGTATACAAATCAGGTTATAATGGCATCAGGTGCCTTTGTATCAGGTTCATCAATCGAATTGAGCGCTGATGCACCAATGAGACCTCCATACATAGCATATATTCAGGGAGGCTTGTTCTATGACCATGCTAAGCTGGGAGTAATGCTGGCACTTGAAAAGATGCTGGAGTTTGAGGAAATAAAAAATAAGATTAATTGAAATCATTAAATCATTCAACAAAAAAGATATATCTGACCAGATATATCTTTTTTGTTGAAGAGACTTTAAGCAAATTTTTATGTCGAGATATCTCTTTAATTATATTTTATATTTTAATATTTTCTAACAACGGCCTTAACAACTCCCAGTATATAAGGTTCCTTAATGAGTATTGGATCCATTGACTTGTTTTCGGGCTGAAGGCGAATGTGGTCCTTTTCCTTGTAAAAGGTTTTTACAGTCGCAGAATCATCAATAAGCGCAACTACTATGTCTCCATTTTTAGCAGTATTTTGCTGATTAACCACTACATAATCACCATCCAATATACCGGCATCAATCATGCTTTCACCCTTTACCTTTAAAACATATGACTCTTTATTTCCAACAAAATCAATTGAAATAGGCAGGGTGTCGTCCACATTTTCCACGGCCAGAATAGGTTGTCCTGCAGTAACGGTTCCTATAATGGGGACATTGACAATTTCTTTCTTCGGCATGTTGCAGCATATATCATCAACATCAATTAATTCAAGAGCTCTTCGTTTATTACTTCCTTTTTTCAGATAACCTTTTTCTTCTAAAGTGTTTAAGTGAGCATGGACTGAAGAAGTAGAGCTTAAACCTACTGCTTTGCAGATTTCACGTATGGATGGAGGATAGCCCCTTAATGTTAATTCATTTTTTATGTATTGTAATATCTTAATTTGCTTATCGCTTAAGCCTTCAAAATTCATAGGTTCACCTCTTTGTTTTTCTTTATTTTAACACAGAACGGATAATAAATCAAACATTTGTTTGAGAAATTTCAAAAAAACATTGACATCGAACATAAGTTTTGTTAAAATGAAAACAGAAAATATGTTCGAGGTGTAAATTATGATAATATTAAATAGATACAAGGTAACTGATATAAAAAGATTTAAAAGATTTATGTTCATGTCAATATTATTTATGAGCATCTTAGTTTTTACATCAATGACGACATTAAATGCATATTCAAAGGATATACCGAAATTTAATTACATAAGGGTTGAGGAAGGGGACACTATTTGGTCCCTGGCTTCTGATTATGACTACAATGAAGATATCAGGGAAACAGTTTATGAAATTTCAAAACTTAACAATATTCAAAATGCCTCAATTTATCCGGGCGATGTAATAAAAATACCTGTTAAATAAAATTAGCAAAAAAGTTTTCATCAAAAAAGTGAAAACTTTTTTTTGCTAATTTTATGTATACATGTTATAATAATTCGTTGAGATAATCCAACTTTAAGTTGAATATATCTGTGGTTAAGTGGTTACTAATATAATATATAAGGAGTGATGATTATGGATTCCGGCCCGTTACCCGAAAGTACAACAATTGAAAAAGAAACTATAATTTTAACAGGAACCATAATCAATACTTATACGGTTCCTGCAAAATAATGAGGGACCTATGTCCCTCTTTTAAGGAGGGAACAAAATGGATGAAAAAGTATTAATGGATTTGATTGAACAAAAAAGATATATTGATTTGAAAAGCAAATTATCTGAAATGAATGAAGTGGATATTGCAGAGCTGCTGAATCCGCTTGAACATCAAATTACATTGCTTATTTTCAGAATGCTGCCTAAAAATGTTGCCGTTGAGGTATTTTCATATTTTTCTCCGGAACACCAGGCGGATATAATCAATACAATAACAGATAAGGAATTAAAATATATACTGGATGAATTATTTTTTGACGATATGATTGACCTTATCGAAGAAATGCCTGCAAACTTAGTTAATAAAATTTTAGCTAATTCCACATCCGATGAGAGGAAGCTGATTAATCAGTTTTTGAAATATCCTGCCAATTCTGCCGGCAGCCTGATGACAATTGAATATGTGGAGCTAAAAAAAGAAATGACTGTAAAGGAAGCTCTTAAGCATATAAAGGATATCGGGCTAAGCAAAGAGACAGTATATACATGTTACGTTACTGATTACAACAGAAAGCTTGAAGCTATTGTATCCTTAAGATCTCTGGTAGTATCTGATGACGAAAAAAGCATCCGGGATATAATGCATGAAGATATAATTTACGTCAACACTCATGATGACCAGGAAACAGTAGCAGGTATTTTCAAAAAATACGGCTTTCTGGCTTTACCTGTAGTAGACGGCGAAAATCGTATGACAGGTATAATAACAGTCGATGATATTATGGATGTTATGGAGCAGGAGGCTACGGAAGATTTTCAAAGAATGGCTGCAATGGCTCCATCTGAAGATGATTATTTGGATTCTGACGTATTTACCTTGGCTAAACAAAGAATTCCATGGCTGCTTATATTAATGGTTGGCGGTGCATTTACGGGAGGAATTATATCTAAATTCGAAGATGTTTTGAGTGCAGTTGTTGCGCTTACTGCGTTTATTCCAATGCTTATGGATACCGGAGGTAATTCGGGAAGTCAGTCATCAACATTAATAATCCGCGGACTGGCAACAGGAGAAATATCACTGAAGGACAAATGGAAGGTTATGTGGAAGGAGCTTCGAATAAGCCTAATAGCTGGAGTTACTCTGGCCCTGGTAAACTTTGCAAAAAACATGCTGCTTGACAGGGTGGGATTATCGGTATCCTTGACAGTGTCATGTACATTGATTGTAACTGTAATGCTTGCAAAGATTATTGGAGGCGTACTGCCATTAATTGCGAAAAAGCTGAGGCTCGACCCGGCAATTATGGCAGGTCCACTTATTACAACAATAGTAGATACCACAACACTGATGGTATATTTTTCAATTGCTTCTTTCTTGATGCACCTGTAGATATAAAAGCGGAATTATAATTGAATTTATAAAGGAGTGCATACCATACATGCACTCCTTTTAAGATATATAAAATATTTATTCAACTGTATTAAGGCTAATACAATGTTATTCGTTGTTCAAAGGATTTTGTTTTACTGCGTCACGGAGCTGTTCCTTATCAATATGCGTATAAATTTGTGTGGTAGAGACACTTTCGTGTCCTAAAATTTCCTGAAGTGCACGGATATCAACGTGACCATATTGGTACATCAGTGTGGCTGCAGTATGGCGCAGCTTATGCGGAGAGTAGTGCATTCCCGATAATCCTGCTTCATTTAAATATTTATCTACCATGTGCTGCACACCTCTTTGTGTAAATCTGGTTTTTCTATTACTTAAAAAAAGTGCATTTTCATGTCCGGGACTTGCTTCCGGCCTGACTTCCAAATAATTTTCTATTGCCTTGACACAGGCATCATTCAGATAAATAGTCCGTTCTTTATTACCTTTTCCTACAACCGTAAGTGTGTCTCCTTTAATTTTATCAATATTAATACCTATAAGTTCAGATAAACGCAGACCGCAATTTAAAAATAATGTGATGATGGCATAATCGCGTTCTTCATTTGTACCATTTACAGAAGAGAGCATGTTTCTGGATTCATCCAGGGTAAGAGCGACAGGAAGACGACTGTTTTTTTTGGGAGATTCCAAATCGACTGCCGGATTTACAGGTATTAATTTAACAATAGAATACATATACTTAAAGAAAGAGCGAAGACATGCAATTTTTCTTGCCTTAGTCCTGTTTGCATTGTTTCTTTCTCTATCAATGAAAGCTATGAAGGAATGAAGGTCCATAATATTGACTTTTTTTAGTGTGTCCAAAGATACCAGATTAATATCAATTTCATCAAACACTTCAACTTGAGGGGACAGGCGATATCTCATTGCAAGGAATCTATAAAAGGTTCTTAAATCAAGGAAGTATTCACTGACGGTCTTTGAGGACCTGCCTCTGATAGACAGCATATACTCTAAAAAATCACACATTGGAGCAGGACATAGCTCACTGTAATTTACATACATAATTTTCTCCTTAGTATAACAAGAATGTCGCAAAATCTTTATTGATTAAATTATATACAAAAATGGAAAAAAGAACAAGCATTATTAAAAAGTAATTTAATTTTTTATTTACTATGTTCATAATCAAGTTAAATGTTCCATATCATTCTGGACAAATAATATTTAAAAAATAATAACTTTTGTTAAAACGCATTTTATGACGTCATGATTTAAGTTTTTTTATAAAACATATTTTATAAGTCTCACATTAAATTATCAATCATCAAAAATTAGAAAAATATTTGGTATAAAAAACAATAAATAGGACAAGCTAAAGGTATAAAAGGTCAATTAAAAAAATAACTTTCGTTAAAACGCATTTTAAAGCTTCGAAGTTTTGACATAATATATCCGGAGTTAACAAGATACGTTAATTGGAATACAGCTTAAATAAGATAACTTAAATGATTAATAAAAAATCATGTTAGTAATTATATTTTTGAATTAGCTGTATTGAAGATTTTTTTAACAAAATTAATTTAAAATGTAAAGTACAATGATAGTTTAATATACTTTTGATAAAAACAATTAAAAAGAGCCAAGCGTTGAAATTTAAATGAAATAAAGGCTTCTATCTCGCCATTTTCATAATTATGTCGCAAAATATCTATTTTGCGACATAAAAAAGAGATTTTGCAGTGGAGAATTTGCTGTTCTCCACTGCTGTAACTCTTAAATATATCAAAACAGACACTTCCTCATATTCCATAGTTTAATCTCATGCTATTCGTCATATTAGTATATCGTTGCAAATTTTGTCAATTCTTCAGTTAATCTCCTTTATGCAGATTTAATGCTATTTTTGTCGATTCTTCTCTATTTCCTGGTAATAGGGGTTAATAAGCTCACAAAATTTTATTTTGTGATACTAAATTCCCATGTTACTCCATTGTCTTTACTTTTCATATATACCGTCTCCTCTGCTCCATTATTGTCGGTTAGAAGAACCGGTAAAATTATGTTATCTCCGTCTGCAGCCGGCGACAGCGGAGTCTGACTGCAAGCATTATATTCCGAAGGCAATTGAACATTTGTTTTATCCCATGTAAGACCTCCGTCACGTGTAATACAAATCGCCGGGCTAAATTCCACGAACTCATAGCGAAAGCATAAAAAACCAAGTTTATCATCTATAAAAGCAGCACCGCTCAATACTCTGCTGTAAATACTATTTATATTCCCTTCAACAGCTGTCCATGTCTTTCCTCCATCGGATGAAGTATAGATATAATGATCCTCATGGCCCATTCCGGCAAAACTGCATATGACCATCCAGCCGTCCTCCTTAGTTGTAAATCCAATTTTAATCCATGTTGGATATGCATCAGTGCTGTCAAAGTCTACATTAACATTTTCCCAGCTCTTTCCCTTGTCATCACTTATCATTACCGCAATGAAATCAGATGAATTGGGATTTTCGTATGCAATTGCAGTTTTTTCGTCAGAAATAAAAAATCCGGTGTTACGTGTATTCGGTCCGGCATAATTCGCATCCGGGGAAAGAACCAATGGAGCTTTGATTGTCTCACTTTTTCCGTAAGAAAGCATTACATTTCCATTTTTATCAAGAAAATATGAAAAATCGGCATCACTCCAATCAATAATACTGCCATCTCTGTTTATGGAATAAGCCGTTCCTCTTATTGGTGCATTGTTTTCAGATTTAGTAATTTCATTCGGCTCTCTCGCACCTTCAGGTATGGTTTGGCATCCTGAAATAACAAATGCCAAAACAAATACCAGTAAAGACTTATTTATTAACCCCACGATATTTCCAACCTTCTTTCATATTTTAACTATGTAATTTTATTTCCAACCATCTTTGTACTTTTTCATTTCTCTTTTGAAGTTTCTTCTTGTTGCACCGTATTTTTTTTGATGCTTTATGTAATCAATAAAATCTTCACCAAAGAAAATAAAAAAATTAATTAATGATGCCACAGCGGCAATTCTGCTGATCATAGTTCCAAAAATCAAGCTGAAAATGAAATATGCCCAGTCCAGATATGCAATCCATTTGACCTTAACAGGAAGTATGAAGAATAATAATATTTCCATATCGGGATATAAGTAGGCAAACGCCAGAAACAATGATAAATTTAAGTAAACACTGGTTCCGCCTCCAGTTAAAAATGCTGCAATAATTGTACCTAGCATACCAAAAAGGTAGTACATATTAAATTTAAATGTTCCCCATTCGCTTTCGAGAGTTGTACCCATCATGTAGTAAAAATACATAACAAATGCAATGGTGATGATTGATGAAGACGGCGGTATAAAAATAAATGTTATTATTCTCCACACCTGCCCCTTCATAATTAAAGCCGGTACAAAAGCCAGGTATCGGTAAGCTGAAATATTGAATACATATTGTACAATATATACAGCTAAAGTTATTCCGACTATGTAATACATTAAATTTGGTATGGCATATTTTCCATACTTTCTTTCAAGCTTATTTAACCATTTCATATATTTTTCCTTTCATATTTAGATTCATATATTTTGTTATTATTATACTATTAAATCACCACATTAATCAAGTAAACTCAAATTATTATTAGGATGGATATTTATGTCATTTTTTTATAAAGATTTATTATAAGCTTTTTAATTCTTTGGACAAATTTTTTACAGGCTTTATTTAATCAAATTATAATGGAATAATGTTTCAAAAATAAACTTGATTCAAATACCTGTTTTTAAAGTATTGAAATATAACATATATTGAGAAAACAATTGCAAAATTTTATATATTAAAATATAATTATGGTGACATGTTTCCATTGCCAGCACAAAATATAAAAATAGTACACTATTCTAATCCTTTGGGAAACGTTTTAATAAGAAAATTATAAATGGAGGTTATTTATGTTTGATAATAAAATTATTGAAGGTCTTTCAACAATTTATAAAAAAGAAGGAAGTATGCTTGAGACTCTTTCATCATCTGCAACTACAGGATCTTTAAATCACCTTATTACCACGCCTCAAATTATGGAAATAATTATTGAGGCATCTTATAGCATGCTTGATCCCTTACTTCCTAAGGGGTATGTAACTGTAGGAAAATATATAGAACTTTCTCATGAAAAGCCGACATTAACACTAGGCGGCGGTGAAATTTCTGTAATTTTAACAGTCTCAAAAATTGACGGGAATAAGATTTATCTTGATGTTGCATGTTATGATAACATTGGCCTGATATGCAAAGGAATGTATGAAAGAGCTATTGTTAATAAGGACGTGTTAATGGAATCGGCTTTTAGGAGAGCACAAAATAAATTATAAGGATAAGGGGTGTTGTCATGATTGATATAAGTCCTATTACTGCAATTGTCTTAATTATAATTATTGCGTTAACGTTTATAGTTTCTATAAAAAAAGAATTGAAATAGATATTTAAAAAGGAGAAAAATATAAATGAAAGAGTCTGTTTCTTTTGCATTTATGGTATATTTATTAGGCTTCGCAGTTTCCGTAGTTATTGCAGCTATAATTAAATTTATTTTATTTTTTATTAGAAAATTTTCAAAAAGAGTACAAAACTAATTATAAGGACGTGACATAAGTATGATAAAATTATTAAATCTTTTTCAGGGAATTGGAACTCTGTTTGTCCAGGAGCCAAAGATTGCTATAGCTAGAGTTGTTCTTATCTTACTCGGAATATTAATGGTGTATTTAGGTAAAAAAGAAATTCTTGAACCCTTAATTATGATACCAATGGGTTTTGGAATGGCGGCTGTTAATTCAGGGGTTCTTTTTCTCAATGCAACACAGATAGGAACTATTTTTATGGATCCGATGGTTACAAATACAAATGAAATTATGAACATATTACAGATAGACTGGCTTCAGCCTATTTATACCTTTGCCTTTAGTAATGGTCTGATAGCATGTCTTGTATTTATGGGCATAGGTGTAATATCTGATGTGGGAAGCGTTCTTAAATTTCCATTTACAGGTATGCTTATTGCAATGTTTGCTGAGCTCGGTACAGTTGCAACATTTCCTATTGCCCACGCCATGGGGCTTTCTTACGGTGAAGCAGCAGCAGTATCACTAATCGGAGGTGCTGATGGGCCGATGGTTTTATTTGCATCATTAACACTTGCAAAAGAATTGTTTGTTCCAATAACTATTGTGGCATATCTGTACCTCAGCCTGACATATGGAGGTTATCCTTTCCTGATCAGGCTTTTGATACCAAAGGATATAAGGGGTACAGTAGTCAAGACTGCAAATAAAAGAAATATTTCATCCGGAGAGAAGCTCGCTTTTGATATTATAGCATGCATAGTGCTTTGTCTTTTATTTCCGTCCGCTTCTCCCTTGTTTTTAAGCTTTTTCCTCGGGAATGCCATTCGTGAATCCGGAATGACAAGATATTCAAAATTATTGGAAGATGTATTTCTTTATTCAGCAACATTTTTTTTGGGATTGATGTTAGGTGTACTTTGCGAAGCAAGTACGATTTTAAATCCTAAAATATTGATGCTCTTAATTTTAGGCATAGTTGCATTACTTTTATCCGGTATAGGCGGTATTTTAGGTGGATATGTAGTTTACTTAATAAATGGAAAGAATTTCAATCCTGTTATAGGTATCTCAGGAGTATCCTGTGTTCCCACTACAGCTAAGGTTGCACAAAAGGAAGTCAACAGAGTAACTCGTTACAGCTTTATTCTTGAGTATGCCATGAGTGCAAACATATGCGGCGTAATAACTACTGCAATTTTAACAGGTATATATGTTACATTTATTCCTTTATTATAGAACTTATCAGGCAAAAAAACACAAATTATATAATATAATCTGTGTTTTTTTTATTAATGATATATTGACTTAACGTAAAATTACTTTTTATAATTATCATAATTGAATACTATTTGAAACAGCGTTATATCATATAATATTATATTTTTTTGCATCCTCTGTAAGCTGATCTCTAAAGTCCGGATGAGCCAGACTTATCATTGCCTTAATTCTGTCTGACATGTTTAATACTTTTAAATTTATACAGCCGTATTCAGTGGCAACATATTGAATATCTGATCTTGGCGTTGTAACAGAGGTTCCTGCAGGGAATGAAGATAATATTTTACTTATTCTCTTTCCGTTTTTTATAAAGCTTGAAGTAGTTGCAATGAAAGATTTGCCTCCTTGAGACCTTTGAGCTCCTCTTACAAAGTCCAGTTGTCCTCCTGTAGCACTTTGCTGTTTCCATCCCAATGAGTCAGATGCAGCCTGACCGAAAAGGTCCAGAGCCATAGTGGTATTTATGGAAATCATATTTTTGTTTTTTGCAATAATCTCAGGATTATTTACAAACGTAAAATCCGCACCGTAAATCTTGTCATTCTTGTTCAGATATTTGTATAATTCTGCTGAACCCAAAGAAAAACCAAAGACACTTTTCCCATCCATAAAGCCTTTGTACTTGTTTGTAACGTTTCCGTTAACCATTAATTCAAACATAGGCTGGCTCAGCAATTCAGAGTGAATTCCAAGGTCATTTTTACTGCTGAGCCCAAATCCAATTGCAGTGGACAATGAGCCAAGGCCAAGCTGTATAGTTGCACAGTCCGGAACCTGGTCAACAATAATATCTGAAAGAATTTGTGTTGTCTCGTCTATTTCAGGGTTTGCCAGAGTTGTCGGTTCATCATCAGCTTCAATTATTGCATCTGCCTCATAAACGTGTACTAAATTACCTTGACCAAATATATAAGGTATATTCTTGTTAACTTGAAGAATAATTCTATCTGCTTCTTCCTTCAGGAATTTATTAAGTGCTATGCCTGAAGGTCCAAAACACATATAACCGTTTTCATCAGGTTCTGAAACATCAAGCAAACATACATCCGGCCGTGCCACATTCTTACACCAGATATCAACCTGACTAAGATGTACGGATGTATAGTTCAGTTTTAATCCGTTGTCTCTTACCTTTCTTTCTTTTCCTCCCATAAAAAATGTTCCGAATGTAAATGGATTTCCTTCTGCCTCATCATATAAAGGTGTGCATTTTGATACCATAGAGCTTGTTATTTCAACATTTTCAAGCTCACCTCTCCTCTCCCACAGCGCATTAATTAATGTATATGCCACACTTGAACATGTTCCTGCATAAACTCTGTCTCCGGATTTAATAAGTTTTACGGCTTTTTCAGCAGTTGTTAATTTTTGTTTGTATTCATCAATCCAACTCATATTTCCTCCTTAAATGTCTCTGTTGTTCTTCGTATATGATTTTTTGATTTTATTTTATAATTAGTGGTATTTTATTAAATATTTAATAAATAATATTTGGGGAAGTTATAAATATTGCGATGCCATAATGTGCATCGCAATATTTTAATGTATTAATTACATATATTTTTTAGTTTAGAAAAACATGACTAATATTGCCAGGGACACCAATGTAATAATAGTTGGTATTACTACACTTGTAACAAATATATGCTTGTATGCATCCTTGTGAGTAAGTCCAAGGACTGCCAGTGTCAGGAATATTCCTGGTGAATGCGGTAAAGTATCCAATGCACCGGCAGATATACTTACCAAACGATGCAGAAGACTTAAATTCACACCTGATGCTATAAAGCTGTCTGAAAATGCACTAAGCATTATTTTTAATCCTCCGGATGACGAACCTGTTATGGCTGATACAACCATTGTAGCAAAAACACCTTGTGAATAAGGATTCATTTTTAAGCTTAATACCCAGTCAACTATTGATGCAAAAGCCTGAGAATTCGATACAACAGCTCCAAAAGCAACAACTCCTGCATATCCTCCTATACCGCCAATACCGCCTTCCAATCCTGAAGATATTATTTTCTTCATATTCTTTCCTTTGAATTTGTCAAAATTAAGAACATAGACAACGGCAGTACCGATCAACATAGCTCCTGTAGCAAGCATAGTAGAATTAAGTCCAAATTTGCTGCCTATTAGAATAATAGAAAGCAGTATTATTATCGGCAAAAATGCTTTTATTGATGATGGAAGCTGGCTGCGATCTTGAATTTCGTTTTTTCCAACATCCAAACCTTCAGGGTTTATCCAATGTTCATTGGCAGTTCTTGCCTTCTTTTCAATGTAATTAAAATACAACACGGTCATTACTATGAAGGCTATTGAAGCAATAATTCCAAAAATAGGAGCTGCCGTTAATGTTGTTCCTAAAAACTGGGTAGGAACAACGTTTGTAAGTGCAGGTGTACCTGGAAGAGAGGTCATTGTAATCGTTGCCGAACCTGCTGTTGTTGCTGCTACTATTAAATGTCTCGGTAAATCCGCTTCTCTGAAGAGAGTATATGCAATTGGAGCCAGTGCATATATAACAACAAACAGGCTTACACCGCCATATGTGAGAACTAAAGTAATTGCATAGCAAATAAGCAATACCTTTCCTCTTCCAAACCAGTCAATAAATTGATAACCAATAGATGTTGCACTGCCTGATTCATTCATAAAATTAGCATACATACTTGAACAGCATAGCAACAACAGAAAGCTGGCATATGCTCCTACATAGCCACCCATGTAGAATTCTGAAAAACCCTGCCATATTCCCATTCCATTTGTAAGTATTACCACTACAGAAGCAAGCAGTGTGGAAGTAAGGGCGCCTAATCCTTTGTAGGCACCAACACCAAGTACTATTACAGCTAAAACAAGGCCAAGAATAGCGAACGTCATAATATTTTCTCCTTTTGAATTTTAATATTTTTAATAATAATTCTTTTTATTAATTTTATTAATTTGTTTTTATAATCCATTAAAATATAATGGAAATTTAAAATATAACGAAAATTATGATTATTATTGATGAAGGTGTCCCTTAGTTTTTCTATGACCTGTACATCGAGCCATTAACGCTGAGTGTAATACCACTTATAAATCCAGCCTCTTCGGATGCAAGAAATGCAACAGCTGCAGCTATGTCCTCAGGTGTTCCGGCTCTGCCTACAGGTATGCTTGCAATCATTTCAATTCTCATTTTTTCCGGAATTTCCTGTGTCATAGCTGTGTCAATAAATCCCGGGGCCACGGCATTAACGGTAATCCCCTTTTTTCCAAGCTCAACAGAAAGCGTCCTGGTAAATCCAAGTATGCCCGCTTTTGCAGCTGTATAATTTGCCTGCCCAAAATTACCTGAAAGTCCAACAATGGAGCTTAAGTTTATAATTCTGCCGTATTTATTTAGTTCCATATATTTGCTCAACTCCTGTGTAACTATAAATACTGATTTCAAATCACCTGTAATAACTTCATCCCATTGTTCATCCGTCATTTTCTTAAAGGACGCATCTCTTGTTATCCCTGCATTGTTAATCAATATATCAATCTTTCCATATTTTTCAACAACTTTTTCTCCAAGAGCTTTGACCTCTTCTCTATTTGTAACATCGCATTTAAAACCAATGGCATCTCCGCCGCTGCTTTTTATTTCTTCAACAACTTCATTTACTTTTTGTATGTTCCTTGCAGTTATAACCACCTTTACGCCTTCTTTTGCAAGCCTTTGGGCTATAGCGAGTCCAATTCCCTGAGTTGAACCGGTTACAACTGCGACTCTGTCGTTAAAAATCATAATAACCTCCTTCTTTATTTTTTAATGTTTCTTAAATTAGAAATATTATATTTATTTCTTTTCCATTTCAAAAATCCCTGCCGCACCCATACCGCCGCCAATACACATGGTTATCAATGCATATCTGCCGTTGGTGCGTTTCAGCTCGGACAGTGCTTTGCAGGTGAGTATTGCTCCTGTGGCTCCCATAGGATGACCTAAAGCCATAGCGCCGCCATTTGGATTAACCTTTTCCAAAGGCAGATTTAACTCACGTATGCAGACCAATGCTTGTGATGCGAATGCTTCATTAAGTTCAATTACATCCATGTCATCAACAGTCAAGCCCGCACTCTTCATTACTTTTGGCACTGCCACAATAGGACCTATACCCATAACATCGGCAGCAACGCCTCCAACAGCAAAGGATACGAATTTCGCTACAGGAGTATATCCAAGCTCTTCTGCCTTTTCTCGTGACATAAGAATAACAAAGCTTACACCGTCAGTCATTTGAGAGGATGTAGCAGCGGTTACAGTTCCGTTTTCTTTAAACGGAGTTTTTAAAGCTGCCAAATCTTCCATACTTGATCCCGGACGGATACCTTCATCTTGAGATACAATTACTTGACCATCATCTGTATCTATTGTTATAGGGATAATCTCATCAAAAAATTTTCCGGTTGCCTGAGCTGCCGCAGCCTTCTTATGACTTTCTATTGACATGGCATCCATTTCCTTGCGGGTAATACCGTAGCGTTCAGCGACATTTTCAGCAGTTATTCCCATTGGCATATATGTGCCTGGAATTTGTTCTGCCAGAAGCTCATCCTGATATTCTTCCGGATGATTCATTTTCATGCCGGTCATCATTTCAATTCCGCCTGCTATTATCACATCCATTTGATTTGCCATAATGGCGTTTGCAGCTGTTGCTATAGTCTGAAGACCTGATGAGCAGAATCTGTTTACTGTCTGTCCCGGTACAGAATCCGGAAAACCCGCACGCTGAGCAATCAATCGTCCTACATTATATCCATTATATTTTTCAG
>DAMBZP010000001.1:54584-105166 GCA_032059885.1 Sedimentibacter sp.
CGTCCACAACAGCAGGATCAAAGCCCGGCAGCTTTGCAACAACACCCTTCAATGTCTGTGCGCCATATTCTATGGGATGAGTCTGTGCGAAGGATCCCTTAAATGCTTTAGCCAATGGAGAACGTCCATATGCTACTATTACAGCATCTCTTTTATCATTCATAATAGTTACCTCCTGGATTTTTAACATTAGCAAGATATACAACAGTATACCTTGCTAAAATATACTGCTTGTTAACGAACAAATGGCTTTATGCCAAGAATTTCACGTGCTTCTGCAGATGTAGCAGGCTGTTTGCCAAATTCCTTTACAACCCTCACAGCTCTTTCAACCATCATTGGATTTGTTGCTTTAACTCCACGTGACATATATAGATTGTCTTCCAGGCCAACTCGTAAATGTCCTCCCAGCGCTAACGTCGCGTACATTATTGGAAGATGTCCTGTTCCTATACCTGTAGATGACCATATTGCACCTTCCGGAAGATGCTGCGACAAATATAATAAATTTTCAACAGTTGCATCCATTCCTCCCAAAACACCGAGTACAAGCTGACACCACATGGGTTTCTTAATATATCCTTTTTCAATGTAATGTTTTGCATTTCCAATCATGCCGTAATCAAATATTTCAACTTCCGGCTTAATATCATGCTTATTATAAACATCACACAGTTTTTTTAAGAAAGCCGGGCTGTTGTCAAATATTGCAGAATCGCCCCAGTTAAATGATCCAATGTCGCATGAACCCATTTCAATCTCAGGAATCTCAATAAAATGAGCCAGTCTGTCTTCTTCTATTAAATCAGCTGCACCGGATGATGTACAATTTATAACTACATCACAATCTTTATGTTCTCTTATCAATCGTATACTTTCTTTAAATTTTTCTTTATCCATTGACCCGTTGCCGGCCTCATCTCTCATATGAAGATGTACAATGGCAGCTCCTGCCTTCCAGCTTGCGTATGCATCATCAGCTATCTCCTGTGGTGTGCACGGAACAGCCGGATTTTTTTCCTTTGGTGACCACGCACCTGTTAAAGCGCACGAAATTATAACCTTATCGTTCATAACAAAATCCTCCTCAAAATTATTTATATTTTTATAATGTAATCACATTATTTTGCTTTATAAAAATCGTAAATAAACCATTCATCCTTAAAATAGTCCAGATTGCTGAAATCCAAAGGCAATTCATTGTTTTCAATTTTATTGACAATTTTGATAATTGTATCGTTAAAAGGAGTAGGAATTTTATGTTTTATGCCAACCTCTGAGACGTAACCGTTAATCATCTCAACCTCTGTTTTCTTGCCTTTTTCCAAATCCTGAAGCATGCTTGCCTTAGAACCCCATGCAGGACCGTACATTTCTATAAACATCTGCTGATTTTCGTTATATTGCTCCTGATTCTTAATTGACAGGGAATCAGGAGAAAATCCCATGACAAGTATTGGCAGCTCATAGCCTTCTGCTTCACAGCACACCTTAACTTCATGCCCTATATAGCTCACACATGCTCTTGCTTTTTCATTCTCCAATACTTGGCCGAAAGTACAGCCACAAGCAGCAGACATACCGCTTAAGCATGCATTGTTAACTAGTTTACCCCATCTTGAAGCCATAAGATTGGTTGATAAGGATGCCTTTCCCATGTGGTCCAGAATTTCTCCAACCTTTTTAATACGTTCAGTAATTCTTCCATCAATTTCTCCGATATCAAAAAAATGATCCAGAAAAGTTACATCCTGTGTCAATTCAGAAACTCCGGGACCGGAAAAAGTAGCACTCCACAGAACTGCGCCTCCTACCGTGCGGTTTTCACCAACATATCTTGCAACAAACGGCTCCGGAACACCGTTCTGAAGTGTGCATACAGTACTGTTCTCATTTAAATGCGGAAGGAGCTGAGGAAGTATTGTGTCATTAGCAGTCTGCTTTGTAAACAAAAATACTATGTCATAAATGCCTTCCATTTTATCAGGTGTATATGCTTTGACAGGAACCGTGAAATCAGCTTTGCCAATTACACGGGCACCTTTTTCATTCAATGCTTTCACATGTTCTTCATAGCTGTCTATTAATTCCACAGAACATCCATTTTTTGTCAAGAACGCACCAAGTACGGTGCCCATAGCACCGCAGCCTACAATAGCAATTCTCATAATATTAACCTCCAGTTTTATATTTAAAAATATTTTTTATTTTCAACTTTACTTTCAGCAATTGTCATGCCAATATACCTTAAATAATTCGCCTTTTAAATTTAAGCTGTTGAAAATGTTAAAACCTCAGCAAATAAAAATTTTGTTTAATTCTTAAAAGAACCTTTAATTTTAGAAAACGTTTGTAAATATTAATTGCAGTATTGCAAATTTTAGCGTTATTGCAATTAAATTATTGCAATATTGCAAATATAATGATATGATTGTTAAAAAAAGAAATGACAGGAGAGATTTTTTATGGAACCTGATTATAATTTCCTAACGACAATATTGGATAATTTAGATATAGGTATTTTTGTGCTGGACGCAGAAGGCAATTATTTATATGTTAATAATGAATACTGCAATATTCTTAATAGAACACGGGAATCTTACATGAATATGTCTATTCCAAAATTTAAGGAGCAGGGATATTTGACTTACAGTGTATGGGATATCGTTACAGAAAAAAAGGCACCCGTAACGACTATTGTGACAATCAATGATTTTATATTTAATAAAACACATCATTTTCTTACTACTGGAAGCCCCAGTTTTAACCCTGATGGTTCAATTAAATATATTTTTTTCACACAGGAGCCAATTGAAAAAACAAGCAAGCGCATCCAGACAGGTGTATTAAACCGGCAAATTATCACGGGGTCTATAGTAAATCCCAAGGATTCGCAGCTTGATATTATAGCCGAAAGCCCTCAAATGAAGCAATTGCTGGAAATGCTGTCCCACGTATCTAAGACAGATGCCTCAATATTGATATCCGGACCATCAGGAGTTGGTAAAGAGGTTTTAACTAAATATATTCATGAAAACAGCTTGCGTAAAAAGGGACCGTTTGTTGCATTAAATTGTGCAGCGATTCCCGAGAGTCTCATGGAATCAGAATTATATGGATATGAAAAAGGGGCTTTCAGCGGAGCGTCATCTTCAGGTAAGGAAGGTTTGATTGAAGCAGCCAATGGAGGCACCTTATTTTTAGATGAGATTAACTCCATGCCTCTCGGACTTCAGGCAAAGCTTTTACGCGTGCTGGAAACAAGGCAGGTCACACGCCTGGGATCTGTTGTACCAAAAGAAATTGATTTTCGTCTGATATGCGCAACAAACGAAAATCTTCCAGCACTTGTCAATGAAAAACTTTTTCGTTCAGATTTATTTTATCGTATTAATGTAGTATCTGTGTATATTCCGCCTCTTTGTGAGCGCAAAGAAGATATAATACCGTTATCATTACTTTTTATGCGGCATTTCTGTCAAAAATACAACTGCATAAAGGCATTGGATGAAAATGTATTAGATGCCATGCTTTCTTATCAATGGCCGGGAAATGTGCGGGAACTGCGAAATTTTATAGAACGACTTGTTATATCATCCCCTGATACAGAATTAATAATTTCAACTATTTCTAAGGAGCTTTTGATTCAAGCCGAATATGAAACTATAGGTGCAGTTTTACCGATGGATCTGCCAGCTATAGATAATGCCCCGTATTATGATGAATCATTTTCCCTAAGCTCTTACATGGATAAATGTGAAAAGAAATTATTGCTTAATCTTATGGAACAGTATAAATCTCCCCAAAAAGTGGCGGAAATATTGAAGCTTGATTTATCAAATGTCTACCGCAAAATGAAAAAGCATAATATAAAGTCTGTAAAAGATTAATATGTTCTAAAGTGAAATCTTCATGCTCAAGGCTTCCTTAACCTGCATACGGGCATGGAAAAGCTCGGTATTTAATTCTGTTCTGTCTTTATTGATTATGTGGATAAGATCAGATAATTGAAAACCTAAGAAATCCTTCCATATTATGATTGTTCTGCTTACAGCAGTCAGACTTAGAAGAGCTTTTTGGATTTCATGTAATTTGTCTTTAGGATTATGGTCAAACTCAAGTTCATCATAGCATTTACCATCATACCTTTGCAAAAACAATGCACACAATTCCAGAACAGTGGATTTAAATATGCAGTCTGATATTTCTGTATCTATTTTGCCGTACATGCTTGATATTGCTTGCTCAGTTAATTCGCAAGCCGATTTTTTACTGCCGGTCAGTCTGAAAGCAACTGTATATATTTTTTTAAAATAATCATTTATATTCATAAGAACCACCTAATAAACGTATTTAAGCTCTACCGCCAATTCCTTCCTTGATGGTAAAAGAATGGCGGTAGGCATGCAAAATGGACAGCAAAGTGATTTATAAAATTGCTTTTAAAAGCCACTATTATATAAACCGTTTAACTGTCCAAAACGTTACAACTTTTTCAGAAAAATATTATTAAGTTTTTTTAATAATTATTATATGATATACTTTACTTTTTTATTTTTAAAAAGCCCTCCAATTTCTTTTTCAAAGAATTGCTTGATTTCATCCACATTCTCCTTTGGATATACATATTTTCCGTATCCAAATTGACCATATTTATATTTTCGCTCATCGTCATTCATTGGAAGAGTACTTTCAGGAAATACCTGAAGGATTCTGTTTTTTGCTGTTGTTGTGTAACGGTGTGATATGATTTCAAAAGTCACAGGGAGTTCCAAATCATTAGTCAGCCTTGATTGTAAATTAACGAGCAAGTCATGATATTCTTCTTGCCAGCCTGGGTATATGAACACAGGTGCAATTAAATACCCTGTAGGATAGCCTGCATATGCAGCTTTTACGCCTGCTTCTATCCTCTTGTCTCTTGAAGCTGTAAAATGCTCATATTTTTCTATAACAGATGACGTATTGATACTGAACCTTATTTCTGTATGACCCTTATGCTCCAATTTAAGCAATGAATCTATATCATTGTATTTTGTCACAAATCTGAATCTTCCTTTTTCTTCACCACTGAAGAATGTTATTGCCTTTTCCAGTGAATGTGTAAAAGATTCAACCGGTACAGGATCGGATGTTGCTGCTCCTTCAAACATGGTTACTTCAGGCGCCCTTTCATTTATATATTTTTTTGCCTGATTTAAAATATCTCCCACATTGGCGTATACTTTTACAAAGGGCTTATCTCCCAGCATAGTATTTAAGTAACAATACTCACATTGACCCATACATCCTGATACAAGCGGCATCTGATAATGTGCGGAGGGTTTGCAGGTCTGAAATTTAAAACTTTTCTTGACTCCTACAATCAAAGTCCTCTTACCTTCTTTGTACTGCTCGCTCAGGACATTGCCCGGAATATAATGTTTTATTTTATTTGATGCTGTGGTTACTATTTCTATGTCTTGCTTATTGCTGAATTTTGAAAGTATATCTCTGGTCATATCGTATTCCAGGGCTTCTTTCTGAATAATGATTCTTTTGGGTATAAACATAACTATTCCTGATACCGGCACATATTCCGGCGTATTTCCTTTCTGCCTTTTGCGTTTTATCATATACTTATCTTTTTTTATACTCACCAGCATCGTCATGATTTATTCATAGAATAATATAATTATGATGTGGAATTTTTACTGCTTTGCTTTACCAGCTTTTTTACCAGAATTGTCATCATAGGAATGTATATTACAGCCATTGTTCCAAAGGTTGCAGAAAAACCTGCATGTTCAGCTATTAAACCGAACAGTGGAAATATGCAAATCATAAATACGCTGAAACACAAGCTGTCAAATGATAATATTGTTGCCCTGTATTCCGATGGTATCTCTGTATTTATATAGTCGCTGAAAATTGTAAATGCCAGACCTTCTGAAACTGCAGTAAGGAGATAAAAGAATACAGATAGGCTTTCAAATAACGCCAATCCGGCTAAAGCAAATATATTTACTGCGGATAAGATTATCAAAGTCCATTTCAGTTTGAGCCTGTTTTCAAAAATATAAGCATACCTTGAGCTTACGGCTTCAATTAAGCTGCCCACAGCACAAATAACGGCAATCCAGGTTTTTGTGAGCCCCATATCAGAGAAAAATTTCTGGCTGTAGAAAAACACAGTAGTCTGAAGACTTCCTACCAACGCAGAAAATAATATTATATACAATACAATTTTTCTTTCCTTCAAAACATCAATGCTGATTTTTACCTGTTTAATTATTAAACTTTCCTTTTTATTCTTTGCACAGCTGCCACTGTATTCATTACCGTTGATTGGAGGTTCACTAAAACTGAAAGATACAAACAATGCTGCTGCCTGTATAATTATTCCCAGCATGTAAGCATACAGAAATTTAATGTCAGCAAGTATTCCCCCCAATAAAACGGCAATGCCCTGTGCAATTGACATAACAAAGGCCAGCTGCCCCCATATTTTTTTATATTTTTCTTCTTCACCTAGTTCTTTTAAGCTGTCATATATCAGAGCTTCTGCTGCACCTGAATTTAAATTCATTGCTGCACTGCTTAAAGCAAAGGAAATGGCAAATCCTAAAAAATTGTTTGATACAATCATAAGATAGCAGGATATGAGGCTTATTACCCTGCCCATTATTACGCAAAACCTTCTCCCCTTCAAATCTGCTATTGCTCCGCTGGGAAGCTCAAGAACAATGCCGGTTATATGATAAATAGATTCAAGCAACCCAATCTCTGACAGTGACATTCCCCTGAATGAAAGGTACAATATCCATATGGCATTGGTAATATTAAGCTGTAAGAAAAAGTTATATACATAACCTATCGATATATTTCGTTTTAATTTTTTATTCAATGTATTCAATGTTAAATCCTCCATAATTATTTTCAATTTCAAAATAAAAAAGCCCTATGTTTCTTCAGTTAAACGAAGAAACAGTTCAAGGCTTATGGAAGAAAGGTATCAAATTAATGGCAAAATAAAAGGACTCAAAATAAATCCGAGTCCAGAGCATTTATAATTATTTGCACTATAAGGACATCATGGATTTATACAATCATCTGTATTCAGTCTAAAAATGGATACACTTCTCCCGTCACGGGCAAAAATGCCATTTTTTGATACAGAACTGCTGAATTTACACAGCTTCGCAGTACCGACTGTATTGATCATGATTTATCCTCCTCTTTATTGATATTTGTATTATATATTAAATCATATTCATTTGCAACTAAATTCAAGATATTTAAGTTAATTACAAACAAGTCAGCATATAATTATGGTAAAGCCTGAGCAGAATAATACTGCTCAGGCATCAAATAACATTATGAGCCTACTTTTAAGGGCTCCTGTTCATTTTGAGTTTTATGAACTGATATAGAATTTTCGACAGATTCAGGCTTATATTTTTTTATTGAACCGGAGTGTATTAATGCAAGCTTAGCACATGCAGGTCCGATTAATTCATATAAAACAGAGGATGATAATATTATTGTCAGCAGCATGTTCCCTGTATCATGAGGTAAAACCCTTTTGCCTAAAAAGGCAAGACCGATTGCAACACCAGCCTGAGGAATTAAAGCAAGCCCTAAATAGTTTCGCACCTTTTTTGGTGTTTTTGTCATTGTACACCCAAGATATGCTCCGATAAATTTACCGGTAATGCGTATTACAAAGTAAGCGGCTCCGATGACTCCCATAGTGCTGAATGACCTGATATCCAGACTCATTCCAGATACTACAAAAAACATTGATAAGATAGGAGGAGTAAATCTCTCAACCTGTTTGTATAATTCTTTATCCTTTGTAACATTAATATAAACTGTACCAAAAAGCATGCAGGACAGTAGGGGTGAAACATTCACAGCAGCACACAGCCCGGCAATGCCTAAAAGTAATGAAATTGTCAATATAAGCCGGTTATCTTCGAGTCATAAGCCTGCTTAAGAAAACACCGCTTACAAAGCCAATTGCCAATGCAGCTAAATTATATAACAAGGGAAGCAAAATTTCAGCAGCTGAAATGCTTGTTCCGGTATTTGCATTAATAACAGCAATAGCTATACTGAATACAACAAGACATACAGCATCATCAAATGCTACAACCTGCAATAAAACGTTAACAAAATCTCCGCGGGCGTGATATTGACGGATTGTAACCATTGTGCTCGCAGGAGCCGTTGCTGTAGCGACAGCTCCTAAAATCATACAAAAATTCCAGCTCAGATGGAATATATAATGCATGGACAGAGCAACCATCACTCCTGCCAATAATGATTCAAACAGTGTTATAGCAATAATACCGAAACCTGTTTCTTTACAGATTTCTTTACTGAAAAATCTGCCTACGTCAAATGCAATAAAAGCCAAAGCAACATCACTGATAAACCCCATATTTTTAACCATTTCATTCGGAATTAAATTCATAACGTATGGGCCTATTATAACACCGGCAATAATATAACCGGTTACATTCGGCAGCCTGGCAAGCTTGGTTATACGTGTCAGCAGAAATCCTGCAAATAAAGTTATTGATAATGACAATAAAGTAATTGTTGTACTGTTGAATTGATTTATAAAATTATTCATTGATTATGCTCCTTTAAGCTATACTATATGCGACCAAAAGCACGCATGTAACATTCAGATAATGATAATATTGTATTGAATATAAATATCCTTGCCTTCTTTCATGGCTTATGTTATCATTATAGTCACAAATATCATAAAGTAAACTTATAATTCATTAGCATATCATAATATATTGTTATAATAGGGGGTGGACAAAACGATTGACCCTAAGCTTTATACATTATTGGCGGTAGTTGAACACAACAGCTATACCAGGGCTGCGGAGCGCCTTTCTTTGACACAGCCTGCCGTGACTCAACACATAAAACAATTGGAAAAAGAACTGAATATTAAAATCTTTAATCGTATCGGGAATGAAATAAAGCCTACAAATGAAGGGAATATAATAATTCAGTATGCACGGCGCAGCATTGCCTTATATCATGACATGGAACAAAGTATAATAGATGAACAACGCCATATACAACGGCTTACGATTGGAATTACACACACTGCTGAAAGTAATGCTGTGGCGGAGGCGTTTGGTAAATACAGTGCGAAAAACCCGGGAACAAGAATAACAATTATTACTGATTCCATAAGTAATCTTTATAATATGCTGAGAAATTTTGAGGTAGACTTAGCCGTTGTGGAAGGTAAAGTACAGGATGAAAGTATTAATTCTCTTTTACTTGACACTGATTCCCTGGTACTGGTTGTTTCTAATAATCATACTCTGGCTAAAAAAAGTATGGTATCAATCAACGAACTGAAAAAACACCCGTTAATTCTTCGCAGACCTTCATCAGGCACCAGGAACCTTTTTACGGCACACCTGGAAAGCCACAACATGTCTCTTGATGATTTCAATGTTATTCTGGAAGTAGATAATATAGCAACAATAAAAGATCTTATACGACGTGATATAGGGGTTTCAATACTGCCTCGAAGTGTGTGTCTTGACGAGCTGAAGAAAGGAAAAATTACCGTATTACCCATTGAAAATCTAAGTATGATCAGGGAAATCAACATCCTGTATCATAAGGATTTTAAACACGTTGATATTTTGCAAAATATTATTAAGGAGTACAATAAGGTAATGAGGTTTTAAATGAAGAAAAATCGGTATCCTAATTAATTCTCAAGAGGTACCAATTTTATAAATATAAAGGTTAACATATTTTAAATTCGGTAAATTAACATGTATTATCCTAAGCACTGTTTAAACCTTTCAATAAAATAATCATAAGAATTATCTCCTTATCGTTTCATGTTCAGCATTCTGTACATTATGATGTATGTCTGTTCTGGTTTTTGGTGAGAACCTGTTATTTCCTGTTCCCTGCATTATTTTGTTTTGCAGAACAAAATTAACTGAATCAGATGCCCAAGAGGACATTTCTGATTTATCATTTAACTGAGTATCTTGTGCATTGGTATACATTCCCAAATATCTTGCCAGATTAGTAAGCATTACAGCCATTTCTTCTCTTGTAATTTCTCTTTCAGCGTCAAATTTTGTTCCTTAACTACTATATAGTAGATATAATAGACTTAAATAGTATAAACATAGCTGCAATAGTTATGGTACAAGTATGAAAATTTTTTTAATACTGTTATTTAAATTATTATATAATATATTCATTTTAATTTATACCATTATTTTCTATATTTTCTGTTGCAATAAAGTTTATTGATAATATAAATATATTTTGATATACTTATTAAAAAAACGATATATAAAAACATGTAAGCGGGAGGTACAATGGAACAATATTCAACCAGGAAATTTTCGTTGGAAGAATTTAATAAATTAGAAACTAAAAACGAAATGAAATATGAATTAATAGACGGAAATGTTTTGATGTCACCTCGACCTAATTATAAACATCAAGAAATTATGAGCAGATTAAACCTTGAACTGTGTATTTATCTTAAAGGAAAACCCTGTAAGGTTTTTACCGAGGTAGAATTAGAATTTAATAATGATGTATTAATTCCTGATATACTGGTTATTTGCGGACTTAAAAACACAGATTTTCAAAGATACAAGGATGCACCTGAAATTATAATTGAAATTCTGAGCCAAAACAGCCGGTATACGGACACTTTTACAAAGCTTTATAAATATGAATTACTTGGAGTTAAAGAATATTGGATTGCTGATCCACAAAATGAAACCATAACAATTTATAATTTTAAAAACAAATCAAATATTGAATTCTCCAAAAATGACAATCTGTTATCCTTTGTCTTTGACGATTTAGTTATAAGCCTGACAAGTATTTTCATGTAAGTTTTAAAGCGGATCTTTTGTTAGTAATGCTTTCAAAAGATCCGCTTTGTTTTGAATTATTATTTGTATAAAATGCCTTTCCTCAGCATTATTTATAGTTCATGAGCACAACTCCAAATATGGCCAGCAATATTCCTATTGTTTTATAAATGCTGATTGATTCATGAAATATATATATTCCCAGGACTACGGAGAGTACATTTACTATGGCTGATGAAAATGGAACTATAAAACTTAGGTCGTTTTTAACTACTATTCCCGTCCATAGAAGAAAGCTTGATGCATAAAATATCAGTGCCAATATCATTTTTGCGCTGATGTTAAAATAAACAAGCCCTTCATTTATTCCAAATTTAATAGGTTGACCTGAAACTTTCATCATAATTAGACCCATTACCGTAAAAATTATATACAAGATAAAATTAGCCATTTTTCCTCCATTTCTTTTATTGTTCTTTCACTGTTCTTCTGGCAGTTTAACCGAGCATGCCAAGACTAAAAACGGAAATATAAGCTGTATAAACCATAGATACCTGAAGTCCTGTGCCGGCATTGTAAGAAACACAATAACTGCATTACATACAAGGGGTATGAATAATCTTAATCTCTTGTCATTTTGCACCATTAAATAAACGAATAAAATGACCTCCAGAGAAAGGAAAAATCCAGTGCGCCATATAAGTGTATTTGACAGATAATTTTTATAAAATGTAATTTCGGCAGCTTTTTTGACTGCCGGGGTCATTATGTTTTCTGACCTTCGCACTCCGAATTTTTCTGTCATTTCCTCCTGTATTACTGTAGTATATGCATTGTTATAACTGAAAGGATCATTGGTGACGGCCCACATAGTAACCGTGAGATTAAGCTTATCACCGATTATTACCTCAGGCCGTGCAATTAAGGCTTCTATATACATTTTCAATGCATCAGAAGTTTTAATTTTAGAAAGATTATTTAAAAACCTGGGTGTATTGCTTGAAATTGTATCTGCGAAATAGGGATTGTAAAACTCCCTCATTTGTTCAGGAGTGCATACAGATTCTATGAGCTGCCTGCTTTCTTCGCTTAAATCATCCTCCGCACCGTACACATACATAGCTGCCAGCCCCTGATATACGGATCTGAGCTTCATTCCGGCAGGATTGGGCACAGCATTTAATTTGTGTGGAACTATATTATTTATCAAAATAAATACTGATAATATTATGACCGCAGAAATATAAAAATTTCTTTTCTGCACCCTATTGCAGCTTTTAAATACATATATACATGCAGCAATAAGCATCAATACAAAAGCAAATATTCCGTTAAAACGAAAAAGTGATATTACAAGAAGGCAAAAAATAAATTCAAAAATATGGATGCCCCTTTTAAAGTAATTTTTATCTGCTGCCATTTTAAATAATATGAGAGTACTCCATAGCAGTCCTACTGTAAAAGGTATGTCCTTCCACTGAGTTACAACATTAATGCCTGTTGAAGGAATGGAACACATCACTGCCGCCGAAGCATAGACTATCTGCCACTTTATATTATTTTTAAGCAATATAGTACAGAAATACGAAGTAACCGCCGAATAAAACAATATTTGAAAAATGGTAATAACGGCATAGTTATTCCAGAGCTTCATAAGCAGCCCTATGAAAAGTGTGTGACCTATAGGATGCCATGTATTAAACGGAATTATACCTTTAAGCTGGCATACCTGATTGTATGTATCATAGGACATATTTCCAGGATTGAGAGCATAAAAGTAGATTCCCAGTATGAAGGTCTGAACAGCAAACAAAATAAAATAATGCTTCCTATAGCTTAATCCTGAGACAATATTTATTTTACCGTTGGATTGAATCCAATCTCTTAATATATCAAGTATGAATACGGATAAAAGCATGTATATATAAATAGGTAAAAGAAGCAGTACAAAATAGTATATTCTCCCTGACGAGAGCCAATACCCCGTTTCATCATACAGAAATACTTTTCCGAAATAAAAAAGGTCCACTGCCAGGACTGCAATAACAGACAGAATAAAATTTCCCTTGCTGAACTTTGGCATAACCTCATTTTTTTTACTATACAGCCATACAGATGTTATAACGGCAATTGTGGCAATAAATGCAAAAATCACTTCGCTGTATTGATATAGGTGCTTTTGCCAGTTAAAATAAAATGATGAATAAATCAATATATTTGAATACACTATCCAAATAATAAATCCTGATATTTTATGTAATGTAGTCTTCATTTTACCGCCTAGTTTTTATTGTTGATATCTGTATTGTCTAAAATGGCAATTTCCCGGACTAATTTATACTTACCTGCCATTTCATCATTCATGTTTAAAATGTCTTTTTTTAACAAGGCAATCTCCTGAGCCAGCTCAATAGAATGTTTTTTAGCTTCTGAAATAGACAATGATATGTTGATAATATTATTTACAAGAATGCAAATGGCAATAAAAAATATTGCGTTTGTGGGCTCGCTTATGCCCAGCACCCTTGCTATTATATCAATCAGATGCGGAAAAACTGCCAATATTATAATTATAAAAAACGTAAAAAACCAGGGCATTGAAAATTTTACGAAGTATTTTTGTTTTCTTATTTTTTCAAAAAGATAAATGATAATGCAGACAGATAAAACAACAATCCACACTTGTGTAAGTAGTTTCATTATAACACCCTCTTTTCTAACGACGTTTAAAATAATCTATAATTATTGAGAAGCTTACCTTCATCATATAATATACGGATTGTATGGTATCTATTGATGAGCTTCCTTCTTTTCTTGCACTCATCGTTACCTGAGTTTCAGTAATTTTAAATTTTTTACGGATGCAAAGTGCAATTGTTTCAGGTTCAGGGTAATCATAGGGATAATATTCGGCAAAGCTTGCCATTACCCTCCTGTTTATCATTCTGAGACCTGATGTCACATCCTTGATATCCTGCTTGTGCAAAATCTTAATCAATTTCGACAAAATTCTGATGCCCATTCTTCTCATTGCCGTAGATTGGAACCCGCTCTTTGATAAGTATCTTGAACCTATAACCATATCGCTTCCGGTACTGTTCAGTTCCTCGTACATTTGTTTCAGGTACCTTGCTTCATGCTGACCGTCTCCGTCAAACTGTACTGCAACGTCATAACCATTTTCCAGCGCATACTTGTATCCTGTCTGAACACTTGCACCTATACCCAGATTAATAGGTAAATTAACCACATTGAAGCCTTTCTCCCTGCACAGTGATGCAGTATCGTCCGTTGAACCGTCATTAATAATTACATAGTCAAAATCAGGAGCATTTATTTTCAAATCATTAATTACGCCTATTAAGTTTTTTTGCTCATTATAAGCCGGTATTATCACTATTTTTTTCATGGATTCACCTAAGTAAATACTTATAGTATAACCATTCGAACCTGTTTTATAAATGCTTCGGCGACGTGGAGCTTTAATTGTCTTTAACATATGCTATCTTGCCGTTTTCTATTCGCACTAAAAGCACATTTTCAATGGTTTTGTATATTACTGAACCTTTATTATCAATAATCATCATTTTATATTGCGAGGAGCTTTCCTTATCAAATATGGCAACCATGTAGCCGTCCTGAATTTCCAGACTTTTAAGTTTTCCGCCTGGATTTAAGGAGGCTTCTTTTCCATAGATGTAAAGCTGATTGTCGCTGTTTTTCAATGAGTAAAATATAATACCGTTAAGTACATTGTAGTTACCCACGGGTTTTTCCGTAAGCCTTTCTGCCTTGCCTCCGGAAACAGGCATCCTGTACAGAAGCCCATCTGATTCTTTAAAATATATATTCTTGTCATCAACTATTTTGGAAGTGGAGGATGAATCCCCGTAATATCCCGGAACAAGCTTCTGAAATGTACCGTCTTCTTTGAGGAGTATCAGATTATCAGAAGACGGGTCTGTTCCGTCTGTATTATAGCATAGTACAGCCTTGCCGTTATCGGTTTTAAGATATGCATAAACATATGTTCTTCCATTGTCTGATTTCGGCAGTTGATATACCTTTTTCTTATTGCTGGTATTTTCTGTTGGGGCTTGATAGATGATACCATCGTTGCCTTCAAAGTAAAAATAATCTCCCGCCATTGTAAATGCACCTTTTTCTCCGTTTTCACGTGTTATGATGGGAAGTGTAATCTGACCTGCCACTGCTCTGCCTTTTTTTGAATTTATATTCAATCCATTTGTATTATCAAATGAATAGTCCCATCCGAATTCTTCAGCGGCAAGACTCCAGGTTAACGGAAAATAAGTGATATTCCTAAAAAGCAGCAAAGGATATTTTTCCTTTGTATTGTCAATATTCTTTCCGTTAATGCTTATTTTAAACGGAGCTCTTACTGCGCTATAGGTATCGTAATTTGTTTTATTCGACATATATTCATGGTAGCCCCAGCTTACACCTGTATTTGCAACCGTCAAACCTGTCTTTTCATTCCAAATGCTTTCAATGCCGAGAAATCTGCTGTCATAGTAAGTCATAGGAAAGTAAGTTATGTCCTTGTAAACTATCAATGGGTACTGGCGATTTTTGTTCTCTATGAGTTTTCCGTTTAATGTTACGGGAAAGGATGGTAATTTTACCCTAACATCCGTTTGAACTCCATAAGCCTTATGAGTAAGGATGCTTATTGTCAGTATAGACATTATTAATATGCTGCAGATTTTCTTATTCAAGATAATCCTCCTGTTTTTCCTGTAATTTTAAAAATATTTTAATCTCCCGTTAAATTATCTCCCTCATCATTTAAATGGTTAAGGTCTATAATTACAATCTCGGCGGATTCAACAGCTTCAGCGGATTCATTTACTTTTAACTGATCTGTTTCTTGTTTCTCTGAGGAGGCTTCACCAATATTTTCGTTTAAATTCTTATCCTTCTCCTGCACTTTCTCGTGAAATTCACTTCCTGCGAGGTTAACACCAGAGCTATATTCCTCAACCCCTTGAAAATCACCCGTGCCTTTTTTGTCAGTTACATCTTCCGAGGTTGTTGGGACATTAAATTTTGAGCTGCCGGCTGAGGAACCTATTCGTACAGTATTTCCGCATACAATGGCAACAGTAAGAACAAGCATAAGAGTGATATACCCTTCTTTTTTACCTGCTGAATTTAATATGTTTTTAACTCTGTATTCCAGTATATTCTCGCTGCCGCTTAAGCCTGCAAGGAGCGACGGCACTTTGCTGCTGAATCTGTGAGAAGCCTGATCTATAATCATGAGACTGTACAATTTCTTCTCTTCGGTTCCTGAATCTTGAAGAACCTTCATGTCACAGGAAGCCTCCAGATCTCTGCATGCTTTTTTGGACATACTATATACAAAGGGATTAAACCAATGAACTGCACATACCAGCATAAGAAAAAACTTATATGCGGTATCATGCCGTTTAATATGTACTATTTCATGTCTTAGAATCATTTTCAAATTTACATCATCATAATCTCCGTTGTTAAGAAGCAGTACAGGTTTATAAATGCCTAAAACCACAGGTCCTGATATTTTTCTGCACATGCGTATTCTAAGCATCTTTTTTTTATCATCAATACCATATAGTTTGCATATATCAGAAAATGCTTCCAAAATTTTTTCATCAGGCATTTCGCACCATTTTTCAATTCTTTTCCTGAATATTATATAATTCGCCAATTTAAAAATTATAAAAATAGCAGCTACAGAAAAATAAATTATTGCTAGTATATCTGTTATACTGAGACTTAAGCTCGAAGAGTTCACGATATTTATTAAATTATTTTCAGATGGTATAACTCCCTGATCAATAATGTTTCCTGAAATCAAGCCTTGCGCTGCAGGCAATTTAAAGAGCGCCGGAATTTTGTATCCGAATGAGAAAGGCAGTATCAGCCTTACTGAAATACCAAGCCACAACCAATATTTCCAGCCGGATTTATAAATTCTGCCGAATAATGGATCGAGTATGATTATGAGTATAATTACAGGTATCATGCTTACAGACACTTCTAATATATTCAAAAATGCATCTGACATATGTTTCTCCTACTTTCCCTCAGTAATTTCTTCAACGTAATTCTTAAGCTTTTCAAGTTCTTCCATGCTTATGGCTGAACCGTCGTACAGGGCAGCCACGAAACTTTTCAACGAACCCATATGCATTTTATCTAAAAATGATTTGCTCTCTTGATATAAATAATCATTTTCGTCTATCAATGGCTTATAATAATTTATTCTGCCTTGCTTTGTTATTTCTAAAAAACCTCTGTCTACTAAACGTGCCAGAAAATTCAATACTGTCGTATTGGCCCATTTTCTTTCCTTCGGAAGCTTTTCCATAACATAGGCTGAAGAAACAGCTTCCCCGCTTTCCCATATTATCATCATTATATCTAATTCACTCTCAGGCAGCTTCTTTATTTGCTTCATTGTTTTCTCCCATTCATACAAAACTTCATTATTATTTTTTCTTATTTTACAATTGTAGAATAAAAAAGTCAAGAGATTTTCTTTTAATAAATAATATAACGGCCCCTTTTTAAGGGGCCGTTATTGTTAATAATTTTTAATTAACTAAAAATTGAATTCTTACTATCATAAAAGATTTTCGGTCACTGTTTAATTATGGCATAATATCTCTCGGATGCGTAGGAAATATGGTAATTTCTTCACGCTCAGGTTCACCGGATACCATTTCATTTAAATTATAAAAAAATACAGCCTTAACATTGGGAAAAAGCCGTATATTTTGTGTAACTATACGGTAATAGCCTTCATCTTCTATTGATAAATTATATGGTGTAAAGTAATATTCCGGTCCTTCAACCAATGTGCCTTCCGGATGAGCAATAGGCAATTCTATTATAGTAGGATTTTGAGTTGGTGATAAGCTTACTACCGGGATCTGATTACCATCCTTATTAACATAGATTGTCAAGACCGCATCTGTCGCAATATCCTGTCCGAGATTTTTTGTTATATGAATTTCAATATAGCCTGTTTCTGTACTTACAGGCACATCTGAACATGTTTCACGATTTGAGTTTTTATATAACATGCTGTAACTTCTGCATCTATTGTAATACTCCAGCATTTCATAATAATTCAATTATATCTCTCCCTCTTAATAATAATTTACGAGTTTCTATCATTACATTATATTATATGCACATTGCAGTTGAATGTAATTCCATTATTTGTTTTTAAGTACATAAGCTTTGTAATTATAATTGAGGAAGATAGTTTATGTCATAAAACAAAATGTGACAGCAAAGATATTATCTTGTCTGTCACATTTTAATTATAAATTCCAGCAATGGTTTAAAGGACCGCTTCCTTTTCCTAAATTTAAATTTGACCTTAAAGCTCCTGTTATATATTTTTTTGCGTTTAGTATGCTCGTCTCTACATCACAGCCATCTGCCAGGCTGCATGCAATTGCCGACGACAGTGTACAACCTGTTCCGTGTGTGTTCGGATTATCTATTCTTTCCTGATCATACCACATAAAATCGCCATCTGCGTATAACAAATCATCGCTGCAGTAAGTTAAATGTCCGCCTTTTATGAGTATATTTCCCGAATAGTTTTCGGATATTTTAACTGCTGCTCTTTGCATGTCTTCCTTGCTTTCAATTTTAAAACCGCAGAGAACCTCCGCTTCCTGTATATTTGGTGTTATTACCAATGTCAGAGGCATTAATTTATTTATGAGCGTTTCAATGGAATCGTCCTTGAAAAGCCTGCCTCCGCTAGTGGATACCATTACCGGGTCAAGAACTATTTTTTCTGCCTTGTATTCAATAAGTTTATCTGCAATAACAGATATTATTTCTTTATTTGAAACCATTCCGATTTTTACAGCATCCGGATAAATGTCTGTAAAAACCGCATCCATTTGCTGAGCCACAAATTCCGGCGAAGCTTCAAACACGCCGTATACTCCTGCCGTATTTTGTGCCGTTAAGGCTGTTATGACGCTCATTCCGTACATTTTATGACAGGTCATTGTTTTTAAATCTGCCTGTATGCCGGCGCCGCCGCTGGGATCAGAACCTGCTATTGTCAAAACCTTTTTCATTTATTCAACCTCATTTATTATTTTTTTCGTTAACTTTAAAAGATCTGATGCTGCTGCTCTTATATTGTCCTGCGCAAAAATTGCAGACACAACCGCCGCTCCGGCAATACCTGTTCCGGCAAGCTCAAGTATGTTATCCTTTGATATTCCTCCGATTGCAACAACAGGAATATTTACCGTACTGCATATTTCTCTTAGCGTTTCCTGAGAGACCGTATCTGCATCAAGCTTTGTGGAGGTACTGAAAACTGCGCCCACTCCTATATAATCGGCACCGTTTTTTTCTGCCTTTAAAGCCTCCTCAACTGTTCCGGCTGACAAACCGATTATTTTGTCTGGACCGAGCTTTTCTCTGGCATCATTAATTTCCTCGTCGCTTTGACCTATGTGTGCTCCGTCGGCATCAACGGCTGCAGCAATGTCCACGTTGTCGTTTATTACAAAGGGAATGTTGTATTTGTCGGTTATTTTCTTTACCTCCACGGCGGTTTTAAAAAATTCCTCATAGCTCAAATTTTTTTCTCTGAGCTGGACGAATGTCGCGCCTCCCAGTATTGCTTCTTCAACTGCCTCCGAAAGTGTCCTGCTTTCCAGCCATGTCCTGTCCGTAACCGCGTAAAGCAGCAGCGATTTATTTTCTAATTTCAATTTTAGCTCCCTCCTTCAGCATATCAGCATCAATTTTGCTCATGTAATCTATCAGGTAGGAACGCAGCAAAGATGTTCCGTCGTCATTTCTTTTCATTTTTTCATAGGCAAGCTCACCGCACAGCCCCATGATGCATACTGCGGCAGCGGCCGCATCAATGATGTTGTCCTTGTTGGCGCCGCAGTAAGCGCCGATTACTGAAGTAAGCATACATCCCGTTCCGGATATTCTGCTCATCATAGGATGTCCGTTTCGAATCGCATAGGTCTTTGTTCCGTCTGAAACAATGTCTATAGCTCCTGTAACAGCCACAACCGCAGAGAGCTTTTCTGACAATGAGCTTATATATCTGACGGCTTCATCAATATTTTCCTCAGTGATTGAATCGGACATGCTGGCATCAACGCCTCTCGTTCCGCTTGCGGCTGCCCTTCCGACTGTCTTGATTTCGGACATGTTGCCTCTGATAACAGCAAATTTTATTTCATCCAGCAGCTTAAAAGCAGTATCTGTCCTAAGTCTTGAAGCTCCTGCTCCCACCGGGTCAAGTATAACAGGTATGCTGAGCTCGTTTGCTTTTTTCCCTGCCTTAAGCATTGACTCCACAGTCCTTGAGTTTAATGTTCCTATGTTTATTACCAGGGCGCTGCATATTGATGTAATTTCCTCAACCTCTTCAATGTCATCCGCCATTATGGGAGAGCCGCCGCATGCCAGCAGTATATTTGCGCAGTCGTTGACCGTAACATAATTGGTAATATTATGAACTAACGGTGTTTTATTTTTTACATTTTCAATAATTTCCGAAAACATTTCAAATCTCCTTCTTTCTTTGATATTATAAGGATGCCGGTGTCAGGATTCATGACAGCTGAGCTATAAAAGCTCCTTAAAGGATTCAATATACATATCGCTTATAATTTCAATATCTTTTCTTTTGTGTTTAAAGAATTCATCATATACACCAATTGTATAAAAGCCTGCTTCCCGTGCTGTTATCAAAGCAAAATCCGCATCCTCATAAACTGCGATTTCAGAGGGCTCTGCATTGAATTTATCTGCAGCCAGGCAGTATATATCAGGCTTATCCTTTCCTGTCCCCACCTCATCACAGCTTAATACAAATGAAAAATATTTCAGCACGCCATTCCTTTTCAATGCAGCCTCAGCCGGCTTCAACGGTGTTGCCGTAGCAATACACATCATGGAATGTTCATTTTTCATTTTTTGAAGATATTCCTCCACGTATGGCTTCAATTTTAAATCATATTTATATTTGTCATCAATCAGACTTTTAACTTCCTCGATTATTTTTTCTGCGCTCAAATCAATTTTAAAGGCTTCCTGAAAATATTCCGCAGACTCCGCCATTGACATAGGTGCCATGATTTCGTTCAAATTGATCGGAGGCACAATGCCCTTCTGTAAAAGATAGTCCTTTCCCAGGTCGTGCCAAACTGCCATTGAATCCAGCAGAGTGCCGTCCAAATCAAAAATTCTGTATTTAAATTGTTTCAATACTGTCTCCTTCATCTGTAACTTCCAATCATATTTATTATCAGTTCAGAACCTTCTGCACTAATCTTTTTTATTATATATCCTTGCAATACAGATATCAAGAAGCGGTTTTTTATCGTCTTATAAAGTGTTCTTCCTTATTTTATCTGCAGCCAGACATATAATTATTGTTATGACCATTACGGGGATAGTGCTTCCTATGACAATGTCCATGTTTAAAAGCACTCTGTAAATTAAAAAGCCTGAAAGCCATATGATGAAATTTGGCACGTCCACGGATTTTTTCAGATTATCATTTTTAAGAATAAAATAGTCCGCTATGAGCACTGCAATCATGGGAGCGAATACAGAGCCAATGAGGTACAAAAAGTTCTCATACTGCTCAACTGGCGATAAAACCGCAATGACGGTTCCTATGATGCACACAAGGACAGCCATGGTTTTTTCGGATAGCTTGTCGTTAATTGTTTTTATACTTACCCCTGCAGAATAAACATCAAGATAAGTTGTGGTTACTGTTGAAAATAATATTATCAGCACTCCTAAAATGCCGAAGCCTGCCTTGTACATTATTACGGCAATGTCACTTTCACCGGTAAATATGGCAGCTCCCATGCCTATTGTATACATGAATATACTTCCCGCAAAATATGTAACTACGCTTACGCGTGCTGCTGTTGCAGGATGCTTTGCATCCCTTGTGTAATCGGAAATAAGAGGAAGCCACGATAAAGGCATTGCAATTGACAGCTCTATTGCCGCACCGAAGGTCAATTCTCCGCTTACTGCCGCTTGCGGGCCTCCTTTAAAAACCGTGAATCCCAAAAGAATTGTCAGTATAAACAATCCTCCAACAGCAACAATATTAACTTTTTCCAGATTTTTAGGCCCGGCAAGAATCCACAAAAGAATTGCGGCTCCTATAATAACACACCATAGCAAATCCGTCTGCGCTCCGACGCTTGTATCCAGCATTATTCCTATGGCTCTTGAACCCTGTATTATCATTACGGCGGTCCAGCCTACAAGCTGTAAAGCATTGATGCATGCAAAAAAATTTCTTCCCCTGCTTCCAAATGACAGTCCCACGGATTCCATGGACGACTTGCCGCTTTCAGCTCCTATAACGCCCGCATAATATAAAAGTATACATCCTATTATGTGCCCTGTTATTATTGCAAAAAAACCTTTTGCAAATCCCAGGGGCACAAACAGCGTTCCTGTAAAAATTTCCGCAATGGATACGGCTGCGCCAAACCACAATAATCCGTTGCTTAAAGTTGATGTTTTGTAACTTTCCATAACATAAGTCCTTTCTGCTAAAAATGGGATATACCAACATGTGGTATATCCCATTCACTTTCATAAACAGTTCCCTACGTTGGCATTATCCAAATCAGGTACGGTCGAAACTCTAAGTTTCCTCTCAGCCTATTAATAAGCTCCCGATATTTGATTAATCACATTATAAAACATAATTGTTTTAAATGCAATGTATTTTTTATTTATTTAAAATCGCTTAGTGTCCTTGTTCATTGATATTTTCATTATCAATCGGAGAATTGCAGTGTGCCTGGTTTTTAAAGTCTGTTACTGCCTTTCTGACTCTGTTGAATGAAGCTAATGTTCCGGGACCGGCAATACATCCTCCTGCGCATGCCATGCCCTCAAGCAGATACCCATTCTTTTTTCCGGCCTTGGCAACTCTCATTAGCTTTACACACTCATGCAGTGTGGATGCGCCCTCCACATTTATTTCCCTCGAAGGATCCATTTCCAATGCAGTCCTTTTTACGGCTTCCGCCACTCCGCCGGCTATGGCATAACCACGTCCGAGCGAAGATGCATCCCTTATTTCTTTGGAAACCTCTATTTCTGACAGTTCTATTCCTTTGGCAACAAACATTCCCATGAGCTCTTCAAAGGTTATTACAAAATGCACATAATCTCTTACATCTTCTCTTAATGCCTCCAGTTTCTTGGAAATACAGGGGCCTATAAATGTTATCTTTGCATCGGGGTCCTTCTTTTTTATATACTTTGCAGTTTCAACCATGGGTGAGGATGAATCTGATATATATTCATATTGATCAGGAAACAGCTTTTTAACCATTATAGTCCATGAATTGCAGCAGCTCGTTCCCATATAAGGAATTTCATTCGGTACCCTTTCAAGAAATTCTTTTGCTTCTCTCAGAGTGGTAATATCAGCTCCGAGGCTTACCTCGACAACATCTTCAAATCCTAGCTGCTTTATCCCCTCAAATATCTGAACAGGAGAAGCCAATGGGCCGAATTGTCCCAAAAATGACGGCGCTATTATTGCATACATATGTTCATTGGATTTCAATGCTTTTATAAGCTGATAAATTTGAGATTTGTCTGAAATGGCTCCATAAGGACACTGAACAATACAATTTCCGCATGATACGCACCTGTCCATATTTATCTTAGCCCGGCCAAGATAATCACTTTCTATAGCATTAACACCGCATGCGGCAGCACACGGTCTGTCGTACTGCACAATTGCACTATATGGGCAGGTATCCTTACATCTGCCGCATTTGATGCATTTATCCTGATCAATGACCGCCCCGCTTTTCCCTATGGAAACCGCATTTGTGGGGCAGACATTGGTACATGGATGAGCAAGGCACTTTCTGCAATTGTTTGTCACATATAATGCCTTGGTAGGGCATGCTTCACATGCAAAGGTAATGACATTTATTAAAGGCTCAATAAATTGTGTCTTATCCATATCTACCTCGGAAATCCCGTCAGTGACACGATGATACTCGGTAGGTTTTCTTGCATTTAACCCCATCGTAAGCCTCAAGCGTTCATCTACTATAGCTCTTTCTCTGAATACACTATCTCTGTACGTTGCAACCTCGCCAGGTAAAATCTCAAATGATGATTTCTCCAATTCACTTAAATCGTCGCCCTCATAAGCCATTTTAGCAATTTTTGTAAACACCTGCCTCCTTATACGTATGAGATCAACATAACTTTCTTTCATTATTTTCCTCCGAATTTATTCTGTCAGTTTCTCTGTCATTTTCTTATTTTCTTTACAATCTTCTCCATTACGGTTTGACTGGTAGCATTATATATTGGCTCATCATCAATAACAACTACAGGTGATACAGATTTATCTGTATTTTTGCAAAACCCCATACATTTAATTGCTTCTATTTCAAGCTCCTCATCATTATAATTATCAGAATCCTCACTGATAATATCTTTTAAATCATCAAGCTGATCTAAAATACTCATTGAACCTAATAAAGTACAGTTTGAACCTACACAGACTTTTACTTTCATCATATTTCCTCCAAACTTCTTCTTATTTTATTTATATTATATATTATTGAAGGTCACATTTCCATAAAAAATTCAATAGTTTAAAAAAATATTGATCATTTTTTCACATTTTTTTCAATAGCATGGACTTAATTGCAGGATGAAATACCAAAAAAAAGTTTAAAAATTAAGCAGTACACTTAATATGTACTGCTCAAAGATTTTTCATAATATAAAAATGAGTTTCCTTCAATAAACCTTTTAAATTTATCCGTTTACTATTTCTCCTCCGTTTATATGGATTGTCTGACCTGTCATGTACGATGAGCTGTCAGTTGCCAGATAAACATATGCTTCGGCCAGCTCCGCGGGCTGACCGGGTCTTTTTAACGGTGTTTCTTTGCCGAATGTTCCAACTTTAAGCTTATCAAATGTCGAAGGAATCAACGGTGTCCAGATTGGTCCCGGAGCTATTTGATTTACTCTGATTTTTTTGCCTGCCAGGTTTTGGGACAGTGACCTTGTGAAAGATGTAACTGCTCCCTTAGCAGCTGAATAATCAACTAAATCCTTGCTGCCTTTGAATGCTGTTACTGAACTTGTATTTATAATGGAGCTCCCTTCCTTCAAATATGGCATAGCGGCCCTTGTCAAATAAAACATGGGATATATGTTTGTTCTGAAGGTATCGTCAAGCTGTTCATCTGTAATATCTTCAAAATTTACCTGGGGATGCTGAATTGCCGCATTATTTACTACAATATCCAGGCCTCCGAACTGTTTAACTGTCCTGTCCACGACTTCCTTGCAAAAATTAGAATCTCTTATATTACCTTTAATCAGAAATGCAGTTCCTCCATAGCTTTCAATTGTCCGTTTAGTCTCATTGGCATCATCATCTGCTATATTGTATACTATGGCAACATTGCAGCCTTCCTTGGCATATGCAACTGCCACGGCTCTTCCTATCCCGCTGTCTCCTCCGGTAATAACTGCAGTCTTACCTTTTAATCTGTTGTATCCTTTGCAGCTGACATCATCATATATGGGTTGTGGATTCATCTTGCTTTCCTTGCCAGGTTCACGCTGTGTTTGGCCTTCAATATCCTGCGGTGTATACATTAAATCAGTTTTCATTTTTAACCTCCTGAAATTTATATGTTTAGTTATTTCCAAAACATATTTGTATAATACACTGCAGAAATTGAATAAAAAATAAGTTTTATCATCAAATATTGCAACTGTGTTGTTTGAATATTTATGATCTGATAATCAGATTATTTAATTCATCTTTTAAATTTTTTAACAAGACAGTTTCTTGGCTTTCCAATTTGGCAAGTTTACTCACTGCATTTTCTACCTGATATTTTACAGAAGAAACACTTTCATAGGAATCTCTTATCTTTGACTGCATGAACCAGTCTGATATAAGTCCATCAAAAAATATATCGGCAAATTTGGCAAATCCATCTGTTTCTATATGAATGTCGGAGTTTATTTGTACGTCGGCAAGTTCGGTGTTAAATTTACGAAGAAGTTCCTGTGCTCTTCCAACCTCATATTTTGTATCATCAAGTTTGGAATGCTTGGCCAAATCAGTGAGAAGACCTCCCCCAAATAAATCCCAGGTTCCCCAGCCCTCTGCACTGCTCAGATTTTCAAGTGCGTTATTAAGACAATCTGCCGCATTTTTGCCGGCGACAACAGCCTCTCTTAACTCCCTGATCTTATTTTGGGAATCACTTATTCTATGTGAAATATCTAAAATCCTTTTTGCAGTGCCTTCATCAGACTTCAAAAGCATTTCCTTTTTTTGTTCATACAGAGAATCGTATTGGTTCTTGCTGTCTTTATATTCGTTACGTTCTTTCAACAGCTTGTCTATTTCATATTCTATATTTTCCAAATCCATTAATGCCTGGTCATATTTTAATTTGGCAGCCATGGCTTCACGCTGCTCCTTCTCTAACTTGTCATCTAATTTTCCTATTGTTGAATAAAAGAAAGATGAAAGATTTTTTTTATTCAGTTTATCAACATCTGAATTTTCCTTTTCCAGTATACTTTTTAATTTTAACACTTTATTTTTTAAATTATCTTGTTCGCTGCGAAGCTTATTTAACATTGAATCTATCTTCTTGATTCGGTACATTCCTCTTTGTGCTTCTTCCAGATTATTATTAATTTCTGTAAACATTCAGTTCCTCCCTTAATGGCTATATTTATAAATTAGTTTATCTAAATTAAAATCTTCCGATTCATTGGACAAATTCCATAGGTTTTTTTATATCATAGATGACAGGCTTATATAGCCATATATATTTTAAGGGACGAATATTTTACTGCTGTAAAACAATTCGCCCACTTGTTTATTTATTAAAAATTATCATTATAAACGTCTGAAGCATTTATCACTTTTGAAGTATTATTTTCATCTTCCTTTTCTTCTTTTTTCTCCTCTTCAGATATTTTTTTGTCATGCTCCTTCTTTACAACATTGTTTATTAAATCCACAACATCTATTCCTGTAACATCCTTCAATACCTGGAATCCGTTAGCCGTAACATCCGTAACCAGCTTTGAAACCTTTGATGCGCCCATATTTCCGCTATTGTCAATAATTGTGATCTTATCAACCTGTTCCATTGGTTTTGCTACTTCCTTCATTATTTCAGGCATTCTTGAAATCATTAATTCAACAATAGCTGCTTCTTCATACTTAGACATTGCATCAGCCAGCTTGCTTTTTGCTTCAGCATCTGCAAGACCTTTCGCCTTTATGGACTCAGCTTCTGCCTTTCCTTTCGCTATTATTGCTTCCGCCTCAGCTTCTGCCTTTATTTTAATTGCTTCAGCTTCCGCCTGTGCCATTTTTATTGTAATAATCTTATCGGCTTCCGCTTTAACTTCCGCCTCATACTTTTTCGCATCAGCAGGCTTTTTGATTTCAGCTACCAGCTTTTCTTCAACTACTATAGCATTTCTTTTTGCTAATTCTGCCTGCTGCTCAGCTATCTGTCTTTCATTTTCAATTGCCTTTAATTTGTAGGCAATATCAGCATCTGCTTTAGCTCTGTCCTGTTCTGCTCTGTAGCTTTCTACCTTAATGGACTTGTCTCTTTCAGATTCTGCAATGGCAGTATCTGCCTCAAGTTTTGCTTTTTGTCCTATCCTTACAGCATCGGCTGTTTTTATTTCTGTATCTCTTTTCCTTTCGGCTGTTGCAATATCAGCATCCGATTTTGCCTGAGCAATCTGAGGAATTGCACGGTTTTCAAGATATCCGCCCTGAGTGCTTATTTTTAAAATTGTGTAAGATACCAGCATTAACCCCATTGATTCAAGCTCGGCTCTTATATCAGCTTCTATTCTCTGCTCGAAGGAAGCCCTGTCCTCATTGATTTGCTCCACAGTAAGAGTTGAAATAATCCCTCTTAATTTACCTTCAAGAATTTGTTCAACAATACTTTTTATTGTACTTACAGAATTTTTAGCTCCTCCGCTGCAAAATTGTTCTACAGCTGCAAAAATGCTCTGTGAATCATTTCTGACTTTAATTACGGCAGTACCTACGATATTAACAAAAATACCTTGTTTTGAAGGTGCTTCATTAACATCCGTTGTCATTGACATATTTTCCAAAGATATTATGCAGGAGGTTTCTAAAAATGGTATCATAAATCCCCCCTTGCCTGATAGTACTCTTTTCTTAAGTCCTGTTATAACCAACGCTTTATCTGCAGGCACCTTTCTCCAAAAAAGAAAAATAACCAGTATAACAACTACGAGTGTCATTACAGATAAAATTAATCTTGAATCAAACATACTTTTCCTTCTCCTCTCCTTATATAATTATAGTCTCATTATATACGACGATAAAAGATGAGAATTGTTCCGTATTTTTCATAACAATTTATTAATATTGTCAAATAATTTATTTGATTAACCGCAGGTGAACATGTATGATTTCAGTTTATTTTTCTACCATTATAATATTTGGAATCCATCTTCCCACAGCATACCTGATTGCAGGCTTGGTTACGGGATGATCGTTATAGTACATTATGGAGCTTGCTCCACCGTCTAAATTACATGCCTGGACAGCACCGTATCTCTCCATAATTTCAGCGCATTCTCCCACAGTTGTGCCTATGCTGTATCCCACCTGTCTCCCATCGATAACCAGCATCAGCACCTCCTGATTTGCTTTCTGTCCTACAGCAGTCCTCGGCTGAATTCCCCATCCTGCGGAACCATCAACCTGCTTAACTCCGTTTATTATCAAGGCAGGCATGAATTCCACCGCATCTCTTAAATTTTCGCCGTTACTGTTTCTTTTTATCGTCATCCAGTTGTCGTAATCTAACCCAATCATAAACCATCCGGCACCGACAGAAGGATTTATCATTTTTCCGTTTTGGATTATTGCTCCAATGGGCTGACCACCGTCACCGTTTCCGTCATAATCTACAAATCCGCTGGCATTGATTGAAAGCAAGGCATTGTTATAATTAGACAATTCGTCTATCTGACTGCCTTCTCCTTTTAAATTGTTCTTCAGACCTTCCGCCATTCCTATTTTTACATTGCCGGCATCCTTGACAACAGCCAGTCTTCCGTTGTAGCCCTCGCCCTTGACTTCGACTATCAGGATTCCATTCTTAGCATCTATTGCTGTAACATTGTCTCCCTGATTTGTAACTATTCCTGTTTTTTCGTCACCGACATGGCTATGATCTATTTGTATATTTTCATATCCGTGCTTTAAAACATCAGGATTGTTTTTTACATACTTATCAAAGCTGTCCATATTTATTTCGTCAAACTCAGCGGTAAACCATTCCCGTCCTTTTAGGTGGAATAAATTCTTTACTTTATTTATAATTGGATTCCCGTTTCCTTCCTTTATCTCTGTATTGTTTCTTTGTCCTATTGCCTTATCTATGACGCTCCTCGGTATAAAGCTTGTGGCAAGCCACTGATGGCTCATAGTCGACATGGCGGTCTCAATATACAGGTCTCTGCATTCGGCTATAAATGGAATGTTGGAATATATCGCAACCAGGTACATAACCACAAAGGTTGATAAAAACACCCCTATAAATTTAATCACATTTTTTTTCATATCTTAATCATAACTCTCTATTCTGCAAATTTTTTACTTTTTCAATTATATAACTATTGCATTAATATTTATATCAGTTTGCCCTTAAATATTTCTTAATTTATACCTCCTGTCGTCACCTTCCTATATAATTAGACGTAAAAAAAGCTGATAAGGTTCCTCAACCCTTATCAACTTTGTCCATCACCCTAAATTTTATAGAATCTCTTTTTAATAATATTTTTCAGGTTAAAATAAATTCCTTAAAAGATTCAACTGTAGAGAAATAATAATCTGAGTTTTTTTTCATATAATCTTTTACTTCAGGTATCATGTGAGACCATCCTGCTCCGGCAAAGTCGACATTACAGCTTCTTGCCATGTCTAAGCCCGGTTTTAAATCATCCACTACCAATACATCCTGTACATCAAGCTTGAATTTTTTCATGATTTCCAGGACCGGATACGGATTTGGCTTTCTTTGATGTTCTTCCAAATCCCAGCCGAAGATTAAATCAGGAGTAAAATTACAGTTTAATATGTAGTCTCTGGTTATTTGCCTGCTTTCCGAATGAGAAACAACGCATATTATTCCTCCCGACTTTTTATATTCTTTGAGTAATTCAGTAAAGCCTTCATAAAAATCGGGTGATTTTGCTTTTGTATAGCTGCTCCATATTTTATATTGATATTCCTGCTCATCATTGCTGAATTTCAAAACATCTCTGCATAGCTCCATAAATCCCGGATTGAAACAATATGAAACAAATTCTTCAAGGCTCAGTGTCTTCATTTCGGGTCTCAAGATTTTTAAAGCTTCAATGAAGGAAGGATAATGAATATCCGGCGTGCTTTTAACTGCCGTATCATCATGATCTAAAATTAAACAACGATATTTCAATTTATCGCCTCCGTTATATACATCTACCACGCCGCCACATGTCCGTCTGTTCTAGGCTCTGTTGCTCCGCATAAAGTTCCTTCATCTGTTTTTAAAATTATCTGTCCTCTTCCGAATTCGTTAAGATTAGGCTGTATTTTTACCTCATGCCCTCTTCTTGCTAAATCTTCTGCTATATACGCCGGTATTGAAGGCTCTAATTCTATTTTGTTGTCCTTAATCCACTGCCATCTGGGAGCATCCAGTGCCTCCTGTGGATTCATGTGAAAATCAATCATATTCATGACTACCTGCACATGTCCCTGTGGCTGCATAAATCCTCCCATGACACCAAAAGGTCCCGCGGCTTTTCCGTCCTTCATCAGAAATCCGGGAATTATTGTATGATATGTTTTTTTATGCGGCATAAGACAGTTATCATGTCTTGGGTCTAAATTAAAATTATGTCCCCTGTTCTGAAGTGATATTCCGGTCCCGGGTATTACTATTCCCGAACCGAAACCCATGTAGTTGCTTTGAATGTATGAAACCATGTTTCCTTCGCCGTCTGCTGTACACAGGTAGACGGTTCCGCCGCTGAACGGGTCGCCTGCTTTCGGAAGCAGTGCCTTTTCAGTAATTAATCTTCTTCTGGATGCCGCATAGCTTTCAGACAATAACTTATTTACCTCAGTTTTCATATGTGTCTTATCGGTAATATATTTACGTCCGTCTGCAAATGCCAGCTTAATTGCCTCAATTTGCTTGTGGTATGTATCACTGTTATCCTTATGCGTAAAATCAAATCCCTTTAATATGTTAAGAGCCATTAAGGCAACCAATCCCTGACCGTTAGGAGGTATTTCACAGACATCATATCCCTTGTAGCTGGCACTGACAGGTTCAACCCACTGAGGTTTGTATTCGGATAAGTCTTCTTTGGAAAGAAAACCGTTATATTTTTTAAAGAATGCATCTATTTTATCAGCAATGTGTCCTTTATAATACGCCTCACCATTAGTCCTGCCTATGGATTCTAATGTATCTGCATGATGAGGAAATTTCCACAGCTCACCAAATTCAGGTGTCCTCCCGTTATCGGTGAAGGTATCGAACCAATATTTAAATTCTTCTCCTTGTTCTTTCTTATAGATATGGTATGCTTTATCCCAGTGCTGCTTCACATTAACAGAAACGGTAAATCCATTCCTGGCATAATTGACTGCGGGCTTTAAGACTTCTTCCAGTGAAAGCTTTCCGAATTTTTCCGATAATTCTGCCCAGGCAGCTGGAGCCCCCGGCACCATAACAGGAATTACTCCGTATGCAGGAATTTCGTTGATTCCTCTTTCCTTAAGTTTTTCGGCAGAAATGCTGTATGGAGAATATCCGCTTGCATTTAATCCGTGCAGCTTGTCCTTAACCCAGACTAATGCAAATGCATCGCTTCCCAAACCGTTTGATGTAGGTTCAACAACTGTCAGACAGGCTGCTGCAGCTATGGCGGCATCAATCGCATTTCCGCCTGATTTTAATATTTCCAATCCGGCCTGGGCTGCCAAAGGCTGTGATGTGGCGACCATTCCTCTATGACCGTAGACTACGTTTCTTCTTGAGTGATATTTATACTCTTGTGGATTGAAATTCATCATTTCTTCTATGCTCCTGTAATTTTATAATCTTTCAGACTGCATGATTAATATTTATTTACCATGGGCGCACATTTCCCAGCCAGCCCTGCCTTTTCCAGTAATCAGCATCTGGCTGGTTGAAACCTCCCTTTTTCTGCACTATTCTCATAACATTGAAAATTGCCTTAACCTTAATTCCTGGACTTATATTTTTTGAAAATTTGATTATTTTTGCCGATATATTGCTTACATCTTTGCCTATTTCTTCTTTTTTATTATGAGCAACACCTTCCCAGTTTATAGCAGCAACAGCCTTTTTGTACTTAAATACTTTTGCTACACCCCAAAAATTGAGACTGTCTGTTATGTCCTTTACGGTTGATTTCATACCGGCACCTGCCGCTGTTGAAACAACAAGAGCCATTTTACCGAACATTGACTTGTTGGGTCTGTGAACCATCCACTGATATCCGAAATGATCCAGCAGAGCCTTCATCTGACCCGTTGTATGATATACATACACAGGGCTTGAGAAAATTAATAAGTCTGCTCTTTCCATGGCCTTTTCGATTATGTTTACTTCCTTGTAGTGAGGGCAGAATTCTTCTCCCTTCATGAAGCAAAGGCTGCATCCGCGGCAAAAATGAGGCATGTCCTTCGGCATAAAAAACTCATTTATTTCATCGATTTCATTTTTTAGACTTTTCAGAAACAGCTGAACTATGTTGTATGTGCTTCCTTTGTGCTCAGTACCGTAAATCACCGTAATTTTCATATTTATCTCCAATGTTGATTACAATTATTTTCTTTCCCACATGTGAACATTTTTTATTACCAGGTCAGCAACGTCCTCTATTTCTCCTGCATTAATTATTTCTATATCACAATACTCCTTGTACAGGCTGATTCTTTCATTATATAACTTACATACCGCTTCTGTTCCGCCTGCAAGAAGAGGTCTCGTTTCTATATTTACATCCTTGATAATATTTTCAAGTGGTCTGTCAATAAATACTATGACAGAATTTTTCTTAAGGTTCTCAATGTTTTCTTTTCTTTTTACAATCCCGCCGCCGGTTGCAATTACGTGTGAATCCAATTGTCCTAAAACAACCGAATACTTTGTTTCAGCATCCCTGAAAACTTCCTCACCTGAAGCAAACATTTCTTTAATACTTTTTTTCTCATTTGCTTCAATGTAATCGTCCATATCGATAGCGCATCTTCCCAGTTTTTTAGATATTATTCTGCTCAGGGTGCTCTTGCCGCATCCGGGCATGCCTATTAAGACTATATTTCTGCTCATAGACCCTCCTGCTGCAGAAAATTAACAATGTTTGTTATAACAGACCCGGATATCTTTGTTTCATTCCATATTTCCTGTGATTTTACAGCTTGGGCAACCAGCATGTACAATCCGTTTGTACATTTGATTCCCATTTCTTTTGCCTGCTTAATAAATAACGTCTCTGAAGGGTTGTAAATTAAATCAACTGCCTGAGAAAAGCGGCTTAAATATTTTTCTTCTACAGGAGCTGCCTGAATGTTCGGATACATTCCCAGAGGTGTTGTGTTGATTATGGTTGAACAGTTCTTCACTTTCTCTGATTGTTCATATGAAATTACTTCATCATCAGGAAATTTTTGCTTAGCTGCAAGAACATCTCTTGTGATGAAAATGAGATTTTTGATGCCGTTATCCTTAAGGTATTGAGAAACCGCTTTTGATGCTCCGCCTGTTCCCAGTATTGCAGCGTTTTCTCCTTCTGTTTTTATATTTGCATTTTTAAGCATCATGCCAAATCCGTAGTAATCTGTGTTATAGCCTGCTGCCATTCCGTCCTTGTCAATATAGACCACATTTACCGCACCTATTTTTTCGGACTCAGGACTCATGTAATCCAAAGATTCAATAATATCTGTTTTATATGGTATAGTTACATTTATTCCGGCATAACCCAGAGCCTTTAAGCCTGAAACAACATCCTTCAGCCTTTCCCTTTTTACCTGGAAAAGTCCGTAGTGACCGGCTATGTTCAGTTCTTCCATGATTTTTTGGTGTATTATGGGAGAATAAGTATGCCCCAGCTTCTCCCCGATTAATCCGAATAGCTTTTCCATTATATCACCTGCCGTCTCTTTTGTTTAAGATTTCTCCATCTCTTTCCATAATCAAATCAAGTATTACCAAGGCTGACGCACCTTCAATAACAGGCACGGCTCTTGGAACTATACATGGGTCGTGACGCCCTTCGACCTGCAATACTGTGTTTTCCATTGATGCAACATTTACTGTATACTGAGGCAGAGTTATTGATGGCGTTGGCTTTATTGCTGTCTTGAACACTATAGGCATTCCGTTTGTAATGCCTCCAAGTATACCGCCGTTATTATTTGTTTTTGCGAATATTTTACCGTCATGTAAAAAATATGCATCATTTGAAGAAGAGCCCAGCATTTTTGCAATGTTAAATCCTGCCCCAAACTCAATGCCCTTTACTGCCGGTATGGAAAAAATCATATGAGAAAGTCTTGATTCAGCAGAATCAAAAAATGGTTCTCCATATCCTGCGGGAATATTTGTTATTATTGTCTCCACTGTTCCGCCTACAGAATCCTGCTTTTCTTTTGCTTTTAAGATTTCCTTCTTCATATGTTCGCCCTTTTCTTCTGACAGCACGGGAAAATCCATATCCTTTAAATAATTAAAACAGTTGGTTTCACAATTATCAAATGAAATCTTATCATCTTCAACATTATAAATGCTGCTTATGTGACTTGCTACATAAATACCCTTGTATTTTTCCAATATGCTCATTGCCAGTGCGCCTGCAAACAATAAGGGTGCTGTTATTCTGCCGGAAAAATGTCCTCCGCCTCTATAATCATTGAAGCCTTCGTATTTTATGAATGCAGGATAGTCGCTGTGACCCGGGCGCATATTATCTCTTAATTTACGGTAATCCCTGGATTTTTTATCCTCGTTATATATGACTGCACAAAGGGGTGCTCCCGTCGTGATACCGTTAAAAACTCCGCTTAATAGTTCAACGGAATCACTTTCTGAACGCATTGTGGCAAGCTGGCTTTTCCCCGGAGCGCGGCGTGCCATTTGCTTGTTAATATAATCCATGTCTATTTCAATTCCCGGAATAAGATTATCTATTACAACGCCGATTGCTTCCCCGTGTGATTCTCCGAATATGCTGACTTTCAGTTTATTTCCCCATATGGAGCTCATTTATCGCACCTCCCAGTGATATATAGTCATTCCAGAAATCAGGGTAGGATTTATTAACTGCCTGATAATCCTCCAATATTATTTCATTACTGCATTTTGTAGCTGCAATTGCCAGAGACATGGCTATCCGGTGGTCATTCCAGCTGTTTACTGTTGCATTGCCTCTTAAAATGCTCCTGCCTTTTATGAGCAGCCCATCCTCCAGCTCGTATATTTCCGCTCCTATTTTGTTCATTTCCGTTGCAATAGCCTTCAATCTGTCGGATTCCTTGATTCTTAGACGCTGGGCATTAATTATGCGTGTAGTCTTGCCATTTTGGAGTGATCCAAGAACAGCCAGTATTGGAACCAGGTCAGGTATCTGCGATGCATCTATTACAATTTCATCACTGCCCGAATTTTTAAATCTATGAATAATATTAATTATTTCCCTGTCTCCCTGAAGAGAATCCTCATTTAAGTCCAGGCATACCACATCATTTCCTAAAGCTTTTGCGGTTAAATAAAATGCTGCCTGTGAATAATCTGCTTCGACACTGTATGATGAAGCTTTATATTTTTGATTGCCTTGAATTTTATATTCTCTATAATCTGTGTTATTTATTTCTATATTGAATTTTTTGAGCATTTGAAGTGTTAAGTCCACATAGCCGACGGACTCCATATTGTCTGTAATTGAAATTACAGAATCATTATTAATCAATGGAAGCGCAAAAAGTAATCCTGATATGAACTGAGAGCTTATCTTGCCTGACAGATTGTACTGTCCGCCCTTTAATTTTCCGCTGACGATAAGAGGCAATTTACCATTGCTGTTTTCATACTTAATACCCTTCTCGTCAAATAACTTATAAAATATATCCAATGGTCTTTCAACCAGCTTTCCTCTTCCGGAAAATTTACATCTGTCTGCAAGCATTAATCCGATGGGAATCAGAAATCTCAGGGTTGAACCTGATTCTTTGCAGTCAATTTCCGCATTTTCTACGATTCCTCTGCTGCCTTTTATATTAAGGCAATATGTTTTATTTTCATTTTCATTTATTTCTATTTCTGCTCCAAGCTGTCTCATTCCGGCTATTGTGGCATTAATGTCATCTGATAAAATGACATTGTCTATTCTGCTTGCTTCGTTGTCACTGCAAAGCGAAGCGCATATTATTGCCCGATGACTTAAGCTTTTAGAAGGCGGCGGGGTTACTGTTCCCTTGAGAGTTGATGGTTTAATTAAAATACTGTTCATAATCCTCCTTAAAAAAACTTATCTATATTTTTTATAGGAACACTCTCAATGAATGAATCCCCTATTTTTCTCAAAAGTATTAAATTCATGTTTCCCGAAATATTCTTTTTGTCCAGAAGAATTGTATTTTTAATGATATCCATATTCAAATCGGGAAAGCTGTAATCAATGTTGAAATTTATAAGTATATTTTTGATTTTTTCTGCGGTTCCATGCTCTGTAAGACCAAGTTCTTCACTTTTTACGGTTATATAGTACATTCCCAGAGAAACGGCTTCTCCGTGAGAATATCCGTATCTGGAATATTTTTCGATTGCATGACCAAGTGTATGGCCGAAATTTAAGAGCATTCTGTCACCCTTATCAAATTCGTCCTTTTCTACCAGCTCTTTTTTTATATTCAAGGATGTATAAATTATATGCTCCAGGTTATCAAACAGCTGTTTCATAGTATTAATATCTGAAAGCATATGAAAAAATTCAATATCCTTTATACACGCATATTTTATGACCTCTCCCAGTCCATCCTTTATAAATTTGTCCGGCAGTGTTTCCATAACATCAGGGTCTATAAAAACTTTTTTAGGCTGATAAAAACTGCCTATGAGATTTTTACCCTGCTCAATATTAACAGCTGTCTTTCCTCCGATGCTTGAGTCAATTTGCGCAAGCAGGGTTGTGGGAATCTGAATGTAATCAACGCCCCTTAAATAGGTGGATGCTGCAAAGCCTGTGAGATCTCCCACAACTCCTCCTCCAAGAGCCGCTATCATGTCGCTTCTGGTTAAATTAAAGTCTATGAGCTGTTCGTAAACACTCTTTAATGTTTCCAGTGATTTGCTGTTTTCTCCCGGTTCCAATACTATGAACCGACAGTCATAATTGTGATTTTTCAATGCATCTTTCACATCTTGACCGTGTAGGGCAAATACATTTTCATCCGTGATTACGGCAATTTTTTTATTTTTATATATATTATTTATTTCATATCCCAGACTTTTAATAAGTCCGCTTTGTATGACAATATCGTAATTTTTTGAACCTAAATTTACATTTATAGTCTTCATCTGTTCATCTCTTTTCTTCGCAGGCTGCTTGTTTTCATCATCGATTTCATGTTTTCAACATCATCCTTCTTTAGAATATCATATATCTTATTTATATCCAATATAAAATTGTCAAGTTCATCCAATATATTTCTTTTATTTTCATAAATCAGTTCACACCATAAATCAGAATTTATGTCTGCTATTCTCGTCATATCTCTGAAGCTCCCTCCTATGCCTCCGTACCCCTTATCAATATTACGGTTATTCATGAGTACACATGCTATAATGTGGGGAAGCTGGCTGGTAAAAGCAATTCTTTTATCATGAACTTCAGCAGACATGAGAGAAACCTCTTTAAAGCCCATGTCTTTAATTAATTTAGTAAGAACCTTTATTGAATAATCAGAGGTATTTTCATCAGGAGTAAGAATGTATTCAGCACTGTTAAATATGCCGCCATCGGAGGATTCATATCCTATGCTTTCCCTGCCTGACATGGGATGGCCTCCGATAAACTCCACATCCTTTCTCATAAAAGACTTTATTTCCTTAACAATGTTATTTTTAATTCCTGATGCGTCGGTTACTATGGAATCCGGCTTGAAATGATTAACATTATTTCTGATAATTTCTACCGTTGCTGACGGATATGTGCAAAATATTGTGATGTCAGAATCTGACAAAGGAATTTCAGGGTTGACATATCCTTCATCAATAACTCCGTCTTCCTTTGCCGCTTTCAGAACATTCTGGTTGACATCTGTTGCCCATAGATTATTAAAATCTATATTTTTCCTTATAGCCTTAGCCAGTGAGCCTCCAATGAGTCCAAGTCCTACTATTGTTATATTTAAATTAGTAAAATTTATTTCTTCTGACATATTTGCACCTGCTTCCAAGTAATTATTAAATTTCTCTGCCTTCCAAAGCTGCCAGCAGCTTCAGCTTTTCCATAAGCTGCTCAAATCTACTGGGCTTTATGGATTGACTGCCGTCACACAAAGCATTTTCAGGATCATTGTGAACTTCTATGATAAGTCCGTCCGCTCCCACTGATACTGCCGCCTTTGCAAGAGGCTCAACCATCCACCATAAGCCTGCGGCATGACTTGGGTCAACTATAACAGGTAAGTGACTAAGCTTTTTAATTGCAGGTATAGCGCTTAAATCCAGAGTATTTCTGGTATATTTTTCAAATGTTCTTATGCCTCTCTCACATAATATTACATTTTCATTGCCTCCTGCCAGTATATATTCGGCAGACATAAGAAGCTCTTCAATTGTTGAGGAAAGACCTCTTTTTAGCAATATCGGCTTATTGGTTCTTCCAAGCTGTTTCAGAAGCTCGAAGTTCTGCATGTTTCTTGCGCCTACCTGAATTATATCCACGTCCTCTACAAAATCATCGATAAACTCTGTAGACATTATTTCTGACACAATGGGGAGTCCTGTCTGCTCTTTTGCATATTTAAGCATCTCAAGTCCTTGTTTTTTTAACCCCTGGAAGCTGTACGGCGATGTCCTCGGTTTAAAAGCTCCTCCTCTTAAAAAACCTGCTCCGGCTTCTTTCACGGATTTAGCTATTGATAAAATTTGCTCATTGCTCTCAACAGAGCAGGGACCTGCCATTATGCTTATTTTTTTGCCTCCGACAACCTGGTCTCCTACCCTTACCTCCGTATTTTCAGGGTGAAACATTCTGTTTACCTTTTTATAAGGCTCCTGAACTCTGATAACCTTATTGATTATTTCGTTTGTTTCAAACATATCAGGATCAACGTTGCCTGTGTCACCTACAACACCAAGAATGTGATAATTCACTCCCACAGATTCATGCACCTGACACCCTATGCTTATAATTTTTTCCTTTACTGCATCTACTTCTTTTTCACTTGCCCGATTGTTAATTACTAAAATCATTTCTTTTACCTCCTAATTATTTTTTAATTTGCCGTTTTTCAGAGAAAATCATTCTGAAAAACGGGGTTAGGGCTATAAAAAAAAGAGTCCATAAAGGACTCTGATATACACATATGTTAAAATTCGAGCAATAATCCTTTATAAATATAGTTATGCAATTTTTGTACACGAAAATAGAAGTAATAATAATTACTCCAATAATAGTTATACAATTTATTTACATAAACTCTATTTAAAAGAACCATTGTAAATTCTCCACAATTTTATAGATTTTAAATTATTCTACCACGTAATTTGTAGTTGTCAAGAATTATTTATTAAATAAATTTATAATTATTATTGTAGCAGCTGAAAGCTTCCCAGTATTTTTATGAATGGCAGCTCCTGTTTAAGACTATTAAGTATTCCCTTTATTTCATGTGTTAAAATATTACCTTCAAAATCAAGGTAAAATAAATATTTCCACGGGCTTTTCAAGTCAGGTCTGGAATATATTGAGCACAAATTTACATTGTTGCGCGAAAACATGGACAGAACACTATTAAGTGTTCCTGCTTCATGGGGCACAGTAAATACTATACTTACTCGGTTATGGTTTTCATTTTCCAGAAAAACCTTTGATACAGCCCCAAAACGTGTATAATTTTGTTCTGAATTTATATCGCAATCTAAAATCTTAAGTCCGTAATTTTCCGCGGCTTCTTTGGAACATATGCAGGCAGCACTTTTTATATTCATATCAAATATTTTTTTAGCTGCTACAGCTGTATTTATTTCACTTTCAGCTTTAAATCCATGCTCCTTTATATATTCCTTACACTGCATCAAAGCCTGAGGGTGAGAATGCACTTCTTTAATATCATCAAGCTCTGCACCTTTTATTACTGCCAGGCAATGATCCACCTTTTTGATATAGCCGTAATTGATATATAAATCATATGACAGCAGCAAATCATATACTTCATTGACATATCCTGCTGTTGAATTTTCAACAGGAACAACACCTATATCAGCTTTACCTTCATATACATCCCTGAAAACATCTTCAAATGTTTCTTTGTATACCAGACTTTTATCGTTAAATAATGCCTTGGCAGCACATTCAGAATAAGAATATGGTAAACCCTGATAGCAAACAGTATTAATTTCAAGCTCCTTAACCATAGTCCACCTACACAGCCCTTCCTAAAACACCGGCAATAGACTTTATTTTACACATTGTTTCTTCAAAAGCTTCATATGTCAGCGACTGCGCACCATCACACAAGGCATTTTTAGGGTCGTTGTGAACCTCTATGATGAGGCCGTCTGCCCCTGCTGCAACAGCAGCCATTGACAGGGGTTCAACCATCCAATTAATACCTGCTGCATGACTTGGATCTATGACTACAGGAAGATGGCTCAATTTTTTCAAAGCAGGTATTGCACTTATATCAAGAGTATTTCTGGTATAATTTTCACATGTCCTTATACCTCTTTCACAAAGAACAACATTATCATTTCCTCCACTCATGACATATTCTGCCGCCATAAGCAGCTCTTCATAAGTATTTGCAAATCCTCTTTTTATCATTACAGGTTTATTTACTTTACCAAGCTCCTTTAAAAGCTCAAAGTTTTGCATATTTCTCGCTCCGACCTGAAACATATCAACAACTTCCATGAACATATCTATATGTGCGGCATTTGTTATTTCAGATACTACAGGCAAATGAGTATCCTGCTTCGCCAGATTTAAAAGCTCCAGTCCATCTGCTCTCAGCCCCTGGAATGAATATGGCGAAGTTCTCGGCTTCCATGCACCGCCTCTGAGTATTTTGGCTCCGTTTGATTTGACATTTCTTGCAATATCTTTAATTTGATTTTCACCTTCAACAGAGCATGGACCTGCCATGACAACAATTTTATCTCCTCCTATTTTTACGCCGCCAACATTTATAACACTGTTTTCAGGATGCATTTTTCTGTTTGCCCTCTTATATGGTTCCTGAACTTTTAAAATTTTATCTACATTTTCGTTCAACTCAATCGAAGTTACATCTAATGCTGAAGTATCTCCTACTAACCCTAATATTGTTGTGTTCTGACCAACTATGGGATTTACCTCCACATTATACTTGCTTAATTTTTCTTTAATTTTTTCGATTTCTTCATCTTTAGTTCCGTTTTTTAATACAATAATCATAATATTTTCCACCTTTCAGATATATCAATTTTAAAATAATAAAATTTAAATTTAATCTTTATTCAATTTTTATTCAACAAACTAATTTATCACATAAAAAAACCTCCCGTTCCTATATATTTTAATATAGGGACGAAAGGTTATAATCAACTGTTCCGCGGTACCACCCAATTTCAGCTAAATTGCTGCGCTTCTTCAAATACGAGATATGCATCTGATATTCTATCCTTTTAACGCAGGAAATGCGGCAAAGCCTACTTAATTCAGCCAGCAGCTCAAGAGGGAACTTCAATATGACTTCACAAATACCCGCTTTCAGTCAGCGACGAGTACTCCCTGTTAGTGTCCTCAAATCTACTTTCAACTTTTCATTGCTTTTTTTATAATTTTTATTATGTTATAACGTAAAGATGATTTTGTCAATAACTTTTTTAAAAATTTTATTAAAAATTTTTCTGTATTGCCTTTATACCTTCAATTCAACATTAATTCCCAGAAGCTTCTTATTTTCGTCAAGAATTGGTTTTATAGTTTCCTTATAATATTCTTCCACCTGCTGAGGCGCTCTGCCAGTGTAATAAACAGGGTTTATTGTTTCCTCTATCTCCTGTTTTGACATATTGATTATTTCACTTTGTGACATCCTTTCAATCAGGTCATTTTGCTTTCCGAACTTTTTAACCTGTTCTGCTGCCTGCATTGAAAGAACTCTTATTTCTTCATGAAGCTCCTGCCTGTTGCCGCCGCGCTTAACAGCCTCCATTATTATATTTTCTGTCGCCATAAACGGAAGCTCTTCTGCTATATGTTTTTCAATTACCTTATCGTTAACAACCAATCCGGAAAATACATTTATGGCAATGCCGAGTATTGCATCTGCAGCCAGAAAGCCCTGGGGAATACTCAATCTTTTTATTGCCGAATCATCCAATGTTCTTTCAAGCCATTGTGTTGCAGCCGTATTTGCCATATTGGCTTCATTGGACATAATGAATCTTGCAAGGGATGCAATTCTTTCGCTTCTCATGGGATTGCGCTTATATGCCATTGCTGAAGAACCTATTTGATTCTTTTCAAAGGGTTCTTCAATTTCCTTCTGATTCTGCAGTATCCTTATGTCGTTTGTTGCCTTGTGCAGGCTCTGGGCAATGCCGCTCAATGCGGACAGCACGCAAAAATCAACTTTGCGCGTATACGTCTGGCCTGTTAATTTAAACGAGTCATGGAAACCCATTTTTTCAACTACAAGCTGCTCAAGCTTTTTTACCTTTTCACTGTCATTTTCAAATAAGCTCATAAAGCTTGCCTGTGTTCCTGTAGTACCCTTTACTCCTCGTAACTTAATCAGTGATAACACATGATTTATTTCTTCGTAATCCATCACTAAATCCTGAAGCCACAGAGCCGCTCTTTTGCCTACCGTGGTAAGCTGCGCAGGCTGATAATGTGTATATCCCAATGTTGGCATATCCTTATACTTCATGCAGAAATCAGACAGTACATTTATTGTGTTAACAAGCTTTTTCTTAATTAATAAAAGGGCTTCCTTCATTAATATTGCATCTGTATTATCAACAACATACATGCTTGTTGCTCCAAGGTGTATTATGGGCATTGCTTTCGGGCATGCCGTTCCGAATGTATGCACATGTGCCATTACATCATGCCTGAACTCTTTTTCCTTCTGAGCAGCTAAATCATAATCTATATTGTAAATATTTGATTTCATTTCTTCTATTTGTTCTTCGGAAATATTTAATCCTAATTCTCTTTCTGCTTCCGCCAATGCAACCCACAGCTTTCTCCATGTGGAAAATTTACTTTCATCAGAAAATATATAGCTCATTTCCTTGCTTGCGTATCTTGTAATTAACGGATTTTCATATGTATCTCTCGACATTGTACCCTCCCTGTAACAATTGATGAACAATAGCTGGGCAATAGTTAAATGACTCCGCCATTGTTCAGCTATTGTTTATCTGCTATTTTATTCTATATCTAAATTAAAAAGAAGTAAACAATAATGTTTACTTCCATATATTTCTTTTTTAATTATTTTGCATATTCTGTTGCTCTTGATTCTCTGATTACATTTACTTTTATCTGCCCCGGATATTCCATTTCCTGCTCTATTTTCTTTACAATGTCTTTTGCAATCAGAATTATACTTGAATCGCTCGTAACCTCAGGCTTAACGATGATGCGTACTTCTCTTCCTGCCTGTATAGCAAAAGATTTTTCTACCCCTTCAAATGAGTTTGAAATTTCTTCTAGTTTCTCTAATCTCTTAATATAAGTTTCGAGTGTTTCTCTTCTTGCTCCTGGTCTCGCTGCTGATATAGCGTCCGCTGCCTGCACTAATACAGCTTCTACCGTTTGTGGCTCAATATCTCCATGATGAGCTGCTATTGCGTGTATTACAGCTTTACTTTCTTTGTATTTTCTTGCAAGGTCTTCACCTATAGCAACATGAGGACCCTCTACTTCATGATCAACTGCTTTTCCTATGTCATGCAACAATCCGGCTCGTTTGGCTATTTTAACATCCGCGCCTAATTCTGCCGCCATTATTCCTGCCAGATACGATACCTCTATGGAATGCTTTAATACATTTTGACCATAACTTGTTCTGAATTTCAATCTTCCTAATAATCTGACTAATTCTGGGTGAAGACCGTGAATGCCTGTATCGAGAGTGGCCTGCTCACCTTCATCCTTAATTTGCTGTTCAACTTCTTTCTTGGCCTTTTCAACCATTTCTTCAATTCTTGCAGGGTGAATTCTTCCGTCGGTAATTAACTTTTCAAGAGCTAATCTTGCAACTTCTCTTCTAATAGGGTCAAATCCGGAAATAACTACTGCTTCCGGTGTATCATCTATTATAATATCTATACCCGTCAATTGCTCAAGGGCCCTTATGTTCCTTCCTTCTCTGCCTATAATTCTGCCCTTCATTTCATCATTAGGCAAATCAACAACAGATACAGTTGTTTCTGCTACGTGGTCTGCAGAACATTTTTGAATTGCATATGTAATGATTTCACGTGCCTTTCTTTCTGCAGTATCTTTTGCTTCTCTTTCAATTTCTTTAACAGCAATTGAAGCTTCCTGCTCAGCTTCCCTTTTTATGTTGTCAATCAACATATTTTTTGCTTCTTCAGTTGAAAGTCCGGAAATTCTTTCAAGCTCTTCAACCTGCTTTTCATGAATTGCTTCCAGCTTGGTTTGCTTGGTTTCAATGTCCTTAAGCTTTTTCTGGAGCACTTCTTCCTTCTTTTCAACCTGAATACTCTTGGAGTCAAGCATTTCTTCCTTTTTAATCAGTCTCTTTTCATTTCTCTGTAATTCGTTTCTTCTTTCCTTGTTTTCTCTTTCATATTCATTTTTCATTTTGTAAGCTTCATCTTTTGCTTCAACAAGAATTTCTTTTTTCTTTGTTTCGGCTTCTTTTGTTGCTTCATCAACTATCCTTTTAGCTTCTTCTTCAGCACTACCTATCTTGCTTTCAGATATATTTTTACGAATTATTATTCCTATTACTATACCTATTAATGCGCAGATAATACCGATAATACCTACTATTACTTTTTCGATCAATTCAGCACCTCCCGTATTAAATTTTCAAGCTGCGAAATATACATTTATTCACATTACTGTTAAGTAAAAAAAATGTTTATTTTCTGATATATATTTGAAATATTAAAATTATTTCTAAATACTTGAATATATTATATTTTATAATTTTTTACGTCTTATGTCAAGACATAATGTATATGATTGCAATATTTCAAAATAAAAGTAAATTATGAACAACAATATTTAATTAACATAAATATATTTCTGTAAGTTAATAAATTATTTTATATATAAAAAAAGGAATGACTCAGTCATTCCTTAATTTTTTTATTCATCTGCATCAACGGATTTTTCAGAATCATCTCCTGAGCCGAGTTGTATTGCTCCCAGCTCAAACTTTTCCCTGACTTTTTTCTCTATTTCGTCCATCAATTCCGGATTTGAAAGTAAGTAATCCTTTGAATTTTCTCTCCCTTGTCCTATTCTTGTGTTTTCATATGAATACCATGCGCCGGATTTGTTTACTACGCCGGATTGTACGGCCATATCAAGAACACAGCCTTCTCTTGATATCCCTCTTCCGTATATGATATCAAATTCTGCCTGCTTGAACGGAGGAGCTACTTTATTTTTTACCACCTTAACTCTTGTTCTGTTTCCGTAAACCTCATCACCCTTTTTCAGGGATTCTATCCTTCTTACATCCAATCTCATGGAAGCATAGAATTTGAGTGCTCTGCCGCCTGTGGTTGTTTCGGGGCTTCCGAACATCACGCCTACCTTCTCGCGAAGCTGGTTGATAAATATGGCTACGGTATTTGATTTATTAATAGCACCCGCCAGTTTTCTCAGTGCCTGAGACATAAGTCTTGCCTGAAGACCTACATGAGAGTCTCCCATTTCGCCGTCTATTTCTGCCTTTGGAACCAATGCGGCAACAGAGTCAATGACAATTACATCAACAGCTCCGCTCCTTACCAATGCTTCTGCAATTTCCAGACCTTGCTCTCCGGTATCCGGCTGTGATATGATTAAATCTTCTATTGAAACACCCAGTTTTTTTGCATAGCCCGGGTCAAGTGCATGCTCAGCATCTACGAAAGCTGCAATTCCTCCCCTTTTTTGTGCTTCAGCCACTATATGTAATGCAACAGTAGTCTTACCTGATGATTCAGGTCCGAATATTTCTATAATTCTCCCTTTAGGAACTCCGCCTATGCCTGTTGCAATATCAAGAGGCAGTGCGCCGGTTGGTATAGATTCTATATTGAGCTTTGAATTTTCACCAAGCTTCATAATGGAACCCTTTCCAAATTGCTTTTCTATTTGGGCAATAGCCAGCTCCAATGCCTTATCTTTTTCCATTCCACGACTCTCTTTTTCCATTCCACAGCTCCTTTACGAACATTTGTTCACTTTTCTTTATTATACAAAATAACAGCTTGTTTGTCAACAAAGAATTATTGAAATAATGACTATTTAATAACCTCCATATTTTCATAAATATATGTTGCACCTGATGTAACTGTTAAAAGAACAACTATTGCAACCAGCGGTGTAATCCAGAATCCGGTAAACGGTGCATAGCCTGTGTAATTTAACAGTATAACTATGATTAATACCATTTGAAATATGGTTTTAATTTTTCCCCAGGGATTAGCCGCAATAGTAACTCCCCTGGAGGCTGCAAGGGTCCTGAAACCCGAAACCAAAAATTCTCTTGAAATAATTAAAACAACAACCCATGAACTCAAATACCCTATTTCTACAAATGCAATAAATGCAGAAGCTGTCAGAAGCTTATCTGCAAGCGGGTCCATGAATTTCCCGAAGCTTGTAATCAAATTGTCTCTTCTTGCAATATACCCGTCAACGGCATCGGTAACTGCTGCAGCCACAAAAATTAACAGCGGCAGAAACCGAAATATTCCTTTGCTTACATACAGGAAAAAAAGAAAGAAAGGAATCGCCAATACTCTTATTACGGTCAACTTGTTAGGCAGGTTCATATTTTTAAACCAGTTCATAAAATCACATCTCCCATCAAATCATATTCTAAAGCGTCATTTATTTTAACTTTATAAATGCCGCCCAGTTCCAAATTTTTATCAGATGTTACATATACAACTCCATCTATATCTATTGAATCCATATAAGTTCTTCCAACCCATATGTTTTCAACATCCTTTTCTTCTATTAATACATCATATGTCCTGCCTATTTTTGCAAGGCTGTTTTCATATGAAATTCCCTGCTGCAGCTCCATGAGCTCATTATGTCTCTGCTCCTTGATTTCCTCATCAATCTGTTCAGGAAGTCTGTATGCCGGAGTATCTTCTTCTCTTGAATATTTAAAGATTCCAACACGATCAAGCTTGTATTCATTTAAAAACATTAACAGCTCCTCATGCTCCTCCTGCGTTTCTCCCGGAAAGCCTGTAATTAATGATGTTCTTATAACTGCGCCTTCAGCTTCATTTCTGATTTTATTGATTAAATCTATAATTTGCTTTCTATTCGTATTTCTGTGCATTCTCTTAAGTATCCTGTCATTTATGTGCTGGAGAGGTATGTCGAAATATTTCAGCAGCTTGTCATTATGCTTGAATTCGTTTATAAGCTCGTCATAAATATCCTCCGGATATAAATAATGAATTCTTATCCATTCAATGCCTTCAATTTCAGACACTCTCTGAATAACCTCATGCAGTCTTCTTTCACCATAAAGGTCAATGCCGTACTTGCTTGTATCCTGAGCTATAATTATAATTTCTTTGGTCCCCTGTTTTGCCAGATCAGAAGCATCTTCAACTATTTTCTCAATTCTTCTGCTTTTGTATGGTCCTCTGAGCTTCGGAATAACGCAGTATGTACAGTTATTGCTGCAGCCTTCTGCTATTTTCAGATATGCATACCATTTTTCTGTCAGCGTGTTTCTCGGAAGGTTTTCTTCATCCAATTCCTGAATACTCGTATCGACAACAAGTTGTTTTTGTTCCTCATATCTTTCAATGTACTCATCTATTTTTTCAAATCCGCTTGTCCCCACAATAATATCTACTTCCGGGATTTCCTTTGCAAGTTCGTCGCCGAATCTTTGTGCAAGGCATCCTGTTACAATTATTTTTGCTTTTTTATTAACCTGATTCTTAATATCTGCTGCAGATAATATTGCATCAACCGATTCTTGCTGAGCGTCACTTATGAAGGAGCATGTGTTTATTATTATATAATCTGCCTTGTCAGCATAATCTGTTGTTTTAAATCCCTTTTTCTTCAAAATGCCTATCATATGTTCCGAATCAACAAGATTCTTGGAACAGCCAAGGGAGTGCATGTAAATTTTTTTCATTAATTTCCTCTCATTTCCTCTAATTCTTCTTTAGTAATAAGCACCTTTCGCGGTTTGCTTCCTTCATGACCGCCTACAATGCCCCTTTCTTCAAGCTGGTCGACTATTCTTGCAGCCCTTGCATATCCAACCTTAAATTTTCTTTGTATGTAGGATGCCGAGGCCTGGCCGTCATTTACTACCATTTCAATTGCCTGCTCCAGAAATTCATCAACCTCTTCATCCTGGTCCGGCGTCTTTTCAATTTCATTTATAATCTCATTTTGTTTCCCTGTTTTAATCTCAATTTGCTGAGCTTTTATATTGTCAACAACCCTTTTGATTTCATCGTCAGAAATAAATGTACCTTGAATGCGCACAGGCTTAGGAAGACCTATCGGATGATAGAGCATATCGCCTTTTCCCAGAAGTTTTTCTGCTCCTCCGGTATCCAGTATGGTACGTGAATCTATGTGAGAAGAAACTGCAAATGCGATTCTTGATGGTATATTAGCTTTAATGACTCCTGTAATAACATCAACCGAAGGTCTTTGCGTGGCGATTACAAGATGCATGCCGCAGGCTCTTGCCAGCTGAGCTATTCGTGTTATATATTCTTCAACCTCTGATGAAGCCACAGTCATAAGGTCTGCAAGCTCATCTATTATGATTACTATCTGGGGCATTTTTTCACTGCCCTCTTTAAGCATTTTTTCATTGTACGATGATAAATCTCTTACTCCCTGCTGAGCAAACAGCTTGTATCTGTTTGTCATTTCGGATACTGCCCAGTTCAAAGCATTGGCAGCCTTTCGCGGGTCTGTTACAACCGGAATTAAAAGATGCGGCAGTCCGTTATAGACACTCAGCTCCACAACCTTCGGGTCAACGAGTATGAGTTTGACCTCATCAGGTTTTGCCTTAAACAAAATACTCATTATAAGGGAGTTTATGCACACGCTCTTTCCTGAGCCCGTGGCTCCTGCTATTAAAAGGTGAGGCATTTTATCAATTGATGCTATTATATTTTTTCCCGCTATATCCTTACCCAGGGCGAAAGGAATATTTGTACCTGCTGCCTTGTATTCCTTTGACTCAATCAGGCTTCTTAAATACACGCTGGTCTTATTTCTATTCGGAACCTCTATGCCTATGGCAGATTTACCGGGTATTGGTGCTTCCATACGGATATCTGATGTGGCAAGAGCCAGGGCAATATCATTTGAAAGACCTGTAATTCTGCTTACCTTTATTCCCGGCGCAGGTTGAATTTCATACCTTGTGATTGTAGGTCCTTTGTTGATTTGAAGAATGTTGCACGGAATATTAAAGTTGCCTAAGGTTTCAATAAGCTTTTCTCCGTCCTTTTTCAAATCCTCCTTGTCTCCCCTCACATGCTGTGGTATAGGGTCTAAAAGAAGAGTGGATGGAAGCTTGTAATTGTCATTTTTTACTCCTGCAATATTAATCATATCATCAGTGATTTCTTTCTGCTCAAATTTTTCTTTTGGAGTATCTTTTTTCTCTTTTTCTCCCTTTACTTCTTCTGAAGCTTCCTGTTTAATTTCGGTATGCTCGGTATCCTTGATCAAAACCTCCGGTTTTTTAACATCTTCAATCTTAAGCTGTGTTATTTCTGCTTTTTTACTGCTGTCAACAGGATTGAGATAATCGTATATCTGTATGTCTTTTTCAGGTTCATCTTGCTTTTTAACTGATTTTTCCTTCGGATTCTTTTTTTCATCGGGTTCTGCTTCAATAAATACGAAGCTGTATATTGCATTTAAGAATTTCTTGAAATAACAAGATATTATTCTGCATATTCCAATTATGCTTTGATTTGTAAACAGCACAAAATTTGAAAATACCAAAGCGCCAAGTATTATATATGTTCCGTTTTTTCCAACAAGCTTCAAAAAGATATATGTAAGAATATTTCCTATAACTCCGCCGCCTTG
>DAMBZP010000001.1:105176-108665 GCA_032059885.1 Sedimentibacter sp.
TAACAAGACCCATTTCTGATGATGTTGTAATCAGGCTTTTAAATTCCGTTTTTTGCAGAATGTCTATGCCTGATAAAGCCGAATAAATTATAAAGCACACAAAAAAACCTATCACTGCTGCAATCTGGTTGTTGTCGCTGAATATAATAATGTTTAAAAGCCTCATTACACCGATTGTTAAAATGAAAAACGGCATAACATCCGCTCCCTTTCCAAAAATAGAATGGGTGAATATATTAATTGATCTTCCGATTATTCCTGTTTGATTTTCCTTTGTTGTGACTACTATTAAAAAAACTGCAAATGCAACTATAAAAATTCCGGTTATTTCTTTTTTTAATAAATCATTCTGATCATTTTTTATTTTTTTATTTGAGCTTGTACTCTTTTTTTTTGCAGAAGCTTTCCTAGCATTGCTTTCACTCTGTACCTTTGCCATTTAATACAACGTCCCCCTGTACTGTTAAGAATCATTCAATTACTTAAGTAATAGTTAAATAAAATAATTGACTTTTTATCCATTGCTAATCCGTGTTGGATTATTATATCATAAATTATTGCATAGTAGCAATAATTTATACAAATTTAATTGTTCATCTTGTCGATTAATTCCCTGAGAGCACACATTGCAGAGCTGAATCCGCCTATTTTATCTATTAAGCCTATTTGAACCACTTCGTCGGCATTGAGCACGGTACCTACGTCATTTGCAATTTCATCTGTATCATACATGTATTTAAGCAATGCTTCTCTGTCAACTCTGGAATTTGATACAATAAAGTTTGTAATTCGTTCCTGCATTTTTTGAAAATATCTGAATGTCTGAGGTACACCTATAACAAAACCATTTGTCCTTATAGGATGTATTGTCATTGTTCCGGTAGGCGTTATAAATGAATAGTTTGCTGAAACTGCAAGAGCTGTGCCGATGCTGTGACCTCCGCCTAAAACAATTGATACCGTAGGTTTTGAAATGCTTGCCACCAGCTCGGATATTGCCAGTCCGGCCTCCACATCTCCTCCCACCGTATTGATTAAAAGCAATACACCTTTAATTTCAGGGTCCATCTCAGCTCCTATAATCATGGGTATAATATGCTCGTATTTTGTGGTTTTATTTTGAGGCGGCAGTGAAGTATGACCTTCAATTTCTCCTATAATGCTTATAAAGCAAATATCTTTTACAGGGCTTATATCCGTTATGCTGCCCACCTGTTTGACATTTTCTATAGGCTGATCAGAATTTTCATCATTGTTATTATTGTCTTCATTTCCACTAAATAAAAACGGATTTAAAGGCTCAGAGCTGTTATTTCTGTTCTGTGTCTGCACACCGTTGCTTTTTAGCTGGATGTTATTCTGCCTGCCGTCTTGATTTGTGTTTTCATTCATAATGCCGAACGGTTGGTTAAGTGTATTATTCATGTTCTGATTGTTATTTTTCATTTAATCCTCCACATAAAAATAATCAGGTTATTCCTGATTATTCTTTGGAGTTTTATATATTTTATACATTTCTGTAACGGTTTCTGATATTTGACAGTTTATATTAATCATTTTCAATAATAATCATGTCACTGCCTATTTTTTTTATATTTTTCCACAGAATTTCTTTTTTCTTAGGCTCTTTAAAAATATTAAAATGTGAATTGTTTCCGGATATAAAGCTTATAATCTCTCCGGTTTTTTCCTCAATAACCAAATCACAGTCACCGAATATTCCCAAATTTTCTCCGGTATCTATATTGATTATTTCCTTGCTGTAAAGCTCGCTCAACTTCATTATATCCCCCCTTTACAATTGATTACACTCCTGTGTGGCCGAATCCACCCGCACCCCTTTCAGTTGTGCCCAGCTCTTCTGCCAGCTCAAATTCTGCCTGCTCGTGCTTGATGAACACCATTTGGGCAACTCTGTCACCGCTGTTTACGGTAAATTCCTTGTCTCCCAGATTAATTAATATAACCTTTATTTCTCCCCGATAATCGGAATCAATAGTTCCTATTCCGTTTACCAGGCTTATTCCATGCTTTATAGCAAGACCGCTTCTCGCTCTTACCTGAGCTTCATAGCCTTCAGGAAGCTCAATTGATATACCTGTGGGTACCAATGCTCTTTCCAATGGTTTTAATACAACAGGACTCTCAACGTACGCCTGCAAATCTACTCCCGCAGAGCCCTTAGTCTCATAAGCAGGCAGCTTAAACGGACTGTTATTTATTATTTTAACCTTCATATTTTTCTCCAAGTACTTTATTTATTATTTCATCCATATTTTTATGTTTAGCTAAATTTCCGGTAAAAGTAATACTGAGCTTATCAATGTCGAACAAGTCGTTTGCAACCTTCAGTACATCTTCAAGCCTGACATTGTTAATGCGTTCTATTACTTCCTCCGGATATTGAATTTCGTTATATAAAAGCTCTCTTCTTCCTATGGCTGACATTCGGCTGGATGTGCTTTCAAGTCCTAAAATGTAATTTCCCTTTATTTGCTGCTTGGCTCTGTTGAATTCCTTTAATGTAATGTCGCCATTTTTCATGCTTATCATTTCTTTTAATATTGTTCTTAAAGCGTCCTCTGCACATTCATAGGACATACCGGCATAAATGCTGAAAATTCCAGTATTTGAGTAATTTGATACAAAGGAATAGATTGAATAAACCAATCCCTTTTTTTCTCTTACCTCCTGAAAAATCCTTGAGCTCATTGTTCCGCCGAATATATTGTTAAGCACCAGCAAGGGATAGTAGTTTTCGTCGTGTCTTCCTATTGTCTTGTTGCCTATGCACATATGGAACTGCTCCAGGTCCTTATTTATTCCGACGACCTTTCTGATATATTCCCCTTCAATGTCAACATGTTCTACATGAGAATTCTGCCATATGCTGAATTTTTCTTTTATCAGATTAATAAAGGATTCTTCATCGAAACTTCCTGCTATAGAAATTACAGTATTGAAAGGAGAATATTTTTCATTCATATATTTCAATACTTTCTCAGTTGTAAAGGTTCTTAAATTTTCTTCGGTTCCCAAAATGTTAAATGCCATAGGACTGTCATTGAATATAATTTCAATGAGCTTGTCATGAACCAAATCTTCCGGAGAATCCTCATACATTTTAATTTCTTCCACGACAACCGATATTTCCTTGTCTATTTCTTCCTGTGAAAATAAGGAGTTAAAAAACATGTCAGAAAGTATATCAATTGCTTCCTCAATATTTTCATCCAAAACCTTCACATAAAAGCAAGTACATTCTTTGCTGGTAAAAGCATTGAGCTGTCCGCCCAGGTTATCCATATCTTCCGCAATTTCATTTGCTTTTCTGTTTGTTGTTCCCTTAAAAAGCATGTGCTCAATAAAGTGTGACAATCCGTTTGTTTCTTCGATTTCATTGTTTGAACCGATGTTGACCCAAATTCCTATTGAAGCCGATTTTACATAATCTATTTTTTCCGTTACTATTCTTATGCCATTATCCAA
>DAMBZP010000001.1:108675-251614 GCA_032059885.1 Sedimentibacter sp.
GTATTTTTTTATCATTTTTCCTCCATATGCAAAGATATTTCAGCCTAATCTGTTAAAACCAGAACATTTTGAATCTCATGCTGTTGCTGCATCTTCCCGTGATGAGAAGTATAATAATGATCACGACCAAAATTACTATTATGAGTTTTCTTATAAAAGCCATGTCCCTGCAAAAAAATTTCATAAAAATCCCCCTTATATTTATATGTATTAATAAAAGGGTCTCTTTATGATTTTAATATTACCAAATTTTTATATAAATTACAACATTAAATATAAAAGGACAGAGAATCACTCTCCATCCTGTCATTATTATATTATTTAATACTATAGTATTGATGTCCGGCGATTAGAGGAACGCCCTTGTATTGAGAAAGTTCATCTATTGTTACAAGCTGATATCCCATTTCAATCAGCTTCGGTATGGCTATTTTTGCCGCCTCTGCTGTGGTTCCGTACAAATCGTGCATCAGTACAATATCTCCATCCTTCACATTTTTGAAAATATTATCAAGTATCATTTGTGTATTTCTGTTTTCCCAGTCGCGGGTATCAATTGACCATTTGATAACCGGCTTTCCTATTTTTTTGTTCAGCGCTTCATCGCTTGCGCCGTATGGCGGTCTCATTACTGTTGATTTATAGCCTGATGCTATAAAAATCAAATCATCCGTGCCTTGAACCTGCTTGTACAGATCTTCATCTGTTAACTTGGTTAAATCCTTATGGTTATAGGTATGATTTCCTATCTGATTTCCATCTGCTATTGCTTGATTTAAGGTATCCTTAAATTTATTTACTTCAGTACCAAGTACGAAGAATGTGGCAAGTGAATTGTTTTCTTTCAAAACCTTTAATATTTCGGGTGTATATCTGGAAGGTCCATCATCAAATGTCAAAGCAATCATTGGCTTACCAGGGTCTATAACTCTAGTAGTTTTCTGTTTTTCCGCTGAAGGTTTTTGTTCTTTAACAACAGGCTTCTGTTCCTCAACAGCAGGCTTTTGTTCTTCAACGAGCTTCTGCTCCTTAACCACCGTTTTTTGCTCCTGAGCAGCAAGGACTTGCTCCTGAATAATCGGTTGATGTTCTGCTTTGGTTGTTTTGTCTGCACCGGCATCAGGCCCCTGGGCTTCTGATACCGTATACTGCACATTACCGGATTTTTGTTGATTATTATGAATTTCATCTTCGACAGCAATTACTCCTATATTCACGGAAAAAATCATCATTGCTATCAATAAAAAAACAACTATTTTCTTAATCATAATCTTCCCCCCATAAGTAATATATGTGTTCTCTATATACAGATTATATATCTCAAATGTACAAGTTTCAATGACAACTAAAAGGATGTACATCCACAAATATAATAGTACTTACAGCAATTTGAAAAATCTCCATATATTATATATCCAAGGGGTAAGAAGTTGACATTGCATACAAGAGTAAGTGCTTAAATTTCATTTTAAGAAAAGTGAAGGACAGAGATTATTACCTCTGCCCTGTTGTATTTATTCTATTTTTTGTACATATTATAATACTGCTGCCCTGCCGTAAGTGATATTCCTCTGGATTCTGCCATTTCACTGATTGTTACCAGCTGATATCCCATTTCTATCAGTCTTGGTATAAATATCTTTGAAGCCTCTGCAGTACTTTTGTAGATATCATGCATCAAAACAATTTCTCCATCCTTTGCATGACTTAATACATGATCAATTATTTTCTGTGCATCTCTGCTCTGCCAGTCTCTTGTATCTACAGACCACTTGATAATCGGTCTTGAAATTTTTTCATTAAGCTTTGCATCACTTGCACCGTATGGCGGTCTCACAAGCGATGATACATTACCTGATGTAATGTATATTAAATCCTCCGTCTTATGTATCTGATCACTTATTTCCTCATCTGACAGCTTCGTTAAATCTTTGTGATTGTAAGTGTGATTACCGACCTCACTGCCTTCTTCCATTATAAGTTTTATGGTGTCCTTATATTTGTCTGCTTCCTGACCAAGTACAAAAAATGTTGCGGAAGAATTATTGTTTTTTAATGTCTCAAGTATTTCAGGAGTATATTTGGAGGGTCCGTCATCAAATGTAAGAGCAATCATAGGCTTGTCAGGATCAATTATCCTTTTGACTTCCTCTTCATCCTTCTTTTCATCTTCCGGCAGTACAACTTCCTGTACAGGAGGCTCATTATTCGCATCAGCCTCATGCACTTCAGCTTCCAATCCTGAGACGGGCACATAATTCGTCAGATCTTCGTTCACGGCAGCAGACCCCGTGTTTACCGAAAAAGTCATCATGGCTGCCACAAACATAGATATTATTTTTTTCAGCATAGTATGTCCTCCCTTCTCATACAGTATATACCCTGCATAATGAAAAAATAATCATATTATGCTAAATTAAAAATTATTTTGGTTGTTCAAAAAATAAAAAATAACAAAATCATGGTCACTGCCTGATATTGTTATCTTATTGTCTGGTAACAGGATTCTGACTTGCAGAACAAGTCAGCCTCTTGTTATTTGTTCTCTTTTTCTTTTTCTGCTTCTGATTCCTTTAAAGCTTCTTTTCTTGAAAGCTTGATTTTTCCCTGATTGTCAATTTCAATTACCTTAACAAGTATTTCATCACCAACATTTAATACATCTTCTACCTTGGCAACTCTCTTGTCGGATATTTGAGAAATGTGCAGAAGTCCATCCTTGTTGTCAGTAAGCTCAACAAAAGCACCGAATGTTGCCAGTCTTACTACCTTTCCAAGCATTATCTCTCCGACTTCAATTTCTTTTACGATGCCTTCAATAATTTTCTTGGCCTTGTAAGCAGCTTCAACATTTTCTGCAGCTATGAGCACTGAACCGTCATCTTCAATATCAATCTTAACTCCGGTTTCTTCAATAATCTTATTGATTACCTTACCGCCTGAACCGATAACATCTCTTATTTTGTCAGGATTAATATTCATGCTGATTATCTTGGGTGCATATTTGCTTACTTCTTCTCTTGGCTTGTCAATGCATGCAAGCATTTTATCAAGTATGAACAGTCTTCCCACACGAGCTTTTTCCAGAGCATCAGTTAAAATGTTCTTATCAATTCCATGAACCTTTATATCCATTTGAATTGCTGTAATTCCATCCTTTGTTCCGGCAACCTTGAAGTCCATGTCTCCCAAAAAGTCTTCCATCCCCTGAATATCTGTAAGGACAACAACGTTGTCTCCATCCTTCATTAAACCCATTGCAACTCCGGCTACAGGTGCTTTAATAGGAACTCCTGCGTCCATCAATGACAATGTGCTGCCGCATACGGATGCTTGTGAAGTTGAACCGTTAGAGCTTAATACCTCGGAAACAAGTCTTATTGTGTACGGGAATACTTCAACAGGCGGAATAACAGGTTCCAAAGCTCTCTCTGCCAATGCTCCGTGTCCGATTTCTCTTCTCCCCGGACCTCTTGATGGTCTGGTTTCACCAACTGAATATGAAGGGAAATTGTAATGGTGCATATATCTCTTGGAGGTTTCTTCGGAAATTCCGTCTAATGTCTGTTCGTCGCTTGAAACTCCCAATGTAGCAACGTTAAGTACCTGAGTCTGACCCCTTGTAAACAATGCTGAGCCGTGAGTTCTTGGAAGAAGTCCAACCTCGCATGTAATTTTTCTTATTTCGTCTATTTTTCTGTTGTCAGGTCGGATTCCTCTCACAAGTATGTTTTCTCTTACTTTTTCTTTTACGATAGTATAGAGAGCATCCTCTATGTCAGCTCCATTCTCAGGATATTTTTCTAAAAATATTTCTTTTGCCTGAGCTTTAAAGCTGTCTATTCTGTCCTGTCTCTCCAGCTTATCTTCAACTATTATGGCTTCATTGATTATAGGAGCTGCATATTCTCTTATTTCCTGTTCAATTGTTTCATCACAAACGAATTTAACATAATCGGATTTTTCTTTTCCTACCTCAGCTCTGATTTCATTGATGAAATCACATATTTTTTTGATTTCTTCGTGAGCATACAATATTGCTTCAAGCATTTTGGCTTCAGGAATTTCATTTGCTCCTGCTTCAACCATCATTATAGCTTCCTTTGTGCCTGAAACAGTTAAATTCAAATCTGTGGTTTCTCTTTCCCTGCTGTTCGGATTTACAATAAATTCACCGTTTATAAGCCCGATGTTAACTGATCCTGTAGGTCCGTCAAAAGGTATGTCTGATATGGACAAAGCAATTGATGAACCAATCATGCCTGCTACTTCAGGCGAACAGTCCTGGTCTACAGATAACACTGTAACAGTAACTGAAACGTCGTTTCTGTATCCCTTCGGAAATAATGGTCTGAGCGGTCTGTCTATAAGCCTTGATGTCAGTATTGCCTTTTCTCCCGGTTTACCTTCTCTTTTGATAAAGCCTCCGGGAATCTTTCCTACAGAGTAAAGCTTCTCCTCAAAATCTACACTCAGCGGGAAAAAATCAATTCCTTGTCTAGGCTCTTTAGAAGCGGCCACATTTGCCATGATAACCGTATCACCGTATTGAACAAGGCAAGAACCGTTTGTAAGCTCAGCTATTTTTCCTGTAGTTACTTTCAGTTCTCTTCCTGCAAGCATGTATTTAAAAATCTTTTCTTCCATTAGTACCTCCCTTTTAAAATTAACAGAGCGGGATTCCCCGCTCTGCTTATCTTCTTAATCCTAATTTTGCAACAATACTTCTGTATCTTTCGATATCATTTTCTTTTAAGTAGTTAAGAAATCCTCTTCTTTGACCAACCATTTGTAAAAGACCTCTTCTTGAGTGGTGATCCTTCTTATTGTCTTTCAAGTGTTCAGTTAAGTTGTTGATTCTGAAAGTCAGCAGAGCTATCTGAACTTCCGGTGATCCGGTATCCTTTTCGTTGATTCTGTACTGCTCAATGATTTGTGTTTTTTGTTCCTTTGTCATTATAATCCTCCAATATTGATTTTATTTCACCATAATCCAAGCAATACGTTGAGGATTCGTAAAACTTAGGCTATGGAAATACAATAAATTCTACCATAATACTTTATTTTTGTAAACATAAATTTGATAATTTTTATGCAAAATTTTCATATTGGTCAAACAATTCTATCCAAAAAAATAATGTTCTCGTTTTGCTCGATTTTTTTATCAAAAGTTAAAACAGAACCGTCTTTTGTTGTCATTATGGTCACTGTCATTTCCTGATTTCCTGCCATCACCTTATATCTTCCCACAGCAGGAATTATTATGCTGCTTTTAGTATCTGCAAAAGCCACATTTTTATTAAAATCTATATTTATTTCGCCGGCAAATATAGTGTAGTCATTGATTAAAAGATTATTTGCCTCGCGGATTTTGCCTTCATTTAATAAATTCCGCACTAAAGTGCTGCTTACTGCAATACCATTATATTTAACCGGATAAATTTCTTCAACTCTGTAACCGTATTTATCCTGAAATTCTCTCAATGTATTGACATTGCCACAGGCTTTGTATCCAAAGGTGAAATTATATCCCACTACAATATTCTTAGCATTATATCTATCTATCAAAATTTCCTGAATGAACTGTTCAGGCGAATACTTTGAAATTACATCGTCCAGCTCAATTTCAACTACATCTGTCACACTATAGGATTTTAACAATTCCAGCTTAATGTTTCTTGAATTTATATATTTTATATTGTAATTTGATTTTTTTAAATCCTTTTTTACAAATTTAAATGTAATTATTATGCTGTCTTGATTTGTTTCGTGGCTTAGCTCAATCATACGTCTTATCAATGCGTCGTGACCGATATGAATGCCATCAAAATTACCAATAGCAATACATGATCCGTTTTTATTTTTCATTTGTACCACCTATAGCCTACATGAGCATTTTTTCTATTTTAACCATATTTTCGCCTGTTTTTTTCCCTATTCCGATAAGCTCATCTTTACAATAAATGTAAAATTCTCTTCCGTTTAAAGAAGTTTCAGCTGCACATACATCATTGCCTGCAGTAAGCCTGTCGTAATACCTTTCATCAACAATTACCCTTTCTAAAGGATAAACTTCATCAATAGGTAAAAGACAGTCGCCAAGTCTGTTATTATCAAATAAGAACTTAAGCTCATCAAGAGTTACAGAATTTTCAATATGTAAACCTTTAGCTTCCGTTCTTATTAAAACGCCCATATGACCAAAGATTCCCAGCTTCTCTCCTATATCATTGCAAAGTGTTCTCATATAGGTTCCTTTAGAGCACTTAACCCTCATTAAAACTCTTTTTTCCTCAAATCTTAAAAGTTTAATTTCCTTAATATCAATCAGCTTGCCTGGTTTTTCCACAGCTATATTTTGTCTTGCATATTCATATAATTTTTTGCCGTTTAATTTTACAGCTGAATACATGGGAGGAACCTGCATCTGCTCCCCTTCAAACTCTTTCAGGACATTTATTATGTCTTCCCTGCTCACATTTACCGAATCATCCCGACTTACTATAATTCCATAGCTGTCCTGTGTATCGGTGCTTTGTCCTAAAACCAATTCACATACATATTCCTTGTCGCCGTTCATCAGATAATCACTGAGTTTTGTTCCTTTTCCCACGCAAATAACCATGACTCCCGCTACATTAGGATCGAGCGTTCCTGCATGGCCAACCTTTTTCATGTTCAAAATTTTTCTTACACTGCTTACCACATCATGAGATGTCATTCCGGTCGGTTTTAAAATGTTTAATATTCCGTTCATTACTCTCCAAATTGTTTTTTAAATGTTTCAATTAATAATTTTTTGGTGTTCTCCACGGTATCCTCAATTTCAAATCCTGCTGCCTTCGCATGTCCACCTCCGCCGAATATAAGCGAAACATCAGATACATCTATATTATTCTTGGACCTGAGGCTGACTTTAGTATTTTTTCCTTCATATTCCTTTAGAACACAAGAAACTTCAACTTCCTTAATTTCTCTTATAAATTCAACAACTCCATCTATATCTCCCATATTGACATTGTTTCTTTCAAGAATGTCTCCTGTGATTGATGCAATACCGAATCTATTGTCATAATAAAGCTCAATCCCACTTATGCATTCAATAAATGCTTTTACAACATTTGAAGGCTTTGAATTATAAATCATGTTATCTATTTCAGCCACGTTCACTCCCAGTTCAATAAGCTCTGCGGTCTTTTGATGAGTCTGTCCCGTGGTGTTGGAATAGCTGAATTTTCCCGTATCTGTCAATATTGCTACATATATGTATTCGGCTATCTTCTTTGTCAATTGCCGTTCGGAAGTCTTCAGAATGTCATACAGAAGCTCTCCTGTTGAACTCATGTTTGAATCTATTATATTTATGTCTGCATAGCTGTCATTTGTTTTGTGATGATCAATGCATACAGTTTTTTTTGAATTTTTAAATACATCACTGAACTTACCTAATCTTTGTGCATCACTGCAGTCAAGGATAAACAGCAAATCAAATTCACTGCCGTCATATTCCTCTGCAATAATATTTTTTTCCACAAAGGCCGTATAGTTAAAAGGAATTGTACCGTCAATACATACTGTAAGATTCTTGCCGCAAGGCTTAAGAAACTCGTATAGGGCCATTACAGACCCTATACAGTCTCCGTCGGGAGCTTTATGTCCTGCGATGCAGATATTCTGAGAACTATTTATTAAATTAAATATTTCTTTAACATCATTCATCATCAGATTCATCCCCAGTCTTCCTGTTCTCTTCTTCTATAACCTTGTTTATAAGGCTTGCCATGTATATGCCTTTTTCTATGGAATCATCTTTTTCAAAAATTAATTCCGGAGTTAAACGCATTTTAATTCTTTTGCCTACTTCTTTTCTTATAAAACCCTTTGCACTTTTCAATGCCGCCAAAGTAGGCTCAGCATCTCCGTATACAGAAATAAATACTTTTGCATATTTAAGGTCTTCTGTAACATTTACATCTGTTACGCTTAACAGCTCTGATATTCGAGGATCCTTAACCTCATTTCTGATTACTTCGGATATAACCTTTTTCATTTCACCTGACAATCTTGTATTTCTTCTATTTGCCATGTTATACCTCTTTTCTGGTGACTATCTTTTTATTTCTTCCATTACATATGCTTCTAAAGAGTCGCCTTCTTTAATATCATTATATTTTTCTATACCTATTCCGCCTTCATATCCGGTGTTTAACTCGGATACATCATCTTTAAATCTCTTGAGTGAAGAAATTTCTCCATCATGAAGGATTATATCATTTCTCAGCAGTCTGATTTTAGACTTCCTTGTGATTTTACCGCTTGTTACATATACGCCGGCGACAATACCGACATTAGGAACCTTAAATGTCTGTCTTACTTCAGCTCTGCCCATTACAACTTCCTTGTAGACAGGTGCCAGCATTCCTTTTACAGCCTGCTGAATATCTTCAATAGCCTGGTAGATTATATTATAGGTACGAATATCAACATTTTCTTTTTTTGCAAGCTCCATTGCCGCAATAGAAGGTCTTACGTTAAAACCTATAACGATAGCATTTGATGCTGCAGCCAGCATAACGTCATTTTCATTGATTCCGCCAACTCCACCGTGTATAGGATTAACCTTAACTTCATCCATGCTTTGCTTCAGCAGTGATTGTTTTACAGCTTCAATTGAACCGCTCACATCAGCCTTAATGATGATATTTAAATCCTTTACCTCGCCTTTTTGTATTCTGTCAAACAAGTCATCCAATGAAACCTTCGAGGTTGCATTCATTGTTTCCTGATGTCTCTTATCCTTGCGTTTTTCAGCAATATTTTTAGCATCCTTTTCATTATCCATCACAACCAATATATCTCCTGCCTGCGGAGTTTCGTTCAGTCCCAGAATTTCTACTGGTACAGAGGGACCTGCCTGGTTGATCTTTTTACCTTTTGAATTGAACATTGCTCTTACTTTTCCGTAAGCGCCGCCTACCAATACCACATCGCCCTTGTTCAGAGTTCCTTTTTCTATAAGAACAGTTGCAACCGGTCCTCTTCCTTTATCAAGCTTTGCTTCTATAATAGTACCTTTTGCCGCTCTGTTAGGATTAGCTTTAAATTCCTGAACTTCAGCAACAAGCAAAATCATTTCAAGCAGGTCTTCAATACCCATATGTTTTTTTGCGGAAACGGGAACAAATATTGTATCTCCGCCCCAGTCCTCAGAAATAATTCCCTGCTCTGAAAGCTCTTGTTTTACTCTGTCCATGTTGGCTGTAGGTTTATCGACTTTATTTACGGCAACTATGATAGGTACGCCTGCAGCTTTAGAATGATTTATTGCCTCTATTGTCTGAGGCATAACGCCATCATCCGCAGCTACAACTATAATTGCTATATCAGTAACCTTCGCTCCCCTGGCTCTCATAGCAGTAAAGGCCTCATGTCCCGGAGTATCAAGGAAGGTTATTTTTTTCCCGTTTATTTCAACCTGTGATGCACCTATATGCTGTGTGATTCCACCTGCTTCATGTTCGGTAACTGCTGTATTTCTTATTGCATCAAGGAGTGATGTCTTGCCGTGGTCAACGTGACCCATAACTGTTACTATCGGCGGTCTTGGCTGCAAATCCTTTTCGTCATCTGAATCACTGTTCATCAATGATTCTTCTATATTTTGCAGCTCATCAACAACCTCTATTTTAGAAACCTTAGCATTTAATTCTTCGCCTATCAGTTGTGCCGTGTCAAAATCAATTTCCTGATTCATGTTTGCCATAATTCCAAGAAGTATGAGCTTTGAAATAACAAGATTAACAGGTACACCTAATTTGTCAGCAAATTCTCTGACTATTATAGGTTCTTCAATTTCTATATTTTTAATCTTGGGCTGATGTTTTTTTTCTTCCTGCTCAACAGGTTTTTGCTGCTGAGTATACGGCTGTTTATTCTTTGATTTATTGTTATTATTGTTATTTTTGTTAAAATTGTTATTACCGCTTTTATTATTTTTGTTTTTATTATTGTTATTGTTGTTATTGTTGTTTCTGTTGTTACCCTGGCTGCTGCTTTTGTCCGGCTCGTTAGCTGTATTGGCTGACTGCTTTGGCTGTATTGGCTGTTTTTTTACAGGAGCAATTAAATTTTTATCAACTTTTTTCAGCTTTGCCTGCTTTAAGTCTATGTGTTCATCAACTAAGGGCTCATCATCAATTATAACAGGCTTTGCACCTTTTGCCTTTTTATTGTTATTTATTATGTTTAATGCTTTTTTAAGCCTTATGACTTCCAAATCAGTAATAGAACTCATATGATTCTTGATTGTAATTCCCAATTCCTGTTCTGCCAGTGTTACCAGGTCCTTGCTGTTCATTTTTAACTCTTTTGCTAGTTCGTATATTCTCATTAAGCCACCTCCGGATTATATATTATTTAATAAATATGATGCTATGTTTGTATCGTTAACTGACAAAACACTCACCACCTTTCTCCCGAGATTTTTTCCCAGGATTTCTTTTTCTCCATATTCAACATATTTAATGTCGTATTTGTCACATAAAAATCGTATATTTTCTTTTGTTTTATCTGAACCATCTGCCGCTATTAAAACCAGAATGCTTTTTCTGCTTTTAACATCTAAAGAAGAAGCATCAAAGCCTATTGATATTTTTCCGCCTTTTCTGGCAATTCCGAGCATGGAATATATTTTATTCATTCTTTTCAATCGCTGCCTTTATTTCTTCATACACTTCTTCAGGTATTTCAGCCTCAAGTGATTTTGCCAGCCTTTTTGACTTGATGGCTTTTTCTAAGCATTCGGTTTTTTTACATATATATGTACCTCTGCCGTTTAATTTTCCGGTAGCATCAAAGTGTATTTCATTATCCTTATTCTTTACTATTCTGCATAATTCTTTTTTAGGAAAACTCTCCATGCATCCGATACATTTTCTCAAAGGTATTTTACGGGTTTTCATACTTCCTCCTCGGAGCTTCTTTCCTTTTCCTGCGACTCGCTTATGATGTCAATTTTCCAGCCTGTCAGCTTAGCCGCCAGTCTCACGTTTTGTCCTTCTTTTCCTATTGCAAGAGACAATTGATTATCTGGAACAACCGCTACCGCGCTTTTTTCCTTTTCATTTGCGGTAACCTTTACTATCTTTGCAGGTCCAAGGCTGTTTGCAATAAATTTTTCAGGATTCTTGTCATAGATTATTATGTCTATTTTCTCCTGACATATTTCATCAATAATATTTTTAACTCTTGTTCCTTTGTTACCTACACATGAGCCAATTGGTTCAACATTAGGATCATTGGAAAACACGGCTATTTTTGTTCTTGAGCCGGCCTCTCTCGATATAGAATAAATTTCTATTGTCCCGTCATGTATTTCCGGAACCTCCAGCTCAAACAATCTTTTTACAAGGTTAGGATGACTCCTTGAAAGCATTATGCTTGCTCCCTTGCCTGAATTCTTCACTTCAACTATAACAGTCTTTATTCTGTCTCCGGGATTGTATGATTCGCCTGGTATTTGTTCATTAATACTGATAATTCCTTCAATTTTTCCCAAATCTACATAAATATTTCCTTTGCTTTCTCTTTGAACCACGCCTGTGAGTATATCTGACTCTCTTCCGTAAAACTCACTGAATATTGATTCTCTTTCAGCCTCACGGATTTTCTGAAGTATTACCTGCCTTGCTGTCTGTGCAGCAATACGTCCAAAATCCTTTTTAGGCTTAATTTCAATTTTAACTACATCCCCGATATCATACTTCGTATCGATGGCTCTGGCATCCTCAACGGTTATTTCCTGATTTGGATTTTCAACTGTTTCCACTACAGTCTTATCCTGAAACAGCTTATATTCTCCATTTTCTTCATCAATATCTATAGAAAAATTTGTTGCCTTGCTGAAATTTTTCTTGTATCCCGTTTCTAATGCAGCCCTGATTGCCTCCAAAACAACGTCCTTGCGAATTCCCTTTTCTTTTTCGAGTTCGCTTAACGCATTTAATATTTCCTTATTCATCATACCCTCCCTTAAAAGTCCTCAATCACTTTATTTATCTTAGAAATATCTTTAAGCTCAATTGCAATATTTTCATCATCAGTGGTTATAACTGCTTTATTTTCATCTTTTTCCTTTAATATGCCTATTACAGATTTTCTGCCGTCTATAGGTTTAAAGAATTTAGCTTCCACTTTCTTTCCTATGTTTTTCTGATAATCTGCATCCTTTTTAAAAGGTCTTTCAATTCCCGGTGATGATACCTCCAAAAAGTACTGTTCCTTTATTAAATCGGCATCGTCCAGTTTTTTATTTAATTCCCTGCTCACATCAGCAGTATCATCAACGGTTATTCCGCACGGTCTGTCAAGGTATACTTTTAAATACTTAAACGGTCCTTCTTTTACATATTCGATGTCAACCAGTTCAATGTCTGTGTTTTTTATAACAGCCTCCACCATTTTCTGTACTGACTCTTCTATGGATTTTTTACTCATATCTTCTCCTTTACCCTGCTTTTAACATTACAATCAGAAAGAGTGGGCTACCCCACTCTTTCTGTCAAAAATTCCATCTTTGTTATATTATATCACATTTTTTATTAATAATCAAATAAAAATTTGTTTTTTTAATATTAAATATATAGGATTACAATACATGTGTTACATTAAAGCATTTAAACTGTGGATTTGTGGAAAAATCTACGAGTTTACACACAAATCCACAGAATACTACTGTTACTAATAAAATCTAATAAATAAATAGCGAGAAGTACTCTCTTTATGTTATACTTTTTTCACCACAAAAAAACAACAAAATTAATTATTTCCCACGTATGTTCGTTATTCGAAAACTATAAAAAAATTCCTGTGACGATTCTATAAATATATTTTTTTCATTGCTCATAACACTACTCCATATATTTATGTGCTAAGTTTAAGACCATATGCTTATTAATGTTACAATTACACCAATTGGAAATCCAATAACTCCTATAATATCAAATATCATTCCCATCCCTATATCATGTAAAAAGTAAAGACTTGTAAGACAAATCAATAATCCAATAACAGTTGATTTTGATGTTTGCATAATACCTCCCCATATAATATACCCTGCAGATTATAGTATAATTATTAAATAACGAATCTGCTACAAAGTCTAATGTTGCCAGTAAAACAACCAAATCATTTACTATATAAGCCCTCTTGAGGCAGATCCGTTACTAATGATTATTTTAGTTTATATGACCAGTTACAATAGGACTTGGATACGCTGTAACATACTGTGTAAATGTGAATCCTATTCCAAAAGGAGCAGCAATACTCGGTGCACCTATCCCAAAATAAGTATGTCCATATTTATATGATACTCCTAAATTTTGATTTTTACCAGTACAATATAAATTCAAAGCACCTGAACCACTTTTGGGGTATTCTCCTCCTACAAATAACTGAAGTTCATCCGATACATTGTAAGTTTGATATTGGGTAAATCTGTGCAGTTCGGTTCTTCTCGATCCATCGTATGTATCATAATAATATAAATTCACATATGATGTACTTGTATCTACATACATTTGAGCATACCAACCAAAACCAATGATATCTATTCCCTTGAATATCGGCTCTGCATCCCATGACCATGAAAATGTAATCTTTGCATATGTTTTATTTTCACTCGTAATATAGTAATAATCCCTAGGATCTAACCTGTGACTAACAGTACAATTAGCAGTTAGTGCCATTATTTGCTCATCTGTAAGCTCATTTATCAATTCATGTGTTGAAAGGTCTTTTGACATTATATCACGATTCATGCCATACCGTTCAACATATCCTGAAATCAAGGCAATCGTTACACAAATAAAATTCGTCCATGGTATGAGTTTTATTCCCAAGAGCACTGCAACAATTAGTATTACAGAACCAATGTAACATCCCGCTGGGGTCCTCGCGTGATATCCCCCTGCATATATTCTTAAAGGTATGTAGGATATCATAAAGGCTACGCTCTGCAACAGCATCCCGAATATTTGTCCGACAATAACTATTGTCAGAATATTCAGTAGAATTAACAGACCCTGCTGAATACCATATGTATAAAGCTCTATGTCCTCTGAATTAATAACATTATTTAGCACCAATTCATCTGCTACCCATTGAATAATTTCATTATACATCAGATTTTACGAAGCTTTTCAGCACCTTTTGGAAGCTTTGGCTGAAGGATAAAAAAATGACAAGTCTCATTTACATTTAAAGATGTTATCATCAAAGCAAGGCTTGCTATGGTTCCTCCAAATCTCAAAACAAATTTTTTCAAGTTTATCCCTCCCTCATTTATTTTTGCTTTTGGTATATTAATTTTAACACAAATAAAGTTTTTTGCAGGGATATGTTGAAAACTATATATATTTTTGTAGAAATTTAAGGTTTTTGGGATTAACCAGTCAAGTTATTGCAGATGTTTTTTCTTTTTCACGCGGATTTTAAAGAAATCAAAGGTGAAAGGTATCAGCCTTCATATACAAGAACTGACCTTACTGACGATTTACATGATTCCTTTGTTTTCGTATTGATTACAAAATTGTAACATTTAAAAATACGAAAAAATTTTACAAAGAATTATTAAAATTGTATATTTTTATCTCGTCACAAAGGTCTGAAATCCATTGTCTTCAATGATCTTCAGACCTCTTATTATTTTAAAGTTCCAAATAAAAGATAATCAAATAAAATTTATTTTTTATATTTTTTGCAATTACCTTTGCACCCTTCCTGACCCGTCTCCGCCTGCAAGTGCTTTTACCTCGGAAATCGACACCTGGTTGAAGTCACCCTCAATTGTCTGCTTCAGGCAGCTTGCCGCAGCGGCAAACTCTATTGCTTTCTGAGGTGAATAACCATTCAGCTGAGCATAAATGAGTCCTGCTCCGAAGGAATCTCCCCCTCCTACTCTGTCTACAATGTGAATTTCATACTTTTTGGAGAAAAAGAATTCCATCCCGTCATAAAGTATCCCTGACCAATTATTGTCACTTGCAGAAATACTTTCTCTCAACGTTATGGCCACAAGCTTGAAACCATATTTCCTGACCATTTTCTCAGCAACCTGTTTATATCCGTCGTGGCTCAGTCTGCCGCTTTCCACATCTGTGTTGTCAGCCTTGATACCGAATACCTTTTCTGCATCCTCCTCATTGGCAATACAAACATCTATGTAGGGTGTGAGCTTTGTAACTACCTCCTGTGCTTTTTGGACAGACCATAGATTTTTTCTGTAATTAAGGTCAAAGCTTATTGTAATTCCTTTTTCCTTTGCTTTTTTACAAGCTTCCAGGCAAATATCCGCCACATTATCGCCAAGTGCAGGAGTAATTCCTGTAAAATGAAACCACTCAACATCTTCAAATATTTTATCCCAGTCAAAATCCTCAGAAGCAGACGTTCCTATTGATGAATATGCTCTGTCATATATGACTTTTGAAGGTCTCTGTGATGCACCTTTTTCCAGATAATATATACCCACTCGGTCTCCGCCTCTCACTATTTTTGAGGTGTCAACTCCGTATCTTCTGAGAGAATTCACTGCTGCCTGACCTATTTCATGCTTTGGAAGCTTCGTAACAAATTCAGCATTTAAGCCGAAGTTTGCCAGAGATACAGCTACGTTCGCTTCTCCTCCGCCATATGTGGCTTCAAAATTGTCAGTCTGTACAAATCTAAGATATCCTCCAGGCACAAGTCTTAACATTATTTCGCCGAAAGTCACTACATTTTTTACACTCATTTCATCCTCCTGTTACTGCACAAGGTGTATACCAAATCCACCAAGCTCATTTTCCAGATATATGGCCTTCAAATTATTGCCTGCATCATACTTTGCTGTTGAGCTGTCAAAACTGTAACCCCTGCATGTAAGATAATTTACCGCACGGTCAATATAATTTGTTTTAATTGCTATGTGTCCATGCGTGCCTCTGTAAGGTTCTTTCATTACCTCAACAGCTTTATCCGCAAAGTTGGAGCTGTTACCTTTGATTACATCAAAGCCGAACATATCTGAAAATATTTTTGCAATCTGCAATGACTGCTCTTCATTTTCACAATTGATGCCCACATGTGCAAGCTTAAATCCCAGTACATTTTTCACGGCCTCACGTGCAAGTTCTGTGATTTTTTTGAAGTCTCCTTCTTTTATTGCATCTTCAGGAACCATCCAGCTTCCCCCGCATGCCAGAACCTTTGGAAAAGAAAGATATTCATTAATATTACCTGCATCAATCCCTCCTGTGGGTATAAATCTCACATTGCTGTAAGGTCCTGAAAGTGCTTTTATCATTTTAATTCCGCCGGACGCTTCTGCAGGGAAAAACTTCACAACATCGATTCCCAGTTCCAATGCTCTTTCTATGTCGCCGGGAGTTAAACACCCCGGAGTAACAGGAATTCCTTTCTTTATACAATGCTCAACAACCTTAGAGTTAAATCCGGGACTTACAATAAACTTGCACCCTGCATCCACTGCTCTGTCAACCTGCTTAGCAGTCAGAACCGTTCCGGCGCCTACCAGCATCTCCGGCAGCTCCCTGGTAACCCTTGCAATTGCTTCTTCAGCCTGTTGGGTTCTGAAGGTTATTTCAGCCACGGGAACTCCGCCGTCACATAGTGCTCTTGCAAGAGGAACCGCTTTTTCAGCATCATTGATTTTAATTACAGGAACTATGCCCGTTAATGATATTTTTCGAATTATTTCGTTCATAAATACCTCCTACAGATTTAAAATCTGCTCCCATATCTTGTCGTCCACAGGAATTCCCTTATCTGAATTCTCTTTATAAACCGCATGCGCCCTCTCGGAGGGATACCGAACCTCAGCAGTTTCATCTGCTCTCTCGGATTTCTTTACATCTTCTATAATGCGCTTTATAATGTCGTCTGAGCTTTGAGAAGAGTGTTTTAAATCAATAGCTATGAATACCTGGCTCAATGCATATTCATCTGAACTGAGCTTTCCCACATCACTGGTTGAATTTCCTTCCGACAGTGCTGCGGCTATCATATCCATAAGTATTGAAAAGCCGGAACCTTTCCAATATCCTACAGGAAGCACTCTCCATGTTTTCTCTATTTCTGCCGGATCACAGGTCAGCTGACCGTTACTGTCAAAACCTCCTGCCACTGGAAGCTGGCGTCCCGCAATGCGTGCCGATTCTATAGCTCCATAGGAAAACTGAGCCATTGCTCCGTCTACCATAATATATCCATTACCATAAGGAATGCTGAATACCAGAGGATTGTTTCCTATTCGCCTGTCAACTGCTCCCCACGCAGGCATGTTAGGCTGTGTATTTGTCCAGCATATACCTATGCAGCCTGCTTTTGCAGCCTGTATGCCATATGCGCCTCCGCACATCCAATGGTTTGTATTTCTCAATGCAACACAGCCTATGCCATACTGTACTGCCAATGTAACTGCACGGTCCATACATATGGCTGCATTAGTATTGCCCATCCCCAGATTGCCGTCCCATTTCTCAAGAGCTCCGAAGGACGCAATACATTCAGGTTTATTGTCAGGCTTTATGTACCCCTTCTTCAAATATGATATAACTCTGGGAAACCGGTTCACTCCGTGGGAATATACTCCGTTCAGACTGTTTTCCACCAAGTTTTCCGCAGACTTCGATGCCGTATCATCATTTACTCCATAATGGATTAACTTATCCTTAAATACTTCAAACATCTTCTCTGAGCTTATTCTCATAATTCTTCACCTCATCAGCTTACTTTCCTTACTTTAAAAACAATTTTTTTAACGGTACATGGCTCTTCCACAGAACACTTCGGTCTATGAGCCTCTCCCGGTGCTACAACTATAAATTCAGACGGATTTAAAATAATCTTTTTAGCTGCAGTCTGTGATTTTTCACTGTAAAATGCGATATCTTTTTCCAAATCATATGGTGCTTCGGCACTTAGCTCATTTAAGTCCGCAATATCCACCGATTCTTTACCGCTTATCATATAATGTATGTCGAGAAACACCTCATGAGTTTCAAATCTTACGCTGTGCGAAGGCACTGTCATATATTCCTGTACATCTGCAAAGATTCCATCGCAGATCTCAATTCTGCCTAAAGGCAGAGCACTGAGATCCTTCGATATAAGAAAGTCATGCACCTCTTTAAAGTTATTGTTTATATACCCTGCCTTGTTGGCCGGTGCTGTTCCTATGTACATATCCCACCTCCGATCCTACCATCTGGCATCTACAAAATCCATGAACAAATTCCAGTCAAAGGTTTTAAGATTATGTTCTCCGGTCCTTCGGTGATATCCTACATTTCTGCCGTGCAAAGCTTTGTCAGGAACAGGATATGTTTTATTATCCAGCCCTTTTATACCATACAGGGCATAGGCATCTCCTGCCAGCTTAGCTGCGGCCAGCTCGGCATCCGGATCTGCCCAATCGTCTTCCGTAGCACTGGTAACATACAGCAGCCTTGGAGCTATGGATGCAAGAAGCATGTGCTGTTCAAATGGCATTTCAAACTCTCTGTCGTTATATTTTTTGAAACTGTCACAGAACCAGTATCCGAATACATCATTTATCTGAGCAACTGTTTCTCCGTCCTTAAAGCGTGTAAGCGCAGAGCCCATGCAGCCTGAACAGCTTGAGAATACGGCTTTGTATCTTTCATCCATCATACCTGTGAAAAGTGATGTCTTTCCGCCTCTGGAATGTCCTGCAACAGCAATTCTGTTATTGTCAATTAAGCTGTCCTCCTGCAAATAATCCATCACTCTCATTGCTCCCCACGCCCATGCCGAAATAGCAGCCCAGTCATCAGACCTTCTGTCATTTGTAAAGCATCTTTGCACCCCGTTCAGGAATCCATCATCTACATCCGTATCAAGGCTTTCATTATGAAAGGACACTGCGGCATAACCGCGTTCCACAATTTCTTCAACCGGCCAGAAAGGGCTTTTAATTTCCCTTGTGATATCCAGATTTTCTTCCTTGCTCCTGTTGCATATGAGCACTAATGCGCCTACCGGATGCTGTCTTTTAGGCACAAACATCCAAAATGGAAATGACCATGAACCATAAGGCCCTGAAAAAGAAGCAACGACGGTTTTACGGACAGCATTTCCACCAAGTGAATCAGGAACATAATCTGTTACTTCAAATGTAAGGTCATTTGGCTTCTCCGGAAAACGTCCGAATACTTCATCAAGGAAATAATTAACTATTTCAGGCCTGCGGATTTGCTCCCATTCTTTGCTGGTGGTTATTTTTCTGCCGTCAGAAGATGTTAGTAAATCCGGAAGTCTTTTTATATCCAATAAGTTCATGTTATATTCCTCCTTTATATATTTAAAAAACTAAACCGGCAAATCGCAAAGAGAATTTTTCCATGCGATCAGGGGTGTATTTACATTTAACAATTTAAGTGAGAATCCAGCCGCATGACTTCAACTTCTGCCACAAAGTCCGAAAAAGGCTTGATATCTCCTGTCTCATAGTAGTTGTTAAGAAGAGAAAAATATTTTTCAAAAATCTCAGGGCTGAAGGATACAGGCAGCCAGCCGACTCGCATAAGCAGGTAGTTAGCCATCAAACGTGCAGCTGCGCCATTAAGTGACTGAAATGGATGAATGCGTGTGATTTCAGCATGAAGCCTGCATATCTCCACAAATTCCATATCAGCTTTAAAAGAATCAAGCCTATCATACACAGGAGTCATAGAAGCAGTCACATCCTTTGCCGGAGGAGGAACAGGACGTCCTTTAATATCCTGATAATCCACCTGACGGTACTGTCCTCCATCAATAATATTCATTTTCAAAATGCGATGAAGCTCACGCAGCATTTTCTCTCCTGGCTGTACATTATCTTTCAAAGCTTTCTTTATGTGGCAGAAAGCATTGTAGTGATTTATAACCTCGTGTATCTCATGCATTTGTTTTCCGCCAACCGATATGTCATCACAAAGTATTGTCTTAACCTCATCAAATGTGCAGGAATTGACACAAATTTTCATCTCATCATATGTATAGACAAGCTCAAATGCCTTTTCAACCTCCGTGTCAATACCCTTAGTTAATAATTCTTCTCTCTTTTTTTTGAGTTCTTTCATAGTCTGTATTCCTTACGGCAGCGGCGGAAAACGAAGTTCTTCCCACTTTTCGCCTGTTTCTGTACCGCCCAGAATAGCCTGGAGGTCAATATATCCATCTTCGAAATCGTAATTGCACTTTTCATTTCCCTGTATAGCTTCATAGAAGTTACGAAACTGAGGAATAAAGCCTGCTTCAGCTCTCTTATAGCTTTCTGTGGTTGTACCTTCCTCTGTTATAATCTCAAGCTCCTGGAACCAGTCCCTAAAAAGTATTGTTCCCTTTGTACCAAACAGTACCATGTTTGCACCAAAGGGGAAGCCTGCCGCATAGGCGCTTCTCAGATATGTGCCTGACATGCCGTTTTCAAACATAAACTGATATGACAAAGTATCATTCTCAGTCCATATTTCACGCAGCTTGTGAGTTGAACCGATACCGGCTGCAATAGGTCCATACATCTGTCTCAGCAGCGCAGTCAGATGTACGCCGCCATCAACAATAAGTCCATTCCTGGCACCCAATCTCCATGTACTTTGGGAAATATGCTTATCATTCAAATCCATCTTGCTGAGACTGCACGTAAACATAAGCTCCGGTTTTCCAATGGTCCCTTTTTTAATGTGCTCACGAACAGCAGGCAGTATAGACCAGTAATACCAGTTCTCTCCTACTGCAGTTATAACATTTCCCTTTCTGGAAGCCAGAACCATTTCTCTTGCCTGCTCTATTGCTGGCGCAATAGGCTTCTCAACCAGCACATGTTTTCCTGCCTCTATTGCAGCAACAGCTATTTCACAATTCTGTCCTGTTGTATAAGACACTAAAACCGCTTCCACATCCGAATCCTTAAGCAGCTCTCTGTAATCTGCATACATTTTGCCTGCTCCTGCCATTTCGGCAAATGCCCTGGTCTTATCCGGATTTCTGCCGGAAACAGCAGTTACCTCATATATATCCTGCAATTCCTTTATAGCAGGCCAATGTAAGCTTGAAGCAGCTATACCTGTTCCTATAAATCCAAGTTTTACTCTTTTACCCATAATAGTTCTCCCTTTAATTTATATTTAATTTTATAATTTTCTATCGTGATGTATTTTCCTGCTCTGCCAGCTCCTTGGTTTCCTTGCGCCTTTCCATATTCTCCTTGAATACATAGAGCACCAGTGAAACGGCTATGATACCATAACATATAAATACACGGAAATATTCGCCAATTTGGCTGTCATTAAACAGATACATTCCAACCAGAGGTGTTGTAAAAAATAAAATATGAAACATAACTATTCCCAAAAATACATGACCTATATTTGCCTTCTTTATGGAGGCTCCTCCTACAAGCAGTGCCGCAACCGCATAAGTCCCCACGTTATCCTGGCTGGAGTATGTAGTAACAACTCCCATGCTCTGCAGATATATAATCTGCCCTATGCTGGCAATTGCCGTAGACAATATAACCGCAATTATCCTTGTTTTAGCCACATTTATACCTGATGCCCTGGCAACCATTAAATCTTGTCCTACTGTACGAAAATCCTGACCTAGCTTTGTTGAACTTATAAATGTATTAAAGAGACAGAAAAGGACTATGACAGCCACCGTAACCAGCGGTATGTTGGTATTGATATACACTTTATGCACTGCAGGAAGCATCATTCCCGATCCATATGCGAGCCATACAAGTACGGATGCTATAATGAGAGTTCTGCTCTTAAGAGCAGCTTTAGAAACTGATATTTTTCTGCGCCTTGATTTCAGCAGTACTGCGATGAATGTAACAACCAGCATAATACACGCACAAAGCAATATAAACCAATTCAATTTTAAAAAGAATATACTTTCTAAAGTATTTTTAACACCATCCAAAGCTATTGTATTTTTTAACCCTATGCCGTTGGAAATCATCATTTCCGGATTTTTCATGGGTATTACAGGTCCCAGAAGCACAAGAAATACAAGTTGATATATACCCTTTGCAAAAAAACCTACAATCATGCCTGTTATCATTTCCTGTCCCACTGTTCTGTTGTACAGTCTTCCTGTTGCATACCCAAAGGCAACGGATAAGACAACCCCTATGACGGAAGCGATAATTAAGCCGTTTATTCCGCCTATACCATAGTGTGTAATAACAAACAGACCTATCTGACCTGCCATAGCTCCAAGAACTATTGAAAAATTTAATCCCAGACCGCATAGAACAGGTATGAGCAGCGAAAGCACCAGCACAGCATTACGAAGCAGTCTTGTAATTGTTTCTCCCACAATAAAGTTGAAGGATTGTCTGCTGAGCTTCATAAAAACCAGACACAGTACAAAAAACATTATGGTGACCGCGTATGTTTTCAGAAATTCCAGTATTCTATCAGACATTGATTTATTCATCAAATCTTCCCCCCATCCATTTTTGTCAATGCATACAGGATAATTCCGTTGCTGATAATCATTCGAAGAATCTCAGACATATTGTTTGCATCAACCAGATTGCTGGTAACCGGCAATGACAGGGTCATAATAAACTGGTAGACGAACGTACCCATAACAATATGTGTCATGGTTGCCTTTTTAGGAGTGGCTCCTCCTATCAAAATAGAAGCAATTGCCGGATATGCCATCATCATAGGTGCAGAATACAGCTGGTAAAATCCATAGCTCTGTGCAAAAACAACATAACCCACGGCAGCCAGAACTGTGGACATTACAACCCCTATAACCTTTGTTTTATCGGCATCTATTCCTATGGATTTGGCAAACACCTCATTGGTACCGGCACTCCTCACCATGATACCCGTCTTTGACCTGAAAAAAAGCCATACCAGCAGACACACCAACCCTGCGAAAATAAAAGTTCCTGTAGGAATTACAAGCTTTTCCCCTATTCTTACAGCAAGAAAATTATCTAGGATAGATGCATAATTCTCTTCTATCAATATGGTGCTTCTCACTCCCTTACCCATTGGCCAGAGAATTTTGTCATTAGTGAACGGAAGGTACACCCATGCTATGCACATAATAGAAATTACTGAAAAGTTAACATAATTTCCAATCATCATTTCTGAGCCTTTCAGATTTGTGAGGAGCCTGCCGTAGAAATACCCGACTGCTGCGGCCATAGGAAGTGATAATATAATAGCTGCAAATATACCTGCAAAACCTGTCATATTCATCTGAACAGTGATAACCCCTGCCAGCGCACCGCATATAACTCCTATGGGGAGAGCAAAATTAAGCCCTACGCCGCAAAGAATTCCCGGCATCATTGCCAGTGTGAACAAAAGATTCATCCCCACCCTTTTCAGTGAGTCAGAAATCAAGGATGCGCTGTCCATCTTCATAACAAATGTCATAACGAGCAGTACAACTGCGAATGCAATAACTATAAGTCTTGGAATGTCAATTTTCTTATAAACTATATTTTTCTGCAACTATCCCACCTCTTTCTCCGGAAGTTTTTCGCCGCTCATAAGCATACCAAACTTGTAATCCTCATCATCCGGCTGCAGCACACCTGCAATACTTCCCTCTGTAACAATAATGATACGGTCACAGATAGATCGCAGCTCTGCAAGTTCACTTGATGTAACAACAACCGTCATTCCCTGCTCCTTATTAAGTTTTACAAGCGTATCAAGAATGAGCTTTTTTGCGCCTACATCAATTCCTCTGGTAGGCTCCGATACAAACAGAACCTCCGGGTTCATAGCCAGTGCCTTGGCAATACAGACTTTTTGCTGATTTCCTCCGCTCAGGCTGCGAACATGCTGTTTATGCCCTGTACATCGTATATCCAGCTCCTTTATCATTCTGTCGGTAAATTCCTCTGCACGCTTTTTGTCATACTGTGTAAAACCTGGCATTTTAATTAAAAAATCATTATTCACTCTGAGAGCCGCTACTACCGTATTCATTTCAACGGACTCATCCAAAAGCAGACCCACACCGCGCCTGTCCTCAGATACAAATGCAATGTGTTTTTTCAATGTGTTAAGCGTATTATCTGTCTTAAGAGGTTCGCCGTTGTATATAACCGTTCCCATAGAAGGATGCATACCTATAATACCATTAGCTATAGATATTTTCCCGTGACCTGCCAGACCCCCTATTCCTAATATTTCTCCATTTTTAATTTTGAAATTAATATTGCGTACAGATTCGCCGGGCATATTAACTGTAAAATCTCTAAGCTCAAAGGCTGTGCTCATCTGATCTATATCTCTGAATTCCCTGTTTGAAAAGTCTATCTCACGTCCAACCATTAACTCAGAAATACGAATGGCCGTCAGATCCTTTGTTTCATAATAGCCTACTCTTTCGCCATCCCTCAATATTGTGACATGGTCTGAATAATTTATTACCTCATTAAGTCTGTGACTGATAAATATAAATGAAATACCTTGTTTTTGTACATTCTTTACACATTCCAGAAATATTTTAGCCTCAGTTTCACTCAATACCGCTGTGGGCTCGTCCAGTACAATAAGCTTAATATCTCTTTTATCCAGCTCGCGTGCAATTTCCACAAACTGCTTATGTCCAACCGATAGTTCTGAGATCTTCTTGCTTTCATCCAGGTCAATGCCTAGACTGTCAAGCGTCTGCCTGGATTCTTCCCTCATTCGGACTTTATTCAATGACTGCAGTCTTTTTCCGAATAAACGGCTGATTACATTCGGACTTGTTATTTCCCGGTTAAGTTTAATATTTTCGGCAATTTCATATCCGTTTATAAGCATGAACTCCTGATGCACCATTCCAATGCCTTTTTGCATCGCTTCCATTGGAGATGTTATGTTGACAGGCTTGCCTTCAAGCAGTACTTCGCCCTTAAAACCGCCTGTTGAATGAATGACTCCCATACCAAAAAGTATGTTCATAAGAGTAGATTTACCTGCACCGTTTTCCCCTACCAGCGCATGAATTTCACCTGGCTTTATTTTAATGCTGACATCATTTAATACTCGTGTACCATAATAATCTTTAGTGATATTATTCATTTCCAGTACATATTCGAAATCCAAGATGTCACCTTCCTTCCATTAATTATAAGAACCCGGCCCGACATGCAAACGGCAATTGCTGTCGGGTCCCGGAAATCCTGAAGCACAAGCATTTGGCATATAACGTTCTCCACATATTTGTGCTTATTTCAAGCTGCTGTTAATATGTCATGTACTCATTTGTAATTAACAAATAGTTATTAAGTATTTGATTTGTTGATGTATCCAGGTATTCAGAAATAGTTGAATCATCTCCTGCCAATTCCTTAACAATTTTAACTATATGATCTTTGTCAAATTTTCCGTTTGTTTTGCCTTCAATATAATCACATGCATACTGGTATCCTGCTCCGTAGGCTACTGCCGGAAGCGGAACTGCCCAGTTGCCTGCGCGGCCTGTCATACCCTTGCTTGCCAAAATTTCGCGAATCTGATCATGTGCATACTTATAATTGCCCTTCATTTCGGGTGTAATTTTTATACCCAAAGCACTTGGATATCCTGTAAAAGGAGTGGGGTCCTGAGGCATAAGAAAGATTGCCTTTTTATCAACTATAACCTTAATCATAGGTTCCAGCTGAGTAGGATTTGTTCCGAAAAATGCCGAGTCATTGCCATATTCGTCTATTAAACGAGCAACATTCTCAAGTACGTACTGCTGAGTTCCCGTAACACCAACATCGGATGTAGGGTCAGGAGTAGTTATATCAATAAATTCAAGACCCAGCTCTTCTGCTCTTTTCTTCATAATATCGTGACGTTCAAGCAGTATCTGCTGAGACATATGTCTTGGGAAGGAAAGATGGAATATACGCTTAGCTCCCATTTCCTTAGCAGCCTCTGCCATTTGCTTTCCTGTTTCCGGCAGATTTGCATTGAAACAAACATCAGCTGTGGAAGCTATTACAGAAGAGTCCTCCTGCGGAGAATTGACCCAGAAGAACATGTCAGGACGAACCTGCTTAATCCTGTTCATCATAGCAACGGAACCTTCAACTCCCGGCAGCACCATTGCTTTTACACTTTCATCCTCAACAACACTCAATGCTGTGGAAATCATAGTTTCCAGCTCTGAACTGATGTTATCGGGCATAGTAAAATGTATTATGTTTCCTTTTTCCTGTTCCAGCCTCTGTACAGTTGTAAAAACCTCATCCCCCTGTGTAACTGTACCGGTCATAATTGCTATTTTGTAGTCCTTTGCAGCCTCTTTACCTTCTCCGTCAGATGCAGGTGCTGAAGTATTGCCGTCACCGGACTGACAAGCCGTTGCAAGCATCAGCGAAACAATTAATAGAATTGATAGTACCTTTCTTAGCTTCTTCATACTAATATCTCCTTTAATATTTTTGTTTGGTATCCTCTACCCTATATGATAAATGCTCCCTGTATTTACATACCTGAACATTGTATCTAAAATAAAACTTCTTATTAAAATGACAGCTTCAGATAGAAAAATATTGCTTGTAGGTCGATATCATTTCATTGAATTTATTTTTATATGCACCTATATGATGTTCAACGAAAGCTTCAACATCATCATTTCTGGTTACGCCAGATAAAAGAAAACGATATATTGTGTTATGGTCTTCTATAAACATTCGTTTATCTCCGGACATCAATATGGCATCCATATATCTTACCCTGTCAAAATGTGACGTAACATTTTTTACAGATGACCATATGTGCGGCTTATTGGCAGCTTCATATATTATGCTGTGAAATTTGTCATCCAACTCAAAGAAGTAATCAACGTAGTCCGGGTTTTCCAAAGCATATTTCTGCTCCTCCAAATTTTCCTGAAGTTTTTTTAATGTACTGGTATTTATATTTCCTGCCACTTCCCGAATAATTGCGGGCTCTATAATATTCCTCAAAAAATAACCTTCCCTGACGATATTCAAATCTACATAAGATACCTTGGAGCCGCTTTGAGGCAAAACATCCACCAAATACTGTTCTTTCAGCATAAGAACAGCTTCATGAACAGGTGTTCTGCTTAAATTAAGCAGATTTGCAATTTCATTTTCCTTTATAATTATCCCCGGAGGCATCTTTAAGGTCATAATATTAAAACGTAAGAACCGAAATACATATTCCTTATTATTTTCATTTTCGTGTCTCATAATGATTTGAAAATTATCCAAATTATCCAAGTTATTCACTCTCCATGTATATAATCAATAACAGCAATGACAAAACAACAATTTTTATCTGACTAATTCACATATTTGCACAATGCAGCTCTTACAGCACCTTGTCCTGCTGCCAGTTCCATAAAATATTTTTCCACTGCTTCCCCCAACCCTGCAGCATATAAATTCACTCCAAATATCATTTCATTTGAAAGAATCGGATGCAGGACCTTGTAAAAATCTCCTTTATCTCCCAAACGAATATCCTTCAAATACATCTGCATGTCCTCAAGAAGAGGATCAGGACTGGGCAAAAACTCTTTACCGTTGTCATCAATACCCATTAAATACCTGCACCATCCGGCAAATACCAAGGGTATCATTTTTAAATTTTTTACGTCCAGGACTTCGCTTGTTATATAAGCTTTTATCGTTTCTCCAAAACGTATGCCCAATTTTTGCGAGGTATCTGTAGCAATTCTTTGCGGCGTATCTGGTATAAAGGGATTTGGAAATCTGATTTCCAAAACCTCCTTCAAAAAATCTCCCGGATTAATAATTCCCGGATTTACAACTACGGGCAGCCCTTCTTTATATCCAATTATTTCAACCATTTTTTTCAGCTGAGGATCTTTCATTTCATCAGATATTGATTTATAGCCAAGCAGGCATCCGTATATGGCAAGCGCTGAATGAAGAGGATTAAGACAAGTACAGACCTTCATCCTTTCCACTTTATCCACGGTTTCTCTGTCGGTAAATATAACTCCTGCTCTTTCCAATTCAGGGCGTCCGTTTGGAAATTTATCTTCAATTACAAGGTATTGTGATTCCTCCGCATTTACAAAAGGAGCAACATAAGTATTTTTACTTGTTATTAGAATATCTGCATCCTCCAGGCCCAGGCTCTTCAGCATATCTTTAACGCCTTCATCAGGCCTCGGAGTAATTTTATCAATTATACTCAAAGGGAAGGATACAAGTGAGGAATCATTTATATAATCTTCAAATTCTTTTTCAACAACTTTATCCATTATCCATCTCTTCACATAAGCACAAACAGAATTGTAAAGCTTTGTACCGTTGTGTGAGCAATTGTCCATACTGACTAGTGCAACGGGAAACCTACCTGCTTTGTACCTTTCATAAAGAAGGGATGTAAGCTTTCCTATATAACTTACCGGGACATACGGTCCTGATTCAAAATCATGTTTAACCGAATCAAGGTAATCGCCCTTTGAGTCCATGAGGCTGTATCCTTTTTCTGTTATGGTAAGACTGGCTATCTGCAGACTTTTGTTCCTGAAAATCTCCTTGAGCCTGTTCCACTCATCAGCATATTCCACACTCATGGCAAGAGCTTCCACGATACTTGCGATTACAATTTTATCTGCTGTTCCGTCGGTTTTCAGGGTAACCATGACGCTTAAATTATCATGAGGTACATATATTTTCTCAATTATTTCTCGGCCTGAGCCCTCAACAATTATAATTCCTTTATCACTGAGCCCTCTATCAAGCAAGGACTGCTGTAATCTTGCCGGAAAAGCCCTGAAAATATTGCCCGCACCAAAATGTATCCATGCAGGCTCTTTTTCGGTATTCTCCCTTACTTTTTCTATATCAAATGAAGGAAGGTTAAAACCGGCAGTTGTCCACATTTTAGTATCACGTATTGAGCCTCTTGTTAATTTCATTCCTGCCTCCTTTGACCTATCCGGCAATCAAGCTTTTCAAGTGCCTCCCATATACCTGTTAAATATGCGGCACCCAGTGCCCTGTCATACAATCCGTACCCCGGTCTCCCAGTCTCATCCCAAATCATTCTGCCGTGGTCAGGTCTGATGTATCCGTCAAAACCATTCTCATATAACGTTTTCATAATTTCTGCCATGTCCAGACTTCCACAGGGTGAATAATGTGCTGACTCCTCAAAGCCGTTTTCTAAAATTTTAACATTTCTCATATGCACAAAATGAACACGTCCCATAGCAGTATACTTTCCCATTAACTGTACTATATCGTTTTTACTTGAAACACCAAGCGAACCCGTGCATATGGTCAGTCCGTTATACCTGCTGTTTACAAGCGAAAGCAGACGATCTATGTTTTCCTCACAGGTAATAATCCTGGGTAGTCCGAAAATCTTCCAGGGAGGGTCATCTGGATGAATAGCCATTTTAACATCACATTCTTCTGCAACCGGAATAATTTCTTTCAGAAAATATTCAAGATTAATCCACAAATCTTCTTCTGTTATGTGAGAATATGCATCAAAAACCTCTTTAAGTGTTTCTTTTGTATAACTTGTATCCCAGCCGGGAAGATTTAAGTCTCCTTCTAACGGGTTCATTTTTTCTATGTGTTCTCCGTAATAGACAAGAGCAGTGGAGCCATCCTGCAGCTTCTTATCAAGCTGAGTACGTGTCCAGTCAAATACAGGCATGAAATTGTAACAGATAGTCCTTACTCCGGTCTTGCCAAGCCTTCGGATATTTTCCTTATAGGCCTCTATATATTTTTTTCTTGTATCCCGCCCAAGCTTAATATCCTCATGTACAGGAACACTCTCTACTACCTCAAATCTCAGCCCTTCTTTTTCAATCATTGATTTCAAATCCGCAATACTTTTCTCGCTCCAAACTTCTCCCACCGGTACATCGTAAACGGCAGTAACTATTGTAGATATGTTTGGAATTTGTCTGATTTTTTTCAGAGTAACATTGTCATTTGCACCATACCAGCGGAATGACATCTTCATACAATTCATCTCCTTTCATTATTGCCCGAACTTTAACACAACCTTCAAAACATTCTGAGGATACTCCTGGATTATGCGAATTGCATCCGTAATATCCCTGAAACTATATACATCTGTCATCAACAGCTCAGGCTGAAGATAGCCTTTTTCAAATCCTTCAATAACCTGGTCGAAGCAGTTATTGTTCAGTCTTGAACCGACAATCGTAAGCTCTTTTTTTGTAATTTCCGCCATAGAAATGGCAGATGGTGCATTTTTCAGGCCTATACATACGACTCTGCCTGCCTGACCGGCTAATTTTACCGATTCTTCAAGTGAAGAAGGCGTACAGACTGTATCTACTATCACAGGAATACCTTTTCCGCTTGTAAACTTTTCTATACGATCTTCCAGTCTGTCCTCAGATATCAATACGACCTCATCCGCTCCCATTACTTTTGCTCTGTCCAAACGAGGTTTTAAAATATCTGTCATCATGACTCTGGCACCATTTTGCTTAGCAACCTGCATAGCACAGATACCTATAGGTCCGGAACCCATGATTAAAACCAAATCATCTTTTGAAATCTTAGCACGGCTGTTAATTTGAACACCAATTGTATATGGTTCTACCAGACCAAGTAAAATTTCATTGAAATCACTGTTAAACCTATGTACATTACTTTCATCCGCCTTCACATATTCGGCAAAACCGCCGTCCCGATGCACGCCCAATACTTCCAGAGAGGAACAAACATTTGGACGTCCAATTTCACAAGCATAACAGTGTCCACAGCTTACTACAGGATCCACTGCGGCCTTATCACCGGCCTTCACCTTTGTAACACCTTTCCCAACTGCTTCTACAATTCCTCCAAATTCATGCCCGATAATTCTTGGGTATGTTGCAAGTGAATTTGTTCCGTTCCATATTTGAATATCAGAACCGCAAATTCCTCCGGAGGTTACACGAATAATAACATCATCATCCTTAATTATTTCAGGTTTGGGTATTTCTACAATCTCTACTTTATAAGGCTCTATTACCTTTATTGCTTTCATGATTACGTATTCCTTTCTGTTAACATGAATTGCACATTTCTAATATATTACTTTACTGTATGCAATATGAATTATAAAACAAATAAATGTATGTTATTTTCAGTACATTTATTTAATTAAGTGAATTCAATATGAATTTTATTATTTTTGTAACATTCCCAAGCTTATAACTAATATATCAGTTGTTGTTAATAATAACACTTAATACATATTTTGTCAATATGGTTATTAAATAAATTAATTAGACCTACTGAACACCCATTTTTACGGCAAGGATGTCCCGTCCTTTGCAATCCTCGTTTTTTATATAAAAAACGAGAAATCTATAATAGATATCTCGCTCTTAATATTTTAAAACTTATTAACTAAACACACTGGAATTTAACATTCTAAATACTAAATGTTAAATATTGAAATCTGATTTGTTCTGTCCAGGTTTTTAAGGCTGCCGTGTTTTTCAAGCACTTCTGTAACCGTTCTGCTTACCTTTGCCCTGTTTACTATGTCTTCAATGGAAATGAATTCACCATTCTCCCTTTCCGCCTTGATGCTTGCTGCGGCATTGGCACCTACTCCCTGCAATGCCATTAAAGGCGGCAGAATTTCTCCGTCCGCAAGCAGGAATTTTTTATCGTCCGATTTATATAAGTCAACTCTGGCAAACTTAAACCCACGTTTATACATTTCATAGGCAGACTCAAGTACGGTAATGAGATTTTTCTCCTTGGCAGTCTTTTCATTACCTTTTTCCTCCAGCATTCTGATATGGTTTAATATGTTGTTTTCTCCTTTTGTAATTATTTCGGCATCAAAATCTTCGACCTTTGTAGTAAAATAAGCAGCATAAAAGGCTAACGGATAATGAACCTTATAATAAGCTATTTTAAAGGACATAGTAACATAAGCAGCTGCGTGTGCCTTTGGAAACATATATTTTATCTTGTTGCATGAGTCTATATACCATTCAGGAACGTTATACTCTTTCATAACAGACTCATCTTCTTCTCTGAGACCCTTTCCTTTTCTCACACGTTCCATTATATCAAATGATTTTTTCTTTGGAACACCCATTTTAATCAGATATGTCATGATGTCGTCACGGGTGGATATAACCCCGCTGATATCCGAATACCCATTTCTGATAATCTCCTGCGCATTTCCCAGCCACACATCAGTACCGTGGGACAATCCGCTTATACGAACCAAATCCGCAAAATTCTTCGGATTTGTGTCCATAATCATCTGACGCACAAAGGATGTTCCGAATTCCGGAATTGCTAATGTTCCCGTAGTGCATTTTATTTCATCCAGTGTTATACCCAGAACTTTGGAACTGTTGAAAATAGCCATTGTATCATTATCATCCGTGGGAATATCAGAGCCTTTCACCCCGGTAAGGTCCTCAAGCATGCGGATGATGCTTGGTGTATCATGTCCCAGCAGGTCAAGCTTAAGTATTCTTCCTGAAATGGAATGGTAATCAAAATGAGTGGTTATTGTGCCTGATTTTTCATTGTTAGCCGGATACTGCACAGGAGTAAAATCATGAATGTCTTTGTCCTGCGGAACAATCATTATTCCTCCCGGGTGCTGCCCTGATGTTCTTTTAACTCCAAGGCATCCCTGAATAAGCCTGTCTATCTCGGCCTTTCTTTTTTGAATTCCTCTTTCTTCAAAATAGTTTTTTACAAAACCATATGCTGTTTTATCCGCAATAGTACCGATTGTACCAGCCCTGAACACATGTCCTTTTCCGAAAAGCTCTTCAGTATATTTCATGCATACAGCCTGCTCATCACCTGCAAAGTTTAAATCTATATCAGGCTCCTTATCCCCTTCAAAGCCAAGGAACACTTCAAATGGGATGTCATGTCCATCCTTATTAAGGAGCGTACCGCAGTTCGGACACCTTTTATCAGGAAGGTCATAGCCTGAACCGCAGCTGCCGTCCAAAACAAATTCCGAATGTTTGCAGCTCGGGCAGACATAATGAGGAGCCAACGGATTAACTTCCGTTATTCCTGCCATTGTTGCTGCAAATGAGGAGCCTACAGACCCTCTGGACCCCACAAGATATCCATCCTCATTTGATTTTTGAACAAGCTTTTGAGCAATAATGTACAAAACCGAATATCCGTTACCTATAATGGAATTCAATTCCCTTTCCAGTCTGTTTTCAACAATTTCAGGCAGGGAATCACCATATAGGGCTCTGGCCTTCGTATAGCATATGCTTCTCAGCTCATCATCAGAACCTTCAATAACAGGAGGAAATGTTCCGCTGGGTATGGGAAGGATTGATTCAACCGAATCGGAAATCAGATTCGTATTCCTGACAACCACATCATAGGCTTTTTCTTCTCCAAGATATGAAAAATCCCTGAGCATTTCGTCTGTGGTTTTAAAATATAAAGGAGCTTGTTCCTCAGCATCCTCATAACCCTGACCGGACATCAAAATTTTTCGGTATATTTCATCTTCCTTTTCCAGAAAGTGAGCATCTCCTGTTGCAACCACCGTTTTTCCAAGCTTCTCTCCCAACGCCGTAATTTTTCTGTTAATGTCTTTTAAATCATCTTCATCTCTTACTCTCCCGGTGTTAACAAGAAACATATTGTTATCAAGAGGCTGTATTTCAAGAAAATCATAATAGGCTGCAATTTTTTCCAATTTTTCTTCATCAGCACCGTTTAAAACAGCTCTGTAAAGCTCTCCTGCTTCACATGCCGAGCCTATAATCAATCCTTCTCTGAATTTTGACAAGCTGGATTTCAGCAGTCTTGGTTTTTTGTAAAAATTCTTTATATGTGATTCTGAAACCAGCATATATAAATTTTTAAGACCAACATAATTTTTAACCAAAATGTTTACATGGTAAGATGACTGTTTTACAATATCAATATCTTTCTTTAAGGTATCATTCAAATTCTCTATATCATATATTTCCCTGTCATTTAACATATTCAGCAGGCTTATGAGCAGCTGTCCCGTTGCTCCTGCATCATCAACCGCTCTGTGATGATTTTCAAGCCTGATTCCAAGCTTCTTTGTGAGAGTGTTAAGCTTATGATTTTTAACATCCTTCATCAGCGCTCTTGATAATTCCAGAGTGTCAAGCACAGAAGGGTTATAATTTTCGTTTAAATAAACCTTTATTTTTTCTTTCATGAAGCTTATATCAAAGCTTGCATTGTGCGCAACCAATACTGAATTACCCGCAAATTTTATAAATTCAGGCAGAATCTTAGCAATCTTTGGCTGTCCTCGAAGCATATCATCTGTAATTGACGTAAGCTCTACAATTTTATCAGGCAGCTTTCTGTCAATACCCACAAATGTTGAAAAGCTGTCTGTCACCTGCCTGTTCACCACCCTGACAGCCCCTATTTCAATTATGTCGTCAAACCTGGGATTTAAACCTGTTGTTTCAATATCAAAGACGACAAATTCACTGTCAATATTCACCCCGTCACATTTATAGACCATGTTAACCGAATCGTTTACGAGATATCCCTCCATACCGTAAATCACCTTGAAATTTTCATCAGCACACTCCATTGCTTCGGGATAACCCTGTACAACTCCGTGGTCAGTAATTGCAATTGCCTTATGGCCCCATAATTTCGCCTTTTCCGCATATTCTCTGAAACTGTTTATTCCGTCCATAGAACTCATACCTGTATGGAGGTGAAGCTCTACCCTTTTTTCTTCAGAATTATCCATGCGGGTAATTTCTTCTTTTATCGGCTGCATTCCATCAATTCTTACTACAATCTGCTTTTCATAGTCATCATACTGAACATTACCAATTACCTGAATATAATTTTCTTTTTCAAAATCTTCATATTCACAATCACCGGTGCAGAAATATTTACATTTGATAGAATCTGTAAGATCTGTAACTGTTATCTCCAATAATACAGACCCTGTCTTCAGTTCCTTTTTATCAAGCTTTATAATTTTTCCTTTTATATTTACAATTCCTGAATCTGTTTTTATATCGGATATCTTAGTAACAGGAATGTTAAAATTAATGTCTGTCTTTTTTCTCCTGTAGTTGTTGTCCTGGTTGTTAACAGGGGTTGTCCTTCTTTCAACTGTCACTTGATCTTCTTTTTTAGGTTCAGAATTTCTTTTTGTTTCATCCTTGAGAATTTTTTGATTGTCGTCAAAATTATACTCTATGTCCAGAACAACATTCACTGCATTGTTGTAGTGTTTTTTTATTTTATCTGCAGCATAATCAATATCTCTGGATTCAATTACACAATTGCTTGATCCATAGATTTTGACAGTATTGCGTTTTTTTAACACTTCGATTTTTTTCAGATTTATATTTTTAAGACTGGTGCATTCATCCGAACTAAATATATCATTAAAAAACATAATACTCTCCTTCTGCTTTCTTTCCTGTGATTATATCATCATAAAATTTTAATTTCAACATATACATTAACGGAATTAACCAACATCCGCGTTTCAATTTAAAAATTAATGCTCGACCTTTTTACATATGGTTTTCACCCTTATATAAATTTCAGATATAATGTAATATTCTATATTAATTAATATAGGCGGTGATATTATAGAAACACTGTATGAATTAAATATAATTTCCATAAGCTTAAGAATATTTTTGTCAATGGTGTGCGGAGGCCTGATTGGTCTTGAAAGAAGCAGAAAAAACCGGCCGGCGGGATTCAGAACATATATGATTGTGTGCTTAAGTTCATCATTAATAATGATGACAAATCAATTCATATATATAAATTTTGCCGGAAGTGATCCGGCAAGGCTGGGAGCGCAGGTCATCAGCGGCATAGGATTTTTGGGAGCAGGAACAATAATTGTTACAAGCAGAAGCCAGGTTAAGGGGTTAACCTCAGCTGCCGGGCTATGGTCATCAGCTTGTCTCGGCCTTGCCATAGGCATAGGGTTTTATTACGGGGCGTTAATAGTAGCAATCGCGGTATTTTTAATTATTACATTATTTAAAAGATTTGATACATGGCTTACGTCAACAAACGGAATGATAACCGTCTATACATCTTTTTCAACTATTGAACATTTTGATAAATTTATTGCTTACTGCTATAAAAATAAATTTAAAGTGCGCGATATAGAAATCACAAAAGACCCAAATTTACGTGAAGCTACAGTAATAGCAATAATACAATTAGAAGCTGACAAACGCCTGAATCATATTGAAACTCTACAGAAATTCAGTTCCTTTGAGGGGCTTATTCATATAGAGGAGCTATAAAACTAAAAATCGCAATTAACCAGAATTAATTGCGATTTTTTATACTAATTTAAATTAAAAGCTTCCTTCTTCAGCAAGATGAGCATAATTATCTCCCTGCCTTTTCACTTCAACTATTGAAATTACACATTGCTCAGGATTCATTTCAGGTACAATGCCCTTAGGAAACTCCACATCGGCAACATTAATATTTTCAACTCCTTTAACATTTGAAACATCAATAACTATATCATCCGGAATATCCTGCGGCAGCCCCTTGACACGTATAACATCAAGCTGCGGAAGTGCCATTAGTTTTTTAAATTCCAATGTTTCTGAACCCTTAAGTCTAATGGATAAATCAGCTCTGATTTCTTCATTCAATGATACCTGCTGTAAATCAACATGCATCATTTCTCCCTTAATCGGTGAATATTGAATTTCTTTAACCATTCCCGTAATAGAATTGTCATTTCCTAAAGAAAGCTTAAAAAGAGCGTTTCTTCCGTAAGAAGTTAAACTCTTCCTCAATTCATCAGCCTTTACCGCAACTGATATTGATTCACTTCCCTTGCAAGAAAGGCTTGCCGGCACATATCCATTTTTGCGCAGCTGCTTACTTGCTCTGCTGTTTACAGTTGTTCTTTTTTCAATGTTTAATGTTCCTAATTCTGACATTGTAAATCCTCCTTAAAATTATGTTAGTTAATAACACCCCGCATTATTTTAGATTACCTATAAAAATAAGCTGAATTTTTTACGAAATTCAACTTTTTTTATTTCATACATAATTATACTAGTATTTTACATATATGTCAATTGGTTTCCATACCCTCAATTTCGTCAAGCAAGGTCTGTACAATGTCTTCTTCTTTTATTTTTCTTATTATTTCACCTTTTTTAAACAAGAGAGCCTCACCTGCTCCCCCTGCAATTCCAATATCAGATTGTCTTGCTTCTCCCGGGCCGTTAACGGCACATCCCATTATTGCAACTGTAATAGGCTTATCTACATCCTTTAACCCTTCCTGAATTTTTTTGGAAAGCTCTATGAGCTGAATCTTTGTTCTTCCGCATGTAGGGCATGTAATATAGTTTATACCGTAATTTCTGAGATTCAGACTTTTAAGAATTTCCTTTGCCACCTTTATTTCTTCTCTTGGGTCATCAGTAAGCGATATTCTTAATGTATCTCCAATTCCGTCTGCCAATAAGCTCCCCACTCCTATGGCAGAGCGTATGCTTCCTTCAAACAGTGTTCCCGCATGTGTGATTCCCAGGTGAAGGGGATAATCAACCTTCTCAGCCATGGATCTGTAAGCGTCAATTGTCATCTTAATATCTGTTCCCTTCATGGAAATGACTATATTTCCGTAATCCAGGTCCTCCAGTATCTTAACATGCTCTAATGCTGATTCCACCATTCCTTCGGATGTAACTTCACCGTTATATTTTTTTAATATTTCTTTGTGAACACTTCCGGCATTTACTCCGATTCTTATAGGAATATTTCTCGGTTTGGCCATTTCAATAATTTTCTGTACCCTGTCCATACTTCCTATATTGCCGGGATTTATTCTTAATTTATCAATACCGCTTTCAATTGCTTTTAATGCAAGTCTGTAATCAAAATGAATATCTGCCACTATGGGAATATGTATTTGTTTTTTTATGTCTTTTATTGAGTCTGCATCCTCCATGTCGGCTACGGCCACTCTTATAATTTCACATCCTGCTTCCTCAAGCTGCAAAATTTGATTAACCGTAGATTTAACATCCTTTGTGAATGTGTTTGTCATGGACTGAACAGCAATTGGTGCTCCTCCTCCGATTTGCACATCTCCCACCATAACACTCCTTGATTGTCTTCTGATTATCTGATCCATAATTCCTCCTGAAACGATTGATTGGCAACAGATAGCATGATGATTCCCTATTATTTATCATCTGTCGCTAATCTATTGCCAATCTGTTGTTATCTTATTGACCATTCATTGTCATATTCTGAACAGCCTTAAAATATCCTTGTAGGTAATAAATATCATGAAGCCTATCAATACTACAAAACCTATAAAATGAATGTATCCTTCTTTTTCTACAGGTATTGCCTTTCCTCTGACACCTTCAATCAATAAAAATACTATTTTGCTTCCGTCAAGAGCAGGAATTGGCAGAAGGTTCATAAATCCAAGATTTATGCTTATAAACGCAGCCAGATTGAGAAGAGATAGTATGCCGCTCTCTGCCGCTTCTCCAACCATGGAAATTACCATTACCGGTCCTCCCAAAGCATCGCTTCCAAGCTTTCCTGTCACCAGCTGGGTTATTGTTTTAAACATAAGCTCTATGTAATAGACTGTCTTGTAAGCAGATGATGAAATAGCCGTCGTAAAAGATTTTTCAAGCTGAGTATTGAATTTAACAGTAATCTGTGTTTGAGGAACTATATTGAAATCAAGTATTTCACCATTTCTGTCTACAGTTACTTTAACAGCTTTACCGTCCTCAGTATGCTCAACTTGATTTGTCAATTCAGTCCATGAATTGACAGGGACATCATTTATTTTTACGACTACATCTCCATCCTTTATACCTGCTTTATATGCAGGTGATGTTACCTCTGAAGGAGATACGGTTGTTGTTGCGTTGCCATCTGCCATTTTTGTAGATATCCCTACAATTTTCCTGTAATTATTGTCTATTTTTGCTTCCCTGACCTGATTGTCTCTTTCGTACTTAATAGTATAATATGGGTTTTCATTGCCCGCTATTTCATAGTATATATCTTCCCATATATATGCTTTTTCACCGTTTACCGAAACTATCTTATCTCCGGATCTTAAACCTGCCTTATATTCATTTGAATCTTCTGCAATATAATCTACCCTGCTTCCGTAGACTCCAAATGAAAATGCAATTATTACAAACAAGGCAAGTGCTAACACAAAATTCATAAATGGTCCTGCAAAAATTACCAAAAACCTCTGCCACACCGTCTTTGTGCTGAAGCTGGTTGAGGTTCTTACATCCTCCTCTTCTCCCTCCATCTGCACAAAACCGCCTATAGGTACTGCTCTAAGTGAATATATTGTTCCATTTTTTTCTCTTTTAAAAAGAGTCGGCCCCATTCCTATTGCAAATTCGTATACCCTGATACCAACGCTTTTGGCAGCCTTATAATGGCCATATTCATGAACAAGAACTATTGCCGAAAATACAAGTATTGATGAAATTAATGTCAACAATATGTTACCTCCGTCTTATAGAAAATGCTGGATAAAGTAATATACAATAGGTGCCACAAAAAGCACGCTGTCAAATCTGTCCAATATTCCTCCGTGTCCAGGCAGCATGTTGCCAAAATCCTTTATTCCGCTTTCCCTTTTAATTTTTGAAGCTGCAAGATCACCTGCCATTGAAAAGACCGATGCGCTCACACTAAATATTATAATGTAAATATATTTATTTATTCTTAAATAATCAAAATAAATGATTGATAATATTGTGCATCCTATAATGCCTCCTATGGCACCTTCAACAGTCTTGTTAGGGCTCACTTCGGGATAAAGCTTATGTCTTCCGAACATTTTTCCTGTAAAATATGCGAATGTATCGGAGCCAAAAGCAATTATATATACGAGCCATACATATTCAGAGCCGTTCATAAGCATCATGTGATACATAAAAAATACGACGTATGTTCCTATAAATATTATCTCTGAAATTTTCTTTATGTCTATCTTTTTATTAAAAACAAATGCTAAAAAATTAAGCGATATGTACAGGAATAAAAAGAAGTCAAAGAAGTGCCGGTACTCTGTTATTTTTTCAATAAACAAAGCAATTGCAAATAAATAATTTACAATAGCTCCGTAGTCAAATCCATTATTAAAAAAAACTCTTGAAAGCTCATAAATTGCTATGCAAGTTATGCCAAAATAAACAAAATCATATATGGTGCCGCCCATATATGTCACATAGGCAATAAATGCACCTCCTGCAACTCCGGTAATAACTCTTTGTCTCATAACAACACCGCCCTAATTTCCGTATCTCCTTCTTCTGTTCTGAAAACACTCTATAGCTTTTAACAGTTCCTCTTTATTGAAATCCGGCCACATGATTTCAGTGAAATAAAATTCCGTATAAGCAAGCTGGTATAAAAGGAAATTACTTAATCGAATTTCACCGCTTGTTCTTATAAGCAGGTCCGGATCAGGCATACCATTGGTAAACAAATAATTTTTAAAGTTTTCTTCATTTATTTCATCTATGTTAATTTCATTGTTTTCATAGTCGTTAATTATATTTTTTACAGCATTAATTATTTCGCTTCTTGAGCCGTAGCTGAGTGCAATATTCAAATGCAGCTTTTTATTATTTTTTGTAAGCTCTATTGATCGTTTCACTTCTTTTTTAGTTTTTTCGGGCAAGTCCTCAATATTGCCCATAAGAGTTATTTTGACATCATTTTTATGTAAGTAGTCCAGTTCCTTTACAATAAATTCAACCAATAAGTTCATCAAATAATCTACTTCTTTTTTGTCTCTTCTCCAGTTTTCAGTGGAAAAAGCATATATGGACAAGTATTTTATACCCATATCCGCTGCATTTCTAACAAGATCTGTAACTCTCATGGCACCTTCTTTATGGCCATCACGTGTGGGAAGGTTTTTTGCTTTAGCCCATCTTCGGTTTCCGTCCATTATAACAGCTATATGCTCCGGAATAATCCCTGTACGCACTCTCTCTTCTAAATTCATATAATCCTCTCTAAAATGCAATGCAGGCTCATGATATAGTCACAAGCCCTCATTACAGACTAATAATATGAAACATACAATGTAATATAATTTTCATTGGTATGTTCCCTGATTACATATGGTTTTTCTAATTTATTGAACTTTTGGTTTGTTCCTGTCACTTTTTTTATATTAATAATCCTGCTGTTATTTTCTCCGATAATTTTCAGAGCATTCTTCAACGGATAACCTATTAAATTATCCATATTAAACCTCTAAGATTTCTTTTTCCTTATCCTTATAAATATCATCTACCAGCTTTATGTATTTATCTGTCAGCTTCTGCATTTCCTCTTCTGCTTTTTTATGGTCGTCCTTTGTTAATTCGCTGGATTTTTCAAGTTTCTTAAATTCCTCGTTAGCATCTCTTCTTATGTTTCTGACAGCTATCTTGGCATTCTCAACTTCTTTTTTTACAAGCTTTATTAAATCTCTTCTTCTTTCTTCTGTTAAAGGCGGAATCGCCAGTCTGATAAGCTTACCGTCGTTAGAAGGGTTAATACCTAAATCTGATGCCATTATGGCTTTTTCAATTTCTTTTAACAGGCTTGAATCCCACGGCTGAATAATTATTGCTCTTGGTTCAGGTACGGATATGTTTGCTACCTGGCTGATTGGAGTCATTGTACCATAGTAACTTACCTGAATTTTATCAACCAGTTTTGGGTTTGCTTTGCCGGCTCTTATGGTTGCAAGATCTTCTTTCAGAAAATTAATTGATTTGCTCATAGATTCTTCTGATTTTTTTACTAAATCTTTATACATCTCATACCTCCTTTATTATTGTTCCTATGTTGTCTCCCATTACAATTTTCTCAATATTTTCCGGCTGCTCTATTCCAAAGACCAATATAGGAATTTTATTATCCATACATAATGATGTCGCAGTAGAGTCCATTATTTTTAGACCCTTGTTCAAAACATCTATGTATTTAAGTTCATAATATTTAATTGAATCCGGATTTTTATTAGGATCATCGCTGTATACACCGTCAACACCGTTTTTTGCAAGAAGTATGATATCTGCGTTTATTTCAGCCGCCCTTAAAGCTGCGGTTGTATCGGTGGAGAAATATGGATTTCCTGATCCTCCCGAAAATATAACAACTCTTCCCTTTTCCAGGTGTCTTACTGCTTTTCTCCTTATATATGGCTCGGCTATCTGTCTCATTTCAATTGCTGTCTGCAGTCTTGTTTCAACACCTATTTTTTCCAGTGCATCCTGTAATGCTAAACCATTTATTATTGTTCCAAGCATTCCCATGTAATCTGATGTTGTTCTGTCCATTTCCTTTGCGCTTGCTCCGCGCCAGAAATTTCCGCCGCCTACTACAACAGCCACTTCAACACCCATTGCATTTACATTTTTTATTACGTTGGAAATTCTTGTCACGATTTCTTCGTTGATACCGTGGCCTGCGCTGCCTGCCAACGCTTCACCGCTTATTTTCAATATTATTCTTTTATATTTGCAGTCCATATTTTCCTCCCGAGCTCTTTTTTGATTAAATGGAGAACCGTCAAGTTCTCCATTACATTTTACATCTCCCTCAGGATTATTTCCCCAGCTGCTTTGCAACTTCGTCTGCAAAATCTTCTGATTTCTTCTCAATTCCTTCGCCGACTTCAAATCTTTGAACTCCGACAACCTTAATAGCCTTACCTATGTTCTTAGCAGTGTTTTCCACATATTTTTTAACTGTTATATCTGCATCTTTAACAAAGGCTTGTTCTAACAGGCAAACTTCCTTAAGCTCTTTCTGAAGTCTTCCTTCAACCATTTTTTCAACTATGTTCTTCGGTTTTCCTTCATTTAAAGCCTGAGCTATCAATATTTCCCTCTCATGTGCAATAAATTCAGCATCAACATCATCTGTAGAAATGTATTTAGGATTCATAGCTGCAACCTGCATTGCAAGGTCTTTTCCTAAAACTTCCAAAGCCTCTTTGTCGCCTTCTGATTCAAGGGCTACTATAACAGAAATTTTTCCTCCTGCATGAATGTAAGAAACAATACTGCCCTCGTTGACCTTTTCCACAGCAAATCTTCTGATTGACATATTTTCGCCGATTCTTGCTATTTTATCTGTTAATGTTTCCTGAAGTGTTTTTCCATCTTCGAGCTTATCTGCTTTTAATGCTTCAACGTCCTGTGGTTCATTGCATAAAGCTGTCTTTGCAACAACTGCCACAAAATTTTTAAATTCTTCATTTTTAGCAACGAAATCTGTCTCAGAGTTTACTTCTACTACAACACCTTTTTTTCCATCATCTGAAACCAGAGCATAGGTCAAACCCTCTGCAGCTATTCTGTCTGCTTTTTTAGATGCTTTTGAAAGTCCTTTTTCTCTTAAGTAGTCTATTGCTTTTTCTATGTCTCCGCTTGTTTCTTGTAATGCTTTTTTGCAGTCCATCATACCTGCATTAGTTTTTTCTCTCAGTTCTTTTACCAATGAAGCTGTAATTTCCATTTATTAACCTCCAAATTTAAAAAAGCAAGGCGTAAGGAAAAACTTCCTAACCCCTTACTTTGATTATTTTTTATTCTTCTACTATTTCTTCTTCAACTTTTTCCAGTTCTTCTTCTGTAACGTCTTCTTCCGGTTCATCATCTGTCATCTGAACGCCTTGTTTTCCTTCAAGAACAGCGTCTGCAATTGTAGCAGTCAAAAGCTTTACAGCTCTTATAGCGTCATCGTTGCCAGGAATTACATAATCAACTTCATCAGGGTCACAGTTTGTATCAACTATTGCTACGACCGGAATACCCAGTTTCTTAGCTTCTTCAACAGCTATTTTTTCTTTTCTTGGGTCAACAACAAACAAAGCTCCGGGAAGTTTATCCATATTTTGAATTCCACCTAAGAATTTTTCAAGTCTTTCAGCTTCATTTTTTAATTTAATAACTTCTTTTTTAGTTAAAAGAGCAAATGTTCCGTCTTCTTCCATTGCCTTTAATGAGTTTAGTTTGTCAATTCTTTTTCTGATTGTCTGGTAGTTTGTAAGCATACCTCCGAGCCATCTCTGGCTGACAAAGTGCATTCCGCATCTTGCAGCTTCAGATTTTGTTGATTCCTGAGCTTGTTTTTTTGTTCCTACGAACAATACTTCCTCTCCGCTTGCAACAACTTCCTTGATGAAATTGTAGGCTTCATCTACCTTATCGCTTGTTTTCTGCAAGTCGATTATATAGATGCCGTTTCTTTCTGTAAAAATGTACTCTGCCATTTTAGGGTTCCATCTTCTGGTCTGATGACCAAAGTGAACACCTGCTTCAAGCAATTTTTTCATGCTTATTATAGCCATAATATTTTTCCTCCTTTTGTTTTACCTCCAGAATTTTCATTTCATACAAAAGACCTTTCGGCACAACTCTTGCACGATCTAATTCTGTGCGTAATTATGCATAGTATAACACAGCCTATTTTATTTTGCAATAAGTAATTATAAATTTTATAATTTTACAAGTTTTTAATTACTATTCACAGCTGTAAAGCTGTCATCCTGAATGCTGGAGAAGGATATCCTCATTTAAGTTGTTAGATTCTTCGCGCTCTGCTCTCAAAATGACGCAGACAGCTTTATTATTTAATCAATTATATGCAGTTTTTATTTATACAAATTGTCTTGTTATCCTTTATAACCATCTGTTCACCGCATTTCGGGCATTTTTCGCTGGTTGGTTCCAGCCATGACACGTACTTGCAGTCCGGATAATTTGAGCATCCGAAAAATCTCCTGCCTGCCTTGGAATACTTGATGGCAATTTTACCTCCGCACTGAGGACATCTGGCATCAATCAGCTTGATTATGGGTTTTGTATTTTTACATTCCGGATAATTTGAGCAAGCTAGAAATTCTCCATATCTTCCCTTTCGTTTAAGCATTTTTGCGCCGCATTTTTCACATATTTCATCAGTTTCTTCAGCAGCTTCCTTTTCCTTTAAGGGCTTGGTATTTTTGCATTCCGGATAATTGGGGCATGCCAGGAATTTACCGTATCTTCCCTTCTTTATTACCATGAATTCTCCGCAATTTTCACACCTTACATCACTTACTTCGTCCTTTATTTCTATTTCTTCCATTTCCTTTTCAGCGACGTCCAGCTCTTTTTTAAAGTCTCCGTAAAATTCATTAATTACTTCATGCCATTCCTTTTTACCTGATGCTATTTCATCAAGATTATTTTCCATTTCAGCTGTAAACTTCTCATTTACTATATTGGAAAAATATTTCTCCATCATTTCCGTAACAAGAAAACCCATATCGGTCGGCATCAAATATCCTTTTTCCTTCACAACATAATCCCTGCTTGTTATTGTTGTAATTGTTGGAGCATACGTACTTGGTCTGCCTATTCCTCTTTCCTCCAAATCCTTAATAAGGCTTGCTTCTGTATAGCGTGCCGGAGGCTGTGTGAAATGCTGTTCAGGCTCTATTTTTAATATATCAAGCTGTTCATTTTGTTCAACCTCAGGAAGAATCTTGCTCTCTGATTCATCGCTGTATTTATAAACAGCCTTATATCCCTCAAATACAAGAACCTTGCCGTTTGCTTCAAATACATTGTCATTGCCGTTTAACAACACCTTTGTAACGTCATACTGAGCATCAACCATTTGTGATGCAACAAATCTTTTCCAAATCAGGCTGTAAAGCTTATACTGATCGGCAGTCAGACTGTCTTTTATTTGTTCAGGATTTCTTTCAACAGATGTGGGTCTTATTGCTTCATGAGCATCCTGAATTTTGTTGTCGCTTTTCTTTGATTTTGAATAAACTCTTTTTTCATAATATCTTTCGCCGTAAGTTTCTGTTATATATCCTCTGGCGCTGTTTACTGCTTCATCGGAAAGTCTGAAGGAGTCGGTTCGTATATATGTTACAAGACCCACACTTCCCTCACCCTTTATGTTAATTCCTTCATAGAGCTGCTGAGCAACCATCATTGTTTTTTTTGCGGTAAAATTAATTCTTCTGTTTGCTTCCTGCTGAAGGCTGCTTGTAGTAAACGGAGCGCTGGGTTTTGAATAACTTTTAGTTTTTTCTGTCTTATAGACATTTATTCTTTCCTTATTCAGGTTTTTTAATATCTCATTTACTTCATTTTCATTTTTAATTTTTATTTTACTTACTTTTTCATTATTCAGTCTGCCTATATACTTTGCAGTAAATTTCTTTTTTAATTTTTTTACCTCTAACTCAAGTGTCCAATATTCCTCAGGCTTGAATTCCATTATTTCTCTTTCTCTGTCTATCACGAGCTTTAATGCGACGGATTGGACTCTTCCTGCGCTGAGTCCCTTTTCGATTTTTTTCCACAGAAGAGGGCTTATATTGTAGCCCACCAGTCTGTCAAGCACACGTCTGGCCTGCTGGGCATCAACCAGGTCTAAATTTATTTTTCTTGGATTTTTGCTTGCATTTTTGATAGCATCCTTTGTAATTTCATTGAATTCAATTCTTATATCCTTGCTTTCATCCAAATTCAATATTTTAGCCAGATGCCATGAAATAGCTTCTCCCTCCCGGTCAGGGTCAGTTGCAAGATATATGTTATCGGCTTTTTTTGCTTCCTTTTTTAATTCCTTTATTACATCTCCCTTACCTCTGATTGTAATGTAATTAGGTTCAAAATTATTTTCGACATCAATTCCAAGCTTGCTTTTCGGCAAATCTCTGATATGTCCCACAGAAGCCTTAACAGTATAGTTTTTCCCTAAAAACTTACCTATTGTCTTAGCTTTTGCAGGTGATTCAACTATTAACAGATTATTCATCAACTTCCTCCAATACCGTGTGCACATTAATTTTAAGCATTTTCCAATGTTACCATAATAACATATAATACATTTTTTTATTTGTCAATAGACAATGCACGCGGAAAGTTCATGCAGTATATACATTCAGTTATGATTTAATGAAGTAAATGGTATCATTATTGTTTATTTTACAGTTACCAGGTAATAATAATTTATACTATTATAAAAGGAAGGTCAAAAAAATGAATGATTATTTTGATAATTATGATGTGATTGAAAAAAATCTTAAATACATGGTTGATAATCATAAGGAAATTTATGAAGCATATGAGAAATTTGGGAAGCTGGTTCATGAAAAAGGAGGCCCGTTGGATGAAAAGACCAGATGGCTTATAAAGGTTTCTCTGTCAACTCAATGCCAAAATGAATACTCCTTAAGAACTCACATTCTCAAAGCTCTGCATGGCGGCTGTACTAAGGAAGAAATAGAACATGCGATTCTTCTGGTTGCACCAACCTGTGGTTTTCCGAAAACGATGAGGGGCCTCTTGGTATTCAGGCAGGTTATTGACAAAATAAATAAGTAGTACGTATTTAATTATTACCCTGAAGTAATTTTTTATCTTCTGCCGAATATAATTTATTACATCCTAAAAAGAAGGCGGACGGGCATATGGATAAAAACTACTATACCTTCAGTGAATATATGAAAAAAAATGAGAATCTGCTTACGGCCTCCATGGAAGATTATCTGGAAATGATATACAGGCTGTCGCTGGAATCAGGGTTTACAAGAATAAATGAGCTGTCCGATGCGCTGAACGTTCACCCCCCATCAGCTACGCGAATGGTTCAGAGGCTCGGAAGCCAAAACCTGCTTAAATATGAAAAATACGGTGTCATAATATTGAAGGATGAGGGAAGGGCTTTGGGAGAGTTCCTTATAAACAGACACAATACAATAGAAGCATTCTTGAAAAAAATTGGAGTTCCGGAGGAAATACTTCTTATAGAAACCGAAAAAATAGAACATACAATAAGCGCAGAAACTGCTAAATGTTTTGAAGATTTTATTTCCTTCATGAATAACAATAAAGACATTGAAGAAAGGTTGCGCATGTTTAAAAGAACCACCTGCGCCGAAGAATGAATAAGCCTGCATTTTGCAGGTTTTTTTTATGCTCTGAATATGTGTGATTAAATATAAACATATGTGTTGTAAGCATGTTAATTTTATTATATAATTATATCAAATATTTCCTGATATTACCACATTGGAGGATGTATGCTGTCTAAAATAAAAACCTGTGTTCTTTATGGACTTGAAGGGCATGAGGTTGATGTAGAAACTGATTTGTCGGGAGGGCTTCCAAACTTTTGTATAGTAGGACTTCCTGATATATCAATAAAGGAATCAAAAGAAAGAGTGCGTTCAGCTTTAAAAAACAGCGGATTCAGCTTTCCGGTAAGCCGTATAACAGTCAATCTTGCTCCGGCAAATTTAAAAAAAGAAGGAAGCCAGATTGATTTGCCCATTGCAGCGGGCATATTAGCTGCCAATAAAGTCATTGAGAAAAATATTGATGAAGACACATGCATCATAGGCGAACTTTCTCTTGATGGAAAAATAACAGCAGTTAATGGCGCACTGCCAATGGTTATTTCCATGCGCAGCAATAATTTCAAAAGAGTCATAATTCCTGAGGACAACAAGGAAGAATGCGGAGCAGTGCAGGGCATCGATGTAATTCCCGTTGAAAGCATCAGAGATTTGGTTTATTACTTCAATGGATATAAAAATATTGAGCCGCATAAAGTAACATATGATTATTCTGAAAATCCTGAAAATTTTCAAGAAGATTTTTCGGAAATCAAAGGCCAGCCTGCCATGAAAAGAGCAGTAGAAATTGCAGCTGCAGGAATGCACAACATACTCCTTCTGGGTTCTCCCGGTTCAGGCAAGACTATGATTGCAAGACGGATTCCCACAATACTTCCTGACCTTACCTTTGAAGAATCTCTTGAGGTTACAAAAATATACAGCATATCCGGCGTATTAAACAGCAAGGGTCTTATAAAAGAACGTCCGTTCCGCTCCCCTCATCATACATCATCACGGGTTTCAATGGCAGGAGGAGGGTCCAGGCCCAGTCCGGGTGAAGTTTCATTGGCTCATTACGGTGTTTTATTTCTTGATGAAATTCCCGAATTCCCTAAAAATGTCATCGAAGTGCTGAGACAGCCTATGGAGGATGGAAGCATCTCCATTTCAAGGGCAAATGGTTCCTTTACCTTCCCTGCCAGGTTTATGCTTGCAGCCGCTATGAATCCCTGTCCTTGCGGATATCTCGGTGATTCTACTCATGAGTGCTCATGTACCCGGGCTCAGATTGATAAATATCTGGGCAGAATCTCGGGACCTCTATTGAACAGAATTGATATACAGGTTGAGGTATCACCTGTAAAATATGATGATTTAAATAATGATATGTCAGAAGAATCATCTTCTGAAATAAAAAAGCGCATAGTTGAAGCCAGAAGAATCCAACAGGAAAGATATAAAGGTCTTGGTATAATAACTAATTCCGAACTGAGCAGCAAGCACATATCAAAATTTTGCAAAATAAACAAGGAATCACAAAAACTGCTTAAGGATGCCTTTGAACGTCTTGGACTAAGCGCAAGAGCTTACAATAAAATATTAAAGGTTGCAAGAACCATTGCAGACTTAGAAAAATCAGACAGCATTGAAACAAAACATATTGCAGAGGCTATACAGTACAGAAGCCTGGATCGAAAGTACTGGAGGTAGGTATGGAAAGATTAAACGTTAATCAAAAAACCATCGCGTGGCTTAATTCAGCAAACGGCATATCCAACAGGAAGATAAAAAAACTGCTTGAACATTTTAACGGCAACATCAAAGATGTGTGGGACAACTTTGAATCCGAGAAATATAATTTAAACTTCCTGAAACCTGAAATTATTAAATATTTGTCTCAATCCAAAAATTCCTTTGAAGAAGTGCTTCTGATAAGGTTAAACAATGAAAAGTCAGATATTATAACTATTTATGACGATTTATATCCTGAAAAACTAAGGCAGATAGATTCTGCTCCCTATATGTTGTATTACAAGGGAAACCTGAGCAGAATTGATGAATTGTCGATTGCTGTCGTTGGTTCCCGCAAGGCAACCTCATATGGTATACATGTGGCTGAAAAACTGACAGGAGAACTATCAGAACTCGGCGTGAACATTGTAAGCGGACTAGCCTCCGGTATCGATACGATTGCTCATAAAACTGCACTGAGCCATAATTCAATGACTGCCGGCATAATAGGGTGCGGCATAGATGTAATTTACCCAAAATCCAACGAAAGGCTTTACAGAGAAATTTGTGAAAAAGACGGTGCTGTAATTACAGAATATCCTTTTGGCATGCAGCCAATGCCAAATAATTTTCATGACAGAAACAGAATTATAAGCGGTTTGTCCGATGGGGTTCTTGTAATTGAAGCTCAAGAAAGGAGCGGAACTCTCATAACAGCAAATCATGCTGCGGAACAGGGACGGGAAATATTTGCTGTTCCCGGCAATATTGACAGCCTGTACAGCAAAGGAACAAATTCCCTAATACGAGACGGAGCAAAGGTAACTACATCCATCAATGATATTATTGATGAAATACCGAATCTTAGAGCAAGAGCAACAAAAAAACAAAGTCCGCCTGATTACGGCGCACTAAACAGTGACGAGATAAAAATAATAAGCTGCCTCCAGTCAGGAAACAGCACCGTATACGAAATTCAAGAAAAGACAGGAATTGAAGCAGGAACACTATTAGGGCTGGCAACAATCCTCGAAATGAAAGGCTTAATTAAGCAACTGTCAGGCAATAGATTTATACTGAATGTATAGTTTCCCGCTTATATCAACCAAAGTATGATTAAATTTTTTTTAATTTTTATATGAATAAATTTTCATTTGATACTCCTTATAATGCTTTATTTTACAATTTATCAAACAATTGAGGATTATATTATTATCTAAAAAAGAAATAATAAAATAGAAATAAAAAATTATATTTTTTGTTTCAAATAATCCATTGTGAGGTGTTTTGTACGAAAAATAAAATTTCTTTGGTACTTTTAGCATCGCTTTTAGCTCTGTCTAATATTTCAGCTTTGGCTGCAGCCGGAACTACCCCTGTTGTAAACTCATCATATGAGCAGCAGGTTGTTCAGCTGGTAAATGCTGAAAGACAGAAAAATGGCCTGCCTGCCTTGTATTATGATTCGGCAATATCAGATGTTGCCAGAACAAAATCTCAGGATATGGCTGATAACCATTATTTTGCCCATAATTCTCCAACATACGGAATGGCAAGCGATATGCTGTTACGATTTGGAATAACCTGGGCTGCATGGGGTGAAAATATAGCAAAAGGACAAAAAACGCCTGAGATTGTAGTATCTGAATGGATGGCTTCTCCGACTCACAGAGAAAATATTCTTTCTCCTCACTTTAGTTTAATCGGTGTCGGATACTATGTTGATTCATCCGGAACACCTTATTGGACACAAATGTTTACTGATGATAACAAATAGTTGTTAGGAATAACAAATGTATTGCCTCCTCCAGGCATGTAATTTTAAATCAAAAAACTGCGTATTACGCAGTTTTTTGATTTTTTTATTTTGTTATATTCAAAGCTCCTGTTTTTATTTCTTCAATATGAGAATTAAAAAATTCTTCCATTACCTGAATCATATAACAGGTATCCATAATTCCTGCAGTTTCATAGCAAGAATGCATGGCAAGCTGAGCTAAACCTATGTCAACAGTATTGACACTTACATTTAATGATGCGATATTTCCCAGCGTGCTCCCTCCGGGCATGTCTGAACGGTTTGAATAATGCTGGAACGGAACACCAGAAGCTTCGCACAATGATTGGAATACAGCACTGCTTACCGCATCAGTGGTATATTTCTGACTGGCATTGTGCTTTATCACAATTCCTTCATTCATATAGACTCGGTTTGATGAATCACTCTTTTCAGGATGGTTAGGATGTACAGCGTGAGCATTGTCAGCCGATACCATAAAAGAAGAAGACAATGCACAATGGTAATCCTCATTTGTTTTTCCCAAATTATCATTTATTCTTTTCAGAACATCCTCTAAAAATGTCGAAGCAGCTCCCTGCTTTGTTCCGCTTCCTACTTCCTCATTATCAAAGCAGCAATACACATTTATTGATTTTGAATTATTTCCTTTTATAAAACCTTTTAGTGTTGAATATGCGCATTGGAGATTGTCAAGCTTGGGTGATGATATAAATTCATCATTGCTTCCCCAGATGCTTGGCAGCATGCGATTGTATAAAAATAAATCCGTGCTGAATATGCATTCCTTTTCAACACCTGCATATTCAGCAACAACATCCATAAAATTATCTCCGCCGTCTTTTGACGAGCCGTACAGCGGAAGAAGATCTGTCTGCTCATTATACTTCATGGATGAATTTACTTCCCTGTTCATGTGTATTGCCAGATTCGGTATAATAAACAAATCCTTATCAATATTTACGAGCCTGGTTTCAATCCCCTCACTGTTTTTGACTATTACTCTGCCCGCTGCAGACAATGGTCTGTCAAACCACGTTGAATAAATAGTTCCGCCGTATTTTTCAATATTTAGCTGCATATACTTTCCTGATTCTACTTTGTAATTATCTTTAATTTTAAAACTTGGAGAATCACAATGAGATGCAACTATGTTAAAGCTGTAATCGTCCAGATCTTCACCTGTCTTAAAAGCAATTATTGAAGAATAATTTCTTGTAACGTAATATTTTCTGCCCTTTTCCAGGTTCCATTTTCTGCCTTCCATCAATTCGTAAAATCCGTCTGATTTCAGCTCTTCTGCTATTGCTTTTACCGCATGAAAAACACTCGGACATCCTTTTATAAAATCAAGCATTTCTTTAGATACGTCTCTATACAATTTTTCACCTCGAAAATTAAAATTTAATTTAATTATATACCATTTTGCAGATAAATAAAAGAAGGAACTCAAGATTTGTATATATGCTGAAAAATAAGGTTAGGGCACCTTCCAGCTGCGATTTAAAAAAGACACGTGCTGCAAACTCAATATGTGCAGTACAAATACTAAATTATGAGTTTATATTTTCCATAATTGTTTAAAATAAATATAAGCGTGGTATATATAAAATATGGCACGGTGTTTCTTTGCTGCTCATTAAAATACTGATGAACTGCAAGCTATGCCGGCACAATCATACCGCAGGAGGAAAAAATGTATAAGGAAGAGCTTTCAATAATATCTCAAGCTGTACTAAATGAAATAGAAGGATATGAATTTTATAAAATGGCAGGCAATCAAGCATCTTCAGAAGGTACCAGAGAAGCATTTTTTGAATTGGCCAATGAGGAACTTAAGCATGCGGATTATTTAAAAAAATTATGGAGCAAGCTGAGCAATGGCGGTGAGGTAAGTATTCAGGATATAATTGAATCCGGAATTGAAATTCCCTCCCCTGAAATATACCGTTGGGATAAAGTAGACGAGAGCAGCACTTCTGTTGCTATGTCAATTTTTGGAATAGGAATGCAAATGGAGCAGGGTTCAATAGATTTCTATGAAGCTGCAAAAGAAAAAGTAAAGTCAAAAGCAAGCGTGGAATTATTTGATCTTCTTATTGGATGGGAAAAAGTCCATCTAAAACAATTCAGCGATCAATACAGCATATTAAAAGAGGACTGGTGGGCAGAACAAGGATTTGCGCCATTCTGATACATATCACCTATACCCTGTAAAAATGTCATGGACTTGATTCAGAGATTTTGTCTGAATCAAGTCCATGACATTTTTTAATTTTGATTCAATTATACTATTCAAACACCTTTCCTATGCTGTCATTGATTATCAAATTTGCCCTACTGTCCATAGAAGTGGAAGATTTGTTAATAAGCACAAGTTTATTGCCCCTGTAATAATTTATAAGACCCGCAGCGGGATATACAACCAACGATGTTCCCCCTATTATCAATACATCGGCATTTTCTATATATTTAATTGAATTTTCAAAGATTTCCAAATTTAGGCTTTCTTCGTATAAGACAACATCCGGTTTAATTGTTCCTCCGCAGCTGCACTTTGGTACACCACTGCTTTCAACTATTGTATGTACATCATAGAACTTGCCGCATTTTGTGCAATAATTTCGGTGAACGGAACCATGAAGCTCCAGCACATTTTTGCTGCCTGCTTCCTGGTGAAGTCCATCAATATTTTGAGTTATCACAGCTTTTAATTTATCCTGTTTTTCCAGTCCTGCAAGCCTGATATGAGCGGTATTCGGCCTGGCATCCAAAAATATCATCCTGTTTTTGTAAAAATCATAGAACTCTTCTGTATTATGTATAAAAAAGCTGTGAGAAATCATCGTTTCCGGAGGATATTTATATTTCAGGCTGTATAATCCATCAACACTTCTGAAATCAGGTATACCGCTTTCTGTTGAAACCCCGGCTCCTCCAAAAAAAACTATATTATCGCTGTTCTGAATTATTTCTTGAAGCCTGCTGTCCATAATACCTCCAAAATTAATTATTTTTTCATTTTATAATAATCCATAACATAATTTTCTTCAAAGCCGCATGTTTTATAAAGATTTAGCGCATTTTCATTGTTTACTTCAACCTGAAGAATAATTTTTCCGCAACCCATTTCCTTCAGCTTATCAACAGACAACAGCAATATCTCTTTGCCGTAACCTCTGCCTCTGAATTCAGGAATAACACCCAGTCCGTATATTCCTCCGACACCATCATTTATTTCTAAACGAACCTTTCCAACATATGTATTATTTATTTCTGCAATTAAGGCTGTTCCGCTTTTTATACTGTCATTTATGATTTCACTATCTTCCTTCACATCAATATCAAAGAAAGAGGAATCCATTTCCGCTATTATCTTAGCCTCATACGGCTTTGCTTTTCTCAAAGTTATGTTGCACCTGCTGAGATTTGGCACTGCCCCCATGTTTAAAACCATGTCATATTCTGAATGATCATAAGCGCATGAAACCTTTTTTATAAAATTAATTCCTGAAGCTGATTTATTGTCACTCAGCAGCAACATTTCATTTTGTGTTCTTTTTTGCCATTCATCCTGCACAAGTGAAAACAACTTTGTAAAAATTCCTTTTCTTCTGTGGTCAGGATGGACCATGCCGTTAACCTCAAAAGAAGCTCCTCCGAAATCGCTTATTCCTATGTATCCGATTAAGCCCTCCTCGCCATAAAACATGAAATCATTCAAACTTATAAGACCATTATCTGATTTGCCTGAAGAACTCAACTTGTATTCCAACTCCAGCTTAAGTGACGTCTTGTCCCTTTCGAAACAAAGAGTTTCCAAATCTTTAATTTCGCGGTAATCATTTACGTCAATATTTTCTTTTGAAACTACGCTTCGATTCATTATTTCATCCCCTTATAAATTTATCGTAAAGAGCTAATGCACGCTTTTCTAATTATATTACAGCTTCGTCAATTTAGCCATATATTTATTAAAAAAAGAACGGCTGAGCCGTTCTCCAGATTGATGACAAAGTCATCAAGATGACAGGCTGTTGAAAAAGTTCAGCTGCAAGGCACCGGAAGGCAGGCAACCGCAGCGTATTACACATACGTGAGGATTGACTGCCTGAACGGTAACACAGCAGATGGCTTCTTCAACAGCCTAAAGAACGGCTGAGCCGTTCTCTTACTCATAGATGTTGACCCGTCTGTCGCCTACCATTTCCATGTTGAGATATTTTTCATGTCTTTTTGGTATTGTTACAACATCAGGATTTCCATCTGAAATAAATTTTTCTCTTGTATTATTTTCATATGATTTAAAATAATCATATATTCCGCAATTATCTACCTTTATTTCGCTGGCCGTAACTCTGTAAAGGCTTGTAAAGTCTGTCAGCGTATCAAACGGTGAATAATCAGGTCTCCAACCCACATCCAACACTGCCAGGATTTTATATTTGTTTCCTTCATATTCTCCTTCAAGCATATCCTTGACAAATTCATCTTTAGGGTTGCTTCCGTCAGGAAGTGCCAGCGTATCAACCGTATAATCAGGTACACATGAAGTTATTATATTGTTTACCGAACCTATCTCAGCCTGAATTTCTTCACTGTCCAGTGTTTCCATTTCCAGGTGGCTGTAGGTGTGATTTCCTATATCATATCCGTTATCCACAAGCCATTTCAATTTTTGCTCCGCATATTCTGCCTGACCAAATGGATTTGAATTTATAAAAAAGCTGGCCGTAACATCAAAGTCAGGATATTTTTCTTTGAATTCCTCCAATATGCCTACAGCACAATCAGGATCGATAATAGTCTTTCCATCCTTTTCTATATAATTGAAATTATTCTGCCTGCCGTCATCAAATGTCAATATTATGGGAGTATATCCTGCCTTTGTTTTTATTTCTCCCTTGGCATAATCGTTTAAGCTTATCATCCGGTATTTGTTGTCATACATGTACTGCAAATCCCTGCGCAGGTTTTCAGGCGTTCTTTGCCAGTCGCTTTCCTTTTCACCTATTCCATGATACATGAGTATCATTATTTCACCTAATTCATTCGGTTCAAGTGATAAGTCAATTTCCGAAATGGGATCGCTGTTTTTCGGTTCATCAGGTGTCGGAAGCTCTTCAGAAGTCTGGGGTTCTTCAGGTATGTCCTGGGGCACATCCTGTCCGTCTGTTTGTTTCGCCGGCTCATCAGCCTGTCCTGAGGTACATCCGGCTAATAACATAAGCATTGTCAATACAGTAATAATTATTAAATATTTTTTCTTCATTTTTTACCTCTGATGTTTTTTTCTTATTTTTATTGTATATTATTTAAGTATAAAAGTCCACATGAAGAATTTACATAATATTGTTGTTATTAGTTTTTAATTTGGTATAATATATATATCTTTTATGCGGAGGTTTAAATTGAGCGGTAATAAAATTGCGCAGGATAAATTAAAGCTTTTATATATATTAAAATATATTAATACGCCTTTAACTAATATTGAAATTACAAACTTCATATTAGATAACGACATCCTTGATTATTTTACATTGCAGCAGTTTCTCGGAGATTTGCTGGATTCTAAATTTGTTTCTCTTAGTTCTAAAAACGGCAATGAATATTATTCCATATCTGAAGCGGGAACGGATGCTTTGGATATGTTCGGTGAAAAACTGCCGGAATACTTTATTAAGCAGGTTGAAACAAGCTTTTCAAATTTTAAAATGGAAATTAAAAAGCACAGAGAATTGCTGGGGCATTACTACAAACGAAAAGAAGATGAATATATTGTTTCACTTCAGGTCATGGAAAATGAATCCAGCATTTTTAGCCTCAGCATTAACGTTCCTGATGAAGATCTGGCTAAGCATATATGCAAAAAATGGGATTCTAATCCTGAAAAAATATTTTCAAGCATTATAAAAACACTTACAACTGATTCTGATTGATTATTTTTATGCAGCTTGGCGTAAATCCAAGACTTATCACCCTTGAAACATTTAAGCTGTCACTTTCAACAGCTGTAATCTGGTTTTTCTTGGAGTTTGCCGCATACACATACTTATTACCGACAGTGAGACTTTCGGGATATCCTCCCATAAAGACTGTCTTGACTGTTTCTTTTTTTATTGTATCTATTATATAGAGATTTTTATCCTCTATGTTGATAACAAACAACAGATGTCTTGAATAATCTATATCAAAATCGGAAGCCAGGCCTTTCAGAAGAATTGTTTTTTCAATTTTACCTGATTCAATGTTTATAAAATTAATCTTTGTATGTACATTTCCATTAACATAATAAGTCATAAGAACTATGCTGTCATCTGATACGTACATATGCATGGGCTTTCCGTCAGTGATAAAATTTCTTTTGATTTCTCTGCTGTCCGAATATTCAATTATTTCATTTTCTTCATAGCAGCACACATACAGCTTGTCGTTATCTCTGTTGTATAAGACATCATGAGGCTTAATGCCGGCAGGTATGGATTCGGTCAATGTAAAATTAGACAAATCAATAACCGATATGTTGTCAGATTCGAAATTAGCTACATACATATTATTTTTATCAATGCACATGTGCCGCGGATCTCTGCCTACGGTAACTTCTGACAATTCATTTAATACATAATCATATTTGTATATTTTGTTGTTGTATGAATCTGCCATATATACCGAATCGCCTGAATTTAAAATACTATGAATCGCTGACTTATTTTCTTTTCCTAAATCAACCGCTTTTTTACAAATGTAGTTCTCCTCAAATAACTCCATTATGAATAACATTAATCTGCCTTGATAAATTCCGGTTACAGACATTTTGTCATCACATTTCATAGCTATCACCTCCATATAGTCTATGAATAATAATCAAAGAGGTGAAAATTTTTATAAAAATGTTTTAATTTCAGAGTTATGGGTATTATTAAATATATACTTTAGATTATTAGGAGGAATACCATGTTAAAAGAAAAAGTTTCTTGTTTATTAAAAGAACAAGTAAATAAAGAATTTTATTCGGCATATTTATATTTAGATATGTCAAATTATTATATCGAAAAAGGCCTGGATGGCTTTGGAAACTGGTTCAAGGTTCAGGCTCAGGAGGAAATGAGCCATGCAATGCTGTTTATCCAGTACCTTCAAAATAACGGTGAAAAAGTGCCATTGAGCCAGATAAACGCTCCTGATGTAACCTTCGGAGGATTTGACGTTCCCCTGGACGAAGCTTTAAAGCATGAACAATTTGTTACTGCTTCAATAAATAATATCTATGATGAAGCATATCAAAATAAAGATTACAGAACAATGCAGTTCCTTGATTGGTTTATAAAGGAACAAGGCGAAGAAGAAAAAAATGCGGAAGATTTAATATTAAAATACAAGGTCTTCGGTTCGGATTCAAAAGGATTGTATATGCTTAATTCTGAACTGGCTTCAAGAGTTTATTCTCCTCCATCACTTGTGTTGGATTAATAAATACATTAATCAATAATTACCTCTTCTAAATGTGTAAAATACAGCAGATATCTGCTGTATTTTACTTATTGACTACGTAACTTACTGCATTCAGGCTCTATAATTGCATTATTGTCAAATGGAATTAAAAATTCCGGTATACCTGCGGCATATGGAGCAATATCGTACTGCTGATAATATATTTTCAGTCCTGCGGGAACTAAGTAAAAATTCTCGTAATAAAACTGACAGGATATGTTCTGTTCAAAATTTCCATAATAAATAAAATCTTCGCTGCCGGCAAGCTGTTTAACTTTATCTATAATCAGCTGTCTTATATAATCAAATTCTCCGTATTCATATGTGACAATATCCTCCAGCCTTATATAACTGGCATCCTTAATATCCCATGTGTCTGAAGTTCTGAATGTCACCCCGTGTGCTCCTCCCATATAGATATATTCATCATAATACAGACTGATTGTACAGTTGCCATTATATGTTATGTCAGGAATATAGCTTACCTCAAATAATCTTATGGGTATATTTCTTATTATGGAAAATAAATAATACGATATGGCTGTTTTAAAATATTCATCCACTACTCTGCGCAGGAGCATAAGTGCTCTTCTTTTGTATATGTTGTTTATGACATTCAGCTTGTTTTGATACTCATCCAGAAAAAACTGGGGGTACTCTATCCTATAATGAAGGAGATTCTGTTGATCAAAAAATAAATCATCCTCCAATATAATCTTTTTAACTTTTACAAGGCACATAGTTTTATCCTCCTTACTACAGGATATGCTCACAACATAAGCTTTGATATGATAAAGGAAAAATATTTAATCAATCAGGGTTGATGAACAAAAAAACACCCAATTATACTATTGGGTGCATTGAGTTTTTAAAACCTTAATTGCGTCTTCATACCCCTTGTTTATCATCCAGGCAATTCTGTCATGGCTTGCTTCAAGTGTATCACTTAAAAATTCATCCGGTGCTATATCGATAATTTTTATGTTTCTGTAACTCTTAAAGTCATATTCTTCCGGATGAAGGCGCACTGCAATTACAGTTGTACATCCTTTATTTACTGCCATTTCAACAGGAAGCCTGCTGAATACGCTGCCGTCCAAATAATATTTACCCTCTATAGGCCTTGCTTTAAATACAGGCAGGCAGCAGCTGGCAAATATAAATTCATGGAGCAGACCGACGGGTATATCTTCCTTAAATAGTCTTAATGGCATCCGGTCCGTAAGGCAATATGTTGTCAATCCAAATTCTATATTTGATGATCTTATGGATTCTTCATCAATTATTTGTCTGTAAAACTGAATAACTGATTCCGGGTCTGTGCCATCACTGCTCATGTAATATTTTTCAAATTCATCAATATTATTTTTTAATTTTTCAAAATCATTTGAATGGCTGTTTGAATTGCTTTTATTCTTCTTTCCGACGGAAAAGTCCATGTTTTTCCACAATTCTGAACTGCGTTTATAATCGCCGGTGACATATGAGGCAGCATTCAGCGCTCCAATGGATGTACCGGCTACGCATTCATAATTAATGTCAAGTTCTTTCAATGCCCTGAGTACCCCTATCTGGTATGCTCCCTTAGCTCCTCCGCCCTCCAAAACAACTCCAACCTTTAATCTTTTGTTCATTTTCACTCCTTAATTATTTTGTTTTTGTACTGTTAGCCACAGGCCTTGGTATGCAGACTCTTGTTCCCACGATTAAAAAGTTTGCCGGTCTTAATCCCGGATTTGCAATAAGCAGCTGGGAAGGAGTCAGGTTATTAGCTATAGCAATTGTCGACAGACTGTCGCCTGACTTGATTACATATTCTGAAGTATTTGGTCCGCAAGCCTGATATGACTCAGGAGGAATACAAATCTCAGTTCCCGGAACAATAACATTAAAGTTAAATTCAGGATTTGTTTCTCTTAGTTCATTTAAGCTGAGATTATAGCCAATCAGTATGTCACTTAACCTTGTTCCTTCTGCAATTGTTACAACAGTACCAAATGGGCAGCCTGCCGGTACATTAGGGATACAAATTTCCTGACCTACCTTCAAATCATACGGATTAGCCTCAGGATTAGCCTCAAGCAGCAAATTGAGAGGCATATTGTACCTTTGTGCCAGATTGTAGAAGCTGTCTCCTTCTTTAATAATATAGTATGCTCCGTTAATGCAAGGTGGTCTTTCCGGCACTCTGGGCACACATAATGTCATACCTTCTGTTAAGGTTCTGAGTCTTAATGTTGGATTTAATTCCAGCAAGCCAACCAGATTTGTTCCAAACCTGGTTGCTATTGAGTTCAATGTATCTCCCGGCCGAACTACATAAGGCATAGTATATCTGTTGGGGCACTGAACCTGATTTTGTCTATTTATCATTATATAATCACCTCATAATATAATTTGTTATTTTATAATATTCATGAGGCAATGAATGTTTCTTAATTTTATGAAGAATGATTAACTTTAATCACTCGAATACTTATCTCTTTCACTTACGGCAAGCCTGTCGCAGCGTTCATTATATTCATGTCCGTTGTGCCCCAGGACGTGAACAAATTTAACCTGATGTCTTTCTGCTGCATTTAGCAGCCTCTGCCAAAGCTCTTTATTCAATACGGGCTTGCCATCTGACTTTTTCCAATTCTTCTTTTGCCATGATATGATCCAGCCCTTGTTAAAAGCATCTGTGACATATTTGGAATCAGTAGTTACAGTAACGCAGCAAGGCTCTTTTAAAGCCTCAAGTCCAACTATCACACCCATGAGCTCCATTCTGTTGTTTGTGGTATCTTTTTCACCGCCGCTGATTTCCAGTTCCTTGCCATTATACTCAAGTATAACTCCATAACCTCCGGGTCCGGGATTTCCGCTGCAGGCTCCATCTGAGTATATATTGACTATTTTCATTATTTGTCCGCCTTTTGCTTTATTAGCATTACTCTTAATATTCCGTAATGCTCCTCCAGTTCTTTTAGCTCTTCCTCCTTTAATTGTCCCACAATGTCAATAATATTGCAAGCATAATCTCCTCTGCTCTTGTTAACCATTCCGATAATATTTACGTTACGGCTTGCAAGAGCTGTTGTTATTTTACCTATCATATTGGGAATGTTTTTATTGAGTACCACAATTCTGTCTGTACCTGGATATCTTTCCATTGAACAGTCCGGAAAATTAACTGAATTAGTTATATTTCCCTTTTCCAGATATTCCGTAAGCTGTGTAACGGCCATTTCAGCACAGTTTTCTTCAGCTTCATATGTTGAGCCGCCAAGGTGTGGTATGCATACAACATTTTTAGCTTTAAGAAGCTTTTCATTTGGAAGGTCAGATACATGGTATCCTACCTTTCCGCTTTCCAAAGCTTCAATAATATCATCCTCATTTATTATACCATGTCGTGCAAAATTTAATATTTTCACTCCATCCTTCATTATGGTGATGTTATCTTTGTTGATATAATTTTTAGTTTCTTCATTGTAAGGAGTATGAACAGTTATATAATCACTTCTTCGGTACAAATCGTTTATGTCGCTTGTATACTGCACATCCCAAGATAATCCCAAAGCATTTTTAACAGAAATATATGGATCGTATCCTATTACCTCCATACCTAATTTGATACCCATATTAGCAACCAAGTGTCCAACGTTGCCAAGACCTATGACGCCGAGAGTCTTTCCTTTAAGTTCAGGACCGACAAATTGAGATTTTCCCCTTTCAACCGTATCAACAACGTTATTGTCTAATTTTTTTGTCCAGTCAATGCTGTCAACCACTTTTCTTGAAGAAATTAAAAGTCCCAGAAATGTAAGCTCACAAACTGCATTGGCATTTGCTCCCGGAGAATTAAAAACAACAATTCCTTCCTCAGCACATCTTTCAACAGGAATGTTATTTACACCGGCTCCCGATCTTGATATTGCTTTAAGCCTTCCTGCAAACTGCATGTCATGGATGTCCAGGCTCCTCATAACTATTCCATCTGCGTCGCTTGTTTCCTGCTCAATTATTTCATATTTATCATCGGAAAACAAGCTCATTGTTTCCTTCGGTAATTTACAAAACAATGCTACTTTATTCATTTTACGCCCTCCGTCATTTCAAATTATAAGGACTAGTATACAACCTGAATGAATTAAAATCAAGAAAAAAGTATCTTTAAAAAAAGAACCGGATACATAAAATGTATCCGGCCTTTAAATAAGTACAGTCTATCTGCAGCAGCCTCTTCCGAAACCATTATTGCCGCATAGCAGGAAGTAAATAATACCTATGATTATTATCCATTCAAGCCAGCCGCTTTCTCCGCCTACACGGTCACAGCAATCGAAACCCGTTGCTTTTACTTCATCTGACATATATTTCACCTCTCTTTTAATATAACTTAATATATGTAGGCGAAATTATTTTGTGAATGATTTACCTCAAATGATTATTTAATTATAAAATTTCTAATGTTTCATATACGCTTTCAACCAATTCTTCGACATTTAATCTGCTTTCTGATTTCAATATGGAATCAAGCTTAGGATTGATTAAAGGATGTGAAGGAGCAAACACAGAGCAGCAGTCATCATAAGGAAGTATAGATGTTTCAAATGTACCTATTTCCCTCGCTCTGTCTATTATCTCGGTCTTGTCCATACCAATAAGCGGTTTTAAAATAGGCATTTCTATGGAATTTTCTATTACAGCCATGGACTTCATGGTCTGGCTTGCAACCTGGCCGAGGCTTTCTCCCGTAATCAGCATTTCCATGTTATTTTCTTTTGCGATTTTTTCTGCTATTCGCATCATAAATCTTCTTGCCAGTATTGTCGTTTCGTCTTCCCTGCAAAATTCTCTTATTGCTTTATGAATTTCAAGAATGTTTATGCTGAACAATTTTATTTTTCCGCAGTATTCTTCCAATATTTCTTTCAACTGCTTTACCTTTTCGTTGGCTCTTTCTGAAGTAAAAGGATATGTGTGAAAATAAAGAGCATTTATTTCGACACCTCTTTTTGCAATCATGTACCCTGCCACAGGACTGTCAATTCCTCCCGACAAAAGCAGCAGTGCCCTGCCGCAGGAGCCTACAGGCATTCCTCCTGCGGTCTTTATTATTTCTGATGATATGTAGCAGCTTTTTTTTATATCAATGCATATTTCAACATCAGGATTATGGACGTCAACTGTGACATCATTAAATGCATCCAAAATTTTTCCACCGACCTCTGCGCTGAAGTCCATTGATTTTATAGGAAAACTTTTGTCGCCTCTCTTTGTTTTTATTTTAAATGTTTTAATATCCTTATTTTCTTTCAGATAACCGAAAAGCTTTATTGATTTTTCGATTATAACCTCCGGATCTTTTTCAGTTTTGACAGACGGACTGATGTTTACTATTCCAAAAATCTTTTTTGTTTTTTCAATTATGCCCTCCATATCACCTTCGTTTTTTGTCTCTATAAATATCTTTCCTAAATCCTTGTAAATTGTCAAATCCTTGAATTCTTTCAATGCAAATCTAATCTGTTCGATTAATTTATGTTCAAACTGACCTCTGTTTTTACCCTTTAAAAATATTTCACCGAAACTTGCAGACACAATATTGTACATATATTATCCTTTCTCACTTCATAATTTTTCTTATGTCATTAACTGAGTGTTTGATATTTTCCACCACGTATTCAACCTCATCAGCATTGTTGAAATAACCCAGACTGATACGGATTGTACCCTCAGCGTATTCTTTGTCTAATTTTACCGCTTCCAGTATTCTGTTACCTTTAGCTTTGGATGAACAAGCTGAACCGGTTGAAACATAAATTCCTTTTTGTTCCAGGTAGTGAATAAGTACCTCTCCACGCACATTTTTAAATGAGACATTCAATATGTGGGGTGCACCCTCATCATTCACTGCGCTGTTAATTTTCATATCACTTATTTCTTCCGACAGCCTTTCGGCATATAGCTTTTTAAGCTCGTATAATTTATTGATTTCATTTTTAAAATCCGAATAAACAAGCTCACACGCTTCTCCGAAACCAGCTATCCCCGGCGTATTTTCCGTTCCGGGACGAACAGACCTTTCCTGTCCTCCACCAAAAATTATGGGATTTAATTTTGTGTTCTGTCGGACATACAGACCGCCGACCCCTTTGGGCCCATGAATTTTATGACTGCTGAATGCCATTGTATCAACAGCTGTCCTGTTTACATCAATTCTTACCTTACCATATGATTGTACAGCATCCACATGAATTTTTGTATCTTTATTTTTATCCTTTACTATTTTCACTATTTTATTTAAATCCTGCACGATGCCTATTTCATTGTTGACATGCATTATTGAAACAAGCAGAGTTTTTTCGTCAATCAGTTCTTTTAAGTTTTCTGTATTTATTCTTCCCATATTGTCAGATTCAACGTATCTGACTTCAACTTTGTCCATAAAATGACTAAACACGTTGTAGACTGAAGGATGCTCAATTTTATCGGTAATAATATTCTGCCCTTTATCAGCACCCTGCAAAAGTCCTCCTATTGCAATATTGTTGCTTTCTGTTCCTCCTCCGGTAAAATATATTTCTTCAGGCTTAGAATTAATAATTTTAGCTGCCGACTTTCTTGCTTCCTTTATAACTTTTTCCGCCTGAAGACCCATTCTGTGAAGAGAAGAAGGATTTCCATAAAAATTTTCATTTATATCAATTATCTTCTGCAAGATCTCCGGGCGTACTTTTGTCGTTGCGCTGTTATCTAAATAAACTTCCATATGTACCTCTTTATTAAATTATTTATTAATTTATTATAACATAAAAATTTTGTAAAAAAAGCTTGCAAAATTTATTTTTGTTTGATATAATTACTAATGGTTATCCCCCCCGATAACCAAAATATATTCCCAATACCCCTTTTATGCATATTAATGCTTCACAACAATGGCCACCAGGCCATTTTTGTGTTTTTGCACTAATTTTAACCTGACCCTCTGTATTGTTCAGCACTATCAATAATTCTTTATTTGATTTCTTTTCTTAATTCATCCATGTACAATTCATATACTTTTTTGACTACTTCATTTTCAGCGGAATTATATGTTCTCTCATCTATTGAATTTATCGGCAGCACATCATTGGATGTACCTGTTATAAATGCTCCGTCGAAACGGTCAAGCTCTTCAAATTTAATTATTCTTCTTTCAACTGCAATTCCGTTTTTTTCACATAACTCAATCACCTTGCTTCTTGTTACACCAAGCAGCACCTTTTCATCAGGTGATGTTACAAGCTTATTATCTTTAACGAAAAAAATATTTGATCTGCTTCCTTCACTTACAGTATTGTCTTCATTGATGAGTATTGCCTCAAATGCATGTGTATCATCAATTATTTGCTGGACCTTTTCCTTAAAATCTTTTTGAAACGCCTTTACGTTAGGATTATTCCTTTGAACTTTTGCAGTTACCGTATGCACGCCGGACTTAAACTGTTTCTTTGAAGGATAATGACTTTCAATAAAATAAAACAGCACTACTTCTTCATTTTTGTAATAATATGAAACTCTTATATTACAATTGTCAAATTCATTTTCATCTATTAAAAGCATGGCTGATTTTTTATAGCTCTCATAATTGAGATCTCCTTTTGCATTGCTCAGTTTGATGCTTTCCTTCATACGGTCGAAATGTTCCTTGAGAAATACGGGCTTTCTGTCGATGACTCTAACCACTTCATATATTTTAGAATCATCCTCGTTCAATAATTTTTCAAGCTGTTCCTTTGAAATAACCTTGCTGTTATTTACGTTTCTTTCAGACAATATATTCATTATTATTCTCCTCCCAGAATTGATTTATTTCATTTTTCAATTCTTCTTTATTTTTTATTTTAATGCAGTGCTTCCAATGACCCGGGAAAAGCCTCAGATATGCAGGCTGGCAAAGTCTTGAATCAATGAGCAGAACAATTCCTCTGTCATTTTCTGTCCGTATTACTCTTCCTGCCGACTGTAAAACCTTATTAAAGCCCGGATACTTGTATGCAAAATCATATCCCGAATTAAACTTATCATCAAAAAAATCTTTAATAATATTTCTTTCAAAAGAAATTTGGGGTATTCCAGTTCCTATTATAACTGCACCGATTAACTTTTCAAGGGGTAAATCAATTCCTTCAGAAAAAACGCCCCCAACAACAGTAAAAAGCACCACTCCTGATTCTGTTTTAAATCTGTCTGTAATTTTTGTCTGCTCCTCCTCATTGATTCCCTGACTTTGCAGGATAATGCAAGAGGTATCGAAAAGCTCTTTATAACTATCATAGGTTTTTTCCATGAAGCTGTATGAAGGAAAAAACACCATGTAATTCCCTATCTTTTCTGTAACAATCTCGTTTATGTATATGCATGCTGCTTCGATATTGGAATCGCGGAGTGTATACTTCATTGATAAATCATCGGTAACCATCAGTTTAAGATTTTTTTCTTCAAAAGGAGAGCTTATCTTTAAAATATAGTCCTCGTCATCTCCTCCTAATATATATCTGAAATATTTCAAAGGAGTTAATGTTGCTGAAAAGAGTACTGATGCCCACGCATTTTTTAAAATTTCTTTCAATATAGCGGAAGGGTCAGTTAAAAACAGCTTAACCATAGTTCTTTTTTTTGATATATCAGCATAATAGCAAAAATTATCATCTGATATTTCGGATATTTTAATAAAGAAAGTGCTTTTAAAATATATATCCACCAGCTCATCAGGAATATTTTCATTCTTTTTATCATTTATGAATTCTTCGGCCAAAGTAACAAATTTTCTTAAAGAATTTATTAGATCAGAAGGTTCCTCATTAAATATGAACGTCTCTTCAGAGTTGTTTTTTATTTCTATAAACCTTTTATTAATATTTGACAAGCTGCTGCTTATTTTTTTATTGATGCCTTTCATTATCTTGCAGACATCATAATATTCTTCCTTTACAAGCTCCGGAGAATACATGCTTCTCGTCCTGTCCTCAAGATTGTGTGCTTCATCTATGAGAAGTATATCATTGTTGTTTTTAAACACATCATCTCTTTGAAGTGCAACTCTGGGATCAAAATAATAATTGTAATCACATATTACGGCATCAGACATATATGCCAGGTCAAGACTTAATTCAAAGGGGCATATTTCATACAACTTTCCAACATTCTCTATGTACTCCCTGTCATAAAGGCAGTCATTTTTAATTGAATTTTTAAGGGGAATATTCAGTTTGTCGTAATAACCTCTTGCATAGGGACAGTATTCAGGATCACACTTTGTTTCTTCCATAAAACATATTTTATCTTTTGCCGTAATAACTGTTGTACGAAGCTTAAGGCCTTGTTCTGTCATGATTTTAACCGTATCAAACGCAATCTGCTTTGTCGAAGATTTAGCCGTAAGATAGTATATTTTGGAGTTATTTTTGTGATTCAGGGATTTTATTGCAGGAAACAGGACTGATATAGTTTTTCCTACACCGGTAGGAGCCTGTGCAAACAGTTTCTTGCCTTCCTTAATCGTTCTGAACACCGCAACAGAAAAATTTCTCTGTCCGTTTCTGTATTCATTGAATGGGAACTCAAGATTGTTAACGGTTTCTTCTCTTTCCCTGCGTAGATTAATTATAGTTTCCGCCCAGTCAAGGTATAAGTTTAACAGATCATAAAAAAACTTCTCAAGCTCTGCCAGAGTATATTTATATGGTATGGTTTTTGTATTGCCTGAATCCAGATTGTAATATCTGAGCTGAACATTTAACTCATCAATATTATTTTCAAGTCCGTAAATATATGCATAGCACTTTGCCTGAGCCGTATGAGCAATGTTGTAATCCTCTTCAATCAAATTCAAACTGGTATATGTGGATTTTATTTCATCAATAGTTACCTTGTTGTCTTCTGTTATTATGCCGTCTGCCCGTCCTTCTATAATAAACAGTATGTTATTAAGCCCAAATTCCTTTTTCAGATAAAATTCCTTCTGATAGTTTTCACCCATTTGAGACTGAAGAAGCTTATGAGCCTTAATTCCCTCCAACGCTCTGTCGGCACTCATCGCACCGGTATTGATGTCTCCGCTTTTATACACAAATTCAACTAATTCTCTGACTGAAAGCTTGATTGTATCCATGAATAGTTCCCCAATTTTATTGTTATTAAAAAAAAACACCTTAGTGTGACCTGGCACCTCAGTGTTTATTATAGCAAATAATATATTGAATATAAAGCTTATTTTAAATATTGTATACATGTTACTCTGTTTCCGTCAATTGCAAGCTTGTCTGCTAAGCCTTCCACCAACATGAGGCCTCTTCCGGATTCACAGAAATCATAATCTCCTATTGTCTTATGCTTATATATTATTCCTGAGCCTTCATCTGTTACTTCTATAATAATGCATGACTTATTTATCCTTAGATTTATGATTATTTGTTTGTTTAGATCTTGTCGATTTCCGTGCAATACACCGTTTATTATCAGTTCATTTAAAATTATTTTGGTATTGAAAAAGGTATTTTCATTTATTATTTCTTTGATGTTCTGAAGTATATCTTCAACGATACTCTTCACGCTGTTTATGTCGCTATGGACTTTCTTTTCAATGTTATAATCCATTACAATTCCTCCAGTTATATTAATATACCCTGATTTATAACCTTTAAACTATTTGTATATTAATTATCATGGATTTTTTTAAAAATGAAATTATTTTTCTTCCTTTTCAAAACCTAATAATTTCTCAAACAAAGTCCATATTTCTTCCACACCGTTTTTTGAAACTGCCGAAAATGGAATTAGGAGGCTGCTGTCCTTAATGTTCAGAGCCTTTTTAATGACTGCCGTACTTCTTATTTGTTGAGATCTTGACAATTTGTCTGCCTTGGCGGCTATTACATAGCCTGTATATCCGCAGCTTTTGATCCACTCATACATTTGAACATCATTTTTACCCGGCTCATGCCTGATATCTACAAGCAAAATAACCTCTCTGAGCTGGGGTCTGTTATGAAGGTACGTGTCAATCATCTTTGCCCATTTTTCCTGTTCCGTCTTTGATACCTTTGCATATCCATATCCGGGTAAATCAACAAAATTAAGCATATCATTAATATTGTAGAAATTTATGGTTTGTGTTTTCCCCGGCTGGGAGCTGGTTCTTGCCAGACTCCTTCTGTTTAATAAAGCGTTGATCATTGATGATTTCCCAACGTTTGATTTTCCTGCGAATGCAATTTCAGGAACCGTTGTTTCCGGGTACTGCTCCCTCTTTGCAGCCGTAATAAGTAATTCTGCCTTTCTGATTATCATAAATACTCCTTTTGACAATTGCTGAGCGATTGTAAACAATAGCTTAACCATAACTGAGTGATTGTTTATACAATTGCCTTGCAATTGTTACGCAATTGTTCGTCTGTTGCTCAGCTATCGTTTATATATTGCTCAGCCATTGTTATTTACATCAGTGCTTGTTTTATTACATCTTCTATTCTGTCGGCATAAACAATTTCCATTGAGCGAATAATTTTTGGTTCTATTTTTGAAACATCAGGCTTATTTTTTGTGCTGAGCACGATTTTTTTTATTCCTGCTCTTTTAGCTGCAAGAAGCTTCTCTTTTAATCCGCCTATTGGAAGAACTCTGCCTGTTATAGTTATTTCCCCTGTCATAGCCACATCTTTTCTTACAGGCCTTTTTGTAAGAGCAGATATAACTGCTGTTGCCATAGTAATTCCGGCGGATGGACCGTCCTTCGGAATTGCTCCTTCGGGAACATGAATGTGTATGTCATTTTCCTTAAATATAGAATAATCAATATTGAATTTATCCGCATTTGCTTTGATATAGCTTAATGCTGCCATTGCAGACTCCTTCATTACATCGCCAAGCTGTCCTGTAAGCTGAAGCTTTCCATCACCCTTCATTGTATTGACTTCAACAAACAATGTTTCTCCGCCAACCTTGGTCCATGCAAGCCCTGTTACAACACCAACCTGATCTTCCTCATAAATGATGTCATAATCATATTTGGGAATTCCCAGATATTTTTTCAAATTACCGGAGTTGATTGTAACAGATTTCTTTCCGTTTTCAACTATTTGGACTGCTGATTTTCTCACCAGTGCCCCTATATTTCTTTCGAGATTTCTTACGCCCGACTCCCTTGTATATCTTTCGATTATTTCAGTTATGACATTTTGAGAAATATTAACCTGCTTTTCTTTCAATCCATGTTCTTTTATTTGTTTTTTAATTAAATATTTCTGTGCTATATTTATTTTTTCAACATCAGTATATCCTGATATTTCAATAACTTCCATTCTGTCGAGAAGAGGTTCGGGAATGGTTGATGTAGTGTTGGCTGTAGTAATAAACATTACATTTTCCAGGCTGAACGGAGCTTCAATATAGTGGTCCGTAAATGTCTTGTTTTGTTCCGGGTCCAGCGCCTCCAGAAGTGCTGATGCAGGATCTCCTTTGTAATCTCCGGAAAGCTTATCAATTTCATCAAGTAAAAACACAGGATTATTGACCTTGACCTTTGCTATGGATGATATTATTCTTCCCGGTATTGCCCCGATATATGTTCTTCTGTGACCTCTTATTTCAGCTTCATCTCTGACTCCTCCCAAAGATATGCGCACATACTTCCTGTTCATAGCTCTTGCTATGGATTTAGCAACGGAAGTCTTGCCGACTCCGGGAGGTCCAACAAAGCAAAGTATAGGTCCCTTCATGCTTTTATTTATATTTTTAACTGCAAGATATTCCAATATTCTTTCTTTCACTTCTTCAAGACCGTAATGGTCCTCGGACAGAATTTCTCTTGCTTTCTTTAAATCCGTGTTGTCCTTTGTTTTTTTATCCCAGGGCAGATCAATCAGCCAGTCAACATACGTCCTGATAACACCGGCATCCGGTGAAGATGATGAAATTTTTAAAAGCTTGTTTATTTCTTTTTCTGCTTTTTCCTTCACATCCTTGGGCATTTTGGCATCAGAAATTTTCTTCATATATTCATCTACTTCAAATTCTGTGCTTTCATCCTCACCAAGTTCCTTTTGTATTGCTCTTAACTGTTCCTTTAGGTAATAATCCTTTTGAAATTCACTAACTTGTTTTTTAACAAGCTCACTTATTTCATTTTCAATTTCTAATACCTTTATTTCTTTAGACAGTATTGTATTAATAGCCTCGAGTCTTTCATATGGATTAAAAATCTCCAATAAGCTCTGTTTTTGTTCCGGTCTCAAATAAACATATGAAGCTACCACGTCTGCCAGCTTATCAGGATTTTTAATTTCCTTCAAGGATGTCACTGCATCGGGCACTATCTTGCTGTAAATCAAAGAATATTCTTCGAAATTATCAAGTGTCAGACGCACCATTGCTTCAAGTTCTTCGCTGAGAGGATACTGACAGTCATAAATATATTCTTCCAGAACAACTTCAAAATATGGCTCCATCTGTGACATAGAAGCAATTTTAGCTCTGCTTATGCCTTCAACCAGCACTCTGATGTTATCCCCGGGCATCTTAATCATCTGCTTTATTTTGCATATAACGCCGACTTCATAAAAGTCATTTTCCTTAGGTGAATCTATGTCCGCTTCCTTTTGTATCGTAAGAAAAATATCAGAGTCTTCAAGCATTGCCTCTTCCAATGCATTAATTGACTTTTCTCTGCCTATATCAAAATGAATAACCGCATCAGGGAATATGCCGATTCCTCTGATAGGAATTAAAGGAAGTGTTCTGTTCTCTATGTTGTAATTTTCTATCATACAATCTCCTTAGTAAAAACTGCCTGCTAAGGCAGGCAGTTTATGAAGCATTTTCTTCTTTTTTATCAGATACAGATTTTTTAGCCAAAACCATTTTCGGTTCGCTCTTATCTATAATTGTATCCTTAGTGATAACACATTTTTTGATGTCATTTCTTGATGGTATTTCATACATGACATCTGTCATTGTGCTTTCGAGAATTCCTCTCAAGCCTCTGGCGCCTGTATTGATTTGAAGTGCCCTGTCAGCTATTTCTTCCAGAGCTTCCTTCTCGATTTCCAGCTCTACATTATCCATTTTAAACAGTTCCTTATACTGCTTTACCAAAGCGTTTTTAGGCTCTGTAAGAATTGACATTAAAGCCTTTTTATCTAATTTCTCCAAGGCAACAACCACCGGCATTCTGCCGACAAATTCAGGAATCAGCCCAAATTTCAGGAGGTCCTGAGATTGGACCTGAGATAACAGCTTATCAGTATCCATCGAGGTGTTACCTGAAAGATCTGCTCCGAATCCAATACTTTTTTTACCTATTCTTTTTTGTATTATTTTTTCTATACCATCAAATGCACCGCCCAAAATAAACAATATGTTGGTGGTATCTATTTGAATGAATTCCTGATGAGGATGCTTTCTTCCGCCTTGTGGAGGAACATTTGCAACAGTTCCTTCCAATATTTTAAGAAGCGCCTGCTGTACTCCTTCGCCGCTTACATCTCTCGTAATAGAAGGATTTTCTGAACGCCTTGATATTTTATCAATTTCGTCAACATATATAATACCCTTCTCTGCTCTTTCTACATCAAAATCTGCGGCCTGCAAAAGCTTTAATAAAATGTTCTCGACATCTTCTCCAACATATCCTGCTTCTGTTAATGATGTGGCGTCCGCAATTGCAAACGGAACATTTAATAACTTGGCAAGCGTCTGAGCCAGGTATGTCTTACCGCTTCCGGTAGGACCCATCAGAAGTATGTTGCTTTTTTGAATGTCTACACCGTCATCCTTAGCTTTATAGTTTATTCTTTTGTAGTGATTGTAAACCGCCACAGCCAATGCTTTTTTTGCCTGATCCTGCTGAATTACATATTCATCAAGTTTTTCTTTTATTTCTTTTGGTTTCGGCAGCTCTGTAAAATCATATTCTTCAAATAAATCTATATCATCATCTACAATGTTGTGACATAATTCTATGCACTCATCACAAATATAAACATCAGGACCGGCTATGAGCCTTCTTACCTGCTCTTGAGATTTACCGCAAAACGAGCATCTGATTTGCTTATCATTATTTTTGCTCATTTAAACACTCCTTATTTTCTTTTGGCAATAATTTCATCTATTATGCCGTATGCCTTTGCTTCCTCCGCTGTCATGAAGTTGTCTCTGTCAGTATCATGCTCAACCTTTTCTATAGGCTGACCTGTTTTTTCGCTTATAATACTGTTTAATGTTTCCCTGATTTTAATAATTCTGTCAGCATGTATTTTTATGTCAGAAGCCTGACCCTGCATTCCGCCCAGCGGCTGGTGAATCATTATTTCTGAGTTCGGAAGAGCAAACCTCTTTCCTTTTGCTCCTGACAGCAATAGAAATGCTCCCATGCTTGCTGCCATACCTACACAGATAGTTGAAACATCCGGCTTAATATACTGCATTGTATCATATATTGCCATGCCTGCCGTTATTGAGCCTCCTGGTGAATTTATATATAACTGTATGTCTTTATCAGGATCTTCTGACTCTAGAAATAATAACTGTGCAACTACCAAACTTGCTGTTGCATCGTTAACTTCATCGCTTAAAATTATAATTCTGTCTTTTAAAAGTCTTGAATATATATCGTAAGATCTTTCGCCTCTGCCTGTTTGTTCAATTACATATGGTACTAGCGCCATAAAAATTTCCTCCTATTATTATATTTTGTTCTACTTATATTGTACTTAATTATCTTAATTTTATCTTAATTTATTTTTCTTCGTCTTTTGACTCTTCATTTGCTTCTTCTGCTGGTTCTTCCGCCTTCTCTTTCGGTTCAACAAATACTGCATTTTCTACAAGCATGTTTATGACTTTTCTTTTTTGCAGCGATTCTTCCATATAGCTTCTGCTTGACTGCAGAAGACTTTCTTTAAATGCTTCCAGTCTGTCCTCTTCAATTTTGTATGATGCGGCTACTTCTTCAACCTCTTTTGCAAGCTCTTCTTCAGAAACAGCTATATTTTCTTTTTTAATGATAGCTTCCAGCACAAGCTCTGCTTTTACATTAAATTCAGCCTGGCTTCTTGCGCTTTCTTTATACTGATCTACAAAGTTTTTAATTAAATCATCATATTCATGACCGGTAAACCCTTGCTGACGGAACTGCTGTTCATAATTTCTTGCAAGGTAATCTATTTCCCTTTGAATTAAAACTTCAGGAATATCAACCTTAGCCTCGTTAACTATTTTGGTTATTACATTATTGTCATTGGCAACTTTTTCAGAATCAGCTGCTCTTTGTTCCAAATTCTTTCTTGTATCGGCCTTTAACTCTTCTAAAGTATCGAACTCGCTTACATCCTTTGCAAATTCATCATCTATAACAGGAAGTTCCTTTGATTTTATTTCATGAATTTTTACATTGAAAACGGCATCTTTGCCCTTTAAGTTTTCTGAATGATATTCTTCAGGGAATGTAACATTAACCTTTACTTCCTCGCCTTGATTCTTTCCTATCAGCTGATCTTCGAAGCCCGGGATAAATGTGTTTGAACCAATTTCAAGTGATTGATTTTCTGCAGTTCCTCCTTCAAATTGTTCATCACCGACAAATCCTGCGTAATCAATAGTCAGGAAATCGCCATTCTGAACGGCTCTGTCAGTTACCTCAACTATTCTTGCATTTTTTTCCTGAATATCCTTAAGCTCTTTTTCAACATCCTCGTCGGATGCATTTATTTGAGTTTTCTCAACCTCTATGCCTTTATATTCAGGAAGTTCAACCTCCGGCATAACTTCAACATCAGCGGTTAAAACTATTTCTTCGCCTTCTTCAAATTTAACAATATCAACCTTAGGGCTGTTTATAACTTCCAGTTTAAGCTCCTCAACAGCTTTTGGATATTCTTCCTGTACGGCAATATCCAATGCGTCATCATAAAAAATGCTCTTGCCATATTTTTTTTCTATTATATGTCTCGGAGCTTTTCCTTTTCTGAATCCTTGAACATTAATGTTATTCTTAGCTTTTAAATATGCTTTATTCACAGCACTTTCAAATTCTTCCGGTGTAACTGTAAATTCAATTGTAACCAGGTTTTTTTCTTTTTTTAGTAATTTTGAACTCATTTGTTCCTCCTAGATATTTTATATTGTATGTAAAACAGCCAATATTGTTTCAAATTAAATAAATCTCATAATTTAACCATTATATTATACCATACTACTTTGTAAAATCAACATTTTATTTGAAAATTCTGGTGTATCATGGTATCAGCATTCTAAATGTCAGTAAAAATTATCATCATTCTTATATTCGTAAATGCTGCAATTCATCAAAAAATTATGACCGCTTAAAAAGATCTTCATTTTATTTTCTACAAAAACCATTCCCGCCTTTTCCATAACTCGTCCCGATGCCTTGTTTCTCACATCATGCATGGCACAGATTGTTTCAAACCCCACATCCAGAGTCAGAAACTCAAGCACTCTTGTTAATACTTCAGTTGCAATTCCTTCATTCCATCTTTTTTGGGCTACAGTATAGCCAATCTCACAATATTTCTTTTTATTTTTAATATTAGAAACTGAAATTGAACCAATTACTTCGTCATTTTCCTTATCTGCAACGGCCCAATGATAGTAATTTATTTTTTTATAGCATTCCACCCATTCGGAAACATAGCTTTTTGTAACAGCTTCACTTTCATGAACATTCCATGCGTTATATCTCGCAGAGTCCTTATCGCTTGCCCAATTAATATATACGTCTGTAACATCCTTCAACTGAAACTGTCTAAGTATAAATCTGTCGGTTTCCAGTAATACGGTACCCATATGCTTTAAATTGTCTTTATTGTTTACACAAAACTGCATTGCCAATCTCTCCATTTAATTGTTATTAAAAAATATATCCGACGCCATGAATATGCGGGCAAATACATATCATTATACAATTTTTGTTATATCTTGCATAGTTTTTTTTACATAAAACTGACATTTAATTGATTGTAATTTGCAAGAATAAATTGTATAATGGTAGTGAAACAAATACAAAATATACGGGAGGTTATATGGACAAGTTTGATAATGAAATCATACAGGACAATTACAGTCATGCTGTTGAGAATTGTACCGAAATGAAGGATAAAAAATTTATACCTACCATTGAATCTGTGCTGAAAAAAAAGCCAATACAAACACCTAAGGAAATATATGAAGCAAGCGGTATTAACATATTCGGGAAAAGAATCAAATCACTTATATTTACTACTGACCTTGCAATAATTAAAAATCACAACTTTGACGGAGTAATAGCCGTATATCCTTTTACTCCACAAATTGCTATAAACCAGGCAATAATAGAGGTTTCCTCAGCTCCTGTGTTTGTAGGAGTCGGAGGCGGCATCACAACCGGGCAGCGCTCTATTGATATTGCAATAAATGCTGAATTGAATGGTGCTTATGGAGTTGTAATGAACGCTCCCACACCAAATGAGCTCATCTCTGAAATGAAAAAAAGACTGGATATCCCCATTATTATAACAATTGTTTCCGAAAAGGAAGACTTTGAATCCAGAATAAAGGCAGGAGCCTCAATATTTAATGTTTCGGGCGGATCCAATACTGCACGAATAGTAAAAAAAATACGCGAAATACATCCATGTTTTCCGATTATAGCAACAGGAGGACCAAATCCTGAAAATATCAGAAACACCATTAAGTCAGGTGCGAACGCAATAACATTCACTCCACCTACAACCGGAGAGTTGTTTTCAGAAATTATGGACAATTACAGAGAAAAATTATTTTAAGCATCAAGAGCCGCTCCGTTTGTAAGGCGGCTCTTGGAATTCTAAGAAAATATTTAGGTTATATCAATCTAAATTTTTTATCAAAAGTTCGGATTATTTCTTGGTAATCACTATAAAATTATAGAGATTCCTTTTGTTTTCAAATGTTCATGATAAATAGAACTAACCCTAAATATAATGTAAATTATTTTAGAAAACTAATTTTATTTAGGAATTTACTTTTTTCCAAAATTTGAATATAATTTATTATGACATTTTTAAAAATAATTAAGGATTATTAATTTTTAATTCTTATAGCAATGGGCTTATATACAATAAGAAGGAGGCGTTTTACTATTAAAATCAATAAACAAAAAAATAAAATATATTACATTTTAATAGTACTGTCAATTATTTATGTATATTTAGGTCTATATTTAAAAAATCATAAGTCTTTTATTTCAATAGATTTATTAGATTTTATATGGTGGCTTCTATATTTTACAATCATAATATTATTTTATGTTTATTTTTCTTATTCTGAAACATGGAAAAATAAAAAGGTTCTCAATAGCAAAAAAAAATTTCTAATTACTTATGTAATACTGGTAATATTGGCAACAATTTTAATGTTAAGGAATATGTATATAATATATTTATAAATTGACGTTGTATGTAGTTTTAACAGAGAATATAACATGTCTTTCCTAATTATTATCTTATAATATGTTCACACGTATCAGTAGGTTTAACAAAATTTACTATCTGCATTAATTAAAAATCACTTCATTTGTATTCCCTCCTTTATGTAATAAACCGTTTTAAATGACAAAATCTCTCACAGCTTTTTTCATGCAACCCATCCATAAATTATTTTGATTGCAAATCAACTCTCGGAGTGACTCTTGTTTTTTTAATTTCTTTGTGATAACATTAATGTCATATTATTTATTGCAGAGGACATTATGAAAAAAAATAACAAGAAAACCACACAGATGATGTGGGAAATTTTTAGTGTTTATTTTAAAGCTATGCTGTTTGCTTTTACCGGCGGTAATGTAACGCTGCCTATTCTGCAGGAGCAGCTTGATGACAGATATCATTTAATTGATAAGGATAAGGTACTGGAATATTTTGCAATAGGCCAGGCAATTCCCGGAGTTATATCCCTTAATGCAGGAATAATGATAGGAAGAGATATATGCGGATGGCCGGGTGCATTTGCGGCTGCCCTTGGCACAGTACTGCCTGCATTTTTAGGTATGATTTTTGTGACACTGGCGTATTCGCTTATTAATGGAATGCAGTGGATTAAAGGATCAATCAATGGTATTCGTGCGGCATCCATTGCTATTATAATATATAATGCTGTAAGTATAGCTGAAAAAGGCAAACATAAATGGGAATTCATATTAATGGCATTTTCTTTTGTAGCTGTGCTTATATTTAACTGGAGCATTATAACGGTAATCCTTCTTAGCGGATTAGTGGGGATTTTATCAGTAATCTATAATCAACGAAGGAGGACTGACTGATGTATGCAAAATTGTTTTTCATGTTTATGAAAATAGGGTTTCTCAGCTTCGGGGGAGGCTATCCCATGATGGCTTTCATATATGAGGAAGGGCATAAATTAGTGGGGTTAACGTCCGGAGAGTTTGCCGACATGCTGGCTCTTGAGCTTCTTTCATCAGGACCGGTCGCAATTAACGGCGCTACTTACGTAGGCTATATTAAAGGTGGGATGACAGGTTCAATTCTTGCTACGATAGGTGTATGTATTCCTTCTTTTATATTGGTAAGCATTGTTTATTTCTTTTTATCCAAGTTTTACGATAACCCTTATATTCAAAGCTTTTTACAGGCAATAAAAATTTCTTGTGCAGGCATATTATTTGCAACTGCTCTCGATATAGCAAAAGGTATAATATTCATTCAATCAGGAAACACGGTGGATATAATGAATGCCGCCAATATTCAATGGGGAGGCATATTTATCTGTATTGCAGGATTAATAGCTTTAGTGAAGTATAAAGTAAATGCAATTCATTTCATACTTGCCTCAGCTTTATTGGGTATATTTTTATGTTAGAAAAGAACACAGGCAATCGCCTGTGTTCTTATTATGTAATTATTCAATATTTTTTAGTACTTCTCTGTTTTGTTCTATTATTCCGTTAATTTCTTTTATTTTTTCCTGAAGCCTGGACAAAATTTCGTCGCTGTAGTTATAAGCTCCTATTTTCATTTCATTTGCTTTTCTTTCGGCTTCTTCAATCAGCTGATCTGCATACTTTTGAGCCTGCCTTGCTATTTCGCTTTCTTCCACAAGGTATTTCTGCTGATCTTTGACTTTTTCGATAAGCTCGTCCGCTTCTGACTGAGCTTCATTTAATATTCTCTGGCGCTCTTTTGAAACCCATGATGCCCTGTTTATTTCATCAGGAAGTTTTAATCTTATTTCATTTATAACTTCCAAAATTTCTTCCTTATCAATCATAACTTTATTTGACAAAGGAAATTTTGAAGCTTCTTCAATAATATCCTCAATTCTTTCCAGCAAGTTTAAAATATCCATTTTACTTCCTCCTAAGTTTTTTATGAATTTCCTGCGCCACATATTCGGGTACTAAATCCTCAAAAGCTCCGCCATGCTCTGCAACATCCTTTATCATGCTTGAGCTTAAGAAGGAATATTCCGATGATGCAACCAGGAAGATTGTTTCTAATTCTTTATTTAAATGCTTGTTGATATTTGATATTGACAGCTCATATTCATAATCGGAAACAGCTCTGAGGCCTCTGACTATTAATTTAATATTATTTTTTTCACAATAATCAACTACCAGACCTTCCGTAAAATCTACACTTACATTATTTAAATGTGAAGTTGCTTGTCTCACCATCTCACATCTTTCCTCAATACTAAACCAATATTTCTTTTCTATATTGTTGAATACCGTCACTACTATCTCATCAAAATTTCTGGATATTCTGTTGATAATATCCATGTGACCTACTGTAATAGGGTCAAAGCTTCCTGTATATAAAACCTTCATTAATTTTCTCCATATGTAATAAGACTTATTCTTGTTCTTCCATAAATTTTCTCTTTATATTTTATCACGTCTGTATCTATATTATCAATCACTTTTTCAGATTTATCTGTTTCAATTATAAGCATTCCGTCCCGTTCAAGCAAGTTATTTTCAAAGACTTTTTCTGCTATGTTCAATCCGCAGTTCAAATCATAGGGAGGGTCAGCAAATATATAATTAAATTTAATGCCTTCCTTTGACAGGTTAATAATCGCTTTTTCATAATCAGATGCTATTATTTTTGCTTTTTCTTTAAATTTACATAGTTCAAGATTTTTTTTCACATAGCTGAGACTTTTATGTGATGCATCCACAAAGTAGCACTGCCGTGCCCCTCTTGCAAGAAATTCTATCCCTACACCTCCGGAACCTGAAAATAAGTCCAATACAATTGTTTCCTCATCAATATATCCTACTATGTTAAATATTGCTTCTTTAATTTTATCACTTGTGGGTCTTACTGACATTCCGTCAGGAGCATACAGCTTCATTCCCTTGTTGGTTCCGGATATTATTCTCATACGCACCTCTAATTAAATACTATCGTCTCATCCTTAAATAAATTCAGTATTGAATTTTTTAAATTTTTATAATCATCACCCCTGAGACCTGGGTTTTCTTTTATGATTTTTTTTGATATAATCTGGACATCTTGAACAATTTCAACATCATTTACTATATTTTCAACATCATACTTAGATAATCCGTGCTGTTCTGTGCCGAAAAAGTTTCCGGGTCCCCTGATTTTCAAATCTTCCTCTGCTATCAAAAATCCGTTGTCTGTATTCTTCAATATATTCATTCTCTGACCGGCTTTTTTTGACTTGCTTTCATTTACCAATATGCAGTATGACTTATATTTTCCTCTTCCAACCCTTCCTCTAAGCTGATGAAGCTGTGCAAGACCAAATCTTTCAGCATTTAAAACCAGCATTATTGAAGCATTGGGCACATTAACTCCAACCTCAATAACTGTTGTGGATACAAGCACATTTATAGTTCCCTCATAAAATTTATTTATGATTTCTTCTTTTTCCGCATTGTTCATCTTGCCATGTAAAAGTCCAAGCTTGTAACCGGAAAAATGATTGTTTTTAAGCTCCTCAAATATTTTTGTTGCCGAATCAAGCTCTAAATTCTCTGACTCTTCAACCAAGGGCGCAACTATGTAAATTTGTCTGCCTTCATTTATCTGGCTCTTTATAAATTCATACGCTTTTTCTTTGTCACTGCCTTTTATGATGTTTGTTGTTATTTTCTGCCTGCCAGGAGGCATTTCGTCAATAACTGAAATATCCAAATCCCCGTAAAGCATCAGCGCCAATGTCCTGGGTATGGGCGTTGCAGTCATTACCAGTATGTCCGGATTGTTTCCCTTGCTGGAAAGCCTGGCACGCTGCCTTACTCCGAATCGGTGCTGCTCGTCCGTTACAACCAGACCTATGTTTTTAAATTCAACATTGTCTTCTATAAGCGCATGTGTACCGATTATTATGTCTGTTTCACCATTTTTTAATTTTTCTAAAATTAATTTTTTATCTTTTACTTTGGTCGAACCTGACAAAAATGTAACATTAATATGAATATCCGCCAAATTCAGATATTCTTTAATGGTTTCATAATGCTGCATAGCAAGAATTTCAGTTGGTGCCATCATTGAAGCCTGATAGCCGGAATCAACTGCGGCAAGAAGAGCATATACTGCCACAACTGTCTTTCCCGAGCCAACGTCACCCTGTACCAGCCTGCTCATTGGCCTTGATGATCTCATGTCTTTTTTTATTTCATCTATAACCTTGAACTGCGCGTTTGTAAGCTTGTAGGGTATGGATTTTAAAAGTCTGTCAGGCAAAATTGTATTTTTAATTACATTGCCTTGAGAATCCTTAATTAAGCTGGACTTCACAGCCATAAGCCCCAGCTGCATTATTAAAAGCTTTTCATATGCCATTGTTTTTTTACTGAAAGAATATTTTCTGCCGTTCTCAGGAAAATGGAGATTTTTAATTGCATTTCTTCTTGAAATCAGCTTATATTCAGCCCTTGTTTCATAAGGAAGCACATTATCTATTTTTTCATAATAGACTTCAAGAGCAGTCCTCATTAATTTTGTAAGCTCATTGTTCGTAAGTCCATATGTAAGTCCGTAAATCGGCGTTATTTTATTAGCCTTCCAGTCATTCTGACAAAGCTCTATTTCAGGATTTATCATTTCAAATTTACCGTATGCGGCTTTTACAGCACCAAATACATAGTACGCTTCACCCTCAATCAACTTATCCATTAAAAAATCCTGATTGAAAAATGTGAGCGTTATAAAGCCTGTGTCATCCTTGCCTGCCGCCTTTATAATTGACATATTTTTTTTAATTCTTGTCTTTTTAGGGCTTTCAAACAATCTCACTTTCAGCAGACACTTTAAATTATCGCTGAGCTCATTGATATTTTTCACGGTTCTTCTGTCTTCATATTTAACCGGAAAATAATTTATCAAATCTTCAACCGTAAATATATTCAATTTATTCAGTTTAGCTGCCCTTTGGGGCCCTACGCCTTTCAAATATTGAATATCTATGTCAAGCATAATTACTCTGACCGCCTCTGTGTTTTTATCTAATAATTAAAGCGGAACGACTCAAGTCGTTCCAACATTAAACAATAGTTCAGCAATTGCTCCTCAATTATTACCATTACTCCACTGAAATTATATAGTAATAAAGCGGCTGTCCGCCGTAGATTATTTCAACGTCACATTCCTCAGCTATTTCTTCTATCTTTTCTTTTAATCCTTCTGCTGTATTCTTATCAACCTTGTCTCCATAGAACAATGTAATAAGAAAACTGTCTCCATCAACCATTTTTTTAATCAGATCCAATGTCTGTTCTTCAGGGTTGTCGCCATGAGCCACTATATTGCCTTCGCTTATGGCAATTATTTCATCCTTTTTGATTTCCATGTCATCAAATACGGTATCCCTTACAGCATAGGTGACCTGACCGGTCTTTACTTCTTTAACAGCTTCAGTCATAGACTTTACATTTTCTTCAGGACTGCTGTCTTCTTTAAATGCAAGCATGGCCGTTATTCCCTGAGGTATACTCTTGCTTGGAATAACATAAAGATTTTTGTCTGATATTTCCTTCGCCTGAGTTGCCGCAAGGATTATATTCCCGTTGTTAGGAAGTATAATAATATGTTCGGCATTTATATTTTTTGCCGCCTCCAGAATATCCTCAGTGCTGGGATTCATAGTCTGTCCGCCGGATAAAAATACATCCACATTTAAATCAGTAAATACTTTTTGGATTCCTTCTCCCATTCCGATAGAAACAAAACCATATTTCTTTTTTTCTTTATTGTTGTTCTTGTTTGAATTTTTAAGTCTTTCTCTGAACTGTTCCTTCATGTTGTCAATTTTTATTTTATAAAGCTCTCCGTATTTAACGGCAATAGCCAATATCTGACCGGGATTGTTCGTATGTATGTGTGTTTTTATCAATTTATCATCACCCACACAGACAATTGAATCTCCCTTATCATAAATTTTACTCAAAAAATCTTCCGCAGTCTTTGTAGGATTTTTAATAAAAAATTCTGTACAGTATGTATATATTATTTCATCCTCACTTGAAAATCCCATAACTTCCATTTCTGTTTCAACAATCTGCTGTTCTATCTTTTCCTGTTTTATCTCAACACCCTTCAATGCTGCCAATGCGCCCTCCAAAAGGAATACCAGACCTTTTCCTCCGGCATCAACAACATCTGCCTGCTTTAAAACCTTAAGCATTTCAGGAGTTCTGTTCAATGTATTTTTAGCCTGTTCTATGAGGCTTTCCAGGAATAAAACCGTATCCTCATATTCTGCGCAGGTTGACATTGCTTTTTCGGCAGTTTCTCTTGCAACCGTCAGAATTGTGCCTTCCACAGGCTTCATAACTGCTTTATATGCTGTATCAGAAGCAAATTTAAAAGATTCGGCTATTATTCTGCAGTCTATTTTTCCCGCACCCTTAAGCCCTTTTGCCATACCCCTGAATAACTGTGATAATATTACACCTGAATTTCCCCTCGCCCCCATAAGTGAACCATTTGCAGCCGCATCAGCCATGTGTTCAATTGTACTTTCATTAAGGCTGCTTATTTCCTTCATTGCAGACTGAACTGTAAGATTCATATTTGTGCCTGTGTCTCCGTCAGGAACCGGGAATACATTTAGGGAGTCCACGATTGCTTTGTTGTTTTCCAAATTTGCTGCAGCGCCTAAAAGCATTTTCTTAAATGTAACATTATCTATATACTTAACTATCATTTTAGCCTCCTCTTATTTTTGTACTCTGACACCCTGCACAAAAATATTAACATTCTCTACGGAAACTCCTGAAAAAGTTTCAACGCTGTATTTAATTCTTGAAATAATATTATCTGCAACAACAGATATTTTAACTCCATATTGCAATACTATATATAAATCTATGGTTATTTTATCGTCTATTGTAACAACCTTTATGCCCTTTGTAAGCTGTTCTCTTTTCAGAAGCTCAAATATTCCCTGAGTCGCATTTCTTGATGCCATACCCACAACACCGTAACATTCCATTGCTGCTAATCCGGCCAATGTTGCAAACACTTGATCATCTATGGTTATATTACCATTTCCACTTAACATACTAACTGACATATACTACCTCCTATATTTTAATTTCTTAAATATTATTTAATATGTAAATTTATTATAACCTTTTTGTCTAAAATTTACAAATAAAATTACCGTATGTCCCAAAAACAGTTAGAGATATTTTTTATTATACTAATTAAAATTTAATATTGCAATATTTATATTTTAATGGTAAAATTATAAAGTTAAATTGTTAAGCAGGATATTCTGTTTATCATCGAAAATAAAAACGTGATGTTTTAAATAAATGGGAGGTGTAAGCATGGCTAAATTTTGTGAAGTATGTGGAAAAGGAACTATATCAGGCAACAGCATAACACATTCTGATAGGAAAATAAGAAGAACATGGAAACCAAACGTAAGAAGAATTAACGTTTTGGAAAATGGAGTTTCTACAAGAAAATTTGTTTGTACAAGATGTATGAGATCCGGCAAAGTACAACGTGCTATATAAGCAGTAACGGAAATTTACATTAAAAAATTCTGACTTGACATCAAGTCAGTTTTTTTATAGCCCTAACCCCGTTTTTCAGAGTGTTTTTTCTGAAAAATGGCGGTAGGTCTTATGCGGCACAATCCCAATTTGTACGACCGTCAGGGAATAAGCAAATTGGTGATGAAGCCTGCTATAGCTCCGGTCTCGAATTAATATGTATTACAGCAGCCTGAACAATGTGCTCCCAAGGACTACAAGAAGTATTCCCAGAATAAACAGCCAAATTTTTAAAGGCAGAATCTGCACTATAATAATAGCTCCTATAACAGCTATCATGAGACCGATTATTTCTGTAAATTTTATTTTAGGACCACAAGGATTGCATTTCTTTCTATGTTTAAAATAATTCATAATATCCCCCCGAACGATAGGCAACAATGGATGAACAATTGCTGAGCAATGGATGAGCGATTGTATTTTCTATTGTCAACTATTCAGAATATATACCACAATATATTTATATTCAGCTATTGCAAAAAAGATACAATGAATTTAATATTCATTGTATCTTTTATCTATCGCTCAGCACTTGTTTACCATCGTTCAGCTATCGTCCTAAAACTCTGCATTCTTAGGAGTTCTTGGGAACGGAATGACATCTCTTATGTTACCCATACCTGTCAGGTACATTATTAGTCTTTCAAAACCAAGACCGTATCCGGAGTGCTTAACTCCTCCGTACTTTCTCAGTTCAAGGTACCACCACATATCTTCCCTGCCTACGCCCATTTCATCCATGCGCTTTTCCAGAAGCTCAAGTCTTTCCTCCCTCTGGCTTCCTCCTATGAGCTCACCTATGCCGGGAACAAGTAAATCCATTGCCGCAACTGTCTTGTTATCATTGTTCATACGCATGTAAAATGCTTTTATATCCTTTGGATAGTTCACTACAAATACAGGCTTACCGAATATTTTTTCAGAAAGGTATCTTTCGTGCTCAGTCTGTATGTCTGTTCCCCATTGAACAGAATAATCAAAGTTATCGTTGTTTTTCTTGAGTATTTCAATTGCATCCGTGTAATCAATCCTGCCGAAATCAGAATTTACAACGTTGCTTAATTTATCAATCAATCCCTTTTCAACAAAGGAATTAAAGAATTCTATTTCCTCCTTTGCATTTTCCATAACATAATTGATAACATATTTAACCATATCCTCAGCAAGCTGCATGTTGTCATTTATGTCCGCAAAGGCAATTTCAGGCTCAATCATCCAGAATTCTGCCGCATGTCTCGTTGTATTTGAATTTTCTGCTCTGAATGTAGGCCCGAATGTGTAAACATTTTTGAATGCAAGGGCAAAAATTTCAGCTTCCAGCTGGCCGCTCACTGTCAGATTAGCTGATTTTCCAAAAAAGTCCCTGGAATAGTCGGTCTTTCCGTCAACCTTTTCAATATTATCCAAATCAAGAGCGGTAACTCTGAACATTTCTCCTGCGCCTTCAGCATCGCTGGCTGTTATTATCGGGGGGTGAGCATAAACAAACCCTCTTTCATTAAAAAATTTATGTATTGCAAACGCCGCAAGAGACCTTACTCTGAACACCGCTGAAAATGTATTTGTTCTTGGCCTTAAATGTGCTATTGTTCTCAGATATTCAAGTGAATGTCTTTTTTTCTGCAGAGGGTAGCTTGAATCCGATTCAGCTTCCATAGTAATTTCCGATGCCTTTATTTCAAACGTCTGTTTTGCTTCAGGTGTGAGAACCAGGTCACCCCTAACCGTAATAGCACTTCCGGTAGAATATTTTTTAACCTCATCAAAATTCTCTAAATTGCTTTCAAATACTATCTGAACATTTTTCATGAATGTTCCGTCATTTAATTCTATGAAGCCAAAATTTTTAGAATCCCTGATTGTTCTTATCCATCCTTCAACAATCACTTCTTTACCTGCGTAATTTTCCGGAGATTTATATAAATCTCTCATATCTGCTGCTTTCATGTATCCTCCTAATGTGTTAATATCAGTCTTTTGAAACAAAGACTAGTGCAGTTCCTTTTTTAAGTATTATTCTTCCTTCGTTTTCGATAATTTCATTGCTTATCAGAAATGCTGTACCTCTTTTTACAGTCACATTGTCCAATGGATATTTAAAGCCTTCCAAAGTAAGACCTTCAATTGTTTCTGTTACAGGTACCAATGATACAAAATAATCTTTTTTGTATTTAATTTTTGTATCAGTATTATCCGAAATAATTCTTATGTGATTATTATTGTCAATAATTTCTGTGTCAATTCCCCTGCCGTGATATTTCTCAAGAAGCTGAATGTTGGCAAGAGTATGGTCCAGCCTTGTGCCGGATGCACATATCAGTACAATATGTTTAAATCCTTTCTGCACGGCATATTCCAAAGCAAGCTCCATGTCAGTATAATCCTTTTCAGGCGGAAAAGTAACCGTTTCTATTTCCTGCCTCTTGTAATTTTCCAGAATGTCAGGATTCACAGAATCAAAGTCCCCTAAAATCAGATCCGGCTTAAGATTAAGCTTATCTGCCTTTTCCAGACCTCCGTCGGCACATATGACATATTCAATATCAATATTTTCAAGACATGCTTTATCAACATCTCTTCCGTTGCCTATTATTAATGCTGTCATTTACTTCTCCATAATATGCTTAAACTTCCTTGTTTCATCTATAACATCCTTTGCCCTGTATATTGCCGAGCCTGCAACAACCACATTTGCGCCCCAGCTCAAAACATCTTCCAGGTTATTTAATGTCACTCCGCCATCTATTTCAACATCAATGCTTAAATTATAATCCTTAATCATTTGATTCAATTCTTCAAATTTATACTTAACATTTTTAATCAGGCTCTGACCTCCGAATCCGGGGTTGACACTCATAATCAAAACCATATCCACGTCTCTGATTATATCCTTTAACAATGAAACCGGAGTTGCAGGATTGATTGAAACTCCTGCCTTTAAACCAAAGGACTTTATTTTTTGTATTGTTCTGTGAAGGTGTATGCATGACTCCTGATGTACAGTAATGATATCCGCTCCCGCATTATAAAAATCTTCTATATATTCATCGGGATTTTCAATCATTAAATGAACATCAAATGTGAGTTCTGTTAATTTTCTTAAAGACTTTATAACATCAGGCCCTATTGTTATGTTCGGAACAAAATGTCCGTCCATTACATCTATGTGTATATAATCTGCACCGCCATTTTCCACAAGTCTTATGTCTTCACCCAGCTTTGAAAAGTCAGCTGATAATATAGAAGGTGCTAATTTATTCATATTTCCTCCTAATATAATTTTACCTTTCTTATTTCTTCCAGCAGTCTCACATAGTTGTTGTACCTTGTTTGACTGATTAAGCCGTCATTTACCGCATCCTTAATTACACAGCACGGCTCCTTATAATGCAGACAATCCGCAAATCTGCAGCCATCATCAAATTTTTGGATTTCAGGATAATATTCCTTAAGCTCAAATTCGCCGATACCTTCTAATTCAAAAGAGCTGAATCCGGGAGTATCAACAACATAACCGCCGAACTCAAGCTTGTAAATTTCCGCATGTCTCGTCGTATGTCTGCCTCTTTTTAATTTATCACTTATTTCTCCTGTTTTTAATTGGAAATCAGGCTGTACTGCATTCATTACTGATGATTTTCCCACACCTGACGGTCCTGAAAAAACGCTTAATTTATCTTTTAATATACTTTTAAGCTCCTTGAGAGAATTTTCATCATACTTGCTTGTGAATATAACCCTGTAACCTGTGTTCACAAAAATATTTTCATATTCTTTTTTTAATTCTTCATCGGCTAAATCACATTTATTAAAGCAGATGACAGGTTTAAGCCTGTTTGTTTCTGCCGCAATAAGAAGTTTATCAAGCAGCAGAAAGCTGGGCTCGGGATTTGTTACAGCAAAGAATATTAGCAGCTGCTGTGCGTTGGCAACAGGAGGTCTTGACATTTCGTTGGTTCTTTCCAATATTTCTTCAATATAGCCTGCATGTTCATCTTCGGCTGTTAATCTTATCAATACCCTGTCGCCAACAAGGGGCTTTATATTTTTAAGCCTGAACAGACCTCTCGCTCTGCATTCAACCAGATCATCTCCTGTATCTACATAATAGTTTCCGCCTACGCCGCGTATAATGATTCCTTCAATCATAAAAGCTCCTATTTAAACTTAATTTCCGTCCTGTCATAAAGTTCATTGTCTATATAAATTTCATACATCTGTTTTCCTGTTCCTTCGATATTTATTATAATACTTTGTTCAGATGTGTCAACTTCCTGAGAGTAAACTATTTCTCTTGCTCCATCGGTAACTTTTTGAACAACTACTAAAACTTTATCTTTATTTTTAGGAAGTGAAATGGTTAAAGGATATGCGCCTGATGCCGGTTCTTCTTTCGGTTCATCAGTTCCGGGTTCTTCTCCCGGCTGCTCTTCCGGTTTCTCCTCAACAGGCTTTCCTGAGCTTATGGTCAGCCATATTGACGTACCTTGTGCAACATCCTGTCCTGCCACAACACTCTGTCTTATAACTCTGCCTGATTCAACCGTATCACTTGGTTCCTGATTCACTTCACCTACAACCAAACCGTTTTGCTTAATGATGACCTTGGCGTTTTCCACATCCTGATTAAGCAGATTAGGCATTGGAACATAAATAATTTTGGGTCCTATGCTCACCACATAATCAACTGTATCATTTTCATTGGCATGTGTTCCTGATTTAGGCTGCTGGTCAATAATCTGACCTGAAGAAACAGTATCTGAATTTGCTTCCGTAACTTTTCCTTCTTTAAGTCCCTCATCTGATAATATTATTCCTGCTTCAATAGCATATTTCCCAATTAAGTTAGGTACGGTTATTTCTCTTTCACCCTTGCTTACAACAACCTCCACAGGATATTTTTCCTTAAGCTTCGTCCCTTTTTCGACGTTTTGTTCAACAACCTTGCCTTCTTCATATTTGTCGTTGTATTCTCTGCTTGCAACCGTGAAAACCAATCCCAAATCTTCTATTATTTTTTTAGCTTCCTCTTCATTTCTTCCCAGTAAATCCGGAACTTCAATTTCCGGAACGTACATAATTGCCTTGAAAGCTATGAACCCTCCGATTACAGCTACGACTAAGGCACTTAAAATAGCTGCTATTGTAATTTTCATGTTTTTTTTCTTTTCTTCATTGCTGGCGTTATTTTCTCGATTACTCTTCTTTTCCTTATTATTTTTATTACTTTTTTTGCTTATATTTTCTTCTTCTGTCTCTTCACCGAAGAAGTTTCTGAATGCTTTATCGGAATTCTCATCTATTATATCTATGTCTATTATGTTATTATCAATTTTATCGCTGTCATCACTGTTGTTATTCTCATCGTTCAATTCCGCATTGATTGCAGGTATTACCATGGTTGGAGAATCAATTATTTCCGGCTCATTTTCTTCAGTAATTGCATTGCCGGACTGCAGGGAATCCATTTTTTTAATTAATTCTTCAACACTTTGAAACCTGAAGCTTTGATGCTTTTCCAGGCTTTTCATAATAATATCCTCGAATCCTTTGGATATCTGAAGGTTTTTCACCTTTTTTGAAGGCGGAACCGGTTTTTCCTGTATTTGTTTCATTGCAACTGAAATATGATTATCGGCATCAAAAGGAACAACACCTGTAATCATTTCATACATAACAATCCCCAGGGAATATATATCAGATTTTTCATCAACATATCCGCCTCTTGCCTGCTCAGGTGAAAAATAATGAACTGAACCTATTACATTTGATGTATTATTGATAGTTGAGCTTGTGGCTGCTCTGGCAATGCCGAAATCAGTAACCTTGACTATCCCTTCTTCTGTTATAAGTATATTGTGAGGTTTTATATCCCGGTGAACAATATTGTTTGTATGAGCGTGTTTGAGAGCCTCTGCCACCTGTCTTGAAATTTTTATGGTTTCTTCCTCGCTGAGTCTGCCCTTTCTGTTTATATATTTCTTCAGGGTTTCTCCCTTGACATATTCCATAACAATATAGTAAATATCATCTTCTATTCCTGTATCGTAGATATTTACTATGTTTGGATGAGTAAGACTTGCCGCAGACAATGATTCCTGCTTAAATTTTTCAACAAACTCGGGGTCAGAGGTCAATTCATCTCTCAAAATTTTTATTGCAACATATCGGTTTAACACTCTGCATTTAGCCTTATAAACTAAAGACATGCCTCCGCCGCCTATTTTCTCTATTATCTCATATCTATTTCCTAATACTTTACCTATCATAATTTTCACCTCTAGTGATATTATCAACAATAATGATTGTAATATTATCTGTTCCTCCATTATCGTTGGCAAGTTTTATTAATCTTTGAACACTCTCAGAGCATCCATATTCTTTGATGGTACTTAAAATCTGCTCATCAGGCAAGTGCGTGGTAAGTCCGTCTGTGCACAGCAAAATGACATCATTGTCAAAGAGCTCAATTTCAAAAATATCTGCCTGTACAAATTCTTCACTTCCAACAGCTCTTGTGATAACATTCCTCTTGGGATGGTGTTTTGCTTCTTCCAATGTAATCTTTCCATCTTTCAACAGTTCATTTACATATGTATGGTCTTCGGTAATTTGAATTATTTCGTTGTCTTTTATAATATAAGCCCTGCTGTCTCCTACATTGGCCAAATATGCAATGCTCAGAGACAAATCAACAACTGCCATAGTAATTGTTGTACCCATACCTGAGCATTCCTCATTACTCATTGCTTCTTGTCTTATTTTGCTGTTGGCGGCATCAATACTTTCAATTATAAATGAAGGAGCTTTAAAGTCTTCCTTATCAATACTTTTTTTAAAGCAGTCTCTTATTGTTTCAATTGCAATAGAGCTTGCAACCTCCCCTGCTTTATGTCCGCCCATTCCGTCAGCAACAGCATAAAGATTATATTTGTCGGATTCTTCAACTATTAAGCTGTCTTCATTGTTTTCACGCATTAATCCTTTATTTGTTTCGCAGTATACCCTCATAAGGCACCTCACATTTTTAAAAAGTTATTTCTAAGTTGGCCGCAAGCGGCATTAATGTCACTCCCAAGCTCTCTTCTTACGGTTGCGTTGATACCCTTGTCTGATAAAATTTTTCTGAATCTTTCGATATCAAGGTTTTCAGAAGGTTTAATATCAGCCTCTTTAACATAATTGCACGGAATCAGATTAACATTGGCAAGCTTATTTTTCAGTAATTTTGAAAGCATTTCAGCATCTTCGGGGCTGTCGTTAAAGCCTTTGATCATAATATATTCAAAGGTAAGCCTCCTGCCTGTTTTTTCAACATAGTAATCACATGCCTTTAAAAGCTCCGTGAGTTTATATTTTTTTGCTATTGGAAGAATTTCTTCCCTTTTTTCCTGTGTGGGAGCATGGAGAGAAATTGCCAGGGTTATTGGTATATCTTCATCTGCGAGCTTATAAATCTGCGGAATTATCCCACAGGTTGAAAGGGTGATTTTTCGCATGGAAATATTTTGTCCCCTCTCATCGTTTATCAATTTCAAGAATTTAAGCACATTATCATAGTTATCAAGCGGTTCACCTGAACCCATAATTACAACATTTGATATTTTTTCCTTTGTGTCTTTTTGTATTAAGTATATTTGTTTCAGCATTTCTGCCGAAGTCAGACTTCTAAGATAGCCGTTTTTTGTTGACGCGCAAAAAAGACAACCCATTTTGCATCCCACCTCTGATGAAATACATGCTGTATTGCCAAATTTATATTTTAAAAATACGCTCTCCACAACATTGCCATCCTCGAACATAATGACATATTTTTTTGTTTCATCCAGTCTTGATTCAAGCTTCAGCTCTATTGTCGCCTTTGTAAATTCAAAAATCTTTCTTAATTCTTCCTTTGTTTTTTTAGACACATTTGACATTCCTTCAAAATCATCAACAGTCTTATTATGTACCCAGTCAAATAGTTGTTTTGCTTTAAATTTTGGTTCTCCAATTTCAACAAGGGCCTTTTCAATTTCTTCAAAGCTTAAATCATCAATTTTTCTCATAGTCTACCTTCTATATATGTTTCTGTATATGCCATAAATAAAATTATATCATATTCTTTTTATTTTCGCAATAAAAAAGCCATCCATGCTGTGGACATGAGGATATACTTCAATATACCCGTTTCTTGCCGTTGTGAAACATTCATCAACATTGTCTGATATGTCCGCAAGCCTAAAACCTTTGTTTTTTTTTAAAAACTCATTAACCAGCTCAATATTTTCTTTTCTTTCCGTAGTGCAGGTTGAATAAACCAGCTCTCCCTGAGGTTTTAAATATTTTGAAGCATTTTCCAGTATTTTATACTGAATTTCACAAATATCTTTATCATTATCAGCTGTATTTTTATATTTAATTTCAGGTTTTCTTCTAATTATTCCAAGTCCTGTACAAGGAACGTCGACTATTATATAATCTGCCTTTTCAATCAAAGCTTCATCCAATTTGGATGCATCATATTCTTCAGTCTCTATAATGCTGATACCCAGTCTTTTTGCTTCTTTCTCTACGAGTGAAAGTTTACTCTTGTATATATCCCTGCTTATTATTTTTCCCTTGTTATTCATCATTTCAGCAGCATTCAGCGTCTTGCCTCCGGGAGCAGCACACATATCCACAAGAAGGCTGTTTTCACCAGGATTTAAAACCTGCACTGCCAGCATGGAGCTTTCGCTTTGTATGGAGAAAAGTCCGTTTTTATACTCTTCTGATTTATCTATTTCAGCAGGGTTTTCCATAACTATGCCCTTGTCTGCATACCTGCACTTATGCGCCTTTATTCCTTTTTTCTCTAAAATTTCAATAAGCTCGTCTCTTGAAAACTTTAAAGTGTTGACTCTTATTTCCAATGATGCTTCAGCATTGTTTGCAATTAAAATATCTTCAATTTTATCTTTGCCGAACTGAGCTTTCCATTTTCTGACTAGCTCAATGGGATATGAATATTTGACACTTAAATATTCATCAGAGGGAAGCTTTTTCATTTTATCCAATAGCCGCAATTTACTTCTCAGTATATTTCTCAACACAGCATTTACAAATTTTGAAGCTCCTATATTTCCTTTGTCTTTAATATATTGAACGCTTTCGTTAACAACAGCATTTTCATGTGAGCTGTCCAAAAAAAACAATTGATAAACTGCAACTCTCAGCACAGTCAGTACATCAATTTCCATTTTTCTTGTCCTGGTTGTTGAAACCTCATTTATTATCCAGTCAATGAATATTAAGTTTTCAACAACACCAAGGACTGTCTTTCTGTACAATGAAAGATGCCTGTGCTCAATATTTTTCATATCATTATTAATTACTATGTTGGAATAGGATTTATCCTTAAATATTTTCTTAAGTGTTTCTATTGATTGTTCTCTGTAGCCTATATTCATAATTATAACTGCCTCTGCATTTATTTCTTATCTATGTAAAAACTTGATGCCAATAAAAAATTATTTTTTATTATATCATTATTACAAGCAAATAACAAAGTTTTTGTTTCTTAATATTTATGGAATAACAATAAAAGTTACTATTCACGATGACTGAACTATCGCCCCATAATGAGCAAAGAGCCTCAAATATTCCTAAAGGAAGCAGCTTTAATCATTTGATACAGGAAGATATTAACTTAACGACGATTTTTTATTGAAATTAGATAAATAATTATTGAAACAGGCAATGTATGACGCTGATAATAATATACTATATTTCTTGGAGTTGGATACATAAAGGCAGATAACTTTTCTCAAAAAATAACCGACAAAATAATTTTGCCGGATAATTAATTACTAATAATAAAATTTTATTTCATTGACTTTAAGATGTTCATTCCGTGCTCTGCATATGATTTCAACAATTCCTTCGATTCATTTTTTGGAATTTTTAAGCTGTCTTTCAAAATGCAGCTCAATACTCTTTTCCACATTTTCTTAATTTAAAACAATATGTTCCGGAAATTTGTTTCCTCTTAAATATGCATCCGTCTTCATTTTATTTTTACCGGGCATTTGAATTTCTTTCAATATTATAACTCCGTCAGAAGCTGCAACATATATGCCGTCGTTGTCTGCCTTTATTACATAACCCGGCTGGTAATTTGTTTTTTCATTAGTATATTTTGATTCATATACCTTGACTGTTTTGTTATCCATTGTAAAATATGCGGTTGGCCATGGAGACAGTCCTCTGATTAAATTGTGGATATTTTTTGCACTTGAGCTCCAGCTTATTTTTCGATTTTCATTATTAAACATTGGAGCATAACTGGATAATGAATCCTGCTGCTTTTCAGAAACCAGTTCGTTTCTTTCAAGCTTATCCAATGTTTCAATTAAAAGACTTGCACCTGTATTCATTAAAATATCATGGAGACCGCCTGCATTCATTTCTTCGTCTATTTCCACTTTTGCTTTTAAAAGCATATCTCCGGTATCAAGACCGGCATCCATTTTCATGGTTGTTACACCGGTATGAGTTTTACCATTGATAATCGCCCAGTTTAGAGGAGCCGCTCCTCTTAATTCCGGCAGAAGTGAAGCATGGACATTGATGCAGCCATACCTTGGAAGCTCTAATATTTCCTTGTTTAATATTTGTCCGTAGGCAACGACAATTATTACATCCGGATTATATGATTTCATGACCTCAATGTTTTCCTGTTTTTTGATTTTATCCGGTTGGAAAACAGGAAGCCCCAGCTCCTCTGCCGCTTCCTTTACTTCTGATTTCTTAAGCTTTTTTCCTCTTCCTGAGGGCTTATCAGGCTGAGTTACAACAAGCTTTATTTCATGTCCATTATCATTCAGCGCTTTTAGGGCAGGAACTGCAAATTCCGGTGTTCCCATAAAAATTAGCTTCATACAATCACCCTTGCTTTTTTACTTTATCTGTAAATAATATTCCGTCTAAATGGTCTATTTCATGGCATATGCATCTGGCCAGAATGTCTTCGGCATCCAATGCAACCTGATTTCCGTTTTCATCGATGTATTCTACGGTTACATTCATGGGTCGTCTTACAATACCCTTTGTTTCCGGAACGCTGAGGCATCCTTCCTGACCAACCTGCTCTCCCGACATCTTTGTTATTTTGGGATTTATCATTTTATATACATTGCCGTCTTCAACGTCTATTACAATAGCGCGCTTCAAAATACCAACCTGAGGCGCCGCAAGTCCTATTCCGTCGTTTTCATACATAGTGTCAACCATATCATCCAGAAGTGTTTTTATTTTGTCATCAACAACACTTACTTCTTTGCTTTTTTTTCTTAAGATTTCGTCGCCTTCATATCTTAAATTTCTTAATGCCATATTTCCTCCTAATATCTAAATTGTATCTGTATTAATATTTATACTTATTCTTATATTTTCAATGTCTTTATCCATGTACACGCTTCTTAGTATTTTTTTCAGCTCGTTTATGACGTGATTTGAAGCTTTAATAAATAAGTTGATTCTGTATTCATTATCTACTTTGTATATGGAATGAGGAACCGGTCTGTACAGGAGCAGACTTCTCTCTTTTACCATATCAGCGACTGCTTCTTTTATCTCCTCGTATTTTTCATATGCTGTTTTATTAACCAGCTCTTCATTTTTTGAAATCATACATATATTTATTATATTAATAAATGGCGGAAATGCAAATTCTTTTCTTAGTTTTAATTCTTCATTTACAAAAACTTCATAATTGTTGCTCTTAGCTGCATTGATAATAAAATTCTGAGGCTCGTAAGTCTGCACAAACACATTTCCCTTTTTGCTTCCTCTTCCGGCTCTCCCGCTTACCTGTGTTATAAGCTGAAAGGTTTTTTCACTGGAATTGTAAAAAGGAAGATTCAATATTGCATCAGCCGATAAAACTCCCACCGTTGTAACATTTGGAAAATCAAAACCCTTTGCAAGCATTTGTGTACCTATTAAAATATCAATTTTTCCTTCTTTAAATTCATTATATACATTTTCATAGGAATCTTTTTCGGTCATGGAGTCAAAATCCATTCTCTCAACTGCCGCCTTTGGAAACAACTGTTTGACCAATTTCTCAACATGCTGGGTTCCGGCGCTGAACTGTTCTATTTTGTCACTTCCGCATTTCGGACATTTAAACAGCATTTTTTTAGTCCTGCCGCAGTAATGGCACTTGAGCATGTTGCCCTTTACATGATAGGTCATTGAAACATCACAGCGGTCACACCTTTCAACATGACCGCATTTTTTGCAGGACACAAAGCCCGAGTATCCTCTTTTATTCAAGAACAGGATAACTTGTTCTTTTCTGCTTAGTGACAATTTAATACTTTCATACAGCTCTTCGCTTATAATTGTATTATTGCCTTTGTCAAGCTCATTACTCATGTCAATTATTTTTACATCCGGCATCTGGTTGTTCACACGCTTTTTTAATTCTATTTTTTTTATCTGCCCCTTCATTGCCATGTAGTAGGTGTTCAAGGAAGGCGTAGCTGAGCCGAGAATTACCTTGCCGCCCATTATATGAGCCATTTTTATGGCAACCTCTGCCGTATCATACTTTGGTGATGTGGACGAAATGTAGCTGTCCTCATGCTCTTCATCAATGACTATAACGCCAAGATTTCTTATTGGAGCAAAAATTGCTGAACGAGCTCCTATTACTACATCAACCTCATGGTTGTACACCTTTGACCATTGGATAAACTTTTCCTTCTTTGTCAGCCTTGAATGAAATACAGCAATTTTATTTCCGAACCTTTTCTGAAACCTGTCTATGGTTTGTGCAGTAAGAGAAATTTCAGGAACAAGCATTACGGACTGCTTATTCTGCCCTATATAGTGTTCTATTATTTGCATGTAGACTTCCGTCTTACCGCTGCCTGTAACGCCGTGGAGCAGAAAAATCTTATTTTCAGATGATATTATCTCATCACATGCATTTTGCTGTTCTTCATTGAGGCATAATTTATCCTCGGTACATATCTGCTCTTCATTGCTGTAAAGAATATATTCTTCCTTCAATATTCCCTTCTTAATCAAATTATTTACAACCGCGGATGACACATTTAAATCTTCAGTTATTTTTTTAATGCCCGTTTTTTCATTTTCCCTAAGATAGCCGATTATTTTCAACTGATTTTCTGTTTTGGCAATATTTTGTTCATCTGTCAGCCTGTCATCATTTAAAGAAATATATTTTTCATATGCGCTTTTACCTTTTACCTGGTCCTTGCTTGTAACATCAATTATGCCTTTTTCTCTTAAGCCGTCCAATAATATGTATATGTCACTGCCGCCATAAGATTTTTTTAGTTTTTCAAGCTCGATTGCATTTTCTTTAATTATATTAAAAAGCACAGATTCTTTTTCATTCAATGCCGCTTCCGCAAATTCCGATTTGGATGCTTTAATTGTAATATTGTGCTCATATTTTATCATGGATGGAATTACAAGCCGTATGGCATCAGAATACTTGCATATATATCGTTCCCTTATCCAAAAGATAAGCTTTATCATTTCATCGCTTACAACAGGAGTTTCATCAAGTATATCTATAACCGGCTTAATTTTCTCCTCAGGAAAGCTGCATGAAGAATCAACTGATACAATCAGTGCATCAATCATATGCTTGTTTCTTCCGAAGCTTACTTTGACTCTTTTTCCTGTCCGGACACTGTTCTCAAATTCCTTTGGCACTCCATAAGTGAACAGCATGTCAGTGCTTTTCGAATTATTATTTAATATTACCTGTACAAAACTATTATACATAAATGCTCCTAATCAATTTCCCCAAATAAATAATCAGTCAATTGACTGATTATAAATTATTCGTTAGGCTGCTCTTCTTCGGAATACTGTGCTTCATTTTCTTCAGCTTGCTCCGATTCCTCAAGACTTTTCTTGTACTGATCGTAGTTATAAATAGGCTGGTATTTATCTTCGTAAAATTCTTCGATTGCAATTGCAACCGGTTTTGTAGTAGTTGTTCTTACGAGCACTTCCGAGCCGTCAATAATTTGTCTCGCTCTTCTTGAAACTATTGTAACAAGAGAATATCGGCTGTCAACCATATCTATTAATTCATCGACTGATATTTTTTTCATATTATACCTCTCTGATTTTGTTTATAATTGCTTTTTTTCTGATTGCGCGGTTTTTTTCCGCATTGATTATACATTTTATTTTATCTGCCGCAGTCTGTACCTCATCATTTAATACCACATAATCATATTCAAAAGCATAGTTCAATTCATCATATGCACATTTCATTCTTTTAAGAATAGCTTCTTTTGAATCAGTTCCTCTTCCTTCAATTCTATGCTGCAGTTCTTTTAACGATGGAGGCAGTATAAAAATGAAAACACCTCTTGGATAATTTTTTTTAACCTGTAATGCTCCTTGAATATCTATCTCCAGAATAATATCATTTCCAGCTTCAAGCTGTTTAAACACTTCTTTTTTAGGAGTTCCGTAATAATTCCCGTAAACCTTGGCATATTCAAGAAATTCATCATTATTAATTCTTTTTATAAAATCTTCTTCTTCTATGAAAAAATAGCTTTCCCCTTCAATTTCACCTTCTCTTGGCTTTCGGGTGGTAGCTGACACTGAGACCTTCAAATCCTCCATTTGCTCTTTCAGCTTCTTACAAATAGTACCCTTTCCTGCACCTGAGGGACCTGATATTACCACCAATAATCCGTTGTCCATTCTTACACCTCGTTACTTTATATTGTGGTTGTTGTTCTCAAATCTCTGTGCCATCGTATCAGGCTGTATTGCCGATAATATTACATATTCGCAGTCTGTGATTATAACCGCTCTTGTTTTTCTTCCATATGTGGCATCGATTAGCTTTCCTTTTTCTCTTGTTTCTTGTATAACACGTTTGATAGGTGCTGATTCAGGACTTACAATTGCTATAATTCTATTTGACAATGCTATATTTCCAAATCCTATATTTATAGTATTGTTTGCCATTTTGTATCTCCTATTCTATGTTTTGAATTTGCTCTCTGATTTTTTCCAATAAATTTTTTATTTCAATTACCATTTGAATGATTTCAAGATTTCCGATTTTAGAGCCTATGGTATTTATTTCCCTGTTTGATTCCTGAATTATAAAATCCAGCTTTCTCCCTACAGGTCCGCCTGATTCAAGCACACTGCCAAGCTGGCACATGTGTGATTTAAACCTTACTATTTCTTCGTTTATATCACTTTTATCAGCATAAATGACAATTTCATTGTACAGCCTGTTTTCATCAAGCTCATGGCTGCTCCCAAGAAGTTCCTTAATTCTTGTTTCAAATTTCGATTTATAATCTGTTACCATTGTTTCAGAATTCTTCGAAATTTCATCCATTAGCTCAAGAGTCTTATCCATGCTTGATCTGATATCAGTCTCAAGCTGTGCTCCTTCCAAGGCTCTCATCCCAATGAGGTTATCAACAGCATTGTTCATTGCCGATTCAACACATATGCGGAGTTCCTCTTCATCATCGGTATCCTCCCTGGCAACAAGCACGTCCTGAAATTTTATAATTGTATCTAATGAAACATTGTTGCTTATATTTAACTCACTTTTAATTTCGTCAATGGCATCTTTGTATTGTTTGGCCAGACATAAGTTAGGAACAATTACTGTATCAGACTCACTTAAATAGTCAATATTGATATATACATCTATTCTACCCCTTTGAACGCTGTTTTTCAAGATTTTTCTTATATTATCTTCAAAAAAGCGCAAATGTCTTGGGGTTTTAATGTTTATATCACAATATCTGTTGTTGATGGTCTTAATTTCCGCTGTTATTATTCTTTTTCCATCATTATGCTCACCCTTGCCGTAACCGGTCATACTCAATATATTAGCCATTTTACTCTCCAAAAATTTATTTTATACGGGCACTGCCCGTTTAGTTTCATAAAAATAATTGCTTTACATGCATGATATTTATTATAACATTAAAATTCTATTAGTAAACAAAAAATAAAATAATTTCCATGACATAAAGAAATTTTTAATGTACAATATATTAACAGAACGGAGGTATCATATGTCACTGGACGGTATATTTTTAAACAGTATAAAACATGACTTATATAATAAATTAACAGGCGGACGCGTGGATAAAATCTACCAGCCCGATAAAAATGAAATTGTGATTGCAATAAGGAACAACGGAGAAAATCATAAACTTTTAATGACTGCGGCAAGCAGCAGCCCAAGGCTGCATATTACTGATGTAACAAGGAAAAATCCTCAGGAGCCGCCAATGTTCTGCATGCTTTTGAGAAAACATCTCACCGGCGCTCATGTCACAGATGTGAAGCAGATAAATTTTGACCGCATACTGGAGATTACCTTTGAATGCAAGGATGAGCTTGATACTACAGTACATAAATCACTTATAATAGAAATAATGGGCAAGCACAGCAATATAATCTTTATAAATACAGACACACTAGTCATAATAGATTCAATCAAAAGAGTTGCCGAAAATGTAAGCTCTGTAAGGCAGGTGTATCCAGGTATAAAATATGTCATTCCGCCGGAGCAGGACAAAATAAACACTCTGGAGGTAACAAGAGAAACATTCTTTAGTGCCGTAGATAATTCCAACGAAGGCTTATTGATTTACAATTTCTTCTTTAAAAATTTCATAGGACTCAGTCCATTTATAAGCAAAGAAATTTGTTACCTTGCGAGTTTAAATGAAAGCACCTATATGGGAGAGCTGACAAATGAACAAAAGGAAAGACTGTGGAAAGCTTTTGATTTTATCTTAGAGAAAATAAATTCAAGTGATTTTTCATTTAATATGTATTCCGATGACTCAGGTCAAGCTTATTTTTACTGCCTTGATGTAGAATATTTAAAATCATTTGATAAAAAACATTACGATAATCCTGGAAGTCTTCTTGATGATTACTATTATGAGCAGGACAATAAAAATAAAATCAATCAAAGAGTTGCAAGTCTTATTAAAAGCATGAACACAAAAATAGACAGGGACAGAAAAAAGGTTGAAAAACAGCGCAACGAGCTTTTAAATGCCGAGGACAGAGAAAAATATAAAATATATGGAGAGCTCCTCCTTGCAAACTTGCATAAAGAGCCTGAAAATCACAAGCTTACCGTAATTAACTATTACGATCCGGAGCAGAGAGAAATAACAATACCCTTAGATCCAAGGATGAACGTTTCACAAAACAGCCAGAGGTTTTTCAAGAAATACAACAAGCTTAAAAAAGCCGAAGAGGAACTCCAAAAGCTTATAGAAGCATCCTTGAACGAAATTCAGTATCTGGAAAACATACTGTATTCAATAGAAGCCTGTGAGACGATAGATGATTTAGATGAAATCTACAACGAGCTCATGGCAGAAGGGATAATGAAAAGAAAAGCCAAAGTGAAAAAAACAAAGGAATTCAAGCCTGAATTCATGACCTACATTTCATCCGGCAAACATGAAATATTGGTAGGAAAAAACAATCTTCAAAACGACATGCTCACTTTTAAAATAGGCAAAAAAGATGATTACTGGTTCCATGCCAAAAATATGCCCGGTTCCCACGTAATAATAAAAACAAACGGAGACGAGCTCACAGATGATGAATATGTGGAAGCTGCACGAATTGCTGCATACTACAGCAAGGGCAAAAATTCAGGCTCTGTGGAAATTGATTATACAAAAAAATCAAACGTTAAAAAGCCGGCCAATGCAAAGCCAGGGTTTGTAATTTATGACACAAATTATTCAATGCTTGTAAAACCTGATATCTCAGGTATCAAAGCAAATATAAATTAAAAAACATGTAAGAGGAGAAGGGTTTTATGAATTTTCAGGGAATTGTAATCGGACTTGTGTCCTTTGTAATAATAGCAGTCTTTCATCCCTTGGTGATAAAAGCCGAATATTATGCAGGCAAAAAAATATGGCCGGTTTTTTTAATTGCGGGAGCAATACTTCTAATCCTTTCTATTTTTGCTGACAATACGACTACATCAGCATTTTTAGGAATAGCCGGCTTTTCGTCGCTCTGGAGCATCCTTGAATTAATACATCAGGAGGAACGGGTTAAAAAAGGCTGGTTCCCCTCCAACCCCAATAAAAAGAATCAAAAAGAAAAACAGTCGGATTAATTTTAGGAATTTGATAGTGATAAAATTATATATGTATTACGAGTATAATTGTAATATTATATACATGAGATATGAATAGTCCCCTAACTAAGTTGGCTGACCTTTAATAAGCAATTTAAAAATCGTTAGTAAGTACTCTGTGCCAGCAGGGTATTTGCTAATATTGTGGATATATGAGCCCCCCCCAAAAATTAGATCAAAAATCTAATTTATCTGTTCTTTGCGTGCGATGCCATAATTTTTTCCTTCTAATATATTTTTTTTATTCTTGTAAATTCAGTATGGGGTTTTTCCAAAAATAGGAATAATGATAACAAAAAATATTATTGGAAAAATTATTATTGATATATATTTTAGTGGACTCATAATCAAAAATATTAATTAAATATATAAATACAGCTATTAGTATGCTTAAAAATTTTTTAAGCTTATTTCTATTCCAAGCACTTCTTACCATTTCATCTAAACCTACCCAAGATTCTCCTCTTTGTCAACACTAAAATGAAATCATATCATACATTAAATTAATTGTTTAGCCCCTTGTGTACAGACCTTAAATTTATAATCAATCAAAATTAAAAATTCAGTCTTAAAATCTCAGAATTTGCAAAATTTCTTCACCAACATTGTATTAATTTTCATTTTGCTTCTAATTTTAGTATAAACTCTTTAAAGTATACTCCAATTTCAATTAATCGTTCATCATCTAATTCAATTATTTCTTCACTATGTTCAATATATTTTGTCATACCTAACTGAACATAGTTCGGAGCAGGTTTAAATTCCTTTTCAATAATTTCATTTGTATCAAGATTCATTTTAAAATAAACCTCAGGGCCATCAAGAGCACCTGTAATAGTTCCTGTTGCAATAGTAAGCCTGAATTTAAGTGCATTTTCATCTGCAATTACTGTAACACTACCTTCGTTTGAATAACCGAATTCTTCTGTACTAAATTCTTTGAAAATCTTTAATCCAGCGATATACATTGATCTGTTCTGATAATCATAGGTAATGTATTCTGCAATATCACTCTCTATTGGTTCATTGCGGTTTTTCTTGGAATTTTCTTTGTTATCGTACTCTGATTTATTTATTTCCAGGTTTTCTTTTGGCTTAGGATTATAAATTTTTTTATATCCTGCGAAAGCTAAGCATAGCACTAATATGCAAATTGATATATTTATTACTTTTATTTTCATATTAATTCCTCCATTTCACCATCACCGCTGATAACATTAATGCTGTTGATTCCAAAACAATCTTCAAAATCTCTGCTGCCATAATTCATATTTTTTTATTCCATTTCCTTTTTATTGTCATTTAAGATATAGTTTATAAAAACATCATTATTTCCTTTGAAATCATCCACAGCTGGAAAGACCTTATCAAAGTTCTTCAGAAATATTTGCGGTAATATTATTACTAATTACGCGGACCAACGCCGACGATACCCATAATAATAGTCCAAATTATAGCAAGGATAACAAATGAAAAGAGTATAATTCCAGTTATTAATATTTTTTTATAACTCTTTTTCATTATTTTAAGAATAATGCTTATTGTAAAAAGAATGATTGAAAAAACAAATGATATTGGCACTAGGTATACACTAAATACAAATAATATTTTTTCTAACATGAAACCTCCTAAATCGTTTTATCTAATCCAATTACTTCCTTTAACTTTTTAGCAATTTTATTACAAAATTCAATGTTGTCATCACATAATACAATATCTGCCATAATATCACCCCCCACTATATTATATAATATAGTTCGGTATTTTTCCATGTATCTTTATTATCTGAAAATTATTTTCATACTAATTTTGCAGTATTTATTTATTGAAATACGTTATAGGAATATAAGATGTTCATTGGCACAATAAGTTTTTAATCAAAACTTAATAAAATTTTATGTTTTATTTAAGCAATTTATAGTATAGTGAATATGTTGTTGCAGAATGTATTATTTTATTATATATTTAAATTGGTTGATTCCTTGTATCTTACAACATACGAAGAAGGAGTATTTATATGGCTGATATCCTGATATTGACCGCTTCCTTTGGAATGGGACACAATAGTGTGTCTAAAGCCTTAAAGGAACAGATTGAATCAGAAGACAAACATGCGGATATTGTCATTGCGGATATTTTAGAAATAGTAAATCCGAAAATAAAAAGCTTTAGTTCAAAGATGTATTGTGAACTGACTGAAAATTATCCGATTGTATATAACGCATTTTATGATATAAAAGTAAATTATAAAAATAATATTATAGATAGTGTTTTTTGTAACCTGTGCTATAAAAAATTTTATGAATATATGTTAATAGAAAAACCAAAGGTTATTATAAGCACATTCCCATTGTGCTCATGTGTTGTGTCCAAAATAAAGGAGGAGTATAATGTCGCTGTTGACTTGATTACTGTAATAACAGATGTGGTGGACAGCTGGGAATGGATTTACAAGGGAACAAACATGTACCTGGTTCCCACAAACAAAATCAAGAATAAATTAATCAATAAAGGAATTAACAAGAATACTATAATTGTAACCGGAATACCTGTTAAAAAAGAATTCATAGGCAAAAATATAGGCTTATCGGCAAAAAATAATAAGTCAATTTTAATTGTATTGAGTGGAATTGATAATATTTCTGATGATATGCTTTATGAGCTGGATAAAAACAATAATTTTAAGATAAAAATAGTAACCGGCAGAAATAAAAAGCTCTTTAAAAAATTGTCCGGGTGCACATTTACCAATATAGAGATTTATGGTTATGTAAACAACTTAAATCAAATGATGGATGAATCCATGTTTATTGTGACAAAGCCGGGAGGCGTAACCATATTTGAAGCAATAAATAAAGAACTTCCCTTAGTAGTATTAAATTCAAATGTTGGTCAGGAAAAGGGAAATATTGAATTTATAAAACAAAACAAAATAGGTATTGTCATTAATGATTTTGACAGTTTACCGTATATATCTGATTATCTTATCAATAATCCGGGTATAGTTAATTATTATTGCAAGAATATAAGGAAGATAAAAAAGACTATGAATTATAGAAGCTTTTTCGACTCAGTCCTTAACGAGGTGATTCATATATGAATTTTAAAAAATTCAAAAAAAATTTCGGATTAATTTTTGTTGCTTTATCAGCAGCAGTTATGCTGTTCATATTGTTTAAAAACAATGACTTAGTCAATTTGTTCAAGGCAATAAATAAAATTAATATAAGATATATAATTATTGCTATTTTTAATATATTTATATTCTGGTTTCTTGAAGCCGGTATGATTTATAAGCTGATTACTAAATTTACCGATCATAAAAGGAATTTAGATACTTTTTGGCTTGCGGTCAAGGTTACAATGATAGGACAATATTACAGCAACATCACGCCTATGGCAACTGGAGGACAGCCGGTCCAGCTATATGTTCTTAAAGATGACAATATATCTTTAAGCAATGGTACAGCAATCCTTATAAGTAAATTTTTACTTTTTCAGATTGGTGTAACAATTTATTCGTTATTCTTTGCAATTTATAAATTAAAGCTTTTAATTAACTATTACACCGGTGTTTCGATTTTTATAGTTGCAGGTTTGACATTGAATATACTCATGCTGAGTGCAATCTTACTGATAGCCTTTAATCAGCAAGTTTTATTGAAAATATGCGAAATACTGTTTAATTTTTTAAATAAAATTCACATTATAAAGGATGTAAAAAAGGTAATGGATAAGACTGAAAGTTTTGTTCATGAATATAAAGAAAGCATAGGAAAGTTAAAAGAAGATCGTTGGTTTACAATAAGAATGTATGCAATAACTTTCATACAGCTCACGGTATTTTTCAGCACTACATTTTTCATTTATAAATCGTTTAATTTGAACGAATCCAACATAATTGATATAATATGCCTGCAGTCATTCTTATACATGGCCGTATCCTTTATACCTACCCCCGGCACTGCAGGTGCAAGTGAGGTCGGATTTTTACTGCTGCTGGGACATTTGTTCCCTTCAAATATAATTTCAACAGCAATGCTGTTGTGGAGAGGCATAAGTTATTATTTCAGCTTAATATTCAGCGGAATTTTCTCCTTTATAGTAACGGCACTGGGAAAGAAAAAAATAATACTTAGTTAGTTTATGCATTACAATGCACTATATTGTTTTTCAAGAAAGATAAGGCAGGCTGCCGGAAAAATCCGTGACCTGCCATTTTCTATTTTTATCATCATTTGCTGAATGCTTTAATATTAAACATTTACTCGAAGTAATCCTGTGCTTCTCTGTACGCAAGCACTTCTGCAAGCACATATGAAATCCATGAGACTGCTAAAAAAAACCTGTTGAAATATAATCCTGCCCACAGTGCCAAAAGCATTATTGCGTTCAGTATCATATTATTTTTTATTTTTACTGCTTCTTTCTTAAATTTATATTTTGTTATCAGATTAAAGATTATCTGCAAAATAATTACTAAAGCTGTAATTGTAATTACATAATTTAACTCATCAAAAAATATGTAGAAACACAACAACCCTATCAGTAATATATTTATTAATGATTTTACAATATAAAATTTCTTATACATGGTCTCTCCTGTTATAAATTACCGCCTCAAGGCAGCTCTTTGCTTTGTTCAGAAATTCAGAAGGCGGCATATTTTTTTCTTCTTCAAACGGATATGTTTCCATGGAAAAGCTTTTAATGTTTGTCATTTCAATAATATTTAATATTTTATTCCAGTTCACATGACCTTTTCCCGGAATCCAATGCCGGTCGCATGTGCCGTCATTATCCGACAAATGAACCGCCATAAGCTTTTCCCTCCACTTGTCGAGGATTTCTCCCTTGCTTCCCCAATTGACAAAATCGTGAGAGGAATCATAGCAGAACCCAACGTTTGGCGATTCAATTTCTTTAAGTATAAAGTCGGTATATTCAAACATTTGTGTGTTTTCAACCGCAATATTTATATTTAACCTTTCTGCCTCCTCTGTTATTTTTTCAAAGGAATTATAGCCGTTTGAGTAATTGAAAATATTATTATCACCCTGGACAGCATGTATTACTACGGTTTCAGCCCCGCTGGCCCTGCATTCATTCAGCCACCTTTTTACTGTATTGACATGCTTATTTCTTTCAAAGATGTTTTCACTCCAAAGATTGTTTATGTTGTCAAAGGGCAGATGGACATTATCCAGCTTAATCCCATAGCAGTCCAGAATATTGTTAAAGTCCATCCTGCTCACCGCATACGGATAATCCTCATCTTCCCACCAGAGCATTACATAATCGTATCCCGCCTGCCTTATCAGTTTAATTCTTTCCTCAAAGGGCAGTATATAACCAAACCAATGGAAAATACCTGTTTTATATTTATTTATCATATTAACCTTTCCTTACCTAGTATATAATTATTATACAATAATAACCATTTACAGTAAACTAAATACGGCAGAAGTTGAATTTATTCATCAACGCTGCCGTATTGTTTTGTTATAATTTCTCCTCTGATGATAAAATCTTTCTTTTATATCTCATAAATGATATTATCTGTATGCTTATCATAACAATCCATCCTGTGCCTGTGGCTGCCGCAACTGCGTTCAGCTGCATAAGCCCGGAAAAGCTGTGAGTTAAAACTACTCTTATTATAATTTGAGATAATGTTGCCCCAAACGCCAGATGAATCATGCCTACTCCACGGAAAAATCCCTGGAATGAGTTAGATACAAATGACAATGGGTAAAACAGGCACATTATGCTCAGATATCCCAATGCTATTTTTGTTGCCTGCAGATTTTCTTCCGATATCAAAAGGGACAAAGCCCTCATTTTTACAGCGAATAAAATAAAACTCAGGACTATACCGACAGCAATCATCAGCCTCATTCCGTGCTTTAGTCCATCCTTCACTCTTTCTTTTTCGTTATGTCCATGATTTTGTGCGACAAATACTGCAATTGCTGCTGCTCCGCTGTCCCCAAAGGCCAGAACAAGCTGCTCTATGCATACGTCGGCTGTATATGCCATGACTGATGCGGTTCCCAATGCATTTACTGCACTTTGAACCAAAAGCTTTCCGAAAAATAAGCTTGACTGCTGCATTGATGATGTCATACCAAATTGAAATGAAGTTGCAAATAGATTTCTGTCCCATGCAAAATCACTTCTGCGTAAGTGCAGAAGCGGCAAATATCTGACAATATATAAAAAACAAAGCAGAGAGGACATTATTTGAGAAAGCACTGTAGCCATAGCAGCCCCCATGACTCCTGCACCTAAGACTGCCACAAGTAAATAATTGAAAAATATATTAACTGATACAGAAATCAGCAAAACAAACAGCATTATGTTTGTCTTTCCCAATGCCTGTAAAATACTTGACTGAAGATTATACAGCAAACAAAATATAATCCCCCCAAAAATAATTCGTAAATATGCTGTTGAATCGGAAAGGAGGTTTTCGGGAGTACTAATTGCCTGTAATATTTGATTTATAAAAATGAACCCTATTAATGATAAAATTATGGTAACTGCTAAACCGACAGCTGAGGTCAAAAAAATTGTTTTACGTAATTTTTCATAGTCTCCTGCACCGTAGGAATTGGCATACAATATTGAAAAGCCTACACACAGTCCTATAATAATCGATATAAATAAATTCATTACGCTTCCACTTACTCCCACAGCGGCAAAGGCATTTTCACCCACATACCGTCCTACTATCATCATATTTATTGTATTATAAAATTGCTGAATAATATTTCCGATTAGCAGAGGGAATGCAAGCTTAATTATTTGTTTTGTTATATTGCCTTCGGTTAAATAAGTCATAATTATAAACCTTCATATTTCAATAAATTACTTATTCCATAATTACCACTTGATTAGTATTGTCTATTTCTTCAAGCTGCACGCTGATTCTTTCTGTCCTGGAGGTGGGAACATTTTTACCAATAAAATCCGCCCTAATCGGGAGCTCTCTGTGACCTCTGTCTATAAGAACGGCCAATTCTACATTTGTCGGCCTCCCCTGATCCACAACGGCATCCAGTGCGGCTCTTACGGTCCTGCCCGTATACAGTACATCATCAACCAGCACAACTGTTTTATCTTTTATGTTGAAATCAATGCTTTTAACTGATATGGGCGCCCTGTCATCCTTTTCATAATCATCTCTGTAATATGTTATATCCAGAGGAAAAACAGGTACCTTAGAACCTTCTATTTCTTCTATTTTTGCCGCAAGCCTCAGAGCCAGGGGCCATCCTCTGGTTTTTACTCCGATTAGCACGACATTTTCAACGCCCTTATTTTTTTCTATAATTTCATGGGAAATTCTGAACAATGCCCTTTCAATGGCCTTTTCATCCATTATTATTGCTTTTGTGTTCATAATTATTTTCCTCCAATTATTCTCAATACCCTTTGAAAATATTCCGGAAGGTCGCTTTCAAATTCCATATATTCTCCTGTGGAAGGATGAACAAAGCCCACTGACTTTGAGTGAAGAAGCTGACCCTTAATACCGAATTTATTTGTTTTACTGCCATAGACATCATCCCCCACCACAGGATGCCCTATATATTTCATATGGACTCTTATCTGGTGTGTTCTTCCTGTTTCAAGCTTTAATTTAATCAATGTAAATTTTCCGTACCTTTCAATCACCCAAAAGTTTGTCACTGCATTTTTGCTGTTCTTGTATGTTACGGTTCGTTTTTTTCTGTCTTTTTCACTTCTGCCCAGAGGCGCATCAATAACTCCTGAATCATCCCTTATATTTCCTTCCACCAATGCGTAATAAATTCTGTTTATGGAATGATCCTTCAGACATTTTGCTAAAAAATTATGAGATTTATCATTTTTTGCAACCAGCATGAGACCTGATGTATTCATGTCAAGCCTGTGGACTATTCCCGGGCGCATTATTCCGTTTATCGATGATAAATTTTTCAGATGATACATCAATCCGTTCACCAGAGTTCCGGAATAATGACCGGGAGCCGGATGAACAACCATTCCCTGATGCTTATTTATGACGGCTAAATCATCATCTTCATAGACTATATCAACCGGAATATCTTCGGCGGCAATATCCAGAGCTTCAGGTTCAGGAAATGTTATTCTTATTGAATCATTCTGCTTTATTTTATAATTTGACTTGACTATTTTATCATTAACAGTTATATTACCGTCTGCGATAAGCTTCTGAACGGAGCTTCGGGATATGTCCTCCAGCATGCCTGAAACATACAAGTCTATTCTTTCATTTTCCTTGTCAGATAATATTGTCAGTTCATCATTTTCATCGTCGTGTTCATATTCAAAGTCTTCGCTTTCAAATATGTTAAATTCATCGGCCATTAGCTTCACTCTTTTCAAATTTATTAAAAAGAATCAAAATAATCAGCAGCGCTGTCCCGCATACCACAAAGCTGTCCGCAATGTTAAATATGGGGAAGTCATAAAAGCTTCCAAATCTTACATCAATAAAGTCAACCACATAGCCTAAACGAAATCTGTCTATGAAATTACCTATTGCGCCTCCTGCAATCATAGCTATTGAAAGCCTGGATAAATTGGTTATATTTTTAGTTTTAAAGTAAATATACGCTAATACGGCAAGCATTATAATTGTCACTATAATGAAAAGCACCCTCTGATTCTGAAGTATGCTGAATGCCGCTCCTTTGTTTTCCGCATATGTAAACCTGAGAAAATCTCCGATTATTTTTATGGAACCTCCCTCTCTGAGCACAGATGAAGCCCATAATTTTGTCAATTGGTCCAATGCTATTGATGCCGCAAAAACTATTCCTATTAATATGTTCATATAAACCTCTCGTTATATGTTAAATGTAATGCTTAATTTCAACCCTGTATTTTCCGCTCTTTGTAAGCCCCGACAATCCGGAGATTTTAAAACGTCCGTATCTGCTGATTGAAAGCATATCATTTTCTTTTATTTCCGTCGAAGATTTTTCTTCAACCTGCCAGTTCACTTTGACACTGCCTGTTTTAACCATATCTGATGCTGTTTCTCTGGATTTATTGGTAATATGCTTCACAATGCTATCTATTCTCATTGATGCGCTTGTTATGTTAAGAACAACATGCTCCTGTTCCTTAAAACTGACATCATTAACCTTGATTTTTTCGACTTCTGTCTTATTATGCCCTATTTTTTCTAAATTGTACATAATGTAATCGGATATATCGCTGTGCAGCACAATATCCGCGTAATCTTCATACACGTAAATATCACCTGTCTTATTCCTGTCTATGCCCAAAGACATTAAAGAACCAAGGTAATCCTTATGGTCCAGCTTCTTAAATTTTGAACGGTTGTAAACACGAAGTCCCGTTATAAATTCATTCTCATCGACGCTCTCAAGATAATCAGGGTATAAAATGAAAACTTTCCTCTCACTGTACTCAAATGAGGGGAAAAGTCCATACTTTATATCATAATTTTTAATTATAGGCAAACTCAGCTCTGCAACATATGGATTTGTAAATTCGGTCACTGCAGAGATAAAATTCTTGTTAACGTATAATGACTTGTCAGCAATTTTTCTTACTGAATTTCTTGTTTCCTCGTCTTTTATAAAACCATAATATTTATCAAAATCTTTCATGCCGTTCCTCCTAAAAGGCAAAAAGTATGCTCTGCATTACACCCAGCAGCAAAAATGCCAGAATAGGAGAAAAATCAATCATTCCCATGCCTAATCCCAGTCTATCTAAAATTGCCCTGCATGGAGCCAGAATCGGCTCGGTCATTTGATAGATAAAGTAGGAAATTTTTGATGATTGTAGGGTTGGGAAGAATGAAAGAAGAACTCTTACCAGTATTAAGGAATCAATGATTCTCAATAGTAGACTAAGAGCTATTTTAATTGTATACATAGAAGCTCCTTATTTATAGAAATAATTCCTTTCATATCTTTCGCTTAATCTTCCGTCAATTTGGACGTTACTGGGAGCCAAAACAAAAATACCGTTTGATATTTTCTGAATACTTGCTTCAAGTGCATAAACAGCACCCTTAATGAATTCAAATACCTGTTTTTGATCTTCCAATTCCATTCCTTCAATATTAAGAACTACAACTTTTCTGTTTTTCATTTCATCAACAGCTTTTGTACAATCCTCATATTTGTTCGGTTCACATATAAAGACTTTCATATCAGTGTTAGAATGAACCTTGATTACATTGCTTTTTCTCGTATAGGTTTCCATTCTTTCTGGTCTGCTGCCCTCATATTTACTATCAGCAACAACTTCCTCCTCTTCATAATCATCTTCTTCCAAGTCAGTAATTCCTATGAAGTCCTTTACTTTATCCATTACTCCCATTTTACTCTGCCTCCTTATATTTTCTTGCGCCAAATATAGCGGTTCCTATTCTTACTATATTCGCGCCTTCTTCAATAGCAATTTCAAAATCATTAGTCATTCCCATTGATAAAAATTTCATTTCAGTATTTTTAAGCTTCATGCCTGAAATCTTGTCAAAAATTTCTTTCATTTTTTTAAAAACCCATCTGATATCCTCGGGATTTTCACTAAAGGGCGCTACTGTCATGAGACCAAGAACCTTTATATTTTCAAATTGTTCCATTGATTTCACGAATTCATAGACGTTTTCTCCGTTTATGCCAAACTTGCTTTCCTCTTCGCCTATGTTCAGCTCTATAAGCACATTAGCTGTCATATCATGCTGTAAAGCCCTTTTATTTATTTCATTTGCCAGTTCCAGATTTTCTACGGAATGAATCAGAACCGCCTTATCAATTATGTACTTAACCTTATTTTTTTGTAAATGACCTATCAAATGCCATTTAACATCTATATCTGAAAGCTGTTCATACTTGCTCACCAGCTCCTGAACCCTGTTTTCTCCAAGATTTATCAGGCCGCCTTCCGCTGCTTCTCTTGCACGGTCGGCATCCACAGTCTTGGAAACCGCTATTACCGTTATGTCTTCAGGATTTCTGCCTGAGCGTGCAGCTGCAACAGACACCTTTTTCAAAATAATGTCTATATTTTCCTTAATATTCACAACAACCTCCTAGTCAGCTATTTGACCGTCATATACATTTTCCGGTTCCAATACTACCTTATCAAATATTTTTACGGTTTTGTATACCTTGTCATCAATATTTATTACTTTTCTTTCATTCTCTCCTACATACTGCCCCGGATTTATAACTGTATATTCTTCATTTTCACCTATGATTTCAACAGGGAAGAATTTGATTATGTTGCTTGCATCCTGGACATATACACCTGTCATACCATCATGCTGAGTCAATGCCTTTGTACTTATTTTCAATCCTTCATATATATCGGTTATAAGTTCTAAATCTACATACCGTTTATCATATATTTTATAAAAATAATCGTCAAAATACAAAATCAGTACCGATTGCTCACTGCCGTAGTTAATCTTTTTTATGTATCCCCATACCTCATGCTGTTCACCGTCAGACAATATTCTTGTTTTAATATACTTGTTTTCTTCAAACAACTTTGCTTTTTCATTGTCTACGGTTGCTGCTATATAGTAATCAAAATTTTTTATTATTTTGAATATACCTTCATTTGCAGAAACTGCTTCAGAATGGCTTTTGTCCGAGACTGTATAGTCCCTTCTTGCAGTGCTGCTTGGAGTCATTTCAAAAACATTGTCAAATGGGTAGTCATTTTCCATCCCGTCTATTTTATATGAAATGATTCCTGATCTTCCTGAATAATAAGGAACCTTATGTGTTGAAATGCTTGCCGAGAGACTTGCCTTCATGGCTTCCAGCTGCGCAGTGTCATATTGTTCATAATTTCCTTCATGTGATGTAATGCTGCTTATATTATCTACTTGTCCAACAACATTATACATACTTCTCAGTTCATTATTTAAAATACATTCCTGTATTTCATTTTCAAATGACACAAGTGTTTCTTGAGACACAACAGTGCTTTGAACTGAAGGGATCTTCTTTGAGTTTATTGCGGTCTGAATTTCTGCTATTTGCCTGCTGACATTTGCCGAGTCAGCATCAGTGTTTAAATCCGCAACAAGCTGACCTTCTTTAATCTTTTCTCCATCCTCGCAATAATATGTAACGCTGCCATCAACAGTAGCATTGTAAACTTTTTCATCCTTTACGATAATGCCGCCCGCTTTAATGACATCTTCCAAATTTCCGTTCTCTGCAATCATAGTTTCAACTGAACCGTTAATATTTTGAAATATGTAAAAGCTCAAGCAAACTGCCGCAAGAGAAAAGAAAAAGTTTTTCACACCAAAATTTTTCCTTTTAGCCATTTGACAAAGCTCCATTTTTACTTGCAACCGAGTATATTTCCTTTCGGTACACAAGTTCATTATAACACAAAAATGATTAATCTTGCAAGTTATATATGCTCATTTTCAAATAATATTCCAATTATTTATGAAAAATTATCAATATAAATGACATTTTAATATAATTAACAACAAAAAAAAAGAGATTCTTCAAACTTCATCCTAAGAATGACAATATTGTCGTCATAAGGATGAAGCGAAGCTCTCTATGTAATTATAATCTTAAATAATCAGGAATATAATGCTTCCGGAACCGTCATTAACAATCTTTTCAATTGTTTTCTTGAGTTTCTTTCTTGCATTTTCAGGCATTGCAGTAAGCTTTGATTCAAGCTGTTCATCAACCAGACTATACATGGTTTTCCCAAATATTTCGGCATCCCAGATGCACTGCGGATTATCCTTCATTTGTTCAACCATATGGTTCATCAAATCTTCACTTTGTGCTTTATTGCCTATTATTGGTGACACCTCAGTATTGATTGCAGCGCTGAATATATGCAGTGACGGTGCCTGAGCCTTAATTTTGATTCCATATCTGCTGCCTTCCTTGAATACTTCGGGTTTATCAATAACCATATCACCGACTCCCGGTGATACATAGCCATATCCCCTCGTCTTGGCATCATTAACGGCTGCCTCAACCTTCCTGTAATTATCCTTTGCTTTTGACAGGTCTCCTATAAGCTTCAATATCTGATGCTCTCCTGTTATTTCCTCACCTGACAGTTCGCTTATTACCTTGTAATAGTATGAATTATCAAGGTCTATTTTCATGTTTATACTTCCGGTGCCAAGCTCAATATCCTTTACATAAAAATCTTCAATAAAATCATTTTCTGAAGAGAATATTTGATCTGCATTAAAATCGCTCAGCTTATAATAATTTTCAAAGTCATTCTTCAGTGTACTGATTAAATCTCTTTTTAAAGAATGATCATATGTCAGTCCATCGAACCATTTTGGAAGATCAACGTTTATTTCTTTAATCGGGAACTCATAAAGCACATTTTCCAATACATTGTCGATGTCCTCCGTTTTCAGATTCATCAAATCCAGAACCTGTACGGGAGAATCATATTTTTCCTTAAGCTGCACAGCCAGAGCCTGAGTATTTTCATTAAGCGGATGTGTGGTATTTAGAATGATTACGAAAGGCTTATCTATTTCTTTTAATTCTTTTACAACTCTTTCTTCCGCCATAATGTAATTATCTCTGTTAATATCTGTTATACTTCCGTCTGTTGTAACCAGTACTCCTATTGTAGAATGATCCTTTATAACCTTTCTTGTTCCTATTTCTGCCGCTTCTGCAAATGGTATCGGATCCTCATTCCATGGTGTGCTCACAAGCCTTGGTATTTCGCCTTCCATGTTTCCTATGGCACCCGGAATCATATAACCTACGCAGTCAATCAATCTTAATTTTGCATTGATGTTATCCTTGAACGTTACATTTACTGCATTTCCGGGCACAAACTTAGGCTCTGTTGTGGTAACGGTCTTGCCTGTACCGCTTTGGGGCATTTCATCCTTAGCTCTTTCCTTTATGTATTCATCTTCTATATTCGGCAGCATTACATTTTCAGAAAATTTTCTGATGAAGGTCGATTTCCCTGTTCTTACAGGACCCACAACGCCCAAATATATTTCGCCCTTCGTTCTTTTTGCTATATCCTCATATATATCTAAATTAGTGATAATAATCCCTCCTCCTGCGAAATATGCACTTTCGTATACAATTAATTTATATGCCTTGTTCACTTTCTTTATTCCAAAATATATAAAAAAATGTTACTATTAGCGGAAGAAATTTAATTAAATTATTTTCACAGTTAAGAGAGCCGTTCGTGAAATTCTGAAAACGGTATCAATATACTGTATCCCAGTTTTTCTCCAGATAAATTGCATATAGAATATCCTTTATATTTTCATTTTTAATTTTACTTGTTGTTTGTCTGTATAGGTATTCTCCGTCATTGTGATCAACTCCACTGACTATTTTTAATAGAAAGCTGTTAAATATTTCTTTATCAGAAACGTTCGCAGGAGCGTGTGCAAGCTCCAGCACCGATTCTGAAATTTTGTACGTAGTAAGCTGTGATGTATACAGCTTTTTCAAATTTTCTGCCGCTTCCGGATAATTCCCAAAATACAAATTGAGATAAAACAGGTCCTCTGATACATAATCGATTTTTGTCAGAGCTTCTCTTGCCTCTTCCCAGTTCTCATCGGCAATATAACACCTGCTCAGCAGCCTGTAGCCCTCCGGTCCTGGATTTGCCCCTGCTTTTTTGACAGCAGAATAAATTAATTTCTTATTTTCTTTTATTTCATCATCCCGCATAGCATCAAGTACCCCGAATAATACGTTTATATCTCCTGAAACGTCTGCATAATTAAGCCCCAGCTCAATTGCTCTCTCAATATTTCTTTCACCCTTTTTCCATCCGAGGCCGTAAATTTTAGTCAAATAAAGCAATGCGTCAGTATTATCGGGTTCATTCATAAGAATATTTTCATAATATTTAATTGCTTCCGTATAGTTTTTATTCATAATTATGTTCTCACCATCAGTAAGGCGGCCTTCTGCCTCAATGCTTGGTATTTTATCATAATATGTACGCATAGGAAGGCTGCTGGTAATAATTTTGCCGTTCTTATCACATGCGTTTACAGTAATAGGATATTCTATTCCCGGCAGAAAGCAGCCCAGTACGCCTTCATATCCCAGAAGCATTTCATCTCCGTCATATGAAATACCTATTGGCTGAGTTTTAAGCTTATCTGTATCAAATACGGCATAGTTTCCCGTAAACCTGGTTTTTCCGTTTTTATCATATATGGGTGTAGAAATACTTGTTCCATTCTTCTCATAAGGATTAGAAAAAATTACAGCCTGGACTGTATAATAATCTGCACCCTCCGCTTCTTCCCATGAAACAGTAAATTCATTGCCTGATATTTTTTCTCCTGCCTCTGGAGAATTCACATTTATTGTTTTATTAAATACAAAATTCATTTCTTTACCCTTGCCGTCAAGAGTGACATATTCATATCCGGAACGGCTCAGCACTTTATCTTCCAGAAGTGAAGCATCCAGCCCTATTCCTATGCTGTATGTGCCGTCCTTTAAGCCTATGGTCTGAAAGCATCCGTTTTCGTCTGTAACTGCTATATAATTATCGCCGCCGCTTCTCATTCCGCCCCGTGCATCCTGCACATATATTTCAACAAAAGGCATTGGATGACCTTCATATGTTACAGTTCCCCGGATTGTGTTTCTGCCGCTGATTATTTTGCTGAATTCGTCCATCCAATAGCCTCTTTCGTAATATCTTGATGAACCGAATACCATTTTGTTTTCCGAATTCCATACGGTATTTCTTATTTTTTCAGAAATTAATTCAGCTTTATCATAATTACCATCAAAAATAGCAAGCTCCATTTTAAGAATATCAAGCTTTACATCAGCATATTCTGTTCCTTCATATTTTGAAATTATTTCTGAAGCTCCTTTATTGTCTCCATTAACATGCATCAGAAATCCGTTGTATGTGTCGGAAATATATTTTATATTATCATTATTATACTGCTGTCCGAATTCAATCCACTTACGGAGCATTTTCGCATCTCCCGTGGCAATTGATATGTCCATAAGCATTTTATAGGAATCAGTGAAACGACTATTTTCATATTTATTATAAGAGTATGAATGAACTATGTCTTCAAGCAAATCCTTTGCCTCTTCTAAATTGTCCGTACCGGACCCTAATCCTCCCCAGCCGTCCAAAAAAATTGTATATTTATCAAATCCTTTTATTAATTTATCTGCATAAACGAACTTTCCCTCTATACTTGGAGTAGTGGGGTAATAAGCATATTTTTCATAAAACAAAAGCGCTTTATCCGAACCCTTGCTGTCAAGGTAATCAGCTATCCCAAAAAGTGCCGCAGGTATTCCCCATACAAATATTACAGCAAAAATACCTGCTGTAAGAATCAACGTCTTTACTTTGACTTTTATTTTCATTTCATCCCCACCTCATAATCTTCCCTGATAATTACCTGCGAACCGCCTATGTCAATTATCCTTTCGTTCGGTAATTTCAGCATGCTTCCCTTAATCAATATAAAGGCAGCCAGGACAGCAAAGACAGCTATGGCCGGCGCCATTGGAATTTCTATCTCCATGTTTAAAAATTCGTTTATTTTTTCCTTCAAGGTTTTCTTTTTGTGTGTAAGTATGTTGTTCAGAGTTGTATGTGACAGTACAATATCCGCTGTTTCCTCTTCCATTATTTTTTTAATTTCATTTCCCAGATTATCTTTGTTATCCATTGAGCCGTCCTCCCTTCAACAGATTATCCTTCAATATGTTCCTTCCCCTAGAAAGCCTGCTTTTTATCGTACCTTCCTTTTCATTTAAAAGTATTGAAATTTCTCTTATGGAAAGCTCCTCAAAATAAAACAGAACCATAACCTCCATATACATTGGATGCAATTTAAAAAGCTCATTTTTCAGAATTTCTCTGTCAATGCTGCCTTCCACATAAGATTCAACATCATCATCTCCGGGCCATTCATCCTGAAGGACAAGTAAATCTGCTCTTTTTCTGAGCCGGTCTCTTGACAGGTTGAGGGCTATGGTATAAATCCATGTATACAGTCCGGAATTTTCCTTAAAATCTCCAATCTTTTCAAAAACCCTTATAAAGGTTTCCTGAACCACATCCTCGGCCTCTTCTCTGTTTCCAAGCATGAGAAAACAGGTCCCGAGAAGTTTATTTCCATAGTCACAGACAACTTGCCTGTACGCATCCTCTTTTCCTTTTTTCAGTCCCTTTATTAATAACTTCTCTGCCACCTTCTACCCTCCCATATGTTTAGACGATATAATCCTGCAAAGGTTGCAATAATTTTCAATAAAAATATATTTCTGCAATGCCGTCAAATGCGTATTATATATCCCCATCTCATAAAATTCAGCTTTAGTACCATATGCAAATTTTAGGTTACCCCTGTTGTAAATATATAAAATAAAAAGTTGAAAATAATATACTTTATGATATAATAATAGTTAGTTTAAGCTAACTATCGTGTTGTTAAATTACTGCATTTGTTATTGCGTTCGTGCCATATATATTGAATAAATTATAAAAAATCAATTATAAAGGGAGTAGAAAAAATATGAAACAAAAAATTAATTTATCGGGAGTTAATGAAACAATGCTTGTTCCCGTCTATGCCAGAGCATTGGAAAGCAAAAAGAAAAAACCTTGCTTTCATGATGAAACCGCAATCAATGTTGTTGATTCTCTTGATTATGATTTTAGTAAACATGGTAATAAAATGAATATGTGGGGCTGCGCTGCCCGAACCATTATTTTTGACAGAGAAGCTTCAGCATATATAAAAAAACATCCCCATTGCAGTGTTATTAACATAGCATGTGGACTTGATGACAGATTTCACCGTGTAGATAACGGTACAATTGAATGGTACAATGTTGATTTTGAAAATATAATGTCTATAAGGGAAAAAATAATACCTTCAAATAACAGAGTTATTGACATTTCCTCGTCTGCTTTAAATTATTCATGGATAGAAAAAATTAAAAACAAGGAGCATGTCTTAGTTATTGCAGAAGGATTCCTCATGTATCTCAAAGAAAAGGAAGTGCAGAATCTTTTCGAAAAAATCGCTGCATCCTTTGAGCACTGCACACTATTATGCGAATTGATGACCACCTGGATGGTAGAAAATCAAAAAATGCATGACACTATCAAAAAGACCACTGCCGTATTTGAATGGGGAATCAAAAATACAGAAGATTTCACCAAACTCTGCCCCATGTATAAATTGACCGGAGACTTTAATCTCACAGACACCATGAAAAAATTCTCACCAATTTTAATAACCTTGATTTCTCCTATGCTTCGTCCAAATAATAACCGAATTGGTCGTTTTGAAAAAAATACTTAGTTTGGTCCTGCTTCTTATCCATATATCTCGGGAAACCAGATTTTAATTTCACGCTCTGCGCTGTCTTCTGAATCCGATGAATGAACACAGTTTTCCGTTTTTGACAGCGCAAATCTTCCTCTGATCGAGCCTGTCTCCGCTTTAAAAGGGTCCGTTTCGCCGTTTATTTTTCTTACAGAATTTATTACATTTTCACCTTCAATAATCAGTGCACAAACATAACCTCTGGTAATATACTTTATAAGCTCATTGTAAAAGACCTTGTTTCTGTGCTCATAATAATGTTCTTCCGCTGCCCCAACAGAAGGTCTTATCAGCTTCATGGCAGATATTTCAAGCCCTTTTCTTTCATATACTGAAATTATTTCTCCCATAAGCTTTCTCTCTACTCCATCTGGTTTGATCAACACCAATGTTCTCTCCATAACTACACCCCTTTTTTATAATATCATTCTAAAATAAACTTATCTGTTCATTAATATTTTTTTCTTCATATTTGTTAAGATATACAAAAACCTTATCTGCTTCAAACAGTATATCATGTTTTTTACATTCATTATAAAATATATTCATGAGATTATTATTATTTGGACTTTGACATTCATATGAATTACCGAAGGTTCTTATATATTTTTCTTTCATGCCCGGAAAATATTCATCCAGCTTTTTATAAAAATATTCTCTGTTTCCTTCTCTCATGGTTACTCCTATGCCAAAGCAGATAATTCCATGAACCTTTGCCTCTATACAGTAGTCCATAAGCATCCTGAAATTTTCTTCTGTATCGTTTATAAACGGCAAAAATGGACAAAGCCACACTACTGTCGGTATGCCGTTATCGCGAAATATTTTCAAAGCCTCAAAACGTTCCCTTGTAGTGGAAACTCCCGGCTCCAGAATGCGGCATAAATCCTCATCAGCTGTGGTCAGCGTCATTTGAACCACACACCTGGATTTTTCATTTATACTTTTAAGCAGGTCCAGATCTCTTAAAATTCTGTCTGACTTTGTAAGTATGGATAGCCCGAATCCGTATTTGTCTATTAGCTCAAGGCATCTCCTGGTGTACATGATTTCTTCCTCAATATGAATGTATGGGTCGCACATAGCACCTGTTCCGATCATACATTTTTTCCGCTTGCGTTTTAATGCATCCTCCAGCATCTCAGGAGCATTTTTCTTTATTTCTATATCTGTAAACTCATGCTTCATCTGATAGCAGGTGCTTCTGCTGTCGCAATAAATGCAGCCGTGACTGCAGCCTCTGTATATATTCATTCCGTTTTTAGCTGAAAGTATGGATTTGTATTCTGCGTAATGCATCTGGACACCTGCCGTATCTGTATTGTTCTACACCTGTTATTTCAAAAAAGACATGCTGACGTTTAATCACCATGTCTTCATGTATTTTCTTACTGATGCTGTGCCGGTACAACCTCTCTTACTTTGATTCCGCTATTCTTGAGCTTCTCCACCAGCTTATCAAGATTATCACATTCGAGCCTTATTGAAATCTCTTTAACTTCCATTAATCCGGTATCCATTTGTACTATATTCGTAATATTTGCTCCATGCTTATAGATTATTTCAGAAATTTTTGCAATAGTACCGGAAAAATCACTTGCCAATATTACAAGCTTAGCATCATGCAAACCAAAAACCTTGGTAATGAGATTAAAAAGAGCCTTTTGTGTCAGGATTCCCACAAAATCATTGTTGTTATCAACCACAGGCAGGAATCTTATCTTTGACTCAAAGAACATTTCAGCAGCCTCTTCAACCGGCGTGCTGTCCTTCACTGCTTCAAGAGGAGTAATCATAAATTCTGCTACCGGCTTTTGAAAAAATTTATTGTAATCTGTTTCTCCTGATTTGAAAAATTCATCATAAATAAATTGCTTTGATAATAACCCTACAAATTTCTTTCCTTCAATCACCGGTAAGGATAAAAAACCGTTCTCTTCGATTATTTGAATTGCTTTTTGCGCGGTATCCTTCATAGATATAACTGTAAGCTTATTTGCAGGTAAAATAATTGGCCTTATTAACATATGTTCCTCCTTATTTCAAACTATAATCCATTATTGCACAAAATTGGATTTTCATCAAGTAAAAACATAACTCTTTTTGATACAGCCGGAAAAAGTATTTATGCTTCTTTTGTTACTATGATTTGGAAGAAAAAATATCATTTCCACTCTCTCCATCGAACAAATGTATCCTTTTTAAATCAAACCGAATTTTTATATTTGCTCCTTCTTTGATTTCTTCCTTTAAAGAAGACCTTACTGTTATTTTTTCACCCGAGCAGTCAAAATGAACATAGGCTTCATATCCTAATGCCTCGGTTATTTCATGAACCGCGTCAATACCGTCCGGTGCATTTTCTGTACAGTACTTGATGTCCTCAGGTCTTATACCCGCTATAAGGTTTTTCCCCACATATTTTTTCAATGTTTCTGCGGCATATGAAGATTCGGTTAAAGGGAAAGTAAAATTTCTTGCTTTCAACAACATATTTTTTCCATAAACATCAACTGTTGCTTCTATGAAGTTCATGCGCGGTGATCCTATAAAACCGGCTACAAAAATATTGGCAGGATTTTCATAAATACTTTTGGGTGTACCTGTCTGCTGTATTATTCCATCCTTCATCACTACCATTCTGTCAGCCATTATCATAGCTTCCTCCTGGTCATGAGTCACATAAACAAATGTAGTACCAAGTTTCTTATGAAGTTTAACTATCTCAGTGCGCATCTGCATCCTGAACTCAGCATCCAAATTTGATAAAGGTTCATCTAAGAGAAAAGCCTGCGGTTCCCGGACAATTGCCCTGCCCAATGCAACCCTTTGCTTCTGGCCTCCGGACAGCTCCCCCGGTTTTCTGTCCAGCAAGTCCCCTATATGGAGCATTTGTGCTGCATTCATAACTTTTACTCTGATTTCATCTTTACCCGCCCTGCGCATTTTTAATCCAAAAGCCATATTGTCATACACCGTAAGATAAGGATAAAGTGCGTAATTCTGGAACACCATTGCAATATTGCGATCCCTGGACCTTATATTACCGGATATTTTTTCTCCTATGTATAAATTTCCTTCCGTGATATTCTCCAGCCCGGCTATTATCCTTAGCATCGTAGATTTTCCGCAGCCGGATGGACCTACGATAACAACAAACTCTCCGTCATATATATTCAGGCTTATACTTTTAAGAGCTGTAATGTTTTTTGAGTATCTTTTAGTTATATTCTCTAATTGTATTGATGCCATAATTATGCCCTTTCACGCAGATTAAAATTGTTTATAAGATAATCAAACACAAAATATGCAGGCAATGTCAACCAGTATGAACTTCCAAACCTCCCATATTGAGCCCCTGATGATACCGCTGCAAAAAACATTACAAATGCCAGCACAATTTCAAAAACTATAAGACTGTTCAGGCTTTTATTTATTACACGCCTTAGAGCTGCTATAAAGCATATGGAGCTTGACAGACCGCACACAGAAATATTAATAAAATATTTTCTGAAATAACTGTCAAAAATGTACGTCTGCATCAATCTGAAGCCATTTAAATCATTCTCGTATCTTTTGATAAGCCTTGTCCAAAATTCAAAATCCGACCATTTCACCGGTATGAAATTTCCCGGAATTTCAAATAAAAAACTCCCGGAAAAAAAGCATATACATATCCACGATATCAAAACAAACAAATAACATGCAAACTCTCTGTACAATTTGTTTTTTGCAGAGCAATTGAAGCATGACATTATTCTACCACACATTAGAATAGAAACAGCAAGTGACGGAAGCACCAGAGAACTGCCAAGTATGGATATCAAATCAGAATAATTAATTGATGAATCTGACCCTTGAGAATTTTGAAGCACAAATTTTTCAATCTGAATGTCCGATTCGCCCGTTAAAGCTTCCGGCTCCATGTCAAGAGAAACGAACTTCATGTCTCCATCATAATTATCCTTTTTTACCGCAATTATTCCGGAAACGGCATCTGTAACGCAGGTTATTTTATATGAGATACCATCTATATAAATATCTTTTCCCAAAATATTATACGAACCCCATAGCTCATATGCCTTATCCTCAGAAATTGCACAGCCTGTGATTCCGCTCAGGCCAAATATATTTTTTCTATTCCCCCATATGTATATTACATCTGATTCAATGCTTACTCCAAGGTTACGGTCCTCTATCTCAATATTATAATCCTGTTTCCAGGCAGCAAGCTTTGAATTCGTACTATCCGACTGCTGCCTGAGCGTTTCATTTAACCTGTCAATTGTAACAGGGGTTGTTTCAAATCTTAGACTTATTCCTCCATACTCCATGTCCATCTCACGGTATCTTCCGGCACCAGTACTCCACAGCATACATCCTGCAAATATCAGGATGATTGCCGGCAGAAACTTTATAATTCCTTTCATTTCTGTTTCACCCTTACCCTGTCTGATTCTTCTATGGGCTTATTGCTTGATACTATTACATTTTCATCGCTGAGACCTTTTACTGCCGCGCTTGTTTCTGATCTGTCCAACAACTCTATATTTATTCTGTATGCAGCTTCTTCTGTTCCCATGACAGTACTAACTTTTTTTACAGTAAGGACATAATCACCGCTCGTGTCACTCCTTACAGCACTTAATGGTACAACTTTTTCATACTCATCCGTAGATTTTACATGCTTCATGGATGCGCCCATACCAGTGTAGAGCCCTTTAATCCTTGGTACGTTTACAGCTATTTGTAATATATTTTTATTGGCTTCCGAAAGCTTCACCCATTTTACCTCAGAATCCTTTATGGGAATTTTTTGTCCTTCCAGGGTTATTTCCACCATGTCTCCAGGTCTTATATATTTTGCCTTTTCTGCATCCATCTCTGCCCTGAAATAATACTCTGAATCATCCGGTATCATGGAAATCAGATTTCCTCCCGAAGTTTTTTCACCATACTTGACAAATATCTCATCTACTGTTCCATTTCTTTCGGCACTTATTACAGAGTCCTTTTCAACGTGCTTCTTTAAAGCACTTATTTCATTGTTTTTGAGCTGAATCTCCAATTCAGCTGCCTTAATATCTATTTCTGCCTTTTCTTTTGCAGCAATATTGTTCATATCTGCTTTTTTCTTTTCATCAATTGATATTTGTAAATTAAGCTCGGCATCCTCCACTGCCCGTTTATCTGCTTCAAGTTCCATTCCGCCGTTTATTTCCTTGTTAAGCTCCATATCACTTATGGCTCTTTGAAGTTCTGTACGGGCTTTTTCAACATTTTTATCATCTGAATATTCATAAGTACTTAAATAAAGACTTTGCTTTTTCAGTTCAAGAAGCTTGAGCTCCGACTCAGCAATGTCAAGCTGTTCCTTTATACCCTTATTGTCAAGAATAATTAAAGGATCACCGGCTGATACTGCCTGTCCCGGCTCAACCTTTATCTCCTGGACCCTGAAGCCTTCTTCTGAAGAAATATACATCTTTTCCCGCGGCTCCACATTTCCACTACATAATGTTTCATGAGACAGCTTTCCTCTTTTTGCTTTTTCCGTATATACCTTTGCCACGGCAATTGAATCAGCAGCTCTTGAAAGCATGCTGAAAAGCAGCATTAAAGCGAAAAAACCAGCAAAGGCTTTCGCATATAGCTTTTGCCTGTTTTCCTTTTTATCTGTATTATAACTATATGTCATAGTTCCTCCTTTGCGTCATTCCTTCAAGCCTGAAGCCCTTATTCCCTTTTCCAGATATTTTTGTCCGAACAAAAATATAAGCATGGATGGTATTATCATCAATACTGATGAAGCTAAATATAATCCACCGCTGCCTGAAGCAATTTCAGGCAAAAACATAGAAAGAGGCCACAATGATTTATCCTTTATAAAAATGAGAGGCTGCTCTATAATGCTCCAATATTCCAAAAAACCTAAGACAATTATTGATATGATTCCGGGTACTCCCATTGGAAGTCCAACATGAATAAATATTTCGAGTTCACCGGCTCCGTCTGTTTCAGCCGCCTCCATAAGAGCAGCAGGCACTGCTTTGAAAAACCTGTACATTATAAATACAGGAAATGTTGAAAAAACAGCCGGTAAAATTATACCCATATGTGTGTCCAAAATTTTAAGCTTATCTAAAACTATGTAATTGGAAACCATTGTCACCTGAAAAGGCATGAGCATCAATGCCATATAAAGAATTAACAGCATATTTTTAAATCTGAAATTGTACCTGGCAAATCCCCATGCAGCCGGTACACAAACAATCAGCTGACCCGCCAATATAGGAAACACTATTTTACAAGTATTCCAAAACATTACGAAAAATCCGGGTGAGTCTATCAAAAGCTCCACATAAGGTCTAAGTGTGGGGTATTGAGGCACTGGTGACAGATTATATGCAAATTCATCGCCGCCTGTGAAAGAACCGCCTGCAATCAGTGCTGCCGGAAACCATACAAGAACAGAAAAAACAACAAGCAAAATTATGTTTATATTTAAAATTTTTTTCATCCTACAACTCCCTTTCCAATATTATTCTCATAAGAATAACCAGGACGAAAATAATACCTGCCATAATTACAGCACCTGCGCACAACTTGTCCATATCAAGCGCTTCAATCCAATTGTTAAACAGGTGCTGCAGCATATACATGCTTGTGTGAGGATATTTGCCTCCAACAAGATATGCCTCCCGGAAAACCTTGAATGAATTGATAAGCGATAATATACCTATTACGAAAAAATCCCGCCTTAACTCCGGCAGCGTTATGTAAAAAAACTGCCGGGCGCTGCCGGCACCATCAACAGATGCCGCCTCATAAAGACCAGGAGGAATATCTGACAGGGAGGCAGTCCATAAAACCATGTCATAGCCTGCGTTTTTCCATATGTAACATACAATCAGTATGTAAAATGCCATGCCAGTATTCATAAAATCCACAGCTTCACTTCCAACAAACAGCAGAAGGCTGTTTATAATTCCATCTTTATGAAATGCCGCCTTCCACAAAAATGCAATTGAGGCAGATGGCAGTGCCATGGGTATCAGCATTGTAGTTTTAAAAAAATCCGCACTGTGCTCACATAGGTTAATCATAACAGAAATCAAAAGCGACATTACCATCAGAGCAGGCACACATATAGCAGTAAACCTGAAAGTATTTAATGCTGCCAGCCTGAAAGCATCATTTTGCAGCACAGATATATAATTTCCCAAGCCAAAAAATTCTCCGCTTATACCCCTGTAAAATGATCTTCTCAAGACATCGGCAAAAGGAACTGCTGTAAATATCCCTACTCCCAGCAAGCTGGGAGCAATGAATAAAAAGGCATAAAAGCCATCTCTTCTTTTATTCCGCCAGGTAAATTCTTGTCCTTTCAACGATACGGGAAACAGCCTTCTCAACGTCTTCATCTCCTTCAAAATATTCCCTGGTTTCATCAATAATCATCTCCAGAATCGTATAATCCGGCACAGACGGAGTATTCAGAGTAAGACACAGATTTTTAATCCTTTTCAGCTCTTCTGCGGAAGGCAGTGGTCCCTCAAGCTCCTCATCCGGTTTATCGCCGGATATTCCCAGATACAAGTCTTCATTTCCCTTACCCTCTGCTCCATACTCCAGAGATTTTATATTTACGGGAAAACCGTCAAAGGTTTTAGCGTTCTGTACAGCCGAGGAGAGCATTATTCTCACAAATTCACGTGCAACGTCTATTTTTTCCGTTTTGGCATTTATACCTATTACATTAATCGGTATAAAAACATTACCGGATTGTCCTGGAAGAGGTACTGCTGCTCCTCCCTTTCTTTTTACAATTGCCAGATAAGGAGAGTTTACTGAATTATAGCTTTTCATATTAGCACAATATGTATAAGATCTTCCGAAGGCCCAATTAAAAATATTGTCAGAGATATCCATCGAATCAGCTACTGCCTGAGTCCTGGCATCAGTTCCTCCGGCTCTGCTTTCACTGTCTATTGCGTCATCATCTATGAATTTTCTGCCTGAATCATAAATTTCCTTAATACATGTTAAGAATTCTGTCATGTTTTTTTCATCTAAGTTACCGTCTGTATCAAACCATGCAGGCCAGCATGAAAAGCTGAAAATCTCGAACAAATCCCTGTAGGACAAATAGGATACAATCTGGCGGTCATTGTGGGACCTGGCAAATTCTGCGAGATTTTTAAGATTTTTAACACTTCCGGCATACTCCTCATCTATCCACATAGAAGGAACCGTAAACTTGGCAGGAACTGCAAATATCTTCGAATCCATTTTATACATTTCTGCAATACTGTCTATGAGCTCTTCTCCTCCTTCGCGGACTTCCTTAACCGAATCGGACAAATCAGCCAAAACTCCTTTTGATATGTACGATTCAATATCCATGCCATCCAATAAAATAAGATCCGGGCCCTTGCCGGCAATAATTTCTGTATTCAGTGCTTTCACAGCATCATCCCTGGTTACGGATAAATCGCTGTCAATTCCCACTCTGATGTTGACCTTTACATCCGGATTTTTCCTTTGGAACTCCCCTGCCGCCTGTCTCATGGTACTGTTTTCATTTAATGTGTAGATTGTAAGCTCTGTAACGGGCAGAGTGGATATATTTTTATCATATTCGTATTTAAAAATACTTTGGATTGATTCCGAATCGGCGAATAATATATAATATTCTCCAGGCTTCGCCTCTATGATACCGCCAAAATACAAGGAAGGAATGGACAGGGATGTGAGTTCTCCATCTATTATTTTTTCCCATAGGCTTCCCCCTTCCGCAAGTCTGTATACGCCACTTCTGTCGTTTAGGTACAGACTTCCGTCTAAACCCGGAGACAATGCAGCATCATGCGGCATATTATCATAGTCCACAGTCTTTTTTTGCTCATAAGTATTCAAATCATAGACGATTATTTGTGAGGAAGCCTCATCAATTATAAACAGGTTGTCTCCCGAGGCTGTAAATCTTTCATCTTGCTCTCCGCCGTACCTTCCCTTAAATTTACCATCTGAAGAATACTGCACGATTCCATTTCCCATCTGTGAAAACAGCAGATCTCCGTTTGATGCAACTTGCATTTTTGTCATATAAACTTTCAGCTCACCAGCAGAGTTTTCCTTCCATTCCATGTTTATTTCTTCAAGTGTATCATCCTCAGTAATTCTGTAGACCTTATTGTATACCTTTCCTCCATCCTGGGATCCTGACCATGCCAGCAAATATTTATTGTCCATGCCGTCATAGGCTATATCTGCTATGCCATATTGCCTTTCACTAAGTTCAGAATACCAAAGCATGGCCTGTTGTTCATATGTGACTCCGTCCATTGTATTGTACAAAACGTACCATGGTGATTGCTCAAAATACAAATACAAGTCAAGGGAACCGTCAGATTTTTTTACGGCAGTTAAGCTCTTTATATCCTTTTCAGGTAATTCCAGAGCCCTCTCGACGTACCTTCCCATTGCAGTCTTCTCTCCCGCGCCCCCTGCAGATTCTTTATCTCTGGCACAAGATGCCTGAAACATCACTGCCAGGCAAGCTATTAAAAGCAATAAAATTTTTGTTGTTTTTCTCATTTATAGTTCTCCTTTACCATTGTGGTATTTGTCTTATACGTGTGTTTACAATCATGATATAGTAAATTATAATATAGTTATCTCTAAATAACCTCAATGTATTTTAAAGATTATTTAGAGACAGCTATTATATAATATATCAACATTTATTACAGGAGAAAAACGAAAAAATGAGAATACTTATTGTTGAGGATGATACGGAACTGGGCTGCGCGGTAAAATTTCATCTTGAGCAGGAAGGTTACACTGTAGATACCTGCTGCAACGGAGAAGACGGTCTGCATTTTATAAAACAAGGAGCATATGATCTGATACTTTTGGACAGAATGTTGCCTGATCTGAATGGCATGGATGTTCTGTCACGCACCAGAGCTCTCGGCATATCCGCCTCTGTAATAATAATAACCGCTCTGGATGGTGTAGGAGACAGAATTGCCGGTCTTGACGCAGGAGCAGATGATTATATTGTAAAGCCATTTGACATAAACGAGCTCATGGCAAGAATAAGGGCCATAGGCCGGCGCCCTGCACAGTGGGAAAGCACGAACAGTATAATATTGAATGATATGGAGCTGGATTTAATGAGAGGAACTCTGAAAGGCCCCTCAAATAAATGTACACTGTCAAAAAGAGAATCTGATCTGCTTGAAATTTTAGTTAGAAATCAAAAACGAATCATTCCGCGTTCCGTACTTTTATCCCGCGTATGGGGCCCTGATGCTCCGGTTGAGGACGGAAACCTGGATAACTACATACATTTTCTCAGAAAAAAGCTTTGCTTTGTTGGAAGCGGGCTTTCCATAAAAACTGCCCGGGGCATAGGATATTCAATGGAGGTAAGCAATGATTAAAAAAATTCGTATAAAATTTACCCTCATATATATTCTCACCACAGGTATAATATTAGGCTGCCTCTGCGCATGGTATCTACATATGTCAGAAGCTCAGCTTAAAAATCAAAGCCGTATAACGCTTCAAAACAACATAAATTCAATTGTGTACAAGCTCCAAAGCAGTAAAATTATTGACAATACATGGCTCTCGCAAATGGAATTCGGGAATAAACTCATAATTCATGTAGAAGACAACAAAAATCCTCTCATGTTCAGGGGCAGCTTCAAAACCGGAAAAAAAAGAGAGCTTCTTATTGAAAATGCACAGCAGGAAGCATTAAGAAAATACAATCTTGATGTTAAAACTCCCCCGAAGTCTGTCATAGATGTAAACAGCATAACCTTTGAAATTAAGGGCAGTGAAAATGAAACATATCAGGCAGCGGCAGTAATAATTCCATCCAACGGAGGATGGCAAAGCCTTACTCTTCTCAGAGATTTAAGTATGCAGAAATCAGATATGCTTTACGGACGCATCATGTTTTTTACTGCAATCACAGTAGTCATGATATTATTATCAGCATTCGGATGGTGGTTTTCGGGAAGAGCCATAGAACCAATAAACACAAGCAGGAAGCAGCAGACAGAATTTATAGCGGCGGCATCACACGAACTCAGGTCCCCTCTGACCGTATTGAGTGTCAGTTTATCTGCTTTTGAAATATGTGAAACTGAAGATGAAAAGAAAAGGTTTTTAAATACAATTAAAAATGAATGCAAAAGAATGTCACGTCTTGTGGATGATCTGCTTCTGCTTGCCAGCGCAGATTCAGGAACATGGTCCTTCCAGGCAGACGAAGTCGAACCGGACACTCTCATTATAAATACATACGAATCATATGAGGAAATCGTCAAAACAAAAGAACAATCACTGACATTAGACCTCCCTATGGAACAGCTTCCTGTCATAAGAGGAGACTTTCAAAGGCTGCGGCAAGCTTTAGGCTGCCTTTTGGACAATGCAGTGTTTTATACGCAGCCGGGCGGGAAAATTATACTGGGAGCCTGTAAAACCAAGCGTTCATTGCTCATTTATGTTTCAGATAACGGAGAAGGTATACCAGACGAATACAAAGAAAAAATATTTGAAAGATTTTACAGGGCGGATTCATCACGCAGCAAAAAAGAACATTACGGGTTGGGGCTGAGTGTATCAAAAGAAATTTTAAGACTGCACAAGGGGAAAATATATGTGCGAGACACAAATGGAGGAGGCAGCACCTTCTTTATTGAATTACCCTTAAATACCTATAACCATTAATTTCTTAATATTTTCAATTATTACGAGAAGGTGCACCAATCACCCGACGCCTTTCAAAAGCACAAAACTTAAAACTCAATTCCTTCTCTCGCCTCGATGCCGTTGTTGTAATAATGTTTAATTTCTTTCATTTCGGTCACAAGGTCTGCAATATCGATTATTTCTTCAGGAGCATACCTGCCTGTTATAATAACCTCCACGTTGTATGCTCTTCCTTTTATTGCTTCCAAAGCCTCTTCAATTGTAAAAAGCTTGAAATACAAAGCTATATTCAATTCATCCATTACAACCACATCATATTCTCCCGATTTAAGAGCAGCCTTCATCCTTTCAAGCCCGTTTCCTGCGGCATCTATGTCTTCTTGTGAAGGTTTTTCATAAATAAAGCATCTCCGTCCAAATTGTTCAATTTTCAAATTGTTTATAAGCTCAGTACTTTTCAGTTCACTGTACTCCATGCCCTTAACAAATTGTCCGAAAAAAATCTTTTTACCGGCACAAGCTGCTCTGACCGAAAGACCAAGAGCTGCCGTTGTCTTTCCCTTGCCGTTTCCTGTATAAACCTGAACATATCCTTTTTCCATAACATCCTCCAATTGATTTATATATAATATTACCATAAAAATCATAGTTAAAAAAGTTATTCTATACTTTAAAAATAAAAAAATACCGGCTGTCCGGTATAAACTCAATCCTGATGTTATTATTTATGAAGCATTCCACAGCCTTAATTCCTTCGGATCAGCAGTTGGAGGCTGCTGATACAGACAGTTATCGGCAGAATTTAACAGTATACGAAAATCACCCAAATTCTTATATTAGACGCTTGTAATCTTGGAGGTTGTTACAATAGCGTTATTTCCGCAGCACTCACATCTTATGCCTTGCTGTTAATTACGTCCCAAACCTATCTGCCGATTACAGATCCAGCAAAAGTCCATAAAGTGCCAAAGCTCACTTTACATCTTTTATAAGTCAATGGAATAAGGCTGTACAAACACTTCAAATACAAAAACACCCGCATTTTATCTACACGAAAAATACAGGTGAAATAATTCTATATTAACCTAAAAGATTATGTTATTGAATTTATCCTGTATATTATTTTTCGTTGGAAAATAATACTACGTAATTATTTAAGCACGTATCCTGACTAAGTTTCAACGCTTGCTCCGCCTTCCCGCTTAAGCAGTGGCTTTCGGGAGCTCGCTCCACAACACAGTAACCCCGATTGTCCGGGATTCGCACCCGGTTCCGTGATTTAAATAAATTATATGCAAATGTTCTTGTACATGCATTGTATCATTAATCAAATGCCGTGTCAACATGCACATTGACGCTTTATTTCTGCTTCTTGTCTGTTGTTTACTGATATTTTTTGTGTTATTATTAAATATATATTAATTTATGGAGGAAGTAATGAAACAGATTGCCATATACGGCAAAGGAGGAATAGGAAAATCCACTGTGAGTGCGAATTTATCAGCCTCTCTTGCCTTTTCAGGTAAGAAAGTGCTGCAAATAGGATGTGACCCGAAGCACGATTCTACCAGACTCCTGATGCACGGAAGAAAAATAACCACTGTTCTTGACTACATAAGAGTTACAAATCCTCTCCATTACAAACAGGAGGATATTCTTTTCAACGGTTTCTTAAATATAGGCTGTGTCGAGGCAGGAGGCCCAACTCCAGGAGTGGGATGTGCCGGTAGAGGCATAATCAGTACTTTCGAGCTCCTTGACAGCTTTAACATAAAAAACAATTACGACATTGTTCTCTATGATGTTCTGGGGGATGTGGTGTGCGGCGGATTTGCAGTTCCCATCAGAAATGAATACGCGGATACAGTATTTATTGTTACCTCCGGGGAATTTATGTCATTGTATGCTGCAAATAATATTTTGCGCGGTATATCCAATTATGACAATGAAAGAAATAAAATTGCAGGCATCATATACAATAAACGAAACATCGAAGATGAGGATGGTCGTGTAGCAAGATTTGCAAAAGCCGCGGGACTCCCCATATGTGCAAAAATCCCCAGAAGTGTGGAATTTGATCTGGCAGAAAAATCCAATATGACCATCGCGGAAAAATCCAAAACATCAGATATTGCAAAAACTTTTAAAGCTCTTGCCTTAAAAATAACATCAGGCTGCAGACTTTATAAAGCTGCCCCCCTGACTGACGAAGATCTGGAGAATATTGTTCTTGGTAAAGAAAATGCTTCTGTTTCTCTTGCCGTGGATACAGTCTCCGAGACCGGAATTTACAGCACTTTTAATGAAAGTGATTCAACTGATGTAACCTCTCCAAGACGCTTTCTTTCAAAAAGTATCGTAAATGACGAGCCTCTTCACGGCTGCGCCTTCAACGGCGCCGCAACCATGAGCATACATCTGCAGGATGTCGTTGTCATAGCACATTCTCCAAAGAGCTGTGCATATATTTCTTACCAAAGCATCAGTTCTTCCGGACGAAGAGGACTGTTTGAAAGAGGTGCGTTGCTGCCCGTTTCAATATCTCCCAATTTTGAATGCACACATATGGGAGAATCAGAAATGATTTTTGGAGGAATGGATGTTCTCATAGACAAAATAAAGCAAGTAAAGCTGAAAAAGCCAAAAGCAATCATTGTGATAAGCTCCTGCCCGGCGGGAATAATTGGCGATGACATAGACAGGTTAAAGTACCTGGAAGAGGAAGATATGCCGATTGTGACTATAAAGGCTGACGGTAACATAGCGGGGGACTATCTTCAGGGCATGCTCATGAGCTACACCACACTTGCCGAAAGAATAATAAAGAGGGATGTAAAAACTGTACCGGACACTGTAAATATTGTTTTTGAAAAGGTTGTAGCTAAAAACACAAACAGCAATTTTAAAATTGTGGAGAACTTTCTGAATTTTATGGATATAGAGGTTAACTGCCGTTTCTTGTGTGAAACCTCCTATGACAGGCTCGAAAATTTTCTGTCCGCTCCCCTGAATATTCTTGCTTATGATGATTATACAGGTAAAATCCTAAAAAATTTCTTCATTGAAAGATATAATTGTAAATTTTTGAACGAACCCTTCCCCGTAGGCTTTGATGAAACAAAAAAATGGCTGATGAGCGTCGGAGAATTTTTCAATAAAAAGGATAAGGCTGAAGAAATCATAAGCCGAAACGATGAGTTATATATAAAGGAGGCCGAAAGGCTTAAGCTTTCTTTGTCCGGTAAAAAACTTATGATAATCACTTACAATCACAGTCTTGACTGGATATTGAAGGCGGCAATGGATGTTGGGATTGAGATTATAAAAATTGCTGTTTTAAATTTTTCACAGGATTCCGGCTTCAGAACAAATCTGGGAATGAGCCTGAATGTGGAAGAAAACTATGACAAGAAAAACAGGATATCTGATATAAAAAAATACAGACCTAATATTGTGCTTACAAATTATGAGTCCTCCGTAAACTACGGGGAATACGTGTCTGACACCATTCCCATGTGTCCGGACACAGGATTCTACTCTGGAATAAACATGGTATCACGCTGGGCAAAGCTCATAAAATTAAATTTGCAGGGAGATTGGAAAAATGACGAACAATTGTTTAAAAAATATTACTCCCGATAGTTTTTCAGGGCTTGTGTTTGCTATGGAGGGAATTGACAATACAGTTGTACTGATTAACGGCCCCACGGGATGTAAATTTTATCACAGCGCCGTGTCTGACAGCCAAAGCATACACCAATTTGAATTTGACCCTCTCAACTATCCTGAAAAATTTTATTTTGGTCAGCCCCGTGTACCATGTACCTATCTTGACAACAGGGATTATGTGTACGGAAGCATGGATAAGCTTACAGAAGCTTTGGACTTTCTGTCCAATGAGGTATCATTCGATTTGCTTGCGGTTATAAATTCACCAGGAGCTTCTCTTATAGGAGATAATTTGAAGGATATAGTAAGCCGGAAGGTCAAAGGGAAAAAATATGTGGTAATTGAAACTCCTGGATTTTCGGACAACATATGCTCAGGCTTTGAAAAAGCTGCAATTGAAACTCTTAAGCAGCTTTGCTCCCCTATGGGCGCAGTAAAATCCGCACGTGTAAATATCCTGGGCCTTTCCATATTTCATAAAAATTACAGGGGTGATGTTGAAGAAATAAAAAGGCTGTTTAAAATGTGCGGAATTGAAATAAACTGTTTTTTGTGCTCAGAATGCAACCCGGAAAGTATAGAAAAAATACCAGCCGCAGACCTAAACATAGTGCTGAATCCTGAATACGGATACAATACAGCAATTTTCTTGAAAGAAATGTACAAAACTTCTTACTATATATGCGACGGACCTCCCATAGGCTTTGAAGCAACAGAAAAATTCATGAGAGATATATGCGGCATTCTGAACAAGGACTGCTCTCTGTTTACGGCAGAAAGCGAGAAGTCAAGGGCTGATGCATATGCCTTCATATCTCGTGTAAACTCTCTCACAGGTCTGCCCAAGGGAGTAAATTTTGCATTGGAAGGAACCTATTCAGAAATATATTCCTACACGTCCTTTCTTGTGAAATATTTCGGTATGATATTGGAATGTGCTTCTGTGCTGAACGAAGAAATAGATGTTTTCAAGGACAGAGCTGTCAAGCTTTTAAGTGAGATGAAGCTTGAAGGTGCAATGCAGCATGATATTTTAAACACCAAAAGCGAGCTGGTGTTTGCAAACGGAAATACCATAGCCCAATTGAAGCTTAAGGGACATTCATTCAGCGGAATTGAAATATCTCTGCCAACCCTGGGATACATTGACGTAATTCCTAAAACCCAGCTTGGCCTTAAAGGGGCATTGATGCTTACGGAGCAGGTATTAAACGGCCTGATGTTCTGATGAACTCAGGCCGTTTATTTGTTTTCAGGAATTCCATTTGGATTCCATTACCTCAATTATTTTCTGAGCAGCCAGCGAAGCTGTAATATCACCGGAATTAAGCTGTTCCTTTATTTCTTGCTCACATTCCATAATTGAAGGATTTTGAGAAATAACAGAATTAATATAGGACCATGCCATTTGCAAGACCCATTCCCATGTCTGTTGCTGCCTTCTTTTCTGAAGCCTTCCTGAGCCTTCCATGAAGGATTTAAAATCCATGATAACCTTCCACATATCACTTATGCCTTCTCCGGTTATTGATGAGCAGGTGTATGCCTTTGGTTCCCATCCCTCGGTTGCAGGGCGCAAATAATGCAGAACCTGATTGTAATCGGCTCTGGCGACTGCAGCCTTTTGTTTGTTGCTGCCATCTGCTTTATTTACAAGAATTGCATCTGCCAATTCAATTACACCCTTTTTTATTCCCTGAAGCTCATCACCTGCTCCTGTCAAAACCAGTACAAGAAAGAAATCAACCATTGAACGAACAGTTGTCTCTCCCTGCCCCACACCGACAGTTTCAACCAACACGGTATCATAACCTGCCGCTTCACAAAGCAAAAGCGTTTCACGGCTCTTTCTTGCCACTCCGCCCAATGTACCTCCAGAAGGAGAAGGACGAATAAACGCATTAGGCTCTCTTGACAGATTTTCCATCCTTGTTTTATCCCCCAGAATACTCCCTCTTGTTATTGAGCTGCTTGGATCTACCGCAAGAACAGCAACTTTTTTACCTTGATTGCAGAGCATACAGCCCAGAGCCTCTATAAATGTGCTTTTCCCTGCTCCGGGAATGCCTGTTATACCCACCCGCACCGAGTTTCCCGTGTATGGCAGAATGTGCCTTATTATATCCTGCCCAAGCTGAAAGTGCTTGGGAGCATTGCTTTCTATTACAGTTATTGCTCGTGCCAGAATCATTCTGTCTCCCGATAATATTCCATCCACATAATCCTGACAGTCCAACTTTTTAATTTTGTTATAAGCCGGTGCATACTCTCTGCTTTCGGATTCCTTGATTCCCGGCATAACTGCGGTGGCGAATTCGCTGCCACCGTCTTCAGGAACCCATTCCGGTTTATAACTGCTGCTATGCATCACTAATTCTCCGTTTCATCCAGCATCTTATTGAGTTTTTCCAGCATTTCCTTGGCACATGCCGGTATTACGGAGCCGGGTCCGAAAATTGCGGCAGCCCCATGGGCTTTTAAAAAGTCATAATCCTGAGCAGGTATTACTCCTCCCGCTATAACCATTATGTCTCCGCGCCCTCTCTTTTTTAATTCTTCCACAAGCTGAGGAAGCAGCGTCTTATGTCCGGCTGCGAGAGAGCTCATGCCTACTATATGGACATCATTGTCCACGGCGTCCTGAGCAACCTCCTCCGGAGTCTGGAACAGAGGACCCACATCCACGTCAAAGCCCATATCCGCAAATGCTGTAGCTACAACCTTTGCCCCTCTGTCATGACCGTCCTGACCCATTTTTGCAACGAGTATACGCGGTCGTCGACCCTCTCTTTTTTCAAAATCATCAGTCATCTTCTGAACCTCGTCAATGATGTCCGCATCTGAAAATTCGCTGCTGTATATTCCCGATATTGACCTTATTATAGCCTTATGACGTCCGCATACCTTTTCTATGGAATCAGATATTTCACCGAGGCTGGCTCTTGCCCTGGCAGCCTCAACAGCAAGCTCAAGAAGATTTCCCTCTCCTGTTTCAACAGATTTTGTTATTGCGTCAAGTCTCCTTCTGACCTCGTCTCCGTCTCTTTCGGCACGAAGCTTTTTAAGTCTTGCTATCTGTGCCTGTCGTACGGTTGTATTGTCAACCTCCAGAATATCCAGAGGATCTTCCTTTTCCAGAGGATAATAATTCAATCCCAGTATCTTTTCCTTTCCGGAATCTATGTGAGCCTGACGCCTTGCGGCAGCCTCTTCAATACGCATTTTTGGAAGACCTGTGTCAATTGCTTTTGACATACCGCCCAGCTCTTCAACTTCCTGTATGTGAGCCCATGCCCTGCGGATAAGTTCATCCGTCAGAGCTTCAACATAGTACGAACCTCCCCACGGATCGATAACCTTGCACACCGAGGTTTCATCCTGAATATATAGCTGTGTATTTCTGGCAATTCGGGCAGAAAAATCTGTTGGGAGTGCAATAGCCTCATCAAGAGCATTGGTATGAAGCGACTGGGTGTGTCCCAATGCCGCAGCCATAGCCTCCACACAAGTTCTTGCAACATTATTGAACGGGTCCTGTGCAGTAAGACTCCAGCCTGAGGTTTGACAATGAGTACGAAGTGCCATAGATTTAGTTTTTTTCGGGTCGAACTGTCGTACTATCTTTGCCCACAGCATACGTGCCGCCCTCATTTTTGCAACCTCCATAAAATAGTTTTTGCCTATCGCCCAAAAAAAGGACAAACGAGGGGCAAACTCATCAATGCTGAGTCCTGAAGCAAGACCTGTGCGGATATATTCAAGTCCGTCCGCCAGCGTGTATCCAAGCTCTATATCAGCAGTTGCGCCTGCTTCCTGCATATGATAGCCTGAAATACTTATGCTGTTAAACTTCGGCATATACTTTGCCGTATAGGCAAATATATCCCCTATAATTCTCATTGACGTTGCAGGAGGATAAATGTATGTGTTACGCACCATAAATTCCTTGAGTATATCATTTTGTATGGTTCCCGTAAGAACGGACTTATCTACTCCCTGCTCCTCGGCAGCCAGTATATAAAATGCCATAATGGGCAGCACGGCACCGTTCATTGTCATGGAAACAGACATCTGGTCGAGAGGGATTCCCGAAAAAAGTATTTCCATATCCAATATTGAGTCAACGGCAACTCCCGCTTTTCCAACATCACCTACAACACGGGGATGATCAGAATCGTATCCTCTGTGAGTGGCAAGGTCAAATGCAATTGAAAGCCCTTTCTGCCCTGCAGCAAGGTTGCGGCGATAAAATGCATTGCTTTCCTCGGCAGTTGAAAATCCTGCATACTGCCTTACAGTCCACGGTCTCGTAACATACATTGTGGGATACGGCCCTCTGAGAAAAGGAGGAACACCAGCCATGTAAGGAAGATGTAATGCACCCTTGTAGTCCTCTGATGTATATAGAGGCTTAACATCTATCTGCTCCATTGTATGGTAACATAATTCCCTTGCGCTGCTTCCGGTTTCCGCAAGCACCTTTTTCTCCCACTCGACGGAAGCATCCGAAGTATATTCAGGATTTTCAAAGGTTAAATTTTTAAAGTCAGGTTTTTTATACATTAATATACTCCCTTCTTTTTCTGTATATTGCAGAGCATTTCATAACAATTTGAACGAACGTGAATAAAATCATCAACTCCCGCCTCCACATAAGCGTCCTTGTGTTCTGCGGCAGGCATACCGGCCAGCAGCAACAGCATATCCGGGCATTTAGCTTTCAACAGTCCTGCCAGCGGAGGAACAAGTTCCGGATATGTGTCGTCCGTGGAACATATCACTGTCACATCCGCCTTTGATTCAACAGCCGCCTGAACTGCTTCTTCAATTGTTGCAAACCCGTTGTTCTTCATAACCTCAAAATGGGCGACCTCCATAAATCCTGTTGTAAAATCGGCGCGCGCTTTAT
>DAMBZP010000001.1:251624-262770 GCA_032059885.1 Sedimentibacter sp.
GTCCCATGTTAGCCAGGAATATACGTACGCTTTGTCCGGTTTTCTTTTCATAATCCTCGCTTCTTTTTCGCAGCTGCTCATACTGTTCCGTCCATCTGTGAGAAACTATTGGTTCTATCTCCATATCTCCCTCAAAACCATCATTTAAAGCTGTTCGGACCTGATTTAAAGCCGCTCCCGCCATAAATGCACGAATCAAAGCATCTACAAAATTTTCAGGTTCCCCGCTGATATATCCCGGAAGCTCCGATAAAAGCTTATCACAATGTATATCATCAATGTCACGTAAATAATCCTCAAAATTTTTAGTTCTTTCAGACTTAATTTCATTTAAAGAGGCACAAGCCTTGCTTGATGATTCACTCATATTTGAATACATATTGGTACCAACAACACGGTCCTTGCGCATGGCAAGATTTTTCTGACGCTCGTTTAAAACAGAATTAATCTCTCTTTGTACATCGCCGTTTTTTAATAATTTTAAAATACCTCCTTCAGCAGAAATTTTACTTATTGTCTTCCATATTTCATCCGTAAGCTGCTTTGTGAGGCTCTCAATATACCAGGAACCTCCTGCCGGGTCAACAGGACGAAGCATATCAAATTCATTCTGGAACATCAGCTGAATATTTCTCGCTATACGTCTGGACTGCTCATCACTGATCCCTGCTGCATCATCATAGGGAGCCACCTGAAGAGAGCTTACACCTCCCACGACTCCGGAAAATGCCTGACTTGTAGTGCGGAGGATATTAACAGCAGGGTCATATACCGTTTCCGTAAAATATGATGTGCGTGCAAAAATATCCATTTTCTGAGCTTCTTCACCTGCTCCGTATGCAGCCGTTACCTGCGACCAGATTCTTCTTGCAGCACGAAGCTTGGAAATTTCCATAAAGAAGTTTCCTCCAAGTGAGAAGCTGAATCTTATGTTTCTGCATATTGTGTCAATATCCAGTCCTCTGATCTGCATTGCGTCTATATATGCTATTGCGGATGCCACACAGTAAGCCACCTCCTGCACGGCATTTGCTCCTCCGTTGTGGTAGCTGTCACCTCTTACCATGATTGTTTTCATATCAGGCATATTTTTTCTGCACCAATATATGGCTAAAGCCATTTCATCATATAATTCATCCATGAAACAAGGCAGTTTCCCGTCTTCAGCCAAAAGTCCAATAGGATCCGCCCCTATGCAGCCCCGGTAAGATTTAAGCTTGTCTTTTCTTCCGTTTGCTTCAGCTTCGGCAGCAAACAAAGCTAAAACAGGAGATGCGCTGCTGCCGGCATATACATGGATTTCATTTTCATCAGCAGGAATATCCTTAAGCACGGCACACATATCCTGCAATGTAGACAAAGCAAGTCTTTTCGGACTATAGCATTCATTTTCATCAGAAAAAGGTTTTTTCCCATGAAGCGTCTCTTCTGACAGCGAAATATTGACAGCTTGACTTCCTTTTTGCAGCTCTCTTTTCAGTATTTCATTTACCTGCTCCGGAGAAGATCCCTCGGAAGCCTGAGCTACTGTCCATGGTCTGTTTATATACCCGGATGCCTTTATTCCTCTTTTGTAATCTATGCGTCCCGGATATTCCGGTTCATCTGCTTCATGCTCCGGATGCCCGGATGTATATATGGGCTCCAGTGTTATACCTTCATATGTCTTTGTAAATAACGCTTTTTCAAAAGAACCGCCCTTCAGAGCATTAATTGCTTCCTGCTTCCATTCTTCATATTCCGTAACAGGAAATTCTTCGAAAGAAACAGAAGGAAATTCTTCAGAAATATTTTTTGTTTCCATGTAATTCACCTTCCTTAAATTATATTTTTAAAATTCTCAGCCTTCAACCAATCCATACTTCACTTTTATTCTGTCCAGCTTCTCAAGCATGGGTTCTCCCGCAAGCATGAGAAAAAAAACTGTGGCAGCGCTGTGTATCAAATCAAACGGAACTCCCATTACCCAGGATACACGAACAGCAGCCCATGTGGCACTGTGCTGAAACGTCAGCACGGAGGCAGGGTTCATGATGCCTCCGTAAACCAGAAAAACCGAAATACCTCCGAATACAGCAAGAGAAACTCTGTCGCGCCTTAAAAAACCTTTTTTAAACAATATTCCTGCCAAAAATCCTATGATTCCCATGGCAAACATCTGCCACGGAGTCAAAGGTCCCTGACCAAAAAACATATTTGATACAAACATGGTTACAGCTCCAACAAGAAATCCGCTTTCACCGCCGAATGCAACTCCTGAAATAATAACCATGGCAGCAACAGGCTTAAACTGCGGCAGCATGAAGAACGCTCCCCGTCCTGTAACACCAATTGCACAAAGCACCGCAACAACCACCAGCTCTCTTGCCTGGGGTTTTCTTCCCTCAAAAATCATGGCAAAAGGTATCATGGTCTCTAAAATAACCATGAGAGATATAAAATAATATTTTCGGTCCCTCAAGTAAAACACACCGATAAAAATTGTCAAAGGTATAAGCAGCAGTATTAAAAAAGCAGCAGCAGCAGTTCTTTTAGAAAGCTGCCTTTTATCCGCCGGAACCTGTATAACAGATTGCGGCGGCGCCTTTTCGCTTTGAAATACCGTCATAAAAAATACTATTGCAGAAACAGAAAATAATAATATTAATATTGCATACTTCCACGGACTTTCATTATAACCGGTATTAACCAAATCTGAACCTTTTATAAACCCAGCCCACGCAAAGCGGGAAATGACAGGTATACCCTTATAGGCGGTCAATAACATCACAACCAGAGATATTGCTGAGGTTATAATTTTTATTGATAGTTTTTTACCATTACCATGTTCTTTAGAATTTCCCTGAGCATCATCCCCGGAATCATCCGCATCTTCATAATTTATATCATCAGAAATCTCCGGCAGGAACGTGCCTCCGCAGGCATGAATTATGTCTCCTGCTGTAACAGCCTCTGGCAGCAGATGCCTTGCCATTCGGTTTGCAGCAGTTGTATAAAAGCTATTGCCTGAAAAAAACTCCACAGGTGTCCCTTCGGTAACTATTCCACCGTCAAAAAATAAGGCGCATCGGTCTGCATACTGAGCGCAAAATTCAATATCGTGGCTTACCATGACTACCGTAACTCCCTGAGACAGCAGCCTTTTAAGAATATGCGCAAACTGCTGTTTAAATTCAGCATCCATTCCTTTTGTTGGTTCATCCAGAAGCAGGATTTCAGGCTCAAGCAAAAGTACCTTTGCCAGCGCAGCCCTCTGCTGTTCTCCGCCAGAGAGGTCGTAGGGGTGCCTATCCATCAGATGCTCCAGCTCACATGTGCGCGACACACGGCGAACCCGTTTCTGCTGTTCATCGCGGGACAGCTTTCTGTTTTTCAACATTTCATATAAATCCAGCTCCACCGTTTTTTTAACAAATAGAGACTGAGGATTTTGAGGGAGCACTCCAAGCATATGGTCAAATTTTTCATTGTCCGGTATATCTGAAATTTCCCTGCCCTTAAGAAGAACCTTGCCTCTGTAAGGACGGTTTATGCCTGAAAGTAGAGACAACGAGGTTGTTTTGCCGGTTCCGTTTCCTCCCAAAATAGTCAGAAGCTCGCCGGAATATGCTGAAAATGATGCACCTTTAACAACATCCGGCAACTCCCTTTCATATTTAAACCATGCGTCTCTGAGCTCTACTGAAGGATTTTTACCGGAAGACACATATGTATCTTGCCTTATTTTTTTCTCGTTATTCAGAGCATGACTCTCTGCAAATGAATCAAGCCATTCGCGTCCGTCTCTTACGGTAACGGGACAGTCAAGAGCATTTGGAACTCCGGCATAAACACGCATTGGAACAGGCATAGCAAGAAACATCTTATGATTTTCTCTGTCAAGCATCTGCCCTACCTCTTTTGGTATGCCATCAGCAATAATTTTTCCTCCGTCCATGACCATCACTCTGTCAGCAAGAGGCATTGCCTCCTCCAAACGGTGTTCTGTCAATATTACCGTAACTCCCAGCTCTCTGTTTATCTTCCACACCGTAGACAGAAAATCCGCAGCAGCTATGGGGTCCAGCTGGCTTGTAGGTTCATCAAGAATTAGAACCGAGGGCTGCATTGCCATGATAGAAGCAAGATTCAGAAGCTGCTTCTGCCCTCCCGAAAGCTCCGAAACATTTTTATAAAACCAGCTCTGTATTCCAAAAAAGGATGCCATCTCCGCAACACGGAGCCGTATGGCATGGGTGTCATAACCAAGGCTTTCCAGTCCGAAGGCAAGTTCATGCCACACCTTGTCTGTAACAATCTGATTTTCGGGGCTCTGCATAACAAAGCCTATACGGGATGATTGCTCCCGCTGATCCAGATCATCAAGAAGTCTTCCTTCAAAAAAAATACTTCCCCTTTTATTTCCATGAGGAGCAAGCACAGTCTTAAGCTGTCTCAAAAGAGTAGTCTTGCCGCATCCGGATGGACCGCATAAAACCACAAACTGCCCTTTTTGTACACTGAAAGAAATATCGTCAAGAACAAGCCTTTCCTGCTCAGGATAAGAAAACATTAAATTTTTAATTGCGTAGCTTTCCATTGGTGCTCCTCCACTCTGTCAACAATGACCGGTACAAGACAAAGTCCCGTGTACGCAAGCCACAGGCTTATGCTTAAAATTCCGCGGGACGCCCCCTTCATAGTGGGAAAATATCTCCACTTCATTCCTCCCCATATTCCCCCTGCCAAAACAAACATACCTAAAATAAATATAGATATCAGTGCCTTTTTATCTCTTTTGTCAAGGCGATAAATTGAAAAAGCAGTTCGTCCCTGCAATCCATAGCCCCTGCTTTTCATACTGTCTGCCGTTTCAATGGCATTTTCCAGAGCCCAGGTAACCATTATGGACAAAATTGTTATGCCGTGGCGCGCCCGTTCTATAATCCCGCCGTTTAACACGTCGCGTCCTATACACCTCTGAGCTTCCGATACTTCTTTGATATGTGCCTTGAACTTTGGTACAAAACGCAATGACATGGACAGTATCAAGGATAACGAAGGTATTATCCTGCCGAACAAATATACAAACTTGTCTGAAGTCATAATCTCATTGTAGCAGGAAAACCAGCACAACATTGCCGCAAGCATTGCAGAAGCCGCAATTCCGTAAGCAATAGACTCAAGCGTGAGGGGATTTCCCGTATGAAGATACGTCAATATTGTTGCTCCCTCATGATTAAAGGCAGGATTAATAATTGCTGTAACTGCAAGCATGGGGAGAAGAAAAACAAAATTAAACCTGACCGCACGTCTTCCCTTGAGAGATATGGAATAAATAAAAGCACATACCAGGGAGATACTCAGGCAGACAGGATGCATAAATATCATTGAAAAAGCAAATACAAAGGCAAAATAAGAAAAGTTGACCAGAGGATGATAAGAAGAAAATGCATCTTTCATATTATTCTCCCGTAGAATAAAAGCCGCCAACATCAACACCAAGGTCGCAGGTATAAACCCATTCTATTATATCTCCGTCCTTAAGCTGATACCTTGAACATCCGTAATTGGGAAACCATCCGTTCACCTTGTACATCCATCCTGACAGCTCACCGCAGTCAAATTCATAAAGGTTATTTATACCCTCTATGTACGCCGAATTGTATATTGGTGTGTTTTCAAATTCCATATGTATTTTTGCTTTTTTCATTTCCCTCTGAAGAACATTAAACACACTTTCCCCGTCGTAAAAAGTAACCTGCGTGGCAGGTAAAATCACCCCGTCCTCAGGCACCAGCTCTACCTTTTCAGGATCAAGCCAGTCAATATTGTCCAGTATGGTATCACAGCGCACAGAAATGGTGCATTTGTATTCTACATCTGATATTTCAGCATTTTGAGGTTCCACCGGCACAGGCTTTCCCTCAGGAACCGGGTCCGTCATAAATTTATCCTTGCCTGTGGCAGCATCAATTACCATTCCCTGAGCCTCAGAGTAATCCTTTGACCCCTTTTCAACTCCCTTGGAGGATGCTCCTCCCGCCAGTTCCTTTGCCAGCTCTATTTTTTCTGATGCGGACAGTCCCCCCTCAATTCCTCCCGAACGGGACTCTACGCCTTCAGCTGACTTTGGTTCTTCAGGTACATCAGAAAGTTTTTCCTGCATATCGGTATCATTTTTATCATTCTCAGAAGCATCCTCCGGCTCAGCTAATCCGATTTCCATGACAGGCTCATCCGGAGTATCAACAGCCTGCTCATCTCCAATGTCAGTTGTGGTTTGTGTATTATCGGGATTATTTGAGGATAACACAGGCGAAACGCTCCAGCCTTGCAGACCTGGAGCACCTCCCCCGTACCAGAATGACGCAGCAAGAACAATAATTATCAATGCGGCAGCAATCACTTTATTTTTTGTAAGCTTAAATTTCAATCCATTTCCTCCGTTCAAATCTCATGTGTTTACAGAAGGTTTGAAAGTCCCAGCATATTAAACAGCATCTGTGCTATTTCACATCTTCGTATCAATGCATCCGGCTGTATTTCCAGTTCAGACTGATCTAGTATGTTCTCCTTGTAGCAGAACGCCAGTGAGTCACGTGCCCATTCGTCAGTACCTACATAATCCGTAAACTGAGCCAGTACATCACGCACCTCTGCATTGTCCAATGCTGTATTCATACCGCACAGTCTTGCTGCACGTGTAACCATTGCTGCAGCTTCCTGTTTTGTTATTGTTCCGTTTGGATTAAATGTTGTGTCTGTATTTCCGTTAACTATTCCATAGCTGTTGGCAGTACCTATGTATGGTGCATACCATTCCTCTGATGCAACATCTGTAAAGTTATCATTAGTCTTAAGCTCAAGTCCCAGCCCCTGAACAACTATTGTCGCAAATTCCGCACGAGTCATTGTAGCTTCAGGCTCAAAAGCTTTTTCAGTCTTGCCGTTGATTATGCCTCTTGATGCCAGTGACTCTATGGCAGTCTGATTTTTATGAGCATTTACACCGGTAATGTCATCAAAAGTACGACCTGGTAAAGTTATAGGTTTTGAAGTCACAGCCGGATTTTTTCCTGGAAGACCGCTTCCCGCAGCAGGACCTGCTATTGAACCGTCTATCTTCAGAGAATCACTCATACGATACAAGCTGTTTTTTCCGTCTCTCAGGCGCTGTGCCGCAACCAATCCGTAAAATCCCTGTTCCGACGCCATCTGATTTGAACCGCTGCCACTCTTGGTATGTAAAAATCCGTTGCCCTTTGAATAAAATGTCATAAGATTATCCAGCATTGTTTTTCCGTCTTTAACAAACCTCGCATCATCAAGTGGAATACCAAGCTCGGCAAGAGCAACAATTATCTGCACGCAGCTTTCGGAGTTTTCTGTCCCCCAACTGGAAAATCCACTTTTTTCACTCTGCATTTTTGATACACACTCAAGGGCTTCTTCAGTGGCCTTTTTTACATCTTCCCTGTCTTGATATTTTGCCAGAGCCTGCAGCGCCATCCCTGTTATATCAGGGTCGGATATACCGTCTCCTGAAGTTGCGGAGGCAGTTCCTCCAAATAATGACCATCCTCCGTCAGGAAGCTGACATTCAAGAATTCTTTGTATGTACATATCACGGGTTGCCTGAGTTTTTGCAGCCGGATTCTGAGGCATTGGATAGTTTCCAGAATCAAGGGCTATAAGCGCCCAGATGGGACCGTTCAATCCCTGCCATATAGTTTTGTCATAATCCCCAAGCGGTGTCAGAAGATTGTATCCGGCAACATCAGATGGATTCTTCCCTATTGACGTTAGCGCAACTATGAGACGTGAATATTCGGTATATTTTTTGTCGTGTAGATTTCCCTCAAGTGATTCCACATATTTTTCAACTGTGGAATAGTATTTTTGATAATACTCCTCCGGAACATCATATCCGGAACGCGCAAGACCAAGAACCGCCCATTCTCCACCGATAGAACCAACCTGTGGACTTGAAACAGTCTTGTACATATATTCCGCAGTGTCCTTAACTGCGGCATCAAGAACCGCATTGTCTGCCGCATACGCAGGAGACAGGCTGCTTATAAGCAGCATAATCATAATTAAAAATGATGATGATACTCTTTTAATTTCTCTCAAAGCAATAATTCTCCTTTCAAATCATAATATCATAATATAAAACACCTGCACTTTCTTAACGGAAAATACAGGTGTTTTTTATATAGCCTTCATAATGATTATACCCTGTAAATTATTTCTCGCCGGAAAATAATACTACGATTATTTAAGCACATATCCTGACTCAGCTTCACCGCTTACTCCGCCTTCCCGCTTCCGCAGTGGCATATCACAGTCTCACTCACCAAATTATTTGCTCCTTCACAGCCGCCTAATTTGGGAGTTTGTTGTGGTTGACCTAACTCCATTTTTTTACGCTATCGCTTAAAAAAATGGAGTTAGGTCATACAGGAGTTCGCTCCACAATACAGTAACCTGATTGTTCAGGATTCTCACCTGATTCCGTGTCTCAAATAAAATATCATATGCAAATGTTTTTATTTTACATACATATTGTATCATCGATGTAATTTCGTGTCAACTGTGCAGGTTGACGAGTATACATGAAATTCCCGTTATCTGTGGGCTTTAGAGCAGCTTTATCCCGCTAAAAATTAAATATTTACATTGCGGTACAATTAATGTATAATTGTTTTGACAATTAAATTTAAATATTGATGCTTCATGGTGCTGCCGATTATGCGGCAGTTAAAAGGGAAGCCGGTTGAATGCCGGCGCGGTCCCGCCACTGTAACAGGGAGTCCGGTTATTTTAAGCCACTGTTTTATTAAACGGGAAGGCAGTAACAGGATGATAATCTGGAGCCAGGAGACCTGCCATGAAGGACGATGCCGTTACACTTACGAGGATAAGAAGGTGTTAAATTTGTCTTATTGACATTTTGATGCCCTTTTTCGTATGAAAAAGGTTATTTTTATTTTTGAGGAGAAAACATAATGATTGACAACAGAATAAGAAATTGTGAATTAATGAAAAAAGTTGTATCGCCCGAAGAGGCGGCTATGATGGTAAAAAGCGGTATGAATGTTGCTGCCAGCGGCTTTACCCTATCGGGATATCCAAAGGCAGTGTCTCTGGCACTGGCAAAACGAGTTAACGATAACGGTGAAAAAATTAAAATTAATTTGTTTACAGGAGCATCCGTGGGCGATGAGCTTGACGGCGAGCTTGCAAGAGCAGGTATAATTGAAAAAAGACTGCCATATCAGACAAATGACAGCTTAAGAAACCTCATCAATAAAGGGGAATGTGATTATCTTGACATTCATATGAGTCAGGTTCCGCAGTATGTTAAATACGGATTTCTGGGAAAAATTGATATAGCAATAATCGAAGCAGCAGCCATAACTGAGGATGGAAACATCATACCAACGACTTCAGTTGGATGCTCTCCTGCTTTTATTAGAAGTGCCGAAAAGGTTATTGTCGAAATAAATACAAGCCAGCCCGCAGAGCTGGAAGGCATGGCAGACATATATATGCCTAAAAATCCTCCCAATCAGGAACCTATTATGATAACAAAGGTAAATCAAAGAATAGGAACCCCCTATATACCTTGCGGAGCTGACAAAATTGCAGCTATAGTCATAACTGACATACAGGATGATGTCAAGGACCTGTCTCCTGTAGATAATATTTCGGCAGGAATATCAGAACATCTTATTGATTTTTTAGGACATGAGGTAAAGAAAGGAAGGCTTCCTGAAAATCTGCTGCCGCTGCAGTCAGGTGTAGGCAGCGTAGCTAATGCGGTGCTTGCCGGTTTGAGAAAATCAAATTTTAATAATCTTTCATGCTATACAGAAGTAGTGCAGGATTCCATGCTTGATTTAATTGATGAAGGAAAGGTGCTTCATGCATCCTGTACCTCCATAACTACTTCAAAGGAAGGTCAGAAAAAATTTTATGACAGAATAAAATTCTATAAGGACAAAATAATACTGAGACCTCAGGAAATCAGCAACCATCCCGAAGTAATAAGAAGGCTGGGCGTAATAGCAATAAATACCGCAATTGAAGCAGATATATACGGCAACATAAATTCAACCCACATATCCGGTTCACGCATGATGAACGGCATAGGCGGCTCAGGAGATTTTGCACGAAATGCATATATTTCAATATTTACAACTGCATCCACAGCAAAGGGGGGAAATATTTCGTCCGTTGTTCCAATGGTTTCTCATCATGACCATACGGAACATGATGTAATGATTCTCGCAACCGAAAACGGACTGGCTGATTTGCGGGGACTGAGTCCAAAAGAAAGAGCAAGACTGATAATAAATAATTGCGCACATCCGGACTATAAACCCATGCTGCTTGATTATTTCAAATATGCTCAGAAAAAAGACATGATGCATACTCCACATCTCTTGGATGAAGCTCTTTCATGGCATACAAGATATATTGAAACCGGCACTATGAAGCTTTAACATCCAGTGTAAAACTCATATGCCATTGTTGTGAATACAGCAACACCATACGTTTCTGTCATTCTGCGGAAGGGCTTGACGCCCTTCCTTTTTTCGTTTCTTATTTAACCGGAAAAACTATTCTTTTCTTTCATAAAGCACGCAGGGTACCACGGCGGCAGGCAGCTTCAATTCATCAGCTTGCTTCACCAGCTCAAACACTTCTTTATCATCCATGTAAAGCTGTATAACAGCCGCGAGCTTTGGGAAAAGCTCTATCTTTGTTCCGTTGAATTTAACCACAAACATCCAATGTAAAGGGTCCTTTTCATTTCTTCTTGCCTGATACAAATGGACTGCCTGTACATCTTTTTTGCTTTGAAAAAACAATTCCAGGCCGGACTTAAGACCATTAGGAACAGTTTTTGGAGTATAAAGATATATGCCATCATTTATACCCCCGGTCCTTTTCAATGACATTCCGGACGTAACGGTTTCCATCCTCTCAATATGCTGATTACCGAGCAATATTGCCTTACCGAAAGGATTTATGACCACACCTTCAATATCCCTGACATCCTCCATCATTATAAGTGTTAAATCATTAAAATAAAGCTTTCTTATTTCTTTTAACTCGAATGGCCATTTCTTAAATTCCTCAAGGCTTGTAAAGGCAG
>DAMBZP010000001.1:262804-298071 GCA_032059885.1 Sedimentibacter sp.
AATTCTTCCTTACCGTCCTTTTTCAACGTTGCCACAGTTGTTTTTCCTTCTGCGTGCATTACAGGAATATAAAGCTCAATTTTTTTGAGCGTATTATAAAAACTAAGCTCATTCTTATATTCAGGTTCTCTTTTAAATCTTTCCAATTCAAAATATAAATCCTTCTCTTCTATCATGCTTCCTCCTTTTCAAACGTTTATATTTCCTCTGTCAGGTAGCTTTTATACCCGTCTCCAAACACCTCGTTGGCACTGGACACTATGAAAAATGCGTCTATGTCTTCTTCCCTTACAATTTCCCTGATTTTTGTGTAGTTATATTTTCTGCATACACACATAATGACCTTTTTATCGCTTTTCGTATAGGCACCTTCAGCCTTTAAATATGTAACTCCTATATCTATTTCATCAAGTATTCTGTTTGCTATCTGCTCATTCCTGCCGCTTATTACATACAACAGCTTTGCACTGTCTCCTCCGTACAGAACAAGGTCCAGCACATGGTTGCTTATTACAATGGTAATAGCTGCATACAGGGCTATTTCCACATTTTTTAATATGACAGCTGATGCGGAAACAATTATTGCGTCTGTAATAATAAATATGGTGCCGCTTCGTATGTGCTTATATCTCTGTCTCAGAGCCCTGATAATTATATCGGTTCCTCCGGTTGTGGCACCCTGCCTGAACACAACCGCCATTCCGACAGCCATGAGCGAGCCTCCCGCAGCGCCCGATAATAACAAATCATCCGTTATAACCCCATACCTCAATATGATATGTTCATTCATAAAATTCATAAAAAATGATGAGACAACAGTAACGTACATGGTTGATAAAATAAACTTAATTCCAAATTTCCACCATCCGAATATTAATATGGGTATATTTATTAAAAGAACAAGAGTTCCTGTCCTTAAACCCGTCAGACTGTTTATTATTATGGCAATTCCTGTTGTACCTCCAGGTGCAAGGTTGTTCGGATCAAGGAACACCGAAATACCCATTGCATATACAAATGACCCGAAGGTTATCAATATAATTTTTATTAATCTTGCTTTTGTAACCATATAATCTTTCATATGATATCCTCTTTTCTTTGCTTGATTATAGACATGTGTCTGAATATATTCCATTAATTCCGGGAACACATAGTTATGCAGGCAAACAAAAAACCCCTTGAATTTTCAAGAGGACAGCATGTAAATAAAAACACAGGAATAATAAAAATAATTCCGTATAATTACAACATTCCATCGCCCGTAGAATCATTGCATATAAGCAGGCAGGTATTCTGACTCAAGCATCATCATCATTTTCGCCTTCCCGATTTCTCAGTGACATTCTGAAAACGACTACTCTCTTACAGCGGCGGGACCGTGCGGGAATTACACCCGGCTTCCCTTTTAATTAATGCATACACATTAAACCAGCTTACAAATATTCAGTTGCTACAATGAAAAGTATATCACCACGCAGAATTATTGTCAATAAATACGAAAACAACAACCCACCGACGGGTAATTGCCAATGGATAGTTGTTTTATGTGCTTTGGTCCAATTTTAAAATCGACTATCTAATATGATACTCCACTAAGGTATTTTCTTTAACAAATATTCAAACAAATATCTTCTCATTCCTAATGACTTTCTAAAACTACTGGATATGGAATGTAAAAATTTCATGCACCTTTTGCATTCATCTTTATATGCTGTTTTTTTACCATAATATGTTTCAACAAAAATATGAGTAAGGAATTTCATTTCTGTTTTTGATACAGGAAAATCTTCCTCATTACATAAAGCAAGATATTCATATGGTGTTGCTCCGGGAGTCTTAACAATTCCATACAGATTCAATGAATCAATAATGTATGTATATATCCTTCTTATCATTTCATTATTGGCTGATTTTTTTGTCCTGACAAGCCATACTGCATATTTCATTATCCTGTAAAGTACATAAAGCAGTATAATGCATGCCGCTATAATAGCTGTAGCCACAATAAGTTTTAAAAAATCAATTTCTCTTTTTTGACCGCCCCCGCCTTCACCAGCTCCCTCATTTGGTTTCTCAATATTTTGTTCCTGACTTTGCTCATAATCAAATGATAATTCAAATTTATCGTTCATATTTGGTTTCAAAATATATTCGTAAATTAAATATGAGCTGACAGAAACTATTGTCAAAGCGACTATAAGTATAAGCACATATGCTGTAAAGGGTGCCTTTTCCGAATTAAATCTTTTAGCATTTTCGGTAAAAATTGATTGACACAGCAAAAGACACACACAAAACAAAGATACCAGAAAAAGTGCTATATTAACATTTCTGCCCAGTAAATCAAGTATAAACACCAAAATAATATTATATAAAAATATTAAAACCGTATCCTGCTTAGGCAAAATATATAAATATACCGTTGGAAGCGTGAGCAGCAGTATAATTGCAAAAATTGCAGAAAAAATACTCACATTTTCAAAAAACTGCAGTTCGGTTAAGGAAAGAAGCATCGCTATAGCAAAGCATAAAATATTTCTTAACAGGCTGCTTCCTCTTATCATTTGGCACCTCCCAGTGCCAGCGCAAATTCCTCGGCATCACTTATTATATTGTATCTGATTTCACTTTTCTTCAAATATGCTTTCACATGTTCGCTGTATGTATTGTCTGCTCCTTCAGGCTGTATAAGAAATAAATGAGGAAATTTCCCCTTCAATCTGCAATCTGCAATCAAGTCCGCAAGCTCATCACTTACACGATAAGTCAAAATAATTGTATTATCAAATGATATGGATGAATTGGAATATTCATCTATTAAAATCTCCAATGAGCAATCCTTTTGCCCCCTTGGAAACGAATATACAAATTCAGATAAATCTTCATGGCTTTTAATATAATTATATGCCGGAATACCTGCCTCAAAAAAAATAAAATTTACAGAGTAATCCATTTCCAGTGAGTATATAGCAGCAGCATATGAGCTTTCCAGAATGCAGTCATACACATACGCAGAATAATTATAATTTTCCGTGCTGAAATATGGTAAATCCATATAGATGCTTATTCCGTTTACCGCATCTGTATTTATAATCTTAGTTATAAGCGAGATTGAATGAGCTGAAAGCTTCCAGTGTATATTTTTAATGGGATCACCCGGTATATATTCTCTGACGTCATTAAACTCTCCTCCCTTTATCTTATGAGGTACATTGTAATCAACAGAAAATATGGGATTAACCGTATTTATTTCGTAGTTTTCTATGCCGTGTATCTTGGGCGTTACAACAACCTCATTACTCCATTGAACAGATTTATATAAAAAAAGCAAATCTATGAAACCATAAAATTTAATTTTTGATATTGACACTTTGAACCTTCCCACATGAGGTAGCTGCATTTTAAGCCGAATGCCTATTTTTTCTCCGGGCTTAACTATAAAATCATATTCATAATCACTCACCATATATCCGTCTTCACTTTTCAAATATACAGAAAATGAAACTCTTGGCATAACCAGTATGCTTTTATTCTCTATATCTATAGAATAACTGTCCTCTGAAAGTCTTTCGAAGCTTTTTAAAGAATTGCCTCCTATTTCTATTTTAAAGCTTTTAATGATAATCAAAATGTAGCCATATGAAATTATAAGCAGCAACAGCATAAATACAAATGGAACATAGCTTATGGGAGACTTTATGATAAAAGCCGGTCCTAGTATTGTCATCAGCATAGTAATAAGAAACAGTTTTTTTCTATCAAGCATTTTTCCTTTGCTCCTTATTATGTTTGCTGATAGGAACTTCAACCTCCCTGAGAATTTCAGCCATTATAGCGGTACGTGATTTTTTGTTTATCTTAGCTTCATGAGTTAATATGAATCTATGAGGCAAAACGTGTGGTGCAAGATATTTAATATCATCCGGAATGACATATTCTCTTCCCCTGTACAGAGCAAGTGCCTGTCCCATATTATAAAGTGCTATGGAACCCCTGGGGCTTGCACCTATAAATATATCCTTGTGACTCCTGCTGGCATATACTATGTCAACAATATATTTTTTTACAGAATCACCGACAAAAATATTACCAATCGTTTTTTTTATATTAATAATATCTCCGGCATCTGCCACAGCCTTAAGCTCTTTTTTCTCTTCATTTTTCATAGATATTATATGAACCTCTTCATCTTTACCAGGGTATCCCAGGGATACTTTAACCTGAAACCTGTCTATCTGAGCCTCAGGAAGCTGGTACGTTCCCAGATTTTCTATAGGATTCTGTGTTGCAAGCACCATGAACGGTTCTTCCAGTTTATGTGTTTTCAAATCAACCGTTACCTGCTTTTCTTCCATAACCTCAAGCAAACTGGATTGCGCCTTTGCTGACGCCCTGTTTATTTCATCAGCCAGCACAAAATTACTCATAGCCGCACCTGGTCTGAATTCAAATTCTCCTGTTTTTTGATTATATATGGAAAAACCCGTAATATCTGAAGGAACTATATCAGGAGTAAACTGTATTCTTTTAAACTTACAATCAACACTTCGCGCCAGCGCAGAAACAAGGCTTGTCTTTCCTACACCAGGTATATCCTCTATGAGAACATGACCTCCGCTTGCCATGGTTAAAACCACAAGTTCAACGGTTTCCTTCTTGCCTATTATTACAGTACCAATATTTTCAACTATACGATTAAGAATTGAAGAATACTTTTCAATGTCAGTTATCATTTATTCCTCCAGAAACACAAATTATAATTACTATTTTTTTATGTAAAACAAATAAAGCCGCCCGCGGGCAGCTTTGATTACAATGCATGAGCTGATAATCCCGCCGAAAATCAGTTCATTCAATGTAAAAAGGCAGGTTTTCTGACTAAATGCATTAATTTCATACATCCTACAGTAGCGGGGGCTGTTGTGTTTAACACATTCCCTATTATCCTTAAATCGGTACCCTTTTACAATATGTTTAATTTAATACCGTACATAGTATATCAGCATTCTTTCTTTCATGTCAAGGAATTTTCGACTTTAAAATACAAGTTATGGACACAATGAACTTTAACTACAATAAAACAGATAGTCATCAGAATCATATAAAAATCCCTCAGTAAGACTTTTTATATTTTAGCCACAGCTAAACCACGTTTTCTTGAACACTATGTCTTCAGGCAGATCTTTACCATAACAATCACAGTAAAAGTTTCCGGATTAATAATCTTCGGGTGATTGATATCGGTATAATCTAAAAGCATACCAAAATTACACTCGTACATCGGAAAAACACATACTCTTCCAAGTTAAAATATGCTTTTATTCAAAAGCTTTAACTATCTGAAGAAGTATCTTTATCTGGATCTTTATCTTCTGCTTCTAACCATTTATTCCATTCCTCTCCATCACCTAATGATGGGAATTCCGGATCATCAAACCAATCCTCAATCTCATAACGATAATCATTCACATAGTGCCATATAATCTGATCGCCATTTTTCAATTCTTGCTCTCTTAATCCAAGTCCGGGATGTTTGCCATTTATCGTATACATCCAGCCTGAAAATACTCCGTTTGTAAATTCGGAAAGTTCATAACCTCCCAAAACATCAGGTGCAGTTATGGTTTTTACATAATTTTTATCCTGGCCGACAGAATTAAGACCTGCTTCTTCCATTGCTTTAATAAATAAATCATATACCATGTCATCTGCATTCATTGTATATTCTTTTGTGGCAATCCACGTGATATATCTTGTTCCACCAGATTTATGTCCAAGATCTACATCATTGTTGGACAGTGTAGAACCTATAAGACGAAAAGTTACATTTATCGGCAAAGAATCCGTCTTCTTATTTTCCTTTTCCCATACTGCCTTTAAGATCAACTCAGAAGGCATATCCTTTTCATATTTTTCATATCTTTTCTCTCCTGAATACCATCCGAGAAACACATCACCTTCACGTATTGGAACAGGAAATTCTATATTGCGTGTATTTGCATCATAATAACGGATAATTGACGGCTTACCGCCCACTCTTCCCATATCCGCATCAAGAATAACAGTTGTATAATTATCATTATCATTATCATCTCTTTCATCGCTAAGGGTAAGATAATAGATTCTCGGAGCCTTTTCGTCCTCCTGTACAATAATACGTATAATCTTATGATCAGGAATTCCCTCAAAATTAGCATATGTGGTCCTTATACCATTTATATATACATTTGCTCCTTCTGAAACCTCAACCTCAACTTCAAATATGCCATTTACAGCTATATCGTACGTGTTAATGCCTTCAGCAAGCTCAACCTCTCGATCATCCACAATTACAGCAGAAGGTGCATCACTAATGCCCACATTATCCTTTGACGGGGCAGCTGTACGCACCATATGTACCTCAGTGGATTTTTCACCGATACCACTGTTGGATATATTGGAAGCTGTTTGTATTTTTATATAGTGAATTCCCTTGGTAAGCTCCACGGGATATCCATTTTCATCCACTGCCCATTTCAGGTCAAAGCCATCGGTCTTATCGCTGTATGTCCTTGAAGCTCTCATACTTCCTCTTTCTGTTGTACCTGTATACGGATTAAAAGCTTTATTGTTGACACCCTCATCTCCAGAATCAGCATATCCGAAGTCAGGATATGGAGGTTCTGTATTTCCATACTGATTTGTTCCTTCCGACGGTTCCAGAAGAACACCTTCCACAGTAATACCACACTCCAGTTCCTCTGTCCATGGGAAAAGCGGATAGAAAGATTTTTGAGGATACTTATCTCCATAACCGCTTAATCCTCGATTGTCAGTCCATAAAGAACGTGAGCCTTCATTCGTATATGTTATTGAATAATTCCATATCGCATTATTGTCATAATGTAATGCCCCGGCAAGATTGAACCACTTTTTACCGTCCTGTGAGACCAGCACATTTCCCGGTTCCGCAAACGCACTGCTTCCATCGTATGAATTGCCATAAACAATAAAGTCAATGCCATAAGGATTCCGCGGATCATCAAATATAGCGTCCTTATAGTAGTAAATAATATAACCGCCAAAATTTCCTAGGGAAACAGGTCCTCCATTTATTCCGTCAAAAGCTGTTTCACTGGTCGTTCCAGCCCCCCGAAGTGTTGAAACGGGATTTAATCCATAAGGTCCAAGACTGCTGCCGTTGGTATATTGTGACGCCAGGCAGAGATATTCAATAACTGATGTAGGAATTCCATCATACATCTGGGAATAACACGTAAAAATATATTCACTGTAATTTTCTCCCGATTTTACACATACGACAGTAGATATCCCATCTGTTGATGTATCAAGAGACATTTTGCAATTACCGTTCTTAACTCTCTGGACTTTACCGCCAATAAATATTTCTGCTCCTTCATCCACGCTAATAATAAAGTTTCCTTTTTTCTCCCCATACAATACCACAGCGTCAAAAGCTTTATCCTTACGGGATATTACTCCAAATCCATGATCAGCAATATCTCCCATTAACTGTCCATTTGTAATTTCCACATTTCCGATGCGTGTGCCCGGTAAGACATTGACCTTTTGTTTTGCGGCAAATCTTCCGAAAGAAATTGTAACATAAGTATCTTTAATGGACAGCATCTCTGAAGGCCTATAATTATACCCTGAAACCTTAACAGTTTCTCCTCCTTTTAACTTTGCGCTTACTTCCATTCCGGCAGGGTCGAACATCTCCCCAGCAAAATATGTTGTTTTCATAGGCATCTTTGTAATAGCTAAAGAAGATACATCTTCAATTTTCGGATCTTTTGAAACATCTGCTTTTTCTATATAGAAATTAAATGTATGTGCCGTCCCCCTCATATCACCTAGTTTTGAATAAACATATAGCGTTAATGTCCCTTTTCCGTTCTCGAATTGAACCGAAATCTTGTTATCATTTTTTTTGATATTGTTCCACTCATTAATCCTGGCAAGCTTTGTCAATCCGGGTTGAGTATTAATCATTGGAACAGTTTTACTGTTTGTTTTATTGTATAAATCGCAAACAATTTCGATTTTGGAATCCATAGGTGTTTCGTTTTCAAGCGCAATATTGTACGTTTTTCCCGGATGATAAGCTGTACCTTCATTTGTCATCTTATAGCTTGCCACATTTCCCCCATTTATTCCCCATTTGTAAATATGTTCTTCATCGGAATCAGACTCACGCTCATCATTATCTACTATATAATAGATTCCTTGTTCCCCTATGTTTTCATCAAAGGATTGTTCCTCAGCAAGAACTGTTACACAACAAAACACAACCAATATCCACAGTGTAAAAAAAGTTACTCTTTTCTTCATATTGTTTATTAATCTCCTTTATATCTTTCAACACAGCAACCGGCATGCATAAAATCACGCCGGTTGCTTTTAATAACTAACCAAATATCAATTATATTATGGAATAATAATCTTGCTGTATGCTCCTGTCAATTCAAAATAGACGCCATTTACCAGCCAGTCCCACCCAGGGTCATTTGTTTCATATAAGACGCTGTTTGTTTTCAATATATATGTTCCGGAACCAATTCCAGCGTTGGTAAATGTAACCTTACCATTACTACCAGAAGTCTGAGAAGTTCCTATAGGATTTCCGCTTGAATCATAAAGTCTTGCAACAACTCCACTACCCATATCAATATAATTATTCACATTATATATAAATGGAGATACCGGTTCGATATATGTAGTATGAGCCTGAAGCTGTACTGTCAACGAACCTGTAGATGAGCTGTCATAAATCCCTCTTACATACTTTGCTGCAATACTACCGCTAGTAGAATCAAGATCTGATGGCAAGTCATAGAAAAAGTGAACTACGTCTCCATCCTCAAGGTATGTCTGCAAAATAGATGTTCCTTCATATCCTAACAAATCACTAGTAACCCTTACAGGAAACTTATCATTAACACGGAATACCCAGCCATCGAATCCAAGACTCCCAGCTTTCCATGTATACTCATCAATGCCATCATCATAAACCACTGTATCAAGATAATCAGTTGATGCTGTAAAAGCAGAATTATTTGCCCCATAAAATTCAAGCCCATTGCTTCCATTCACTTCATCGAGAAGATCTGTCACTGTATAAAGACCTGATACTTTACTCATCGAAACCGGAAGTTCTAACCGGAATGCACTTCCTTCAGATATTTCATAATCTTCAAGAGCATCCCCAGCTTCAATTACGAAAGTTACATCAATAGATGTTTCAGAAGCCGGTTCAACTACCAGATATGTAGAACAATCAACACTTGATGTCGGAGGTATAGCATCCCCTTCTAAATATCGCCCATCATTTTCAACTGCCAGAGCTGTTCCGCCGAATAGCGAAAACACCATAACAAAAACGAGAATATAACTAAATAGTTTTTTCTTTTGATTTAACATAATTTCCCTACCCTTTCTTTAATCTACTTTAAAATTTTTCGCCTTCAATTAGGATGGCTATTCTTACCGGCCCTTCCGCCAAGGCATTTGTTCGGGCAAAAGCGGTATACAAATATATACATTGGAATCCCCCCCCATATTTTATTCCAAATATAAACAAAAATGCCTGTACTCAACAACAAATACAGACACATTAGTGCAGTTCAAATTATATGGTCCAATATTTTTCGTTGGAAAATATTATCTTTATCTTATCAAATATGTATCCTGACTGAGCGTCACAGCCTCCTTCGCCTTCCCGCTTTCGCAATGGCATAATGAAGTCCGTTCCGCATCACAGTAACCCGATTGTTCAGGAATTTCACCTGATTCCATAACGTGATAAATTTGTTTTTTACTTGAATTAAATATATCACAATGTACAACCTGTGTCAATAGCTACTCAAACTCTGGCTTTTTAACTGTGTTGTTAATGTCAATTTATACAATAGGAGTTTATTAACCAAGAATAAAACAGCTGTCTCTTATAGAAAATTTCACTTCTATTAAAGACAGCAATGCTATTTTTATTTCTTCTTAAGAATTATAAATCTGTATATACCCGCCAATATGAGCAATGCTGCCGCGATTGCCGCTGCAATCGGTGGTATCATACTATTTTGTTTGTTTGTTACGGGAGCAGTAGATGCCTCTTCTGATTCTTCCTCAGGTTCTTCTGGTTTCTCAGATTTTTCCGGTTGCTCAGGAGTTTCAGGAGGTATCTGTCCATCTTCAGTCTCAGTTACTACATCATCATCAGTCTGCTGAGAAATGCTAATGGAAGGTGAAGAATTTTCATTTTTGCTCTCTGACGTGCTTTCAACAGGAATTCCAGTTTCTGTATCAATTGTTCCTGTCTGATTTCCATCTGTGCTTGTATCTGTTCCTCCTCCTGTTCCGTCACCAATTCCCGATCCTGTTCCGTCACCTATGCCGTCACCGTCATCAGATCCTCCTCCTTTTATATCACCGTCATCTAATGGAGCTTTGTCGTCATCATCATTGTCATCAGGGTCTTTTGGATTAACAGGATCTTTCGGATCAACAGGCTTTTCAGGGTACTTAACAACATCATTTTTTACAAAACTTGCTAAAATATGTGCATCACCTGTCAGTTCAAATATCTTATCATCCTTAATGTCCTCTGTTTTTTCTCCCTGAGTAACTTTCAGACTTTCAAGTGTATACGTGCGCTCTGTCGTTACATCACCTTCGACTATAGTTTCCGGCTCATTTGCCTTGACGTTAACGGTAAGCTGAGTACCTCTGCCCTCGTACAGCTCTAACAGACCGTCAATATCTATGTTTCCGCCATTAATGTCACTTTCAAGTGTAATTTTGTAATATTCCGGACTTCCTTCTATGGGATATCCGTTTCCCTGAGTCCAATATACTAGTCGATTACCATCATTCCCGCCTCCGTCAAGGAGGTATGCTACTTTGCCTTCCGCGAATTCCTTAGCTGTAAGTTTTGTTGAGCCTTTACCATCTTTAATGTCAGACAATACTCCTGTTTCATCTTGCGAATTAACGCCATAGTAACAATTTTCTATCATTGCCCCCTCATAAGGAGTGATTCCGGCAGTCTTACCTTCTCTCTTCTCATTCCACTGTATTTCTCCATACCAGTAAGAATTTTTTATGGATGTACATTTTCCTGCCAAACCACCAATAGATGAAGAATCACATTCTGAATAAATATTGCCTATAGAGTAGCTGTTTTCAATTGTCACTAATGCTTCTCCTACAATTCCCCCAGCAATGTGGTTCCTGTTTCCTTTTATGATTATATTTCCCGTATTGTCGCAATTTTTTATAATAACATTTTTTGATACTGTGTTTTTAGCTGCAACTATACCTCCGGCACTTCCGTCAACATCTCCGCCATTCAGCACGATTTCCGCACTATTGCTACATTTCTCTATTGTAACATCGTAAGAATATGCTGCTATACCAGCTACTGCAAAATCAGGATAAGCATCTCCTAAAGAAGTCAATGTAACTCCAGATTCTATAGTACAATTTTCAATTAAAGAACTATTTTTTTCACCTGAGCGCATAATCGCTACAATTCCTGCTACACAACCCTTTCCAATAATTTCGCTTCCCGATTTTATTTTACAGTTTCTTATGGTACCATTATATTGTTCAAAGACGATACCGGCATTGCCTCCTTCAAATATCCCATGTACTTCGCAACCATTTATTTCACCACCTAACAAGGTGTACGCTAGAGCGGAACTTAAACCAGATACATATCCAGCTTCAATATTAAGGTCTTTAACCATACCTGTCAACTTATCAAATATCGGAGACTTCTGTTTTCCATTAAAATATATCGTATTACCACCACCATCAAATGTATGCTTAAAACCATCGCTTCCAGTCCCTACAGCTGTCCAATCCGCTGGAAGCTCTATATTCGATGTTAGCACAAAAGTTGCATCCTCATAGGTATCCCCACTGTTTATTATATCTCTTAGTGCTTCTAAAGCCCCTAAGCCGTCTATTTCATAAGAACCGTCTTCCCTAGGGTTTTGCAGGAAATTTTCCTTCCATTTAGCAGTCAATGTCATACTTTCGTTTACAGGCTCAGCAAAGTCCCATCTACTGCCTGAGCTTGTATACCATCCCTCCAAGTCAAATGTACTAGAACCCTTTGGCTCTTTTGAAGCAGACATCGCTCTCACAGACTCTCCTTTATTAATAATTAAAGAAATAGCTTTATGTTTTTCCCCGCCCTGCGCTACAGTTCCCTCATTTGCGTCGAATACAACAATACATTTACCTACCGGAGTCCATCCTGCATAAAGAATAAGCTCTCCTGTTACAGGATTTTCAAAATCATATAAGTATAAGCAGTCCTCGTCGGTATACCATCCTCTAAAGTTAAAGTCTTCTTTTACAGGATTCATTACAGGCTTCTCTACGACATTGCCAGTAACTACTTCCTTCTCCAATGAAGGCTCACCTTCAATAAGACCTCCCGCCGCATCAAATGTTACAGTATGTTTCTGCATATTCTGCCAGCCTGCGTATATTGTTATATCCTCAACAATTGCTGACGTAAAATTGTATGGTATGCTGCATTCCTTATCGGCAAACCATCCTTTGAAAACATTGTTCACCCCTGGTGTACTCGGAAAATAAGGTTCCATTACAGGCTTTACCGTCCTGCTGCCCGCTTTTACCATATCAATATATTTTGTACTTCCATCCATCCACTTCCCACCGTTGGCATCATAAATTACTGAATATTCATCCTTTAAACCTTCCGGAGTTTGCATAAACCTCACAAATATGGATGTATTCCCGGTTTTCTTTAATGTAAAGCTGAAAGTTTTGGACGCTTCATCAAGCACAGCATTTAAATCAGTTGTTCCAAAACTTATATTATCAAGCATGTGCCCTTCTTCAATTTCATATTTAAAATCAAGCCTTTTTCCAACTGAACCGTATACATAGGCTGAACTGCCCGCAGATATTTTTATACCTTTATGTATAACCTTGTTTTCTCCTTTTCCCGTAACTTTAACATCTATTTTATAAACTGCAGGATTTTCAGAACTCACCGGAACAGGGTAATCTTTTCCTTGCCCCCAGTTTTTTAGACGCCCTGCATCATCTCCTTTATCTAAAGCATAAGCAACCTGCCCACTCGAGAATGCTGCAGCATCATAAACAGTAGCGCCATTAAAATCTTCAGGCTTACTACCAGCTGAACCTTCAAGATAGTAGCAGTTTTTATTGATAGGATAGCCGACATAAGTTATGGCGGCAACTTTTTCAGATTTAGAACTAACATTGCCATAATTAAAACAGTTAACAACCCACGACCCATCTAGTCTAGGGCCAAATGCAACCATATTTTCAGTATTTATGCCGGATGCCTCAGTATTCTCTCCTTCTCCCTTGACCTCACCTAAATTATAGCATAAATTCAGACGGCTAGTAGTATTATTATTACCCATATGTATCCCTTGCAATGTACCACATATACCAGCAACCTTATTACCTTTGCCCACAACTGTTCCAATATTGTAACAATATGTTATATTATCACCCATATTAGCCGGTACACTTCCTAATACGCCGGATGTATAATTACCGGAACCTGTTACCGTTCCCGCATTATATAATCCACTCAGACGCATATTTGTAGCACCTGCAGTCTTATTCGATTGTATATCCCCAAATACTCCAGATGTATAGTTACCTGTACCGATTATAGTTCCTTTCAAATAATTATAACAGTTTTCTATTAACGCATTAGCACCAAGATAAGCGGCTACACCTGAAGTATACTTCCCGCTTCCATATACCTGACCATTATTGTAGCAATCTGTCAAAATGCAATAATCTCCTACCTTACCAACAACCCCACCAGTATAATCAGTGCCGGTTACGGTTCCTTCGTTATAGCAACCCTCAAGGTCTGAGTTTATATTGGCCATACCTTTCTCAATATTTCCAACAACTCCACCGACAATTTTACCCTCTACTAAAGAGTGGTTGTAACATTTTTTTAGTCGTGTGTAGTTCTTGATATTTGAAACAATTCCTCCCGCTGTTCCTTTTGTGGATATAACGTTCACTTTATTGATACAGTTTTCAAAATCTGAGCCGTCATCCACTGCAGAAATGCCCCCTGCATTTGTACTTCCGCTGATATTGACATAGTTTATACAGTTTATAAAACTGCTGTTTTTAGAATTTCCCGCTATTCCAGCCACATTATCGTAATTAATTGCAGAACCGCTCACAATGAAGTTTTTTATTTCGGCATTTTCAACATATCCAAAAAATCCATAGTAACTTATACCTGAAGGAGTGATGTTTCCATCAGCTCTTATTCCGCTTATAGTTACAGAATTACCATTTATATTTCCCTTAAATGGGGTATTCTTGTTTCCTATAGGCACCCAATTTCCTTTAATTTCAATGCTTTCTTCTGCATCTATTTCAAAATAAGCATCCTTATATGTATTATTTTTATTATTAACCTCATCCGCAATTATCAACAAGTCCTCTTCATCCAAAATAATATAAGGATCAATCTGTGTCCCGTTGCCTTTAATTCCTGATTCTGTAGTTATCCTTCCAGGTACTCCCCGTATGCCCGAAGACGTGGTTGAACTTGAATATACCTCTTCGTAATTTTCAGCTTCATTACTATCTTCAAAAATATCTTGAGCATACATGGGCTGCAGTGATGATAGTATCATAAAAAAACATAATATAAGGCTGATACTCTTACTACTTAATTTGTTTATTTTTTTCATATATTTCTCCTCTCCTTACCTCTATCCCCTATCTATGTATTATGGTTAAAAAAGAGCCTGTCCTACAAGAGACGGCTCATTAGTAAAAAGAGTATTTAAGCAAATATACAACATGATTTGCTTTAATTCGATTTCCGTCCTTCGCAGTTATCGTTAATCCGCACAGGCAGTTCTCCTGGCTCTGATTCATCGCTCACCAAACCTTCCCGAAATATCAGTGGTATATATGGTTTGCTCATCATTACAGTGGCGGGACCGCGCCGAATTCTCATCGGACTTCTCTATTAAGAAAAACACCTGTACTTGTAAAATAATTGAAATATTGTCTAAGTTCAGACAATATCGTCAATGATTTTTTTATTCAATTATAAATCATATCATACTTTATATGGGTGTAATAGTCAAATACATTTTATGTTTTGAATATACTAAATTCTTACAATCTTACAATTTTTACTTAACCACCCTCTATATAATTTTAAGTATGCTTCTGTTCAAGATTTCAAATTATTCATTACTATATTTAAACCATTTTCAGATACTCCGAAACTTATACCATGGTGTTATGGAAAAATATAAGATTATTTATTTAAAAAATTTTTAGAAACCCTCTTGACAAATTATCACATTGATATTATCATATAGTTAATAACAAAAAGCTAGGAGGTAGTCATGTTAGGTATAAGATTTATCAAGTTTCAGCCAAGTCAGTATGTTTTAAAGTACAAAAATGGAAATATTGTAAAAGAAGGTGCCGGAATATCATTTTATTACTATGCCCCTTCCACATCTATCGTTGTCATCCCCACGGAAAGCAGTGATGCACATTTCATCTTTGAAGAGGTTACATCTGATTTTCAGACCGTAACCGTACAGGGTCAAATTTCATTCAGGATTATCGACCCTCATAAAATTTCGGGACTTTTAAATTATACATTGGATTCTGAAGGTAAAGGCTATATTTCCGAAGATCCACAAAAGCTTCCTCAAAGAATAATCAACACGGTAAGAGTTCTGACTAAAAAAACACTCGAAGGAATGTTTCTTAAGGATGCTATAAAATCAAGCGATATTCTTGCTTACAAGATATGGGAGGATATTAAAGCAAACACAGAAATAAATCTTCTCGGCATAGAAATATTAGGTCTTTCCATTCTTGCTATACTGCCAAATAAAGAAACTGCCAGAGCACTTGAAGCTCATGCAAGGGAAGAAATATTAAGAAAGGCTGACGAGGCTATATATGAAAGACGCAATGCTTCAATAGAACAGGAAAGGCGTGTAAAGGAAAATGAGCTTAACACTGAAATTGCCGTTCAAAACAAGAAAAAGCAAGTCAGAGAAACTGAATTGGAAACAGACAGAATAGTTCAACAAAAAAATAATCAGCTCAAAGATGAACAGACGGAATTTGATATATTGCTTGAGGAAAAACGAAATAAGCTTATACAAATTACCTCAGATAATTTAAAAACTGAAGCAGATTCAAAAGCTTATGAGCTTTCAGCAATAATGAATGTATTTCATAGTGTTAATCCAAATATATTGCAATCTCTCGCATCTATAGGAATGCAGCCGAATAAAATTATTGCAATGGCTTTTCAGGAATTAGCGGAAAATGCCGGAAATATAGGGCAGCTTAATATTTCTCCTGACTTGCTTCAAACACTTATGAGGGAATCAAAATAATATGGAAAGATTAACAGAAAATAAAATTATACTTGTAAAAAGGAAAACCAGACTTGAAGAACTTATATCCAGATACAATACAATTGAACAGGCAAAATTTTATGTTGAACATATGGGCATCGACTTTTCGGATTACATATATGAAAATAAGCAGTATCAGTCCTCCGTTTTTCAAACATATAAGCAATTGGAGACCTTTGGAAGAGTCCAGGTAGTAGACCGGGAATATATACCTAATTTCATATTTGGTGATGATGATATAGTTGTTGCTATAGGACAGGACGGGTTAGTGGCAAATACCCTAAAATATCTTTCACATCAGCCCGTTATCGGCATTAACCCTGATCCGGAAAGGTGGGATGGAATCCTTCTTCCCTTTACCGTCAATGATTTAAATAAAATTATCCCGGAAGTTTTTAAAGGAAGCAGAACTATAAAGGAAGTATCAATGGCCAAAGCATCATTAAATGACGGGCAGACCCTATATGCTGTAAATGATCTTTTTATAGGTCAAAAAACACATACTTCTTCCAGATACAATATACAATTTGGAACTGTAAGTGAAAATCAGTCTTCCAGCGGAATTATTGTATCGACAGGTCTCGGATCCACAGGGTGGTTCAAAAGTATACTTGCCGGAACTTCAGGCATAATAAATAAGTTTTACGGAATTAACGAAAATTTGCAAATAAAAGACTTCGAATGGGGTGTTAATTATCTTTATTTTTCGGTTAGAGAACCATTTCCCAGCAAATCGTCAAAAACTAATATTATTTTTGGCAAAATTACTCCAAATGAGCCACTGTCAATAACATCTCAAATGCCGGAAAACGGAGTGATTTTCAGTGATGGTATAGAAAGCGACTATGTCCAGTTTAATTCCGGAATAAAAGCAGCTATTACTATTTCCGATAAAAGAGGACACCTCGTAGTATAGAAATATTGGCTATGAAACATAATTAATTATTGTCATTATTAGAAAAAGATAATATCATTTTAATAACATCTTTAAAGCAGGAGGATAAATAGAAATGTTGAATAAAAAAGGACTTACAGAAGAGCAATTTTTAGCTGACTATGATGCAAATAAATATGACCGCCCTTCCGTCACCGTAGATATGCTGATTTTTACAGTAACAGACGAAGAAAATAAAAATTACAGAAAACTTCCTGAGAAAGCATTAAAACTTCTCATGATTAAAAGAGCTGACCACCCGTACATGGGACAATGGGCACTGCCCGGAGGCTTTGTAGAACCAGATGAAAGCCTTGATGCCGCTGCCTTAAGAGAACTTAAGGAAGAAACCAATATTGACAATATATATATGGAACAGCTCTATACATGGGGAGATATTAACAGAGACCCACGTACAAGGGTAATAAGCACATCATACATGGCCCTTATTGACAGCTCTGCTCTTGACGTAAAGGCAGCTGATGATGCAGAAGATGCAAGATGGTTTACTTTATCATGTAAATTATATCAGGAGAAAAAAACTAAGACCGAAGAAGGGCATATATTTCAAAGAATTTATAGGCTGACACTTTCTGATGATGACATAGAACTCTCTGCGGTTGTCCAGATAACAAAAAAGGTAGAAGGAAGTGTAACAAAAATAGAAAGAAGTATTATAGAATCAAGCGGTATAGGGTTTGATCATGCTAAGATAATTGAATATGGAATAGATAGATTAAGAAATAAAATTCAATATACCGACATAGCCTTCAATCTTATGAAACCTTTATTTACACTTACAGAGCTTCAGAATGTATATGAAATAATCCTCGATGAAGAACTGCTGAAAGCTAATTTCAGAAGAAAAATATCCCCTATGGTTGTTGAAACTAATGAAACAACCAGAGATGCGGGTCACAGACCTTCTAAACTTTTTAAATTTAATTACAACTGGATTAATGCCTATGATCCTGAAGGATAGGTAAAATCTTATTATCTGTAACAATTTTGCCGCAAATCTGAAGGGGAAATGGAGAATCCCTCCTTATTCCCCGCTTATCATTGAAAATTTCCTGATTAACTTTTCAATATTATTTATAATTATAGCGCTATAAGGAAAAAGACTTTAAATATTTCATAAAACATTTTATAATATTCTATCATTTGACCTTTTAATTCTGATTGGCCTGTATAATCCTCCATTATTTCGAAAGGATCTGACTCATATATTACACCTGTTTCAGACCAATTTCCACCAGATAATAAGTATTCTCTCCAAACAGTATCCCCTTCCTCAAAAGCTATGGCATAAACGTCCTCTGTTGTCTCCCCAGACTTACTTCCTAAGCCGGAAATATATGCGGTGATATTTATTCCGTTTTCATCTGTAAAAGAAAATTTATACCAGTCATAATCAGCATCTTCCTCAGCATATGCTACATAAGTTATAGATGACATTACAGTAAATATCAAAATAAATAATAGCATCTTTCTAAAATTTGCAAGTCTCATTTTTTCTCCTTTTATCGTTTAATTTTTGCCATTGGATTTTATATCTTGCAGGCCTTTTATATGCATTTTGTCCATATCAAGCACATATCTGTTACCACAGTATGTATCAACAACTAAATGTCCTGTTGCATCATCCATATTAGCATCTGTAAAAAAATCAATGGGATAACAATTGAATATATTTACTGCACCAGGTCTGAAAAACTCTTCTATATTCCATAATATTTCTCCTTCATTTGAGACCCCGTATATTCCGTTTACAGGCTCCATGTACATCATACCAGAAGGGTCCCACAGATGAACAATTATTATGTTGTCTGTTTCTATAATTTTTTTTATGAAAAATCTGAAGTCTATCTCCCTGCCCGCAATTTCCAATATGGTATTTCGCCTTATGTTGTATTCTCCGCGTCTTCTTTTTCTTCTGCTTATAAAATATCCTATAATCTGCTTTTGATTAATATTTAGTACAAATGCTTTGCCTGTATTGGTATAAGCTACAAGGTTTCCGTCATCGTCAATCAGTATGTCGGTAAATTTATAGTCTATTTCAATTCTTGTGTCATTATAAAGCCTTCCGGGTCTGAAAAATACTTCTATATTCCACAGTATTTCTCCATTCTCAGACACAGCATATACTCCGTTAAAGGGACGTCCCGGTCCCTTTCCGTATTCTACATATTTATCCGAATTTCCTAAAAGTATAATAAGCATATCATCTGCTTCAAGGACTTTTTCCACATCATATTCAAAATCAAGAACTTTCCCTGCAACCTTCAAACCCGTTTCTCCGGTTTTTATGTATTCTATCATATCTTGTCCATTCCTCCTTTGCCTGCAAGCAGGTAATATTATCTATTATCTTACCATATAGTGAGTGATTATTAGCTTATTCTTTACATCAACGATATATTCCCCTGAAAGATCCCCTATAACGAGATTACCATTATCATCCAAACGCAAAAGTGAAGTCGCTTCATCAGGATAAGGCTCATGCCAGTAAGGGTTCCCGGGCCTGAAAAATTCCTCTATATTCCACAAAATCTCCCCTTCCGGAGAAACTGCATAAATTCCATTATGCAAATTTTCTATATCTGCAAGACCTATTACCAGCATATTCTCAATTTCTATTACCTTTTCTATATTAAACACAAAATCAAGCTGCTTGCCGGCTATCTCCAGTATTGAACCGTCTTTAATTCGGTAATCTATATTACCGTTGCATTTTACCGTACTTTTAAAGCTCCCCACTATTTCTTTTTCTTCTATATTAAGCACATATGCTGTACCCACATCCGTATACACGGCTAAACTCCCGTCTGTCAACTGTTTTATATCAGTAAATGTTGTTAAAGATCTTCTGTGTAAATAATTATATGTATTGTATAGATTCATTTCAACAACCTTATTTGAAAGCATATTACGAGAGTTGTTATATTTATTGCTCGGTCTGAAAAATTCCTCTATATTCCACAAAACTTCTGATTGATATGAAACTCCATATATTCCGTTAGGCAAATTAAACATTCCTTCATCATACCAATGCTTAATTTCTGTATCAAGCAGAACAACCAATGTATTATTTATATCAATAATCTTATTAATTTTATATTTGAAATCCAACTGCTTTCCGTTAACTTCAAGAATCGAATCGTTTTTTATATTATATTCAGACATTGTTATTTCCTCCTTAACATTTGCTTATATACCTTTCTTTTTTTTCACAACTCTTTTCACAACCTGTTTTTTATCAACATCCAGTGTATATCTGATCCGCGTATGTTCAATATTATAATATGTATCCACCTCAAGGTATCGTCCATCATCATCTAATGATATGGATTCGTAAAATTCTATAGGCAAACCATACTTCTGAACATCATCAGGTCTGAAAAACTCCTCTATATTCCATAGGATTTCTCCATCAGGAGAAATTCCATAAACTCCATTTTCCGGTTGTTCTCTAATGCTTCTGCGAGTAGAATCAAGGTTTATAATCAACATATTGTTAAGCTCAATAATTCTTTCGATACGGTATGAAAAATCAAGCTCCCTGCCGTTTATCTCCAAAACAGTCTCACTCGTTTGGAGGTATGGAATTGTCTGCTCTCTAACATTTATCGGTCTTTGTTTGCTTTTGAAATACCCAACAATTTGTTTTTCCTTAATGTCAAGTATATAGCCAACTCCCATATCCGTATGTACAACAAGATTTCCATGCTGATCAATGTCTGCGTCAACAAACCTATATACAGGCAAAACCTTAACCCCTTTAAGCGCATGCCCCGGCCTGAAAAACACTTCAATATTCCACAAGTATTCTCCGTTTGGAGAGAGGGCATATATTCCGTTGCTAGGATAAAAAATCGGATAAAATTCTTTTTTCGGAACTGTTTTTCCTAAAAACACTATCAGCGTATCGCCTCTGTCAAATACCTTTTCGATTTTATATCTGAAATTTAACCGTCTTCCATTAATGTATAATACCGAAAAATCTTCTATTATATATTCTATCATATTGTCCTCCTTATGGTAATTCTATTCCTATACTAAACCAGTTTTTATTCTGTTTATTCATTAAATCAAATTGTATACTTCCGCCCTTTCCACCAAATCCAGGTTGTTCCGCTGCAGTCCCCACGCGTATTTTAGTATTGGCAGGAACATTAACATCGCATACGTGCGTAGGCTCAATAGGCAGAGCAAATTTATCCTTTATCTGTGCAGCGGTAAGACCTTCTATCTGTTCTTCCTTCATAATCCAGGACCTTACTCGATTACCTTTATCCTCTCTATATACCCTGACAAATTTTGTTTTCTCAGTCAATGTTATCTCATAAACAGGTGTTTCTTCCTTGTATGGAGGAGAATATCCAGCTTCATCGAACCACCATTGATTTACCTCTTCGGCAGTTAGCTCCTTTTTATTCTTATACTCTATATCGCTAAGGCTGACCTCTATATCATACTGCTTTGTTTCTGAAAGCTTGCCTACATCATTACGAAGGACATTCCCGGAGTTTTCAGCCATTTTTGCCGTTACAAAGGAAACCCCTGTCATAACAACCGATTCCGCTAACTGCGCTACTGTCGCTGTTCCCAAAACTGCTGAACCCGCACCTGTTGGAGATGCAGCCATAGCCATTTGTGCAGAAAGTCCCGCTCTCTTTAACGCATTTACGGCTTCTGCCGCACTTCCCACGGAAGCGACAGTGTATGCAGATAAAAATGCAGCGTCTGTATAGCACTTAGCCTTCATAAAGAAATAATCATCGTCGGGCTGCTCCGCTCCTGTAATATATTGAGCCACACCCCAGAACATGTTGTCATCCACTCCGCAGGCTATCCCGTTTACTATCATTTTTTTGTCTTTGTCCGTCAGCTCTTGAAGCTCAAACCCTACTCTATTATAAAACGTTCTTTTAATTTCTTCAATTGTTTCGTTTATAGCATTTTTAACATCCTTTATAGTGGGTATTGCCTGTACAGAAATATCCTGTTCCCGCATATCATCAAAGTCCGATATGCTTGCAGTGGTTATATCTTCAAATGGATTGGAGGCATATGTAACTCCTGTCTCAGACCATGACTCACCGGATAACATATATTGCTTCCAGACTACAGCCCCTTCTTCGGCAGCTATTGCATAAATGTCCTCACTTGGCTCCTCAAGCTTACTTCCCAGACCCGATATATATCCGTCAATGTTTTTATCGTTTTCATCCGTAAAAGAAAATTTATACCATATGTCATCAATTGTTCCTTCTCCCGGTGTGCCTCCGCCAGGTGATCCTCCTCCCGGTGTTTCGCCATCAGGCGATGCCCATGGAGCATCTACATCCGCACCATAAGCCATGGTAAAGTGCCATACCATTGTTGTATTCTTAGTAAGTGTCTTTGATGATGCTCCCACATTAGGCAGATATGGCCCTAACCCTTCATCAACCGTATACATCCAGCCTGAGTAACTATTGATGTCAAATTCTCCAATCTGTTGAGTTTATTACCATTATACGTATACTGGATATATTTGTCAAATTTATTGTAATCTTGTTCATAGATAATTATCAATATATCAATAAATAAGAAAGGATGTCTGCTCTTATAAAAGAACTGGCATCCTTGTATCTTTATTTTTTAAGTTTTTTAAATCGGATAAAGGCTATTATTATATTTACAAGAAGGACTGCCAAAACTATAAGTAATAGCACACTAGGCTTTTCCTTTATGTTGTCCTGAAGTGTTTTAAACACATCGGATTCTTCTTCCTTATCCGGCTCTTTTTTCTCAGGCTCAGGAGGTGCTTGCTTATCTTCAGGTTTCATTTCTGAAACAACCGATTCTTTATTTTCAGGCTGCTCCGGAGATTTAACAGCACTGTTGTCACTTTTACTTTTACTGCTGTCTTTAACCGGTGTTCCCGTTCCCTGACCTGAGAAATTCCCCTGGCTTCCGTCTCCGTTTAAATCCGTTCCGCCACCTGTTCCTTCGCCTATTCCGGCACCTGTTCCATCACCGATTCCGTCTCCATCATCTATTCCTCCTTCAACAACTTCTGTGTTCTTAGTTGAATCTGGAGGGGTTATATCATCATTATTGTCTGGCTTGTCCGGCTTGTCAGGTTTTGCCGGAAGATCAGGTTCTTTATCTTCAGGCGGAGTGACGGGCTTTTCAACGGCAACAAACTCTGCTTCCACGGTTACATTTTTAGCCGGCATTTTAAATTCTAATTCTTCGGGGCTGCAGTCAACCTGATTGCCGTCCGCATCATATACGAGTATTTTATCCAGCTTGTACTCATGGGTTTCTGTACTTTCATCCGGGAAAGAATTTATGGTTACCGTATTTCCGTTTCCCCAAAATGCAACATCATTTCGATTGTTTATTTCTATATATCCGGGTCCTGTACTGCGCTTTATTGTAATCATATACATAGAAGGCTTTCCTAAAACCGGATGTCCCTTATCAAAATCCTGAGTCCAGTCATTATTATGAGCTTTATCTGCACCATCAATCAGGTAGGCAACCATACCTATTTTAAATTCCTCCGCTGTTCGCTTTTCAGAACCCTTTCCATCAGATTTATCGCTTATAAACATCTTTGACTCATAGGAAGCAGAATCTTTAACGCCGTAATAGCAATTTTTGACAGAGGTGCTGCCATTGCCTGTTATAGCTCCGGCCATATTTGAGCCTTCAGGAACATCTAAGTATTCACCATACCAATAAGAATCGGAAATTATACTTACATTGCCTCCTATTCCCCCAAGATAATCAACGCGGCCGGTTGACCTGATATTGCCTGTGCTGTAGCAATTTTTAATTTCAACATCCTTATTAGTACCATCAACATCTGTATCTTGAGTTCCTGCTATTCCGCCTATAGTTCCGCCAGTTGAAGTTATATTTCCGGTGCTAACACATCCTATAATTATATTGTTTCCAAAATAATTTACTCTTCCTGCTATTCCACCTACTATTCTTGGCTCCTGAGATCTTGTATAATTTGCCCTCAATTCGGCTCCGTTTGTACAATCTCTTATGACTCCCATTCCATAGGCTACTATTCCTCCTAAGGCCTGTACAACACTATCCCCGGATGATGCGGTTATAGTTACACCTGGCTCAACAGTACAGCCTTCAATACTCACAGGTCCATCCTGCCCCTGGCTTCTGGAAAGTGAAAGTATTCCGGCAACAGCACCATCTCCGTCTATTACCGAGTCTCTTCCTATTTTACAGTTTCTAATCGTTCCGGTGAATGCTTCAAGGACCACTCCGCTTACGCATCTGTAGAAGCTTCCGGATACATTTATATCACTTACCTCTCCATGAGAGGATGCTACTAAAGGAACAGATATATTGTAAACATGGTTACCCTTAATGTTTAAATTTGTTATAACACCTTCATAGCCCAGCAAACCGAATACGGGGTTTGTTTGATAATTGTCAAGAGTTATAGTATGGCCTCCGCCATCAAATTCACCTCGAAATCCAATATCCCAATTGCCCGAACTAGGAGTATGTCCGGCTGCTATGGAAACCCAATTTCTCGGAAGCTTAATATCTGACGTAAGTATGAAGATAGAGCCTTGGTATGTTTCTCCTTCATTGACCATATCACGGAAGGTTTCTAAGGCCTCAAGACTGTCTATTTCATATACACCCTTCTCTTGAAAGAAATTCTCCTTCCACGATGCTTTTAAAATCATATTGCCTTCAACGACATCATGGAAGTCCCATTCTCTTCCATTCTCAGTATACCATCCTGCAAAATCAAAGGTACTTGTTCCCTTTTTATCCCTCTTAACCTCTATTTCCTTTAATTTATCACCTTTATTAATTGATATTGCAACAGCCTTGACATATTCATCGCCACTCTTTACTTCTCCGCCGTTGCCATCAAATACGATTCTCCACTTTCCTTCTTCTATCCAACCGGCATATAATTTTATTTCAGATACTATAGCTGACGATAAATCATATGCATATAAGCATTCCGAATCAATGAACCAGCCTGCAAACTCATATTTATCTCTTACGGGATTTTCAGTTATTTCAACACTTTCACCTTCATCCGTCAGTACAACTCTCTCTGTTATATCATCCTTTCCAAAGCTACCTCCATTGGCATCAAGTATAACTCTATGCTGTGTAACAGTTTCCCATCCTGCATAAAGAGTCATATCTGATATAACAACAGCCGTAAAGTCATATGGAATCATGCATTCCTTATCCTTATACCATCCGGTAATTCTCTGTTTAACATCATGAATAGAATTATTGGAAGGTGCTTCAGGCTCAACCGCCCTGGAACCTCCTTTAACAGGCACAGGCATTTGAGTTACACCATCTTTCCAATAACCTCCGTTACCATCAAAAGTAATAGTATAAAATTCTGATAGATTATCCGGTAATTTAATAAAATTTATATCTATTTGTAAATCTGTTCTGTCAGTTAAATTTAATTTTATTACTTTTTCTTCCTCATCAATATTTATATCAACCTTTTTTTCTGCAGGTAATATAGTATTTAAGGAATATCCTGTCTTCGTACTATATGTAATTTTGGCCTCTTTTCCTGCGGATGTGTATATTTCAATAATTCCATCCCTTGGTAATTCAAATTTATTATAACCTATTTTATTTCTGCCTGCTTCTTCATCTTCAAATCCTTCCACAGGACCTGTAGCCTTCAATGTCATCTTATATATTGGATTAGCTTGATTAGATGAAGGCTCAGGATATTTCTCCCCCTGTCCCCATATATTCTTGCGGACAGGGGTACCTCCATCATCCAGGAGATATGCTGCCTTACCGCTTTCAAAAGCATATTTATCCAATGGAGTTGCATAATTGTAATCTGTAATTTTCACACCTTCGGGCAGTTCCACGGAACCTTCCCAATAATATGAATTCCCATTTCCCTCTCCATTTACTCCTGTTATTGCACCTATGTTAAAAGGATCTGCAGCTGAAATTTTCCCTATGTTATAGCAGTCTACAACATAGGAACCAATACCGCCTGAAGAATCTATATAATTTGTACCCGTAATTCCTGCTGCTACAGTATTTGGTCCTGTTCCGGCTATTGTGCCTGTATTGTAACACTGATATAGATAGCTTGTACGATTTGATGAGTATTTTTTTTCTCCAAGCAAGTAAGCACAAACTCCGGCAACAAACATTCCGCTGCCTTCTACCTCTCCTGTATTGTAGCACATTTTTACATTATCATACATTCCTGACGGACCATAAGCAAATACTCCGGCAGTGTAATCTCCATCACCTGATACCTGTCCTGCATTATAAATACCCTCAAATTTCGTATTTATCCCTATGGCTCCGAAAACTCCTGCCGTATATTTCCCCTTATTTTTTACGATACCGGTATTTGAATTGTAGCATCCTTCAACAGTTGCTCCTGAATACAATGAGCCTGCCACCCCGCCTGCATTCTCAGCTCTGCTGTCAACTGAACCATCGTTAAAGCAGCCTCTGAGGACAGTAATTCCTCCCGCCAGACCTATCACTCCGCCGGCATATATACCACTTCCCTTGACAGTACCCTTTGCCGAGTTATAGCATTCTGTGAGCCTTATCTTCCCCATACCGGCTATTGTGGTATTACCAACAATACCTCCTGTATAGTTCTTTCCTTCAACTGTACCTTCATTCAGGCAATTTTTTAGTCTTCCCTCTCTCCATATTTCCGAAGAAATTCCCCCTGCACCTCCTGCGGACTGAACAAAGCCAGCATTTCGACATTCCACAAATTCTCCTGAATCGTCAGTTCCGGATATTCCTCCTGCTTTGCCTGATATGTCAGACGAATATATATGTGCAACATTTACACATTCTTCATATTTGCTGTTTTCAGAAACGGCAGCAATTCCCCCCACAACAGCCGTACCATTTATATTCACATTGTTAACACAGTTTGTAAAGCTGCTGTTTTTGGAATTAGCAGCTATTCCTGCAAGATTGCCTATTCCCGTAACAGAGCCGCTCACCTTAAGATTTTTAATTGCAGCCCCTTCCACATATCCGAACACTCCAAAATTTACATCACCGGATATATAGTTGAAATTGCTTATGGATGCATATTCCGGGGATCCATCTTTAGATTTCTTCCTTGCTTCAAAGGTTCCTCTGAAAGGTATCTCTTCTGTCCCTATGGGGTTCCACACAATTGAAGCAACATCAATATCATCTGTAAGCGTTATTGTTATACCCTCAAAGTCAATGCCTCCATATACAAGCTCCATCATTCCGATTAACTGTGCTTCCGTACCTATTTCAAATGTTTTTTCAATATTGTTGTACCAGTCAGTATCACCTGCTATACGTACTCCAGTAACATATGTTAATTGAACATCTCTTTCGCTTCCGGTCAAAATATATTCTTTCTTTATTAATCTGACCATTCCCGGCGGAGAAAATACCAGCATTTGATCCTCGTTTAAACCGACTGCTTTTATTTTTATCTGATTGCCCCTGTTTAAATATATGCAATTATCGTATACCCTATATATAGAATCCGCTTCAATATCAAAGTCTACCATTATACCTTCAAGATTTTTATTTTCCTGTAATTCATTTTTATAAGCCATGGGGTGAAGATTGCTCCCATCATGATGAACAGGTATTTCATCTATTCCTATTTTTTGTCCCCACAGGTTCTTTCTTTTACCGGATTCTTCTCTGTCAAGCATGTATGCAAGTTTACCATATTTAAATTCATCTGTTGTTTTAGCCGAACTATTATTATCAATAACGAAACCATTATCTACTAAATAATAACTGTTCTTTATTTTAGCATCTACTTTTGTCAGAGGTATGTTTTTGATTATGTGTCCTTCTTTTATATAGGAAAATGAATCAATAATGGATATATCTGCTGTCGAAGAACTTCCTATTATTCCACCGAAAGAATCCCCTTCAGGGACAATAGCTGTATTATATGAATCGGAAACTTCTGCCTTCCCTTCAATATATCCAACTATTCCTCCGGCATTTTCAGATGCAAACACCTTTTCACCAATGGACGCTGACTTGTTTACAGTAAAAGTCTTACTATCAGATACCATGCCTTTTCCGACTATTCCTCCGGCATTTTTATCTGATGCAGCAACAACAGCATCATTTATTAAATATCCCTGTATAACATTTATATTGTTTTTACATAGTCCGCTGATTCCTCCGGCATTGTTTTTCCCTTTTATTGAACCGTTATTTTCCGCCTCAGCTGTTCCTACAACATTAATGCTGTATGATTCCCCACTGATTCCTCCGACATTATCCCCAATTGCTTCAACAGATCCCCTATTGGCGACCTTTGAACCTAATCTGAAAATCACGCTTCCAACAACACCAATAATTCCGCCCGCATTGTTTTCTTCAGCATTGATGTTTCCTTCATTTATAACAACTGCGCTATTTTCTGCAGTCAGGCTTTCCGACAGTGATCCGGAAATCCCCCCTGCATTAAATGCAGCTGTAACAGTTCCTTCATTGTATATTTTGGAATCTGAACCTATTGTAATTACGGATGCCAGACCGGCTATTCCTCCTGCATTACTGTTTTCAGCATAAATACTTCCGCTGTTAACTATTTCTCCGCCGATAATATTCAAGGATTCATTTACATTATCTCCATATCCAAGTATTCCACCGGCATTTGATAAAGCTCTGATATTTCCTTCATTGCTTATTTTTACTTTTGATTTTATAAACATGTCATTTGTTGTTGAACCTATTATGCCCCCTGCATCAGAGCCGTTTGCAGTTATATTCCCTTTATTTTCAATATTAGAATCACCTGCAGTAAATGGATTCCAGATATAACCTATTATTCCTCCGGCGTTGCATTCCTGGATTTCTATATTCCCACTGTTAATAACTTCGGAATCTTGATTTATACTAAATAACGATGAGTAGCCGGCTATACCGCCGGCATCTTTTACTGCGGTTACTTTACCATTATTGCTTATTCTTGCAGACTTAAGATTTATACCTTCTAAATTTCCTCCTATCCCACCAACCTTGGATATTCCGCTGATGCTTCCCTCATTAGACACTGATGATAAATCGGAAAAGTTTATCTCGTTTATGGAATAACCAACTATTCCTCCTGTATTTTCCGTTCCCTCCACATCACCTGTGTTTTCCAATCTCATATTGATTATCCCATTACTGCCGGATGAACAGCCAAATATACCGCCTACATTTTTCTTTCCTTTAATTTTACCATTATTTTTTAAGCTGTTGGAGAAATCCTTTGTTCCAATTTGTGATACAGAAGAATATCCCGCAATTCCACCTACATAATCCTTTCCCACAACAATACTTTTTCCATCCATTCCAAAGGTACAATTTAAAATTTCACCTTCAGCATATCCTGCTATTCCACCTGCATAATCTGAGTCAGTTTCTATTTTGCCTGTTACATGCAGATTACTTATAGTACCCTTGCTGTAACCGAATAAACCCTGATACTTAATTGCGGAGGATGATGTAATATTTACATTTTTAATTATCCGGTTATTTCCGTTAAAATTACCTAAGAAAGGATTTTCCTCTGTTCCTATGGGAATCCATTCATCCGAAAGAACAATATCTTTTCCCTCTTCTATTTCAAAAAACTTTGCTTCGTATTTTTTACTGTCATTGTTAATTTCTGCTGCCAGATTTCTTAAATCCTCCTCAGAAGAAATCATATAAGGGCTTGATTCTGTTCCGGATCCTTGAAATTTATCATAAACTAATTCAAGCATACGAATACCGCTGCCTGTAATGGAAGAATCGGTTGTTACTCTTCCTTCCGCAGCTTCTGAAGAATTATCGCCTTCACAGTATTCCGATTCAGGTAAAAACCCCTCCGCACCAACAGGTACGGCAGAAAACCACACCATGAAAAAGCAAAGCACCAGACTTATTATTCTGTTAATCTGTTTTTTTTCACCTAACTTCATTTTATACCTCTTCCCTTTAAGCTTATATCGCAGAACACCTGCTGTCAGACATAAAACCCGTCCCCGTACCGGGATGGGTTTTATGTATTAACATTACTGACTATCTGTCCATAAACAACGAGTACAATCTGTAGATCATAACTGCAGCTTCTGCACGAGTAGCATTTTTGTCAGGCATGAAGCTTCCGTCTATTCCTACAATAACACCGCTGTTTACCGCAGCCCCAACTGAATCCTTAGCCCAGTCAGCTATTAAATCAGCATCCTTAAATTCTGTCAACTTATATGCTCCCTGTTTATTTTCATAATTAATCCTCAGCAAGCCTCCTATTATTTTTGCCATTTCCTGTCTTGTAATATTACCATTCGGATCAAAGACTTCACTTGATTTACCGTTAATCAGACCTTCTTCATATACCGCCGCAACAGGACCGTAATACCATTTATCACTTGTAACATCTCCGAAGGAAATGCCGGACTGCGCATTTTCATTCAGCTTCATCATCCTTGATATCAATGCCGCAAATTCGGCTCTCGTAATATTATCCGACGGTGCAAACAAGTCTTCCGACTTTCCGTTCATTATACCCTTCACAGCAAGAGATTCTATTGCTGTCTTAGCCCATTCCACCTCAGAGGTATCACTAAACTCTTTTGAACCTTCACGGACAATAAACTTTCCTAATTTATTTGTGATGAACTTTACAGTTCCCGCAGCAGCATCATATATTCCGCCTGCGGACTCCTCATGTCCATTCTCATCTATGAAAACAACCGTGACATTATCCGGATTTTTAACCTGTCCTTCATACTTAACTTCCACAAATAAAGGCTTTTTAACCTCTGCATTATTTCCTTTTTCATCAACAGCCTTAAGCTCCAAATAAGATTTTTCTTCTTTAGCTGTAAACATTACCTTGCCGTCAAAGGTATAAGGTGAAATTTTAACACTGCCATTCTCTAACTTTATTTCCTTTTCATACTTAAGGTTTGCAGGTATTTCCTCAGGCACAGGCTCTGTTACCTCTTCCGCAGGCAACGGAGCACCGGTTCCGCCTCCGCCGGTTCCGCCTCCACCGGGATTATCGGTCTGAATCGGAGTCATCCTTACCTCAACTGTCAATGCCGCTCCCTTTACAGTGAAGAATCCTTCTTTTACTGCATACCCGTCAAGGGAAGCCTTATAAGTATAGCTGCCGTCTGCAAGAGTCCAGGCATATGGAGCAGCACCTTCATTTAACATTTCCTCTTTTTTATCATTCCACAACTGTATCCTTGCATTACTTATTGTACCTCCATCCGTTTTCATAACTTTGAATGAAACCTGCTGTTTTCCAAATTCAGTCCTGATTGAAGAGATATCTGTCAGGAGAGTGCTTTTGCCTCCTTCGGTAATATCATATTCCACAAGTATACTGTTACCTTCAGCAGGAATCTTCAATACCTTCAGCTTTTCATTCTTATCTCCTGTATTTATAATATATTCATTTACAGGAAGAATAACAAAATCACCTTTGATGTTCCTCAATGGATTAGCAAATTCCGCAGTATCAGGAGAAACTCTCACGCTTTGACCTAAGTAGCTCTTTACTGCACTTTTATCATTTAATACAGCTAAATTTCCGATGCAATTTCCTTGTAAATACAAGCCTGAGGCTACAGGGACATCCTTTATTTCTTCAGCACTTTCAATTTTATTTCTCATTAAATAAAGAACAGAGATTTTTTTCAAATCCTTTAACGGAGAAACATCAACAACCTCAGAGTCATTAATATAAATATCCTCTAAATTTACCAATCCCGCCAGCGGACCGATATCTTTCAACGGAGCACGCCATTTGGTATTGTTGTATCCAAGATTGCTTCCCTCATAAGAACCTCCTAAGAGAATCTTCTTTAAATTAGTCAGACTGCCTATCGAAGCTAAATTTATTACACTTGTACCCTTTAGATTAAGTTCCGTTACCTTTGATAAATACTCTAAGCCTGAAATATCAGTAATAAGTTTTTTCTCATCCTCAGTAATATAATTCAAATTAAATTCTGTCATTTCTTCCAGCTCATTTTTAGTCACCATCTGATCCACAGGTCTTTTTTCCTTGTATACAGCATTTCTGTATAGATTAACTGCTTTTTTCAAAACAGGATCAGATATTACATCTGCGATAGAAAGTTTTATGGTAAGAGTGTTTTCCGCTTCAGCATACCCATATTTGACAATTATAGGCTTATTACCTTCAGGTAATTTTAATATCCTTATTTTTTCTCCTTCGTTTTTAACATATTCATTGTCAAATATATTAAAGCATTTACCATTTTCATCCCTTAAAGGATTATCGAATAATTTTGATTCCGCTACAATGGTCACTCTTTGATAACCGCTTGTTGAAAAATGAAAGCCAGGCTTTCCTTTTAATATACTAAAGTCAGCTATGCAATTTCCGGAGATAATCATTCTATTACCTATGGGTATATCCTTTAAAACAGTTATATCAAAGATTTCATTATTTGGTATATACAAATCAATTATATTTTTCAGATTACCTAATGGTTTGATGTCCTCCAATTTTGTGTTGTATATACGAATATTTGTAAGTGTTTCAATATATCCAAGAGGACTGATATCCGTCAGGGATAATTTTCCCCCCTTCAATTCAGGATCACTTCCTATGTATTCTCCCATAATTTCAATACTCTCAAGAGGCAAGTTTTTCAGAGGACTTAAATCTGTTACATCTGTTCCCACCAATGAAATATTTTTAAGCTTCACAGCACGTTCTAAATCTTTTATAGATTTCATCTGCCATAATTCATCTCCATTTAAAGCAGATGATTGATTAAGAGCTTTAAGATTTTCTAAATCAGACTCCGTTACAACAGCATATAGGTTTTCTCTTCCCATGCTTTCATTAATCATCATTTTAAGAATTGGATCGGCTATTACATTTTCACCTTCATCCGTCACTTCTGCATGTGTAATTTTTATTCCGGATGGAAACGCATCAGGAGCTAAATTTGTAATAGTTGAGGGGACTACAACTTCCTTTATTGCTGTACCCGAAAAAGCAGCCTTCAATATTTCCTTTACACCTTCTTTGATGGTTACTTCTTCCAAGACTGTACATCCTTTAAATGCTTCTTCACTTATGATCTCAACTCTGCCGGATATAGTTATTTTCTTCAGATTAGTATCACTAAAAGCTCCCTTTCCTATGAACCGAACATTTTCCGGTAGTTGAATTTCCTCTATAACCGTATTTCCAAACAGTCCATCAGATATTTCTGTTAATCTGCTACGTATATTAACATCCTTTAAAACCATACACCCATAAAATGCTTTTTCTCCTGCAGTTATAACAGATGCCGGAAAGTCTAACTTGGTCAAAGGAGTCTTGCTGAACGCTTCTTTTCCTATTTCCTCTAATCCATAATTTAAAGTTAAGTCTGTCAAAGAACTACAGTTATAAAAAGCTTTGTCCCCAATAGTTTTTACACTGGCAGGTATTTCTATTTTTTTAACAGCAGTTTCTTCAAATGCATTTTTGCCTATTTCTTTTATACCACTTATTATAGTTCCAGGTTTTAAAATTACTGATGTTAATTCAATGCATTTGTAAAATGCCGAATTTCCTATGGAGTTAACCGTACCTGGTATCTCAATTTCTTTTATTTTTGCTTCATAAAACGCACCATCTTCTATTATTTCCAACCCATCATATAAAGTAACCTCCTGGAGATTGCTACATTTATCAAAAGCAAGTTTGCCTATACTTTTAATTCCTCTTGAAATAATGACACTTTCTATTATTTTATTGTCTTTAAATGCCTTTTCACCAATTCTTTCAACTAAAACAATTTTTTCTTCTGTTCCATTAAATATCTTGAATTTTTCCGGTATAGTTATTTTTACCTCTGAACCGTTGTATTTTGTGATTGTTCCGGTCTTATCATCAAATTCATACCCTGATTCGGCAGGTGTTTTGACATCATCAGCTATTCTACCCGCATAAATTACTTCCGGCACAGGACTGTTCGTCCAGGCTCCCGGATTAATATATACTTTATCCGCCGCAGGTGAACTTGATACATCTTCTTCATTTAAATTGATAATTACTTTTTTTAAATTAACATTATTTTTTACTACATCACTTTCAATAGTTCTTATAGTTGAAGGTATGACTATTTCCGAAAAACTTGCACCCTGAAATGCACGAGCTTTTATTATCTCTAAACCTTCGCTTAATGTTACGGAACTTAACTTTGTGCAGTCTAAAAATGTCTCCACAGCTATTTCTTTAATGCTGCCGGGAATGACTATACTCTCTACCCCTGTTTTTGCAAAAGCATTTGAACCTATGGCTGTAACACTTGCCGGTATATTTATTTCATTTAATAATATTGAGCCCCTGAATAAAGAATTCGGTATTTTCTCCAGGCCCTGATTTAAGCTTGCCTTTGTTAAGCTCTTACACTCACTGAAAGCATTTATGCCCAAGGTTTTAACAGTCGAAGGAAGTGTTATTTCCTTTATTCCAGTATTGGCAAAAGCACTGGTTCCTATTTCCAGCAAGCCTTCATTCAAAGTTACCTTTTCTAAAGCAGCACATCCTCTGAAAGTCCCTTCCAAAATCTTTTTAACATCACTTGGAATGCCTACTTTTTTTATTTTAGTATTCTCAAATGCATAGCTGCCTATTTCTTCTAATTTATTATTAAAAACTATATCAGTTAAATTTTGACAATCGCCAAAAGCAGACTTACCTATACTTGTAACACTATCAGGAATGGTTACACTTGTTATTTCTTGATTGAAATAAAAAGCTCCCGTTCCTATACCCACAACTGTAACTATTTTTTCCTCTTCTCCCTCTCCTACCTTAAACTTTTCAGGTA
>DAMBZP010000001.1:298171-309118 GCA_032059885.1 Sedimentibacter sp.
TTTCAATTACTGATTCTGCTCCCTTATACTTTGTTATTTCTCCTGTTTCAGAGTTAAATTCATAATCCAACTCTTCCGGAGTTTTTATATCACCTGCAGTAGGTCTGAATACAACAACATCTTTTTGACAGAAAAAAGCCCATTCATCTATCTCTATTTTTGACTCTTCCTGTAAAATAAGTATTTCTTCCATTTCTTCGTTATATCCGAATATCATGCTCCCTATATATTCTATAGTTGAAGGGATAGTTACATGCGTTGCAATTGCACTATCAAAAGCTGACTCACCTATTCTTTTCAATCCCTCGTTTAAGTTTATATTTGTTAATGCACTACATTCAGAAAATGCCCTATCACCGATTACTTCCAAGCCTTCTTTTAAAGTTATTTCCTTTAGTTTTGTACAGTATGAAAAGGCTTCCTCTCCTATACTTTTAACTCTGCCGGGGATAGTTATTGTTTCTAATGCCATACACTCGGCAAAAGCCAGATTTTTAATTGTTATGTCATTATCTGATGTTTCCGATATGTTTATTTCCTTTAATTTATTGCACTGATAAAAGGCTCTTTCGCCTATAGTTTCAACGCTGCCTGGTATATCTATCTTCTCTATTGATGTCTGGCTAAACATAAATGAAGGTATTTCTTTTATCCCCTCATTTAAGGTTACTTCTTTTAAACTGGACACACCAGAAAAAATACTTCCTCCCAATGTGGTAACACTTGACGGTATTGTTATTTTTACTATACCCGTATTGAGGAAAGCACCTTCTCCTATTTCATTTAGCCCTTCATTTAAACTTACCTCACTTAGATTTGTACAATTACTAAAGGCAGCATTTCCTATAGTTTCAATACCTGCCGGAATGGTTACCTTCGTTATATTATTATTAGAGCTAAATGCATTTGAACCTATTTTTGCAACTGAAATAATATCTTCTCCTACCTTAAACTTTTCAGGTATTTCAATTACTGATTCTGCTCCCTTATACTTTGTTATTTCTCCTGTTTCAGAGTTGAATTCATAACCTAATGCCCCTGGAGTTGTAGCCTCTGACAATACACCATAAGGCATGATTCCTCCAAGAGATGAAGTATTTGTTTCCTCATATACTGTTTCGTCTTCAAACGTATGAGCAAAACCTGGTGTTACTGATCCAAGTATCATTGCAAAAACCAACAGCATAGAAATTCGTCCTGAGCTTTTCTTAAAATTTTGGTACATTTCTTCCTCCTAAAATATATTTATTCTAAAAAATAAGGTAAGAGGAATCAGACCCCCTCACCTTATTTTATTATCAATATTATTTTACTATTTTATCTGTCGTTCACTGTTTGCCCACTGTGGAACTATGCTTCCTATGTCAGAAATCAAGGCTCTGTCCATATTAAAGGATGCCGGCATTCCAGGAGTTCCCGCCGGAGCTCCCCAAGGTGCGCCTACATCTGCACCATACGCCATAGTGAAGTGCCAGATCATTGTTGTATTATTAGTAAGTGTCTTAGCAGAAGCACCTACATTTGGAAAATACCAGCCAGATCCTTCATCTACTGTATACATCCATCCTGAGTAACTGTTGATATCAAACTCTCCAATTTGTTGATAAGGCTTCACACCCATTTTGCTGATATACCCACTACTAATTCCTGTTATATTCATATTGAAACTTTTTCCGTAATCATCCAGAACCTTCATAGCTGTTGTTCCCTTAGGAACAGTGAAAGTAACCGGTGTCAATGTTGCAAATCCCGTAAGAGCATTCGTCACCTTTGCCGTGCTCGGATTTGTTGCAGGCGGAGTTGCCGGATATCCCGGTTGATTATATGTACCTGCCAGCCAGCTTTGAGGATTTGAAACATTAATAGATGTAGTTACTTGTATTGTATCTCCCGCTTTAGCTCCTGTTATCACATAAGTTCCAGACTCATACGTAGCAGTTGGTACATCCAGAGTAGCTGTATTTTCCTTTGTTAAATCCAGTGTAAATGATGCGGAGTTTCCATTCATTACAGTAACACCATTCAAAGTAAAGTTATATCCATTTGCATATAACGTTACCGGAACTGATGCTAAGTTAGTACCAACTGGGAACGTAAGTAAAATATTACCTCTGACTACAGCTTTATATGCTATACCTGTATAAGGATTTGTTCCCCCTGGGGTAGTGACTCTTATATAGCTTTCAGCAGAAAGACCAGTCGCCGTAGCCTGAATGTAAGAACCTGCCTTTGTATTGTCAATAGTCGCACTTGCTTCTGCAGTATTCGGTATCACAAGAATGCTGAATACCATCATAAAAACTAACAACCACGAAACTTTTTTGCTTAAATTTTTAATCATTTGTTTCCCTCCTATAATTTTTAATATTTCCCTGGCAGTCTTACCCCTTCCGTGACATAGCGCTGCCATTCCATGGCACGGAAAACTTTCCATCATGAGCATTCCCCCTTTCAAAAGCTCAGTGAGTAAACGATATTCTTCCGACATCCAAAACTCATCCTATTCTTATCGAAAACAGACAATAAAAAATGCCTGTACGACAAAAATACAGACATGGATAGCCACTAGACAATTAAATCCTATAGTCCATTATTTTTCGTCGGAAAATAATATCTTGAATTTATTTATCAAATATCCTGACTTAGCTTCATAGCTTGTCCCGCCTTCCCGCTTTTGCAGTGGCATACTGGGATTCACTCAGCAATACAGTAACCCGATTGTTCAGGATTCTCACCTGATTCCATGATTAAATAAATTTATAATTTTATTACTCATTTGTAGTATATTACCAAATATGTCCTTTGTCAACCCCGTCAAATTTTTAACTTTTTCGCAATGTATTAATACCAGGCTCTTTTATAACTATTTTTAAAAAATATTTTTTTTATTAGTCATTATGCAGAAACACACTGTCCAATAATAAATAAGCTCATATTTTAATGACTGAAAATTCTAGCAATTGAATGCATCTATCTTAATTTTTAGATAAATAGTAACTATAAATCGATAAACATACTCTCATATCACATACAAAATAAATCATTTACATCCTTCTCCATTTAATATATAATGACTCCTGAATAATTGAATGTTAACATCTTATGACACTTCAGATTACGTCGTTTAAAAGTTAAACCGATAAAAATAAGTAATTCCAGCTGCTTTAACAAGGTGATAATCTGAAGCCGAAAACCTGACAGATATGCGTTCTCATGTATGATATACTCCTCATTTTTTGAACGAGGCACTTTCATGGCATATTGGTATATTGAAACAGGTACTTGTATGGAAGTCCGGAATAAAATGTAAGGGAGTGTAAAAAGTAAATGAAAAAAGGATACATTTATATCATGCTGTCCGCATTGCTTTTCAGCACAATGGAAATATCATTGAAGCTTGTATCAGGTCAATTTAATCCAATACAATTGATTTTTTTGAGATTTTTAATTGGGTCGCTGATGCTGTCGCCTTTAGCTGTCCGCAGTCTTAAGAAAAGGGAGATTAAGCTTAATAGGAACGATTTTGCATTTTTCTTTTTGACAGGATTCATTTGTGTAGTAGTAAGCATGTCGTTTTATCAATTGTCTGTTTTGTACTGCAGGGCTTCAACAGTGGCTATATTGTTCAGCTGCAATCCTTTATTTGTGATACCGTTAGCTTATTTTATATTAAAAGAAAAAATATATAAGCATACTGTGGCGACTATTATTTTAAGTACAGCAGGAATTATATTTATATTGAATCCAATGAATATGTCTGACAATGCTGTGGGAATTGCTTTTTCTCTGTTTGCTGCTGTTACATTTGCATTGTACAGTGTAATCGGGAAATTGAAAAGCTCAAGATACGGCAGTACCGTGCTTAACTGCTTCACCTTCCTGATGGGCAGCATTGAAATGCTTGTGTTTATTGCTTTATCAAAAAATGTATTTATATCATCATTGCTTATAGATAAAGGATTTAATGTATTTGTCAATATACCGGCTATAGGAGGTATATCTGTGAGCAGCCTGCCGGCATTGATATATATAGGAGTATTTGTAACAGGCTTAGGTTATATGTTTTACTTTCTGGCAATGGACGAAGTATCTGCCTCTGCTGCATCGATGGTATTTTTCATAAAACCCGCGATCGCTCCGGTACTTTCACTTATTATTTTGCATGAACCCTTAGCAATCAATACCATTATAGGTATTGTGCTTATTACTATAGGCTCCTCTGTAACATTCATATCAAATTCAGCAAAAAATAAGCTCTCCGCCAAAACCCGGACAGTTATATAAAATTGACTCATGAAACTATAAAATTGTTATATAATTATTTTACCTGTATTTTAAAAATAAATTTCGGCATAATAAATATATATAAAATACAAGGAGAACAGTATGGGAAAGCATAATTTGGAGAACAAAAGAGACACCATTAACAAAATGAAAAATGACATTGAAAATACTGAATTTAATTACAGACAAACTGAAAAGTTAATGGACCAGATTGATGATGAGGCTCTGCAGACAGAACTGCAGATTAAAAATACGCGAAGGGAACAGTCGCTTAGAAACATGAAAAAAGATATTCAAAATGAATATGATAAAGATAACAACATTAAAAATAATATGAAATAATATTGATGTAATAAGGTCCGGATTTTCCGGACCTTATTTTTTTTAACTATTCTATAGTCACACCTGCGCTGGCAAATCCGCTGATTATTGATGCCACATCTATACCTGCGGTAACTGCTGCAGAAAATACCATCATTAATCGTGTACCTGCTGTAACAGGAATTGAAAGGCCTGATGTTATGCCGTTTGCATTAGTGCCTATTGCAACTAATCCTGTAAGAGACGGTGCCAGGTTTACTATCGTACCTGCAATAGGAGTGAACGTATCATTAGGAGTGGTTGAACTGTAAAGCTGTGCTGAAATTGTAACAGTGCTTCCTACTAGTGAAACGGCTGCTCCTATGCTGAAATAAGCTGCTATTGAAGTAATTACTCCATCTCTCGGCATTGAAAATGCTAAGTTGCTTAAACCTGTTGTGTCAATAACTCCTCCAGCAAGTACTGCTGTATCGTTAGCGCCAAATCCTATAAGTCCCTGTGTTCCTGCCAATCCGCCCAAAACTGTTGTAAGTGTGGTCAGCGGTCCCGAAGCAAAAGGTATAATAGCTCCTGCGCCTGTAGGTCCAGTTGCTCCTGTTGCTCCTGTTGCTCCTGTTGCTCCTGTTGCTCCTGTTGCTCCAGTTGCTCCTGTAGGTCCTGTAGGACCTATTGGGCCTTCAATTCCCTGCGGACCCTGTGGACCTTGTGGGCCTGTAGGACCTGTTGCTCCTGTTGCTCCTGTAGGACCTGTTGGACCTATTGGACCTTCAATTCCCTGCGGACCTTGTGGACCTTGTGGGCCTGTCGCTCCTGTTGCACCAGTTGATCCTGTTGCTCCTGTTGTTCCTGCTGCTCCTGTAGGACCTGTCGGGCCTACCGGGCCTTCAATTCCTTGTGGACCTTGTGGACCTTGCGGACCCGTTGCTCCAGTTGCTCCTGTTGCTCCTGCTGCTCCCGCAGGACCTACCGGGCCTTGTGGACCTTGTGGGCCTTCTGCTCCTGCCGGACCTTGCGGACCTGTTGCTCCTGTTGCTCCAGTTGCTCCTGCCGGACCTTGCGGACCTGTTGCTCCTGTTGCTCCAGTTGCTCCCGTTGCTCCTGCTGCTCCTGCCGGACCTTGTAAACCTTGCGGACCTTGTGGGCCTTCTGCTCCTGCCGGACCTTGCGGACCTTGTGGGCCAGTTGCTCCTGCTGCTCCTGCCGGACCTTGCGGACCTGTTGCTCCTGTTGCTCCTGCTGCTCCTGCCGGACCTTGCGGCCCTGTTGCTCCTGTTGCTCCTGTTGCTCCTGCCGGACCTGCCGGGCCTTGCGGACCTTGTGGACCTTGTGGACCTTGTGGACCTTGCGGACCTGTTGCCCCTGCTGCTCCTGCCGGACCTTGTGGACCTGTTGCTCCTGCTGCTCCTGCCGGACCTTGCGGACCTTGTGGGCCTGTTGCTCCTGCCGGACCTGCCGGGCCTTGTGGACCTGTTGCTCCTGCTGCTCCTGCCGGACCTTGTGGGCCTGTTGCTCCAGTTGCTCCTGTTGCTCCAGTTGCTCCTGCGGGACCTACCGGACCTGCCGGGCCCTGCGGACCTGCGGGACCTGTTGCTCCTGCCGGACCCTGTGCACCTTGTGGACCCTGCATTCCTTGTGGACCTTGTGGGCCTTGCGGGCCTTGAACTCCCTGAGGTCCTCTCGGTCCCGGGCAACCCTGTGGGCCTCTGGGACCTGTTGGTCCTGTAGGGCCTATTAATCCAGGATCTGGTGGGCACGGATAAGGCGGACATGGGTTATATGGGTCATATGGTGGACACTGGCATGAATCTGAGCAATTGCAATCCTGCCCAAAGAAGTCTGCGTCCTGATTATTTCTTGTTCTATATCTCATAATTTTTCCTCCAATAAAAATACACTACCTTTTATTACTCAGCTATCATTAGCTACTAATAATATATGTCCCAACAAATAAGGTGTTACTATAATTAGAGCATATGTGACATCAATATACAAAAAAATATACAGGTAAGTACCTGTATATTTACCTGTATTATTTTATTACAGCTTTTCTTCTTTTTTATCTCTCAGCATAAGTTTATTTACTGTTTCTTTAACATCCGCATTATTTTCAAGAATATCGTACATTGCATCCACTATTGGCATGTCAACATGCAGCTTTTTAGACAGCTCATATGCTGCATACGTGGTAGGGATTCCTTCTACAACCATGCCTATTTTGCTGATTGCTTCATTCCTGGACATTCCCTGCCCTATGAGGAAACCCGCATTCCAGTTTCTTGAATGCTTGCTCGTACAGGTAACAATTAAATCGCCTATTCCCGAGAGACCGTAAAAAGTATGTATATCTGCTCCCATGGCAATACCCAGTCTTGCAATTTCGACAATACCTCTGTTCATGAGAGCAGCTTTTGCGTTGTCGCCGTATCCGACACCATCTGATATTCCTGCACCGAGGGCAATTATATTTTTTAAAGCTCCACCCATCTCTGCGCCTATTACATCTTCATTTGTGTATACCCTGAAATATGTTGACATGAACGCATCCTGTATTTCTTCCGCAACATCCTTATCATCACATGCAACAGTGATTGCCGTAGGCAGAGAAAGCCCCACTTCCTCCGCATGAGATGGCCCTGAAAGAACAGCAAATGTACAATTTGTTGTCTCCTCCTTAACTATATCTGAAACCAGGCACATTGTACCTATTTCAATGCCCTTGGAAGCATTGATGATTATTTTGTCTTTTCTGTGTTCACAGCTGATTTGCCTTAAAACATTTCTAATCATTTGTGTGGGTGTAACAATCAAAAGTATTTCGGCATTTTTTACAGCTTCATCTATATTTGATGTAAACACTATATTTTCAGGAATTCTAACTTTCGGCAGATATTTTATATTTACTCTTTCGGTACTAAGCAGCCTGCATTGCTCTTCGTCTCTCAGCCAGACGGTCACCTCATGCCCGTTTTCTGACAAAAGCTTTGACAATGCAGTACCCCAGCTTCCTCCGCCAAGCAATGTTATTCTTCTCTTCAAAACATCATCTCCTACAATTTATTTTCTTTACCTTCTATAAGTCTTTTTATATTTGATTTATGCCTGTAAATTGACATACCTGCTATAAATAAGCAGAAAATGAAAAGAGTCAAATCAAAGGGTCTCACAAAAACAACCGCAACGACAGGTGCCAGTGCCATTCCTGATATTGAGCCGAGGGATACTGTTCTTGTAAATATAATAATTATAACACCAAGCAGTACACATATGGATGTTAAAAACGGATTAACCATCACCATAACACCTATTGTGGTTGCTACTCCTTTTCCTCCCTTGAATTTCAGCATTGCCGGCCAGTTGTGCCCGATTATGACTGATGCTCCGGCTACATAAGCACCGTTCTGACCTCCAAGATATCTTCCTATGATGACTGCCAAAACTCCTTTTAATACATCTCCGGCCAAAACCATAGCGGCTATTTTCTTTCCGAAAGTTCTGAGAGCATTCGTTGCGCCTGCACTGCCGCTCCCGTATTCCCTGACGTCCTTTTTTGTAAATAATTTGCCTAAAATATACGCAAATGAAATATTTCCTAAAAAATAAGCTATGATTGCTATTAAAATAAATTTCATATTTGCCTCCGTTATTAACAATGAATCCGAATGACCGTTGATAATAAATTACAGGTCCTTCTCCTGCTTGCTTCTAAATTCTATAACTATAGGTGTTCCCTTGTAATCAAAGGATTCACGAATTTTATTTTCGAGATATCTTTCATAGGAAAAGTGAACAATGCTTGAATCATTGACAAATATCAGGAATTTCGGAGGATTAACAGCAACCTGTGTACCATAATAAATTTTAAGCCTTTTTCCTCTTACTGTTCTCGGCTGATTCATCAGAACAGCCTCAGTTATAATATCATTTAAAACACCTGTGGAAACTCTCAGGTTTCTGAAATTATAAACTTCATCAACCTCATCTAGTATTTTATTCACTCTTTGTCCTGTCAATGCCGAAACTGTCAATATCGGCGCATATGTTGCATAAGCAAGGCTGTTTCTCACATCTTCCTGAAACTGCTTAAATGTATTGTTATCCTTTTCAACCAAATCCCATTTGTTAATTACAATAATCATACCTTTATTGTTATCGTGTGAATATCCTGCTATTCGTATATCCTGGTCTGTTACTCCCTTGTCAGCATCAATAACTAAAATGCATATATCGGCTCGTTCAACCGCTGTAAAAGCTCTGAGCACACTGTATTTTTCAACTGTTTCGCTGATTTTACTCTTTTTTCTGATGCCGGCTGTATCTATCAGGGTATATTTCTGCCCATTTTTCTCAAACTTAGTATCTATTGCATCTCTTGTGGTCCCAGGTATGTCGCTTACAATAACCCTGTTTTCTCCTATTATCCTGTTGATAATGGATGATTTTCCTGCATTCGGCTTACCTATTACAGCTATCTTGATGCTGTCATCGTCACTGTCTAAATCCATGGATTCATCAAATTTTGAAATTATCTCGTCAAGAAGATCTCCTATTCCCAAAGCTTCTGATGAAGAAACAGCAATAGGCTCACCTATTCCCAGATTGTAAAATTCAAAAATATTGTTGTCATTGATAAACTTATCCATTTTATTAACGACCAGTATAATTTCTTTCTTGGATTTTCTGAGCATCTGGGCAACCTCCATATCTGCTGCCGTAACGCCTTCCTTGCCGTCAACCATAAACAATATAACATCCGCCATATCTATAGCTATTTCTGCCTGTACCCTCATTTGTGAAAATATGGTATCAGTTGTATTTAGTTCAATACCTCCCGTATCTATCAGTGTAAAATGATTGTCCAGCCATTCGCATTCCGCGTAAATTCTGTCTCTCGTCACTCCGGGAGTGTCTTCAGTTATTGAAATTCTCTTTCCTGCTATCCTGTTAAAAAGTGTGGACTTCCCCACATTTGGTCTTCCTACTATTGTTACCACCGGTCTTGCCATTCTTTTCCTCCGTTTATTTCGTAATCATGTTAAGCAGCGTTTCGCCATCAACATCGCAAACCATTACTTCTGCATTCAATTCTTTTTCTAAATCCTGTATTGTCAAATCATCAAGCGTAACATTATTATCGTTAATCATGTTTCTGGGAAGTATAATATTTTTATAGTTTTTATCCTTTAGCTGTTCAATAATGTCCTTTCCTGTTGTAAGTCCCGATACAGTTATCTTTTCTCCAAAAAAATTATTGATTATTTTTTCTACATTTATTTTTAAGGGTATCTTTTCCATTATTTTTTGAGACAGTTTAACCATTAATTCGTATGCCGCAACACCGGTTATGAATGCAATCTCATCAGCAATCGGTTCACTTCCTTCATATTCCTCAAGCAAATCTTCAATCTGCTCCTCAAATAGTCTGCACATTCCTATGCCGTTTTCCAGCTGGTCAAATTCCTCATAGTCATCATAATCCGGAAAACCTATACCGCTTGTAATGTAAAATTCATCTGCTATAAATATAAACCGCGTATCCAATTTATCATATAATTCATTTTGAAGGTCCGTCACCTGTTTTACCACTCCGGCCGAGCTTTCCTTGTCGAAAGGCTTAAGTTCAACAAGTCTGTCCCTGAATTTAGTCAGCCCAACAGGAACAACTGCTACGCTCCTAAGTCCCGGATGCAGAGAAGATAAATCCCTTATGGTTTTCTCAAGCTGAGCCTTATCGTTGACGTCTCTTACAAGCACAATCTGACAGTCTACGGTTATCCCCGCATCAATAAGCCTTTTGAGATATTCCAAAATATCTATATCCTTGTCGTTACCCATCATATACTTTCTGAGTTCAGAATCGGTGGTGTGCACAGACACCTTTATAGGACTTATTTTATATTTTATTATCCTTTCAATTTCTTCATCCTTCAGATTAGTCAGAGTTATAAAATTTCCGTAAAGGAAGGACATCCTTGTGTCATCATCCTTTAAATACAAGGTTTTACGCATTCCCCTGGGCATCTGGTCAACGAAACAAAAAATGCAGTTGTTTGAACATACCTTTATATTGTCCATGAGTGGATTTTCAAATATAATTCCGATATCTTCATCATATTCTTTTTCTATTTCCAGCTCCCAGATTTCTCCGTCAGGCTTTTTGATTTCAAAAGTTACAATTTCATCTGATATTTGATATTTATAATCTATATAATCTTTAACACTGCAGTTGTTAACCGAAACCAGTTCATCTCCCGGCTCAAGCTCCATCTCTTCCGCAATCGAGTTTTTTAATACCTTTACTATTATGTTCTTCATTTATATTTCCTTTGTAGAATAACTTCACGG
>DAMBZP010000001.1:309128-332411 GCA_032059885.1 Sedimentibacter sp.
CACGGACACTTTATCATAAGTACAAATCATATGATTACTTCACACCGATGATAATACATCCGGACAAAGACACGTCTTTGTTTTATTAGCAGTACTTATTATAACATAACTGTTTCATTGGCTGCAATGTATTTTTAGACAATATAAACCTTTTAAAAATACAAGCACAAATAATTTATCATAATTCTATTTGTATTTTTATCATTTTTTAGTATAATATAATTATCATCCAAAAATTTCTAATAATTTTTGAGATTACAGAAGAGGTGTGCTATGAAATTCAGTGAATATGAATACAAAAGACCCGATTATGATATCATTAAAGGTAAATACGGCAATTTAATAAATTTATTCAACAATTCCAACAATGCAGATGAGCAATATACATATGTCCAGGAAATGAACGAACTTCAGAAGGAAGTGGAAACAATGGCACAGCTTGTTGCCATAAGAAATTCCATCAATACCGCAGATGAATTTTATGAAAAGGAAAACGAATATATTGACATGCTTTCTCCAAAGCTTCATGGTTTAAGGGTTGAATTTTACAAGGCTCTTTTGAATTCAAGGTTCAAGGAAGAGTTGAGAGTAAAGGTTAAGCCCCAGCTTTTCACTATTGCCGAAATTGAAATTAAAACATTTTCTGATGAAGCTGTCCCTCTTATGCAGGAAGAAAACAAATTGGTAAGTGAATACACTAAATTAGTTTCGTCAGCAAAAATAAACTACGACGGCAAAATATTGAATTTATCTCAGATGCAGCCGTATATGGAATCAATGGACCGAACAGTAAGAAAGGAAGCCTATGAAAAAAGGAGCAGCTTCTTTGCAGAAAATGAATCCAGGTTTGACATGATTTATGACAAAATGGTCAAGGTAAGAAATGAGATAGCTCTTAAGCTCGGATTCAAAAATTTCATTGAGCTTGGTTATTTGAGAATGGTACGATCTGATTATAATGCAAAGGATGTGCATAGCTTCAGAGAACATGCTCTAAAATACATAGTTCCTCTTTCTAATGAACTTAGAGAAAAGCAAAGAAGACGAATAGGCGTTGACAAGTTAAAATATTATGACATTCCTTTAAACTTCGTGTCCGGTAACCCTGCTCCTAAAGGAGGCAAGGAATGGATAATGGAAAGAGCCAAAAAAATGTATGAGGAGCTTTCTCCTGAAACAGGTGAATTCATAAACATGATGCTTGAAAGAGATTTGTTTGATCTTGACACCAAGGCAAACAAGCAGGCTGGTGGGTACTGCACATTCCTGCATGAATTCAAGTCACCGTTTATTTTTGCAAACTTCAACGGGACGCAGGATGATGTGACAGTTGTAACACATGAAGCCGGTCATGCATTTCAGACGTACGAAAGCAGATTTCTGGATGCTCCCGAATACAGCTTTCCCACAATGGAGGCGTGTGAAATTCATTCCATGAGCATGGAGTTTATCACATGGCCCTGGATGGGAATGTTTTTTGAAAATGATAATGACAAATTCAAATTTTTCCACCTGTCAGATTCCCTGATGTTTATCCCATACGGAGTTACTGTTGACGAATTCCAGCATGCCGTATACGAGAACCCTGACATGACTCCTGACGAAAGAAAAAGAACATGGAGAGATATAGAGAAAAAATATACTCCATACAAAGATTATGATGACAATGGATTTTTAGACAAAGGCACCTTCTGGTTCAAGCAAGGGCACATTTTCTGTGATCCGTTTTATTATATCGATTATACTCTGGCACAAATATGCGCATACCAGTTCTGGATTAAATTTAACGGTGACAGGAAAAAAGCATGGGATGATTACAGAAACATATGCAAGGTTGGAGGAAGTCAGTCATTTTTGGAAATATTAAAAACAGGAAATTTGAAAAGCCCCTTTAAAGAGGAAACAATAAAGTTAGTTTCGTCACAAATAAAGAATTATCTGGACAGCATAGATGACACCAAGCTGTAAAAATTAAATGAACGTATTAAAAAAAGCCTTTATAAGGCTTTTTTTACTTAATTATTATTAATCCTGTTGAGGAGCCTCTACTGGACATACGCTAGCGCATGCTCCGCAATCAATACAAGTTGATGGATCGATTTGATATTTATCATCACCTGCTGAAATAGCGCCTACTGGGCATTCTGGTTCGCATGCACCACAACTAATACATGCATCAGTAATTTTGTAAGACATTAAATTTCACCTCCCCCAATATCATCAGTAACCATTTTAACACTATTTGTCCATATTTGAAAGAACTTTTTATTTAAAAGTTCAAATATTTTATTAATATTAAATTTATATTCTAATTTCTAAATGTATAAATTACTATTATTTCATAAAAATAAATAAAATATCGTTATTTTTATGACATCTTCATAAATTGTATTTATAAATTTTATTTTTTTATATTAAATTTTTTTATATTAATTTTTCAGATAATGAGGGCATTTTTAAGCAAACAGCCTTATTAAGATAACATTTTCACTCTTTTTCTTATTTTAATAATTTTATATAACGTTTTCATATAAATATTGAAATTTCAACCTTTTTCAATTGACTTAAATGTTTTTGATTGTTATAATATTATCAAATACTAGAAGGGAGATTTCACAAATGAATTTTATTGAAATTATTGTAAGTAAGGTAAATGGAATTTTATGGGACTATGTACTAGTTTTCGGCCTTGTAGGAATTGGATTGTACTTTTCCGTAAGACTTGGCTTCCCACAGGTAAAACGTTTTGGAACAGCAGCAAAGAGAGTATTTGGCGGAGTTTTTAAAAAGGAAAAAAGCAAAGAAGGAAGTATGTCATCATTTCAAGCTCTTGCAACAAGCATTGCAGCGCAAATCGGAACAGGTAATGTTGCAGGTGTTGCAACAGCAATATCACTTGGAGGTCCCGGAGCAGTTTTTTGGATGTGGGTTTCAGCATTTTTTGGTATGTCAACTATATTTGTTGAAGCAACATTAGCACAAAAATACAGAGAAACAGACAAGGATGGACAGCTTGTAGGAGGACCTGCCTATTACATAAAAAACGGATTAGGCTCCAAAGGCTTGTCTGCATTTTTCGCTGTCGCACTGATAATAGCTCTAGGATTCATAGGAAACATGGTTCAGTCAAATTCAATTGCTGATGCAGTCAGCAGAGCATTCAATGTTCCCCAAATCGCAGTCGGAATTTGTATAGCGATTATCGCCGGTTTAATATTTGTAGGCGGCATGAAAAGAATCGCATCCTTCGCAGAAATGGTTGTACCTGTTATGGCTGCAGTATATATTTTAGGATCAATTGTTGTTATAATATTGTTCAGAGAAAATATTATACCTGTTTTCAAAAGTATATTTATTGCAGCATTTAATCCAGGATCCGTTGCCGGCGGAGCGGCAGGAATCGGCGTTCAGCAGGCTGTCAGATATGGAATTGCAAGAGGCTTATTCTCTAACGAAGCAGGCATGGGCTCTACTCCTAACTCTCACGCAGTTGCGGATGTGGCTCATCCGGCAGAACAAGGTCTTTCTGCCATGATTGCTGTTTTTATCGATACAATATTGGTATGCACCGCCACTGCAATTGTAATATTGGCAACAGGCGCTAACAATACGGATGCAGTAGGTGTAGGAGTTACACAGGAAGCCTTTAATATTGCATTTGGCCCTATAGGTAAAAAGTTTCTGGCTGTATGCCTGACATTCTTTGCCTTCACAACTGTTGTAGGTTGGTATTATTTTGGTGAAAACAATATTCGTTTCTTGTTTAAAGGAAAAAATGCAATACGAATCTATCAGCTGATAGTTCTGATATTTATAGTTCTTGGTTCATATCAAAAAGTTGACTTCGTATGGAGTCTGGCAGATATGTTTAACGGAATTATGGTTATTCCAAACTTGATTGCAATATTCGTTTTATTCAAAGAGTCAAAATCAATGCTTAAGGATTATGACGATCAGAATGAAAAAGGTGTACGATTAAAATACCAATATGAATTTCAAAATAATTAAAAACAGACCATCGGATTAATGAGCAGACCCCCAAAAGTCAGACCAAAATCTAATTTTTGGGGGTCAAATCAATTAACCGGCGGGCTGTTTTTTAATCTTCCAATTCTTTTAATTCTTCTAAATTAATGTCTTCCTGCTTAAGTTTTATAACGCCTTCTTCTATAACCTTGAGGTCTGAACCTATGATTTCTTCAATTTCGACCGTGCCATCAGGCTTACTTACATTAACTCTTGCGGTTTTAAACAGAGGATTTATGTCAAGAACTATTCCTGTTTTGTTGGTTCCTGATACCTGGACTCTGTCCCCCACATCCGGAAGCTCTTTTATATTCTCCTCATACACTTCATGCTCATAATTCAGACAGCACATGAGTCTTGAGCATATGCCTGAAATTTTGGCAGGATTTAATGATAATTTTTGTTCCTTTGCCATCTTTATTGATACCGGATAAAATTCTCCCAGAAACGATGAACAGCACATAGGTCTGCCGCAAGGACCCAGCCCTCCTATCATCTTAGCCTCGTCACGAACACCAATCTGTCTCAGCTCAATTCTCGTTCTGAATATTGAAGCAAGGTCTTTTACAAGCTCTCTGAAGTCAATTCTGCCGTCTGCCGTAAAATAAAATATTACCTTGTTGTTGTCAAATGTATATTCTATATCAACAAGCTTCATTTCCAATCCATGCTCTTCTATCTTTTTGAGGCAAAGATCAAAAGCAGTTTGTTCTTTTTCTTTATTTTCCTGATTACACTTTATATCTTCTTCTGTAGCAATTCTTAAAACTTTTTTCAAAGGCTGGACTATATCTTCTTCCTTTACCATTTTAGGCCCAACAACAACCTGACCATATTCAATTCCTCTTACGGTTTCTACTATTACATTGTCACCCTCATTAATCCATTTCTTGTCAGGATCAAAATAGTATATTTTCCCGGCCTTTTTAAACCTTACACCCACTACCTTTATCATTTAAAGACCTCCTGAATCTTTAAAAGCATATTATCTATTGCAAGTTTATAGTTAACATTGCTCTTTATATTATCACTGGTACTTTGCATTAGTTCGATTAAGACGCTGCTGCTTTTCATCAGACTGGCATGAGTTATTGCAAGTTGTTTAAAATCCTTGTTTATTACAAGGTCCACCAGATTATTTTGCGCAAACATGCAGTCACGTACCCACATCATCATAATCTCAATAATTATATCTATATCATCTTTATTTTCTTCAAAGTAATTTTCCAATTCATAGATTATTTCCGAATCTGAATTTATAATTTTTTCAAATAATTTGATAATTTCTGCTCTCTTATTAAGGATATCATCATTGCCGCTGACTATATTGACAGCTCTGTTTAATATCCCTTTTGAATACTCTGCAGCTAAATCCGTAATTTCATCGGATGTGCCGTAATTTTCTTTTAAATATGACTTGATTGTTTCCTTGTCCACATTTCTGAACTTCACAGTCTGACACCTTGACACAATGGTAGGAAGCAATAAATTTGCATTATATGTTAAAAGTATAATAACAGCGTCCCCTGGAGGTTCCTCCAGTGTTTTCAAAAATGTGTTGGCCGCCTGAGCAGTCATTTCATGTGCATCCTTTATAATATACACCTTTTTGTCTGATTCGTACGGCTTCTTATAAACTGACTCGATGAGCCCGTCTATTTCTTCACGCTTTATTGTTGTTTCATCACTGTTTATTATATGCAGATCAGGATGGTTCCCTGAATTAATCTTAATACAGCTCGAACATTTGTTGCAGGGGTCCGAAACAAAGTTTTCGCACAACAAGGACTGAGCAAATATAAGAGCTAAATCATATTTGCCCATACCCTTTGGCCCTTCAAATATATAGCAGTGGGATACCTGATTGCTGTTTATTGATTTAATTAAGGCTGTTTTAATTTCTTCCTGTCCTGCTACCTTGCTGTAAAGCATGTTATCACCTAAATTTTTTCAAATCGTTCAACATTTGTTACATATACAACTGCTCCCCCAACGGTAACTTCAATTGTTTGAGGTAAATATCCGCCTACAGTGCTAAAAGAACTGGGAGGTATTGCTGCCGTAATTTTCTTTTTTAATTTGCATATTTTTCTGATTATTTCTATTTCTTCATCAACTCTGTCGTCCTCAACCAATGAAATTATAGTTGTGTTTCCTGAACTCAGGAATCCTCCTGTTGATGACAATTTAGTAGAAGAGAAGCCGTTCTCTCTCAATGCGGATATCAGTTTGTTTGCGTCTTCATTTTGAACTATGGCAGTTATTGATTTCATAATTTCCTCCTTGTTATACTATTATATTGAATTAATTATTTTTTTTATATCATAAAATATTTCATCAATAGTTCTTTCGGCATTTATTGTCTTTATTTCAGGGAAAAACTGCTTAAGAGACTTATACCCTTCATACACTTCCTTGTGAAATGAAACATCTTCATTTTCAAGTCTGTCTCCCCCGTCAATATTTAATTTTCTGCTCAATCCTTTCTCAGGATCAACATCCAGAAACAAGACTATGTCAGGATTGAGACCTGCAGTGGCAAAATCATTGATTTTTTTTATTTCCTTGACCCCAAGACCCCTGCCTATACCCTGATAAACAAGACTTGAATAAACATATCTCTCGCTTATGACGATTTTACCTTCATTTAGCCAAGGTTTTATTTTTTCTTCAACAAGCTGCGCTCTGGCAGAAGCGTATAACAACGCTTCTGTCCTGTAAGCCATTTCCGTATTATTATTGTCCAGAATAAGCTCTCTTACTTTTTCACTTATTTTAGTTCCGCCGGGTTCTCTGGTAAATTCAATCTCTCTGCCTTCCACCCTGTAATAATCGCCTATTTTTTTAGCCATTGTACTTTTGCCGGAACCGTCCGGACCTTCTAATACTATAAAAATTCCTCTCATTTAACAACTCTCACCTGATTGTTTTTATCTACACCGTTGCAGTTAATGCCATTATCCAGCATAACCTTAACATAATCCACAGTATCCTGTATGATTATTTCTCCCGGGCAAACCAAAGGGATTCCGGGCGGATAAGGTATAATGAATTCTGCGGCAGTTCTGCCTATTGCATCATCCATATTTAAAAGCTCATTTTCAGCATAGAAAGCCTTGCGCATTTTTCTTTCGTGCTGCAATTGAGGGAAAGGTTCTATCTGAACAATTTCTCTTTTTTCCTTGCTTTGGCTTTCTTCCAGGTAGATTTCCTTAACTGCATCGAATAATCTGTTGATATCTTCAATTTCATCCGTAGCAGTGATATAGCCTACCGTATACTGCAAATCTGCAAATTCCATCTGTATTTTATATTTATATCTCAAGATTTCCTGAAGCTCGGTACCTGTTATGCCAAGCTCACTCATACTTATGACTGCTCTTGTGGCATCAAAATCGTAACATCCTTCGCTGATCAGAAAATCATCTTCTAATACATTAATTCCCATGCTTCTGAGTTCCAGCGTTCTTCTTTTAAATACTTCTATATTTCTTTTAAGCCTTTCTTCGCCATATTTATTCATCCAATACACCGCATTTTCAATTGATGCCATCAGAATATATGACGGAGATGTGGTTTGAAGCATTCTAAGCATTGATGCTATGTTGCTTCTGTCAACTCTGTCTGAGCATACATGCAAAATCGAACCCTGCGTCATGCAAGGAAGTGTTTTGTGGGTGCTTTGTGTAACTATATCGGCACCTGAACTTTCTGCCGAAGGAGGCAATAAGTCCTTGCAAAAATGCAGGTGTGAGCCGTGAGCTTCATCTATCATAAGAATCTTACCATACTTATGAACTATTTCGGCTGCTTTTTTCACATCAAAGCAAATACCGTAAAATGTCGGATATGTTAGTACTACCATTTTTACATCCGGATTATCTATCAGCATTTGTTCCAGTTTTTCTAAACTTATGCTGAAATTCAAACCATGCTTCTTATTAAATTCCGGATACAAATAATATAACTTTAAATCTCCTAATATACAAGCATTATAAACGGATTTGTGACAGTCTCTCTGCACAATTATCTTATCTCCGGGGTTAGTACAAGCCATTATGGCCGATATGATTCCACAGGATGTCCCGTTGACGACCATATATGATTTTTTAGCACCATAGGACTTTGCTATATAGTCCATGGCATCCTTTAAAAAACCTGTCGGGTAATGCAAATTGTCTGTACCTAAAGTTTCTGTAATGTCATAAAAATTAAGATTGTTGCCAATTTCGTCTAAAATACCACTTTTACCTTTATGACCAGGCATGTGAAAATTTGTATCTACTTCGCTTCGATACTTTTTAATCCCCGAAATAATATTAAGTTCTTCCATTGTTTATCTCCCGTTAAAATTACTGATACTTAAATAAATTTATCCTATAGGCTGAAATTTATTGTTGTATATTGGGATTAGTGCTCATCTCCTTTTTTTATAATGTTACTGCTGCAAGCAGTCACTTACTGATATTTGTATTTCTTTTTCTTGAAATGCTTTTGGTTGTGTGAACAGTTTCTACAATTAATACAACCATTATTGAAAACACCATGGCTACAATTGAAAATAGAACAATATATTCTATCCACATAGTCTACCTCTGTTAAAATATTACGCTGAATTTCTTTCAGAAATCAATGAGCGTTAATCATATTATATAACAGCAGCTATTTGTTGTCCAATAAAACTTCATCATACGAGCGAAATATCAAATAATTAATTATATTATCTGCTAAATCAAAAGTTTTAGTACCAGCAATGCAATAAATCCGGGTATTCCCAAAATACCCAGCAGCAGTGCGGTCACCTCATTAACTCCAATATACATACCTGTATACTGGCTGAAATAATTAAAAGTCATCAGACACAAGACACCTAAAAGTGAATTCAGTATCAGTCTGCCTAAAAACTTCAGCGGTTTTACAAAAATCCAGGACACCATAAATATCAACATTATTCCGGCCGAATAAGCCAATATAATTCCTACATCTGCTATACCCACAGGACAACCTCCTAATTTACTTTTTAATAAATTTTATGAAGTTGTCCCTGTTTTTATGCAACATGATAACAATTACATACATTACATTACATTGAGGCTGTTGTCAATAATAAATTTATTTTTCATCTCAATTTCTTTTGTTGTTTTCAATGTTCCGGACAATATTTTCGCCTGTTCCTTCACCCTGCTCTTCTAATGATTCAGAAATAAGGTTTTTATCCTCATCGGTCTCCTTTTTAATTTTCATATGCATTGGCAGCTCTTTGATCCCATCAGGCAGATTCATATACTTATTCACAAATAGTGCTATTATGATTCCTACAGTGGTATCAATAACTCTGTTCAACGTGTACAGCATATAGCCTCCGGCATAGTTTATTGAGGTTAAAATACTCAAATATACTACACAACAAATTACAACCGACTGCTTCATATTGATGTGAACACATATTTCTATTAAAACTACCATTCCAAGAGGAATTATATAAAGTAATAAATTTTCAATGTCAAGAGTTGTAACTAAAAACAATACAAGTCCTCCTGAAATACCTCCGATAATTGTACCTATAATCCTTTCTGTTCCCTTCCTGAATGAATCAACAACTGTATTTTGCATGCAAATCACAGATGCCACACATGCCTGGATGGCATTTGCCCTGTTAAGTAATTGAAAAATCAGTAAACAAAGGAAAACTGATGTGGATGTTTTAATGTTTCGCATTCCTATTCTGGAAAACATAATATCCTCCAATTAATATGTTATAATATTTTACCCATAAAATTATGCGTAAATCACGCTGATTTTAAATTTACTTAAGAGAGTAAATGTATTATAATATAAAATGAAGAATAAATAAATGATATTTAAGGAGAAAAAAATGGATAGATTTGTCGGGACTGTAGTCAGAGGTTTAAGAGCTCCCATAGTAAGAAATGGCGACGATATTGCACAAATAACCGTTGATTCAGTATTAAAGGCTTCCGAGGCAGAGGGGTTTTCGTTAAAAGACAGGGATATAGTAGCTGTTACAGAGTCTGTGGTTGCCAGGGCTCAGGGAAACTATGCAACTGTGGATGATATTGCATACGATGTAAAACAAAAATTTGAGAGTGATACGGTAGGATTGATTTTTCCAATACTCAGCAGAAACAGATTTGCTATTTGCTTAAAGGGAATTGCAAAATCGTTTAAAAAAATATATTTGATGTTTAGTTATCCATCCGATGAGGTGGGAAATTCATTCATAGATTATGATATGCTGGATATCGCAGGAATAAATCCATGGAATGACATAATTACCGAAAAAGAGTTCAGGAGTCTCTTCAACAATATAAACCATGTTTTTACAGGTGTTGATTATATTGAATATTATTCCGAATTAATAAGAGAAAGCGGTGCTGAAGTTGAAGTTATTTTTGCAAATAATCCCACAAGCATTTTGAAATATACTGACAGCGTATTAACTTGTGATATTCATACAAGACAAAGAAGCAAAAAGCTTCTTAAAGCTGCCGGTGCCAGGACAGTGTACGGTCTGGACGACATACTTGCAGAACCTGTAAATAGCAGCGGATATAATGAGAATTATGGTCTTCTCGGCTCAAATAAATCAACTGAAAACTCAGTTAAGTTGTTTCCAAGGAGCTGCTATGAATTAGTTAATAATATACAAAAAAAGCTTAATGAAGCAACCGGAAAAAATATAGAGGTCATGGTATATGGAGATGGAGCATTTAAGGATCCGATAGGTAAAATCTGGGAACTTGCCGATCCTGTAGTGTCACCCGGCTATACTGACGGGTTGATTGGAACTCCCAATGAGTTAAAATTGAAATACCTTGCAGACAATCAGTTTGCGGAATTAAAGGGTGATGAATTAAAATCTGCCATTACCAGGTATATCGAAAATAAAAGCGGCGATTTAAAAGCCAGCATGGAAGCTCAGGGAACAACGCCAAGAAGACTTACAGACCTTATAGGCTCTCTGTGTGACCTCACTTCAGGCAGCGGAGACAAAGGAACGCCTATAATTTATATTCAAGGTTATTTTGATAATTATTCTGTGTAATTAAAAAACCGGAAGAAGGATGGTCCAGGACAATTAAAATAGTTCGAATCCTTTCTTCCGTATTTAATTTACTCTAAGTTTTGTGAACCATCTTTAAAACTAAATTGACTTATTAAGTTTTGCTTGCAGTTCCATAATTCAGGCGAGAGATCTACGTAATAGCTGTGAGGATTAATAAACCTCTTTACCTCACTCCACAAATTTTCCACCTCATTTTTACAGTACAGCCTTATATCACTGAGACTGGGGCTTTCATATACACATTGACCGTTTATAAAAATAGGAACCTGCAGGTTTTTAGCATAGAAATTCGTTATTTTCTTTTTTTTCCATACATGTATTTCATCAAATATTGTATATGGTTTTGTATCATCAATAATTTCATTTGACATAGCAACAACATCGGCAATGGGATTATGAGTTGTCTTGTCATACAATCTCCAGACCTTTTTATAACCTGGATTAGTTATCTTTTCCTCATTTTCGGACAGCTTTATTTTAGGAATTATTTTTCCTTCTTTTTCAATGGCTACAAGCTTGTAAACACATCCGAATACAGGCTCGGATTTTGCGGTAATAAGCCTTTCTCCCACGCCAAAAGAATCTATTTTAGCATCCTGGTCAAGTAAATCTGTTATAATAAATTCATCCAGGCTGTTTGAAGCAACTATGCCGCAATCCGTAAGACCTGCTTCATCCAGCATTTCTCTGCATTTTTTACTTAAATATGCAATGTCTCCTGAATCTATCCTCACACCTTTGAGCCTATTTCCCACAGGCTCCAAAACCTCTCTGGAAACCCTGATGGCATTGGGAATACCACTCTTTATTACATTGTACGTATCTATCAGCAGTGTACAGCTGTCAGGATAATTTTCAGCATAGGCCTTAAAGGATTCATATTCACTTTCGAACATCTGCACCCATGAATGTGCCATTGTGCCCAATGCAGGAACTCCAAAAATTTCATCAGCCAATGTGGTTGCCGTTCCCACCACACCGCCTATGTATGCAGCTCTGCCTCCGTATATTGCTCCGTCATAGCCTTGGCTTCTTCTTGCTCCAAATTCCATTATAGGTCTTCCCTTTGCGGCTCGGACTATTCTGTTTGCTTTTGTTGCAATAAGACTCTGATGATTTATCGTCAATAAAAGCATGGTTTCTATGAGCTGGGCATCAATTGTTTTAGCTCTTACAGTAACTAACGGCTCTCCCGGAAATACAGGAGTGCCTTCAGGTATTGCATATATGTCGCCTGTAAACTTAAATGATTTAAGATAATGCAAAAATTCCTCTTTAAATAAATTTTTGCTCCTTAAGTATTCTATATCATCTTCTGAAAATTTAAATTCCTTTATGTATTGTATAACCTGTTCTAATCCTGCAACAATGGAAAATCCTGCACCGTCAGGATTTTTCCTGAAAAACATATCAAAATAAACTATCTCATCTTTCATTCCGTTTGAAAAATATCCGTTAGCCATTGTAAGCTCATAGAAATCCATAAGCATTGATAATTTTCTGTCACCAAAATTATTGTAATACATTAATACTCTCCCGTTAATTTATTTTTTCCGCTACTTCTATACCGTTTATGTGCATGTTGTACAGCGCAAATAAATTCATAAGATAACCGTCATGTGAGCCGCCATCATATGTTTCCACGGTATTCATAGGTACAATAATCCTTTTGCTTTTATTTTTCTCATTAAAGTATGCTTTTATGCTCAATGCAAATTGAAGTACGCATATATCTGTTACACAGCCTGTAATAATGAAATTATCAACTTCATCCTCATATTTTTTAAGCCATTCCTGAAATCCTATGCTGTAAAAACCGTTTGTACTGTTTTTCTCCACATAGAATATTTCTTGTCCTTCTGAATATTCCGTCTTTAGTTCAGAAATCAGTTCTGCTTCATCTGTTCCTTTTACACAGTGGGAAGGAAAGCATCTGAATTCCTGAGAATCCTTTTCATGATTGTCTAAAAAAAACAGTTTTTTATAACCCTCGGTTTTTTTATTTAATTCAACAATATTATTTACAATTGCCGCAACACGCGGTGAAGACAATGCACCGGAATATACAAAACCAACAACCATATCTACAATAAACAGTGCCGTTTTATTCTTATCCAATGATTTTAAATCAATGGATGTTCCTTTCAGCTCCTGTTCTATTTTTTTTATGCTTTCTATAGTATTCATAACTCACCCTTCATTGTTTTGTAATTAATACATACATTATAATTCTAAACACTATGTTTGTCAAAATTAATTAAAATTATAACCATTTGATTATGAGCTTAAAAATAAAAGCTGTGCAGCTGCACAGCCATTATTTTTTTACTTTTTTATTTTTTTTCCAATACTGTCAAATCTCCCTGAATTGCCTTGGTAGGACACTTCTGAACACATACCATACAATGTGTACATTTGTCATAATCCACCCTGGCCAGATTGTCAGTAACATGTATTGCATCAAATTCACAATTCTTTTCACAGATTTTACAGCCTATGCAGCCTACTGAGCATACATCCTTAACAGCCTTACCAAAATCTTTATTGTGGCATCCTACAATTACATTGTTTTTGTAGGGAACAAATTCTATTACCGCCTTTGGACATTCTTCAATACATTTACCGCATGCGGTACATTTTTCTTTATCTATAACAGCTAATCCATCTATAATTTCAATTGCATTAAAGTCGCAAACAACTGCACAGTTTCCGAATCCAAGGCATCCTCTTTCACATGCCTTAGGTCCACCCTGAATCTGAGCTGCAGATTTACAGTCTCTGACACCGTCATATTCATATTTCTTCGCTGCTATACTGTCACATCCCTGGCACATTACATGTGCAACTTTCTTTTCTGTTTCTTCTGCTGTCGTACCCATAACAGCTGCTATCTCTTTATGTCTTTCACTGCTTGCTACAGGGCATCCGTTAACAGGAGCTCTGCCTTCTGCTATTGCTGTTGCCATTCCGTCACATCCCGGGAATCCGCAAGCCCCGCAATTTGCTCCAGGCAAAAGATTTCTTACTTCAATGACCTTCTGGTCAACTTCTACTGCGAATAATTTTGCAGCAACCGCCAGTAAAACTCCACATACTACCCCAATGCCGCCGGTAACTGCTGCTGCGCTAACTATAACCATACTTAATACCTCCTATAACTTCAATCCTGAAAAACCCAGGAAGGCAATAGACATTAACCCTGCTGCTACCAAAGAAATAGAAGACCCCTTCAGTGATTCGGGAATATCAGCATTATCAACTTTGTCTCTGACTCCTGCAAACAATACAATCGCAAGCAGGAAACCTAAAGATGTACCAACAGAATTTACCATTGCTTCTATGAAGCTGTATTCTTTTGTAATGTTTATAATGGCAACTCCAAGTACTGCACAGTTTGTAGTAATCAAGGGAAGGAAAATTCCCAAAGCCTGATATAATCCGGGTGCAGATTTTTTCAGGAACATTTCAACAAATTGTACCAGTGCTGCAATTATCAATATAAATACAATTGTCTGTAAATATCCCAGTCCCAATTGATCCAAAATAAGTTTCTGTATAATAAATGTAATTATTGAAGCCAATGTTATAACGAATATAACCGCTATACCCATGCCTGTTGCAGTATCTATTTTTTTGGATACTCCAAGGAAGGGACAAATACCTAAAAATTGAGAAAATATAATGTTGTTTACAATAAATGATGTAATAAATAAACTAATTAATTCCATTTTTCTTACCTCCTATGCTTTCTTTCTTTTAGAAAGGTAATTTACAAGGCCTATTAACAATCCTAACGCAATAAATGATCCAGGTGGCTGTACCATTATCATCATAGGTTCATATGCTGCCGGAAGAATTCTTAATCCTCCAATTGTCCCATTACCTAAAATTTCTCTTACGGAGCTTAAAACGACCATGGCAATTGTATATCCTACACCCATTCCAAGACCGTCTATTATCGAATCAAGCACTCCGTTTTTAGAAGCAAAGGATTCTGCTCTGGCAAGAATTATACAGTTTACAACTATTAACGGTATAAATACACCCAAGGCCTGATACAGCGGAAATGTGTATGCATGCATCAGTAAATCTATAATTGTGGTAAACGCCGCTATAATTATAACAAAAGCGGGTATACGAACTTCATCTGGTATAAATTTTCTCAGAAGAGAAATAACAATATTTGAACCGGTTAAAACAGCAATAACCGCTACACCCATACCAAATCCATTTATAAGTGATGTAGTTATCGCAAGAGTTGCACACATTCCAACCTGTTGAGCAAAAATTGGATTCTCTTTTCCGATTCCATTCTTAAATATTTCTAGCTTATTCATTTGGACCTCCTATTTCAAATATTGGCTATATACATCTATGGCATTATTAACAGCACTCAAAAAAGAAGTTGATGATCTTGTAACACCTGATATTGCATCAAAATCTGTTATTTCAGCACCTGCATCTTTTCCAACAAATTGCTTCCAAAAATCCGGCTCAGTTGTTCTTGAACCAAGTCCGGATGTTTCGCTGTGTGCAATTACACTCAAGCCTGTAATTTTACCGTCCTGTCCGATACCAACATACAATTCCATATCTCCGCCATATCCTGGTACAGTAGAAAGAGTTTGTACAACATATCCCATACTGTTTCCTGAACCATCCACAGGTGTAAGCATATCAATAAATCTGGCGTTTTCAGCTTTAATGGATTCCACCAATGCAGTATCTTCAAACGGAACAAATGTGTCAGCTCCGGGAACTACTGCTTGTATAACCTCTGGGCTCATGCTTGCACTTAAATCATTTTGTTCAATTCTGTCTTTTGTAAAATCATTCAGCCAGGCAAGAACACCTGCCGATACTGCTGATATTATCAGTAATACGCCCGCTAATTTTATAAAATTATTTTTCATTTTTTATACCTCCCGCTACTCCAAATACTTTTGGCTGAACATATAAATTAATAATTGGAGTAAGGATATTCATAAGAAGGATTGAGTAAGAAACTCCTTCCGGATAGCCTCCGACTTTTCTTATAAACATAGTGAGTATACCGGCACCTATTGCGTATATCACTTTGCCCTTATCTGTAACAGGGCTTGTTGAATAATCGGTAGCCATGAAAAATGCACCAAGCATCAATCCACCGCCGAATAAATGGTATGGCAGCAGACTTCCTCCGTCAGCCACTAAAGCGATAACTGCAACTGTTCCTATATAAACAGCCGGAATTATCCATTTAATTGTTCCTCTGTATATTAAATAAAGACCGCCTAATATTAAAAGTATAGATGATGTTTCTCCTATAACTCCCGGTATATTTCCCAGAAGCATATCCGCAATTGAAGGGAGCTTAGCTGCTGCTCCGCTTTTAATCATTGTTAAAGGTGTTGCCGAAGACACTGCATCTGTTACCGGATCAATAAACCCGCCTGCTATATGAGAAGACCATGAAGCCATCAAAAATGCTCTGGCTGCCAATGCCGGATTTAAAAAGTTAAATCCGATTCCGCCGAATATTTGTTTTACGATTGCTATTGCAAATGCCGAACCGACTACAGCTATCCACCATGGTGCGGTTGAAGGCAGGTTAAAAGCCAATAACATACCTGTAACCACTGCACTAAGGTCAGTAATCGTTATAGGTCTGTTCATAAATCTTTGACATGCGTATTCTGTAATCACTGCTGAAGCAACAGAAAGCACCACCAATATTATTGATTTAGTTCCAAAATAAAATACACTTGCTACAAATGCCGGTAATAAAGCAATAATTACATCAAGCATCAATTTTTGAGTTGTTTCATCATGTCTAATATGAGGTGACGATGAAGCAATCAACTTATTTTCCATCTGTTTTTCCTCCTATTTAACCTTTTTGCGTCTTGCCAGTATTTCTTTTTTTGCAACGCTGATTGTTTCCTTCAACGGTCTTTTAGCAGGACATATGAAGGAGCAGCCGCCGCATTCTATACAGTCTGCCGCATGATATTCATCAGCAGCATCAAAGTTTTTCTGAATTGTGTATCTGCTGATTTTGTATGGCATCAGCTGTACAGGACATGCATCGACGCATCTTCCGCACATAATGCAGTTTGATGGCTCAGGAAGATCAGCTTCCTTTTTATTAAATGCAAGAATCCCGGAAGTACCTTTAACAACAGGAACCTCATCTGTAAACTGAGCAATTCCCATCATCGGACCGCCGTTTATAATCTTGCCCGGTTCTTCCTTGTATCCTCCGCATTGTTCAATTACATCCTTAAACGATGTACCTATTCTGACATTTAAGTTTTTAGGATTCTGAACAGCGTTTCCCGATACAGTAACTACTCTTTGAATTAAAGGCATTCCTGTTTTAATAATGTTTCCTATTGTAGCAACAGTGCCAACATTTTCCACAACACAGCCAACTTCCATAGGAAGTCCGCCTGATGGTACAACTCTGCCTGTTATGGCATTAATTATTCTTTTTTCATCTCCCTGAGGATATTTTACTTCCAATGGAGCAACTTCAATACCTTCTTGTCCGGCTATTGTTTTTTGCATCACTTCAATTGCATCAGGCTTATTTTTTTCAATTCCTATATAGGCCTTATTGACTCCCAATGCTTTCATGATTGCCTTAACACCCAGCAAAACAAGCTCAGGTTTTTCAAGCATTATTCTGTGATCGGCAGTTAAATACGGCTCGCACTCAGCACCATTCACCATCAATGTATCTATTGGCTTGTCCTGCGGAGGACTTAACTTAACATGTGTAGGAAACGTTGCTCCTCCCATGCCGGCCATACCGCCTTCTTTTATAATTGATAAAATTTCCTCTTTTGTCAGGTCTTCTACATTTCCTTTCGGCTGAACTGACTCATGTACTTCAAACTTTCCATCAGACTCTATGACTATACAATTAACCTTAGAACCGTTAGGTATATAATGCTGTTCGATTTTCTTTACTGTCCCCGATATGCTTGAATGTACCGGCACAGACATAAAGGCTTTTGATTCACCTATTTTTTGCCCGACTTTTACTGTATCACCTACGGCAACCAGTGGATCACAAGGTGCTCCTATATGCTGTGATAAAGGGATAACAACAACTTTAGGATCAACCGCATCTTCAATAGGCACATTTTGTGTTAGCGTCTTGTTTGTAGGTGGATGAACTCCGCCTTTAAATGTAAACAATTTTGTGCTCATAAATTTCACCTCTTGTTTTAATTGTTTTATATAATAGTTATATAAAAGTTATATAATAATCAAACAAATCGATTATATCAGATTACAGCTTACTTTTAAACACCTTTTTTAATTATTTTTTAAAATTTTATTATTTTTTATAACATATTGCGGCCAACTGATATGATTTTCGCAGGATTATTTGTTAAATAGTTGTTATACTACGAATATTTTCATTAACATATTCCTTTATCCATAGCATAATATCACTGTCTTTGATATTACCGCCATTAAGAATTTCCTTTATTTCAACCGTGTTTAAGATGAACACGCCTCTGTCGGTTTCATGCTTGTATATTAATTCACAACTTTCTAACGAATTAATAATTGTCATAATTGTATCACCAATATTTCCCAGTGGTGCTCTGTCAATATTATTTCTTTCAAAACAACATTCTACCAAAGTTCCTTCTCCGATTTTTGAACTTATATTAAAAGAGCCGTTGCACCGCTCACAATTTTCCTTAAGCATAGGTATTCCCAGACCTACTTTTCTTGTTGTCCTTGTAGTAAAAAAAGGGTCTGTTACTTTTTTCGTCATTTCGCTGCTCATTCCGATGCCGTTATCTTTTATGGCAACCTTTAAGCGGTTGTTTTTTATGCTGTCTTCTATAAAAATTTCTATCATTGTTGCGTTTGCATTGACGCTGTTCATTACAATATCCAAAATATGCATTGAAATTTCTTTCATGTTATCCTCCAACAGAAAAATAGGGCCTATGCCCTATGAAATTTATTCAATACCCAGATATTGATAAATCTCCACGGAATCATTCAGCTCTATATAATTTTCTGCTTCTGAAATATCAACGAGCCTATGTGCATCTGAATTTGTTAAAATCTTAAAATTTCTTATGAGTCCTTCGTCTATGTCTGCCCTGTTATATGTTTCTACAAATTTAATCTTTATATCAGATGGAATAAATCCCAGCACTCCCAAAAGGCTGTTTGATTTTTTGTTAATGTGTGCAGGAATCATTATTCCGTGATGCTGTCCTGCCAGTGAACATATTTCCGTCAACGAATATCTTGAAGCATTAATCAGGAGCTTATCAAGTGTACCTGTGATTTCATCCCGGATGTTATAAATGTTCTGCTGACCAAAAATCGAAGGTATATTACTTATATCGGGCAGAGATTCATATATTAACCCTCCAAATTGCTGTGCATCATAAAGATCCTTAAAATAGCAAAGAACATGCACTTCTTCCCTGGTCGTCACCTCAATACCGGGCACAAGTCTTATGCCGGTTTTATCGCATAACTCCGAAACTGCAGGAAGATTTCCTGTTGTGTTATGGTCTGTCACGGAAATAATATTTAATCCTTTAATCCATGACATATTCACAATATTGTTCGGGGTCATATCATCGCTGCCGCAAGGCGATAAATCCGAATGTATGTGCATATCATAAAATAATTTCATTTTACTCCCATGCCGCACAGCCTGCATGCAATTTCATAAGCACTTTCATTTGTCTTAAACATAGGAATATCAAGTTCTTTTGCTTTTTCTATTGTTTCCTGTTCAATTTCCATATTTTCAACCACAATGATGCATGCCAGATCCAAAAGCTCTGCAATTGCGACAATGTTAATATGAGTTTGAATAGTTATCCATACATAATTTTGTTTTGCCTTTGCCATTACGATACTGAGCAAATCACCGATGTAAACTCCTTCTGCATTTATTTCCTTTTTTGAATCAAATAAAACTTCGAGTTTCAACTGTTCAGCAAAATTTGATATTTCCATAGCACCTCTCCTATACCTTTCCGTTTGCTCTTAATACTACACAATCATACAGCGTTGACTCGTTGTTATACACATCTTCCGCATGGGCATAACATGTTGGAGCACCGCAGGAACCGCAGTCAAGACCCGGAAGGACATCATAAATTTCTTTTATTTTTTCTCTTTTAATAATTGCCTCTTTCATGCTGAATTTGCATGAATTTTCATCCGATTTAAGCTTGAATTTAAATACCCCGCTGTCATACAGTTCATCAAATCTTTCCAGATCTGCATTAAGGCATTCATCCTTTGAATTGCTTAATATATAATTAATGTTGCTCTGTGCTATAAATGGATTCAGAACATTAAAGGTTCCGCCGACACATCCTTGCACACAAGCCAATGTTTCCACAAAATCAACGTTATCTAAGTTACCGTTTTCAATTTCGTCCAGAATTTGAATTATATTTTCCATTCCATTAACCGCAATATAATTTGTTAAGCCTGCCGACTCAGACTGACCTCCTGAGACAGCCCATTTTGTTCCCTTGAGTGAAGGATACGAGCATAACTTATCATCACTTTTAATAAGCTCCCTGTATAATTCACCATAAATCCTATTGAGAGGTATAACCCAGTCGACACACGGTTTGTAATCACCAACAGGATCAGTTACGGCCAGCAGCTTTGCAGGACATGGAGAGATATAAAACACTCCTATTTCTTCATCCTTCAAATTAAATTTTGACCTTGCTCTTTCCCTTGCAAGCATAGCAGCAATAACCATTGGTTCCTTGAGTAAAATCAAATGTTCCATCAGGGAAGGATATCTGTTTTTAATCAATCTCACCGCCGCCGGACAATTAGTTGAAATTAGAGGTCTTATGCTCTTTTCTTCATTAATTTTTCTTTTTATAGCCATTGCAACCATTTCCGCGGCCCAGCTGGCATCATATACATAGTCAAATCCAAGCTGCAGGACCGCATTTTGAACCTTGCAGATATCGGTTCCTTTAGGAAACTGACCGTAAAGAGGCGTTGATGTAATTGCAATTTTATACTTATATGATGAAAAGTGCATTTCATCATACCATTCTATGGATTCGGGGGTATACGCTCCGTAAGGACATACTTTTATGCATTCTCCGCAGTGTATACATTTCAGGTTATTTATAAAAGCCTTGCCGTCTACGAGACGTATGGCTTGTGTAGGACATCTTTTTATACAATTCGTACAGCATTTACATTTTTCTTCGTCAAACATAATTGAAAAATTCATGTATACCTCCTACAATAAAATGGTAATTTTAATAACGGTACCCTCTTTACCTGTAGCTATATCAAATTCATCCGAGTATCTCATCATGTTTGGAAGTCCCATACCGGCGCCGAACCCAAGCTCTCTTATGCTTTCAGGGGCTGTTGAAAACCCTTCGGTCAATGCCAAATCAACATTTTCAATTCCCGGGCCCACATCTTCGGACACAATCATAATTTTATCCTCATATAAATCACAGTGAAGCTTTCCCCCGAAGGAATGTATGACAATATTTATTTCCGCCTCATAGGATACAATTGCTATCCTTCTTATAACATTTGCATCTATTCCCATGGACTTCAGCAAATTTTTTATTGTACTTGATCCCTTGCCTGCGGCCATGAAATCATTTGCAGCCACATCAAAGCTATATCTTTTTAAAAACCCTTCAGTCATTAGATTCTATTCCCTTCATGCCATTTAAAACCAGCAGCCCGCATGTTTTAAACATAGTATAATTTGTTGCCAGCACAGTAACGGAATTTTCACGGGCCAATTCCAATATTTCTTTACAAGGTCTTTTTCCTCTTACGAATAACACAGTTGCCATATCCATCATCTCCGCCGTCCTTATTACCTGTGCATTGTTCAATCCTGTGACAAGCATAGACTCACTGTTGGCATAGGCTAACACATCACTCATCAGGTCACTTGCAAAACCGTACTTGATATCTGTATCCTCACTGCTGAAGTTGGTCAATATATCTGCATTTAAAATTTCGGCTATTTCCTTAATTTTCATAACGAACTCACTCCTAAATATACAAATTTTCTATAATCGAAGCTTTACCGCCGACATATACGTCCATTAAACCATCACATTCAGCAATTTTTACATATATAAGGCTCTTTTCATTCATTGATTCGCCTTGAATAACTTCTGTTTCCTCAGATACTATGTTTCTCTTATACAACAGGCTGCAAAGTGCTCCGTTAGATGTCCCTGTAGCACATTCCTCATTTATACCAACCTTCGGAGCAAAATTTCTGGCATATATTTTGTTGTATTCAACGGTGTAAACATGGTATCCTACAACGTCCTTTTCGATTGATATATCATTTATCATATCTAAATCAACACTCATGCTGTTCAATATGTTCCTTGATTTTACAGGAACCATTATATCCTTTAATCCTGTAGATACTATAGTTGGATATATTTCAGCGCAATAAAGTCCGATATTGTTTTCGTCCGTATTTAAGGAAGCTGCAATTCTCTTCAGGTCCTGTCCAGTTAGTTCATCAAAAACCTGCGGTTTTTGCTGCTGCATCAGTACATATTCCACATTGTCTCCAAATTTCAGCTCAATACCCAGCTTGCCTGCTTTTGTGTTTTGGTATACATGTATAATCTCATTTAAACCCTTTATAACACCTTTCAGCCCCAAATAATAAAATGCAGCAATTGTAGCATGGCCACAGAGGTCAACTTCGCAAACCGGAGTAAAAAAGCTTAAATCAAAATTTTTTTCATCCTTCTGCAATATAAAAGCAGTTTCAGATAATCCTATTTCTGCAGCTATTTTCTGCTTTTCATCATTTGTTATTTGCTTGTCAAGTAAAATTACACCGGCACCGTTACCTCCAGCATTTTCATAGGTAAAGGATTTCAAGATTGCTCCCTGCATATTGCACCTCAGTTATTATATTAATATAATTATAATCTAAAAAGGAAAATATTACAAGAATAATTAAAATCCTAATTTTCATGTTACTTCCATCCATCAATTTAATATTCCATAATTTTCATATTAAATTTCTCTTTACAAAACCCTTTCAATCACTTATAATAATAAAGCAGTTCGCGGTTGTGGCGGAACGGCAGACGCACTAGCTTGAGGGGCTAGCGAATGTATATTCGTGGGGGTTCAAATCCCCCCGA
>DAMBZP010000002.1:0-112959 GCA_032059885.1 Sedimentibacter sp.
CAACCCCGTCCCCTTGTCACACTATTCGTTTTGATAGATACTGTGATTGTCCCAAAGCTGTTCAAGACGATTGTAATATTCCACTATGTCGTCTTTTTCCTTAAGACTGATATTTGTAATAAGGTTGTTTATCATACAAAGAGGAACAACCAGCGAATCTATAAAAGATACAATATTACTTTTTGCCAGAAGTGATATATCTGCCAATGAATATACAGGTGATGATTCCGTATCAGTTATGGCAACTATCTTAGCATTTCTTTCCCTGATAAATTTTGTTGCATCAATTGTTATTTTTGAATACCTTGGGTAACTGATTACTATCAGCACATCTGTTTCTTTTATTCTTATAATTTCTTCGTAAAGAGAATTGACGCCGCTGTTGTTTAATACCTTAACATTGTCCAATATAACATCAAGATAAAATCCAAGGTAGTTAGCCAGTGTCGAAGATGTCCTGAGCCCCAGTATGTAAACCTTATTTGCATTTAAAATAATCTCTGTTGCCTTGTCAAGGGACTTTGTGTCAATGGTTTCATACAAACTTCTCATATTGTTCATTTCGTTTTTGATGATTTTCTTATGGAGCTTATCCGTATCATTTACAATATCATCATCCAAGCCAATTCTCTGAACGGTGGTAAGCTTGTTTTTTATCAGTACCTGCAAAGCTTTCTGCAGCTCGGGAAAACCTGAATAACCAATAGAGCTGGCAAAACGCACAACCGTAGATTCACTGACATCAACAGTTTCCCCTATTTTTGCGGCAGTCATAAATGCTGCTTTATCATAGTGGTCAATAATGAATTGGGCTATTTGTTTCTGCCCCTTGCTGAATTTATAATAGTTGCTTTTTATGATACTTATTAAATCATTTTTATTATTCATTTAGTCAACCTCGAATAAGTTTGATACCTTCTTCGAAAGCGCTTATGTGACAGGCGGAACTCTGTTTGATATTGAATTAATCATTACATTCTTACTTATTAAATCTTCGCCTATAAGTGAATACAAAACGCCGACAGAAACAATATTTGCCACCATATGAGTTCCAAGTTTATTTTGTGCGGTATCTAATATTGGAAGTTTATATATTCTGTAAGGAACATCCACATCAACATTAACACTTTCGTCGACTACAAGTATACCATCTTTACTCAAAGATGCAACATATTTATCGTATGAATTTTGCGTCAGGCAAAGCAAAATGTCGCAGCTGGTAACCTTTGGAAATTTTATTTCATCCTTGCTTATTATTACCTCAGCCTTACTGGCACCGCCTCTTGCTTCGGGCCCGTATGATTGTGTCTGTATTGCATTTATTCCTTCCTCAATCGCAGCATCCGCTAAAATTATAGCTGCAAGTATTACTCCTTGACCACCGGAACCGCTCAGTCTTAATTCTACCTTTTGAAACATTTCAATCTCTCCCCTATTTTTTGAATTTATCAATAATTACCTGATATCCTTCTGTATATTCAATCTTTGGTTTATTGTAAAATTCTCCTATTAATATTTTGTTTTCGCCCTTTTCCGGATTCTTTTCAACAACCTTGATATCTACGCAGTTATCCTTAAGAAATTCATGCATTTTAAATGCATTTCCTTTTTTGTTTTTTCTGCCGTAATAAGTCGGGCAAAGACTTAAGCCTTCAATAAATGAAAAGCCCTTATTTGCAAGTCCTTTTTCAATAAGCTTCTGCATTAGGACAGCATGATAAGCAGTTGCTCTCCCTACAAATGTTGCACCTGCACCCTGTGCCAGATTGCATAAGTCAAAAGAAGTATCAATATTTCCAAATGGAGCAGTCGTTGCAAAATCTCCCTGAGGTGTTGTAGGAGAATATTGTCCGCCGGTCATTCCATATATATTGTTGTTAAATACGATTGTTGTAATGTCTATATTCCTTCTTGCAGCATGGATAAGATGATTCCCGCCTATTGCAGAGCTGTCTCCGTCGCCCATGATTACAATAACATGAAGCTTAGGATTTGCCATCTTTATGCCGGTCGCAAATGCCAATGCGCGGCCGTGTGTTGTATGAAGAGTATTAAAGTCCATATATCCAGGTGCTCTTGAGGAGCAGCCTATTCCTGAAACAACCACTACTTCATCCTTGTTTAATCCTGCATTGTCAATTGCTCTCACTACTGCATTCGTCAATGTACCATGACCGCATCCGGGACACCAGATGTGAGGTAATTTGTCAACTCTGTAATATTTTTGCGTCATTTCACTGCAATTTGTGCATTCCATTATATGTTACCTCCTGTCACAGCATCTGTAATTTCTTTAGGAGTAATTAATTCCCCTGTAATCTTATTTATTTTTTTAACAGGACATTTCTTTCCGGCAACTCTGTCAACCTCGATAAAATACTGTCCCAAATTCATTTCTGCCACATAAATTTCTTTAGCTTTTTCAGCAACACTGCTTATTTGCTTCTCTAAAAACGGCCAAATTGTTATAGGTCTGAACATGCCTGCCTTTATGCCTTTTTGACGCATTTCATCCACGGAACTCTTAGCTGCTCTCGATACTCCTCCGTACGCTACTATGACAAGCTCTGCGTCTTCCATCCTGTATTCTTCATAATAAGTAATGTCATCTATATTTTTTTCAACCTTGTCAACTATTCTTTGTATAAGTTTACCTGAAATCAAATTATTGTTTGTAGGAAATCCTGTTTCATCATGTGTTAATCCCGTAACATGATATCTGTATCCCTCGCCAAAGGATGCCATAGGTGGTATCATATCTTCATCAGGTCTGTATGCCGCATATTCTTCCGGCTTACATGAGGGTTTTTTTCTGTTTATAACTTCAATTTCCGAAGGATCTGCAAATTTTAATTTTTCTCTCATATGCCCTACGGTTTCATCCATTAACATAATAACAGGAGTTCTGTATTTTTCTGATATATTGAAAGCTTTAATCGTATATTCGTAGGTTTCCTGAACAGAATTCGGAGTCAGGGCAATTGCGGGATGATCCCCGTGTGTTCCCCATCTTGCCTGCATTACATCGCCCTGTGCCGGAGATGTAGGCATACCTGTGGAAGGACCTCCTCTCTGGACATTGACAACAACACACGGTATTTCTGCAATTGCCGCATATCCCAGGTTTTCCTGCATTAGTGAAAATCCCGGTCCGCTGGTTGCTGTCATAGATTTAAGTCCTGCAAGAGAACCTCCTATAATTGCCGCCATGCTTGCCAGCTCATCTTCCATCTGTATGAATTTTCCGCCTATCTGTGGCAATTTCTGTGCAGATATTTCTGCAATTTCCGTAGATGGTGTAATTGGATATCCTGCATAGAATCTCATTCCGGCAGCCAGTGCTCCTTCAACGCAGGCTTCATTGCCTTGAACCAATTTATATCCATGATTATTACTCATCTTTTTTTCCTCCTGAAATATAAATAGCATTATCCGGACATCGCAGTTCACATTGACCGCAGAATATACATTTTTCCGGAAAAGCTATAACACATTTTTCATTTTCTATTTTAAGAACCTGCTTAGGACAAAATCCAACACATATACCACAGCCTTTACACCAGTCCTTATTTTGTAAAAGACTTTTATTATCTGCCATTTATAACATCCTCCTTGTTACTTCCCTTAAGATTATAATAGCATATATATCTTGATTTGCAAGAAATATTTCAATTCCGAAGCAAAATGCAGGATTCAATTCATAAAATGCAAATTTTTTAAAAAAACGTATGCCAAAAATAAAAAATTTATCATATTCAAAACCAAAATCTTAATTTTTTTTACTCATTCCCACTGATAAGAATTAAGATTTATCAGGACTTGTACAACTGTGTTTCTCGTAAATCATGTTAAAAAAGAGAGTGCTTACATGAAAAATGCATGAAAGCAACTTAGTCTATCATGCATTTTTTTCTATTATAAATAATTCCGGAGGTGTATTGTCCTTATTTATGAGATTAATGTGAAGCACATTATATTTTGATTTATCCATCCCACTCAAAAAATTATATATTTCTTTTATTTCGTCTCCCGTATCATGAGTAATATAGGTTGTTATAAAAATCCTCCCGTCATTCTTCAGAAAAGGAAGAATATTTTGAATTGCTTTAAGAGTTGTCTCTCCTTTTGTTGTTACAGACTTATCTGAAAAGGGAAGATAACCAAGATTAAATACAGCAGCATCAATGTTTTCATCTAAATGGTTACTGATAAATTCATGAGAATCCAAAATAATTTCATAATTTATAAATTCAAGGTTGCTGCTCAATAGTATATTTGTTCTTTCAATTGCCTGATGCTGAATATCAAAAGCCTTAACATTTCCTGTTTTCCCTGCAATCCTGCATAAAAAAAGCGTATCAAAGCCATTTCCGCATGTGGCATCAACAAACCTTAGATTATCAATGCCGCAATAGCTTTGCTCAATAAGCATGTGAACAAGATCAACCAGCTTTCCGTATTTACCGTCTTCCATCTTAAACCTCCTGATTTCTTTTTAAAAATTGTATTTCTTCATTACTTAAGTTTTTCCAGGAACCAACCGTTAGATCCTCCAGATTGATTTCACCGAAGGATATTCTCTTCAATGCTGTCACACTGTGACCAACGGCCTCAAACATTTTTCTTACCTGCCTGTTTTTACCTTCATAAATGCTTATTTGAACCACTGACTTATTATTTTTGTATTTAAGCAGCCTTACTTTTGCCGGAGCAGTTTTGTAATTGTCTATTACAACACCCGTTTTAAGCTTTTTAATTGATTCGTCAGATACATGCCCCTCAGCTTCAGCTATATATGTCTTATATATATGATACTTCGGATGCATGAGCTTATTGGACAAATCTCCGTCATTTGTCAGAAGCAGCAGCCCGGACGTGTTATAATCCAATCTTCCTATGGGATACACCCTTTCTTTTATATTAATTAAATCCAGAACAGTCTTCCTGTCAAACTGGTCCTTAACCGTAGTGACATATCCCTCGGGTTTGTACAGCTTTATATATATGTATTCATTTACTTCTGATATTTCTTTATCGCCAACAGTAACAATATCATTGCCCGGATTCACCTTTGTGCCCAGCTCTGTGACTTTTACTCCGTTTACCTTTACCATACCATTTAAGATCAATTCCTCTGCCTTTCTACGGGAGGTTACACCGCTTCTGGCAATATATTTCTGCAGCCTTTCTAATACCATTCTTATGACTTTTCTCCTTCTCATCTTCCTTATTGTATATTATAATAAATTATTCAGCAATAAACAATCAGTTTTTAAAAGTAAAAAGCAGCCTTTCAATTGTTTATAAATTACAATTTACAGACTGCCTTGCATTTTTATGAAATTGTTATTTGTTTTCAGATACCAGGCTTCCTGTATGAATCAGCTCTTCGCCCAGGTATACATTGTATTCTCCGCAGATTGCCTTGTTATCTTTGTTTAATATCATAGGAGCTGTGATTTTAGTTTCAAATCGTACTTTATCCTTCTCTTCCTCTGTCAGAAGATAGCTGAAGCTTTCCGAAATAAATACAGGCTTTCCGTCTGAATCTCTTCCTGCAAACTGTCCTGCTTCTGCAATTTGATAGTTTTTATAGTTTTCAAAGGCCCAGTCAAATATCTTATAGCTGTCCTGAAACCAGTTGCCGTCATTCAAAACCACCACGATTATTTCGGTACCGTCTTTTTCTGCAGAAGCCACAAGACATCTTCCCGCAGCCTTAGTGTAGCCTATTTTAATTCCATTACCGTATTCATACTGATGAACCACCTTGTTCTTATTGTAAAAAACTGTGTTCATGCTTTCAGCCTTGTACGATTCAGCAGATGAAATGGTTTTAAATGTATCATTTTTCATTGCATGGCGGCTGATTAAGGCCAAATCGTAAGCAGTGGAATAATGATTTTCGTCATTAAGTCCGTGAGGATTAGAAAAGCTTGAATTAAAAGCACCTAATTCCACGGCTCTTTTATTCATCAGATCAATAAAGCCATCCTCACAGTTCCTGCCTGCAAAAGCTGCCAATGTTGCCGCTGCATCATTACCGGAACGCAGCATTGTACCGTAAAGCAAATCTTTAATTGATACAATTTGTTTTGGCTGTAAATAGATGCTTGAACCTTCTATACCTGTGCATTTTGCAGGAACCTCAATCTTTTTTTCTATATTTTCTATGTTTTCTATTGCCAGTATAGTCGTTAATATCTTTGTTGTGCTGGCTATGGGCAATTTCTCGTTTGGATTTCTTGAACCAATGATTCTGCCGGAATCAGAATCAATCACTATATATGATTGAGCAAAAACCTCCGGTATTGCTTCTGCGGTGCTGTACTTTCCGGCAAAAAATAAAATAAATAATGTTAATGAAAAAATTTTAAAGCTTTTAGTAATCACAATCTTTTTTCTCCCTTACTTCTTTTATGAACGACATTATGTTAAGAATAGATGAAGTTATATCACCGGCTGTTGTTTCATTGTTAATATTAATTGTTCTGATGTCCTTATTGCCGGTTTCATAAATAAGTATTTGGGGATTTAACTGCAAATTAACATATGCTGCCCCCGCAAATGGTTTTAAATCAACACTGCGGAACTTTTTATCTATATCGCTTCCTCCGATTAGAAAATTCATGTTAAGTTTTGAAATAGCCAGATAATTTGTATTATCATAGGTAATCTTACTGCTTATAAGCTTTTCATTCTCAGTTAAACTATTGATATTATCCAAGGTTGTTTTGATGATACTCTGTATATCGCTGCTCATAATATCCCCTTTCTCGAATGTATTTTAAATACAGTATGCCCTGAAAAAGGAGAAATATAACTACTATCCCTTCAGAAGAGGTCTCTTGATAATATTGTTTACAATCATGAATTCGACAACAAAGGATGAAGAATTATCAAAGCATTCAGGATATAAAAATATGTTTTTAACTATAAAAAGACGTTTAATTTTTCGCAGGTGCTTCAGATATGGATAATATTTTTTTGACTTAATCTGCCTGTATTTGTTAACCTGACCCGATGTTTTTTTTACCAGGTCGGCATAATAAAATTTTTTATCCGAAGTATATTCCTTTCTGAACAACTTCAAGCTGACATATATCCTTATAAAATATGCCGTCAAGTTAAGCTTGAAAAATATTCTGAAATTAAAATACACAAACAACAGCCCCCCTGCTATTATTAATATAATATATATTCCCATAATACAAATAAAAGCAACGCTCCTACGTTGCTTTTTTCTCCTCCTCAGGCTCTATGTTCAAGGCAGGAAGTTCTTCGATTGAATTCAAGCCAAAATGTCTCAAAAATTCATCTGTTGTGGCATAAAGCGTCGGTCTTCCCGGTTTATCCAGCTTTCCCGCCTCCTTAATCAGGCCTTTGTCTAAAAGTCCTTTAACCACATTGGAGCATTTAACTCCTCTTATCAGCTCTATTTCAACTCTTGTAACAGGCTGCTTGTATGCTATTATAGACAATGTTTCCATTGCCGCAGTGGATAAGCTTCTATTTATGGTTGTCTGCAGCAAATTTTGAATAAATTCGAAATTTTCTTTCCTTGTAGTAATTTGATATGAATTGCCGAACTTCTGAATAATCAGTCCTCTGTTGGTATCTGTTTCAAACTGCCTTGTCATTTCATCAAGGACATTAGATAACTCAGATGCCGGCAAATTCAGGATTCTTGAAATTTCGTTAATATTTAATGGTTCGCCCCATGCAAACAGCAAGCTTTCCAATACACTTTTTAAAATCATACGTCACCCCTATGCAGCTATTATTATATCACTGTATGTATCTGTTTGATAAATTTTCATTCCATGCTTGTTTGAAAGTTCCAAAAAGGCTAAAAATGTTGTAATTACAAATTCCTTTGTAATTCTCTTTTTCTCATTCAAGGTTGTAAACAATGATACACGCCCCGTTGCTTTCAGTTTTTCAACCAGGTCGTCAACACAGTCCTTAACGCTGTAGTTTTCTCTGTAAACCTTCAATTTATATTCATTGTCAATTTTCAAATTTTGATTTTTAATCAGTGATATAAATACATTGTATAGTTCATAAATATTTATTTCATTCAATGAAAGCTGTTCAGTCTTTGGATCTGAAGTAATAGCCAGTTCTTCCTTTGGCTTTGAAAAATAGTAGCTGCTTTCATCTTCATATTCTTTTAATTTCTCGGATACATCCTTAAACAATTTATATTCCAGAAGCTTGTTGACCAGCTCTTGTCTTGGATCTTCATCCTTTTCATTATTTGGCAGAAGCATCTGCGACTTTATTTCTATGAGAGTAGATGCCATTAAAATAAATTCACTTGCCACATTCATGTTGAACTGCATCATTTGATTTAAATATTCCATATACTGATCGGTTATTTCAGATACGGGAATATCATATATATCAATTTCTTTTTTTTCTATCAAATGGTACAAAAGTTCAAAGGGTCCCTGAAATACATCCAAACTTACGGAATAGTCCATTGCTCATCCTCTTATTATTTTATTATTGTTTCTAATACATTTTCAACGTAAAATTTAAACAGACCTACCTTGTCAATGTTTTTTTCCGGATAAAGCTCAAATTCTCCAAGCAGCTGACCATCCCTTGAAAGAATTGCTTTTCCGATTGCCACATCTTTATTTAAAGGTGCTTTCAAATTTTCATCTATAACATATTCTAAATTAAAATCTTCAACCTTGCAATTACTTTCTGTAAAATAAAATATATTTTCCTTGCTGACTATATTAAAAGCGTCCTCTTTTCCACAATATACAGGCACTGTTGAAATAACATCACCCTTTTTATGGAATACCAGATTTTTATAATTAGCAAATCCTTCATTCAAAATCTTCGTAATTTCGTTGAATCTTATTTTGGTGTTATCGCACCCCAGCACAACAGCTATCAAGGTTGTGTCATTTCGCCTTGCTGCAGCAGACAAGCAGTATTTTGCATCTGTTGTATATCCGGTCTTGCCTCCCAAAAGTCCTTCATAATTGTTTATGAGTCTGTTTGTGTTAACAAGTACCTGTTCTGAATCCTTTTCCTTACCTACATATACGGAATCCATCCATGTGAGCATATATTGATTTACATAATTATATTTAAGTAATTCTTTTGTCATAATTGCTATGTCGTAAGCTGTGGTCAGATGGTCTGCTTCAGGCAAACCTGTTACATTCACAAAATTCGTATTGTTCATACCTAATTCCTTAGCCCTGTCATTCATTGCCTTGACACAGCTTTCCACAGAACCGAACATAAATTCAGCCATAGCTACTGATGCATCATTTGCCGAACGCATCGATATGGCCTTTAACATACTTTCAACTGTCTGCATTTCACCAGCCTCCAAATATATTTGGCTGCCTCCCATACTTGCTGCATATTCAGAAACAGGAAGTTCCTGATCAAGAGTTATTTCCCCGTTTTCCATTTTTTCTGAAATAAGCAATAAAAGCATAATCTTTGTTATGCTTGCCGGCGGCATTTTATCATTGGCATTTTTCTCGAAAAGAACCTGGCCGTCATCACCGTTTATTAAAATAGCCGCACGTGATTCAAGATTTTCCGCACTCATTCCGTATGCCGGAACAACCATCAAATTTACAATTAGCAACATCAAAAAAAATATGGCTATATTTTTCTTCATAAAAACTACCTCCTTTTTATGAATTATAATAACCATATTTACTTGATATATACAATTGTATTGCATTTAGCGGACGGTTTTTCCGTGAAATGTAAGAAATTGTTATATAGCTCCCACAATTATCCTGTATTTCATATATTTTTTTAAATGAAATATTAATGAGAGTTAATCTGTATTGTCAAAAAAATATTTTCAAATTGAATGATAAAAGAATAAAAATCATTGCAAATAAATAGCTTATATGTTTGGATATTAATATTGAGAATTTTTCATTTTTACAACCTGTTAAAGCAATTACGACGATTAATAATAAGCAAAGTTTAATTTTAATCATGATACCTCCATTAAATACAGTATATTATTTTAATGATTAGGTTACATATAATAGACATTCTGCAAAGGTGAAATGAGTTGGAATTCCATATCAACAATAAGCAACTTAAGGCTTACAGCAGCAAAATAATATCAGAAAATAGAATGGGTGCTATAATAATTTATAGCACATGTTTTATATTCCATCAATCTCTGAAAAGCTTATTGAATCAAGAATTGTTTGTAAGGTTTTTATATCATCAGTGTCCAAATTAATTTAAAGTTTATTATAAATTCTTTGCTTATCTGCATGAAAAAGTAATAAGATGGACTATCTGGTTGCCTATACTGAATATAAGAATATCCTTCTTTAGTAGTTCCCTCTGATATATTCCAATTTTCAAAGTCGAACATATCGTGTATATCATATAAAGGGCCTACATTTTTATCCAATATAAAATTATCTGTGATTCGAAAAAGAGCACGCCCACCTTCCAAAGTTATGTGAACGCTATTATTATTATAATAACCGTTTTCTCCATTCCATGTACTTGGTATTTTTATTTTCACCTGATATTTTTCTGTTTTTTCTACATCTTCATAAATTTTTTCAAAATTAATTCCCAAAATTTCCGTAGGATTAATAATTGTATCCTTCCATTCTTGTGAATCAGTCTATTATTTTGTTATGTTTCATTTTTATTCTCCTTTAAAATTTTATAGTATTTCCTTATCCTCATTCAAAACAAATGGTCCGTAATAGAATTTGAATTTTCATTTTTACAACTTGCTGTAGTAACTATAAAGTTTAATTTTAATCATAATCTCCATTAAATATTGTGAATTATTATGTTGTTAACTTGTTATATATAGTAGACGTTTTGCAAAGGTAAAAAGTTCCATAAAACTATAATATAATATGTATCCTTGGTCTGCCCACCTTTATTTTCCTTAGTACAACAGTTCATTGAATCAAGGACTTATTCAAAAGGTTTCACTTATCCGGTTTCCTAATGTTTTGAAAAAGTGAATTATTATGAAATCTACTATTCCTCTATCTTTTTTCCTTTTCTCCCGTTTTTCTCTCTTTCTCATTCGTTGTCCTATTGTGCGAATTTTTTTCTTTTATTTTACCGCATTTTTGTATTTTGCTTGCTTCTTTTATTTTTTATTGCGAAAAATTTTTATTCTTCAGTGCTGTAACTAATATTGTAAAATAGTAACAATTAATGTATTGAAGAATATAATAATAACACTATTATACCGAGGTAATCGGAGAGTGTTGCATATATATTCAAAATAAGTTTGTGAATTTTAGGGTTTTTCTTCATAATCTGCATCTTCATTTTATAACAGCTTAAATATCGTTGAAATAATCACATTTCACAAATGCAAATGTATACAGCCCAAATGTATACAAATGCAGAGTTTCATTAAAACAAAAAAAGGACTGAACACTAAAAAATGACCTCTGAGAAGTCATTATATTTCACCATTTATCCCCAATTCCAATACTTACTCAATCAAATTTATGAATTAACATTATTTATCGCAAAACACATACATATTAAACAGTGGACTTTCTATCGTGAATTTACTCTATGTTTCTTTTCTATGGATTTAAACAAGCTTCCTTCTTGGGCTCAAGCTTTAAGTTCAGAAAGAGCACTGCTCATATTATGAAGCTTTGTCTTACTTATCATGTTAATCATGATTTATCTCTTCGCAAAACTGCCGAATCCATTCGTGAAATCCATAGTATCAATATGGTTGCACTGTCTTTTATATCTTTTGACAAGCTGTTTCTTCTTTACAAAGAGTCGTTTGAATTATACTATCATTAAACCTATTTGTAAATAACGCCAAGAACTTCATGCCAAAAGACACCGGCCACAGCCGATGTCTCTCATTGATCAATACAATTATTCTCTGACTCCGTTTTCGTTTACTCTGTAGCCGTCAATGCCGGTATTTGTTTCAAGAAGCCCCTCTGTACTGAAATGATACCATTTACCGTCCATGTTGACCCATCCTGTGAGCATGTTGTTTCCTGAATAGTATCTCCAGCTTTTTTCATCCTTAGTCCATCCTGTTTTAAGAGTGCCGTCGGTGTTGAAGAAATATTTTATTCCTTCAATTTCCTGCCAGCCTGATACGGCCTTTCTGTTTTTGTAGTATAAATACTGTCCAGCATCGTTTAATGCCCAGCCTTCCGCAGTTGCAGGATCAATTGTCAGCCTGATATAACGTTGAAGCATAACTGAAACCTCAGCTCGTGTCGCACCTGACTTTGGATTAAACATATTTTCTTTATCACCCATCATTATGCCTGCCTGCTTCATTGCCGTAACGGAAGATTTATAAGCATCGTTTATGCTGCTGTCATCTGTATAGGCGGACGCTTCGTATACTGAGGGCAGCTTGTAGCCGGCAGCCTGAGCATAATTTTTAAATATCACCGCTATTTCCTCACGGGTAACGGCACGCTCCGGCGCAAACTGTCTGTCTCCTACACCTCTGATAATATTATTTTCATATGCCCATTCCACATAAGGGAGATAATATTTATCCTCCGGAACATCTGTGAAGCTGCTCAGGGTGTATTTTCCTGCATCCGCATCTGCCATTCTTCCGAGCACGGTAACAAGCATACCGCGGGTCATTGCAGTATCCGGTGCGAATACGGTATCCGAGGTTCCAGAAAGAAGTCCGCGCCCGACTGCATAATCAATATATTTCTTACCCCAATGGCTGATGATATCAACAAAATCGCCGCCTGGCTCCTTGTAGCCTATACCGTATACAGATAAATGATCCGTGGTGATAATAATGCTTCTGCTTTCGGTATCATAGGCAGCTCCGGATATTTGTCTTACATTTCCCTCATCATCAACGTATACACCGAACAAGTATCCCGGAGCCTCATTTGCAGCAGGTGTATAGTATATGGAAAGAGTCGATGTTCCACTGCCGAGATCCCTTACATTGCTTATGTCCACATCATATACTGCCCTGCTGCCGATAAGCTTCTGTGCATGTTCGGAAAGTCCTGTAGCGGGAGCAATTGATATATCTATATCTTCCGTGCTCTGTTTCAGAATTTCCTTTAATGCTTTCAGATCAATACTGAAAGAATAACCGGTCCCGTCTATTGTAAATGAGGTTACTCCAGCACTTACAAGACTGTCAAGAGCTGCCCTGCTCAAGGTTATCGTCAGTGAGTTTTTATTAAGAATTGCGGCATCCAATGCCACAGAAATACCATTTGCAGTCTTGCCATGTTCCTCTGCATACGCCTGTGCCTTTGCAATTGCATCTGTTATATCCTTATCCGGTATATTTTTATTTTCACCGAGAGGAATAACTGCCGTCACAGGATGTACCGGGCTTCTCTCAGGTTCAATCACTATATACGATGCTGCCTGTGCTGCTGGTGCTCGCGATCTTACTTCCGGCTCAGGCTCCTGAGATTGTTCCTTTCTGATTATCTGTGCGGAAACTGCTGCGGAAGCATTACCTGCTGCATCCCTTGCCTGAAGAATAATAACCCCGCTGTCTGCTGCCGTAAAGTTGTTTGCTGCCGGATTCAGATGTCCCTCTAGAGTAAATGCTCCGTTCTCATCTGCTTTTAGCTGATTATTACTGAGGTTGTCAATACTTACACCGTTTGTACCGTCTGCCGTGATAACCGGTGTTACCAGTACCACTGCGGCATTTGATTCTGTAGCTCCGGTAACACTGAACTCTCCTGTATTTTGGTCCGCGATGAAGGACTCACTGTCCAGCGTAATTATCGGAGGTACATCGTCAAGCCTCAGCCCGATATAATCCACCGTAATGTCTCCATATTCATTTGTCGCCGTGACCATAAGATTGAGCGCACCTTCAAAGTCATCCGGAATAGGGTCTGAAATACCTCCCCCATACGATTCCTTTATAACAGCTCCCGTGTCCATGCGTGTAACAACCATGTGCACATCATTCCTCAATATGCTGCCTTCATAGGCATTTATTTGAAATGAGCTCTCATGATTTATGTGGAAAATTTTCATGGAGTTTTCACCCTCTCTGAAAGGCTCGGGCTCGTATTTAATCTCAAGGAATTTTGCCTTGCGCAGATACTGTTCGCTGCTCTGTACCTCTTCGCTTTCAGCAGGCATACTGTCATTTTTGCCGTCCTCATCCTCATCCGCCAAGTATCTGAAAGCTGTTATGCCTATTTTATAGTCCTTATCCGCTTCGAGAGGAGCCGCGGTATCATCTCCGTTGCCTGCGGTGACAGCCATATCAAGGGTGTATTCACCGTCTGCATTTTCATCAAGATCATCTGACTTCAGCAGATAATTTGCTCCTGTTGAAATCCATTTGCTTCCGTCTTTCTGATACAGCCTGATGTAGTAGCCGTCCACGGTTTCACCCGCAGGTTCCTCCCAGCTTGCACGCATTACCTCGCTGCCTATGGATTTGAGATTTACATTTTCAGGTTTGCCGGGTTGAATATTGTTCTTATATCCAACCGTATCGTCAAATTCATGTGCATCCGTCCTTACGTAAGCAAATTCGTCCTCAGCCACAGCTTTGTTCCCGTCAAAGTCATCCTTAATCTTCTCCAGCAGCACCGTGGTTACATAGTAGCTTCCCGTCGGAACCGCACCTCCGGTAAGCGGAATATTTTCATCGATTTCGCCATTTACCGGAACATCACTCTGAGATAACAGATAATCCGTAGCACCTTTTTCATCTCCTAAATATGTTCTGAGAATGTATGATGCGCTGCTGTCCATATCCTCCACCTTACCGGTCATTTTCCCTGCATCACTGATACTCATATAACCAAGAGATGCGTAGGGGCTTGCATAATAGCATACAATATCAAAGGGCACTTTTGACGAATCAAAAGTCCAGGTCCCTCCTGCCGGCAGTTTGACTGTTACATATTTTTGTCCCAAGAAGGTATTTGCCGTACTCTCATTGGTTATAACACCCTTATCGTTATATTGCGCGCGGATGGCAGAAAATGTTGTGCAATTTGGATTCGTGATGCTCATGCCCTGTAAAAGTTCCTCGGAAGTTGCACCCGAACCATCCATCAATATCAATGAAACCGCAAGCAGCTCAGGGTCAAGCTCGCTGTCCGAGAACTTAACCTCGTACTTCCTGCCCGTTGTGTCTATCTGGTTTATATCTACGCCCTGAATTCCCGAAGCATATGCGTTCCCGACAGTTATACCTGAAGGAGTTGTGATGCTGGAAATTCCTGTAATGTCAGGCCTGCTCGAAGCGAGCAGAACAACATTGTCATTCGTTACAAGAATTCCAACCTGCTCTCCGGTGCTTTCATTCAAAAGTGCCTGTTTGTAGGGGCCGGGATTAAAGGGTTCAAATTTATCCCACCATGCTCCCACCTTAATTCCCACTTCTTTATCCTGGAATATATAGTAAATACGGAAGGGAAGCCCTGCGAAGGACCCTGTGTATGCCACGCCGCCATATCCAGAAATATTTCCGAATGCTTTTTTAGCCGCATCCTTTACGGTCATGCTGGCAATTGGAAATTGAGTCTGTCCACCTAAGGCAAGATCTATTTCCGCACTCAGCAGAGTCATATTGCCAAGTTTCCACGCCTCATCCGGAATCTGTACCATTCCGTAAATTTTGCCGTCAGCACCAAGCATTACATACATATTTTTACCGTCATCGCTTATACCTGAAAATGCCGAAGCATTGAAATTACCGCCGGCTTTTATAAACGGCATATCCTTTGTAATGGCTATGTCTAACTTCATGCCTCCGCTTACGGAAAGACCCTTGTAATTCACGCCCTTGTAATTTCGCACATCCCCTCCGAGACCCACGTACCAGCTGTATTCATCAATAATAGGCACTTTAAAAATTGTTCCGTCCGAAAGCTTTGCTTCATAGTATCCCGCTCCCACGGTGATATCATACCTGCCCTCAATGATTTCCAATACACTTCCTTTTGCCCCCAACGTGAGTCTCAGTGGAGGGATGGCCGTAAAATCACCGTTGATGGTTTTTGCTAAATCTTTAAAGCCTCCTCCTACTCCGTTGAGCTCAGCGACCACAATGGGAGGCACAAGGGGTACACCCACTTCCGATGCCACAAAAAGATGCAGTGTGTTTGGAATAAGCGCTCCCGAATAAATGCGTGTAAGCTCCAAATCGCCTTCCGCCTCAAACAAATCAAACACATTTACCTCGAGCTCAAATGCATAACGTTCCTCACCGGAAAATGTATTGATTTCAGCGGAAGCTTTGCCTATTTCCAGACCCATGAGCTTTTCCATGTCAATGCTGCCGGAAGCCTCCACCCCGTTAATCACGAAGGCACCTTCTTTTGTTCCCATACCTAAACGCTTCATTTCGATTTTGGCAGCATCAATGAACGGCGTGGATATACCCATATCACCGGTAAAAACCAGATTTCCCAGCATATCTGCCGTGACACTTTCAAGCCTGCACTTGGCTCCGGGTATATCGATGTGAATAATTGCGGCATTTTTATCCGGCTCCATGTCTATTTTGAGCTTGCCGTCTGTATATGAAAATTTAAGGCTGCCATCTGGAACCGTATTAGGCTTATAGCATTTAAACGTAGGGGTGGAAAGATGAATATTTTTTGCTGTTATCACCCCGTTGGGTGCCACGATGAATTCTCCGCCCTCATCCCATGTGGCAGTCAGCGAAGGTGACAGCTGAACCGCACCACTTTTAAAAACAAAATTACCGGACGACTGCTCAAAAGCACCCCGGAAAACCGCAATTAATTTGCTGCCGTAAAGAGTTTTTAATTCTGTCTCATTTTTCCCGGGCTGAGCCGAAAATACATTTCCTTCTTTGATTATGCCGAGACATGCCGCATCGGTGGGAATATTTGCGGGATCCGGCGGAATGTTTGTGGCTCCGAACTCAAACAAATCGCGAAAACCCCAGAGCGCCCAGGAAAAATCATTCTTATAAAAATCCTGATTAACGCTCACTGTGGAATTAACCGGAGAATAATGAAACGAATGGGCATATCCTCTGACATCGCTGTGCAGATGTCCTCGTATGCCGGAATATAAAGTTGGTATCCAGCCTCCCTCACCGTCACTTGCATATCCCATAGCGTTTACATATCCCCCCAAGGCTACAAACTGATTGGCATACGAAAAGGAATCTGTATATACTTCTGTAATATAACTTCCATCCTGAATCGGATTAAGCGTTTCGTTTGTATAATATAATGGGGTCGAATAATTTGTTTTGGTAGTTTTATCACTCGGACGATCATATGTATCCGTATAGAAGCCCATGCGCAGATTTCCGTTAATATTGTGTCCTACACCTCCAAAACCACTGTGACGGGTTATCACGCGTATGCTTGTGTTTTCGGGAGCATTGCTCATTTTTATATCCGCAAGCACCCCCCAGGTTTTTCCGGAATCATTGACATCGTAATCTATTATCTTCCCGTTGGTTCCGGTCTGTCCTCCCTTGTCAAGTCTTACCAGCTCATAGGTGATGTCAATCCTTGTTCCGTTATCAAATATAAAATTCTGCGATAGCTTGGGATTTTCTGCATCCTGTATGATGGTTGCTCCCTTGCTGCGGGGATATATGGGTTGGCTCACCTCCGTCTTTATGGGATTAATTTCGTCTGACGTAAACGTCTGGGCATAAAAGGAGTAGTATTCCGTTGCCCCCATTCTTTTAACATCCTCCAATGACTTCTGGGACGGAACCGTAATCATACAGCCGTCCTGCAGCCTGATATAAAATCCCATGTAAGAATTTTGAAGGTAATAATATCCGTCCTTATTTCCCGCAGCGACTCCGCCCGCATCCCTTGTCATCGCTCCCACATAGGCAAATGCAGAAGCAGGGAACAGGGTAAAAATCATAACTGCAGTCAGAACCGCCGCCATTACCCTCCTGAACATAAATTTTTGTTTCATTATTTGCTCCTTTCGTAAAAGGGCATAAAAACCCCCTATTATTGTTTTCAATACTATTATAGGGGTAAATTTCTTTTTATGGTAGTGACCTTTCAGCTGTAAAAAGTCACTTTTTTGTTATTATAATATATTCCGCCAGTTCATCACGACTTGATATGCAAAGCTTATCGTAAATTTCCGTCACAATATTTTTGAGCCTTCCCACAGAAATATTATACTGTCCGGCAATTTTGTTATAAGGAATGCGTTTTGCCACAAGCGTAGCAATATGGTGTTCCCGCAGGGATAAAATAAGCGAGATGTTATCCTTGGCAAAATCATTGTGAAATGCAACCCAGTTTTTAACGGTAGGTTTCCACTGTTCAATCACAGAATCATAATACTCAGGAAATTCCTGCTCCAGACACTGCTCAACAAATCCTCCCAACTCAGAAATAAGCTCCGAAAATGGTGTAATAAATCCATGAGGCAGACATATACGCATAACCTTTGCCAGCCAGCGTTTTGCTTCGTCATAACGTTCCAGATGGTAGCAGGCAATGGCACATGTTACCATTAAATAAATATCGGTAAATGTAATTGTCTGCTCATGTTCTCCTAATGTCAGTGCAGTTTGAGCAACAGTAAGCATGGATTCATACCTGCCTATACCAAAAAAATATTTCGCGCGGAGATAAAATACGTACGGTATTTTTAAAATCGGTCGTGAGCTTAAATCTCCTTCCCTCAGCCAGTCGGGAACCATGCCGGGTGCAACAACACTCACAGCAACACTGGCAAGAGCCAGCTCCGCAATAACTGCTGTATCACTGCCTTTATAAAATTCTATACAGTCCTTGAGATATCTTTCAATCTCTGTGTAAGCACGATAATCTCCTATACTGATAAATGCCGCAACAGCCATCAATGAGGCACGAATCCTTAATACATCATCACCCGCGTTCCTTTGATAGCATCGTATGGTATGCTTAAAATCACCCCTCAGATAGGCAATCTCTCCCTCATATTGCAGCCGAAACCGTTCTTCCTTAACAACATCTAATATTGCCTCAGGGTTATTAATCGGCATCGGTATACATGTGGCAGCCATTACATTCTTCATCTCAGAGTTTATATCATCCTGAATATATTTTTTCTCAGTACGTATGTCCGCAGGTTTTTCAGCATCAACAGGAATCATCCATGCTCTGCCAAGCTTCCTGGTTCCGGAAATTCGTCCTTGCTCGCAGAGCTTCTGTACTCTTCGCAACGATATATCCCATTTCTCTGCTGCTTCTTTGGCAGTAATATATTCCATACTTGCCATACCGATTTCACCCGCCTCACAAAAATTTTAACTGATTACATTTTATACGCAATTGCGAACAGAAGCAAGACAGAAACTCATACCAAGTTGCTTTTTTAATTTAAAATAACTCATCTTCTTTTAAGATATTGACACCTTCAGATAAATAAACAAATCAGAGCTTCCGGGATAAGCTCTGATTTGTTTTGTGTTGTTATTTGCTGTATATGTCGAATTATTTGTTAAATGGTCTATTTCCGGGAAAATTACCTCATTATATTTCCCAGCACACTATTTCCCTCAATGCTGTTTTCAATATTGAACATATTGAGTATTGTCTTGCCTATGGATGCATAGGTGTTTAGAATTCCTAGATTGTTATTTTCACGAATGTTTTTACCGTAAATAATTAACGGAATATACTCCCTTGAATGATCCGTGCTTGCTGTTGTAGGATCGCAGCCGTGGTCGGCAGTTATCATGAGGACATCCTCATCCTTTAAGTTATCAATTATTTCCGGAAGCTTATCGTCGAAATATTTTAAAGCATCCGCATAACCCTGCACATCGTTTCTGTGTCCGTAAATCATATCAAAGTCAACAAGATTAGTAAAAATCAACCCTTTGAAATCTTCCCTCAACACTTCTATTGTAGCTTCGATTCCTTCCTTGTTGTTATGAGTGTGATTTGACCTTGTAATGCCTTTATTGGCAAAGATGTCTTCTATCTTGCCTATTGCGTATACTTCCCTGCCGCTTTTTTTTACGTAGTCAAGCAGAGTGTCTTCAGGAGGTACAACTGAAAAGTCCTTTCTGTTTTCTGTCCTCGTATAGTTTCCTTCTGTACCGGTAAACGGTCTTGCAATTACTCTTCCTACAGCATGCTCTCCCCTGAGAAGCTCTCTTGCTATAGTACAGATTCTGTAAAGCTCTTCAAGAGGAACAACATCTTCATGAGCAGCTATCTGAAATACACTGTCAGCTGATGTGTACACAATTAAGCTGCCTGTTTCAACATGCTCCTTACCTAATACCTTTATAATTTCTGTTCCTGATGCAGGATAATTTCCGATTGTTTTTCTTCCTGTACGTTTTTCAAATTCCCTTATTATATCTTCAGGAAATCCTTCCGGATATGTAGGAAACGGTTTTTTAGATATTAATCCGCTTATTTCCCAATGACCTGTTGTAGTGTCCTTTCCTTTCGACTGTTCATTACATTTTGCAACAGTTCCCATATATTTATCTGATTTTTTTAAATCCTCAAATCCATCGATATTTAAAAGTCCCAATTTTTCTAAATTAGGCAGTGCAAAGTTCTTTATATTTTTGTATATATTTTTTATAGTGTTGCTGCCTGTATCTCCGTAATCGGCTGCGTCGGGAAGCTCACCAACGCCCACACTGTCCAGTACAATTAAAACCGCTCTGTTTATCATAATCTTCTCCTTTAAAAGTCATTTAAATGTTGGTTTAAATAAATAAACAATAGTTCAGCAATTGTTCAGCCATAGCTCGTCAATTGCTGGCTATTGTTAATATTATACTCTCGGAAATGTCTTTTTAAACACCTCTAATGATTTAAATTCTACGCTGCTTAAATAATTTTGCGCCGCCGCAAAACTGCTTAGTCCCATTAATTCCTGAACTGTTCCTAAATCTGCTCCGTGAGACAGAAGGTGCACGGCAAAAGAATTTCTTAAAATCTGTGGAGACAGTTCCTTTTTCAAATTCATTTTTTCTTCATAGAATTTCAGTATTTTCCAGATTCCCTGCCTTGATATAGGTTCTCCTGATATATTTATAAATAAAAACTCATTGTCTTCCTTGCATCTGCTGCTTCTGAAATTATTTAAATAATTGAAAATGGCATCCCTGGCATAATTGCTTAATGGCACTATCCTTTCCTTGGAGCCTTCTATATTAATGATTCCTGAATTTAAATTTGCATCCTTAATTTTAATATTAATAAGCTCAGTAACCTTAATGCCTGATGAATACAATAATTCCAGTATGGCTGAATCCCTGCTGCCCTTAAATGAATTTATATCTGGCTGCTTCATGAGCAGATTCACTTCGTCTTCTGACAAAATAGACGGTGTTTTCTTAATCTGTTTTGGACTGTGAATGCTGATGGCAGGGTTGTCCTCTATTAATTTCTCTTTCTTCATAAATTCAAAAAAATTCTTTAAAGCAGAAATTGTTCTTGATATTGTGGAGGAACTTTTTCCCTGTTTTTGAAGATTCACAAGATATGTCAATATATGTGCCTTTCTGGTCTTGTCCAGCTCCAGCTCATAATTCTCGTACAGATACTCTCTGAAGCTGTTTATGTCATATATGTAAGAGCTGACTGTATTACTGCTTAAATTTTTTAAATTAAGATATGACTTATAATTTTCAATGTTTTTATCCATTATTTCACCAACAATCTGCTTAATATTAAAATATAATAGCTGTACCCCATACTATAGGCTGTTACAATCAGAAGATATATTAAGGACAGTTTAACGTATCCGGTTATAATTATATCAAATTTATGGGAAATAGTCTCTATGTTTTTTGTTTTTTTAGTATATTTTGAAATTGTACTTGAAATAAATGTAAAATAAAAGAGAACAGGAAAGAAAATAAAATAATCCGTAAATGTCATAACAAAATAAATTACATCCATCCTCAGCGTCCTGATTAAATATATTACAGACAATCCATAGTATACACAAACCAATCCGAATAAGCCGTTAATAATTTTGCTCTGGCCTATTATGGTCAGTAGAATTATTGCAATAAAATATATTAAATTTCTTTTTATTGTCATAATAAAAATATCTTTGAAACCCATTGTGCTTATGCTTTTATAATCTATATTGGTCATGCTTCCCTGGCCTGCTGCCAAGTAAATAATAGCTGATAGTATCAAGGATAAAATTAAAATAAGCAATAAAAATAAAAATCTTTTGTTCTCTGACAATATTAATTTCTTTAGTACGTTATTCATAAAAAAAACCTCCCGAAAGCTTTATACAATATATGCTTGTACAGAAGGATTAATTCTATTTATGAAATTAAAATTAGCAGCTCAGCCAGTGAAGTATTCCGATAAGTGTCTTGGAATCAACTATCCTGCCTGTTTCTATCATTTTCTTTACTTCTTCCCTGCTGACTGAACTTGTTTCAATGCATTCGTCCTCGTCAAAATTTGTTGAAGTAAATGTCAAATTCTCAGCCTTGAACAAATAAACCTTCTCATTGGTAAATCCCGGTGAAGTATAAAATTCATATATTTGATGAATATTCTTAGCTTCATAACCTGTTTCTTCTTTAAGCTCTCTGAAAGCACATTCAATAGGCTCTTCGGCAATGTTTAAAATTCCCGCAGGAATTTCATACAAGAAATCCTCAACAGCCTTTCTGTACTGCTTTACTAATAGTATTTCATCTTTTTCTGTTACTGCAACTACAGCCGCAGCACTCTTATGTTCAACAATTTCTCTTTTTGTATATTTTTGATTTTCAAGCTCAACCGTATCAACTCTTAAATTTATTATTTTACCTTCAAATATCTTTTCACTTTTAACAGTTATTTCAGTATTCAAAATTGCCTCCTCATTTATGCAATTTTACTCTTTTGCATAATTGCATCCGATTAATTGTAATAATAATAAATAATTTTGTCAAGCTCATTATATGGCAAATATACTAATAAGCTGAAGCTTATTAGTATATTTATAATAACATTTGCTATGATACCTTTTGTTCAAGACGCAGTTTATCTGCTATCATTGCAATAAATTCTGAATTTGTAGGTTTTCCTTTATTATTATGTATAGTATATCCAAAAATATTATTTATAGTTTCTATTTTTCCTCTTGTCCATGCAACTTCAATTGCATGACGTATTGCTCTTTCTACTCTGCTGGGTGTTGTTCCGTATTTTGCAGCTATCATAGGATACAGCTCTTTTGTAATCGCTCCCAGAAGTTCTATATTATTAACTACATCAATAATTGAAGTTCTCAAATACTGATAACCTTTAATATGTGCAGGTACCCCTACCTCATGCAATATTTCGGTTATCTTAACTTCCAGGCTCAGCTCTGCGTTTACCTTTTCATTATAAACTATCTCTTTGTTCTTGCTTTGAGCCCTTGATGTTTCTAATTCTGATATTTGTATTAATCTGTCTGCAAAAGATTCAAAATTAAATGGTTTTACTATGTAATAATCTACTCCCATATTTATCGCCCTTTGTGTAACCTTGTCATGCCCTACAGCTGATAAAATAATAACCTTTGGAAATTTCTTCAATTCCTTTTTATGAAGCTTCTCCATTACTCCCAAACCATCCAGGTGCGGCATGATAATATCCAGTATTAAAATGTCAGGCTCATGCTTTTCAACGGCTTCCAATGCTTTTATACCATCGTCTGCCATTTCAACCACATCAAAAACATTTTTGCTCTCCAAAAAATCTTTTAGTATCAGCCTAAACTCCTTATTGTCATCCGCAATAACTACTTTTACTTTTTTTTGCATAATGAATCCCCCTAGTTAATATTTTAATCTTATTAATAATATACGCAAAAATTTCAAAAAACCCTTTTTTTTTCTAAAAATTTTTTTTATTTTTTATAATATATTTTTTTTCACTTCCTTAATACTATTTATATTATGTTTTTATGATATTATACAATGTTTTTCACCAAAGCACAAAATTATTATAATTAAAAAAATGAAACGGCTTTTATCCGTTTCATTTTTTATATATCATTTGTCAGTGCCGTTATACATTTGATCAAAAATCCATTCAATATAGATTCCGTAACCCTTTGTGGGGTCGTTCATGAAAACATGAGTTACAGCTCCGACTATTTTATTATTCTGTATTACCGGGCATCCACTCATCCCCTGTATTATACCGTTCGTCAGCGTCAGTAAATCATTATCCACAATCTTTATTACAAAGCTTTTTTCATCCGGCTTGTTTTGATAAAATATTTTTGTTATTTCAACATCATAGGTTTGTATTTCATTGTTCACACATGAATATATCTGAGCAGGACCTATTCTTATTTCTTCCTTTTTTCCCACCTCGATTAAATTATTGCTGAAAAATCCCCTGCTTGCTTTATTTATATTACCGTACACTCCAAAATTTGTATTGTTTTCTACGGTGCCTAAATCCTCATTTTTCATTATATAACCTATGATTTCTCCGGGTTCGCCTTTTTTCCCCAGTTTAATGCTGGTTATATTAGCTCTTGATATTGTTCCTGTTTCTATATCAATAAGAGAACCTGTTTCTGAATCAGAAATTCCGTGACCAATGGCACTGAATTTACCTGTGTCGGGGTCTACAAATGTGACTGTACCAATACCGGCAATATCATCTCTTGCCCAAAATCCAAATTTAATTTCATCACTTTCATATATCTGAACAGGAGAAAGATTAAAATTTAATATTTGACCTCCTCTTTCTACAGTAAAATTATAATCCTTAATTCCATTTTCCATTGTATAAGCCAATATATCCTCTTTTTTCTCAATATTGTGAGAATCAATTTCTAATATTTTATCCCCGATCTGCATTCCTGCAATTCTTGCGGGAGAAATGGATACTTTATCGGTGCTTATTATATCTGCCAATCCTACAACCAATACTCCCTTGGTTTTCAGCTCGACTCCAATGGCCTGACCACCGGGAATTACATATTTTCCATCTGTTTCAACTACTTCATTGCCCATTTTTGTTAAAACATATGGGTTTGTTTTTAAATCATAGCCAAAATAAACGGCAGCCAGTAAAATAGCAATAAAAAAAATAAAGAATAAAACTCTTTTAGCAAAACTTTTCATGCTGCTCTCCTTCAAGTTTTATCTTTAATTTCTCCATATAACACTTGTATTATTCCTATTTTTCAAATCCTTTATTAAACAGATTTGCTTGAATCAATTAAATCTTTTGCATTATTTAATGATTTTTCTGTAATTTTCATGCCACTTAATAATCTGGCAATTTCATAAACCTTATTTTCATCATCAAGCTTTTTAACAGTGCTGTAAGTATTTCCGCCCACAACTTTTTTTTCAATTAAAAAATGATTTTTTGAAATAGAGGCTATCTGCGGTGAATGAGTCACACATATTACCTGATGGTTATCAGATATATAATTCATTTTGATTCCTGCCATTTGGGCTGTTTTTCCGCTTATTCCGGCATCAATTTCATCAAACACCATTGTCTGAAGCCTTTCAATATCGGAGCTTATTTTCTTAAATGCAAGCATTATACGGGATGCTTCTCCTCCGGATACGACCTTTTGAACAGAATTCAAATCGCTTCCTGCATTTGTTGATATTAAAAATTCCACATCATCAATGCCATCAGATGAAAAATTATCTTTTCTTTCAATATTAACCTTGAAACTGATATTTTTCATATTAAGGTCACAAAGCTCCTTAAGCAGCCCTTTTTCAAGGATTGCGGCTGCTTCTTTTCTTTTGTCTGATATTTTTTCAGAAAGTTCTTTTAACCTATTATATAATATGTCTTTTTCTTTTATTAAAACCTTTAGTTTATATTCTGCTTCTTTTAGTAATTTTAATTCCTTTTCTGATTCATCTCTGTATTCAAAAATTTTGTCTGTTGAAAATCCGTACTTTCTTTTTAATCTGTTGATGAGAGACATTCTGTTTTCAATACTGTTAAGCTTATTTCCATCAAACTCAAGTCTCTCGGAATAATCTCTTAAATCATAATTAAAATATTGAATTTCCTCCAAAAGAATATCAAGCCTTGAAAGATAGTTTTCCAAAGATTCATCATATGTTTTTATTTTGCTTAAAATGCTGTAAACGTTATTCAGGGCATTGTTTGAAGTTAAAATACTGTTGGCCTCATACAGTGAGCTCTGCAGTTCTTTAATATTTGAAAGCTTCTTTATTTCTTTTAATAATTCTTCCTCTTCCGCTTCCTTCAAATCAGCTTCATATATTTCATCTATTTCATACTGAAGCTGCTCCATTTTAACATCCTTATTAATAAGCTTTTCTTGAAGAAAATCTATTTCATCTGATTTTTTGTTGTATTCTGAAAACAATTTTGAGTATTCTGACAAATCAGGATTGAGCTTACTTTGAATAAGGCTGTCCAACAGCAGGATGTGATTTTCTTTTTTAAATAAGCTTTCATGCCCGAATTGACCGTATATATCTATCAGACGGCGTCCCGCTTCCTTTAATGAGCTTAAGGGTATGATTCTTCCGTTTATTTTGCTTATACTTTTTCCGTTCTCCAGTATTTCTCTTGATATAATCAGGTAATCTTCAGTATCAATCTCAATATTTAATTCATTCAGAATATTATATATTTCGTCTTGTCCTGCTATATCAAAGACTGCCTCTATAACCGCGCTGTTTTTTCCCTTACGTATTAAATCCTTTGAAGCTCTTTCACCAAGAATCAGCGACAGTGCCTCAATTAATACCGATTTTCCGGAACCTGTCTCCCCTGTAAATACATTGAATCCCTTGTCAAATTTAATTGATTCATTTTCAAATACAGCAAAATTGCTTATACTTAAGTTAAGCAGCATTTTATCACCATTATCTTATATTCTTTTTAAATTCTTCCAATACATTTTCTACATCTTCCAATGTCCTTATAGCCACAAATACCGTATCATCTCCGGCTAAGGTTCCGACTATTTCATCTATTCCCATGTAGTCAATTGCAGATGCACAAATTTGTGCTGCTCCTGGTATCGTTTTTAACACTATGGTGTTCATGGCATTATCAATGGAAACTACAGAATTTTCGAATATCTTATACAGTCTGTCCGTAATGCCTTCCTGACTTTGTCCTATTGTCGCATATTTGTATTTCCCGTTCTTAGACATAACCTTTACAAGTCTGAGTTCTTTTATGTCTCTTGAAATAGTAGCTTGTGTAACATCAATGCCCATTGCTTTTAAGCCTTCAGCAAGTTCCTCCTGAGTCTCTATTTCCCTTTTTGAAATAAGCTCAAGAATTTTAGTTTGTCTCGTGTACTTTTTCATTAGTCACCTCATAATACTATTATTTTTTATAATATTCAAAAGCTTGTTTTATTAAGTCTTTGAATTGGTTTTCAGTCAGTAAAGTCTGAATGTTTTTCTTAATGTGGGCAAGATACTCTATATTCCCGTCTCCGCCTTTAATCGGAGAAAAGGTGATGTTTTTTAAACACATATTATTTTCGCCGCAGTACATCTGTATATTTTTCAAAACGTCCAAATGAACTTTTTTGTCTTTAATGATACCGTTTTTCCCTATATTCTGTCTTCCCGCCTCGAACTGAGGTTTTATGAGAACTATAATATCTGTGTTGTCATTACTTATTTCTGCTATCTTAGGGAAAATTAACTTCAATGATATGAAAGAAACATCTGCGGTAATTATATCGACACATTTTTTAAAAATTGCAGTATCAATATATCTGAAATTTGTTCCCTCTAAATTCATTACATGCTCATTGTTTTTTAAGGATTCATGCAGTTGGTTGTGCCCCACATCAACAGCATACACCATTTTCGCATTGTTCTTAACAAGATAGTCTGTAAAACCGCCCGTTGAAGCCCCTATATCAACTGCTTCTTTGTTTTCGACATCTATATTGAAATACCTGATGGCCTTTTCGAGCTTTGATGCTCCTCTTCCTACAAACTCAAAATTATTTTTAACCTCAATTTTGTCTGAAGAGTGTACCTTGAAAGAGGGCTTTGTTGCCAATCTGTCATTAACATACACACAACTGCTTATAATGAGCTGCCTTGCACGTTCCCTGCTTTCGGTAAGGTTGTTTGTGTGCAGATATACATCAAGCCTATATTCTTCCATTAAATACCCTTCCATAACTTTACATAATTATTCTGTTCAAAAAAAAAACGCAAGAACAATTCAATAAAATTATAGCATAACAATTTATAAATATCAATTATTAATTTTGTATAGAATTATTTTAATGTATAAAGATTGCATTTATTCATAATAAAACAACAGTCCTTATTCTCCAAAACTTTCGTCTATAATTTTTATTTTCTTTTGAGTGTCTTCAAGCTTTTTTGCACAAAAATAATAAGCCTTCATTCCTTCTTCATAGTTTTTCAGCAGCTCATCAATAGAAGTATTTTCATTTTCCTCAAATTTTTGAATTGTCTTTTTTAAACTCTCCAATGCACTTTCAAAGCTTTCATATTCCATCTATTCAACCTCTTTTATATTAATTGTTTCCGCCTTTATTTTAAAGTCCTTAAATCTGATATTTACTATGTCCTTAACTTCAATTTGATTGATTTTCCTTATGATATTTCCGCTGTTATCGGAAACCAATGCAAAGCCTTTCTCAAGCTGCCTGTTATAATCGTAGCTGTTAAGCCTTTCATTCATCAGCTCAAGCTGAAATGACAGATCCTTAATCTCTTTTTCCGTCCTGTTTTTTATTATATTTTTACAGCCTTCCAATTCACTTTTTAAGCGGTATAAATTTTCTATGGGAAGATAGCTTTTTAAAATATATTTTGAAGATTTCAACTCTGCCTGCTTTAACATAAGACTGTTGTATGTGCTTTGTTTTAGTGTAAAAACATAAGCTGCAAGCTTATCCTCAATATCCTTGTATCCTCTTGTTATTCTTTCGGCAGCGGCTGTAGGAGTATGGCAGTATATGTCGGCCACATAGTCTGTCAAAGTTCTGTCTGTCTCATGACCGATGCCTGTCACCACAGGAATCGCGGATTTATAAACTTCTTCAGCTACCTTTATATCGTTGAAAGCATTTAAGTCCTCAAAGCTTCCTCCGCCTCTTGAAATTAAAATTACATCAGTTTTATTTCTGTTGAAATATTTGATACCGTCAATTATACTTTCCCTGGATCTTTCGCCTTGTACCAGTGTGTTGTAAATAACAATTTCAATGTCAGCCTTAACACTTTCAAAAGTTTTTAAAATATCCCTTATTGCTGCTCCGGATTTTGATGTAATTATACCCACCTTCGAAGGATATGCGGGTATGTCTCTGTGCCTGTCGAACATGCCTTCAGCTTTAAGTTTTTCTTTCAGCAACTCAAGATCAGCAAGAATTTTTCCCATACCTACTCTTTCTATACTTCTTACAACAAGCTGATAGTTTCCCTTTGCCTCATATACGGAAAGTTCTCCTTCCGCAATAATTTTATCACCATTTTTAGAAATATTGTCAGCAAAAAAAGCAACACAATTAATACAGGATGCTTCATCACATAAGGAAAAATAAGTATAACCGGTCTTGCTCATCCGGATGTTGGATATTTCCCCTTCTATCCTGAGATTGTTAAAAATTGAGTTGCTCATGAGATATTTTTTAATGTATTGATTTAAAACTGATACCTTAATTGGTTTTAATTTCATCATACCACCTGTCTATAATGGGAAGAAATGAAACCCCCACAGCGTTATCAGATGAGTTTTCTTTTGTGGGAAGAATTATTTTAAATTCATTATTTAATTTTTCTGATACCAGGCTTCGGATTATACCGTTGGAAGCGACTCCGCCGGCAAGAATTATGGTATCGAAATAATATTTTGATTTTATATTTTTAATTATATGTAAAATACAGTCTGCAACATATTTAAACAGGGAATTTATAACGGATTCTTTGCTGTATCCTGCCGAAAGGTACAAATTGCTGTAGCAGTTTTCCATACCTGACAGGTTAATGTAGGATTCCCCGCTGATTGCAGGTAATTTAATATTTTCAATATTAAGATTGTCTTCAAGATATTTTTCCATATGCATGCCGCATGGAAAAGGAAATTCCATAAGAGTTCCCACTCTGTCAATAAGCTGACCGAATGTAATATCCCTGGTTCCACCTTCTATAACCGCATCATAGCCTTTTGCTGCCTTTCTTGCGCCTAAAAATTCGGTTGTTCCTCCCGACATATGAACTGCAAGAATATTATCATTTATTTCTTTATACTGTTCAATAAGGGATGCAGCAATATGGTTCTCCTGATGAGAATATTCCGCATAGCTGCAATTTAATGTTTTGGCAATTGTTTTTCCGTAGTTCTGACCAACTGTAAAAACCGGCATATAAGAACCCTCAACGTTTCTCGGCCTTGAGCTTACTGAAACAATTTTTACATTTTTCAAATCCTCTTCTATTTCATCATAGAGCTTACAAAAATTCTTCAAATGCTGAAACACCGCATCCTGCTGCCTGAGACCCTTTTGACCTTCGGGAACGCTTAAAATCATTCTTTTATCGGCTATTATTTTACCGCTGTTAAAATCTGTTAAAGCAACAGATGTTGTATAGGCGCTTGTATCAATGCCGAGTATATAATCTGTCATTTTTCAATACACCTTACAACTGTACCCAATATACCATTTATAAATTTGTGAGAATCTTCATTTGAATATTTCTTGCTTATTTCAACAGCTTCATTTATTGAAACAGATTCGGGTATTGAATCATTATATAATATTTCAGCCAATGCAACACGCAGTATTGCAAGATCAACTTTTGCTATTCTGCTTATTTTCCAGTCCTTGGAATTTTCTGTGATAAAGTTATTGATGGTCTCAATATGGTCAATCATATCATCCATAGTTTTGTCAAGATATTCACTGTCAACGCCTTCTATCTCAAAATGGTTGATGTACTTGCACGGCAGTGTTTTATCAAACTCTTTGTTAATATCCATGCAATATGCTATTTTAACTGCTTCTTCTCTTGTTTCTTTCCGCTTCATATTTCCTCCGTTGGCAGGTAAGGGTTGGCACATAACTCTGAAAAATGAGTTTAGGGCATACGTAATTATAGATTGACAATTATAAATTGTCAATCTATATTAGTTCTTATATTTTTATTCAATTATGTCGGTTTCAATAATTTCTTTATCTTTATCTTTTTCTTGTATTATATTGAGTACATGGACATTTACTGCCGCAACTTCCATATCTGTCATTGTTTCAATTTCTTTTTTGACAGCAGACTGTACTTCTTTTGCAACTTCACTTATTTTATAGCCGTATTCAACATTTATAAAGATGTCCAGAACAGCAGTGTTTTCATTTATTTCAACCTTTATTCCCTTTGAATAATTATTTTTGGAAAATAAATTTGAAATCCCATCAGCCATTCCCGTACGAGCTGTGCTTACGCCTTTAACCCCGCTGGTTGCTATGCCGGCTATTATAATAATTACATCATCAGATATTTTCACCTGACCGATTCCTAAATTCTCGTTATCCATATTAGCACCTCCTTAAACGATTATATCAGATGTTGTAAATTTTTACAAATCAATATTATCAAATTTGACAATTTTTATTTGTGACGGTTCATAATGTGTTTCTGTTACAATTACATCCAATATCTTAGTTGCGTCCGCCTGTTCAATAGTATCATTGGTAACAACTTTAACCATATCTTTATCTACAATTACAACAGTCTCATTGTATCCTTTTGATTGAAGCATAAGCTCAATATTTTTTTCAGTGTTTATAAATTCATTTTTATTTAATAACAAACCTTCAAACTGACTCTTTGTTTCTGCAGAAATTGTTTCATTGCTTAAACTTTTTTCAAGATGATCAACGACATCCTGATTGCTCTTTTCTTTATTTAGCTTGAAATTTGCAAAGCTGCTGTTAATCATATCAAGAACTCCATTAGAAGATGCAACAACTGAATCTTTGCTTGATATGTTTGTAATATCGCCAAGTATGACATAATCTAATCCGTCATCCTGTGCCTGGGCAATAGCTGCTTCATTTTCCGGAGATGCAGTTTCCTGAGGTTTCTCAGCTGTATTAACTGTATCAGGTGTTTCTGCAACATCCTTTGTATCTTCAGCTTCAGCTATATCTTCAGATCCTTTCCCTCCTCCTTGAATATCCTCTGCTACATCTGCCGGTGCATTTACAGCAATATCAGTTTTATCAGTTTGTTCCAGGATTTCTACCAATTCTGCACCATGAATATTTTTAGTCTCATCCTCAACAATTTGTGCCTTATCATTATTCATAGCCTCTGCATTCAGCTCATCTTGAAATTGTGCATAATCTTTTTCATTAAACACATTCTCCGGCGTCATGGTCATGTTGACATAACCGATTATAAATATAATCGCCAAAGAAGTTAAAAATACTAATGTTTCCTTTCTCATAATCATCATTACCCCCTGAGTTAAATTCGATTAATTGCTCTGTTCAACTGCTGAACAAGCGTGTAGTATTATCCGAGGATTCAATTCTACCCATTTATATGCCTGATTACCTGTTGGACAATACTATTTCAACATCATTTAAATTGATATCTAATAAAGTTTTCACACAATTCGTAAGAATCGTATAAATATCTTTATTTCCATTATATTTTGCCACTACCAGCACACCTGATATTTCGGGGTATTTATAATATTTTTCTGCCACCTGATTATTATTTCCCCTTACAACCTGTGTCTGCTTGGTTTCTCTTTTCACCTCTCTTTTTGTACCGTCGCCTCCAGTTTCAACATTTGTTTCACTGCTGGTATTTTCATCATATACAGGTTTCATTTCCGGAGTATTTTTTGTGTATATCATTACATCAACGCTTTCCATGTTTTCAATTTTTAAAAGTATATTCTCCAACCTCTTTTCCAATGAATATACATAGCTTTCAGTTGTCATATCATGGTTTTCATTATCGCCAGCCACAAGCTTGGAGGTCTCTGCGCCTGTAAATTTAGAAGTATCAAGCTTAAGTATCAGTGAAATAATAACCAGTAATATAAATATGTTTACCGCGTACTTTAAATTCTTGTTGTCTTTGAACATATCTAAAAATTTGTTCATATGTGCCTCCGTTTATTCATTCTATGTTTATGCTGTCCGGACTTATATGAAAGATTTCAGCCAGGTCCTCTTTTAATTTATTTATTTCATCCATGCTAAGCAATTTATTTAATTCAACTGCCGCCTTCACATCCATGTTTTCCGTAAAATTAAACGTAATATTTTTAACCACTTCATCTCCTTCAAACTCATTTTCGTTTATGGAATCAATAAAACTTTGGTCAACGCTGTCGACGCTTACCTCTCTTTCGTAGGAAAAATCCTTTAAAGGCATATCTATTAACCCGTTTAAATCTATGCTTCCATTTAAAAATATATTATCCAGTATATAAATCATGATAAATATTTTTATTGTAATACGACAAAATTTTTGTGTCTTTCCTTCCGGAAAGATAATCATTATGATGTTGAACATCAGTATTAAAATCAATATATTTACTATTATATTTTTCATAAGCTACCCAAAAATATTATTCATGTAATTTAGTAGTATTGAATAATAAACCGTTACGATTATTATCGGTGTCAAAAGACAAATCAGGTATATGTAAAACATATCAGCCATTTCATAAATAAGCTTGGATATATTTTCATTAAACGGCTCTGCAAGAACACCGACCGCCTTATACAAAACCAAGGCCAGAGCAATTTTTATAAGTGATCCTCCAAATGCTGAAAACATGAAAATTATTATTACAATTCCCAAAACATCCTTTATCATAAGGACGCTTTTTAAGAACACTCCGAAGAAATTGCTTACCGCATTTCCTATCACCGGCACTGCCGAAGGCGATAATGCTTTTATGGAGCTTATAAAAATATTATCTGTTTTATATAATATATATCCTTGTACAGAAAAATTTATGACTACAATAATCATATATCCGGACAAAATTAATAAAGTTGCTTTTTTTAAAAACTTGTACAGAAGCTTGGCATTGATTAATTCACTCATATTATTGATTAAAATCACAGCTATCATAACAATCGTCATTATATCGGTAAATGAATATATGAACCGTGTAGTTATCCCGATAATATAATTGAGGGATGTGTAGAAAAACTGCAGTATGCTTAACTTTCCAAAGGTGAGCATTGCTGCCATAAATACCGCATTTATTCCTTCAGTGATGGTTTTAAACTGAGCAAAGTCTGCCTTCATAATGTTTTTAATATTCAGAACATCCTTTAATATTATTGTGAAAATAATCATCACAGAAAACAAAATAACTATACTGTCAACACTCTGGCTTGAGAATTCCTCGGAAAAATATTTAATTATTGTTAAAACCATGCATATTACCAATATATTAATACCTGTTTTAACAATATCCCGAAAAAAATCTTGTTCATTTCTAAGCTCGTACATAAAGTAATCCTTTAAGCTTATATCAAGCCTTCCCTTAAACGCATTTACAATCAGCTCTCTTATGCTGATGTTGTTGTCTCTGAAGTATGAATTGTTGTTTTTTATGTACTCTTCCAGATTTTTAACCGGAATCTGTTCTATGGCATCATCAGTAACTGCCGCAAACACATCTGTGCTTAAAGTAAGAATAATTATTATAAAGAATATTATTTTTTTCATCTCATCACCCGTTAACAAGCAGCAGTATCTGATCAAGGAATATTTTAATTATATCGATTGAATATATGAGAATTATGAGTTTTCCCGCCATCTCCACCTTTTTTCCTATGGATTCGTAATTTAAATCCTTGCAGAGGAGCGAAATAAAATCACAAATATACGCAATCCCTACAATTTTTAAAATAGTTGAAAAATATTCTATTTTAATATTGTATCTCATAAATATGTCTACAAATTCCTGAACATATCCTTTCAGCTCCCTGAAAAGTATGAGCATCACAAGGGCACCGAAAACAACAGTAATATGAACCTTGAACTCTTTATTGAAGTTTGAAATTGTAATTCCAAGAATAACTGTGATTACAGCAATAAATATAATTTTTGCAAGCAACATATCATTCCTTTCATCAATACAAGTTAAATACTGATTTAACCTCCATGAACAAATCATTCATCATACCAACAATAAGAGCCATTACAACAATTACTCCGGTAAGTGTAACAAACATTGCCTGCTCGTCTCTTCCCGTTTTAGATAAAATCTGATTAAAAACCGCTACCACTATTCCTATTGCACCAACCTTTAAAATTAAATCAATATCCATATTAACCTCCTAGATTAAAATAACAGCAGTCAAGCATCCCACCAATATTGAAATCCTGTTATTCAGATTTTTTTTCTCAGTGTGTGACCTTTCGAAATACTTCATGGAATTCTCCATTTCTCTGATTGTAAAAAGAAGCTTCTTATCCAGTACATCCGAATATGTGCTTCCGTAATAACTGATTAAGTCTGAAAAATATTTATTGAATTCATCAGGTGTATTTAAAAGTGATTTCATAAAGCATTCAAATTCATATTTATTTTTATTATGAGCCAATTCGTCCTGAAGCCTTGAACAAAGAATTTTTATCTTATCGTTTTTAAAGCTGTAATTCATATATATCTCATCATAGGACATTTTCATGTCACATGAATAAATTCTTAAATAGTCGGTAAAGTCCAAAAGCTCCTTCATGTTGCTCAGGCATCTGTCCCCATAGTCATTTATAAATTTAAAAATATATTTTACTGTGACAATCGTAAGAATAAATAATGATGACTTAACCCAAATCACTAAAAATCACCCTGTTTCTTTCAAAATCATATATCTCTTTTACGGCACATGGCTTTTTGCTGTTTTTTAATATTATTGCTCTGTCAAAAAAATTGCTGTCTATAATTTCCTTCATGTATAAATTTTTCTTGACATCATCAAGGCTGAACCCATGAGCCGTAGTGATTATGTTTACACCGCTTTTAAGTGCATACTGCAATATTTCAAAATCATCCTTTGACCCAAGCTCATCAGAAATAATAACCTTTGGAGACAAAGCTCTTATCCCCATTATGAAACCTTCTTTTTTCATGCAGTAAGACAAAATATCCGTGCGGCATCCTACATACATTTGTGGAATACCGTTATATATTGCTGATATTTCTCCCCTTTCGTCTATAAGCGTAATATCGCATCCTTCAAAATCCGGATTTTTTGTGCCATCACTTAATATTGAACATAAGTCTCTGATAAATGTCGTCTTACCAGACAGTGGGGGGCCTATTATCAATGTGTTGTAAATATTTTTGCTGAAGCTTATAAAATATTTTATATAATTTTCTGAGCATCCCGGAAATTCCCTCGCTATTCTTATATTTAAGGAAGTAATATTTTTGAAACCCTTGAAGCCGTCTCTATCGTATATGCAGTCACCGCCTATTCCAACCCTGTGCCCTCCCTCAATGGTTATATATCCGCTTTTAATTTCCTTTTCAAAAGCGTGAATTGAATTCCTTGTAATGTTTGCAACCGTTTCATCAATATCTCGTTTGCTTACTCTGTAAGTGTCATCAAGGAAAAAATACGTCCTGGTTTTTTTTATTAATATTAAGCTGTTTATCCGAAGTCTTATTTCCACCGTATCGCTTCCCAGCACCAAGGACTGCTTGGACACAATATTTTTTAGATTGTCGCTCAGAAGCTTTAAAATATCGTTCATCATTTCCTCCTGTGTAAAAATCTTGTCCTCTTAATCTATAATATTATGAAGATATAAAATTATGATTATTTGTATATATATTTTTATATAACAATCAACATCAGATAGACATTCAATTGTCACCAGGACGGAAGCTGATTTATTATTTGATTGGATTGAAATAAATTTGTGAAATAAATTACAAAAAATTTTTACAATTATATTTACAATCTCAATTTTTGTGTTATAATTACATTGTAAACATCTTCAGGGCAGGGTGAAATTCCCGACCGGCGGTAAAGTCCGCGAGCCGAAAGGTTGAATTGGTGAAATTCCAATACCGACAGTAAAGTCTGGATGGTAGAAGAGATTACTTGCTTAAATGTGAGCAATTCTATCGAAGTTAGGCCTCTGAAGATTTCAGAGGCTTTTATTATGCATAATTTCATTGTTCATAAATGCATGGTTGAGTCTCTGGTAATCTTTTAAATAGTGCAGGTGCACGAGGAGGAAAATATGAAAGGCGAAATTTCAGTGAAACAAAGAAGTAACACAAAAACAATAGCAAAAATAGGGGTATTGTCAGCAGTAGCAACAGTTTTAATGCTGCTTGAATTCCCGTTATGGTTTGCTCCCAATTTTTATGAGTTGGACTTCAGCGAGGTTCCGGTGCTTTTAGGAACATTTGCCCTGGGTCCGGCTGCAGGTATTTCAATCGAATTTATAAAAATATTGATTAATTTTGTATTAAACGGTACAACTACAGGGGGAATCGGTGAACTGGCGAATTTTATAATAGGCTGTTCCTTTGTAATTCCTGCGGGATATATCTATAAACACAAAAAGTCGTTCAGCAGCGCAATTATAGGCTTACTGGCAGGGACATTAGCTTTGGCAACGGTAGGTTCACTAATGAACTACTATTTGCTGCTTCCTTTATATTCAAAGGTATATGGAGCACCAATTCAGGCATTCATTGATATGGGAAATTTATTAAATCCAGCCATAACTGATTTAAAAACTCTTGTACTGTATGCTGTTGTTCCTTTCAATATGTTCAAAGGAATTGTGGTTTCGGCAATCACTATACTTATATACAAAAAAATATCACCAATTTTGCATAGATAATTTAATTTTATAAAAGGCGCAGACTTTAATCTGCGCCTTTTATAGTTAAAAGCTTTCCAAAACCTTATTTATATGCTCTATTACATCTCCAACCTTTTGAAAGGCCGCTGCCTCATCATCATGTATTGTAATATGAAAGTTTTTTTCAATCATTATGATTAATTTAGCTACATCAAACGGTTCAATACCATATTCATCTGTAAACTCTGTATGTTCAGTTATATCTTCTTCCGTCTGCCCCAAAATTTCCGCAAAAATATGTGCTACTTTTTCAATCAATGTTGATTCCTCCCATGCTTTCAGCTAAAAATCGGCTTTGTCTTCCTTCATAAAATACTGACAGTCTGTGCAATGCCCTTGTGGATGCAATATAAAGCAGATTTTTATCATCTGCAGACTGATAGTTTTCATCATCAACACCATAAATTGCGACAGCATCAAATTCTAATCCTTTAGCCATATAAACAGGAATGATAAACGTGCCGGACAATTCATTGACAGAAGTATCCCCTGCCAGTGCCACCTTCAGTGAACCTTTTATTCTTTCGTATAGTTCTGCTGATACTTTCAAGCTTTTACATAATATGCAGATAGACTTATAATTCTGCTCTTCCATATTTTTGACGAAATCCTTTAATTTATCATCTAAATCATGACGGCTGGAGCTATGCACAATTTCAGGAGGGATGCCGTCTCTGCTGAAGCATTCCTGCACTTCAAGATTATCAATAAACTTGCCGCTAAAAGCCATAATCTGCCTGGTACAGCGAAAACTTTTTGACAGATTGAGAAGCGCTGATGATTTTTTATCCAGAATATTTCGAATTTCATCATAAAAATTTAATGAAGTATGTTTTTCAATGGTCTGATTTACATCTCCCAACACCGTATATTTTGCTTCCGGAAACAAAACTTTTAATATTTCAAAGTGAAGAGAATAATAGTCCTGAGCTTCATCTATGATTACTTGTTTTATATTTTTATATAAGTCACATCCGGACATTTTTATCTTCAAAAACATAACTGCAGTTGCATCCTCATAGTATGAAATATTAAGCGACAGCGACTCATCTGTATGCCGCCTTATTTCTTCAATATTTTCCGGAAGCTTAAATCCCTTTGCAAGAGTATAAAATAAATTTTTATCATGGAACACTCTATGATAAATGGAATAATAATCAATTTCGGTAAATTTATGAATGTAATTAAGAAGATTTTTATTTTCTCTGATTGACAGCATCCTGGCAAATACCTGAGGTTCAAATATATAGTCTGAGTATTTACTCATGAACCGCTCCAGCTTACCAAGGCGTAATTTATTTTCTTTTCGTATTTCCTGAAAAATCATAAATTCTATTTGCTTAAGTCTTGAAGCAATCGATATTCTCACATCTCTGTTCAGTAATTTAGCTTTTAAATAATGTCTGCTGAAAATCTGTTTATTATTGTAGTAAACATCGCCGAAAGGAATCAATCTGCGTTCATAATATATTATAAGTCTTTTTAACATGGCAGCAAAGGTATCTGAAGCTTTAAACTCCATGCAGGATTTTATGAGTTTTTTTTCGTAACTGTCGGTACAGGTAATCAGCTTTTCAAAAAATTGATTCCTCGTCTGAGCAAGCCGGAAATCCTTTCCCAGCACTCTATTGCAAATTTCCTCAAAAGACAAGGTTTCAACATTGTCTTCTCCAAGTTCCGGCAGCACATTTGAAATATATTGTGCAAAAATATTACTTGGTGAAAGAATTACAATATTGTTCGATGAAAGTTTTGACGAAAGACCTCTATACATCAAATAAGCAGCACGATGCAGCGCTACCGAAGTCTTACCGCTTCCGGCTGTTCCCTGAACCATTAACAGATCATTACTTGAATCACGGATAATAATATCCTGATCCTTCTGGATCGTTTCTACAATACTCACCATTTTCGGGGAGGCGTTTTTTGATAATAACTTCCTTAAAAATTCATCGGATATCTGTATATCAGCATCAAAAAAGTACTCAAATTTACCATGCTTTATTTCATATTGGCGTTTTAATGAGACATCTCCGTGTATTATGCCTCCGGGCGCCTGATATTGCACCTTGCCAAGTTCAAAACGATAAAAAATACCCGCTATGGGCGAACGCCAATCAAATACATACATGTCATAAGTATCATCATCGATTAAAGAATATCTGCCGATATATATTTTTTCGTTTTCTTCATTTCCTGACTCACAAAAATCAATCCGCGCAAAATAAGGTGATTCCTTCATCCTCTCCAATCTTTGTATTTCATCAGAACCGGCAATATATGAAGATGTTCTCACATTTAACTCCTCCATATACTGAGACATTTCTACTGCATTGTCAAAGTCTTCAGATGAATGAGACACATCATTCCACATTTCTTTTCGTGACAAAAGAAGATTGCGCCTGTTTTGCCCGCTTGTTTCAATTTTTTTGGACAGCTTCGTTTTTATCAGCGCAATCGTTTTATCAAAATATTCCGTTTCATTTGTAAGTTCGTTTTCATAATTTTGCATGCAACTATTCCCCCTTTAAAGTCAGCATAAAAAATATTGCGGCCGTCTCTGCAATATGTTTCTTGAGAATCTGAATGTCATTGATTAACCCTCTTCCATTTATGAAGTTTGACACTTCACCAACAATGTAGCAATGCACATCATGCAATACACAGTGTATGTCTTCCTGGACGTAAATATTTATATAAATTCCATGACATATGCTGTCAAGTATTTCAACCATTGTACTTACTGCTTCTTCAGTAACAATTTTGTCCTTCTCCGGACGCATATCATCAATATAATCCAGCCATGCAAGACGAAACCATCCTATATTATCTAAATAAAGTTCTGACAAGGAAAAAAAGAACCCATAAAGCTTTTGTTTATCATTCTGCAGGTGTTCAATATCCAGAAGTATTTTTTCAATAAACTTTTTCTCTATTTCCATGTGTGCTTCCCAAAGCAAGTCGTTAAAAGAAGAAAAGTAATTATATAGATTTGTGTGGGCACATCCGAGTACACGTGCTATTTCACGCAAATTTACACTTCTGATATCATTTTTATCCCTGAGCAGATCAAGCGCCGTTTTAATTATTTGCTCTTTTGTTATGCTTTTTCTCATATTTATACCCCATTATAATTACCAGTGGTAATTATCAGATTACATCTTTTCTTTAAAAATGTCAATAGGTCAGTTTTATAAAAATATTTAGTGCATTCATACGAAATACTTTTAATAACGCTTGACTGTAAAGTGCGGAATATATATAATAACGTTATCAAGAAAATTATACCATATCTAGAAAGGAATCTCATATGAAAATTAAAGTCTACTCTCTAATATTTTTCTTAAATTCTTATCTGTCGGGAATTCTTGTACCCGTTTTAAGTCTTATTCTTTTGGACAAGGGTGCAAGCCTTAGCAACCTATCTATTATTTTAGGTCTCTATGCATTTACAGTTATCATCCTGGAGCTTCCGACAGGAATTATAGCTGATGTTTTTGGCAGGAAAAAATCGTTTTGCTTATCTGTGATTGTGTCAATATTAAGTCTGGTAACACTGTTGTTTGGCAGAGGAATTATTTTTTTATGCCTTGGGATGATGCTTTACGGATTAAGCAGAGCTCTGGCATCCGGCTCCTTTGATGCAATGTTCATAGATTATTATATAGACAACTACGGTAAGGATAAGCTTCACAACATCACTACCAGGCTTTCAGTTCTTGAAGCACTGGGAATGTCAGCCGGTGCTTTATCAGGAGGATTTTTCCCTAAAATTTCAACCACGTATTTTTCATCTCTGGGTACATATGATTTAAACCTGATTGTAAGAATTATTCTTTCTGTTACAGTTGCAGTATTATCCTATGCATTTATACAAGAAACCGAAAAAAATGAAAAGGAAGAACGAATTACGCTAAAGCAGCATATTAAAAACAGTTCCAAGATTGTTACTAAAAGCAGCACTATAATATGCATTTTTATTTCTGTATTTTCTACCGGATTTTTCCTCAGCAGCTTAGAAACATATTGGCAGCCTCATTTCATTACCCTGCTTCCAAACAGTGACTCAATGGGACTTCTGGGTTTAATGGCATTCTTATATTTTGCAGCAGCTACATTAGGCAGCATTGGATCTAACAAGATAATTAAGAAATACAAATTTAATCCCAAAAAAATGTATGTAATACTTCGAGCCATGCTGGCAATATCCTTGATACTCACAGCTCTTCAAACCAGGGTTCCTATATTTATGACTTTATACTCTGCTATTTATCTGTTGTTTGGTATGTCAAGCATACCGGAAGGGGTTATTTTAAACAGTGAAATACCGAATGAAATCAGAGCATCTGTTCTGTCTGTAAATTCGCTGGCCATGCAGATTGGAGGTCTGGCAGGCTCTCTGCTTTACAGCATATTGATAAATTATATTTCCATACCAAAAATTTGGATAATTGCAGCATCAGTTGTGCTTGTAACTGTCGCCATAATTTCCACAAAATTATTAGCAGGTCATTCTGAAGCAGCTGTACAATAATATTAAAGATAAAGACGCTTTCGCGTCTTTATTTTAATAAAACCTTCTTCTGCAGGGTCGTGAACATTTACCGTAACCAATTCCAAGAATAAACCATGGCAGCCAATACATAATATCACCCCTTTCAAAAAGCTTGTCTTATCTTATGCTGCCGTAAATAAAATGTTTCTGATAAAGTGCTTGAGTTTATAATAAAACACTAAGAAATTTACCAAGTATGTTGGCAAGTAATATGTATTATGGTATAATTAAAATAAGAAGCTTGGACATAACCTTAGAATTTAATAAATAATATTCAATAAAAAGGGAAGGTCAGATTGAATGGATAAAAGCGAACAAATACTTGAATTAATTACAAAAATAGACAGCAAAATGGAAGATGGTTTTAACAAGGTATATTCAACAATGCATGATGAGTTTGGTAAAGTATATACTACAATGCAAGACGAATTTAGTAAAACACATTCTACAATGCAAGACGAATTTAGTAAAACACATTCTACAATGCATGATGAGTTTGGCAAAGTATACACTACAATGCAGGGCGAATTTAATAAAACACATTCTACAATGCATGATGAGTTCGGCAAAGTATATACTACAATGCAGAATGAATTTAGCAAAGTATATTCAAAAATACAGGATGGATCTGACAAAATATATTCTGCAATGCAGGATGAATTTAATAATGTGTATGCAGAATTTAAAGATATCCAAATGACACTCGAAAATGAAACTAATAAAAATATACAGTTAATTGCAGAAGGACACTTTGATTTGAAATGCAAGCTTGATGATGCATTGAAAATAGAAAATGAAAAGGAATTAATGCTTATAAGGATCACGCGACTTGAAAATGAAGTAAGAAGACTTAAATCAAGGATTGAAGAAATTGCTTAATATAAAGCAATAACTGTCACTAAGACAGTTATTTTTTTGTAATAAATTATTTTTTTAAATTTCAATTGGAGAGTAAATACATAAGCCGTGTTCTGTATTAAACAGTCATCTATCTACGCTTGCTGTTACCAGCCAGCTCCAGCAACCTACCATTTGGACTGTGACGAGCAGCCACTCCAGGGTCCGTTCTTGGTCTTGCTCCGGGTGGGGTTTACATAGCCAGTTAGTCGCCTAACTGCTGGTGAGCTCTTACCTCACCTTTCCATCCTTGCCGATTGCACGGCGGTTTCTTTCTGTTGCACTATCCTTGAGGTCACCCTCACCGGGTGTTACCCGGCACCCTGCTCTATGGAGCACGGACTTTCCTCATGCTTACGCATGCGACTGTATAATTTACTCTTGTACTATATTACATTAATTTGCTTTTAAAGTCAAATGAATTATTAACCAATTTATTAAGTTCCTTATACTGAGTCAAAGATTAAATAATCAGAAACAAAAGTTATTTTTCAACATAATATAAGTTGAAGAAAATTTAGAGGTGGTGATGAAAGTCTTTTATCCGGGAAGATTTTGTTATCCTGTTGGTTATCTTTTTAATAATTTATTAAGTTATAATCAGAGGATAGATGAAGAAAAGACAGGCTATCTTGACATAAGTGTATACTGGAACATCGGACGTACACCTATTGAAGGTGCGACAGTGATAATCGCAAATGTTTCATACTCCGGGCAGTTTTATGAGTTCGGTGAAGGGAGGATTTTACGTGAATACAAAACAGACAAAAATGGAAGAATTCCAATCATAGAGCTGCCTATTCACAATGAATTGATGGGAAACCACAGCAGAAACTATTATATAATTTCAGTATACGCTGATGGATTTTATGATGCATATTTGTTTCATGTACAGATATATGAAGACAAAACTACAACCTTCAGGATATATTTAAGCCGTGTGTCAGGAGATCAAAGAAAATTTGATATTATAATACAGCCAACAACTGAAGAAATACACAGCAGATAAAAGTCCGGGGACGGATATATTTGAGCATGACTCAAAATCACCGTCTCCGAAGCATGTTACGGTTTACATATGCTGCAAGGGACGAATCCCTGGCTGACTGCATCCTTCCTGTCTTTGAAAAATCTTTTATTTCTATCCTTCATACTGCTCACCGAGCTGCAATCGGAATAATGAAATTTCATAGAATTTATGTTGCCTATGTATTTTGACTTATTTATAGTTGTTTCTTCATATCCGGCCTTATCTATCTTTATTTTAGTGCCATCAGATGAAGCTGTTATTGTGCCAAGCTCATCTGTTCTGTATATCTCCGCACCTATGGCGTTTAATCTGCTTAACGTCTTTTTATGTGGGTGACCATATGGATTATCTTTACCTGCTGATATAACCGCATACTCCGGAGTAACTTCATCTAAAAATACTTGAGACGAGCTGGTTTCTCCACCGTGATGTCCAACCTTCAAAAGGTCGGAATCAATTTCATATCCTGCTTTGACCATTTCTAATTCCGAAACACTTTCTGCATCACCTGTAAATAAAAATGAGGTGTCCTTGTAAACCAGTCTTGTGACCAGTGAATATTCATTTAATTCTGAATACCACATACTGTTTGGAGCTAATACATCAAAGCTCAAATCATCTGATGCTATGATTGAAGTTCCGGCTTTTGCATTAATTAATTCTGCACCTTCCTCACGAATTGCATTGATAGTATCCTTATAAATTTTACTGTCAGCAGATACATCAGGCATATAAATTTTATCAACTTCATAATTACTCAATATTGCGGGAGCCGAGCCTATGTGGTCTTCATGCGGGTGCGTAAGTATGAAATATTCTATAGTTTCTATTCCCAAGCTGTCTAAATAATTGATGATGTATTCGGCATCTTCTCTGTTTCCTGCATCTATCAATACTTCCTCGTTTGTTGGAAGCTCTATTAATATGCAGTCTGCCTGACCTACGTCGATGAAATGTATCTTAAGTTCCTCATATACTGATTCTGATACTGCATCCGTGACCGGATTAAGCGAACATGACGCTGGTAAAAAGAGCAGCATCAGGGTTGCAAATATATTAAAAATGAATTTTCTCATATGGTTGTCCTCCTGCATAGGTCAAAAATAAATAACTGCCATACGACAGTTATTTATTTAACCTTCTTTGTTAAAATAATTATTTCAATTTATTCAACTGCTCCAGCCACAATGAAAATGAAGCATCACTTGGCATCCTCCAGTCACCTCTCGGAGATAAGGACACCGACCCTACTTTCACACCGTCAGGCATGCAGGAGCGTTTAAACTGCTGAGTAAAAAATCTTATGTAGAATTTTTTCAGCGTTTCAAGTATTACTTCATCTGAAAATTCACCCTTAAAGGCTTTTTTTGCCAGAAAATATATTTTTGCCGGTTCATATCCGTTTCGTACCATGTTATAAAGGAAGAAGTCGTTCAAATCATATGAGCCGACAGCTTTTTCTGTAAACTGGGCAATATTGCCTTCCTTATCAGGCGGTAAAAGCTCAGGACTCACAGGAGTGTCGCAAACATCAAGCAGTGCTTTCTGTATTTCACCGGAGGTTTCCTCTTCTGCATACCACTTGACAATATATCTCACCAAAGTCTTTGGTATACTCGAATTAACACCATACATTGACATATGGTCACCGTTGTAGGTAGCCCACCCAAGTGCCAGCTCAGATAAATCCCCTGTTCCAACTACTATGCCGTTTTCCTTGTTGGCAATGTCCATCAATATCTGTGTTCTTTCTCTTGCCTGGGAATTCTCGTAAGTAACATCATGGACATCAATGTCATGCTCAATATCCTTGAAATGCTGAATTACAGCTTGCTTTATGGAGATTTCTTTTGTTGTGACTCCCAGTTCCTTCATCAGAACAAGAGCATTGTTATAGGTTCTTGAGGTTGTTCCAAACCCTGGCATGGTTACAGCCGTGATATTGCTCATTGGAAGCTTTAATTTTTTCACCGCTTCAACTGTTGCCAAAAGTGCAAGAGTGCTGTCAAGTCCTCCCGAAATACCAATAACAGCTTTTCTCGCTCCTATTTTATTCATTCTTTGATAAAGTCCCGTTGACTGGATATTTAAAATTTCTTTGCACCTTTTGTTTCTTTCTTCCGGATTTGAAGGAACAAAAGGCCTTGGATCAATTTCTCTTTCCAGATTATTATCCTCAGAAAAGCCAAGCTCAAAGCTTATGTACTGATAATTTTTATTTTCACATCTTCCCATATATGTATTGAGTTTACTTCTGTCGTTCATTAGCTTCTCTATATCAGCATCGCCGTATATAATGCTTGATTCTTCGGAAAATCTGTCTTCATTTATTATTATTCCGTTTTCTGCAATTATTGTATGGCCTGAAAAAACAACATCCGTTGTGCTTTCGGTCTGCCCTGCTGATGAAAAAACATATGCCGTAATACATTTAGCCGATTGAAGCTTAACTATTTCTCTTCTGTAATCAGGCTTCCCTATTATTTCATTGCTTGCAGAAAGATTCAATATCAAATTTGCCCCTGCCATTGTGTGGTAAGAGCTTGGAGGAATAGTCACCCACAAATCCTCACAGATATCCAGTCCAATGCACAATTCCGATAACGAATCCCTGAACAGGAGATTTTCATTGAAAGGAACCTCCTGTCCGCACAAAACTATTTTATTGCTGATTCTGGAGACAGAAGAAGCAAACCATCGTTTCTCATAAAATTCATTGTAGTTGGGAATAAACGTCTTTGGAACCACCCCTAAGATTTTACCGCCCATAATCAATACCGCGCAGTTAAAAAGCTGGTTGTCTGCCCTCACCGGCATCCCTGCGGCAATTAAAATCTTTAGATTTCTTGTTTCTTCCAACAGCATCTCAAGGGCTTTTTCCGCTCCATTAATCAATGCTTTTTGATTAAATAAATCACCGCAGGTATAACCCGTTATGCTGAGCTCCGGAAACAATATTATCCCTGCCTTCTTATCTTCACAGGCCCTTTTTGCCATTGAAACAATTTCCTTTGCATTAAACACAGGATCTGCAACTCTTATTGCAGGAACTGCAGCAGCAATTCTGACAAATTCAAAGTTATTCATTTTTCATCCTCTAAATTATAAATTCTTTTACAGTATTCTTTTCCAAAATACATACATTCAATTCCTCTAATCCATTTAAAACATCTTTAATATTTTTCATGGCATGATATTCCGTATAATAATGTCCCGCATCAATAATACATAAATTATTTTGAAGGGCAGTCTGCGCCTGATGATATTTGATATCACCTGTTATGTATACATCTGCTTTCTTTTGTATGGCATCCTCTATGAATTCACTGCCGCTTCCGCCGCAGAAGGCTACATTCTCAATTACTTTTTTTTGATCCTTGCAGTATAGCTTAATATGTTCCGCCTTTAATTGTAACTTGACCCTTTTTGCATATTCAACTACATTAATTGGCTCAATGTTCCCTATTCCGCCATAACCGCTTAAATCTCTGCCTACGGGATGAAGCACATCATAATTATTGATATTCAGTATCTCTGCAAGCTTAGTGTTCACACCGTAATCCGCCATGTCAAAGCTTGTGTGCATGCTGTAAAGACTTATTCCATTGATTATCATACCTCTTATTATTTCACCCTCATATGTACTGAAGTCAACGGATTTTATCGGTGAGAAGAAAAAAGGGTGATGTGTTATAATTAAATCTATGTTATTATTAATGGCATAATCCAGAGCTTCCAAATCCATATCCAGGGTTAACATAATGTTGCTTATGTCATTATTAAAATCACCTATCTGCAGCCCGCTGTTGTCCCATGCTTCCTGTTGCTTGATTTTCAATTCATTCTCCAATACTTTAATAATTAAATCGATTTTAATTTTTCATCAACTCCCTTATTTTATCATTTTTTCTCTTTAATACCTCTATTTTTTCATTATAGACACTATTATTATTTTTTTCAATACTGCTTATTATATTTTCGTTAATGTTTAATAATTTGCTCAGATACTCAATCATCAGAGTATCTTTTTTCCCGAGAAGGATTTTGCTTATTTCATAAAATATTTCATTCTCTGCTTCATCCCCTGATTTATCATAATGCGGTACAGCCTTGATAATGAAATAATAATGATGCAGTTCCTTAACTATACTTTCGTCAACTATTTTGAAGCCGTTTTCATATAAGTAACGCCTCAATCTGTCCGCAGTGGTCATTGGCTGTAAAATAAGCTGGACTGCATTTAGAGCAACATCTTTTGATGTTTCTATAATATCTGCAATCAGCTCTCCTCCCATTCCTGCAATTATAAGGGCATCAGCTTCATTTTCTTTCAATACGGTCAATCCGTTTCCAAGCCGGAAATCACATTTTTCATCTAAATTTACTGACCTTAAATGTTCAATTGCTCTGTTCAGCGGCCCTTCATTCAAATCTGTGGCAATCACCTTGCCACATATATTGTCTCTTAAAAGCATCTCGGCAACATATCCGTGGTCTGTACCTATATCTGCAGCCACTCTGCATTTTGACACCATGTGTTTAATACATTCTAATCGATTCATTTTAAACCCTTTCTATATATTAAAAAGGGAGGGCTTAAACCCTCTCTATTCTTAAATAGAAAACGGCACGCAGCCGTTCTATGAATATTACAATTGTTCACCTGTTGTTCAGCAATAGCTCAACGAGTGTTCATCTATTGTTATTCCAGATAGTCTTTTAATTTCTTGCTTCTGCTTGGATGTCTTAATTTTCTCAGAGCTTTTGCTTCAATTTGTCGTATTCTTTCTCTCGTAACGTCAAATTCCTTTCCTACTTCTTCCAGAGTTCTTGCTCTGCCGTCATCCAACCCAAACCTTAATCTTAAAACTTTTTGTTCTCTTTCTGTAAGAGTATGAAGCACCGAGGAAAGCTGTTCCTTCAGCAATGTGAAGGTTGCCACATCCGAAGGCGCCTGAACCTCATCATCAGGAATAAAATCACCCAAATGACTGTCTTCTTCTTCGCCTATAGGAGTTTCCAATGAAACAGGTTCTTGTGCAATCTTGAGGATTTCCCTTACCTTATCCGGTTCCATTTCCATTTCAAGAGCAATCTCTTCCGGTGTTGCATCTCGTCCTAATTCCTGAAGGAGCTGTCTTTTGATTCTTATGAGCTTGTTTATTGTTTCAACCATATGAACAGGTATTCTGATGGTTCTCGCCTGATCGGCAATTGCTCTTGTTATTGCCTGGCGAATCCACCATGTTGCATAGGTACTGAATTTAAATCCCTTTGTGTAATCAAATTTTTCAACTGCCTTAATTAGTCCCAGGTTGCCTTCCTGAATCAAATCCAAAAACAGCATTCCCCTTCCTACATAACGCTTTGCTATACTTACAACAAGTCTCAAATTGGCCTCAGCCAATCTTTTCTTTGCTTCCTCGTCACCTTCCTGCATTCTTTTAGCCAGCTCTATTTCTTCATTGGCCGATAAAAGCGGTACCTTTCCGATTTCCTTCAAGTACATTCTTACAGGATCATCAATATTGACTCCCTTTAATATATCGTCATCAGACTGGCTGACGAAAAAGTCAGCATCATCATCCTTCACTTCTGCATCATCTATATCGTCAACTTTTTCAGGAATCATGTCATCCTGAAAACCGAGAATTTCAAGGTCATTATCTTCTGCTTGTTTATAAAAATCATCTATAAATTCGGGGTTTATATCAAGTTTTTCAAAGGATCTCAATACTTCTTTATATGTTATAAATCCGTTTCTTTTGCCTTTTTCAATTAATTTATTTTTAATTGAATCAATTTTTTGCATCATTTCAGCATTCTTGTCAGATTCATCTTTTAAATTAACATTTTTATTGTCGCCCATGGGTTAGTTAACCTCCTCCTTAGTTGATTTAATTTTTTTAGCGAGGCTAAAAATTTCATTCATAATTTCTTTACTGTCTGCTGAATTTTCAGATTGTGTTAAATTATCAGTCAATATAGTCCTCTTTTTTTCATAATATTTAATTTTAAGTCTTTTAATACAATCTTTGAATAAAGCCTCTAAATTATCATAATCAACATCGTCATACTGCAACAAAACTTTAGCATCCATTTTACCTTTTATAATATTATTCAAGCTATCCTTATCTATACTCATATCATTGATTTTGTATTCATACATTTCCTTAAATATGTTATAGTAATCCAAGTCCTTAAAGGTGTCTTCATTGACTATCTCTTTCAGTTGCAATGCAAAATCATTATTTATCAGTATGAGCCTGATTAGCTCCTCTTCATGGGATGTGGTAATTTTATTTACCTGCGGTTTAACTATAGCAGGTGGTGCAGATTTAACAAAAGTTCCTTGTTTAGTACCTTTTTTATTGTATTCTTTTATTATAGACTCTTTGGAAACACCCACTTTTTTAGATAATTTTTCAAAAATTAACTCTTTTTCTATTTCACTGGTTACATTTACTATATTGTCAAAAAATTTGTTTATATATTCAACTTTGCTAGAATTTTCATAAATTTCTTTAAAATGAAATTCCAGAAAGCTATAATAATCTAAAGAATTTTCAATTAATTTGTCGAAATTAATTTTTCCAAATTTATTCAGGTATTCGTCAGGGTCCTTTGCACCCGGAATCACTACAACTTTGGCATCCAAATTGTTCTGCTTGAACATGTTTAATGCCTTAAGAGCAGCTTTTTGTCCTGCATTGTCTGCATCCAAAGCAATGTAAAAATTCTTTGAATACCGCTTCATCAGTTTTATCTGATTATCAGTCAGGGATGTTCCCAATGCCGCAACTGTTGTATTGTAGCCATAGGTGTGCATTTTGATTACATCCATATACCCTTCCACCAATATAAAGCTTTTATCCTTAACAGCTTCCCTGGCTAAATTTAAACCGTACAAATTGTGGCCCTTGCTAAAAATTACCGATTCAGGAGAATTGAGGTACTTAGGAAGAGAATCATCCAATACTCTGCCTCCAAAACCTATTATTCTTCCTTTCACGTCAAAAATCGGAAACATCACTCTGTTTCTGAACCGGTCATAATAAGAATTTTCATTTTGTTTTTTAATTATAAGTCCTGTTTTTAAAATATCTTCCTCTACATACCCCTTACCGGTTAAGAATTTTAGCAAATTATCCCATTGGTTTATAGCATATCCAATTCCAAACTTTTTTATTACATTAACGTCAATTTTCCTTGATTTTAAGTAGTTTATAACTGCTGGGAAATTTTTTAAATTTTTATAGTAGTAAAGGGCAGCATCTCTGTTTATTTTATACAGCCTGTCTGAAAGCTGTTTATTTTCATTATGCTTTGCAGATATGTTTGTTTCTTCCAGCACGATTCCGGCTCTTTTTGCCAAATACTCAGCGGCCTCCACAAAGGTATAATTTTTATATTTTGTTATGAAGCTTATGCTGTCTCCGCTTTCCCCGCAGCCAAAGCAATGAAACATCTGCTTGTCCGGAGAAACAATAAAGGAAGGAGTCTTTTCCTTGTGAAATGGGCAATTTGTACTGTAATTTGCCCCTGCTTTTTTTAAAGGCAAAAATTCTTCTATTACATCTACAATATTATTTTCATCCAGAATTCTGCTTATAACATCTGAATCCAATCTATAGGGCATAATATCACCATTATCGTTACATTGAGAGCAAATTATAACACAACAAAATAAGCTTGTCAACAAAAACTTTATTTATTGTCTCCAAGGCTTTGGTATATATAATTCTTCAAATGTTTTCATAGCATACGGATCTGTCATTCCTGCTATGTAGTCCTTAATAATCTCACTTTTGCTAAAATTACTATTTTCATATATCTTCAAATAGAATTCAGGCAGTGATTCGAAGTTATTTTTATAATATTCAAATATTTTTTCAATTATAAATGTTGCTTTTTCCTCTTCACTTTTGGCTACCTTGCTGTAGTATACATTTTCAAATAAAAAATCGCGAAGAGCGGCAGTATAATGGTAAACCTCGTCACTCATGGAGATTTTATCTTTATCCATACTGTTGCTTATAACATCTGTAATCATTTTATTTATTCTTTGTCCGTGAGTATATCCGAGGTTTTTCAAAAATTCTTCCGGTATTTGACCGGATTTGATAATTCCCCCCCTCAGGGCATCATCTATGTCATGGTTGATATAAGCTATTCTGTCAGATATACTGACTATTTGCCCTTCCAGAGTTGCGGGATTGTATCCGGCAGGATGATTTAGAATTCCGTCCCTTACTTCAAATGTAAGATTCAAGCCTTGTCTGTCATTTCTGATTTCCAAAATTTCCACAACACGCAGACTTTGCTCATTGTGCTTGAAGCCATTTTCACAAAGCTTGTTTAATATTCTCTCGCCTGTGTGTCCAAATGGAGTATGTCCCAAATCATGACCAAGAGCTATGGCCTCGGTCAGATCTTCATTCAATCCCAGGCTTCTGGCAATAGTTCGTGATATTTGCGACACCTCAAGAGTATGAGTCAGCCTCGTCCTGTAATGATCTCCCTCGGGAGACAAAAAAACCTGAGTTTTATGTTTCAGCCTTCTGAAAGACTTTGAGTGGATAATCCTGTCTCTGTCTCTCTGGTAATCCGTTCTTATTTCACATTTCGGCTCATCGTAGTCTCTGCCTTTTGAAAACCTGCTTTTTGCAGCTCTTTCAGATAAATGGTCAATTTCGAACTGTTCGTATTTTTCTCTTATATTCACCCACATCACTATCCTTAACTTATTTTTTATTTTCAGAAATATAATCAAGTATTATAGATGCCGTTTCTTCAACTGCCTTGTCTGTTGTGTCAATAACCTTGCACTTAAGGTCCTTCATTATTTTTTCCGCATATTCCAGCTCAGCAAAAATTCTTTCCATATTGGCATAATTTGCTGTATCCCTGAGACCCATTGCCTTAAGTCTTTCTTTTCTTATCTTATTTAAGCTTTCAACATTTAAAGTCAAGCCTATTATTTTTTTCGGTGAAATTAGTTTCAGTTCTTCCGGAGGGCTTACTTCAGGAACGAGAGGAATATTTGCAACCTTTACATTTTTATGTGCCAGATACATAGAAAGAGGAGTTTTTGATGTTCTTGAAACTCCCACAAGAACAATATCAGCTAAAAGAATACCTCTCGTGTCTTTGCCGTCATCATACTTTACGGCAAATTCAACAGCTTCAACTTTTTTGAAGTATTTTTCATCAAGCTTTCTCAAAAGTCCCGGCTCCTGCTTAGGTGAAAGACCCAGCTGCTTAACCAGCGGCAAAAGAACAGGAGTCATAATATCTACCGCACCTATGCTGTTTTCAAATGCTTTTTCTGTAAGGTAATCCCTCAATTCTTCAACAACCAAAGTAAATACAATAAAAGAATTTTCCTTTGAAGCTTTTTCAATTAAATTATCAATTGCTTCCTTGTCATTTACATAAGACACTCTTTTTATATCAAAATCTGCTATGTCAAACTGTTTTATTACAGCTTTGGCAACCTGCTCGGCAGTTTCACCCAGTGAGTCTGAAACCGCATAAATATTTATCTTTTCCATAGGTACCTCTTTACTTGGATATTTCCAATAATACTTTAGTGATATTTGTCTTTGAAATACGTCCTAAAGCTTTAATTTTACCATTTGGTATATTTGCTACAACAGGAAGGCAGTCAACCTCGTTTTCAATTATTTTCTCTGCTGCCTCAATTATTGAATCGTCCTCCATGCAGTAAATTATTTTAGGCATTCTGGTCATTATGACACCTACGGGTATTGTCGTCAAATCCTTTCCGCCCATTGCCGCCTTCAACAAATCCTTTCTGGATATTACTCCCTTCAAGGCTTCATCCTCAACAACAAAAAGTGTACCGACGTTTTCTAAAAATAAGGTTACAATTGCATCATATACACTGGTGTTTTCCGTTACATTTATCGGCACAGATTTAATTTCGGAAACCTTTATTGATGACAGTTTCTCTATAATGTCCCTGTTGTTTTTCTTATTGGATATGTAGTAACCTACCTTGGGCTTTGCATCAATTAAACCACACATGGACAAGACTGCCAGATCCGGTCTCAGTGTCGCTCTTGTGAGGCCGATTTTTTCCGCTATGGCCTCTCCTGTTATGGGCTGATGCTTATCAATTATATCAATAATTGTATTTTGTCTGTCAGATAATTTTATATGAATCACCCCTTATTGAACCATTGCTGAACGATAGCTGAACAATTGTTCGGCTATCGGCGGCAATGGTTCTTCTACTGTTCATTAAAATGTTATTTTATCATTTATAAACTGCACTAAATCATCAATTTTAACTCTTACTTGTTCCATGGTGTCTCGGTCTCTAACTGTCACTGAATTGTCCTCCAGGGAATCAAAATCAAAGGTAATGCAGTAAGGAGTACCGACTTCGTCATGTCTTCTGTATCTTTTGCCTATGCTTCCCGCATCATCATAATCAATATTAAAATGCTTCTGCAAAGTGTGATAAAGTTCTGTTGCAGGCTCATTAAGCTTCTTTGTCAAGGGGAATACTGCTGCCTTAAAAGGCGATAAAGCAGGATGAAGCTTCAAAACAACCCTGTCTGTTCCGTCTTCCAGTGTTTCTTCGTTATATGCGTCTATTAATAAGGCAAGCATTACTCTGTCAGCACCAAGTGACGGCTCTATGCAGTAAGGAACATACTTTTCGTTTGTAACAGGGTCCTGATATGATAAATCCTCTCCTGATGTATTTATATGGGCCTTTAAATCAAAATCTGTCCTGTCTGCAATTCCCCACAGCTCTCCCCAGCCAAACGGGAACAAATATTCAATATCTGATGTTGCATTGCTGTAGTGCGAGAGCTCCGCCTTTTCATGGTCTCTGAAACGGACATTTTCCCTGGTCATTCCCAGGTTCAGCAGCCAGTTCATGCAGAATTCCTTCCAATAATAGAACCATTCCATATCTTCTCCGGGCTTGCAGAAAAATTCAAGCTCCATCTGCTCAAATTCCCTTGTCCTGAACGTAAAATTTCCCGGAGTAATTTCATTTCTGAATGATTTACCAATCTGCCCTATACCGAAAGGGATTTTCTTTCTTGTAGCGCGTGCTACATTTTTAAAGTTAACAAAAATTCCCTGTGCCGTTTCCGGTCTTAAATATATTTCCGACTGAGAATCTTCGGTTACACCCTGAAAGGTTTTAAACATCAGATTAAATTTTCTTATTTGTGTAAAGTTTGAAGCTCCGCATTCAGGGCATTTAATTTTATTTTCTGTTATGTACGATTCCATCTGAGAGTTTGACCATCCGTCAACTATCTGCGTTTCACCCGTTTCATGCATATGGTCTTCAATAAGCTTATCAGCTCTGAATCTTGCTTTGCATTCCTTGCAGTCCATCAAAGGATCCGAAAATCCTCCGACGTGTCCTGAAGCTACCCATGTTGTCGGGTTCATCAATATTGCAGCATCAAGTCCCACATTGTACGGGCTTTCCTGTATGAATTTCTTCCACCATGCTCTTTTTACATTGTTCTTGATTTCTACTCCCAAAGGACCGTAATCCCACGTATTTGCCAAGCCTCCGTATATTTCGGATCCCGGAAATATGATACCCCTTGATTTTGACAGTGAAACAAGTTTTTCTAATTTGTTTTTTTCGTTCTTTGCCATGACAGCCTCCATTTAGAATATTTTGTCAGGATAAGAATAAAAAATCTCTCATCCCGTATAGGGACGAAAGATTAATTCCGCGGTTCCACCCTATTTGATAAAGCAATTGCTTTATCCTCTTTAAACAAAGGACTCAAAAGCTCCCTTCATCCATACATCCTTGTCAGCTTTCACCTTCCCTGACTCTCTTGAAATTCAATATGGATTACTCTTCTTTCTCATAGTCTCAACATTAACTATAATGTAACAAAATTAAGTTTTTATGTCAAGATTTTTTTAGAACTCGTCATTGTCTTTGTTGAAAGAATCGGTGATATCGTCTTTTAAATCTTCAGCACCTCGAACAACGTCGTCCTTGAAGTTTTCAGCGCCTTTTTTTACATCATGCATAGCATCCTTTACAGCATCAATACCTTGGTCAACTTTTTGTCCCAGGTCTACCACCTTGCCGTCAGACTGTGTAATTTCAACCGAACATTGAGTAAGCAGTGCTGCCGTAACTCCTGCCGCCGATAAAAACGGAGCTATAAGGGTGCCTATTAACCCAGCTGTAACAGGAATATTAATAATAGTTTCATTATTTTTCTTAATTGTAAGCTTTGTAGCGTTTCCCTTTGCCAGTATTTCCTTCAGCTGATTCAGTATCTGCTCGCCTTTGTTCGGTCCTGACGATCCTGACTGCGAATTTGACTGATTTTTGTTTTGGCTTTCTATTAAGATTATTGCCTCAATAACATCTCCGTCCGCATCCTCAAGTGCTTTTTTTGCTGTTGAAAAATCTGCATTTGTGCGCTTGAGAATATCGTCTATTTTTTGTAATGTGTCGTTTTCCATATTCTATCCTTCCTTTTTTAAAGTAACTTTAATGTAGCAAAATTATCCTTACCAATATAATAAAATAAGAAATTTCTTATTATTTGTAAGATTTTTTGATTTACCTCAATTGAACTGATATTTTCAAATTTTGTTTTTAAAATTCTTTCCATAGTTAGTATTTCATTATAAGTTACATTTATTCCATTTCCATAATTTACGCACTCCGGACAAAACAAGCCTCCGTCCTTGATTGAAAACTGTGATTCGGCATTTATATCCTTTCCGCAGGAAATGCAGTGCTTAAAATCCGGCTTATAGCCAAGCATGGATATTAGTTTTAGTTCATAAGCCGCAGTCAGTTTATCAAAATCCTTTGACACAGATGAAAGATGAGAAAGCGCAGAAACGGTCATGTCAAATATCCGTGAATCCACTTCATTTTCCTGAGCCACAAAGCTTATGAGCTCCAGAATATAATTGCCGTAATAAAATGCATCCATATTGTTTTTAAGATTATAAAAATTATCTATCAATTCGGCAGAGGTAATGATATACATATCTCTTGATTTAGTCATGGAACATTTTGAGTATGCAAAAATCTGTGACGCATTTATTAAATGAGAATTGCTTTTCTTGGAGCCTTTTGAAACAAGCTGTATTTTGCCTCTTGCTCTTGATAATGCATGAAGAATTTTATCATTTTCCTTGTAGCTCAGCTCTTTTACCACAAGAATCTCATCATCTATCATTTTTTATCATATCCCAGGGTTCTCAAAAGATAATTATTATCGCGCCAATTTTCAGATATTTTGACAAACAACTGCAGATTTACCTGACTGCCCAAAAGATTTTCTATATCCTCTCTGGCACTTTTGCCTATACCCTTTATTTTCCTTCCATCCTTGCCTATAATAATGCTTTTATGAGATTTTCTTTCACACAGTATATTTGCTCTTATATCGACCAGATTTCTGTTTTTTCTTTCCTTCATCTCTTCTATTTCAACGGCAATTCCGTGAGGTACTTCCTCCTGCAGATACATAAGAGCTTTTTCTCTGATAATCTCCGCAGCTACAAAACGTTCAGGTCTGTCAGTTATATAATCTGAAGGAAAGTACATGGGTCCCGGTTTTAAATATTTAATAATTAACTTTATTAATGAATCGACACCCACATTGTTCAGAGCAGACATTGGAAGTATATCGTCAAAAACCCCATAGTTGTCAAACTCCTTGGCCATTCTCATGGCTGCTTCCTGGTCAAACTTATCAATTTTGTTTATTACAAGCACCTTTTTTACTTTAAGACCCTTGATTTTTTCAATAATAAATTCATCTCCCGGTCCTATTTTATTGAATTCATCAGTGAGCATTATCAGCACATCCATTTCTTCCAATGCCGTATCCACTTCATAATTCATAAATTCACCAAGCTGATTTTTAGGCTTGTGGATGCCAGGTGTATCTAAAAATATTATCTGAGCCTCATCATCAGTATATACTGTTCTTATTTTATTTCTTGTAGTCTGAGGCTTATCAGACATTATTGAAATTTTTTCACCTATCATTGAATTCATTAATGTTGACTTACCTACGTTCGGTCTTCCTATTATCGTTACAAATCCTGATTTAAACATGTTTTTCCTCTTTCTGAAGTTATTCCAAATCCTCTGGTCCAAAGCTGTTAGGGAGAAGTTCATCCAATGTGTATACTTCGTATGAATCTATATTTTTTGCACAAATTACTTTTATATTCTTTCCGAATTCCAGCATAAACTGCCTGCAGACGCCACATGGAAATGACGTCTTCGTTTCGCTGCCTACTATGGCAATTTTTTCAATGTCTCTGTAGCCTTCTGATATGCATTTTGAAAAAGCCACTCTTTCTGCACAGATGGTGGGGCTGTATGATGCCGACTCTATGTTGCAGCCGGTAAATACCTTTCCGCTTTTGGTATACACTGCCGCACCGACCTTAAACATGGAATAAGGACTGTATGACTTTTCTCTTGCCTCCATAGCTATTTTTATCAATAATTTATCTTCCATAATTATTTTACCGCCTTTCTGACATTATAAACAATTATTTATATTGCAACACCCTGATTATTCTGCAGTAACAGAGCTGATGCTGTCAACAACCTGAATCCAGGTGTTTCCGGGATTCAAATAAAGTTCTTTGCCGTCAACATAAAATTTTGTTCTGTCTTTTTCGGAGTTTTTCTTCCATGTTATATCACATGCTTCTCCTTCTGTGAAATATATTCCGTTTCCTGTACCTATGGTTTTAAGATACAGCCTTCCCACACTGTCAAGAACACTCTTTGGAGCCTCTAAAACTATTATATTTTTAGTTTTAAGCTGTTTGCCGTCCAATTCATCAATATGCTTTTCTTTGTCTTTAAACCGAAAATATAGTCTCGATTCATCATCATATACATAATCTGTGGTATTTTCTTTATTATATGTAATATTAATTTTTTTAGCGAATGAAATGCTATATTTTTCAGAGAGCTTTGTTCTTTTTTCATTGAAGTTATATTTTTCAAAGCTTCCTTCATCTCTGAACTTCAGGCGTTTCGCTTCATCCCTTATGGATTTCAATGTGGTATACATATTGTGTGGAGCAAATTTTCCGGTATCGTTGTAACGCCACATGGCTCCTGAATACAGTCCGTCAATTTCTGCCGCACCAAGCTTTTTAATTTCAGAAAATGCATCTTCACTTCCGCCTACGTGGACAAAAATTGCGTCATTTTCCATGGCATAATAAATAATGTATGGTCTTGCGCTTCTTACAGGTCCCACTCTTTCAGGTTCTTTTGCCAAATAAACTGCAAGATACCGTGTGTATGGATACTCAACCTGAAATTCATATACAATTTCGGCACTGTTAAGTCCCGCCTGCCATCTGGCACCGGGATGATTGTCAATAGACACTGCTACCGGACGTTTAGACAATTCTTCTGGATAATATTTCAAGCCGTCCAAAGGTGAAACTACCTTGTTTGGATCATCCTGCTCCTCAATTTCTCCCAATCCGATTATTTCAGCTTCTTCTTTTTCTTCTTCCAGTGGCTTTTCCTCAGGTTCCTCTTGCGGTGCAGAGGTGTTTTTGCTGCAGGAAACGGCAATCAGCATTAAAATCAACAAGCTAACTAATATTTTTTTCATTGGCATGTCCTTATTTAAATATTTGTAGTTCTTTCATGATTTCTTTTTCTCTTGAGCGCATTTCTTCCTGTTCTGTTTCATTCATATGGTCATATCCTAAAAGGTGAAGCATGCTGTGTACAGTGAGATACAGCATTTCTCTTTCCAGGCTGTGACCGAAATCCTCAGCTTGTTCTATTATCCTCTGAGTTGAAAGCACAATATCTCCAAGAATTATTATGCCGTCAAGACCGTCATCATCCATGGGAAAAGACAGCACATCCGTTTCCGAATCCACATTTCTGTATTCTCTGTTAAGTTCCCTTATTTCCTCGTTTGTAACGAAGGAAACACTTACCTCAAAATCGCCTTCCGCCTCTTCTGCCTTCAGCACAGTTTCTACAGCCTTTTCAATTGCTTTCATGTTGTCTTCCGTTATTTCCATCACATCTTGTCTGTTGTCAAATAATACATCAATCATTTTTCGCCCTCATACCTTTCATATGCCTTGATTATGTCCTGAACCAGTTTATGTCTCACAACATCTGTTGTCTGGAAGTACATAAATCCAATGTCTTCAACATCTTTTAAAATCTTCGAAACGGTTTTAAGACCTGATTTTTTACCGTCAGGAAGGTCTATCTGTGTTATATCTCCGGTTATTACAGCCTTGGAGCCGTAGCCCAGACGGGTCAAAAACATTTTCATCTGTTCATTCGTAGTATTTTGTGCCTCGTCAAGAATGATGAAAGAAGAATCCAGCGTACGTCCTCTCATATATGCCAGGGGAGCAACCTCTATAAGCTGTTTCTCCACATTTTTCAAATAATTTTCAGGCCCCATTATATCAAACAGCGCATCATAAAGAGGCCTTAAGTACGGGTCAACCTTATCCTGAAGATCACCAGGCAAAAATCCCAGCTTTTCGCCTGCTTCCACCGCGGGCCTTGTAAGTATAATCCTGTCAACTTCCTTTTTTCTGAAGGCATTGACAGCCGCAGCTACGGCGAGATATGTCTTTCCTGTTCCGGCCGGGCCTATTCCAAATGTAATATCCTTTGCATTAATCATGTCCATGTATCTTTTTTGTCCCACTGTCTTAGGCTTAATTACCCTTCCGGATGCCGTGGTTACAATAACATCCTTCAATATTTCATTATAATCTATGTTATAATTTGACTTGTTGGCTTCAATTAAGTAAGCTACCTTTTGATCGGTCAATTCGCCTTCTGTGTCAATTACATGTATCATATCTTTTAATATTTTAACTACAGCATCTGTTTTTTGCTTATCTCCCGTGACCTTTATAACACCGCTCCTGATGAGAATATTTACATCAAAATAGCTTTTAATAACTTTAATATTCTTATCATGGATTCCTAAAAGCTTAACGAGATTTTCTTCATTAGATATTAAAATATTTTCTTCGTATAACTCCATTTATCCTCCTTGTCATTCCGTTTTAGTTTCATCATCACTGTTGTTCTGCATGGGATACAATCTGACCTTTTCACCTATATCTTCTATAACTTCAATCTGTGCTCTCAAATAATAATAATTTTCATCTTCCGAAAAATTCAAGGATGATTTTAATACCTTGGAATCTTTGTTGCACATTTTTAATAAGTCATCATACAGGGTTACCTTCATTTTATTTTTCGCCGTATCTTCATCTATTTCTACAGGCTTTAAAACCTGTTCATAGTATGTGCCTTTTATAACTTCAATATCTGTCAAATATGAAATTATAGGAATTTTAACAGTGCTCTCCTTATAATTATAGTTTTTATACGGGTCTTTGTCACCAATTATTTTAATACTGCTGCCATTTATTTGCAAGTAATAAACATTTTTACTTTTATCTGTAGCAACCTCAAAGTTTCTCAGTTTTTCCTCCTTAAATTCAAAGTTGTAATATGTCTTGCCGTATATTACCCCTTCCGAAGGTACCATCATGAATTCTTCCGAATTTTTATTTTTAACCATCCCCATGACTAATGTCTGTCCCTCATATACAACATCGCCTTCCTTAACCATAGGCTGGCCGCTTTTAGCTATTACCTTATTTATTATTGCATTTTTGCCTGAAATAATGCTTGAAGGTTCATTGCTTTTTATTTCAGCCTTTTCAGGTTTTTTTTCCTTCACAAAAATTATTAATTTTGAACCTTCAATATATGCCTCAACAAATTTAAACTTGTCAAAGCTTGAATAAAGAAGTGTTTCAATTTTTTTTGGCTGCAGGCTTGAGTGTGCTACAGGCATTGTAATGTTGTTTTGTTCCAGCACATTTATGATGCTTTTTGCAGTAATTGTGTTTGTGCCTATAACCTCAACATTCCAGACCAATGATGATAAGACATAAAGGCACACAATCAAAATGCCGAGACCTATCACAAATCCCTTTCGCACTTTTAATTTACCAAGCTTAAGGGCAAGGCCTTTTTTGTTTACAGCCTCCATTTTTGTTTCTTTAATAATTTCATCATACTTTCTGTAATCCTCATATGACATTTTAAGCCTGATGCCATCTTCTCTCTTTTCCACATCCCACATGCTTATGCCTTTTCTTCGGAGTAAATTTAAGACCTTTTCTGAGTTTGCCGCCTTCAGGCGGACTACAACATAACCTCTCAATAAAGACATCAACTTGAATATAAGCATATTTACTCCTTCTTGCCAAATATTATTTCATCAATATTCCCCTTTATAATAACATTATAATCATTTATTTCTTCTATCTTAAATTTTGAACCCTTTATCAAAATGTTATTTTCTATGGTTTTTATCCCAACCACGTCATTTTCATAGATAGTTATTCCTGAATGGTTTTCTATTATTACCTTTTTATTTCCGTGCATTCTTAAATCAAAATTATCTGAAAATGCGTCATTTGGAATCTCTAAATCGTCTGCAAGCTTACTCCTTAGGTTGTTGAACTTTCCCATACATGCCTCCCTTATAAAATCATTCTGTAATTAAATGTTGTCTTATAATAAATTATGCGTATAGTCCCAAGTCTATGATTATAACCGTAAAACATAAAAAACGCCCGTGAGCGCCTTTTATGTTTTATTGAAATATTTTTATGTTTTATAAGTTTGGCAGCATTTCCTGCAGCTAATCTTCATTGCCCGCGTAAGCTGTTTCATCAAATAAACCGGTATCGATAAGATGCTCCGCATGTTCAAGGTTTTCAAAATTAGGTGCTATAGGTGTAACGGAAATAAATCCATGCTTTACAAAATATACGTCTGAATTTTCATCCATTGGCCCTTCGCCTGCCAGATGTAGCTCAAAACTGCTTAATCTGGAGCTTACCTTTTTTTCGCTGAAATAGAAGGGGTATTGTCCTTCTCTTGACAGCCTTGCATAACGGATGCCCTTAAAATCCTCCGCAGAACAGGAAGGAATGTTCACATTCAGCACATACTTATAACCCATTGCAATATCAATATAGCGTTTCAGAAAACTTCCTATATGGCATCTGCATACATCAAAATTATCTCCATCCAATGATAAAGCAATGGACGGTATTTTATACTGGTATCCTTCTACAGCTCCGGCCACTGTACCGGAATACAGTATATCCCCGCCGAAATTGGTACCGTTGTTTATTCCGGAAAGTATAATATCAGGCTTGTCCTCGAGAAGATTATTCAAAGCAACACGCACACAGTCAGCAGGTGTGCTGCTTATACTCCATGCTTCTTCAACATTTACAGGAAAATCAACCTTTTCCGCTGTTATTGCTTCATGTATTGTTATGCCATGAGATACTGCGCTTCTTTGCCTGTCAGGAGCGGCAACATAAACCTTTCCTAAATCTTTTGCAATATCAGCCAATACCTTTATTCCATCTGAAAATATACCATCATCATTAGTTATCAATATTTTAATCATAACATCCCTCTGTCAATTTTTTTAACAAAGGAATTGTATCATGAAACCCCCCCATTGTAAAGTGTGTCAAGGGTGTGTCAAGGGGAGGTGTCACAGGGACGGGGTTGTTGTCATCTTGCTTTGTTTGATATAAAGTCTTTCCAGCCTTCATTAAAGGCTTGTTCAGTTACTCCAAGTGTTTCTTCAATATCTCCGCTCTTTACCAGATTCAGCAGCTTCTCTCTGCAGAATTTAACATCAATATATTCCACCAGGCTGTAACCATAAATATATCTGTTGGAATAATCATCCAGCATGTAACCTGAGGGTAGTCCTTTTCAGCAAATTCCGGATAATAGTCTATATAGCTGTACTTATTCTTCTATAAATACATGGCAATCCCTTCAAATAACCGAATAGGCATCTGTCCAACATCAGTGAAATTGAAAGTAACACAGTGAACAAATTCGTGTATTGCAATTCTTGTCACATATTTATTATCTTGATATGTAAAATAAAATCTGTTTGGTCCCAAGATATACCCCACAGTTCTTTTCATATTATCTACATCAAATGATATCTCTTTAAAAATTGATATCCTGAACTGACCATATTCTAGATATACATTTATTTTAACAACAGACAGGGATTCAGACTTTAATTATTGGCTTGCAAACACATACATATAATTTGCAGACACACATAAAAAAAACCCCAAATGGGGTTTTTGAACTATTTTATATATTTGGCCACAATTTCATTTACATGCTTGCCATCGGCTTTGCCTTTGACTTGCGGCATAATGAGAGCCATCAGCTTGCCAAGATCTTTTTTGGTCTCGGCGCCTGTTTGCTCTATTGCTTTTTGAACAATAGAGTTGAGCTCTTCATCTGACAGTTGAGGCGGTAAATATTCCAATAGTATTCTTATTTCTTCGTTGGTAAGATCTATAAGATCTTGACGATTGCCTTTTTCAAAGTCAGGAATTGAGTCTTTTTTCTGCTTAATCTGCTTAGCTATTATGTCTATTACATCAGCATCGGCCAATTCAACTCTTTCATCAACTTCCCTTTGCTTAACAGCTGCTCTTACCATAGTAACAACATCTTTTTTGACTTTGTTTTTAGATTTCATGGCTTCCTTTAAGTCTTCCATGAGTTTCTCTTTTAAAGGCATATATTCACCTCTTATCTTGCTTTTTTGTTTTTCTTTCTACGAGCCGCTTCAGCTTTCTTTTTACGCTTTACGCTTGGTTTTTCGTAGTGCTCTCTTTTTCTAACTTCTGACATAACACCTGTAAGTGCGCATTGTCTTTTAAATCTTCTGAGAGCGTTATCGATGGACTCGTTTTCTCTAACCTTTACCTCTGTCATTTTGCTACCCTCCCCTCGTCTTCTACTACTGTATGTCCCAGACACCAGCGAGTTTGAAATAGCACTTAATTATTATATAACATAGAATAAGTAAATGCAAGAAATTTATGATAAAGTTTCTGACAATTTTTTTCCACCGACTAAGTGGAAATGCAGATGTTTTACGGACTGACATCCATCATCACCGCAATTGCTGATAACTCTGTATCCTGATTCTTTAATCCCTTCCTGCCCGGCAATAATATTGACTGCTTCAAATATTTCCGCAATAATATCGCTGTTCTCAGAATTTATATCATTCATTGATGTTATATGCACCTTTGGTACAATTAGAATATGTACAGGAGCCTGTGGGTTTAAATCTCTGAAGGCTACTAAATTTTCAGTTTCATACACATAATTTGACGGAATTTCCTTGTTTGCTATCTGGCAAAATATACAGCTCATTCTTTTTCACCTCTTCCCTATGAATCTGACAATAGTATATTATTCGCCGCATAAATAATCGTTCCTTACACTCTTTATGCAGACGTCTACTACCTGGTTTTTAATATTAATATCACTTTTTAATAAAACTTTCAAGTAGTTTGTCGTATATCCTTCAAATATATTTTCTTTTTTCTCAGTTTCAATCAAAACCGGCATGGTCCTGCCTATAAACTGCTTCATGAAATCCCTGGCTGTGCTGCCTGCCAAGTCAATAAGCATCCTGCTTCTCTGTGCTTTAACCGAATCATGTACCTGATTCTCCATTTCTGCAGCTTTTGTTCCTTCTCTCACAGAATATTTGAACACATGGACTCTGGAAAATTTAACTGCTTTTACAAATTCAAGTGTTTCATTGAATTCTTCCTCGGTTTCTCCCGGGAAGCCTGTGATTATATCTGTGGTTATTCCCGCTTCCGGCATAAACTTTCTGATTATTTCAACGTTGTTTTTATATTCCCCGGTTGTGTATTTTCTGTTCATGCGGTTTAAAACACTGTCGCTGCCGCTTTGCAGTGATAAATGAAAATGGTCGCACACCTTATCAAGCTTAGAATATCTGCTGATAAAATCCTCGGTTATAAGCTTGGGCTCCAGTGAACCAAGCCGTATTCTTTCAATTCCATCTATATTATTAATGTCCTCAATAAGCCTGATTAATGCATCCTGCTCATGAAAATCCTTACCGTACGATGAAATATGAATTCCGTTTAATACAATTTCCTTATAGCCGTTCGCAGCAACCTTTTTAACTTCTTCAACAATATCATTGTGGTTCCTGCTTCTTATCGGGCCTCTCACATATGGGATTATACAATATGAACAATACTGGCTGCATCCGTCCTGAATTTTTATGTTGGCACGTGTCTTGTCATGTACCGTGCTTATCTTTAATTCCTCGAAATCTTCTCTGCCGTAGAATTCCTCAATTTCAGAACTTGACTCCATATCATTCAATCTTTCTTTTATTAACTTTCCTATATTACTTTTATGCTTTGTCCCGATAATTATGTCTACGTCTGTTTCTTTATTTAATTTTTCACCGTTAAGCTGTACACTGCAGCCGACAGCCACCACCAATGCATCCGGATTGATTCTTTTAGCCTTGTTGATAAATTGCCTTGATTTTCTTTCGCTTTCTTTTGTTACGGCGCATGTATTTATTATATAAATATCACTCTGATCTCCCTGAGGAAGCACTTCAAAGCCTTCTTTTTCAAGAAGTTCCGTCATTGCTTCTGTTTCAAACTGATTTACCTTGCAACCCAGGGTAGTAAATGATACGGTATATTTATTTTTTCTGTTTATTTCCTGGCTGTTCATTTATTCTCCTAGTGTTTATCATTTCTTTTGAAATAATATCATAAAAATTTATATATATCAAGTTTTAGTTCCAAAATGCATTTTCAATATGATTAATTTCTTTATTGTCAACGATAATTTCAATAACATCAAACTGGCATAAAAAATCATCAGAACCCATGCACATGAAAAAATACCTGGCAGCTTTGATGATTTTCTTTTGCTTTGCAGTTGTTACAGCTTCTCTTGGATATCCATGTTCAATATTTTTACGCCCTTTAACCTCTATAAAATGAAGTCTGGAATTTTTCGAGGCAATAATATCTATTTCCCCAAATCTGCAGGTAAAATTTTCTTCAATTATATCATACCCTCTGTCCATTAAGTAGCTCCTGGCAGTTTTTTCATATTCAAAACCCTTATTTTTATCATACATAGGCATATAACAACAGCTGAACGCTGAATGGGCTGTAGATTAACGACAGCTTAACCATTGTGATGTGCTGTAAGCACATTTAATTTATTAATCGTTCATCAATTCTTCAGCTGCTCCTTCCACCATTAAATATAGTACATAAGTGCATCGTTGCCCTTGTTGTACTCATTGATCAGGTCTTCAAGCGTTATGCTGTCAATTACTTCAAAAACTTTTTCATCTATTTTGTCCCACAAATTTTTTTTAATGCATAATTCAATTTTATTATCAGTGTTAATCTCATCTTCTTTTACAACAGATAAATCACCTTCCAGAGCTCTTAGAACATCACCTACTTTTATTTCTGAGGTTTTTCCGTTAAGGAGGTAGCCGCCCTGCGAACCTTTGACGCTTTTAACTATTGCAGATTTTCTTAAAGCCGAAAAAACCTGCTCCAGATAGTTTTTAGATATGTCTTGTCTTTCTGCTATACTGATTAAAGAAACATAATCTCCTGCTGAATTAAGTGATAAATCGATTACAGCACGGAGACCATATCTTCCTTTTGTTGATATTCTCATAGTTTCACCTCTTAATGATATTATACCTATTAAGTAAGTATTATTCAATTAATAATTTAAAAGCGCCGTAAATGACGCTTTTACTTTAAATATTTATCTGCTTCCCTTATCATAAGGAATTCCTTCCGCTCTTGGAGCCTGAGAATTCTTGGATGAAAATGTTAAAACAATTAAAGTTGCTATATAAGGAATCATTTTATATATTTCATTTGATATAGGCAGAGACTTTAGCACGGGTATTCCTGAATACGCCGAAGCAAATGTCTTCATTATGCCGAAGAAAAATGCTGCAAAAAAAATCTTATTTGTCCTCCATTGACCGAATATAAGTACCGCCAACGCAAGGAATCCGTAACCCGCAACAGTGGCGTTGAAATTTGTGCTTGTTGGGACTACAAATGCAAGACCTCCCATTCCGCCAAGCATTCCTGATATAATAACACCTGCATATCTTATGCGGTACACATTAATTCCCACAGAATCAGCCGCTTGAGGATGTTCACCGCAAGCACGAAGCCTGAGCCCGAAACGGGTATGATTTATTATTACCCATGCCAAAAGGGCTATACCCAGTCCTATATATGTTGTTATATAGCAATTTCTGAAAAGAATCGGTCCGATTACCGGTATATCTCCCAAAAAAGGAACCTTGTTAATATGAAATGTATCGGTAAACTGCACCTGCTGAACTCCCTGAACCATTCTTGCAACAAATATCGCAAAGGCCGGAGCAAACATATTCAATGCAGTACCGCTGATTGTCTGGTCTGCCTTAAGCTTAATTGAAGCAAAGGCATGGAAAATCGAAAATATCCCTCCGGCGGCAGCAGATACCAGCACTGCCAGAAGCAGAAGGCTCTGTCCGCTCATACTTTTCTGAAAAATATTTATGAATGAAATGCCGGCGAATGCCCCAATAATCATTATTCCTTCTAAAGCTATATTAACTATACCGCTTCGTTCTGAAAACATTCCTCCCAAAGCAACTATCAACAGAGGAATTGCAAAATACATAGTCTGCTGTGCAACAAAATAAACTGTATCCATTTAAAATTCCTCCTTTTTATCATATTCTTCTGATTTTGCATCAGAATCTGTTACAGAATTTAATTTCGTATTTTCGTCAGACAGCACCTGTTCCGCCTGAATTGCAGCTTCACCTGCTCCCGCAGTTTCCTCAATTGTTCGTGATAAAAATTTATTAATCAATTGCTTAAACATAAGAGCAAACGCACCACAGTAAATTATGACCGCAATAATCATGTCAATTACCTCAGGAACAAAGTTATACAATTGAATGTTGAAGCCTCCCACCGTCAGGTGAGCTATGAATAATCCCGAAAACAGTATTCCGATAGGGTGTGACATTCCGAGAAGTGCAACAGAAATTCCGCTGAATCCTTCCGGTGACAACACATCCAAAACCTGAAGATGTTTACCCGAGCCTGAAAGATATAACAGTCCTCCTCCCAGTCCTGATAGTGCACCTGCTATGACCATTGACAATATTATACTTTTCTTTTCATTTATACCGGCATATCTGCTGGCATTTTTATTGCTTCCGCACGCTTTCAATTCATAACCGAAGGTTGTTTTCTGCAGTATTATATAGATTATGACAACTGCCAGCAGCGCTATTATAATTCCTATATTAAGATTTCCTGTACTAAATAATTTATCAAGACCTGCTTTTGGCAATACTGCACTTTTGGCTACAGGCTTGGACTGATTTTTAAGTGAATCATAAACCGTTTTTACTATAGTCATATTTACAAGATACATACCTATATAATTCATCATAATGGATGTTATTACTTCATTTACATTGAAAAAAGCTTTCAGTATTCCCGGGCCTGCTCCCCATACGGCTCCGGCAGCCATTGCCCCTAAAAGAGCTATAAGCCAATGAATTTCAGGAGGAATAAATGTCCACTTAACTCCGATATAAATTGCGATAAAAGCTCCGCATGTAAATTGTCCCGACGCCCCTATATTAAAAAGACCTGTTTTAAATGCAAAACCTACAGACAGCCCCGTCATTATAATAGGCGTTGCATAATATATTACCTGACCGATTCCTCTTGCGCCCTCTGAAAATCCTCCTGATAAAATAGTGAGAAATGCAGGAAAAGCATCCTTTGCATTGCTGATAAGAAGGATAATAAGTCCAAAAATAAGTCCTGCAGCAATTGCCATTAGTGATGATATGAAGCTGCTTACTCCTTTGAGTTCAAGAAAGTTATGCTTTTTTCTCATAGCCTGTACCTCTTTTCGAACCAGCCATATAAAGACCCAGTTCTTTAACTGTAATTTCTTTTGGATTTAAATCTCCTACAATTTCACCTTCGTAAATTACCAATATTCTGTCGCTCACATTCATAACCTCGTCCAATTCCAATGATATTAAAAGAACTGCCTTGCATTCATCTCTTTGTACAACCAATTGCTTATGAATATATTCTGTTGCACCTACATCAAGACCTCTTGTAGGCTGGACGGCCAGGACTATTTCAGGGTCCCTGTCCAACTCTCGGGCTATTATAAGCTTTTGCTGATTGCCTCCAGACATATTTCTGACTATGGAATCTTCATCCCGTGGACTTCTTATATCATACTGCTTAATAAGCTTCTTTGCATATTCCCTTACGGCATTAAATTTAATAAGTCCTGATTTATTAAACCTCTTCTCATAATAGGTTTGCAGTACAGCGTTCTGCTGGAGATCAAAATCCAGTATAAGTCCGTGCTTATGTCTGTCTTCAGGTATATGTGCCATACCGTCAATGCATTTTTTCCTTATGGATTCCTTTGTGATATCCCTGCCGTTTAATATAATTCTTCCTTCATTAATGGGCATAAGTCCTGTTATTCCATATACAAGCTCAGACTGTCCGTTGCCGTCAATACCGGCTATACAGACTATCTCCCCCTTTCTAACCTCAAAGGACACATCGTTGACAACATTCTTTTTTGAATTCTTGGATTTAATAGTGAGGTTTTTAACTTCAAGAACTGCTTCTCCGGTTTTTATATCATTCTTTTCTATATTAAAATTAATTTTACGTCCCACCATCATTTCTGACATTTGTTCTTTTGTTGCGGTGCTGACATCAACCGTTCCTGTCAACTTCCCTTTTCGCAGGATTGTGCAGCGGTCAGCCACTTCTTTAATCTCGTTCAATTTGTGTGAGATGAAAATAATTGATTTTCCTTCACTGACCAATTCCTTCATTATTTTCATTAATTCTTCGATTTCCTGGGGTGTAAGCACAGCAGTAGGTTCATCAAAAATTAATATGTCGCTGTCTAAATACAGCATCTTAAGAATTTCAACTCTTTGCTGCATTCCTACTGTAATATCCGAAATATACGCATCCGGTTCAATTTTTAATTTATAGCGTTCACTGAGCGCCATAACTTTCTGCCTTGCGGCTTCTTTTTTTAATAAACCCATTTTTACAGTTTCTCTTCCCAACACAATGCTTTCCAGCACCGTAAAATTATGAACTAATTTAAAATGCTGGTGAACCATGCCTATATTCAAATTATTTGCATCATTTGGATTATTTATTTTAACAGGCTGACCATTAATAATGATTTCGCCTTTTTCTGCCTGGTACAAACCAAACAAAACACTCATGAGTGTAGATTTGCCTGCTCCGTTTTCTCCAAGAAGAGCATGCACCTCACCTTTTTTTACCTTGAGAGTTACATCGTCAAGAGCCTTAAAGCTCCCGAATACTTTAGTAATGTGGTTCATTTCTATTACGTAATCCATAACATACCACCTAATCATAAATTTACAATAAGGCTGCTTAAAGGCCAAAGCCCAAAAGCAACCTTATCAGCTATTTATTAATATTTATTATTTAATTACCTCTACTGCAACCTTTTCTGCAGGTATATCCGCTGCGGTTGCATCTTCAGCAGGTCTTCCGGCCTTTACAGCTATGTCGGAAACATCTGAATCATTCAGAATTTTTATATCCTTTGCTACAATTTTAGCATAAATGGCATCATAATCAGCCTTTGTGAATTTTTCAAACTTAGAGCTTTCCATTGGAAGTTCAACACCTTCAACAGTTGCATCAAGTGAAACCGAAGTTCCTCCCGGGAATTTATCAGCATAATATGCTTCTAAAGCATCATATACTGATTTTGAAAGGTTCTTCATAGATGATGTAATAACCGTGTTTGATTCTGCTGACTGGTCAACGTCAACGCCTATAACCTTTGCTCCCGCTGCTTCTGCTGCTTTCATAACTGAATTTCCTACAGCTCCGCCGCATGCAAATATAACTTCTGTTCCTTCGTTGTACCATGCTGAAGCCTTTGCCTGGTTTTCAGGAGAAGCATCAAAATTTCCTACGTAAGTGTATTTAATCTGCACTTTATCTGACAAGCCAAGCTCTTTAGCCGCATAATCAGCACCTTGTACAAATCCGTATCCGTAACGTATAACCGCCGGAACAGCTATTCCTCCCATAAATCCAAGCTTAGTATATCCTTCTTTTACTATGCTGTAGCCTGCAAGGAATCCTGCTTCCTGCTCAGCATAGAATATGGAATATGTGTTTGGAGCTATATCAATATTATAGTCTCCTGCATGAGGTGCGCCATCAAGAATTACAAAATTAACATCAGGATATTTTGTCTGAACCGTATGAATAGGAACTTCAAACAGGAATCCCGGGCACACAACAACCTTTGCGCCTGCTTTTACAGCCAGGTCTATGGAATTAATATAGGCTGAATCTGATTTTTCTGTTGGTTTGTAGTATTTGTATGTAATGTTCTTTTCCTTTGCATAAGCTTCCAGACCTTCCCATGCACCTTGATTAAATGACTTATCGTCGATTGTTCCAACATCAGTTATAAGTGCAAGCTCAAAAGTGTCGCTTTTACCTGGTGTTTCTGCAGGAGTTTCCGATGTCTTTGGTGTTTCTGCCGGTGTTCCCGGCGCTTGGTTTTTTGCACATGATGAAAAGGCGAATATCATCACTAAAGCAAGTACAACAACCGCTAATTTTCTCCATAAATTCATAATACTATCTTCCTCCATATTTTTATTATTTTTTAATAATATATAAACAACCGCTTATTCAGCGTCATTTATCATTTTAATGGCAGAGCTTGTTCCGATTCTGGAGCATCCTTCCTTAATAAAGCCTTCCATGTCAGCAATTGTCTTTATCCCGCCGGAAGCCTTAATTTTAACATCAGGACCAATATGCTGCTTAAACAGTCTTACATCCTCGATTGTGGCCCCTCCGGTGCCGAAGCCTGTTGAAGTCTTAATGTAATCAGCTCCTGCATGGGTAACAGCATGGCACATTTCGATTTTTTCTTCTTCCGTCAGATAACATGTTTCAACAATCACCTTTAAAATCTTACCTTCTGTTGTTTTCCTCAATGAAGCTATTTCTTCTTCAACTTTTTTATATTGTTTGTTCTTAACGTCTGAAATGTTTATTACCATATCTATTTCATCAGCTCCGTCACTGATTGCCTGCACACATTCAGCAAGCTTTGCTTCTGTTACCGCGTATCCCAAAGGAAAGCCTATAACTGTGCAGATAGTAATTTTACTGCCGTATGTATCACGGATTCTTTTCACATAACATGGCGGAACACAAACCGATGCAGTCTTGTACTCAATTGCTTCATCACACAAAACCATTATGTCATCCCATGCAGCAAACGCTTTCAAAAGGGTATGGTCAACAAATTTCAAAAGCTCAAATTTATTCATATTTTAACTCCCTTGTCATTATTTGTATGCCTTCTTATATTTATAAGTTTAGCACAAAAAAATACATTCGTCAATTATAACTCTTTGAACCGACGAATGAAATTTCTGCTGAAAATCAGCATGTTACCGCAATTTTGATTATAGTGTTATTTGTCCTTACATGTCCTTAAATGAGAAAAATTTTCTATACAAAGCTTGTCTGCTCCTGGGTGTTCATTATCTTTTTAAGAAATGTTCTTCTATGTATTTCGCACGGTCCATATTCGAGAAGTGCCTGAATATGATCTTTGGTACCGTACCCTTTATTTTTTGTAAATTTATATTCAGGATAAAGCTTATCCATTTCATCCATTTTTCTGTCTCTTGTAACCTTGGCAATAATTGAAGCAGCCGCTATTCCGTGACACTTTTCATCACCCTTGATAATATTCAGCTGAGGTATATCAATATCCAGCTTTTCAGCATCTATTAACAGGTAGTCGGGAATTATCTGATTTCCGTCCCTGTCTCTCAAGTTTGCTACAGCTTGTACCATGGCTAGCTTAGTGGCTTTCTTTATATTTATTTCATCCACTGTTTCACAATCCATCTCGCCTATTCCTATTGCAACCGCCGTTTCCTTTATTACATCAAATAACTTTTCTCTTTTCTTGGGCGTCAGCTTTTTTGAATCATTGACTCCTTCAATAAGCAGTCCGGCCGGCATTATTATCGCACAAGTCATAACACTGCCTGCAAGACATCCTCTGCCTACTTCGTCAATGCAGGCCAGATACTTATAACCCTTGTCCCAAAGCTCCTGTTCTATTTCAAGCATAAGGTCCTCCCTCAACAGCTCAGTTAATTTCTTCCGGTCTTTCCAGAGTAATTAAGCCTAATTTACCGCTTCTGTAATCATTTAATAACAGTCTTGCTACTCTCAGGTAATCTATTTCTGTTTTATTTAATATAAAGCCTTTTTTATAGGCTATGTTGTCTAATATATCTAATGGTTTTTCACCTTGTTCTATATTGTATTTTTCCAAAATAGCATTTACCTTATTTAATTCTATCATCTTTTCAACAAATTTCAATGCTATTTCTTCCAAAACCAGTACTTCGTCCTTTATGGCCCCCGTAAATGCCAGATGCAGAGCGCTTTTTTCATCTTCAAATTTAGGCCACAAAATTCCCGGTGTATCCAGTAAATCTATGTTGCCTGCCAGGTGAATCCATTGCTTGCCCTTGGTAACACCAGGCATATTGCCGGTTTTTGCGCTTTTCTTTTTAGCCAGTGAATTTATAAGTGTGGATTTTCCCACATTAGGTATTCCGACAATCATTGCTTTGATTGTTTTATTTAAAAGACCTCTTTTTTTATACCTTTCCACAATTTCCTTGGAGGCCTCGGCTATGGCACTGTCCAGCTTTCTAAGCTCCTTGTTGTTTATGGAATTATACAGGACTGATGACCAGCCTTTGCTTTTATAATATTCTTCCCATGCTTTGTTTAGATTCGGATCTGCAAGGTCATACTTATTCAGCACAATCAATCTTTTTTTATCCCTGAACAACTGATCAAAATCAGGATTCTTGCTTGCTATGGGAATTCTTGCATCAATTACTTCAATAACAATGTTGACCAGCTTTAAATTTTCCTGAAGCAGGTCCTTGGTTTTTTTCATATGTCCCGGATACCAATTAATATTCATGCCTATACCTCGTTAAAATAAATGTATGGGGACACACCTTTAAAGGAATGTCCCCCAATTTTATTAATAGTTCTTTAATTCTTTAACTTTTGTAGCTTTACCTGTTCTCTCTCTCAAGTAGAACAATTTAGCACGTCTTACTTTACCTTTTCTTGTTACTTCGATTTTTTCAATCTTTGGCGAATGTACAGGGAATGTTCTTTCAACTCCAACTCCGTAAGAAATTTTTCTTACAGTGAATGTTTCTCTGCTGCTTCCGCCTTGTCTTTTTATAACGATACCTTCAAATACCTGAATTCTTTCTCTGTTACCTTCTTTAATTTTAACATGTACTTTTACTGTATCTCCAACGTTAAAAGGTGTCAATTCGCTTTTAAGCTGTTCATTTTCATATGATTTAATTAAGTCCATTTGTAAACCTCCCTTCGCCTAAGCGTTTATGTGCCCATATAATTATGACACATATTTATAATGTACAACATTTATTTATATATTCTTGATAATTTGTTGTATTCTTCAATAATACTGTTGTCTTTAATCATGTCAGGACGTCTTTCCAGGGTAATTTCAATTGCCTTAAACCGACGCCATTCTTCGATTTTTTTGTGATGACCGGATAACAGTATCTCCGGAACATCCAATCCCATGTAGCTTTCAGGTCTTGTATACTGCGGATACTCCAGCAGACTTCCGCTGTGAGATTCTTCAACAGTGGATTCATCTGATCCCAGCACTCCCGGAATCAGTCTTCCTACTGCATCAACAATCATGAGAACAGGAAGCTCTCCGTTCGTCAATACATAGTCTCCCATAGATATTTCCTCATCGACATATTTGTCAACAATTCTTTGATCTATGCCTTCGTAATGTCCTGCAACAAGTATAATATGTTCCTTTTCAGAAAGCTCTTTTGCTTTTTTTTGATTAAATAAATTTCCTTTTGGTGATAAATAAATAACATATGAATTTTGCTTTTTTATAGCATCTAAAGCATTAAACATTGGCTCAGGCTTTAAAAGCATTCCCGGGCCGCCTCCGTATGGATAATCATCAACCTTTTTATGCTTGTCTTCGGAATAATCCCTCAGATTTACATAGCCAATTTTAAACATACCGTTTTCAACGGCTCTGCCGATTATGCCATTACTGGTATAAACATCAATAAGCTCCGGAAATAATGTTACAACATCAAACCTCATTCCAGCAGCCCCTTGATTACATTTATGACCATTTTATTGTCTTCTATGTTTACTTCTTTGACAACATCTTTTACAGCAGGTATTAAAAAGGATTTATCTTTGTTGACTATTTCATAAACATCATTGGCGCCTGTCTGATAAACAACATTTATTTTTCCCAGATATTCTCCCTGTTCAGAATAAACTTCCATTCCTTCCAGGTCAAATATATAGTATGAATCCTCAGGAAGCTCCCTGAGCTGATCCTCCAATATGGAAATGAATGTATTCCTGAAAGATTCCGCTGTGTCCATATCATTGATGTTTTCAAGCATAATGTAAGCCATGCCCTTTCTGTACCACACATCCATGATTTTCCGCTTTACATTGTCCTTTTCTGTATAGACATATTCAAGCTCTTCGAATCTTTCAGCATCATCAGTCAATGGCAGGCATTTGACACAGCCCTTGACACCGTGAGTATTTACAATTTTTCCAACCTTTATATATTCTTTCATTTATACCTCTGTACCTATTCCGGCAGTTGATTATTGAATAATTTCAACAATAACTCTTTTGTTTTCTTTAGTGGCAGCAGCTTTTACTACAGTCCTTATGGCCTTTGCTATTCTGCCCTGTTTGCCGATTACCTTACCCATATCGTCAGGAGCAACTTTTAACTCTATTATCAGTGATTGACTGCCTTCAACTTCATTGACTGTCACAAGATCCGGATTATCTACCAGTGATTTTGCTATATATTCTACTAATTCACCCATCATATCACCTCTTATTTATTTTCATCTCTTTTTTCATAAATACCGTTGGACTTAAATAGCATGCTTACTGTATCTGAAGGTTTTGCTCCGTTGTTAAGCCATTTTATTGCGCTTTCATCATTTATCTTTACTTCCTTCGGCTCAGAAATTGGGTTGTAGTATCCTATTTCTTCAATAAAACGTCCATCTCTCGGTGAACGAGAATCTGCAACAACTATTCTGTAGAAAGGTTTCTTTTTTGAACCCATTCTTTTTAATCTGATTTTAACTGACATATTGTCACCTCCTTGTAATTTATATATATGAAAAAGGAAAATCCTTAATCTGACTATTGTTTAAAACGGTAATTTCAGGTTTCCCATACCGCCAAAGCCTTTTTTCTTTTTGCCCATTCCCATTGCTGAGAATTTTTTCATCATCTTTTTCATGTCATCATACTGCTTTAGCAGCTGATTTACTTTTTGAACTGACGTTCCGCTTCCGGCAGCAATTCTTTTTCTTCTGCTTCCGTTAATAATTGCCGGATTCAGTCTTTCCTTCTTAGTCATTGATTGAATTATTGCCTCAGTATAAACAAGCTCTTTCTCATCAACCTTGAGATCTTTAAGCTTTTTGTTACCTCCGATTCCAGGAATTGCGCTAATCAGGTCTTCCAGAGGCCCCATGTTTTTCATCTGCTGAAGCTGCATCATAAAATCTTCAAGATTAAAGTCCTGAGTTTTTAATTTTTTCTGAAGCTCCATTGCCTGTTTTTCATCAAATGCGCTCTGTGCTTTTTCAATTAATGAAAGTACATCACCCATTCCAAGTATTCTTGATGCCATTCTGTCAGGGTGAAATACTTCAAGCTGATCCATTTTTTCACCAACAGACAGAAATTTAATAGGCTTATCTACAACATTCCTTATGGAAAGCGCCGCTCCGCCTCTGGCGTCGCCGTCAACCTTTGTCAGGATTACTCCCGTTATATCAAGGTATTGGTTAAAAGTTTCGGCAACCTTTACGGCATCCTGTCCTGTCATTGCATCCAGAACAAGCAGTATTTCGTCCGGCTTTACTGCTTCCTTTATCTGAACAAGCTCATCCATCAGATCTTCGTCAATGTGAAGACGTCCGGCAGTATCTATTATTACATAGTCATGGCCATGCTTCATTGCATGCTTCATTGCTTCTTTGGCAATTGTTACGGGGTTTGTCTTATCTCCCATTTCAAATACGGGAACACCGACACTTTCTCCCACAACCTGAAGCTGCTTGATTGCAGCAGGTCTGTATATGTCGCAGGCAACCAAAAGCGGTCTTTTTCCGTCTTTCTTAAGCCTGTTGGCAAGCTTTCCGGTAGCGGTTGTTTTACCTGCACCCTGAAGTCCGCTCATCATGTAGTAGGTTATGTCATTTGAATTGATTTTCAGCCTGCTTTCGCCCTGACCCATTATTTTAACAAGCTCTTCATGGACTATTTTGACAACATGCTGTCCCGGAGTCAGGCTCTCCATTACTTCGGCTCCAAGGGATCTTTCTTTTACATTGTTGATAAAAGTCTTTACGACCTTGTAGTTGACATCCGCTTCCAGCAGTGACAGTTTGACTTCCTTCATTGCCATGTCTATATCTTTTTCTGTAAGCTTACCCTTGCCCTTCAGCTTTTGTAATGCATTTTGAAGTTTATCAGATAAATTCTCAAACATTGCTCTACCCTTCGTTAATTATTTTGACTGCTTCATTCTTAATTTGTTCCACTGTATCTTTATATTTGGCATCATCTATACTTGAGGCAAGACTCAAAATATTTTCTGCCGCTTTTGAGTATTTTTCATATTTTCCATGAAGTTTTATTTTTTCTTCATAATCCATCAAGCTCTTTTCAGCCCTTTTCAAGGCATCATATACTCCCTGCCTGCTTATATTCATATCTTCCGCTATTTCAGACAGACTGTAATCCTGATTATAATACAGGTCTATTATATTAGCCTGATTATCTTTCAGCAAATCACCATAATAATCATACAAAATACCATATATAAATTTTTTCTCTGACATATTGTACCTACTGTAAAGTATTTAGCTTGACAGTGAATTTTACCGCATATGTACGACTTTGTCAATAGAAAAAATAAATTTTTTTATAAAAATAACTCCCAGATGTGACGATTCTTTTTAAACAGGTAAAACACTTGACTTTATCGAATATCGATATCATACTAAGGGTAAATATTGATATTCGATAAGGTGGTAAAAAGTTGGCAAGAGAAAAATTACGAACATTGGCAGAACAGATGTTTTACACACTGCTTTGCTTACAGAATGAATGCTGCGGCGTGGACATTACGGAGTGTTCGGGACCAGTGAAAAATGGGATTAGGACATCTTCAACTGCAATTCGGAATTACAGTAACAGGAACTTTTTATCTGGCTTTTTCGTCCTATATAAGTAATTGATTATTTTGCTGTATAAATGCAAGTTAGTTTTATTATTCGAGGAGATATGTTATGAAAAAGATAATTTTAATATTTACCATTTTATTTCTGCTGACTTCATGCAGCGATAAACAGATTAATAATGAAGCTTCAGATAAACCGGAAATATCAGAGGAAGAAACATCCCCGGAAATCGATGAGGAAGAAGCAATAAAGGTATCTTCTCTTAAAGATTTTACTCCTGAGCAATTAGGAAAAATAAAAACAACCAAAAAAGACGGAGATAGAATTTTATTTGATGATTATTTATCTGCTGAGGATATATTGTCAGATACAGAAGCAATACTTTCAGATAACAGCTACAAAACTGTGCGTTATTCCAGCAATGCATTGTATTGCAGCGGATTTGATGCCGGATACGGTAAGAACTTTATAAAAAATAATATATCTGAAATGAAATTTATGTCCTTTGATGATTTTTCAACCCCTTATAGTATAACAAAGCATGATACAAATTTAATTTTTGACTTTAATGAAGGTAAATATAATTTAAAGGATATAGTCTATGGATATACAACAGAAAATATAACTCTGAATTGTTTTATACGTAAATCTTCATCCCCCACTTATGATGTTATAATTGATCCGGCATATATGTACGGACTGCCCGTTTATCATTCCAATTCTTCTTCAGGTGAGTACACCATAAATGACCTTAAAATAGAATCAGACACAATAAATTTCAGTGCTTTAATTTCAAATGTTGATGAAAGTTCACGAAATGCATTTAAGGATTTGGGCTCAGACTATGTTTATGCACAAATTACATTTGATAATATTAATTGTATCTACAGTATAAATTCAGGATATAAATCTACTGCTTCGATAAAAAGCTATAAATTGCTTACTACTGACACGGAAAGAGTGTTAACAAGAGCATTCTTATTTGATAATACAAAAGACAAGGATCCCGAAATGGTTCGGGTATACAATGCACTCATATCCGATATGAATACTGTAAATACTGATTCAACCTTAGGAATAACCCTGCTTGATTTAGATTTTGATAAATCCCCGGAGGTCCTTGTAACCAGATATTCAACAGATGCAGATGTAGACTTTGGTAATGTTGATAATGAGGTTGCGGATGTTGATATTTATAGAATTGAAAATGGTAATCTCGCCTATATTGGCACGCTTTATAACTATCATACTGTTGTTTACGAGTTAGGTAATATTATAGGCTTAAAGACCTTGGAGGACGGCAGCAAGGCATGGTTTAACATGTCCTACAAAAATAGAGACACCGGAATAACCTCAGACACCGACTATCTTTTCACACTTAAGGGAAATGAATTGAAATTTCAAGAAGTGTTCGGCAAAGATGCTGACGGAAATTATCGTTACTTCGGAGAACCCATGGTATTTACCTCAGAAACAATCACACGCGGTGAGCTTGGTGAAGAAACCGTATACAGCTGGGGTGATTATAAACAAATGTTTGGGCCATGGGAGATTGTCGGCAAGGCAAAGCAGGATTATTGCAAAGATATGAAAGAAACTTCATTTAATTTATACAGTGATTGGCTGTCTCATACAGAAGCGCATACGAAATCATACAAATTGGATTTATCCGACCGCATGCTGAGCTACAACATTGCATACTTAGTCGATTCCTTCTATTTAGGTTCATATAATTCGAATAAACAGTATTTTGAATACAGATTTTTAGGTGATTACGCAAAGCCGGTTATATACCTGTATCCGACTACTCAGACTGATGTATCCGTCAAGCTTGAGCTTCAGGGCAAATTGACCTGCACATATCCCGAATATAACAATGGTTGGAATGTTACGGCAAATCCTGACGGCACACTGATTAACAAAGCAGACGGACGTGAATATTCCTATTTATACTGGGAAGGTAAGGGCAATTCCAATTGGGATTTATCAAAAGGTTTTGTGGTAAAAGGAGAAGATACGGTTAAATTTCTGCAGGAAAAGCTTGAATACCTGGGATTAACCGCAAGAGAGCTGAATGAATTTATTGTGTATTGGCTGCCGTTAATGAAGGATAATAGATATAACCTTATAACTTTCCAGACAGCTATATATGAAAACAATGCAAAGCTGCATATTACCCCTGAACCGGACAGTATTCTGAGAGTGTTTATGGCATACAAAGCTTTAGATAAATATGTGGGAATTCCCGAACAACAGCTTAATACCTTCAACAGAAGCGGTTTTTCAGTTATTGAATGGGGCGGCACAGAAATTAAATAGCATTTCAAAATTACACATTTTGTCCAAAGGACATAATTTCTCCACCTGTAAGTTGTAAAGCATGGAAAAACATATTATTCCTCCTTATCAATACACTTGTTCAGAAGGGACGGTTCTATCCAAAAAGAACCATCCCCTCTGAGTTATTCAAATATTGCATTTACGAAGTCTGTGGCGTTGAAGTCCTGGAGGTCATCGATTTTTTCTCCGACCCCAACATATTTTATAGGAATTTTCAATTCATTGACAATCGGGAATGCAATTCCGCCTTTTGCCGTACCATCCAGCTTTGTAAGAATCAAACCGTTTATGCTGCAGGTTTCTGAGAATAATTTTGCCTGTATGATTCCATTCTGCCCTGTTGTGGCATCAATAACAAGGTATACGTCTATTTTTGCACCGGAAAATTCCTTGTCGACGATTTTAAATATCTTGCTTAACTCATTCATTAAGTTTTTCTTGTTATGAAGTCTTCCTGCAGTATCACAAATCAATATGTCAGTCTTTCTTGCTTTTGCCGCTTGTATGGCATCATAAATTACAGCTCCCGGATCAGAACCCTGTTCGGATGCCACTATGTCCACGCCTGCTCTGCTGCACCATTCCTTGAGCTGCTCAACAGCCGCTGCCCTGAAGGTGTCTGCCGCAGCTACAATAACGCTGTTTCCTGACTGTTTCAGTCTGTAGGCAATTTTGCCTATGGAGGTAGTTTTACCCACACCATTAACGCCTACAATCAAAATAACTCTCTGCTGATTTTTTATTTCTTCCTTATCCTCATGTTCTTCAAGCATTTTAACAAGATATTCTTTAATTACATTTTTAATTTCGGATGTGTCTTCAAGCTTTCTTTTTCTTGTTTCTTCCTTAATATAATCTATTATATCCATGGTTGTTTCCATACCCATATCAGAGGTTATTAATATTTCCTCCAATTCCTCAAGGAATTCATCATCTATTTTTTTGTGCCTGAATACTATATTTTCAATTTGCTCGGTCAGATTTTTCTTTGTTTTCGACAATCCTTCCTTCAATTTTTCAAAGAAGCTTAGTCCCTTTTTCTCTTTTTTATCAGATTCTTCAGTTTCATCTTCCGGAGCAGAAACTTCAGGCTCAATTATTTCTTCTTCATACTCTTCTGCTTCATAGTCTTCTTCTATTTCACCGGGTTCGTCGAATTCATTTATGTCATCTGATTCACTTACTTCATCTGCTTCATTTGCTTCATTGATTTTCTCATCCTGATTTATTTCATTTAATTCTTTGTCATCTTCTTCTTTTTTATCTTTTTTTCTTTTAAAAAAATTAAACATATTTCCTCCTGTATAACGATATAAATATTTACTTTATCGTTCCTTATTCTTCGTATGCGTCTGACAGCTTCATTGACACGAGCTTTGTAACTCCCTTTTCTTCCATGGTTGCTCCGTACATAGTGTCCGCACATTCCATAGTACCCTTCCTGTGAGTTATTACAATAAATTGTGTTTCTTTGGAAAATTCCTTCAGGTACTGTGCAAAACGGTTTATGTTTGCATCATCCAGAGCAGCTTCAATTTCATCAAGGATACATATGGGTGTAGGCTTGGTTTTTAAAATAGCGAACAACAGAGCTATTGCAGTGAGCGCCTTTTCCCCTCCTGATAAAAGTGACAGCTTGCTGAGCTTCTTTCCTGGAGGCTGCACCGTAATTTCAATGTTTGAATTTAAGGCATCTGCTTCGTCTTCCAGATAGACGTCTCCTATTCCTCCGTTAAACAGCTTTTTGAAAACTTCATTGAATTTTGTTCTTATGTTTGCAAACTCCTCAACAAATCTGTCTCTCATCTGATCCTCAAGCTCTTTTATAACTTCCTTGAGCTGTTCCTTCGCATCAATCAAATCCTTCTGCTGTTTTTTAAGAAAGTCGTATCTTTCCTTTACCTCTTCATATTCCTCGATTGAATCCAGATTGACATTTCCAAGCTCCTTAACAGCTTTCTTCAGTGTGTTTACTTCATTGTAAAGTCTTGTCTGACTTATGCTGTCATCCTTATACTTTATTGCCATTGCATAATTTAATTCATAGTCTTCCCAAAGTTTTGCGGAAATTTCTTCAATTTTGGAATTTTCTCTTTCAATTCTCACATTCATTTTGTTTTCATCATCCAGAATATCAGTTATTGATTTATTTGCGTCGTTTATTTTGTTTTGATACTCATAAATTTCATTCTGGATTGTATCTAAATTTTCTTTTTCCTGCAAGTAGTCTTCATTTATGATTTTTATTTCCTCAGCCAGCAGCCTTGCCTTACTTCTGTATTCCTCAATGAGCATATCAGCTGATTTTATTTCATTGTCGATATTTTTTAAGCTTTCTTCTTTTAATAATTTGGAATCTTTGCTTCTTAGTATTTCTTCTTCAATATTTTTTATTTTTTCTTCTTTAACTTTAATTTCCTGGGTAGTCTGAGCGACCATGTCTCTCTGCTTCAGGATAACATTGTTGTATTCTTCATACTTGCTCTTATTAGAATCATTTTGAGTTATAATATCCTGAATAACTCGTTCTTTTTCTTCAATTGACCTTTTTAATTCCTCTGTTTGAACAAGTATATTTTTAAGTTCATTTTCATATTTTACCTTTTCATCCTTGATGAACTGCATCTCTTCCGAATACTTTCTGATTACAGCAGCCGTCTTTTCGTCCTGCTCTCTAAGCATATTGATTCTGGAAATATTAGTGCTTAAAAGATTGTTCTTTTCATTTATTTCGTTTCTTATATTTAAGATTGCAGTGTTGCAGTCTTTTATGCGGTTTAAAACACCGGATAATACATTATTTTTTTCATTAATCAGCTTTGTTGACTTATCAATTGACTGTTTTAATTCTTCAATCTCTCGTTTTCTTCCAAGAAGGTTCTGATTGCTGCTGATATGACCGCCTGTAACAGAACCGCCTGCATTTATCACATCTCCTTGAAGTGAAACAATCTTCATTGAATTCCCAAGACGCTTTGAAATTTTAAAACCGTTGTTCAATGTATCAACTATAATAATTCGTCCAAGCAGATGCTTTATTACCGTTTCAAATCCCGGATTTGTATTTACCAGCATGTCACCTGTATTTATAACGCTGGGATCTTTTAAAACCTCCTGCTCTGTTTTATTCAGGATTCTTTCCTGAAGCATATTGATCGGCAGAAGAGTAACCCTTCCTATTTTATTTTTCTTTAAATATTCGATTATATTTTCCGCTTCAATATCCGTGTTTACTATAATATTCTGAATTGCAGAACCAAGAGCAACTTCAATAGCGGTTTCATATTTTTTTTCAGTCTTGATAATATCAGCAACCGTACCAAGTATGGATTTCCTGAGGGCCGGTTCTCTGTCCTTATTGTTCATAACTGTCTTGATGCTTTTGTAATATCCGTCATAATATGCTTCCATATTGGACAGTACATTCATTTTTGATTTGGAACCGCTTAAAGAATCACTTAATTCATGTATTTCATTTGTCAATGAATCCTTTTGTTTTTCTTCCAGGCTTAATTTATTTGTTATGCTGTCAAGCTCACGCTTTTTTTCTGACATATCCTTTGTCGTCTTAGCCTGTTCTTCTTCAAGCATACCTATAATTTCAAGCTTATTTTTCTTTTCTGTTTCTTCATCAGCAATTTCGGAGCATAAATTTTCAATTCTTTCATTATCGTTCGATATGAAGGATTGAATCGTGCTTTTCTGGCTGTTCTGTCTGTTAATTTCTTTGTGAAGCTCAAAGAGCTGATTTTTTTGTTCTTCGATATTTTGAACTATTTTATCAATTTCATCTTTATAGATTTTAATATCCTCGTTCATTGAGTCGAATTTGCTCATGTCTTCACTGAGTCTTTTTTCAAGACTGTTTTTTTCATCAATCAGCTTATTAATGCTTTCCTGAAGCTCCTGATTTCTTTTTTCAATGTCCGCTATTTCATTTTTAACATTATCAATATTGCTTGTGTATAAAAGCTTTCTTTCACTGTGTACTCTGAACAGGCTCTGACAGCTTTCGTATTCCTTGTTTTTTGAATCTCTGGCAGCTTCAAGCTCCTTAATTTTATGCTGCATTTCACCTATTTGCTCTTTCTGCGCAGAGATTGATTCCGTGAGAGCATCTCTTCTTTTTTGAAATTTAAGCTTCTGCTCCAGCGACGTTTCTCTCTGATTCTCCAGAGCCTTTTTTTGTTCACTGTGCTTTTCGTACTCATGAGCCAGATAGTTAAGCTCATATTCCTTTAAATTTTCTTTTATTTCAATATATTTTTTTGCTTTCAGGCTTTGCTCTGAAAGTGGTACAATCCGCTCCTCAAGCTCATGAATTATGTCTTCTGCTCTGCTGAGGTTGTCCGAAGTTTTTTCAAGTTTTCTTTCAGATTCTTCCTTTCTGGTTTTGTATTTTACAATACCCGACGCTTCCTCAAAAATCTTTCTTCTTGTTTCAGAGTTGGGACTTAATACATCTTCAACACGACCTTGTCCTATAAATGAATAGCCTTCACTGCCTACGCCTGTGTCCATAAACAGCTCTTTAATATCCTTAAGTCTGCACTGCTGTTTATTTATGTAATATTCGCTTTCACCTGTTTTATACAGCTTTCTCTTTATACTTACTTCCTTGTATTCAACAGGAATATCTCCTGATTCATTGTCAAAAATAAGGGTTACCTCCGCATATCCCAGCGGAAGTCTTTTTTCTGTACCTGCAAATATAACATCATCCATTTTGCCGCCGCGCAGTGATTTTGCGCTTTGCTCTCCCAGAACCCACTTAACAGCATCCGATATGTTGCTTTTGCCGCTGCCATTAGGCCCTACAACCGCAGTAATACCGTTTTCAACAACGATTTCCGTTTTTTCCGCAAAGGATTTAAACCCGTTTATATTGATTTTCTTTAAATACATGTTTCCCCCTGCCTGAATATTAAGTAGTTTTTAAATATTTCCTTTTCACAAAAACTGCCTAACTTATCTTGTTCGTCATATATTTCAATTGTATTATTGTTATCACATAAATTTCTAAAGGATATTTCACTTACTAAAAATTTCTCTTTTAATTTATTTATGTTGGATTTTTTCTGACCGACAATGCTGCTGATAAGTTTTTTATCAGCGGCAAATGTAATATGTCTGCCTTTTAAATTCAAACCATTTAAAGTCAATATAACAGAAGCCAGGTACAATCTTTCTTCAACCAACTGACCGAAGGCAGGATGAAAAGGACCTGCAACAACATCTTCATCAGTATTGATTGAATCTGAGTTTTGAAGGCCTGTTCTTATTACCTTTATGTTATTTATGGAATATTTGCTGTACATATACGCGCAAATATCAACCGCTTCCTCCAAAGTCAAAGGATTATAGCTTCCTTCCTCATACATGTGAACCAGCTCTGTATCTTTTATAATCAACGTAGGATAGATTCTTACAATATCAGGTCTCATGGCTATGGATTCGTGACATGACACAATATCTTTTTGTCTTGTGCTTCCGGGAAGCCCGGGCATTATCTGGTGCCCCAGAACAAATCCATATTCCTTAATCATCCTGCTTGCATTTTCAGAGTCCTCTCTTGTGTGACCCCTGTTGGAAAGCTTCAAAACCTCATCATCAAGGCTTTGTATGCCAAGCTCAATAATATCCATGCCATATTTTTTCTGCAGCTTTAATATGTCATGGTTTATGGCATCAGGCCTTGTTGAACATCTCATGCTCCGGACCACTCCCAAATCTTTGTAATACTTTCCAACCCTCAAAAGCTCCTCCTGCAATCCAATCTCTATTGCAGTAAATGAACCTCCGAAAAATGCAAGCTCCGCATGTGTGTCTGAATCAATGGTTTTTCTGCATTCTTCCACTATATTCATCACGTAATCAGCGTTTGCCGAAACAGTTCCTCTTCCGGTTATTCTTTTCTGGTTGCAGAACACACAGTCATTTGGGCATCCTATATGAGGCACGAAGGCAGGAATTATTTTTACCTTTTTATTCATTTAACTGACCTTCTGATATCAATGCATTTTTTGCAGCATCCTGCTCAGCCAGCTTTTTGCTCTTGCCTTCTCCTCTGCCCACAACCTCTTTATTTACAAGCACATTGATATGAAACAGCTTTTCATGGTCCGGACCCTCTTCCTTGGTTACAACGTAGCGTATTTTACAGTTTTGAGTTCTGCTCTGGTAGTATTCCTGGAGATATGATTTGAAATCAGTCACAATCTTACCTTTAACCGCAGCATGAATATACCCGGTCAAATTATCCAAAACAAATTTTTCCGCATTTCTGTATCCGCCGTCAATATAAATAGCTGCAATAATCGCTTCAACCGCATCTGCCAGAATAGATTTTCTCTCTCTGCCTCCTGACGCTTCCTCTCCTTTTCCCAACAAAAGGTATTTTCCAACATTTATGTTTTCCGCAACAAGGCTTAACGTATCTTCACAAACAACCTGAGATCTTAATTTTGTTAAATCTCCTTCCGGATATTCGGGAAATTTATCAAATATAAACCGGCTCACTGTAATACTTAAAACCGCATCTCCCAGAAACTCAAGTCTTTCATTGTTTACTCTGTTGTATGATTTGTCTTCGTTGGAATAAGAGCTGTGTGTAAGAGACTTTTCCAGTATTTCAATATTATTAAATTTGTAATTGATTTTATCTTCAAATTCATTTAATTCCTTAATATCTATTATCACTGTTCCTCCTGTACGAACCTCTATAATTGTTTATTACAACCTATGAACAATTTCATAAATATAATAAATAATTATAAAGACCACTCCGATATTTCGGTTTTAATATACAGGACGCATTACTGCGTCCCTGAAATATTTTTTAATTTTTAAATTAAATATTAATGCTGTCTTCCAAGTAATTAACTATGTCACCTACCGTAGTGATTTGTTCAATGCTTTCATCATCAATTTCAATGTCAAATTCATCTTCCAAAGCCATTACCAATTCAAACAATGTTATTGAATCTGCCTCCAAATCATCAGCAAAGGATGTTTCCATTGTTATTTCTTCCGGCTCAACTCCTACCTTTTCAGCCACTATGTCCCTGATTCTTTCAAACATGCTAATCACCTCCTCATTATGCTTTCTTCTATTAATTCATTCACGTTGTTTTCACAACATATTTTTGCCTGGCGGACCGCATTTTTAAATGCCTTTTCATCAGAACTTCCATGAGCCTTTATTACTGTATTGTTAACCCCCAGAATCGGGGCTCCGCCATGCTCGGAATAATCAAATTTGCTTTTAAAATTATATAAAGCCGGTTTAACAAGGGCTGCGCCAATTTTTGTTCTTGTTGATGACATAAGCTCCTGCTTTAATCCCTTCATAAGCTCCAGCACTGTTCCTTCCAGGGTCTTAAGAATCATGTTTCCAACAAAACCGTCACAAACTATTATATCCGCTTTTCCCTGAAGTATTTCCCTGGCTTCAATATTGCCTGTGAAATTCAAAGGAAGTGTTGTGTTTTCAAGAAGATTGTATGTTTCAACAGTAAGCTTGTCACCCTTTGTCTTTTCAGAACCGATATTGGCAAGTGCCACTCTTGGAGACGACATATTCATAACTTTTTTTAAATATATATCTCCCATAATTGCAAAATCATAAAGAAATTCAGGTTTTGAATCAACATTGGCGCCCGAATCTATTAAAAGAGCGAAACCGCCGCTCATGTTTGGTATTAAAGAGCCTATGGCAGGCCGTTCAATTCCGTTGATTCTTCCTATAATTAATGTAGCTCCGGCTAACAATGCTCCTGTGCTGCCTGCTGACACAACTGCATCAGCTTCTTTATTTTTTACAGCATTCAATGCTTTAACCAGAGAGGAATCCTTTTTGCGCCTTATGGCCATTACGGGCTTATCCTCATTGGATATAACTTCTTCAGCATTTAAAATTTCAATATTGTTAAAGTCGGATGTGTTTTTTTCAAGCACTTTTTTAATTTCGTTTTCTTTACCCGAAAGAACAATGCTTACATTATACTCATCTCTGGCAAGTATGCTGCCTTTGACAATCGCCTCCGGAGCATTATCTCCGCCCATTGCATCTACAGCAATTCTCATTTATGCACCTCTGTTAACTGATTTACCCAAACTATATGTCTTGGACATCTTCATATTTTTACATAGACTAGTATAACTTAGTAGAATATGTTTTGCAATAAAAAAATAGTGCCTCGGCACTACTTTCTTTTTGCTTTCGCAATGTATAAGCATCATTATTAAAATATTATTTCTAATTATTCAACGCTCATAACTTCTTTGCCGTCATAATATCCGCAAGCTGCACACACTCTGTGAGGGAGCTTTGTTTCGTGACACTGTGGGCATTCGATAACATTTGGAATTGTTAATCTTGATTTTGCCGTTCTTCTTCTATCTCTTCTGGCTTTGGAAGTTCTTCTCTTAGGTACTGCCATCTATAACACCTCCTTAATCCTTTAACAGGTCTTTTAATTTATCAAATCGCGGATCTGTTAAATTGTCTTCACATTTACATTTTTCTAAATTTAAATTAACTCCGCAATTAGGGCATATGCCTTTGCAATCCTTTTTGCATACTGATTTCATAGGCATAGATAAGTAAATCATTTGTTTTATGACTTCCTCTAAATCAACACATCCTTCTGAAATTTTTAATTGAATTTCATCAGATTCATCATTTTCATCCAACTGGTGAACCAAATTGGCTTCAAACTTGGTTTCAACAGTATTGTCAAAAGGAGTCAAACACCTGGCACATTCTGTTGCAAATATATATTTAATTGTACCATTCAATAAAACACTGTCTTCAACCTTGAAAATATCTCCGCTGAAACTTATGTCCTTATGAAGGTGTGTTTTTGATAAAAAGATTTCGTCATCTATTACAAAATTTTCATTTATTTTTAAAGAAATCTGATCAGATGATAAAAACTTGTTTAGTCGAATTAACATACTACCACCCTTTTTATTCGCAGAGTTAATTATAAGAGAAAAAAAATCTTTTGTCAAGTAATTTATTTTACAGAGCTCTATTGACTATACAGCTTTTTTACCCTTTTAATTATCAATTGTGAAAAAAAATCTTTTGTCAAGTAATTTATTTTACAACTTATTATCTTGCCAATGCTTTTGTATCTCTTGCTATCACTAATTCTTCATTTGTAGGAATAACAAATACCTTAACCTTTGATCCGTCCTTGGATATTTCTACTTCCTTGCCTCTTACGCCATTTTTGGATTCATCAACGGTAATTCCAAGGAACTCCAAGCCCTTGCAGATATTTGCCCTGCTGGATGCAGAATTTTCACCAAGACCTGCAGTGAATACCAATACGTCCAATCCTCCCATAGCTGCAGCGTATGAGCCTATATATTTTCTTACAGTGTATTCAAATTTATCTAATGCAAGCTGCGCTCTTTTATTTCCTTTTTCAGCTGCTGCTTCAATATCTCTGAAGTCGCTGCTTACACCTGAAATACCAAGAACTCCTGATTTTTTATTCATTAAATTGTCAACCTGTTCAGTTGTCATATTATTTTTATTCATCAAAAATGTAACTATGGCAGGATCAATATCTCCGCATCTTGTACCCATTACAAGTCCCTCAAGCGGAGTCATTCCCATACTTGTATCAAATGATTTACCATCTTTTATGGCTGTTAAGCTGGCGCCGTTTCCTAAGTGACAAGTTATGACTTTGGTTCCTTCAAGGCTTTTTCCTAACAAAGCTGCAACTCTTTCTGAAACATATTTATGTGATGTTCCGTGGAAGCCGTATCTTCTGATACCCATTTGTTCATACATCTCATAAGGCAGCGGATAAATATATGATTCAGCAGGCATTGTCTGGTGGAACGCAGTATCGAAAACTGCTACCATAGGTACATCAGGCAGTAATTCCTGGCAAGCTTCAATACCGATGATGTTCGGCGGATTATGTAATGGAGCAAGCTCAATACATTCCTTCATAGCCTTTATTACTTCATCTGTTATTAAAACTGAATCTGCAAATTTTTCTCCGCCGTGAACAACTCTGTGTCCTACTGCTTCAACTTCATCTAATGATTTTACTGCTCCGTGCTCAGGATCGACTAAAGCCTTCAGAACAAGGTTAATTGCATCCTTATGATTTTTTAATACTTCTTCAATTACAACCTTGTCCTGCCCTGTTTTTTCGTGTTTTAAAACACTGCCCTCAATACCTATTCTTTCAACAAGGCCTTTAGCCAGCACACTTTCATCATTCATATTTATTAACTGATATTTTAATGATGAACTTCCGCAGTTAATTACTAATACATTCATTTTAATCCTCCATAGTTAAAAATATTATATAAATAAAATCTTTTAGATTTTAAAACAAAATTTAAAAATTGACAAGAAAATATTTATTATTGTTCCCCTGTCCTGATTATCTTTTCAAATTTATTGTGATTTAATACCATAACATCACAGTTTGAAATCTTGAAGTCCCATAAATTATTATCGTCTGAAATTCCCAGATACAAAAGTATTGACTGTATAACACCGAAATGAGTCACAATCAGAGAATTGTCCGGGACGCTGTCGATAAAATCAGCTGTTCTTTTTATTATGTCATCATAACTTTCTCCATCCGGAAATTTATATTTATGACGTTCATAAATCCATTTTTCTGATTCTTCCTTATATTTTAATATAATTTCATCCCATGTGAGATTTTCAAACACTCCGAAGTTAACCTCAATCAGGCAGTCCTCAGTAATAATTTTATTTTCATCAAGATTAATTTCTCTGCATATGATTTTTGCCGTATCGACGGCTCTTTTTAAAGGGCTTGAGTATACGTTTGATATTTTTTCAGCCAATAACCTTTTACCTGCGGCAGCGGCCTGAAGCTTGCCTTTTTCAGACAAATCAACATCCGTTATTCCGCTGTATCTTTTTTGTACATTTGCTTCTGATTCTCCGTGACGAACTAAGTATATCATAATTATCCCTTTAAAAAAAGCACTAAAACCATAAATATTACCTGGCTGATTTCAGTTATAAACCCGCATGTGTCTCCTGTCATTCCTCCTATTTTATCCTCAATCTTGCAGGATATAAAATAAGAAAGTATCAGTGAAACAAAGCATGAAGTTAAAATAACGAGCCTGTAAGGCATCAATAGTATCAATATCAGCAATATCGACAGGTTAGATATAAGTACCCTTGTATCTATTGATTCGATAAACAAAGTGCCCATGCCTTTTGTATTTTTTGCGTATTTTTTATTCCATGAGGATGCGATTACGCATGCTCTTCCAACTGCCGGCATAATAAAGCAGGAATATATGTCAATATAAGAAAATAAAACAAATTGAGAAAGCTCAACAATTATCAGGCTCAGTACTCCAAAGGCTCCTATGTGCGAATCACTCATTATTTCAAATATTTTGTCACCCGTTCTTCCTGAAAATATACCGTCTGATGTATCTGCGGTTCCGTCAAGATGTATGCCGCCGGTAATTATCAGATATGCCACAGTAAGCACAAGCCCTCTTAAAAATATCATGTAAGTATTGTTAAAAATAAAATAAACAACTGCCAAAAAAATTCCTATGACAGCACCCATCAAAGAATACATACTCAAGGCTTTTAAAAAGCTTTCCTCATTATATTCAATTTTGCTTCCGACAGGAATCCTTGTAAAGAAAGATATAAGCGTTAAAAATCCATAGGCCATTGCACCATTTCACCTCTGTGTTTAAGCTTTATAGGTATGCCTGAAAAAACAAAGTACATAAAATCCGACTTGTCAGCTATCTCTCTGTTGATTCTTCCGCTCATGTCCCTGAAGTAATTTCCCATATAATATGAAGGGACCACTCCCATACCTGTTTCGTTTGAAACTATGACAAGCTTCTTGTTGTTTTTATTGCATATTTCTATTAAGGAGAGAACTTCAAGAGTAATTTTCTTTTCAAGCGCATTAACCTCTTCCGGCTTGCAGGCATCAAAATCAATTTTGCTGTCAAACATAAAATTCCCTATTAAGGTCGTTATGCAGTCTATTAATACAGCTTCACATTCTTTAAACCCCTTATGATTTGACAAACCTTCAAAATCAGAATACATTTCCAGTGTATCCCATGTTTCAGGCCTTTGACCGCGATGCTTTTTTACCCTGTCAGCCATAGCCTGATCTGTTATTACAGACGTTGCAAGGTAAAGAACCTTTTCTGCATATTCCTTGGCTTTTTGTTCGGCAAATGTGCTTTTCCCGCTTCTTGCACCGCCTATTACAAATGTTACGCTCATTTCATCACCGTTGCTAATTATTTGGTATAACCTTAAGTATTATATCATTTATGTGAAAAAAATCAAACAGAATTATAATTATATACAATATAATTTGACAATACCATGAAATGTATTTATTATTAGATAAAAACAACTAACGGTGATATTATGAAGATTACAGGAATTGTTGCCGAATACAATCCATTTCACATGGGTCATGAGTATCAGTTAAAAAAAGCACGGGAGCTATCTTCAGCAGATGGCATAGCAGTTGTCATGAGCGGCAACTATGTACAAAGAGGGGAACCTGCAATAATAGATAAGTTAAAAAGAGCGGAGGCCGCCGTTCACGGAGGAGCAGATATTGTAATAGAACTTCCCCTGCCCTTTTCATGCCAGAATGCGGAAATGTTCGCCAGCGCGGCAGTAAAAGAACTAAATAAAATTCCTGTAAATACATTGAGCTTTGGATGTGAAGATACGGATACCAATCTGCTTAAAAAAATTGCCGCTGTACAGCTCAATGACAGATTTAACGAAAAAATAAAAGAAGAAATCAAAAAAGGGCTGTCTTATCCTAACGCTTTGGCGAATACAATTCATTTTCACCTTGGAGAAGAAGCGTTTAGTGCCGCAGGGTCACCAAACAATGTACTTGCAGTCGAATACATTAAAAGCACCATGAGGCAGGGCTTAAACTGGGATTATGTTCCTGTTAGACGAATGGGAAAAGCACACAATGACATCTCGTCCACCGGATACTATGACAGCGCAACAGCAATCAGAAAGACTATTTTAAGCTCATCATCAGATAAAATAAATTCCGTGCCTGTAAAAAGCCGGGAAATGCTTCATAGATTTCATGAGGATCATGGCTCTTTCAACTCCTTTAAAAATTATTATGATTTACTTGTATATAAAATAATTGAACTGGGACCTGAGGGTTTAAACAATATTTATGAAGTCTCGGAGGGGCTGAACAATAAAATATATTCAAATATCTTTGAATATAACAGCATAGACGATTTAATCATGGCGCTTAAATCAAAGCGGTATACTTATTCGCGGCTTAGAAGAATGCTCCTTAATATACTTCTTGGAATTACATATAATGACATAAAACATTTTATGTTACCTAATCACTGCAATTACATTAAGGTTCTGGCTTTTAATGATACGGGAAGACAAATTATAAAAACTGCTAAAGAGAACGGTACAGCAGTGATAAGCCGGTTTTCAGACTACAGAAAATACAAACTTGATACCGGTACTCTTTCACTTTTTAAGCTTACCGATAAAACAACCAATATGTATTATGTTCCATTAAAAAACAAAAAATTAAACGATGAATATACATCAAATGCTGTATATGTAAAAAAATAAATATATATCATATAACCCTCTGCACAGCAATAAAATGTGTTATGGGGGTTGTATCATGTTCAGGAGAAATCTCATTCCAATTTTAGTATTATTGCTTATATGCTTTTTTATAATTAAACCGGGAACCGTATCAGAGGGTGCATTTAACGGATTAAAAATATGGGTTAACAACATTGTGCCCTATCTGTTTCCCATGTCTGTACTGTCAAATATACTGCTTCAATACAACTTCCTGTACAGTCTCTTTGGCAGAATGTCCTATATTTCTGAAAAAATTTTAAAAAACAAGTATGCGCTCATACCCTTTTTTATAAGCTTTGTATCGGGATATCCTTCAGGAGCCATGACTGTCAATACAATGGCAGGCTACAAAAGAATTAATGAAAATGAAGCAAACTATCTGACCATATTTACAAATGACTGCAGCTTTCAGTTCATAGCAGGCGCAGTTGCATTTTCCATGCTCGGCAATTTTCATCTTTATAAATATATAGCATTACCCCATATTATTGGTGCTGTACTCTTAAGCTTTTTAATAAAAAATGAATCCTCTGCAAACACATCCAAGTCTGTAAGGGTAAAAAATGTTCATTTTCATGTCGCATTCAGCTCCGCAATTTATAAATCTGTGACAGGAATTTTATCTGTGGGAGGTGTAATAGTAATTTTTTCTGTTTTTTCAAATTTCCTGAATGAAAGTCTGTCAACCGCAGCAAGCACAATTTCCATGAGCTCCAATATGAAGGACATAATTTATTCTCTGCTGGTCGGCTCATTGGAAATAACCAACGGCTGCAGCATATTGACTTCATCTGCATTTATACCTTTGGAAATTAAGCTTGTCATAATTAACTTTCTAATAAGCTTTTCCGGCATGTCAGTTATATTTCAAACCGTTGCTGTAATAAATGAATTTAATCTGAATATTAAAAATTATATATTTTATAAATTCATACATGGAATAATGTCAGCACTTCTTTGTATTGCAATGTTAATTTTTATATAGATAATATTGATATTAACGAAGATAACAGTTATAATAAATATATAGTCAGGAATACCATAACACAGGAGATAAAATGATTGATGTGACTCTAATAGGAACCGGCGGAATGGTGCCGCTTCCAGAAAGATTTTTAGCTTCATGCTTAATTGAATATAACGGAAAGTCAATACTTATTGACTGCGGAGAAGGAACACAGATTTCTTTGCATAAGGGCAGATTAAGCATGAGCAGAATAGATACAATATTAATTACTCACTGCCATGCGGACCATGTCTCAGGGCTGCCGGGACTTTTGCTTACAATAGGAAACCAGGGCCGGACTGAACCAATAAATATTATTGCTCCCCGCGGAAGTGCAAAATATATTAATTCACTGCTGGTTGTATGCGGGTATCTCCCGTACGAGGTGAGGATTTCGGAGCTACATGACACAAAGCCGCAGCAGTTTGAACAAATAGGTCTCACTATTACCTCCATACCATTAAAACACCACATAAATTGTCTCGGATACAGCCTTGAGCTCAAATTAAGGCCCCGTTTCCAGCCGGATATTGCAAAGAAGCTGAATATTCCGGTTAAATTCTGGAAAATGCTTCACAGCGGCAACAGTGTAAAGGTGGATGAAAAAACTTACACTCCGGACATGGTCCTTGGAGAGCCGAGAAATCCTATCAAGATTTCTTATGTAACCGATTCAAGACCTGTTAAACACATCAAGGACATTATTAAGCATTCTGATTTATTTATATGTGAGGGAATGTACGGTGAGGATGAACAGCATGACAACGCCGTGGAAAAAATGCACATGATTTTCTCAGAAGCGGCAACAATTGCTAAAAATGCAGAAGTCAAGGAGCTGTGGCTTACACATTTCAGCCCTTCTCTGTCACGGCCGGAAGATTTTATAAGCTATGCTTCCAATATTTTTCCCAACACAAAAATTGGAAGAGATTTAATGACAACAACATTGAAATCAGATTAAAAATTAAGTGACCAGCCGTCTGCCGGTCACTCTTTTTATTTCTTTCCTTTAAGTCTTTTAAGCCTGAAGAAGTCTTCTCTTTCCTTTTCCTCAAGAACCTCGGTAATATATTTTACCATTTCTTTATATCTTGGGATTTGAACATACTTCAATGCATTAGTCCTTTTTTTAGTTTTTTCTATTTCCTTTGCAAGTTTGAAAACTGAGTTTTCAACTTCAGCCAATTCGTAGATTTTTTCTTTTACAATCTGGAATTTTTTCCTTGCTTCATCCAAAGATTCATTAGAATTATAAAAACTGTAAGTAGGACTTAATTCATCGTCTTTTTTATATTTAATACTTGGTATATCAATACCCATAACGCTTTTTAGAAGAATTTCATAGGATTCCTCCTCGGGTATGCTGTAGGACATATCCTCAACGTTTCTGACTCCAAGCGTTACATTGGCTTTTTGTAAAAATCCGTATGCTTCTTCCAGCACATCATAGATTTCATTGTGCATTGACCTTGCCTTATTGACAAATACCATCATTTCCTTAACCAGAACATTTCTTTTTTTATCTAACAGCTCATATCCTTTTCTTGAAAGCACCAAGGATGACTTGGCTTTAATCAGGTTAGATTTAGTAGGTGCAACCAATACTGCCATAACTATCTCTCCCTGTTATAATCGTAATATTTCTCTATTAATTCAGTCTTCATACGGTCAAGCTCTGTAACCGGAAGAATAGATAAAATATGCCATCCTAAATCTAATGTTTCATTGATGCTTCTGTTTTCATTTTTACCCTGAGCTATAAACTTACTTTCCAATTCGCGGCCAAAATCAAGATACAATCTGTCAATGTCACTTAAATCATCTTCACCGATAATCTGTGACAAGCTTCTGATATCCTGAACCTTTGAATAAGAAGCATATATCTGGCTTTGAAGGTCAGCATGGTCTTCTCTTGTATATTCGGCACCTATACCATCCTTCATCAGACGTGAAAGTGATGGAAGTATGTCTATAGGAGGATAAACACCCTTTTGGTTAAGCTCTCTGTTCAAAACAATCTGTCCTTCAGTAATGAATCCTGTCAAGTCAGGAATAGGATGCGTAATGTCATCATTAGGCATTGTCAGTATAGGAATAAGTGTTATAGAACCTTCACAGCTCTTTAACATACCCGCCCTTTCATAAATTGTTGAAAGGTCGGAATATAAATATCCCGGATATCCCTTACGTGACGGAACCTCTTCTCTTGCAGATGAAATTTCACGAAGAGCTTCGGCATAACTGGTCATATCGGTCAATACGACAACAACATGCATGTTATTTTTAAATGCAAGGTATTCTGCCGCCGTAAGAGCACATCTTGGCGCTGAAATTCTTTCAATGATAGGGTCATCCGCCGTATTTATATACATTACAACGTGGTCCAAAACCCCTGCAGTTTCAAAGCTTTTTCTGAAGAAGTCAGCATCGTCATGTCTTACACCCATTGCTCCGAACACAACGGCAAAGTTATCACTTGTGGCTCCCTTGATTTTAGCCTGCTTAACTATCTGAGCTGCGAGGTCATTGTGAGCCATACCATTACCTGAGAATATAGGAAGCTTTTGACCTCTTATTAAGGTCATTAAGGCATCAATTGCAGAAAAACCTGTTTGAATAAAGTTTTTGGGATATTTTCTTGATACAGGGTTTATCGGTCTTCCATTTATATTCTCTCTTTCAGAAGAAATTACCTGGTATGCTCCATCAATGGGATTACCTACTCCATTGAACGTCCTGCCGAGGATATCTTTTGAAAGAGGAATTGTCAACGGCTCACCTGTAAATTTAACAGATGCATTGTCCGTAGATATACCTGCTGTACCTTCAAACACCTGTGCAATAACCTTATCGCCTTCAATTTTTATTATCTTTCCTTTTCTTGTTTCCTCGTTGTCTACTTTTATATTTATTACTTCACCGTAGGCAGCATCTTCGATACCGGAAAGAACAATTAAAGGACCTTCTATCTTTTCTAATTTTAAATATTCTTTTTTCATCTTAACACTCCCTACTCATACTTTTGTCTTAAGTCGTTAAATGTTTTAATAACCTTGTCTGTCAAGACATCCAACAACTCTAATTTATCATTTGGAATGTCATATTTTATTTTTAAAATATCCTGTATAACTTCCTCTTTTCTTATAACAGAAATCGGAATACCAATTTTAACGCATTTCAATGCTTCTTCATAGAATATGTCAATTACCTTCAACATTTTGTACTGTTTTTCCAGCGTAACATATGAGTCCTCGGCATGAAGAGCATTTTGCTGTAAAAATCCCTTCTTAATCATTCTTGCAGTTTCAAGAACAAGAGCCTGGTCGTTCGGAAGTACGTCCTCCCCTACAAGCTGTACAATTTCATTTAATTTTTCATCTTCCTGCAGCAGGACAATCATTTTATGTCTTAATTCCAGCATATCGGGAGCAACATTCTGCTCATACCAGTCTGCAAGCATATCAACATACCCTGAATAACTTGTTAAATAGTTTATTGCAGGATAATGTCTCGCATAAGCAAGTTTCTTGTCAAGAGCTAAAAATCCTGAAACGAACCTTTTAGTATTTTCTGTTACAGGTTCTGAGAAATCTCCTCCGGGAGGTGAAACAGCTCCTATTATTGTAATGGATGCTTCCTGCCCGTTAAGTGTGTTAACACATCCGGCTCTTTCATAAAATTCTGCAAGTCTTGAAGGAAGGTATGCAGGATATCCTTCTTCCGCAGGCATTTCTTCAAGACGTCCTGAAATTTCTCTCAGAGCCTCCGCCCATCTTGATGTGGAATCAGCCATTATGGCAACGTCATAGCCCATGTCTCTATAATATTCAGCCATTGTTATTCCTGTATATATGCTTGCTTCACGCGCCGCAACCGGCATGTTTGAAGTGTTGGCAATGAGGACTGTTCTTTCCATCAACGGTCTGTTAGTTCTTGGATCAATCAGTTTCGGGAATTCTTCCAAAACGTCGGTCATTTCGTTTCCACGTTCGCCGCAGCCTATATATACAATTATATCGGCATCGCTCCACTTAGCCAGCTGATGCTGAGTAACGGTCTTTCCTGTACCAAAACCTCCCGGAAGACCTATTGTACCGCCCTTGGCGATAGGATAAAAGCTGTCTATAACTCTCTGCCCTGTAATAAGCGGTCTGTATATAGGCAATCTTTGTTTTATAGGTCTTGCATTTCTTACAGGCCATCTTGTGCAAAGTGTTAAGTTAACAATTTCTGTATTTTCTTTTTCCAGTACTACCACAGTATCATTTAATGTATATTTTCCATTCGGCTTTACTTCTTTGACAGTTCCTTTTACATTGTGAGGAACCATAATTTTATGAAGAATTCTTTGTGTCTCCTGGACGGTCGCATAAACGTCTCCGGCTTTTAACTTGTCTCCGGTCTTAACAGTAACTGTTACGTCCCATTGCTTCTTGTCGTCCAGACTCAGCAGACCTATACCTTCAGGTATAAAGTCTTTGTTGATACCTTGAATTCTTTCCAACGGTCTTTGGATACCGTCAAATATATTCCCTATCATTCCGGGACCCAAGGTAACTGATAAAGGAGTACCTGTAGAATATATAATTTCTCCTGCTTTCAATCCTTCAGTTTCTTCATAAACCTGTACCGTAGCTACTTCACCTTCAACAGAAACAACTTCGCCAATGAGCTTTTGCTTGCCTACAGTTACCATTTCGTGAACCTTAAATGATCCCATGTTGAGACCCTTAACAACAGGCCCGTTAATTGAGCTGACAATACCTTCCATATTAGCCATTGTAATCACCTGCCTCTAAAGTCTCAAAAATTGTCTGCATGATGTAAGTCTTGTTATCCTCCAGAACCGCATCAATTGATGAATCGATTTTCAGATTTTTATCAGCCAGCTCTGCTGTCAAACCGCCCTTAATATCGTAGCTTGCTTTAAAGCTTACATTGCATTCATGTTTCTTTGTTATTTCAGTTTTTATGAAGTCACTGTATTTATCCATATCATTTTTAGTTAAATAAATTACTAAATCGCACTTTTCATAGCTTTTAATCTCAGTAATTAAATTTGATATTATTTTTGACAAATAAGATTTATACTCTTCAGACTTTATAAATTCATTTAATTTTTCATTAAATTTATCCATAAACAAATAATAATATTTTTCTTTCAATGCCATAATATCTTTTTTTATGATTACTTTTGATTTACTTAAGCTTTCCGCACGTTTTGTTTCAGCTTTTTTTCTTGCCTTTTCTTCAATTTCTTTTGCTTCCTTGTCTACCTCATCCTCAAGCTTTTGAATTTTTGATTCATAGCTGTTTTCCAATTCTTTCAACTCATTGGTGAATTGCTTATCCATGGATTGACTCAGAAGCTTATAAAAAAGATTAATTTTTTCTTCTATTGTAACCATAAATCACCTCTATATATGAATGCCAACTGAATCTCTAATATAATTTTTTATGGCATTATATTCTCTGGTAGACCCGTGTCTATCAGGAATTTCAATGATTAAAGGAGTTCTGGATTTAATTTTATATTCCAGATACTCGTCTTTTATCATATCGACTATTTTTTCTGTAAGAATCAAGATTCCTATATCCTGATTCTTTACAGCTGTTTTTAATTCTTTCAATGCACTTTCTCTGTTATCAACAATGACACCATCAATACCAACAAGTCTTAATCCTACCCAAGTATCTCTGTTGTCACTAATTAAAAAAGATTTCATACTTATTCTCTTTTCATTTTATTTTTAATATTAAACGAACAGAATCAATATGGAAATAATCATACCATAAATAGCAATACCTTCGGCCATACCTACGAAAATCAATGTCTTACCAAGTATAGATGAATCCTCAGAAACAGCACCTACTGCTGATGAACCAACTGATCCAACCGCAAGTCCTGTACCTATTGTTGCAAGTCCTGTAGACAATGCTGCCGCTAAGTATTTAAATCCTTCGCCCATTGATATTCCAGCTGCTGCAGCTGTCTCCGAAACTGTCTCCGCAAATACGTTGCCGCCTGTCATAGTAGCTATTACAGCTCCTATCATTACGAGAGAAAATGCTGATACTGTTGTTAATATAGCTTTCTTAATACTTCCCTTTTTTCCGCTTTTCATTGCTTTATAACCATATCTGATAGTTCCTGCAGATATTGCTGCTGCTAATAAAATAGATATCATTTGCATAATTTTTGACTCCTTATAATTATTAATTATTTATAATTTTATTTTTTATGATTAACTTAATTTTATTGGTTTAAATTCTACTCCGCCGCCTTCAAAATACTTACTGAACATTTCATAATACTGAAGACGAAGACCCTGAATAAATACTATCAATCCTTCCAGTGAAAGAATCAATATATTTCCTACAACAAGAATTAATATTTTTGCAATCGGGTTAGTAACAACCTCCGACATTACCAAAAATGCAAGGAACAATCCGGCATGGTTTAATGCAAACGCACCAACACGGACAAAGGATATTGCATTGCTCAATGCATTCAATATTGTTTCAATACCCTCAAATATGGCTTCCGTAAAATACGCACCCGCTCCATGAGGAAATAGAGGTCTTTTCTTTAACGCCATATTCGCAAGCGGTTCCTTCAAAATTATTACCACAAGGCTTACTAAAAGTACTGTTACAGGTACACTTACCGGAACAGGAATTATTCCCGCAACTGCTACTAAAGTAAAAACAAGACTTATAAAGAATAAATAACCGAACAGACCATTTTTCCCAAACAGACCCTCTTCAATATCATTTTTTCTCAGAGAATTTGTGATTCCTATTATAAAGGACGCTGTAAGTACTATAACACCAAACAGAACTCCAACCGCAAGAATTGACGGTATATTTTTAGGAGCCAGCGGTCCTCCATCCAATAAACTCGGCAGCCACGGCAATTCTGCCTTTTCCAGGCCGAACAAGCTTCCATATACAAAACCGAAAAATATTGAAAATCCTCCAAGTCTCATTAATATATTTCCTGCTCCGGACATTTTCTTTCTTAAAAATACTCCTGCCAGAAAATATACAAGTCCCTGTCCTATATCGCCGAACATAATTCCCCATGCCAGGCAATATGTTATGGCCAGGAAAGGTGTCGGGTCAATCTCATGGTATGCAGGCAGACCATACATTTTAACTATCATTTCAAAAGGCCATGAGAACCAGTTGTTTTTCAGTTTTGTAGGCGGTACAACCTGATTACCGAATTCTTTAGCTGTTTTCTCATTTAAGAGATATTTGTCCGTAACTGAAGCAATTGCCTTTTCAACACAATCTCTATCCGTTTCATTTACCCAGACGTCCAGTACGAACGAATTGTTGCTGAAATCAGCCCTCGATTCCAATTCCGCAATTTTATCTTCCAGCTTAAATACATTGTAAATTTTTAATATTTTTTTTCTGAAGTTTTCTTTTCCCTGCTCTAATGAAGCAGATAACTCTGATATCTGATTTTGCAAAGTGCTTACTTTACCATCAATCTGTTCAACCATTTCAGAAATTGTGCAGCAAAACTCTTCAGGAATTACCAGCTTGTTCCAATTTAAAGATTTTAGCAGATTATCAGTTTCTTCCTTGAACTGCTTAGGATATATAATCATGTACAAATCTTCTGCCGAGGACTTTATAACTCCCATCCTGAGAACTATGGCACTTAAATTTTCATAATTTCTTTTTAATCTTGATTTGTTCTCGCTTGTGAAAGTACCAAGTTCGTATTCAAAATAATTCAAATCAGCAATTTTGTTTAATTGAATACTTTTGTCCATAATACTGTCAACCTTAATTCTTAAATCTGTAAGGTCTTTGATTTGCTGCTTCATGTCGTTAATTTCACTTATATTGTCACCGATTGATGATTTGATAAGACCTAAATCCTTGCGCGCATCATCATAACTGTAATTGCCTTCCAACAGAAGCTTTTTATCTATTTTTAGTTCTAAATCGAGCCCATGAGCCAATTCTTCAACAATACTCAAGCAATTGCTGCAGCTGTTATGAATATTGCCGGGATCAATCGCATGATAAATCGGCTGACCGACTATTTCTGATTCATACTGATGAACTACCAGGTAATTATTATACGCACTGCTGTTTTCCACATTTAAGTTCAAATGGGCATTTTCACAAAATATCAGTTCCTTTAATATATCATGCATATTTTCCAAAGAACCGACTATTTTTAAAAGAACCATTTTTTCTATAGCCATCTAAAGCCTCCTCCCTTCATTATATCTTATACGCTAAATAGCTTTTAAGCTTTTCTTTTGGAACCATGTATTGAATTCCTTCTGTAATTGATGTTAAATCATTGGTAATTATGTTTAACAAATAAATAAAAGATAACGCCGTGCCAATGTTCTTGTAATTATTTTTCCTGATATAATCCAGCATATAGGAATCAATTACAACATTAATATCGGCATCATTTAAATCTGTAAAAACGTCATATTTCAAATAATTTTCGGTAAGTTTCTTAAATTCCTCTTCCGAAGCATAACAGAGCTTTTTCAGTCTGTTATAGCCTATAGAATTGCCACCCTCCAAGCTGTAAATAAAAATTTCCTCAGGAGATATTTCATAATATTTTTTAGCCCTATAAATCCATTGAATATTCAACAAATCAATTTTTAAGCCTATAATTTCTGTTGCAGCTATTCTGTCATCTTTTTTTAATTTTTCTGCTTTTTCCAGCAAGACCTTATATAAAGCCACATACATTTTCATTTCAATATGAAAATCTCTTTTGATTGCATCTTCTCTTGTAAGGTTTTTTAATCCGTTATAATACGGCGTACCTTGCAGTTTCTGTATAAATTGTTCTACATTCCTGGAAGTAAGCAGGTCCTCGAAGGAAATATTTGAATGAATTTTTGAATGAACAAACCTTTCTTCAATTCCTTCCAGGCTTTCATCCCTCGTTATCTTTCTCAGAATCAAGCTTAAATCCTGTATTTCGGCTTCCATAAGAACTATTTTAATGAATTCTTTATATGGCCCGGAAAAGTAATGAAGCAGATTTTCAATTTCCAACGTCTTAAAGCTTAATAATATCGTCTCCAAATTTTCTCTGCTTAAATCATTTCTCTGAATACCCTTGAAAGCTTTACCTATTTCTATGTTACCTTTAAACAAATGTGTAAGGTTTTCAACGGAAGAACAATCTAAATACTTATTCCAATCATCTTTATTTAAAATACGACCTTTTTTTGTTGCTATTTTTGTTTCCAAAGCATAATATGCCATGTTAGGGTTCATATTACCCCTCCAGTACAAATAACTTTTTAAATATTTTTTCGATTAAATCCTTTTCTACTTGTTTATAATTTTGTTCTAAAACAGCAGAAATTTTTTGGATTTCTTTGATTTGGGACTTTTCATTATCCAGGATAAAAGCATTTGTCTCCTCTGCTATAAGCTGTGCGTTTTTCTTAGCCGCCTCAACCCGTTCAGACCGATAGTCAGCTATCGTTTTTTCATATTCCTGTCTTTTGCTTAACAGCAGCTGTTCATTTTTTTTGCTGTTTTCAAAAGCCAAAGAATCGACTTCAATAATTTGCTCAATTACATCCTTCAAATAACCACCTACTCCTTACCTTAATTTTTGCAGCTCACACATTATAGCACTCTTTGATATTCAATTCAAATGACTAAATTTTACAATTAGCTATAATTACACTTTTATGAGGTTTGAAATCGATATATACGCGATATTACTTCACGTTGCTCCGATTTACTCTTTATATCTTAATAATTTGATGTTTCTGCTACTTTTATTGTTAGTAAAACTAAATATATTGATAAGTAACCCCACTTAGGATAAAATAATGTAAAAATGCTAATGGAGTACGAATATGCTGAGTAAAAATATAATTAAGCAGTACATATTAATTGCAGCAGGATCATTTATTGTTGCTTTTGGTGTATATTATTTCATGGTTCCTGAAAATCTTGCAACAGGAGGAATTTCAGGTCTGTCAATAGTATTAAACAACTATTTGCCTCTGCCCATATCACTTACTAACTTTATTTTAAACATTATTTTACTAATTTTAGGTTTTATTTTTCTCGGACGTGAATTTGGAGGCAAAACAATTATATCCGTCTTTTTTCTTTCATTTTTTATGTACCTGATGGAAGTGTTTTACCCATCGACAAAGCCTGTCACTGATGAAACCCTGTTGAATCTCATTTGCGGCATCATAATTACCTCAATGGGATTGTCAATAGTATTCAATCAAAATGCTTCGACAGGCGGTACTGATATACTGGCAAAATTATTTAACAAATATTTTAACCTTGATATGGGAAAAGGACTTATGGCAGCAGATATAATAGTTGTCATTCTTGCGTTTTTCACTTATGGAATACAGACAGGAATAATAGGTGCATTTGGATGGTTTCTGAACGGAATTGTAGTCAATTATTTTATAGATGGCTTTTCTGTTAAGAATGAAGTTGTAATAATTACGAAGCACCCTAAAGCAGTAAAGGATTACATATTTGAAAAATTGGACAGAGGTGTTACGGTATATAAAGCAGAGGGCGGCTACACAAATGAAAGCAAGGATATTATAGTAACTCTTCTGGAAAGGAAAGAATATTTCACATTAAAAAATGAATTAAAGAAAATGGACCCTGAATCATTTATTATAGTAAGAGCAGTGCAGGAAGTTTATGGCTCCGGCTTCTCCAAATTTTAGAAATATTTAATATTCACTTAATATTTTGGAATTAATATAAATATGAAATCAAAAAATGGAGGTAATTTAATGAATGCACAAAAATTTACACAAAAATCACTGGAGGCAATTCAGGATTCTCACAATATAGCTATTGAACATATGAACATGCAGATTGAACAGGAGCATTTGTTATATGCCCTGATTGTTCAGGAAGGCGGTCTGATTAACCAGCTTCTTGCCAAAATGAATATTGATGTCACCAATTTTAAAACCAAACTAAAAAGTCTCATTGATTCTATACCCAGTGTGACAGGTCCCGGCAGAGAAAGCGGTAAAATATACGTGTCGCCGGATGTTGACAGAGTTCTGGCGGAAGCGGAAAATCAGGCGGAAAGAATGAAGGATGAATATGTTTCTGTCGAACACATTGTTATTTCATTGCTGGACAATCCAAAGCAAAGTCTGAAAAAATTATACAACGACTTTAGAATTAACAAAAACAATTTTTTAAACGCTCTTTCTTCTGTAAGAGGCAATACACGTGTTACAACCGACACACCGGAAGCCACTTATGATGTTCTCTCAAAATACGGCTCTGATTTAGTTGAACAGGCAAAAAACAACAAATTAGACCCTGTTATAGGAAGAGATTCTGAAATCAGAAATGTTATTCGTATCCTTTCGCGAAAAACAAAAAATAACCCTGTACTCATCGGAGAGCCGGGAGTGGGAAAGACTGCAATTGCGGAAGGATTGGCGATCCGAATAGTAAGAGGCGACGTTCCCGATAATTTAAAGGAAAGAAAAATATTTTCCCTTGATATGAGTTCACTGGTTGCCGGAGCAAAATTCAGAGGAGAATTTGAGGAAAGGCTTAAGGCCGTCCTTGAGGAAGTTAAAAAAAGTGAAGGAAAAATAATTTTATTCATAGATGAGCTTCATACCATTGTTGGTGCCGGAAAGACTGAAGGGGCCATGGATGCTGGAAATATGCTCAAGCCAATGCTGGCAAGAGGTGAGCTTCACTGCATAGGTGCCACAACCTTGAATGAATACAGGCAGTATATAGAAAAGGATGCTGCTCTTGAAAGAAGATTTCAGCCCGTTCTTGTTGACGAACCATCAGTTGAGGATACCATATCAATACTCCGCGGATTAAAGGAAAGGTATGAGGTTTTCCATGGTGTAAAAATTCAGGACCAGGCCTTGATTCAGGCTGCTGTCCTCTCCCACCGCTACATATCAGACAGATTTCTGCCTGACAAAGCAATTGATTTAATTGACGAAGCTTGCGCTATGATTCGTACGGAAATGGATTCAATGCCTACAGAGCTGGACGAAATATCCCGTAAGATAATGCAGCATGAAATTGAAGAAGCAGCCCTTAAAAAGGAAACAGACAGCCTGACACAAGAGCATCTAAAGGAAATTCAAAAGGAATTGGCAGATATGAGGGCTGAATTCAAAGAAATGAAGGCAAAATGGGAAAATGAGAAAAATGCAATTTCAAAGGTACAGTCACTGAGAGAAGAAATAGAAAAAGTAAATGCTGAAATAGAAAAGGCCGAAAGAAATTACGACCTTAACAAGGCTGCCGAATTGAAGTACGGAAAACTCCCCTCACTTCAGAAATCGCTGGAGGAAGAAGAGCTTATTGCAGAAAAAGCGCAGGGTCCCGACTCGCTTCTGAGAGATAAAGTAACCGAGGAAGAAATAGCACGAATTATAGGACGCTGGACAGGAATTCCTGTTTCAAAGCTTATGGAAGGTGAAAGAGAAAAACTCCTGAGGCTGGAAGATATACTTCATGAAAGAGTAATCGGACAAAATGAAGCAGTCGAGAAGGTAACAGAAGCTATAATCCGCTCACGTGCGGGAATTCAGGACCCCAATAGGCCAATAGGTTCATTTATGTTCTTAGGACCTACAGGTGTGGGCAAGACAGAGCTGGCTAAGGCCCTGGCTGAAGCACTATTTGATGACGAACACAACATCGTGAGAATCGATATGAGTGAATATATGGAAAAGTTCTCCGTATCAAGACTAATAGGAGCTCCTCCCGGATATGTGGGATATGAGGAAGGCGGTCAGTTGACAGAAGCAGTCAGACGAAAACCCTATTCTGTAATATTATTTGATGAGATTGAAAAAGCTCATCCCGAGGTGTTCAATATATTGCTGCAGGTTCTTGATGACGGCAGAATAACCGATTCCCAGGGAAGGACAGTTGACTTTAAAAATACAATAATAATAATGACCTCAAATTTGGGCTCTGATTATATATTGGAAGGAATTAACGGTGAAGGTGAAATTTCTGAGGATGCTAAGGAAAATGTCAACAGAATACTCAAGTCCAGGTTCAGACCGGAATTTTTAAACAGGCTGGATGAAATTGTGTTCTATAAGCCTCTTAATAAAAAAGAAATTTCCTCCATAGTTGATTTGATGATAGATGATTTACAAAGGCGCTTAAAGGATAAACAGCTTACTGTTATATTGACTGAAAAAGCTAAAAGCTATATAGTTGAGCAGGGCTATGATCCATTGTACGGTGCGCGTCCGCTCAAACGATACATTCAGAAAAATGTAGAAACACTTATTGCAAAAATGATTATAGCAGGAAATGCAGCTCCTAACACAAATATAATTGTCGATTATGACGGAAAACTGTTAATTAAAAATTAACTTGATATTCAAGCAGTTACTCCGAGAAACCGGCCGATCCAAATCCTTAAATTTGCAATTTGTCTGTAAATAGCAGCAAAATCAAATATAATGATGTAATATGAATAATTAATTGTAAAAAGCTAAAAATAAATTTAAATACTAACAAGGAGTTATTATGAAAACTGCGTCGGAATTATTATTTAAATTTATTTCAGCTTTCATTGCAACATGGGCCGCTTTCGGCATAGTGGATAAAAATCCTTTAACCATGATATTTATAGCTGCTTTGGCAGAAACAGTTATAAATTATATATTTGGAGACTTCATAGTCTTCCCTTCCATGGGAAAGACAATAACATTTATAGAATACGGAGTTTTGGCATCCGTAACTGCATATGCAATTGATTTGTTTTCATATAGGTTTTCAACCTCTGCAACAAGTTTAATCATCGCTGCAATTATAGTTGCAGCATCAGAATACTTCCTGAATCTTTATTTGAAAGACGATGAAAAATCTGATTCAAATGAATTTCACAGAGAGCCTCCAATTGAATGAAAAATAAAAACTCCATGATTTAATTTTTCATGGAGTTTGTTATTTTAATTTTCATTTATCATTTAAAAATTCCGAGCATAAAGAAGTCATCTAACTGTCCAAGCAATACAAATGCTATACCAATAGGAACAATGAACTTAAAGCAAATATTCCAGAATTTATAAGCCTTCATTTTAAGTCCTGAAGCTTCAACCTCTTCTTTAACGAAATCTGTCTTAAGTACCCATCCAATCAGAACAGACATTAAAATTGCACCAAGCGGCATAAATACACCTTCAGAAATCATGTCATAGAAGTCTAACCAACAGTCAAATGCCATTCTTACCTCATCCATGCCAAACATAACAGCAGGAATATTAATAGCTGCTCCGCCGGCCCTTCCTGCACCAAGTCCATCCAGGCATACGGGAAGACCAACTAAAAAGATAATTGCTCCAACTATCATAGTATGTTTTTTACGGTTTGCAACTACTCCCTTTTGGACATCTCTGTCAATAAAGAATGCAGTACATACCTCAAGCAGGGATATTGCTGAAGTAATTGCCGCTATAAATACAAGAAAATAGAATACAAATCCAAATAAATTTCCAATGAATCCGCCCATTCCTACACTAAAAACCTGATGAAGAGTAACAAACAACAGTCCAGGTCCTGCTCCGAATGAAATGCCTTCAACTCCCTGAGACATAAATGCTCCAACTGCAGGCATAACCGCAAGTCCTGCACACAAAGCAAAAATTGTGTCTGCAACCGGAATTATTACAGCATTTTTTTCCAGGTTTTCACTTTTGCTAAGGTATGATCCGTAAGTAATCATGCAGCCCATACCAAGTGATAACGAGAAGAACATTTGTCCTGCCGCTGTTTTTAATACCTTCATAAATCCTATTTCTGAGAAAGCTTTAAAATTAGGAGCAAACATGAATGATACGCCTGTCATTGCGCCTTCCAATGTTAAGCTTCGTATAATAACTACCAGCAGCATTACAAACAGTGCAGGCATGGCAACCTTTGTAAATTTTTCAATTCCGCTTGAAATTCCACCCATAACTATTGTAACTGTAAGAACCATGAAAATTGCATGGTATATAATCTGCGACATTCCGTTTGTTGTAAACGCTCCGAAAAACGCACCGCTTCCCAATCCTCCAAAACCGGAGCCCTTACTGAAGATTTCCAAAATAAATCCTAATGCATAACGCAGTGTATATCCGCCTAGTACACTATAAAATGATAAAATTAGAAACCCCGAAAAGAATCCGAGCCAGCCTACCCATGCAAATCTTTTGCTTAATATTCTATATGTTCCGATAACACCATAGCCGGTTTTTCTTCCTAATGCCAGTTCTCCTAACATAATGGCAATACCGACAAAAGCAACCAAACCCATATACACAATCAGGAAAGCAAATCCTCCGCTTGCTCCCATTTTATACGGGAATCCCCAAATATTCCCCAGTCCTACTGCAGAACCGATAGCTGCCATCAAGAAACCAAAATTACTGCCCCATTGACCTCTGCCGTTTGTTTCTTTTTCCATAAAAGTTACACCTTCCCTTCTAAATTTTCAATCGTTTCATGATTTCAATATTCAAGTAACGTACTAAATAAATATAAAAGCATTAATAAATATACTTACCTAATTAATCCTCCCTTCTTCCGCCAGAAACAAATTTCTTTCCACGGCATATTATTTTGAAAAGTAACGGTTCAGGTTATAAAAATTTACCGGAAAACGTTATTGTCTTAATTATAGTGCAAAACCATTTACTTGTCTACAAAAATATATTTTAAAAAACAAATTTTAATAAAGATTTTAAATTTATTTAATCAATGAAATTATTTCCATTAATAATACTTTTAGTTTATTAAATGATATTAACCATATTTCATTTTTATGAATAAAAAAAGACCTTAAGATAATCCTTAAAGTCTTTTTGAATCAATATCTATTTTACTGTTCATTGCCCAGTGAAAGCATCAGATTAAGAACTATTCCTACAACGGCAGCTGTTGCAATTGCAGGTACTTCTATTCCAAACATGGGAATCATTCCTCCCTCAAATCCAAAGCTTCCTCCAAGTCCCACAATTAATATTACTGCAATTACCGCAAGGTTTTTTGAATTGAACATATCCACCTTTTTGTCCATCATTATTGTAATGCCCTGAGCTGCTATTACACCGAACAGATAGACTGACAGACCTCCGATAACACATGTCGGAATTGAATAAATTATGTTTATA
>DAMBZP010000002.1:112969-202945 GCA_032059885.1 Sedimentibacter sp.
AACAAGAGATTATCATTGTAAATATTGCTGCCAATATTAATACATGTATGGAAAAATTCTTTGAAATGGCCATTGCACTTATATTTTCACCATAATTTGTTCCTGCAGGACCTCCTATAAATCCGGATATCATGTCTCCAATACCATCACCTATTAAATTAAGCCCTAATTTATTTTCTAAATCATATTTTTTGTTAACTCCCTTTTTTCTTGCCAGATCATTTACATATATATCTAATTGATATACGTGAGCTGTGGATTCCGGTATTGTAGCTATGGCTATGGGCATTATTGCCGCAACAGCCGTAAGTGAAGGCTTGGGAAATGTAAAGATTGGAAGATTTAGAATGCTTGTGGACTGAACTGTATCAAATGATATAAAAGGAATCCCCGTAATACTTCCTATTACTGCTGCTGATATGTATCCTGTCATTAATCCAAACAATATTGGAAGCTGGCTTAATTTTCCCTTCAGGTATACAGAATATAAAATCGTGGAAATTAATGTTATTATTGCAATTATCCATGCCATTCCGCCTGCTGTCTGAGCCTGTACATCTGCAATTCCTGCCGGTACAGATGCCGCATTAGTCATTGCATTTCCAGCAAGAGACAACCCGATTATTATTGCTATACTTCCTGTCACTGTTGGAGGAAGAACCTTATCAATGGTTTCTTTTCCTGAGCGTTTTATAATAAAACCTGCTATTATTGATACGAACCCTGACATAATGATACCGAACTGGGCAATTGAAATTTTATCGTTGAGAGAATAACCGGCAAATGCCTCTGCGCTCATTATTGAAGCTATTGCGGCTATATATGAAAAGCTGGAGCCATAATAAAGCGGGATCTGTCTTCCTGTTACTAAAATGAATCCAAGTGTTGCCAGCCCGCTGGCAAAGATTGTAGTTGATACATGAAAACCTGTTATAAGGGCAACTAATACTGTCGCCGGGAACATTACCACTATTTGCTGTAATGCGAAAAATATAAGTCCTATAATCGGTGGACGCTCATCTGGTAAATAACCAAACACTTCATTTTTTGTAGACATAAATACCTCCGTATATTTGTTATAAGTGCTGTTCGCAGGCCTTATCACCAATTTGTCCGCTTCCTTTCATCCGCACAAATCAGGATTGCGCTGCATAGACTATAAAAAAAATCCTGGACCGACCGTCAGGATTATTATACACATTAAAAACAGAGATATTCACATCTTGACGGCATCACGGTACCGAGTTAAAGATTAATTTTTATTTAATATAGCATATACAAACCTCTATGTCAATGACATATTTTTACAGTTTTAACGTCAATAACTTATTACTTATAGTATAAAATATCCTTTATCATTTCAGGCCTGATTTCCCATATGTTTGCCTGAACTCTGAATATGTCCCATTTTTCTATTTCAAAGATTCTATACCAGCTGTCCATGACTCTCTTTCTTTCAGCAGGATAAAAATGTGCTGTTTTTTCATTTATAAAGGAAAATGAATTGTCAAATCCTTTGGATTCCAAATCTTTTTCATATTCCTCAGCATCCCTCTCATCCTTTGGTATATAGTGGTGATTCAAAACATAGTCCCATTTCATTCCGTCAAAATAAATAATTTCAGATTTATCTACCTCAATCACATACACAACCTCATCAACAGTAGGTCTGAGCATATTTTCTTCACTTACAGAGCACCATACAGGAAATTCAACTCCTTCAGGCCTTGGCACCTTTTTTTCGGCAGCATCAACAAACCATTTGTACAAATATGTAATATAATCGGTTATCTCCTCAAACTTTTCTTCCAGATGCTTTCTTTCTATTCTTATTACTCCGTTATTTTGCAGTTCTTCCAAACTTTTTTTATGCTGTCTGGTCCATAAAGTAACTTTATCCGATATATTTTCCATAAATCCTCCATGAATGTTTTTCTATATTAATTATAATATAATTTACTTATAAGTCAAAGCAATATTTATGCATATGCAGTAACATAAACAGATATTTGCTTTAATATTATTATATGTATACTTAATTTCATGAAATATTCTTTTTACATTGAATAAAGGGGGAAATATTTGATGTCCGTCAATTTGTATTACAATCCGACCGATGAACAGCGTCATGAATTGCTCTATGAATCTCTGACCCGCTCCGGAAGATCCGATGATTACCAGAATGTCACAGAACTTTTAAGCCCTCCGTCTGATATTTTTGAATTTGCAGCTCCAATGGCCCTGCGGAATTTAAATATAGGAATTATAGGCGGAGGACTTTCAGGGCTGTCTGCCGCTTACGAACTCAGAAAGCTCGGAGCCAACATAACTGTTTTTGATGCGGAAAGCACAAGAGTAGGAGGAAGGGTTTACACACAATATTTCGGCAGTTCAAAACAATACTTCGGTGAATTCGGCGCCATGAGAATACCCGTATCCCACGGTACCACATGGCATTACATAAACCTGTTCAATTTGAATACAGAATCTTTATCATCTCCTGATTCCAACAATATTATTTTTGCGGACAATATAAGGATAAGGCGGGAAGGAACGGGAGAAAGTATAGAAAAAAGTCTGTACCCTCTTTACAGCCTGACAGAGGCAGAAAGAAACACTCCCTGGGATGAACTGACAAGCTATGCGGATGAAACCATGATGAACAGTCTCAACACTGAGCAGCGTTCAGAAATACTAAAAATAATGCCTGAATATTCAGATGAATATGCATCAATAACGCGATTAAATAACCGTCAGGTTTACAAAAAGCTTGGATTTAGTCAGGGATTTATAAATTTGCTTTCCGCGGTTGACCCTTTTGCCAGCGCTATGCTTTACACAAGCCATGATGAAACTATGAGTGGAATATATTCTCAGGACTTTTTAAATACCTATCGTATTTCAGGCGGCATGGTCAATTTGCCTTTGGCATTTATCAATTCTTTAGTTAACAGCAATCCTCAGGAATTATGCAGTCTTTCCGGTCTATTGGGCAGAGTAAATATAAAGCCGGGCCATGTAGTGACCGGTTTTTCACAGTCGTCAGACAATTATGTAAATATACAGTATACAAATCCCTACGGAAATGAACTAACTGAATCATTTGATCTTGTCATATGTGCGATTCCTTATTCCATATTGAGAGATATAAATTTGCATCCTTATTTCAGTGAAAATAAAATGCAGGCTATCAGAGAATTAAATTATATAGATGCACAAAAAACACTGTTCTTTTTTAATAAACGCTTTTGGGAGGAAGATGCAGCTTACGACAATATTAACGGCGGAATATCATTTACAGACTTAATAATTCAATCCATAATATATCCTCCGGACCATATAAGATGTGAAAAAAAAAGATGTGACTATTCTGACCCGGGAGTATTGGTAGCATCATACAGCCTGGGTATGGATTCCATCCGTTTATGCAGTCAGAATGAATACAGGCGTTTTGAAAATATAAAACGAGATTTGGAAAAGGTTCATGGAACAGCTCCGGGATATCTGGATAACCTAATTGAAAGCAGCAAGACTGTATTTTGGAATAATGAGCAATGGTTCAGAGGTGGATTTGCACATCAGTATCCAGGTCAAAAAATAAATTTTGCTTATAACATGCTTCTTCCCGAATATAAGGGCAGAATATTTTTTGCCGGCGAACATGTTTCCACAAAGCCCGGATGGATGCAGGGAGCTCTTCAGACGGGAAAATGGGTTGCTAATCAAATTGCATTGTTTTTTCATTAGCAGAAATTTATTTTTTATAATTAAACGACTGCACAAAAATCATATTTATGGTTTTGAATAATTAATTCGTTTTCATTCATAATAAATATATAAGCATAACGGAGGCGAATTAATGGGAATTAAAACTTTGAAAACAGAAATAAAGTCTGCAGGCGGAACATATAAAATTGAATGTACAGCAAGAGATAAATCCTTTATTTTAGATGAACCTGAAGAACTAGGCGGTTCAGACGGCGGAATGAATCCCGGTGAAGCACTGCTTTCCGCACTTGGAGGCTGCAAGTACATTGTTGCGAAAATGTTTTATCAGAAATGCAGTATAAATCTTAATAAAATAAACATTGAAGTGGAAGGCGAAGTAGACACGGAAGCTCTGATGAATGAAGTTCAGGGTAAAAATAAAAATAAGGATTTAAAAATAGGATTCAGAAAAATAACCACAAAATGGTATATAGATGCAAACAACACAAAAGAAGAAATTGAAGAATTTGTTGAATTTGTTGAAAGTCACTGTCCTATGAAGGATACAATTGAAGACAGGCCGGATCTGAAGGTGGAAATCTACGGTAAAAAAGCCTGATTAAAATTGATTCAGATATGTTAAAAACAGCCCACATGATGGGCTGTTATATTATTGTGGTTATCTTAATTATTTAGCTGATTCCAACGCATTATTTACCGCTTCTATTATGGCTTTGCTTGTGATGCTGGCTCCTCCGATAACATCAACTTCAGTTGAATTTGCTTCAACTATCTTTCCGGGAAGCTGCTCAATGGCGTTAGAGCCTATTCCTTGTGTCTCATTTTCTCCTGTTGCTTCAACATTTACAATTTTATCTCCATCCATAGTGACAGCAACGGATACTTCACCTCCGAATCCTTGAGCTGTTCCTGTTAATGCTGCATTTCCTCCGGTTTTATTGCTTGCCAACGCGCTGTTTACCGCATCTATTATTGCTTTGCTTGTAATACTTGCGCCACCTATAACATCAACATCAGTCGAATTTGCGTCAACTATCTTTCCGGGAAGCTGTTCAATGGCATTAGAGCCTATTCCCTGTGTTTCGTTTTCTCCTGTTGCTACAACATTGGCAATTTTATCTCCGTCCATCGTAACAGTAACTGATACTTCACCGCCGAACCCCTGGGCTGTTCCTGTTAATGTCGCTTCTCCACCTGCAGCAGCTTCATTTCCTCCAAGCATTCCGTTTCCGACAGCTAATATTGCATATGACAATACCAATACTATTACAATAAATAATCCTTTTTTCATTTCTTCCTCCTATTTTTTTATCAAACAAATTATATTATAACAGTTTTTATTTTAATTGTAAATAATCTGCAAGCAAATAATATCAATATAATATATTTGTTGCTATTCACAGTAATTTAAAGTGTCATACTAAATAACAACATATATTTAACAATTATTATAAAAATTACATATAATATACAAATATATAAGAAAGGTAGAACGTAATATGGATATGTCCTATATGCATAATCAAAATCAGTGGCAGACAGCCTCTTTTAATAATAACAACTATTTGTCAAAACAGACCGCAGGCAGTTATTACAAAAATCAGCCTACATACAGCCAGGCGCAGCAGCCCCCGGCAAACAATACACCCATGTATTACATTGCAAGTATTCCCGTTGAACTGGCTAAATCTATGGAGGGAAAATATTTTGTCGGGATGGCCGAGGATGTAAATTTCGGCAATGCAACCAGTGCCTGGGCAAGGTTATATAACCCTCCGGATTCCGGCGTAAATATGTTTGTGAATGTATGGTCCGTAAGCGGCGTAGCTTCATCACCCATAAGGGTTCAGATATGGTTTAACAGCACACCTCCGGGCATAATTCAGGAATCACCTTTTGTTACACCTGCCAACACAGCCATACGGCCTCTTCCACATCCGAAAGTAAAACTTGAATATGCTGTGGGAGTTAAGGGATTTCCGTCCGGAGGCACAAAGGCGTACGGCAGAAGCGGGACTGCAGGAACAACAATTAACTCGGAAGAAAACGGAAAATTCATATTTCCTCCCGGAGGTTCATTTCTGGTGTTTGTTTCAAACCCCGAAACTCCTACACTATATGCATCAGGAAGAATAGCATTTGGCTGGTGGGAAGAACCGATTCAGCAATAACCAAATATTCATTAAGAAAAAGTTAATACTTGATAAAGCACCTGCTTTCACAGCCGGTGCTTTATGCTTTTATAAGTTAATAATTTATGAATTTATTTCATTGAATGTGTGATATGCCCTTGACTTCAAAGACTTTCCATTGATTCCATGTTAAATTTAAATTACAATTTAAAAGCCGAATCTATTAAAAGGTACCGGGTAATAACTACCCCGCAAGGCGTAAGGAGGAAAAATGAATAAAAAAATTATCAGATCATTCCTATTAACTGCAAGTATCACAGCAGGGCTTTCCATATCAGCACCTGCAGAGGCACACGCCGCTACATATACCGCAAAAAGCGGTGATTCGTTGTATACTATAAGCAGATTATATGCCACAACCGTAGCAAATTTAATGGTAGCAAACAATCTTACAGGCTATGGCATAGGTATTGGAGAAACACTAAATGTACCATGTGAGAAATATACGGTGCAAGAGGGTGATACATTATTTAAAATATCTCAAAAGTACAATATTTCATTATTAGATCTGCAAAAAGCCAATAACATTTATTCAAACTACATATATGCAGGTCAGGTGCTGGAAATACCTCTGACATCCACTGATGAAATCTCCGATAAAGGGAATTCTGCCGCAGAAGTATACTCTGATGAGGAGCTGGACCTGCTTGCAAGATTAATTATGGCGGAAACAGAAGGACAGCCATATGAAGCCAAGGTTGCTGTAGGTTCTGTAGTTATGAACAGAGTTGAAAGCGGCTTATTTGCTCCATCAATCAATGAGGTTATAAACCAGAGCATAAATGGATATTACCAGTTCACTCCTGTTGAAAACGGCTGGATTAACAGGCCTGCAAATGAAGAGTGCATTCAGGCGGCAAAGGAAGCTTTAAGCGGATTTGACGCTACAAACGGAGCATTGTTCTACTATGATGATTCCACAACCAATCAATGGATTTTATCAAAGGATGTTTCCGTTAAGTACGGCAACATGATTTATTCCTATTGAAAACAATTCAAAATGCTCACCGCAATGTGAGCATTTTATTTTTCGAACGATGTGCGATTATTTCATCTCGCGGATGAGGAGGAATAGCAATAGTCTCTTGTCTGCCGGGAGTACCAGGTAATACTCTGTTGAGATTGTAGCTGAATTGAGTTGTTATTCCGGGAAACATGCGGATATTTAAAACCGTTATGCTGTAGTAACCTTCTTTTTCTATCGTCATATCGTAGGTTGTAAAATAATATTCGGGTCCCCTTATTAATGTTCCCTTGGGATGTGCAACCGGGAGTTCTACAATAATAGGGTTAGTTTCTGTTGACACTCTTTTTACCGGCACTTTATTTACATCTCCTTTTCTTGCATAAAATGTAACATAAGCACCCTTTATTGGTACCCGTCCTTGATCTGTAAACACAAACAGCTCTATATATCCCACGTCGGTGCTGACCGGAACTTCATTCATAAATACATTATGTTCATAAAACCTATATGGATAAAAAAAATTACTATATTTATCAAATAATTTTTTATTATAATTCTGCAATCGAATTCTCCTCCATTGTTGTAAAAATTGTAATCTCTTGTTATATAATATGCTTATACAAAATATAAGTAACAGAATTCCAATATTATTAAATATTACAATCATATTAAAATAACAATATGCTGGTTTATTTTATTCTTTGTGCAAATACTAAGTAAAGAAGTAATGCTACTGAAAGGAGAAAAAGAAATGGACAAAAAAACAAATTTAATTGCACCCGAGGCAAAACAAGCATTGCAGCAATTTAAAATGGAAGCTTCAAGAGAATTAGACATAGCAAAGCCTCAAGAAAAGGACAGAGCTGACATGACATCGAGACAAAACGGTTATATAGGCGGATATGCGGAAAGCAACGGTTTTAATATAAAATAATCAAAGCGTCGGTTTAATTTCCGACGCTTTGATTATTTTATATTACATCAAAAAAGCTCAATTGGTCGCTCTCAGGCAGACCATTTAAACAATTGAATTTTTTAAGCAAATCTACGGCAGCATTTCCTATCCTGGCACGTTTCCTTAAATCGTCAATTGATTTAATTGGTTCATCACAATGAACTGCATTGTATATACCCTCTGCCGCTACGGTACCCATACCGGATATACTGTTGAAAGGAGGTCTTAGACCGTCTTTTTCCAAAAGAAATTTTGTTGAATGAGACTTGTATAAATCAATAGGCAGAAACTTAAATCCTCTTTCATACATTTCAAGTACAAGCTCCAAATCATCATACATATCCTTGTCCTTATTTGCTGCCTCATTGCCCTGAGATTCTATTTCCTTCATCTTTTCCTTTGCAGCTTCTTTTCCGTTTATCATAAATTCTGCATCAAATGCCTTTGCCCTGATAGAAAAATATGCTGCATAATATGCCTCAGGTATATGCACCTTAAACCATGCTATTCTAAAAGCCATCATAACATATGCCGCAGCATGGGCCTTAGGGAACATATACTTTATTTTTTTGCATGAGTCGATATACCATTCAGGAACGCCGCGTGTTTTCATAAGAGACTCGTATTCCGGCCATTTAGGGTCCTTGAGTGCTTTTCCCTTGCGCACGGTTTCCATTATTTTAAAGGCTGAATCAGGCGGCAGCCCTTTTTTAATCAGATAAACCATAATGTCATCTCTGGTACATACCGCTTCACTTATGGATTCAACTATACCTTCATCAATCAGATCCTTGGCATTTCCGAGCCACACATCCGTGCCATGAGAAAGTCCTGATATGCACAGCAAATCCGAAAATGCTTCAGGCATTGTATCCAGAAGCATGCCTCTTACGAATTTTGTACCGAATTCAGGTACTCCATATGTACCCACCTTGGAATTTATCTGCTCAGATGTTACTCCCAATGCCTTGGTTGATGAGAACAAGGACATGGTTTCCTTATCGTCCATAGGTATTGTTTTAGGGTCTACTCCGGTTATATCCTGAAGCATCCTGATTACTGTCGGATCATCATGACCCAGTATATCAAGCTTCAATAAATTCTGGTCAATAGAGTGATAGTCAAAGTGCGTTGTTATTATATCTGAGTCAGGGTCATCCGCAGGATGCTGCACAGGACAGAATTCATAAATTTCTCTTCCCTTTGGAACAACGATTATTCCTCCGGGATGCTGACCTGTAGTTCTCTTTATTCCTGTACATCCTTTTGATATTCTTGCAATCTCAGCTTTATTTACATGAATCCCTTTTTCCTCAAAATATTTCCTCACATATCCAAATGCTGTTTTCTCCGCTATGGTTCCTATGGTGCCCGCCTTGAATGTTGTGCCCTTACCGAAAATAACTTCAGTGTATCTATGTGCCTTTGCCTGGTATTCTCCTGAAAAATTCAAGTCTATATCAGGCTCCTTATCCCCATTGAAACCAAGGAAGGTTTCAAACGGGATATCCATTCCATCCTTAGAAAGCTTTTCTCCGCATACGGGACATTCCTTGTCAGGAAGGTCAAAGCCGTTCATATATCCGTAATCTGTAAAATCAGAATATTTACACTTAGGGCATCTGTAGTGAGGTCCGAGTGCATTTACCTCTGTTATCCCAGTCATGTACGCTACTAATGAAGAACCTACAGAACCTCTGGAGCCTACCAGGTATCCATCTTCGTTTGATTTCCAAACCAGCTTCTGAGCAATTATATACATAACGGAGAATCCGTTTTTAATAATGGAATCCAGCTCCTTATCCAGTCTGTTCTGTACGATTTCCGGCAAAGGGTCCCCATACAGCTCATGAGCCTTTTCATAAGCTATATCCTTTATTGTCTGTTCGCAGCCCTCTATGTGAGGAGTAGCTTTTTCCGATGAAATCGGACTTATCTGCATGCACATGTCCGATATTTTATTGGTGTTGGTTACCACAACCTCATATGCCTTTTCCTCTCCCAGATAAGAAAATTCCTTCAGCATTTCCTCTGTTGTCTTTAAATACAAAGGAGCCTGGTTGTCAGCATCCTTAAAACCCTGTCCCGCCTCAAGTATACGCCTGTATATTTCATCCTCAGGATCTATAAAGTGCACATCCCCGGTTGCTATAACAGGCTTGTTTAATTTCTCTCCAAGAGCGACGATTTTTTTGTTGATGAGTTTCAAATATTCTTTATCAGGAACTTGCTCCTGTCTTACAAGATATTCATTATTGCCAATAGGCTGTATTTCCAGATAATCATATTCCCTGGCTATTTCTTCAATTTCTTCATCCGATCTTCCAAGCAGAATAGCCTGATAAAGCTCCCCTTCACTGCAGGCGCTGCCTATTATCAATCCTTCCGAATACTTTTTGTAAAGGCTCTTCAATATCCTTGGCTTTTTATAGAAGTAATGCAAGTGCGAATACGAAACAAGCCTGTAAAGATTTTTTAAACCTGTATAATCCTTTGCCAGTATTATGGCATGATATGTGTTGAGTTTTTTATATTCTTCTTTTTTTGCGTCCTCATCTGATGCATAGATTTCTATATCATCAAGGCTTTCTGCTCCCCGTTCCTTTAATTTTTCAAGCATAACGTTGAATACCTTGACTGTGGTTGCCACATCATCCAGGGCCCTGTGAGCAACTTCCACGGTTATTCCCAAATTTTTTGCAATTCTTCCCAGCTTGTAAGTCTTGTAGCCCGGAAATAATTCCTTTGCAAGCGACAATGTATCAACATATGTATAATCAAATTCATGGCCCAGCTCTGAAGCGTTATGCTTTAAAAAATTTATATCAAATTCTGCATTATGAGCAACCAGGACACTTCCTTCAATAAACTTAAGCAGCTCAGGTAATATTTTATCTATTGTTTCTGCATCTCTTACCATGTCATCGGTTATGTTTGTAACTTCCACAACTCTTGCAGGAATAGGCTTTTCAGGATTTACAAAACAGCTGAATTCATCTATTACCTTTCCTCCCTGAAGCTTCATAGCACCTATTTCAGTAATTTTTTCAGTAACCGGAGAGAATCCAGTGGTTTCCAAATCCAACACACAATATGTCGTATCAATGCACTGTCCCCTGGAATTTTTAACAGATGATTTTTTATCAGGTGCAAGATAAGCTTCTAATCCATAAATAATCTTCATATCCGGATTATCTCTGCCCAGCAGCTTATGTGCCTCAGGGAATGACTGTACCACACCATGGTCTGTTATAGCTATAGACTTCATTCCCCAGTCCATTGCTCTTTTAATTAAATCAGTTGCGCCGGTCATAGCATCCATTTGGCTCATTTGAGTATGCATGTGCAGCTCCACCCTTTTAACCTGGGCATTATCCATCCTTTTAGCTTTTTTTCTGCCTTCGGTTTCTATAATGGTATTTGCAACCATCTCCACCTCTCCGGAAAATTTACTATACCCTGAATTTCCGGCAATTCTGAGCCCCTTAGCTTTTTGAAGCCTTGAGAGAACTTCCGGGTCCTCACCCTGTCTGCAAAAACACTTGCACGTCATGGAGCTTGTACCATCATATAAATCAAAGGATATCAATGTTTTTCCACTTCTTAGTTCCTTTGGTTCGATGTTTGATGCTTCTCCTTCTATGCAAATTCTGCCCTCATCCGGTGTGATATCAGTAATTTTAATTATAGTATCCTTTATATTGGAGCTTCTTCCCAATATCAGTGCAGGATTTTTTGTTTTGCCGCTGTCTTCTTCCTTGTTTTCTCTTTTGACCGGTGCATCTTCCTTATGTACTGCAGCAGCAATTTGCTTGGGAGCCGTTCTAACTTCACTTTGTATAAGCTGAATTTCTCTTGCAAGCTCATCTTCATGCTGCTTTTTAAAATCCTCGCAGCTTATTTTGTCAGTAAAGCAAATTTGATAATCTTCACAGCAAATATGTTTTACAGCATCATGAATTATTTTATCATAACCCTTTGCTCTTAATAAATCAGATACTGCAATTTTAAATTCAAAGTTAATTTTACTTCCTTCTACTTTATATATACTGTTTCTCAATAAGGATTTTAATGCGGGATATTTTTCAGATAATAATTTAAATATATTTTTCAATTCATCTTCTATGGGCCTCTTGCCCGCATTTTCTGTATAATTAACAATTATTTCAGAGCCATCCAGCGCAAACCTTTTTCTTATAAAATCATTAAGACAGCTTATTTCTTTTGCATCAATGTATTTTTCAGATTTTATTTTCAGTTCAAGAGTCTTGGTTTTTTTACTTAACACAACTCCTTCTACCATTGCTGCGCCAATGCTGTCCCCTGCATTATAATCGCTGAAAACATCTTTAATTTTTTTCATTATGATACCTTCTTTTAAAATTCATACCTTATTATTATATAACAACGAACAGTATTTTGTATACATAAAAACACTTATAATTTTATTATTCAGCCAATGTCTTAATTTATATTAAAAAAAGTCCTCCGAATGAGAACTATACCTGTTCTAAAATTACTTCAATATTCCTGCTCGGCAAAATCCAGAGAAATTTGTTCAGAAGTGCCGCATTCTTTTTTTATATGCTTTTCTCCTGTTCTGAATGAATATAATGGACAGGTCCTGATTAGGCATCCCCAGATTTCATTATATTGGCCGTTGCTGCACTCAAGGCATTTTTTTCTTATTGCCTGTATTGGTGTTAAATTATCATTCATAAAATCACCTTATTATATTAATTTCCGCTTCTTCAATGTAATAACATCCCATATTAATTATACCATATTTTAATGAAATGTACATATAATAACAAAATTTAACAGCTATTGAATACTATGCTTTTAAACTAAGTAATCATTATAATATTTTTCAAGATTTTCTTTTGAATTAATTACAATTCTTTTATTAATAATATCTATTAATCCTTCCTCCACACATTGAGCTATTGATCTGTTTAAGCTTCTCACAGGCACACATACCTCACACGACAGTTTTTCTTTTGTCAGCCGGTCCAAATCTCCTATTTTATGATGAATATAAATACTGTCTAAAACTCTGTCTTTAACTGTCAGCAGTGATAATTTGGCAGTCGTATTTGTACTGTGTATCAATTTCTCAGAAAGCTGCTCAACAAGGTATAGGGTAAAATTAATATCCGCCTTTATCCATTCTATGACCGCATCTTTATTTACAGATATTGTTTCACATTCCGTTCTTGCAATGACGCCTAATGTTTTAAACTTGTTGTTAAAAATCTCTACTTCTCCAAAACAGCTGTATGATTCAAATAAATATAATGAAATATATGAGCCCGAATAACTTTGACTATACACCTCAGCCTTTCCTTCTATTAAAATATAAAGATAATCATTTGCCTCATCCGGCAGAACAATTGAGCCGCCTTTATGATATCTCTTATATATAAACTCTTTTTTAATATGCTCCGGTACGGCTGCTACTATATTCTTTAAATCCAAAGTACATCATCCTTTTTTATTTGGGTCATTTGACCTGTTTTTATTATATATCTGTTACTATAATTTAGTCAATGATACATTTTGGAGGTTTAATATGAGAAAAATAATAATTGATACAGATACCGGAAGCGATGATGCGGTTGCATTAATAATGGCATTAAAATCTAAAGATATAAAGGTAGAGGCTGTAACAACAGTGTGCGGAAATGTCCCGCTTGAGCTTGCAACTAAAAATGCACTTATGACAATCGAAATAACAGATGCCCAGAAACCGCCACTGTACATCGGAGCTGACAGACCCCTTATGAGAAAATTAGTAACGGCTGTAAATGTTCATGGAGAAGACGGTATGGGCGATTGTAATTTAATTCACCCGACTTTAACTTCTGAAAAAAAGCACGCTGTTGACGCAATAATTGAACTGGTGGAAAAGAATCCCGGGAATATTGAAATTGTTGCTCTCGGCCCTGTTACAAATATTGCGCTTGCAATATTAAAATCACCTGAAACGATGAAAAATGTAAAACATATATATTCTATGGGCACTACGGGTTTTGGACGCGGAAATACTACGCCTGTTGCAGAATTCAATGTCTATGTTGATGCAGAAGCATACAGTATCATGCTTGATTCCAATATTCCGATTACAATTGCAGGATTTGACCTATGCGGTGAGGATGCCGCATTAAATAAAGACGACATCGAATTATTGCTTTCAAGCGGAAGGAAAGAGGCAGAATTTTCAGTGAAATGCAATAAGTCATTACTTGAATTTAATTTAGAAAGAAGTAATGAATATATAATAGATTTACCTGATGCAGTAGCAATGGGAGTGGCGTTGTGGAATGAAACAGTGCTGGAAAATAAGCTGTGTTATTGTTACACCTGCACTAAGGAAGAAGCAGCTTATGGTCAAGTGATAATCAATGACGGCAGTAAATTGGCAATTTCAGATGGTTATGCCGGAAATACTCCCAATGCAACTGTCTGCAAGACCATATCTACTGAACTATTCAAAGAAAAATTATTATATATATTAACGAGTTAACGAAATTTATTGATAAGCGGCAATAGATACCTGTGTTATTATGCAATAAAAATAATGAGCCGATAACCAAAAGATGCAGTTTCAAAGGTCATCGGTCACATTTTATCCGTTATACTGTTCTTTACTGTCAAATGCTCCCCAATATAATACTTTCATATATTTTTTCTTATACAAAATAAAGTTATTTTGCTTAAATTAACTTTTTGAGGAATACTATAATAATATTATTTTTAAACAGGAGGAAATTAATATGATTGGCATTTTATTTGCATTGCTTGCCGGATTGTTAATGAGCGTTCAAGGTGTTTTTAATACTCGAGTTATGGATTCGTCGAATATGTGGGCTACAAACAGCTGGGTGCAATTTACAGCTTTTATTGTGAGTATATGTATGTGGTTCTTTACCGGCCGCGAAAATTTACTTTCAGTATTTAATGTAAGTAACAAATTATATTTATTAGGCGGTGCTATCGGTGCATTCATTACCTTTACAGTAATTAAAGGAATATCAGACTTAGGTCCCACATATGCTACAATGTTAATTTTATTGGCACAGCTGGTTGTTTCATGCTTAATAGAATCTTTTGGATTGTTCGGTACTGAAAAACTGTGTTTTGAATGGAGCAAACTGATAGGTGTAGCTTTAATGGTTGCAGGAATTATTGTTTTTAAGCGGTAGGCCAGCACTTCAAAAATAAATATTAAAAACTGATTTAAATAAAAAACTCCTCAGTTGAGGAGTTTTAATTTTTTCCATATTTTTTGTATGGAGGCGGTGGGAGTCGAACCCACGTCCGAAAATATTTCCACAAGACTTTCTCCGAGTGCAGACGATAATTTTTGTTTCGCCTCGACTATCGCCTATCGTCAGGCTATAGTGTCAGCTATCTTCAATTGTACAACTTAAGGTCGAAGAACCCCTTAAGTCGTTCCCTGCTTTAGATGATGCCCCGGTTCAAACTGCAGGTGGTCTGAGCGGGACAAGCCAGCAGCTTACGCTGCAAATGCTAAATTATTATTTTCGTTTGCGTTTATATTTAGTTGCCACTTTTTGCGTTGTTTGGCGACAACGACTCGCTTATCTTCCTTCTATACCCCCGTCGAAACCATTTACGCCCCCGTAATCGGTTAATCGTCCTGTCTTTGCATACGGCGTTCGGCATCCTTTTTAGCAAGGTCCTGACGTTTGTCGTAATTCTTCTTGCCCTTTGCCACAGCCATTTCCATTTTTACAAGACCATTTTTGAGATATAAACTTAACGGTATTAATGAATAGCCTTTTAATGTTACCAAGCCTATCATTTTTCTTATTTCTCTTTTATTTAAGAGAAGCTTTCTGGGTCTTAAGGGGTCCACATTATATATGTTTCCTTTTTCGTAAGGGCTTATATGCAGATTATAAACATAGGCTTCGCCATCCTTTATACCTACATAACTATCCTTAAGATTTACCTTCCCCTGTCTTATGGATTTAACCTCTGTTCCCACAAGCACAATGCCTGCTTCATATTTATCTTCTATAAAATATTCATGATATGCTTTTTTATTGCTTGCAACATTCTTTGTATTTTCAGCCATATTATCACCTACCGATAGTGTAGGATGATTATAGCATTAATTTTTTACATTGTCAAATGCCAAATATGTTGACAAATATGCAGTATTTGTAATTGCAAATCGGGAACGGGCATTCCGTTCCCTTTGGTTTAAATATACGCTTATAACCTTAAAGTTTGTTTAATTTTACATGATAATCTCGGACATATCTTTTTCTGTGTCATGAATTTCATCTTTGTAAAATTCGTCTACAAGCTCAAAGTCGATTTCTGCTCTGGCTATGCTGACACTGTTAACTCTTATTTTAACTTTGTCTCCGAGCCTGAATGTTTTACCAACAGTCTTTCCGTACAGCTCTCTTTTTTCATTATCAAAAATATAAAAATCGTCAACCATATTTGATATATGAACCAAACCTTCCACAGAATTTTCAAGCTCAACAAACATACCAAAGCTTGTTACTCCGGATACTACGCCTTCATATTCCTCTCCAATTTTATCAGACATATATTCTGCAATTTTAATCTTATCACAATCTCGTTCAACTTCATCTGCAACTCTTTCCATTTTTGAGGATTGCTCTGCAACCACAGCCGTTCTTTCAATCAGCTTCTGATAATCTTCTTCTGAAAACTTTCCGTTAAGCTGACCCTTTATGATTCTGTGTATCTGCAAATCAGGATACCTTCTGATGGGTGAAGTAAAATGGCAGTAATACTGAGCTGCCAATCCAAAGTGCTGGGTACTTTCAGATGAATACACAGCCTTTCTTAAGGAACGAAGCATCATGTTGTTAATGAGACCCTCCTCCTTTGTTCCTCTTATCTTCAATAAAAGCTGCTGGAGCTCCTTTGGATGTATTTCGTTGTTTACCCCCTTTAACGTATACCCAAGATTGTGAACCATTGTGCTGAATTCAAACATTTTTGCTTCGTCAGGGTCCTCATGTATCCTGTAAACAAAGGGCATATTGAGCCAGTAATAATGTTCTGCAATAGTTTCATTGCAAGCAAGCATAAATTCCTCAATTATTTTATTTGAAACGCGCCTTTCATACTTTGTGACATCAACAGCCTTCCCTGTTTCGTCATATATAATCTTGGTCTCGGGAAAATCAAAATCAATAGCACCCCTGATTTCTCTTTTCTTTCTCAAAATCAGGCTCAATTCCTCCATGACCTTAAGCATCGGCACTATCTCCTTGTATTTCGTACTCAGCTCTTCATCATTATTTTCAAGTATATCCGATACATCTGTATAGGTCATGCGATAATGATTTCTCACAATGCTCTCAAATATTTTATAATCCACCACATTACCCTTGCCATTTATAATCATCTCGCAGGAAAGAGTCAACTTATCCTCATCAGGATTTAAACTGCATACTCCATTTGATAATTCCTTAGGCAGCATGGGTATAACCCTGTCTACCAGGTAAATACTCGTTGCTCTTTTCAATGCTTCCTTATCCAGCTTCCTGTCTTCCTTTACATAATGAGTAACATCGGCAATATGTACACCCAGCTTATATTCATTGTCGCTGATTTTTTCTGCATATACGGCATCGTCCAAATCTTTGGCATCTTCGCCATCTATTGTAATTATCGGAATATCCCTGAGATCAGTCCTTCTCTTGTATTCCTGCTCATGAATTCCTTCCTTTGAAACCCTCAATGCTTCTTTTATAACATCCTCAGGGAAAAACTGTCTTACTTTTTTGTTTAAAAGCACTGCTTCTATATGCGTCTTTGTATCCTCAATATCCCCTATAATCTCAACTATTTTTCCTTCAGGATTTTTACGCTTGTCAGGCCATTCCGTAATTCTCACGTTTACCTTTTCATTTGTATTTGCTCCGTTAAATTCTTCTCTGGGAATAAATATATCAAATGCAATTCTTTTATCATCCGGTACGACAAACCCGAAATGCTTGCTTTTTTGAAATGTACCTATTACATATTCATTTGCCCTTTCTATTATTCTTATAACCTTTCCCTCGGGGCTTTTTACTTCCTCTGTGGATTTCATGGGTCGGACAATTACCCTGTCTCCATGCATGGCGCCGTTCATATCTACAGGTGAAATGAATATATCATTTATATCCTTATTGTCTGGTCTTAAAAAGGCAAAGCCCTTTTGATTGCCATCCAACGTACCTGTTATGAGGTTCATTTTTTCCGGTATTCCATATCTTTGAGACCTTGTAAATATTATACTGCCTTCATTCTCCAATTCGTTGAGAGTCTTTAAGATTTCTTTTTTCATGCCGCTTTCAACTTCAAATGCATGCATCAGTTCATTTATTGTCAAGGGTTTATATGCTTCTTCCCTCATAAATGCTAAAATTTTTTCTTTAAAGTTCATGTATATCTCCTTAAATATGTCAGACTGTAGAAAAAAATTACTTATGTTTTCCGCTGCTTCCCATCTTGTTCAATAAATCTATATCATAGGAAACAATATTTTCTTTTCTTTGTTCCTGTTGAATTTCCGCAAATTCTATTATTCTTGAAATTAAATCCGTAAATGAGATCCCCATTCCTTCCCATAAATAAAAAGCTATGGAGCCGGGAATTGTATTTATTTCATTTACATATATATTGTTGCCGTCATAGAGAAAATCTATTCTTGCATCACCGCAGCAATCAATTGCTTTAAATGCTTCTTTCGCATAATTTTTGATTTTTTCCTCAACTTCCTTATCTATATCGGCAGGAATTCTGCGTTTTGATTCAGATGCGTCTTTTTTCTTATTAACATATTTATCTTCATATGTCAGAAATTCCTTCCACCCCACAGGTTCCTCACACAACGAAGCCGTAAGTTCATTTTCATATCCCATTACTGCGCAGTTTATCTCTCTTACATCTTCAACACATTTTTCGATTATTACCTTTCTGTCATATGACATGGCAACCTGAATGGAAAATAAAAGCTCATCAATATCTTTTGCCTTGCTTATACCCACGCTTGATCCAAGATTAGCAGGTTTTACAATCAGCGGAAATCCTATTTCCTCAATTTGCTCTAATATTTTTTCTTTGTTATCTTCAAAGCTGCTCCTGTAGAACCACGTGTAATCCACAACAGGCAGATTATTGCTCTGAAATACCTGCTTCATTATTACCTTATCCATACCTACAGCTGAACTCAAAACAGAGCCAAATGCACACGGTACTCCGTTCATTTGAAAAATACCATGAAGCGATCCATCCTCCGCATTCGTTCCATGAACTGCCGGAAATACAGCATCAAACTCATATGCAGTAAGTTTTTTACCGAAAAATCCTTGTTTTATATCAGGATGCGGATAAAGCTTAAGCTTTCCGTTATTAAATCCAGGCAACACCTCATATGCATCATCAAAGCTTTTTTTCTTATAGTTATTAATGTCATGAAGGCTATTGCCTACATACCACTTTCCATCCTTTTGAATATAAATTATCCTTGGTTCATACACAGTTTTGTCTATGTTGTCTAAGACCTGAAGTCCTGTTATTATTGAAACCTCATGTTCAACCGTCTTTCCTCCAATAATGATACCAATTGATTTTTTCATAAAAGCCTCCACATAATTTTATTATTCATTGTATGTGTCAGGAAGATCATTCTCAAATAGAACAACATCATTAACCTTTGTCAATGTTTTTAACAGTTCGCTTGCCTCATTTAATGAATTAACCACATACAAATTACTTTCATTAAATTCCTTGCTTTTAAGCCCATTGTATATTGGCGCCGTGCGCTTCTTCCCTACCAATACGGCTATGTCGCAGACACGTGCAATATTCTCGCCGAATTTTTTGTTTTCTTCTTCTTCCAGATCTCCTAACTCTATCATGCCGGGTGTCACAATTATTTTTCTTTTATCTCTGAATGAATTTAAAACATCCAAAGCAGCTTTTGCTCCGTCAGGATTTGAATTAAATGCATCATCAATAACTATTACACCCATTCCCTGATCTATAAGCTGCAATCTGTGTTCAACGCTTTCTATTCTTGACATACCTCTTGAAATTTCTTCCAATGAAAGTCCCAGTACTCTGGCGGCGGCAGCTCCGGCAAGAATATTTAAAATATTGTGCTCGCCCAACAGTTTTGTTTCACATTCAATCGTACCTAATCCGTTTATGCACAAAGTGAATATGGAGCCTGTATTCCCCACCTTTATGTCTGTGGCAAAAACATCTGTATCTTCTGTATTTTTTATACCATAAAGCAATTTTTTCTTGAATGTTTTATCGGCAAGTTTTTTAACATATTCATTATCATAATTAAAAATGGCTGTGCCATCGTCAGGAAGCCTTTCTATAAGCTCATACTTTGTTCGCATTATGTTGTCAATAGACTTAAATGTTTCTAAATGGCACGGTCCTATGGAAGTTAATATCCCTATTTTGGGATTAGTAAGAACTGCCACCTCATCAATATCACCTGTCCTGGTTGCTCCAAGCTCGGCTATAAATATTTCATGCTCATCAGTTAATTTATCGTTTATTATTCTGCTTATACCCATTGGAGTATTGTAGCTTTCCGGTGTGTTTAAAACATTGTATTTTTCATTCAATAATGCTGCCAATGCAAATTTAGTGCTTGTTTTGCCATAGCTTCCGGTAATTCCAACCGAAGTTAAACCTTTCATGCTTCTGATTTTTTCTGCTGCCATTTCATAATATTTGTGATTTATCTTTTTTTCTATGGGTTTGGCAATATAATTTGCCCCCAGTATATAATATGAACTCAATAAATATATTACCGCCAAAATACCTGACCACAGCGGAAAATACCTTGTTATATCGCCGGTTATGAGATATACAAGGACAACAACTATTGCATAATCGGCAAGAACAAGCAAAATGGATATAAACATAAGTCGTTTTGCTCTTTTAGTCATTACAAAAGGTTTTTTTGATTCATTGTTCTGGAATTTATTATCAAATACACAGCTGTAAGCAATGAACCTATCATTTCAAAATAATTAAAATTTGCTGAATTTTTTAACGGCAGCATAAATACTATTGACATTGCTATTAAAATACTGGTATAAATTTTATCCCTTTGTGAATATATTTTGTCTTTATGGGTGTTCATCCAGTCTATGTATTTTTCATTTTTATAACCTTCAAGCTGAAGCATATGCATACAATATTTAAGCTTATACAAACACAGCATAATCCAACACACTGAAAATAAAAAAGCATTTAATGACATATTATCCTCTCCCTAATAAATGAATTCATCTTTTAAAAACACATTAATTACTGCTTTAAATTGGTCATAACAATCAATGTACGAATAATGTCCTGCATCTTTTAAAGTTATTAATCCGCTGTCACTGATTTTTTCTTCCATTAATTTTCCCATGTATAAAGGCGTATCCTCATCATTTTCTCCCCATATAAGCAGGGTAGGCGCATTTATTGAGGTTAACAGTCCAATCAGGTTATCATTAATTACTTTTACCATGGTCTGCCTCATTATCCCCTGAGATTCCTTATAGTCTGCAGAACCAAACTTCTTATAGAATTCTTCTAATCTTTTTTCCCTCGTACCTCCTTTAGAAAATGTAATATAAATCTTCTTCAATAACTTAAAGGAATATACTTTGATGTAATAGCTGAATTTTCTTTTTGGAACTATACCGGCGCTGTCAATAAGTATAAGCTTTTTAACAAAATTATACTTACTTGATAAAATTATGGCGATTCTTCCGCCATGAGAATGCCCGAACAAAATAATGTTGTTTAATCCCAATGCATCAATAAATCCTTTAATACACCGCGCATAATCATATGAATCCCATGATATACCTGGCTGATCGCTTTCTCCAAAACCGGGGAGATCCAATGTAATTACCCTGCACCTGTCCTTTAAAAAATTTGCTATGGGCTTCATTGTCTGAATGCTTCCCCCCCAGCCGTGAAGCAGAAGCACTGAATTTCCCTTTCCCTCATCTATGTAGTTAATATTCAATCCGTCAATATTGATGTGCATATTGATAAATCCTTTCTAACGATGAATAAATTATTTATATACATTGATAACCCATTAATGAAAAGTTAGGTTTTAACACTTTGCACCATTGGCTATACATTTTACCTGCCACTGACTCATCGCTCTCCATTGTTACTATTATATGTCAGTATTTATAAAACTGCAACAAAAAAGACCTCCCATTAAGAGAAGTCTTAATATATAACAATTATATTTAATTAAAAAAGTTTAAGAAGCATTCCGCCGTACTGTGCCAATAAGGGACCGAATACCAATGACACAACTGTCATAAGTTTAATTAATATATTTATTGAAGGCCCTGAAGTATCCTTAAATGGATCACCGACAGTATCACCTACAACTGCTGCCTTATGAGCCGCACTTCCTTTTCCGCCATGACTTCCGCCTTCAATATATTTCTTTGCATTATCCCAGGCTCCACCTGAATTTGACATGAATATAGCCATTAAAACACCTGTTACCAAAGCGCCTGCCTGCAATCCGCCCAAAGCTTCAGTTCCTAACAAAAATCCTACGATTAACGGAACGATAACCGCTAAAAGACCCGGTACAACCATTTCTTTTAATGCTGCAGCTGTAGAGATATCAACACATCTTCTGTAGTCAGGTTTTCCCTTGCCTTCCATAATTCCCGGTATTTCTCTGAACTGTCTTCTTACTTCTTCAATCATAGAGAAAGCTGCCTTACCAACCGCACTCATTGTTATAGCCGAGAATAAGAATGGAAGCATACCTCCTATAAACAAACCTGCTATAACTGTAGGTTCAGTCAAACTAATTGATGTAATTCCAACCGATTGAGTATATGATGCAAAAAGTGCAAGAGCTGTTAATGCTGCTGAGCCGATTGCAAATCCTTTACCGATTGCTGCTGTAGTGTTTCCGACTGAATCCAGTTTATCAGTTATTTCTCTTACTTCATGAGGCAATTCACACATTTCTGCAATGCCGCCGGCATTATCTGATATTGGTCCGTAAGCATCAACAGCAACAGTCATGCCTGTAGTTGAAAGCATGCCTACTGCTGCCAAAGCAATACCGTACAAACCTTTTATAGTATTAATTCCGTTAGGTGTATATCCTGCTATTAAATAAGCACCTATAATTCCAACAGCCAGAACTATTACCGGATAAGCAGTTGACCTCATACCAACTGATAAGCCGCTGATTATTGTAGTAGCCGCACCTGTTTCGGACTGATCTGCAATTTCTTTAACGTATTTATAGTCTCCTGAAGTATATATCTCAGTGATCTTGGCTATTATTAATCCAACAGCCGAACCAAATACTATCGCCCAAAACGGCAATAAGCTGTCAAGAATAGATTTGCTCAGGAAGAATGCCGCAATCATAACAATCAATGAACTTGCATATGTACCCATATTTAAAGCTTTTTGCGGGTTTGCTCCTTCTTTTCCTTTTACAAACAATGTTCCGATTATAGATGCCAATATGCCTACTGTGGAAACCATCAAAGCAAATAAAACTCCGTTTCCTCCGTCATAAGCTATAACACCTAATGTAATTGCAGAAACGATTGAACCTACATATGATTCAAATAAGTCTGCACCCATACCTGCAACGTCGCCTACATTGTCACCTACGTTATCCGCTATAACAGCAGGGTTTCTCGGGTCATCCTCAGGGATACCTGATTCAACCTTACCAACAAGGTCAGCACCAACGTCTGCCGCCTTAGTGTAAATACCGCCGCCGACACGTGCAAATAATGCAACTGATGAAGCTCCCAGGCTGAAGCCTGTTATAACACTTGCATCCTTGAATATAATCCAGAACATTCCTGTTCCTAAAAGTCCAAGACCTACAACGGTCATACCCATTACCGAACCGCCTGAGAATGCAATATCCAATGCTTTATTCATTCCTGACTGATATGCCGCATTTGTAGTTCTTACATTTGCCTTTGTAGCAACTGTCATTCCAAAATATCCAGCCAGAATTGAGCATGATGCACCTGCTGCAAATGCTAATGCAGTTGGCCAATTGATTGCAAATCCTAAAACAATAAACATTATGATTGCGAAAATTCCAACTGATTTATACTGTCTGGCTAAAAAGGCCATTGCACCTTCATGTATGAATGACGATATTTCTTTCATTCTGTCATTACCAGGTTCCGCTTTATTTATAACTGATGCTTTATAAAAAGCGAACAGTAGAGCCACGACACCCACTATAGGGGCGATTATTAAAATACCCATTTAATTCTTTCCTCCGTAGTTAATAAAATTAATTTTTTAAGCAGAAGATTTGTCCAACCGCTTAAACACATGAAAATATATTCTAAATTCATTCAGAATATAGAATATTATACAATATTATTGCCAATTAATTACAATTTATTACTGAATAGCTACTAAAATAAGTGAAGCTATCAAAAAAACAATTGCTGATATAGCTGTTGCTTTTTCTAGTTTGCCTTCGTAACTTCTGCCTTTATTCTTACCCCAGATAGATTCTGCTCCACCTGCTATTTCGCCTGACATTCCGGCCTGCTTGCCTGATTGAAGCAAAATACTTGCAATAAGAAATAAGCTTGCAATTATTAAAAATATTCTTACTACTGTTTCCATTATCACACCTCCTGTACCGTCTTGTCTGAATAACATTTGAATTATAACATTAAAATAACAAGTAATCAACAAATTTTTTAAAACAATTGTCAGAACAATGGCTGAACGACTGTTTAAGGAGGGCGCACCGCATCCTGTAACAATTGTTCAGCTATCGTTTATCTATTGTTCAAATTATACAGCACATCCAATCCGTTATACTGTGCTGCATCACCTAAGGCATCCTCTAATCTCAAAAGTTGATTGTATTTTGCTACGCGGTCTATTCTTGAGGGCGCTCCGGTCTTAATTTGTCCGGCATTTACAGCAATTACCAAATCAGAGATTGTTGTATCGTCCGTTTCACCTGAACGGTGTGATACAACTGCTGTATAACCTGCTCTTTTTGCCATTTCAATTGCATCTAATGTTTCTGTTATTGTTCCTATTTGATTCAATTTTATTAATATTGAATTTGCAACTTTCAGTTCAATACCTTTTTTGAGTCTTTCAGTATTGGTTACAAACAAGTCGTCGCCTACAATCTGAATCTTATTTCCTAATCTTTCGGTAAGGAGCCTCCAGCCTTCCCAGTCTTCTTCATTCATACCGTCCTCAATTGAAATTATAGGATATCTGTTCACTAAATCTTCGTAGAAATCAACCATTTCAGATTGAGTAAATTTTCTTCCTTCACCCTCCAATGTATATATTTTGGTTTCAGGGTCGAACAAATCGGTTGCCGCAGCATCCACTGCAAGCATTATGTCTTTTCCCGGAACATATCCTGCGTTTTCAATTGCTTCAACAATTGTTGCCAGCGCTTCCTCATTTGAAGAAAGATTTGGAGCAAAACCTCCTTCATCACCGACTGAAGTGCTTAATCCTTTTGACTTGAGCACACTTTTCAGGCTGTGAAACACTTCCGCACCCATTCTCAGTGCTTCCTTAAAGCAGCAAGCTCCAACAGGCATTATCATGAATTCTTGTATGTCAACATTGTTGTCGGCATGCTGACCTCCGTTCAATATATTCATCATTGGAACAGGCAGAGTTTTGGCATTTACTCCTCCTAAGTATTGATACAGCGAAAGTCCCAGTGTATCAGCCGCAGCCTTTGCACATGCAATGGACGCTCCCAATATTGCATTTGCTCCCAGTCTTCCCTTATTTGGAGTACCATCAAGTTTAATTAATAAATTGTCAATGATAATCTGTTCTGAAGCATCTCTTCCTATCAATTCAGGAGCAATAATATTATTCACATTATCAACAGCATTTTGTACTCCCTTTCCTGAATATCGCGATTTGTCATTGTCTCGAAGCTCAACAGCCTCAAAAGCTCCGGTTGATGCTCCCGAAGGAACCCCAGCCCTTCCATGTCCTCCGCTTTCAGTCCATACTTCGACCTCAATAGTCGGATTTCCTCTTGAATCCAATATCTCTCTTGCATATACATCTGATATAATTGTCATTTTCGGTTTCCTCCATTATTTCGTTTCATAAACGATTAAACTTTGTCCGGTCATTTCCTCCGGTTTTTCAAGTCCCATAAGCTCAAGCATAGTAGGCGCAACATCCGCTAAAATTCCTTCTCTCAGTTTGAAGTTTTTAGGACTTTTAACTACTATAAACGGAACCCTGTTTGTTGAATGCGAAGTTAATTTTACCAAGCTTGAAGGATCCAGCATTTCTTCACAATTTCCATGATCCGCCGTAATTATTGCTGTACCTTCGGTTCGTATTATGAAATTCACAATTTCTCCAAGACATTTATCAACTGCTTCCACTGCTTTTATAGCTGCTTCAATATCTCCTGTATGACCTACCATGTCGGGATTTGCAAAGTTAATAATCATAACCTGGTATGTATCCTTTTCCAGTTCTTCCATTATCATGTTTTTAAGCTCAAAAGCACTCATTTCCGGCTTTAAATCATATGTAGGAACATCAGGAGACGGAATGAGGATTCTGACCTCGTGCTTAAACGGCTCTTCTATTTCACCGTTGAAAAAATATGTTACATGAGCATATTTCTCGGTCTCCGCAGCACGCAGCTGCTTGTATCCCTTGCTGCTTAAATATTCTCCCAATGTGTTTTTAACAAAATGAGGCTTAAAGGCAATTTCAACATTTTCTATTGTTTTATCATACAAAGTCATACATATAAATTTTACATTGACCTTTTTTCTGTCAAAGCTGTCAAAATCCTTGTCAACAAAGGCTCTTGTAAGTTGCCTTGCCCTGTCAGGCCTGAAGTTGTAGAAAATTACAGCATCATTGTCTTTAATTGTCGCAAGCTCACCATTTTCCTTTTCAATTAAAAGAGGCTTTATAAATTCATCTGTTACACCGCTAAGGTATGAATTTTTCACCGCTTCAAGAGGATCCTTGAATTTTTCTCCTTCACCTTTTACCAGGGCATTGTATGCCAGCTCAATTCTGTCCCATTGTTTATTTCTGTCCATGGCATAATATCTTCCCATAACGGAAGCAATATGCCCCAATCCAACAGACCTGATTTTATTCTTAAGCTCTTTAATAAAATTGGGACTGCTTGTAGGACTGACATCCCTGCCATCAGTTATGCAATGTATTTCAACGTCTTTAATACCATTTTTTTTTGCCTGCTCCATTAAACTGTACAAATGCGTATTATGGCTGTGAACTCCTCCGTCCGAAAGAAGCCCTATAAAGTGCAGCGTAGAATTGTTTTGTTTTACATAATCAAAGGCAGAAATTATAGCTTCGTTGCTGTCAATTTCGCCATCTTCAATTGCTTTCGTTATTCTCGTAAAATCCTGATATACTATTCTTCCGGCTCCTATATTCAAATGCCCCACTTCTGAATTTCCCATCTGTCCTTTCGGCAGACCTACATCATATCCGCTTGCCGACAGAGATGTATTGGGATATTTCCTCATAAGCACATCAAAATTTGGTGTTTTTGCTCTCTTGACCGCATTCCCTTTATAATCTTCTCCTAAACCCCAACCATCAAGAATAATCAATGCCGTTACTTTATTCATAAAATGACCTACCTTACTTAGCATAATTAATTATTTTTAGGAATTCATCAGCCTTCAGACTTGCGCCCCCGACTAATGCACCATCTATATCCGATTGACTTAATATCTCCGCGGCATTGTCTCCATTTACGCTGCCGCCATATTGAATTATTATTTTATCAGACAATTGCTTATTATATATTTCAGAAATGCACATCCTTATAAATGAAGTCATTTCATTTGCCTGAGTACTTGTTGCATTTATTCCTGTTCCGATTGCCCAGATAGGTTCATATGCAACAACTATTTTTTCTGCATCAGAAAGCTGGATGTTTTCCAATGCTTTGACAATCTGGTTTCTTACTGTTTCTTTTTCTTTTTTTTCTTCTCTTTCTCTGAGGGTTTCACCTACGCACAATATAGGGCTTATATTATGTTTCAGAGCTGACTTCAGTTTTTTATTTACAGTTTCATCTGTTTCATTAAAATACTGCCTTCTTTCAGAATGCCCGATAATAACATAGTCTACACCGATATTTTTTAACATCAAGGGAGATACTTCACCCGTATATGCACCTTTGTCTTCAAAATGCATATTTTGAGCACCAGTTTTTATATCTGAATCTCTTAATACTTCCTTAACAGCATACAGTGAAGTAAAAGCCGGGCATATGAGCACCTCGGCATTACTATCAAATTTCTCTGACATTAATTTTAAGCTTTCAACCAGTTTCACGCTTTGTTCAACATCATTATTCATTTTCCAGTTTCCGGCTATTAATGTTTTTCTCATATTGCCTCCTATTTGTTGTCAACAGCCTCTATTCCGGGCAGGGTTTTTCCTTCCAAAAACTCCAGTGAAGCGCCGCCACCGGTGGATATGTGTGTAATCTTATCTGTAAGTCCCGCTTTTTCAACTGCCGCCGCACTGTCTCCTCCGCCGATTATTGAAACAGCCTCTTTATTATCAGCTATGCATTTTGCTATGGAATTAGTGCCTTTTGCAAAGTTATCCATTTCAAACACTCCTAATGGACCGTTCCATATGATTGTTTTTGATTCTTTAATTATTTTACTGAATTCTTCAATTGTTTTTTCTCCTATATCAAGACCCATGAAACCTTCCGGAATCTTATGAGAATCAACAGTAAAAAATTCCGTATCATTTTTAAATTCCTTAGCCGCAACTGTATCAACAGGAAGAATTAATTTCACGTTTTTAATTTTTGCCTTTTCAATCAATTCTTTTGCAAAATTGACTCTTTCTTCTTCAAGCAAAGATGTTCCTACTGAACATCCCATTGATTTCAGGAATGTATAAGCCATTCCTCCGCCTACTAAAATATTATCTGCTATATTTAAAAGATTTTCAATAACGGCAATCTTATCTGATACCTTCGCTCCGCCCAATATTGCAGTAAGCGGTCGTTTGGGATTTTCAAGAGCATTGCCCATGACTTCTATTTCTTTTTCAACAAGGAAACCCACTGCAGATGGAAGGTATTGACACACTCCGGCATTTGATGCGTGTGCCCTGTGAGCTGTTCCGAAAGCATCATTAACATACAAATCTCCTAAAGAAGCTAAATCCTTCGCAAATTCTTCCCCGTTTTTTTCTTCTTCTTTTCTGAACCGTGTATTTTGAAGAAGCATTACATCTCCCGGTCTTAATGAAGAAGCATCTGATTTTACATTATTGTCAACAACCCTGTCGCACTCTTCAAACATGACATGTTTTCCCAATAACTCACTTAATCTTTTAGCTACAGGAAGCAGTGAATATTTTTGATCAGCTTCTCCTTTCGGCCTTCCCAGATGTGACATTAAAATTACAGATGCTCCGTTATCCAAAAGAAAATTTATTGTGGGAAGTGAGCTTGTAATTCTTATGTCATCGGTTATATTTTTATTTTCATCCAGTGGTACATTGAAATCACACCTTACAAGGACTCTTTTATTTTTTATATCAATATCCTTTAAAGTTTTCTTATTCATACAAACCTCCGTAAACAATTGCTGAGCAATGGTCCGGCAGCAGCCGGCAATCGCTCAGCTATTATTCAGCTATTGTTATTTGCTGCCCCAATATTTCGCAACTCTCACCAACTGATGTGTAAAAGACATTTCATTGTCATACCATGCAATCAGTTTTATAAGCTGCTTTCCATCCGCCTCAAGAATTTGTGTCGACAATGCATCAAATATACATGCATAACTGCTTCCTATAACATCACTTGACACTATAGGGTCTTCTGTATATGATAATGTTTCATTAGATGCATTTTTAACTGCAGCGTTAATTTCTTCTACTGAAACCTTCTTTTTTAATTCAACGGTCAAATCAACAACAGAACCTGTTATTGTAGGAACTCGAAGTGCTATACCATCCAGTTTTCCCTTTAATTCCGGAAGAACCACTCCCACCGTCTTTGCTGCTCCTGTTGAAGCCGGAACTATGTTTGCAGCTGCAGCACGCCCTCTTCTAGCCCTTATACCGCTCTTATGTGAGTTGTCATGAATATTCTGGTCATTGGTATATGCATGCACAGTAGTCATTAATCCTTTTTCAATTCCGAAGACATCATTTAACACTTTTGCAAGCGGAGCAAGGCAGTTTGTGGTGCAGGATGCTGCAGATACAACTGTTTCAGTTCCGTCAAGAATATTGTGATTTACATTATACACAACTGTTTTCAAATCTCCCTTTGCAGGTGCAGACAACAGAACCTTTTTAGCTCCCGCCCTAATATGAGCCTCAGCTTTTTCACGATCATTAAATTTACCTGTACAGTCGATAACTAAGTCAATATCAAGTTCCTTCCAATTACAGTTTTCCGGTTCTTTAACTCTTGATGTGACTATTTCATTTCCATCGACAATCAGTGAACTTTCAGTATAAGTTATTTTGTCCGTCATGAAATTTCCATGAGCCGTATCGTACTTCAATAAATATGCAAGTGTTTCAGTATCTGAGTTAGTGTTGATTGCCACAACCTTAAAGCCGCTGTCCTGTGCCATTAATCTCAGTGCCAGTCTTCCTATCCTTCCAAAACCATTAATCGCTACTCTTACCATAAAATCCTCCTATTTAAACAATAATAAATTAATTTAATTTTATATAGCAGCAGAAGCTGAATAAACATAACGCAACCGCTGAAATGATACCGTTATAATTCTAATATCTTTTTTGCTGCCGCTTCATCGGTTACCAGGATGAAATGATTATTGAATTTGGAGATCGAATAAATTGCTTCAGCTTTAGATCCTCCGCCCGCAACCCCCACAGAATTTTTTATCATCCTGAAATTTTCCATAGTTATGCCGACTGAATTAGTCTGCATTTTTACATTACCGTCTCTGTTAAAGAAATACCCAAAGGCTTCCGCCGTTAAACAGTCTGATTCAATTTTATTGAAAACACTTTTGTCAGACTTTCTTCTGGCAGCCATTTCTCTTGCATTTCCAAGCCCAAATACCAACAAATTAATTCTTTGTATATCGTTAAGAACATCGTTTATAAGCTTGTTATTTTTTAATACGTTTAATTCCTGCTCATCAAGATTATCAGGTATGTGCAGCAGCTTATAGGGTGCATCCAGTTTTTCCGCCAGATTTGCAGCTATGGTATTGGCCTGTATTTCAAGCTCCTCACTTAATCCGCCTCTTGCGGGAACCACCAGGACATTTTTGATTCCCTTTTTTCTTTTCATCTGATTCACTACACACGCCATTGTTGTTCCGCCGGATATCCCAAGGACAGTATCATTTTTTATAAGCTCCAGTACAATCTCTGCTGCCTTTTTCCCTAAATCATTAAAAGTGAAAGCATCTCTTTCTGAATCTCCAGATACAACCGCAACCCTCTTTAGTTTTAGTTTTTCCATGAGTTTTAATTCTATATCAGACAAATTTTTTATGTAGTAAAACGTATCATGTATTTCAGAAAGCAGCTTTAATCCTGCATCTGTTAAATTAACACCTGCAGATTGAATATCAATTAAATTCATTTCTTTCATTTTATCAATTTCCGTGCGCATCACCCTTTCGGTAATGCCAAGCTTAGATGACAAATTTCTTCTGCCTATAGGCTGAAACGTGCTTACAACTTTAAGTATTTCATATCTCTTCATTAATAAATCAGCCGTTTCAGGAACTACTTTGTTTTGCACTTCAAAAATTTTATTTATATTCATAACTCCTCCGGGTCAATTAATGTCCCATATATACAGTTTACGTCCCTAGGATTATTCTATCATATATATTTTATAATGCAATACTCTTTTTTAATTTTTGGGAGATAATTATTCGACAAACCAGAAATGTTTTAAGATATGTGTTATACTATTTAATTATATTATAATATATATGTTCTACAGTTAAGATTATATCACACCAAATAATCAATGTACAGAACAAAATAAAAGAATATACTTATAATTTTAAAGTATATCCTCATAATAATCCTTCACACATATATTGATTATCAGTTTTTAATATCTTCTTCTCATTGATGAAGAAGGGATTCTCATTTCATCCCTGTACTTCGCCACAGTTCTTCTTGAAATATTTATGCCCTCAGTACTGAGCACTTCTGCTATCTTCTGGTCGCTTAAAGGCTTTTGCGGATTTTCATCATTAATTAATTTTTGTATTTGTGTCTTGACACTGGTTGATGATATACCGTCTCCTCCGCTTTCATGTATGCTGCTTGCAAAGAAATATTTCAATTCAAACAATCCTCTGGGCGTCTGGACATATTTACCGTTTGTCGCTCTGCTTACTGTGGACTCATGAACACCTATATCATCTGCCACATCTTTTAAAACCAGAGGCTTTAAGGCAGTTTTTCCTTCATCAAAAAATTTTCTTTGAAACTTTAATATTGATTCGGTAACCTTATATAAAGTCATTCTTCTCTGCTCAATGCTTTTAATAAGCCACATGGAAGAATTCAATTTGTCAGTTATGAATTTATTTGCTTCCTTGTCGTCCAGACTGCTCATCATACTCTTATAATAATTGCTTATTGTAAGAGTCGGAAGATTATTATCATTAACGATTATTACATACTCTCCATTTATTTTCTCTATTGTAACATCGGGAACTATATATCTTATGTTGTCTGAGTCTACTATAAAGCCTCTTGATGGCTTAGGCTCAAGCATTTTTATTATATCGCATATGCTTTGAACGCGGGTTACACTTATTTTTAAATCCTTTGCAATCTTCTGTACCTTATTTGTCGCAATGTCTTCCAAATAATTCTCGGCTATTATATATGCATTTTTGTCCTGTATGCCTTTTTCCTTTAGCTGAATCATCAGGCATTCGCTCAAATTTCTGGCACCCACACCTACAGGGTCAAATGTCTGTATCAGTCTTAAAACTCTTTCAACCTCAATAACATCTTCATTCAACAACAGGCTTATATCCTGTACGGAACATCCCAGGTATCCTTTGTTGTCAAGAGATTCTATAATAAATTCACCTATTCTTTTTTCCTTGTTGGTTTTTACGGAAACACCAAGCTGCACCATAAGATGGTCCTTCAAAGACATCTTTTTTGATGTATAGCTTTCAAAAGACTGCTTATCATCCGAATCGGCATTTCTTTCATAGGCCTTATAGCTCAGGTCATCATACCTTTCCGTAATTTCCTTCCAATCAATTTCATCGCTTGAATCATTTTTCTCATAGCTGCTGTCATTATCACGGTCGTCGCCGGGAACAGACTCCTGACTTTTACTGTCTGCGGACTCAAGAAAAGGATTGACTTCCAGCTGCTTGTATATAAATTCCATTAATTCAACATTATTGAATTGCAGAATCTGAATAGCTTGTCTTAATTCAGGCGTCATTATAAGCTTTTGAGTTTGTGACAGGTTTAATTCAAAACCCATTTTCATAATATCACTCCTTGCTAATATATATTATATCAAAATTTATTAATATTTCAATATTTATTATATTCTTAACAAAATTAACAATTTTTAATAAATTAATATATACAGCTCATATGAATTTTTCTCCTGATATATTATTATTATTATAACAAATAAATATTAAATATGCTAAGTTAATTTTACACAAATAAATATTAAAATTTTTTCTTGATTTTTATTTAAAGGAAGTATATACTGACCACTAATAAAATATTGATGGATGAAGTTTGCGGAAGATTAATCGACCGCAGGCGGACATGCCTCTGGAGAGACTCTATTGAGCACCGAAGGGGAAAGTTACTCTAAAGTAATGAAACTCTCAGGTAAAAGGACAGAGATAAAATAAAGCCTATTTTTGTTATTCAGGAGACTCCGGCGAGTCTCTTTTTTATGTTATGTCCTTACTCATTTATCTGAATTTTATATATTCTGTCTGAAAGGCAGCAAAGAAAAATAACAATCACGGAGGTCATAATGAAAGGAATAATTACTATTATAGGAAAAGACAAGGTAGGTATAATCGCAGGGATTTCTGCTCTATTATCTGATAATAACGTAAATATACTGGATATTAATCAGACTGTAATGAGGGAATACTTCACCATGATAATGCTGGTAGATTTAGATAATATGAAAACAGAATTTTCAAATTTACAAAAGCAGCTTGATAACAAAGCTGAAGAATCAGGAATGAGCATTAAAATCCAACGAGAAGATATTTTTAATAAAATATACGAAATATAAGGAGCAGGTATGATAAATTCAAAAAATATATTGGAAACCATTAAAATGGTAGATGAATTAAAGTTTGACATAAGAACAATTACAATGGGAATTTCTCTGATGGATTGTGCAGATACAAACGGACAGATATCCCGAAATAAAATATACGAAAAAATTGTAAGGATATCTGAAAATTTTGTAAAAACGGTTGAAAAAACAGAAAAAGAATTTGGAGTTCCCATCATAAACAAAAGAATTTCCGTTACCCCAATAGCTTTGATTGCAGGATCAAGTGAGGATACTGATTATGTGAAATATGCCGAAACACTGGATAAGGCTGCGGATACGGCAGGAATAGATTTTCTGGGAGGCTTTTCGGCATTAGTTCAAAAGGGATTTACAAAAGGTGATGAAATTCTAATTAACTCAATACCCGAAGCCTTGGCGGCAACTAAAAAGGTTTGCTCTTCAGTAAATGCGGCTTCCACAAAAGATGGCATAAACATGAACGCCATACGTCTGATGGGCAAAATTGTAAAAGACACAGCATATTTAACAAGAGAGAATGACAGCATAGGCTGTGCTAAATTAGTAGTATTTGCAAATGCTGTAGAAGATAATCCGTTTATGGCCGGAGCCTTTTATGGAGTCGGCCAGCCTGAAGCTTCAATAAGTGCGGGTGTAAGCGGACCGGGTGTAGTTAAAAATGCCTTGGAGCAAGTAAGGGGACAGGATTTCACGTCCGTTTGTGAAACCATTAAAAAAACTGCATTTAAGCTTACCAGAGCAGGAGAAGTTGTTGCGAAGGAAATTTCACACTGGTTAAATATTCCTTTTGGAATAATGGATTTATCCCTGGCACCCACAGCAGATATAGGAGATAGTGTTGCCAGAATATTGGAAGAAATAGGATTAGAAAGCTGCGGAGCTCATGGAACAACTGCAGCATTGGCATTATTAAATGATGCTGTTAAAAAAGGCGGAATCATGGCATCGTCCAATGTAGGCGGTTTAAGCGGAGCATTTATCCCTGTAAGTGAGGATGAAGGAATGATTAATGCAGTAAACAACGGCTCTTTGAGCATTGAAAAGCTGGAGGCTATGACATGTGTCTGCTCAGTCGGTTTAGACATGATAGCAATACCCGGAGACACAAAAGCAAGTACAATTTCTGCAATAATGGCTGATGAATGTGCAATAGGCGTCATCAATCAAAAAACTACAGCAACAAGATTGATTCCGGTTTACGGTAAAAGCATCGGAGATACGGCAGTATTCGGTGGTCTGCTTGGAAGGGCGCCAATTATGTCTGTAAGCAGGTTTTCAAGTGATACTTTTATTGAAAGAGGAGGAAAAATACCAGCACCGATTCACAGTTTCAAAAATTAAGATAAAATTATAAGTGCAGCAAGGCTGCATCTCAAATAACAAAAAGGAACGACACTATATCGTTCCTTGCATTGCAGTTATTCAACATTTATTACTAACAGTCGCATTTCTCTTTTGCTATATACTCATTATCGGAAAGTATTTTCAATGCCGTATTTGTATTTGCATCATTTACTAATATTATAGGTCCGGTGCAGCCCATTCCGCTTTCAGCATAAATGCCGTTTTTCCACAATAATTTAACTGCATCTTCCAGGTCCATTATTTCAATTCCTGAAATTTGCGAAGTTACAACCTGTTTTTCAGGAGCTTTGACTTCACTTTCTGCTTCCTGAGGTTTTTTGGATGATTTAAGCCCATTTAAAATTTCAGTCAATCCTGCTTTATGAGCCTTTTCAAATTCCTGCTTTGCAATTTCCATGCAATTTCCTTTTACAAGGTCAGCGGCAAATTTTATTGCCCCTTCAACTAACGGTGCTCCTGACGCCCTTGATATTATAAGAATCAACTTATTAAAACCTTCTCCGATTCCGGGTCCATATCCATAACCGAGAGATTCATAATTTCCTCCTGTTGTATAGGATGAAAATATCTTAATCATAAGATTACCTGTCAAGGAATCCATTACCATTACATCCGCAGAACCCATGAGAAGGTCGTTTCCTCTCATAACGGCACCGCCGTCTGCTCTTTGAGATGCTGCAAAATTAATATCATAGCCTTGACTTTTAAGTTTTGTAAGAGCTATTTCTGTTTGTCTAGCCCCATCAACATTTAAAATACCAACTGTAGGATTTTTAATTCCGCACGCCTTTGCAGTTATGATACCATAAATTGCATTTTTAACCATACCTTCAACCTTATCGGTTGAAGATGTTCCCGTGGTTGTAGCAATAAACATTTCTTTTCCCTTACCGGGAGTTATAATTCTACCAACGGTGGAAACTCCTATAGGGAATGGATAGTGCATTGTAACAGCAGCATCAACCTCATGTGAATCAAGGAGCGATTCCATGGTTTTGTGAGCTTCATCCTCTGAATTCACAAACGCCGTTTTAACCCCCTCAACACTTTTAGTGCCTATAACCGTAGTGTCAACTCCACTTTTTGCTGCCTTAGCAGCGGCTTCAAATATGTTGTCTTCCCCGTGCTCACTTCCCAAGGCAGTAACAGCTACTCTCGGCTTTTGTCCATATTCTCCGCTGATTAAAGTGTCAGCGAGCTGATTGAACACTTTGCCTATTATTTGATTAACTTGTTTTTCAGACATATGCCCTCCTATTCTGCCATTAGATTTGAAGCGAAGCTTTTTAACGCAGATGCGATTAATTCTTTTACTTTTTCCTCTGATATAGTAGATTGTGGTTCTTCTTTTCCTTTATTTGCTTCAACAACAAAGGATACTCCGTCAAACAGATTTGTCATTCTTCCAAGGAATAGGCTTCCTTTTCCGACTATCATTGCTCTTTTAACTTTTCCGTCCATAATATCCTGTCTGCAGAATCCTATATACGGAACTCCTGAAGGTATATGTCCCTGTGTTGGAGCCCATCCTGTCATACCGTGCTTTTCAGTGAATTCTGCCAGATCTTTCTTTTCTATGTCTCCGCGTTTAACAGCTAAAGCGCCTATCATCTTGTAGTTTGCAAGCGGAACATCTCCTGCTCCTGCAGGTTTTGTAATATCAGGATTTTGCATTTCAACAGAATATTTGTCTATATCGGTAATTTTCAGGTTTGCCTTGTCTAAGGACGAAACCAATGATGTGATTACCGCTTGTGGTGATGAACCTGTTCCAACAGTATGTCTTCCCACTAAATCAAGGTTGATTTCAGGGCTTATTCCATCATTTTCACTTACCAGAACAGCAAAGCCTCCCAGCATATCTTCCAGTATAGGAAAGCCTTTCTTTACATGATCTTTACCGTTCATGCCAAGCTTAGCGGTACTGCCTCCGGCAGATACAACCACATTCTTGAATACTCCTGCCTTTACTAAAGCTGCTGCTTCAATTAATGCATGTGTAGGTCCCGCACAGAATCCTCTTGTATCTGAACCTGTGGCATTTACGAATCCTGCAACCTCAGCGCATGCCTTTGCAAAGTTTCCGCCGCCTCTTTGATTCATATCTCCGCACGCTTCCTCGCAGCAGTCAATTACATAGTCTATTTCTTCCTTGTTAATGTTGTTTTTGCTTACAAGATTTAACAAGGCAAGAACATTTGAAGCCTTTGAAACAAGGTTTTCCATCATTACATGAGCGTTAAGGTTAACATCTATATCATGTGCCCTTTTTACGCAGCCGATTAAGACATCGTTGTTATATAAAGGTTCTGCATGTTCTTCCTCAACATATTTCTTTATTGCTTCGGCATCCTCTCCCTGCTTGATTCTTGCAAGTAAGCCTTCATCAAACAAAGGATGTTTTTCAAGCTTAGCCTTAGTTTCGGCCAAAAATGCATTTTCAATTTTTACAAGGTCAAATACATCGCACATCTGCATAAGAATAATGAACTCATCCTGAGGCATTATTTCGCCGAACTTTCCGAATCTTGATGCATTTTCAAGCTTTTTGTCATTCCACGGCTGTTCATATTTGGCAAGTTCATCAGGTGTCATATTTCCGATATATGTCTGATTTGGCATGTAGCCCACAACTTCATCAAATGTTCTTAAATGATCTTTTATTTGTTTAAGATATTCTGAATTTGGATTGACAGTTCTTTCAGTTGTCTGAGTTGTTCCGTTATGAATAACCATGTCAGGTGCAAATGCTAATATATAGCTGGCTCCTCTTATTACACTGTTCATAATAACCTCCGTTATTTAAAATTTGCTTCGCATCTCTGCGAAGCAAAATATTCTGTTCTTCAGGACGGCTGAAAAATCCGCCGGAATTTACCACCGTCCCGAAAGTACATATAGATTCTGTTTTATATCATGTATTGTTATTAAAGATATTTACAATAATCTTCTCTGATTGGAGTCATTTCATTGATTATATCATCAACATCCAATACCATTTCCATCATGCTGATTTGCTCATCATATACTGATTCATCAACTTCATCCTTAATTTCCGGTTCGCAAACATGAAATACTGAGAGTCCTAACTGAACTCCTGTCAATGGACCTGCAAAAGTAGGGTCGCCGTTTGTTACGGTTTCTGCAGCTAGACCTGCTGCTTCACCTTCAGCTGCTCCAAGTACAACTACTATATTTTCAGCACCGTACTTTTCAGCAAATTCTTTAACCCTTTTTTGATTTTCCAAATCCATTGCGCCTGCGCTAGTTCAGACGAAGCATTCAGTAGATGAAAATACTACTTCAGCGCCTGCAGATTTAACACATTCTTCAATTGCAGGACCTGGTATCCCATCTCTGTCGCCTATTATAATTACTTTTTTACCTTGTAATAAGCTCATTTATATCCTCCTATTATTTTTTTATTTACTGTTAAATATATTTTTGAATCATTGCTTCTATATTATCAGGAGTAGCATCTTCTTTGATCAATTCCTCAACCTTTTCTCCATCCTTATACATAGCAATAACCGGTAAGCCAAGTACCTTTTGTCCTATAGCAACTCTTCTTGCTTTAGTTGTGTTTAATTTTGTGAATTTTAATTTGTCGCCGTATTTTTCAGACAATGCTTCAACATGAGGCATCAAAGCTTCACATGGAGCACATCCATCTCCGAAAAAGTCAACCAGGACATATCCTTCTCCCTGTAACACTTCAGGTTCAAAAGTAGCTTTGTCAAGTATTAACATCACAACCTCCTATAATGATTCTATATATTTTTCAGCCTGAACAGCCGCTATGGCACCGTCTGCCGCCGCAGTAACAACCTGTCTCAGACTTTTCACCCTAATATCTCCGGCTGCATAGACACCCTCAATATTAGTATTCATATTCTCATCGGTTACTATGTAACCCTTGTCAAGGTTCAAGATACCCTCGAACAATTTTGTCTTAGGTTCATATCCGATAAATACGAATATACCGAATGTTCCATCATCTTCATCAGCAACTATTTCTGTTAATTCTCCTGTTTTAAGATTTTCTAAAACCATTGAATTGACAAGACCGTCACCTTTAATTTCTTTAACTGCCGAATCCCAGATAAAATTCATCTTTGGATTTGCAAAAGCTTTTTCCTGAATTGATTTTGCCGCTCTTAATTCATTTCTTCTATGAATTACAGAAACCTTTCTTGCAAACTTAGTCAGGTACATTGCTTCTTCAACAGCGGTGTCGCCTCCGCCTACTACGAAGACTTCAAAGTCTTCAAAGAAAGCTCCGTCGCAAGTTGCACAGTAAGAAACACCCTTGCCTGTAAAAATCTTTTCTCCCGGGCATCCTATAGGTTTAGATGAAGCTCCTCCGGCAATAATCACTGTCTTGCCCACATACTCGCCTTTTTTGCCCACAAGAACTTTTTCTTTGCCTTCAAGCTTAATTTCAACTATTTCATCATAAACTTTTTCGGCTCCAAAATGTTTTGCCTGCTCTGCCATTCTGTCTATCAATGTAGGTCCTGATTCGCCTTCAAGGCATCCGGGATAATTCTCAACTTCAGATGTAAGAGCTATCTGCCCTCCATCTTTTTCCTTTTCAATTATCAAAGTACTTAATCTTGCTCTTCCTGCATATAAACCTGCTGAAAGGCCTGCAGGTCCGGCGCCTAAAATTAAAACGTCATATACCTTGCTCATTATACACCTCTTTTTCTTAGTTGTTAATATCTATATAGCAAAATATATACCATATTCACAACTTTTAAACATATTATTTTAAAATTTTCTTGTTAGAATTTCAACATTATTTTCACTTCACAAATTTAATGAATCATTGTAAAGTTTTTAAAACGAGGTATTTAACTTCTCACAGAGAAATAATTTTCTTTATATCCTTATAATAAGGATACTGTTAAATCAGAACCTTATTATATTATGATAAGATTCTGGCAGAAATAATCTGCCAGGATCATTATTTTTCAAATACTGTCTGCTCAGAAACTTCAGTCTCTAAAGCTTTAAGTGCTCTTGTCAGCAGATTTCTTCTTATATCTCTTTCTTCCTCAAGTGACAATGCAGGATTTCCAAGAGGATGAGGTATTGCTATAGTAGGAACTATTCTATTAGCTCCGACTGTTAAAGAAATAGGAACTATTGTACACATATGTACTACAGGAATTCCCGCTCTTTCAATTTCTTTTACCATCGTTGCACCGCAACGTGTACAGGTACCTCAGGTTGATGTAAGGATAACTGCATCCACTCCGTCAGCCACAAGTTCCTTAGCAAATTTCTCTGCAAATGCTTTTGCATTCTTAACTGCAGTACCGTTACCTACCGTTGTATAGAAATATCTGTGGAGGCTTCCTATTTTGCCTTCTTTTTCAAATTCTCTCAATACATCAACAGGTAAAACTCTGTCAGGGTCTAAGTTAGCATAAACAGGGTCATATCCGCCATGTGCAGTTGCATATGTTTCTTCAGTTAAATCCATAACACCATCAATATCATACTTTCCGTATTTGGAAGCACTTGATGATTCAATATGATCAGGATTTCCTTTAGGAACAATACCACCTGATGTCACTAAAGCTATTTTAGCTTTTGTAATATCTTTTACAGCCGGGTTAGGAGCTACTCTGTCAAAGTCAGGCATTGGAAATTCTGTTACAAATTCCTTATCGTTCAATTTATTTAACAGCATTTTAACAGCTCTTTTTGATCCTCTTTCTTTTTCAAAGAAGTTTACTCTCTTACCGTTAGGAATGTAACCTTCTTCTGCAGATGCTCCGATTTTTTCTCCCTTTGCCAATTTAAGTGCCAGAGGAGCCATCTTCTTCACTGCATCTCTCATGCCTGCTGCTGAATTCTTTGTAGAAACAACATACAGACTATTTTTAAACATATCAGCGCCCGGATTCTCAATATACATACCTGTCAAAACAGGAATGTTCAGTTCATCCTTAACTGCCTGAGCAATTGTTCCGCAGGCAACGCCGTATCTTCCTGCATTGAAAGCCGGACCTGCAATAAATATGTCAGGATTATATTTTTTAACCATATCAATTATGATTTTTTTGGCTTCATCCATATTCTCGTTAAAATATGAGTCTCCGCAGATAATTGTTGCAACAACTTCCGCTTCATTTCCGAATGCTTGCTGGAAAGCTAATCCAGGACCTACAACGCCTTCTCTTACTTCAGCAGGAACGTGAGCCATTTCTTCTCCGCCTATATTGGCAAAGAATTGATTTATATAATGAACAACTTTTAACATTATTCTCTCCTCCTTCCTATCTCGCACTCAATTTATTGAAGCCCATTTCATTAGTAGCGCCTGTGATAACCTGAAGCTCAGCTGTAATGCTTCCGTCAGCATGAAGGCTTCCGTCAAATCCACCTGCAATAATGTCAGCAACTTCTGCATATCCGATTATTTTATCCATAGCCGGAAGTTCAATAACTTCATTGGCATTTCCGCCTGTTACAACGGCATTTGCTCTAACATCAGCATCTGCCAATGATTGTGAAGTACCATCTCTTCCTGCATATTCATCAGTAATTAAAACAGTTTTAATGCCTTTTGATTCAATTTTCTTACAGTTCATAATCAAATCTGTATCAGGATTTCCAAAGCCCTCTTCAGAAACAACAACACCGTCAACTCCCAGGTATTCAGCCAGCTTTGCACTCCAGTTGGATGATCTTTCCTTATCTGCAAGATATACATTTTCGTTAGTTATTATGACACCTACAAAATTCAAGGTCTTTCCGTGTTCTTCAAACAAATCATGAATAACAGGATTATTCAGATGATGATATGTAGTATTTTTGTCACATGCTGATACACAGTTACCGCTTGCTATTGCTCCATCCATAATTTCAGTAGGATAAATCAATGTCGGTACTATTTGTTTAGCATCAACTCCGTATACATATGTGTCATGCATTAAGCCCTGGCTTTGCAGCATACATACATATGCAACTCTAGGCAATTCAGGGTAAAGCTTAATTCCTTCAACTAATGCGGGTGTTTCATAAGTGTGAACCTCATCAGGAGTCAATGCTCTTGCAAGCTCCCCAAGATATACAGCCACTTTGTAGCCCGCAAATCTTAATGCTTTTTCATGTTCATGCTGTTTTAAACCATCAACAGGCTGGCATACCAATACCAAATTATTTAGTTTGGAAAAAGGAGTATACTCTGCTCCAGGTCCGGTCATATCTATAATACCTTCCTGGAACCCTACAATTTTACCTGTTGTAACAACTGCAGCACCCTTTAATACATTTGTTTTTCCTGAGCCTACAGTTTCAACTTTACTTATCATGCCGGGGAATATACCTCCGGATCCTTCAACCTTAACTCTTGGTTCGATAACATCCTTTACAGGCATGATGCGGATACTTTCACCAGGTCTGGCCAATTCAACATCGGCTGACTTAAAATTTTGATCTTCTAGAATTAATGCTTTTACTTCTTCTTTGTTAACATACAGCGTTCCATTTTCAACTTTAGATACTTCAGCAAACTGAATATCTTTAATAAAAACGTAGCCTAATTCTAACTTCAAAACATTCACCTCCACAAGTTTTTCTTATATATTTAACGCACTTTCCAGCACAGTTAAATCAATTAGTTTAAAATCTTCTTTCATTTTTTCAGTAATATTTTTTATTTTATGCAAGCTGAATTTATCAAAAGCCATAATTGAATTTTCTATTATTATGACCGAGTCATAACTTAGATTTCCCTTTATATCAGAAATAATTACAGATTTATAAGGTGTTTCGTTTGGTTTAATGCTGCTTGCAAGCGGATGTGTCAGAAGTTCATATCCCTCATGGACCTTGTCCCTTATTTTAACAAGAACATCTCTGTAGGTTCCGTCAATGAACATAATGTCATACGCATCCTTGTATTTGTTGCAAACCAATTCATTATTAGTTATTATCATTATTCCCACCTTACTGTAAAAAATGTACTCAATATTTAATAAACTTTATAATATATAGCTTTATCACACAGTCTGTGCTCTTTTACAGCAGAAAAGATATGTACTGTGCTGCAAGTCCTATCGACATTTTCAGAAAAAAAAATCTAAAAAACGGGATTGGAGACTATAAAAAAGACAGAAAGCGTAATAAAAAATATTCTGCCTTCTGCCCTGTTACCAACCTGAGAGATTCCTCTTCTCACTAAGAGTTGCTCCTTCGGTGCTTTCGCTTTTCAGAGTTTTGTCAGCTTACGGTCCTTTTGCCTGAGATCATCATTAATTATACGGCTGGTATAAATTACTTACTCCTTCGGCGCTGTTAATAACATAACAGTCTCTCCCGCAAACATCATCCAAATATTAACTTACTTTAATTATATATAATAATATTTAATAAAGCAAGTACTATTTATAAAATTTTTTCATCAAATTTGAAAACATTACATTCTTCTGATTTTAGGCAATTCACCCTTATATTTTAATGATTTATCAATTTTAAACAGCAATAAAAAATTATGTTAAAATTATATCAATAATTGATTTATTTTTGCAATTATTCATTTTTTGCTGTCTTCGATTTCTATACATATTTATGTTTTTTTCTTCCCCTGCTTTTCACCATTATTTCGGATGATTTAACAAGCCAATCAGAAAAAGGAAATATTAACACAACACTTATAACATTAAATAAAATATGTCCTAATGCTATTTGTCTGGGAACATTTGAAGGAACTATTTCCAAAATAAACCTTTCAACAGGAATTCTTATGAATACCATGAAAAGTATTGTACCGGCCACATTGAACATCAGATGAATAAATGCTGCTCTTCTTGCAGTTATGTTTGTTCCTATGCTCGCCAGCATGGCTGTAACGCATGTTCCTATATTTTGGCCGAACACGATTGGATATGCGTTGTTTAGCGGAATAGCGCCGGTTGAAGACATGGCAATCAACAATCCTGTCGTGGCACTGCTGCTTTGCAGTACAGCAGTCATCACAAGACCCGAAAGTATTCCAAGGTATGGATTTTTAAACCTGATCATCAGAGAGATGAACTGTGGATTTGATCTTAATGGAACCGCTGCATTTTCCATAATATCCATTCCCACAAATAAAATACCAAACCCTATAACTATCTGAGATATGTGCTTAACTTTCTTATTTTTTGAGATCAAAAATAAAAATACTCCTATTCCGCCTAAAAAGGTTGCAGCTTTTGTAATATTCATGGAAACTAAGACAGCTGTTACGGTAGTACCTATATTGGCGCCCATAATAATTCCAGTTGCCTGGTTTAAGTTCATCAAACCCGCATTCACAAAGCTCACAACCATTACAGTTGTAGCGCTGCTGCTTTGAATTATGCCGGTTACCACCATGCCTAAAATGACACCCATAAATTTGTTCTTAGTTAATACTGCCAGAATACTTTTCATTTTTTTGCCGGCAGCCTTTTGCAGACCTTCGTTCATGTAGCTCATGCCAAACAAAAATAATCCCAGTCCGCCGATTAAACTAACAACAATATCCATAAGTTTACCTCTATATCATATTTGGAAAACCTAACTGCCTTAAAGCCTCATACATCACTATATTTACCGAATTTGCCAGATTCAGTGACCTGGCATTAACATTATCTATCATTGGAATTTTTATTCTTGTATCTAAAAATTCCTTGTGTATATAATCCGGAAGTCCTTTTGTTTCTTTTCCGAACATTATGTAGCAATCATCCATATATTTTACATCTGTATAAAACCGGCTTCTTTCTTTCGTTGTTGCTATAAAAACAGTTTTATCATTTATTGTTCTTTGAAATTCCTCAAAATTATCATAATATGTTATATTCACAAGGTCCCAATAATCCAAACCCGCTCTCTTAAGGTACTTATCACTTACAGAAAAGCCCAAAGGCTTTATTAAATGAAGACTAGAGCCTGTTGCTGCACATGTTCTTGCTATATTCCCCGTATTTTGAGGAATCTCAGGTTCAAACAACACTATGTTTAAAGACATTTTTTTCTCCTATTTCAATACTATTAATATTTTTATAATTTATAACTTCTATTTAATTTCATTACCGTTTTTAAAATAATTGCATATATCTTTTATATTGCAAATTTCACATTTAGGATTTTGGGCAATGCAGGTTTCTCTTCCGTGAGTTATTAACAGGTGATGCATAAGATGCCATTTATATTTTGGAAGCTTGGTCATCATTTCATCAGATACCTTGTCCGCAGTGCTTCCCTTTGACAGCCCGATTCTTCGGGCTAGCCTGAATACATGAGTATCAACCGGAAAAGCAGGTATACCGAATGCTTCAACCAATACAACTGATGCTGTCTTTCTTCCCACACCCGAAAGAGACATCAGATCTTCCATTTTCCTGGGAACCTCACCGCCGTACCTTTCCTTGAGCTCCCTCAACATTTTATAAATATTTTTTGATTTATTTTTATACAACCCTATTTTTTTTATTTTTTCTTCTATTTCTTCCCGGGTCAGTTTAAGAAAGCTGTCCAGGTCCGGATATTCTTTATACAGCTCTGCCGTAACGGCATTGACGCTCTTGTCCGTCGCCTGTGCGCTCAGCATTGTTGAAACCAGCAATTGAAAAGGAGTTCCATAATCCAGCCCGCATCTTGCGTTTGGATATGCTTCCTTTAGCAGTTCATAGACTTTTTCCGCTTTATTCATTAATTAACCTCCATATATCTATTTATGATTTCCACTCTATCATCATTGTCGATAAAATTGATTATTTTTAAAATCATAGATTCACACAATGCCTTATTATTTGAAACTACAGCCACTCCTATTGACGATCTGTTCCATAAATCATTGTAATCAACTTCTGCAGCAGATGCGTTAAACCTTGATTTAATTCTTTCAATAATACTTTTTATTACATGTCTTTTTTCCTTTAAAGAATTAGCTTCATAAATTATCAGTTCTATTTCACAAGTTCCGACTATCATAACTCTGCCTCCGCTAATTTCATATACTCACTTTTAATTGTATCATTTTCATATTTCATTCTGTTGTGCAATATCTCCGATGCTTTTTCTTTATTCAGCTTCATCAAACTCCATGCAGCATATGTCTTCAACATATCTGAAGGACTGTTTAATTCATTTTCGACAGTTTTAAGCATATGCTCAAGTCCTAAATTTCCTATTGCTATCAGGGCATTTCTTTTCCATACATTCCTGCCTCTCCAGCTTCCTGCCAGATGTCCGTATTTGTATTCAAATTCTCTGTTTGACATTTGCAGCAGCTCATCCAAATCTACTAACAGGCTGCTGTAATCATTGCCTGCTTCTTTTTGAGAATTTAATTTATTTTTTGGGCATACAATCTGGCACACATCACATCCGTAAATTTGATTTTTCATACCGCTTCTGTATTCAAGAGGAATATAATTTTTAGTCTGCGTTAGATATGAAACACATTTTTTGGCATTTATGCCGCCTTCCTTTAATATTGCACCATTAGGGCAGCTTTTAACGCACAAATTACAATCTCCGCAAATATCAGTATTTTTTATTCTGTTGTCACATCCTATTTCAAGATCAGTAAGCAAATAACCAAGATTTATAAATGAACCATGCCTGTCATTAATGAGAAGAGTATTTTTCCCATAGCTGCCCAAGCCCGCATTTTTGCATATTTCCCTGTCTATGAGCGGTGATGTGTCAACACATATTTCATATTCTAAATTTATGTCCTTTTTTATTTCCTCGGCGAGATTTTTTAACAAGGCTCTTAATTTTTTATGATAGTCTTCTCCATATGAAGACACGCTTAAAATTCCTTTATCATTTACAACAGGCCTTTTATATCCTTCCGCATAGGGAATTCCGATTGCAATTATGCTTTTGCAATCATGGAAGACGTTCCTCACATCAAGCCTTTTATTTATATCCTGTTCCTCAAATTCACTGTTATGCCCTTTTTTTGCTTTCTCGTCAAGAAACTCATGCAGGTAACTATAATCTAAAACACTCGTAAATCCTATAATTTGTATTCCTGCCGCATTTGCCTTTTCAGTTATTTTTTGTTTCATACCATTCACTCTCTGTTGCCGCCTTCTCATCGTACACCTTATAGCTTGTATTATACCATATATTCTAAAATTAATGAATACTTCTGTGATTATATGCTGATTTTTTCTCAATAGTATTAAAAAAAGCCCTTCCGGGCCTTTTGTTTAATGCTTTCTTTGGTTGACAAGTGCTTCGATTATTGATTCTGCAATATTTGACGAATGGTCTCCTATTCTTTCAAGATTTCCTATAATATCCAGGAAAATGACTCCTGCATTTGGTTCACAAATAAAATTATTCAATCTTTCAATATGATTTTTTCTTAATTCTTTATACATAACATCTATTTTTTTATCATTTTCAATAACACTTTCGCAATCATCCATATGTATGGTCTGTATAGCTGTCAGAGTAGACTTATAAACCATCATGGTATCATTAAACATTGTTTTTATTTCATTATATGCCTCTTCAGAAAAATTGGCTTTATTCTCTATCTTGTACAAAACAAGTTCTCCGATATTATCAGCATGATCTCCCACACGCTCTATATCATTAATTGCATTCATCAGCACAACCAATTTGTCTTTTTCATAATTAGTCAATGAAACCTTATCTAATTTAACCAGATATTCAAGAGAAGCCTTGCTTAATTCATTTACTTTTCTCTCCAGCTCAAATACTTTATATGCCAGATCTTCATTATTTTCCAAAAATGCCCTGACAGCGGTATCAAACTGTTCATATGCCAGATTACCCAGATGAAGTACTTCCTTAGCGGATTGAGTCAATGCTATGGACGGTGTTATAAGAATTCTTTCATCAATGTATTTAGTTATATGTTTTTCATCGTTTACATCTGATTTAACAACAATTTCAGAGGCCTTAACAAGTAAATTTGAAAAAGGAAATAAGATTATAACATTAATTATATTAAATATTATATGCCCTGCCGCTATTTGCCGCGGCACATTGACAGGCACCAAATTCAATATAATCCACTGTACCGGTTTTCTCAGGAACAAAACGAACAAAATAGTTCCGCTTACGTTAAATAATAAATGTATGACTGCTGCACGTTTTGCTGTTTTATTTGCACCTATGCTGGCAAGTAAGGCAGTCACGCATGTACCAATATTTTGCCCAAAAACAATCGGATACGCCTGCTCAAAAGTAATAACGCCTGTTGTAGCTATAGCAATTAATAAACCTGTAGTAGCACTGCTGCTTTGTAGTATTGCAGTCATTATAAATCCAACTAAAATTCCAAGAAATGGATTGTCAAAATTAGTCATAAGTCCTGTAAATTGAGGATTTGTTTCCAAGGGCTTCATAGCGGTGCTCATAACGTTCATACCTACAAACAATATACCGAATCCTATAATAACTTCGGCAATGCTTTTTACCTTCTTCTTTTTAGAAGCAAGATAAATAAATACTCCCACTCCTACCATAAGTGTTGCTATCTTAGTTATGTTCAAAGATACCAGGAACGCTGTTACCGTAGTTCCTATATTGGCCCCCATTATGATTCCCACAGCCTGGTTCAAATTCATCAAGCCTGCATTTACAAAGCCTACCACCATTACCGTAGTCGCGCTGCTGCTTTGTATTACACCTGTTACCAGAGTTCCCACCAGCACACCCATCAGTTTATTTTTAGTTAAGGCTGCCAATATATCCTTCATTTTGCTTCCGGCAGCTTTCTGGAGGCCATCACCCATATAGCTCATACCAAAAAGAAACAGACCAAGACCACCGATTAAATTAATAGCAATATCCATAAATCCTCCTAGTCATTTGTAAAAATCCATAACAATAGCTTTTTAAAGATATTGTTATAAACCCTAGTGATTATATCATTATTTATATTTATATTAAAGATTAATTTTGTGGCATATTTTCCCACCAATGTTTTATCATCTCCATTTCCGGCTTTACGCAATAAAAAAGCCCTTTCGGGCTTTTTTATTCTTAAACTTCCTGAAGCTTTTTCACTGCTTCAGCACCTTTCGATAAAGCATCTTTGTTCAACGGAACCAGATGAGATTTTTCTTCCCCAAATACTTTTATAAAGGCGTGAAGCACCGATTCTATATCTACTATTTTTGTCAACTCAATATATGCTCCAAGCATAACCATGTTGGCAACCTTGGCATTTCCCAGTTCCATTGCCAGTTCATTAGCTGAAATATAGTAAACTTCAATATCTTTACGTGTCGGCTCCATATCTATCAATGATTTGTTTATTATCAGCTTTCCGCCGGGAATCAATTCTTTTTCAAACTTGACCATTGAGGGCAGATTCATAACCAAAGCTGCTGTTCCATCATGAGAAATAAGTGGCGAACCCACTTCATCATCTGATACAACCACTGCACAGTTAGCCGTACCTCCTCTCATTTCCGGACCGTAGGAAGGCATCCATGTTACATTTCTTCCTTCGAGCATTCCTGCATAAGCCAGCAATTTACCGATAGCCATTATACCCTGACCGCCAAATCCGGCCATTATTATTTTTTGCTCCATACTATTTTCCCTCCTCAAAATCCCTGAAATTTCCTAACGGATAATATGGAATCATATTACCTCTCAGCCAATCCAATGCTTTTACAGGAGTCAATCCCCAGTTTGTAGGACATGTAGATAACACTTCAACTATTGCAAAGCCTTCACCTTTTATTTGACATTCAAATGCTCTTTTAATTGCCTTTTTAGCCTTTCTTATATTTGCCGGAGTATCTACAGATACTCTTTCAACAAATTTAGCTCCATCTATGGTTGCAAGCATTTCTGATATTCGTATAGGTCTTCCGCTGAGTGATTCGTCTCTTCCCAAAGGAGATGTAGTTGTTTTTTGTCCAACCAGTGTAGTCGGAGCCATCTGTCCGCCTGTCATTCCATATATAGCGTTGTTTACAAATATTGTGGTAAATTTTTCTCCTCTATGAGCCGCGTGAACGATTTCGGCAGTTCCTATTGAAGCAAGATCACCGTCTCCCTGATATGTGAATACAACCTTGTCAGGAAGCACCTTTTTAATACCTGTTGCCACAGCCGGAGCTCTTCCGTGAGCAGCCTCCTGCATATCGCAGTTGAAATACTTATAAGCCAATACTGAGCATCCTACAGGGGCAACACCAATTGCATCATCTAAAACTCCCAGTTCAACTAAAGATTCCGCAACTAATTTATGAATAACACCATGAGTACATCCCGGGCAGTAATGAAACGGAACATCCGTTAAACCCTTTGACTTTTCATATACAATTGTCATTATTTTATACCTCCTGCTATTTTTTCAATATCTGCCAGTATATTTTCAGGCGTAGGAACCACACCGCCTTGAGTCCCATTGAAATGCACAGGTATTCTTCCTTCTATGCCAATTTTGACATCATCAATCATTTGTCCGGCACTCATTTCCACCGCAAGTATACCTTTTGCATTTTTTCCTATAGCCTTGAACACTTCGTATGGGAACGGCCATAATGTTATCGGTCTTATCATTCCTACCTTTATTCCTTTTTCCTGAGCTTTTTTGGCAGCTGTCTTGACTATCCTTGAAGTAGTTCCGTATGCTACCAGCACAACCTCAGCAGCCTCCAATCCGAACGCCTCATACAGCACTTCATTTTCTTCCATCAATTTATATTTTTTTTCAAGATTTCTGTTATGAACCTGCAGTTCTTCAGCTTCCAGATACAGTGAATTTACAACATTCGGTTTTCTTTTTCCTCCTGTTCCTGTAGTTGCCCAGTCTTTAGGAGGTAATTCTATGGGAACAGGCTCTTTAAACTCAACGGCCTCCATCATTTGTCCAATCATGCCGTCCGCAGCTATTAATACAGGATTTCTGTAATAATCAGCTTTGTCGAACGCCAGCATTACATAATCAACTATTTCCTGAATGCTTGCAGGGGCATAGCATAATGTTCTGTAGTCGCCGTTTCCGCCGCCTCTTGTAGATTGGAAATAATCAGCCTGACCCGGTTGGATGCTTCCAAGCCCCGGGCCACCTCTCATCATGTTGACAATAACACATGGGATTTCTGCTCCGGCAGCATAAGTAATACCCTCTTGCTTCAAAGAAATTCCGGGGCTTGAAGATGCGGTCATACATCTTGCTCCTGCTCCGCCTGCTCCGTAAACCATATTTATAGCAGCCACTTCACTTTCTGCCTGTAAAAATACTCCACCTGCTTCCGGCAACGCTTTTGACATGTATTCGGGAATTTCACTCGATGGAGTTATCGGATATCCAAAAAAATACTTACAGCCTGCTTTTATTGCAGCAGCTCCGACAGCCTCATTGCCTTTCATTAATACCTTAGCCATACTAACCTCCTAATATTATAATCTTTCTACTGTAATTACTGAATCCGGACACATAATTGCACAGCTTCCGCAGGCAATACATTTTTCCTGATCTGTTACATGAGCCGGACTGTATCCTTTGCCATTGATTTTTTCCTTGTTCAATTCAATTATTTTTACTGGACAAACTGTTACACACAATTCACAACCCTTGCATGCATCATCATTAAATGTAACTTTACCCTTTGCCATTATAATACCTCCATTCTTAACTCATCCATTCTTCCCTCATATAAAGATTTATGGGGAACAATTTTTCCAATATTTCTTTATTTTTTATATTCCCGGCTATTTCTTCAATAACAGCTTCATACCTAATGGGAATATCTGTTTCCCAGGATACTTTCTTAGTCAGTTCATGTCCAGACTCAACGTCCTCCACTCTTGTATCCTTAAGCATGTGCGTATTGTTTACTAATCCTGTAACTTTCAGTCTTGATGCCACTTCAATAATATTCAGGTATTTAATTACGCCTTCAACTGTGCTTGTTTCAGGCCTGTTTCCGTTGACTATGAAAAACATATCATATTCAACATTCTTAATTTGTTCTGCGTATCTCGCAAGAACTCTGGCCCCTACCGGATCTCCCCCGACATCAAGAATTGATTTCTCATTGGGATTTAATATGACTCCCATCATTTGTGCCGGAAGCGCGGGAATATCAATGGCAGTGTTTCTGATGCTTGAGTCAAACACCTTAACTCCGATTTTTTCGAAAAATTCTCTTTTTTCTCTTGACCTGAAATAAGGATTTACTATATCCAAGTCGGCAATACTTACATTTTCAAACTGTTCCTTCATTTTCACAGCATAGTTTACTGAGAATTCAGATTTGCCGCTGCCGTAGTGACCTATCACTATTACCAGTCTTTTGTCAAGCATATTATCCCTCCCTCCGAGCTCATATGCTATTTATATTCCTTTGCTGATTCCTCTTTATTTAAAATTCTCAAGCCGCCTTGTGCCAATGCAAGAAGCTCGCCCTCTCCGGGATACGCTATTACATCAGCAATAAACTTAACCTTTTTTTCTATCATTGCAACAAAGCTTTTATCATAAGCGATTCCGCCTGTTATTATTATTGCATCCACATCGCCGTCAAGAACGACAGCGTATTCTCCAATAGCTTTTGCCACCTGGTATGCCATTGCCTCGTATATGAGTTTTGCATTTTCATCTCCGGCTGCTGCTCTGTCACTGACTTCCTTTGCATTGTTAGTTCCCAAAAGTGCACTTAAACCGCCTTTTCCGACTATCATTTTTTTGATTTCAGCTTCTGCATATTTTCCTGAAAAGCATGTATTTACCAATTGGTCGGCTGGAATTGACCCTGATCTTTCCGGTGAAAACGGTCCATCACCGTTTAACGCATTATTAGCGTCGATTGCTCTGCCCTTTTTGTGAGCCGCAACGGAAATTCCACCGCCCAAATGTGCTACTACAAAATTCATTTCATCATATTTTTTACCGAATTTTTCAATCGCTGCCCTTCTGGCAACAGCTTTTTGGTTAAGTGCATGCCAAATGCTTATTCTTTTAAATTCAGGATGACCGCATATTCTTGCAACATCTTCAAATTCGTCAACAACTACCGGGTCAACTATGAATGAAGGAATTTCCGTCTCATCACCAATGGATCGTGCTATAAGCCCTCCAAGATTAGAAGCGTGCTCTCCCAATGTGCTTGTCTTTAAATCCTTAACCATTTTATCATTTACAGCATATGTCCCGCCTTCAATAGGCTTCAGGAGTCCTCCCCTTCCCACTGCTGCATCAAGAGATTCAAGTGGTATGTTATTTTCCTTCAATGCATCAATAATTAAATTTTTTCTGAATTCAAACTGATCAGCAACCTTTGCATACTTGCTCAGCTCTTCACTTGAATGTCTTAAAGTCGTTTCAAATATTGGATTTTCATTTTCAAAAACCGCAATTTTGGTAGATGTGCTTCCAGGATTGATTATTAGTTGTCTCATGCTATTCTCCTTTAAATGATGAAACCAATACAGACAGTGCTATTGAATTTAATTTCGCCTTATCCGAATCAGCTCGTGATGTTAATACTATGGGAGCTTTTGCTCCTAAAATAATACCTGCATTATCTGCATTGGCCAGATATGTGAGAGCCTTATACAAAATATTTCCGGCTTCTATGTCAGGCATCAGAAGTATATCCGCATCTCCTGCCGCTTCTCCCTTTATTCCCTTAAGTTCTGCCGCTTCCTTTGATATTGCATTATCAAGGGCATAGGGACCTTCAACTATGCATCCTTCCATCTTTCCGTTTTTTTGCATTTCAACCAGCTCTGCTGCATCCAATGTGGCCTGCATTTTCGGATTTACCTTTTCTTTGGCACAAATCACAGCAACCTTCGGAACCTGAGCGCCTAAGGCGCGGCTTATGCTTACTGCATTCTCAATAATTTGTCTTTTTTCATCTGCTGTAGGCGCAATGCTCATGGCAGCATCTGTAACAATAAAAAATTTGTGATAAGTATTCACCGAAAAAACAGCAGCATGGCTGAGAACATTTCCGGCTCTAAGCCCGATTTCCTTATCAAGCACTGCTTTCAATATAATTGATGTGTCTATTAAGCCCTTCATTACTATTTGAGCTTTGCCGCTGCTTACGAGAGAAACTGCTTTTCTGCAGGCCAGCGTTCCGTCTTTTTCATCAATTATTTCAATATTGCTTAAATCAAAATTTATTTCTTTGGATATGTCTATAATTTTTTCTTTGTCACCTATCAATATAGGTTCGCATATTTTTTCATTTACGGCTTCTTTCACTGCTTTTAAAACATCTTCATCCTGAGCAAAAGCTACCGCTATTTTTTCAGGTCCATGGGTATGTGCATATTCCTGAGCATATTTTATTATTTCTTCAAATTTTTTCACACCATCACCTCGCTCCTATTATAGGAGCAATTTTTATGCCAATATATTAATTTGGAGAATAAAAAAAAAACCTTGATATTCCAAAGGTTTATTATTATATTCAAATTTAAGGTTTTCTACAAAACTGTTTTTTGCATTTAATTGCATGCAATATTTTGCAAGAAGAATAATATTGCAAAATTTTGCACAGTTTATAAGATACCGTACTTTTCCATTTTATAATACAGAGATCTCAGGGATATACCTAGAATTTTTGCAGTTTCAGTCTTATTTTTATCTAATCTGTAATATACATTTTTAATGTAATCTGACTCGGCTTTATTTATTACATTGCTTAACTCAGTTAATTCCTCTGTTTTTGCAGAAACAATATTGTCTGTATGGGGTTTTTTTGCCGAAAATAAATGCGGCAGATGCTCAGCCTGAATTACTCTCTCATTTGTATTCATATTAATGATTGAACGGCCTACTATGTTTTCGAGTTCTCTGACATTTCCGGGCCACTGATAACTCATCAAAATATTTAAAGCATCTTCTGATGTATCCACTATGTGCCTACCGTATTCATCATTGAACTTGACTATAAAATTTTTTATGAGAATCGGAATGTCTTCTTTTCTTTCTCTAAGAGGCGGGATAAGTATGGGAAGAATGTTTAGCCTGTAAAATAAATCTTCTCTGAATCTTCCTTCCTTTACTGCCTTTGTCAAATCAGAATTGGTAGCTGCAATAACTCTCACATCAACAGATATTGGGTGATTGCTGCCAACTCTCATAATTTCTTTTTCCTGAAGGACTCTGAGAAGCTTTGCCTGAGTGTTCATACTTATTTCAGATATTTCATCCAAAAATATTGTGCCTTTGTTCGCTTCCTCAAAAAGTCCTTTTTTACCGCCTCTCAAAGCACCCGTAAACGAACCCTCCTCATAACCGAAAAGCTCACTCTCCAACAGAGAATCTGACAATGCAGCGCAATTTACTCTTATAAAATTATTGCCTGCGCGTTTGCTTTGGGCATGAATGGAATTTGCAAAAAGCTCCTTGCCGGTGCCGCTTTCTCCCTTTAATAAAACTGTGGCAGGAACCCTCGCCGCTTTTTCTATCATTTTTTTAACTTCATTTATGGCTGCAGATTCACCGATTATGTCTTCCGGTTTATATTTATATGATAATTCTCTCAGCTTTTTCTCTGCTTTATTTAATTTATCAGTTAAATCCTTTATTCCCGATATGTCATGAAGCACAGCAACACTGCCCTTCATGACACCATTGACAATAATCGGCGCCGCCTGTGCAACAACTGTTTTACCGCTGGGCCTGATTTTAAGCTTGGTATTCTCAACAGGTTTTTTTGTGGTAAGAACCTTCATATGAAGGCTTTCTCCCTCCTCAATATCAAACAATGCATTTTTTCCTATAATTTCATCAGATTCAAGACCGGTTATCTTCGTATAGGCCGGATTCACAAGAATATGCTCTCCAGCTTCATTTACAACGCTTATGGCATCCTGTGTTGCAAGAAATACTGCTTCCAGCATACCTTGATAATCCAGATTATTCATTTCAATATTAATATTTTTCATACCTACTCCACTAATGTTCTGTTCCTGTTTCAGTAACTTCTGTTATTTCAACACTTATCAGCTCTTTGGCAAGCTTAATGCTGTTAACTTGCTTTTCAGTTGTACATTCTATTTTCACGTCATTTATTCCTGCCGATGCCGTGCTTAAGTCGGAGATAAGCTCCAGATCATTCTTCCTTAACTGATTTACTACGCTTGAAGGACCTGTTACCGACACAGTTATTTCTGCATCAGGGTCCAGCACATTAACCTTATCACCTTCTTTAAGATTAGTAAACTTAACATCTGATGCTTCCATTACAAATTCTTTCTCAATAGTCTTTTCAATGACCGCATTTACAACAGGTGCCGTAGTTAAATCCAAAATAAACAGTCCATCTGCATCTAAAATTTCCTTCGAAGACAAAATGTTATTGAATTCTCCTGATATATCAAGGTCTGCTACCTTAAGCTCTGTTATTGTATCCAATATGTCCTTTCTTGCAGCAATCCTTACCTTATCAGGCTTTATCGTCACATCAGTCAGCTGATATCCCTCTTCCGGAGTACCTGTAACATTTGGAACAAGATTAACATATTTTGTCGGATAAACAGGAACTGTAACCTTGACATTGTCAATAGGTGCCGACATGAATATTTCTGTATCCTTTCCGTCATAAATTCTTACCGGAACAGTTTTTACAACATTGTCAACTGCTCCTTCTATGTTGACAGTAGCCACAGCAATAGCCGCAGAATTAACTACGCTTCTCGGTCCTGTGATTTTAACTGAAGAAGGATTGGATAAAGGAAGTGTGCGGTAATAGTTTTGAGCTTGATTGCCTTCATACTGGACAGTCACATCCATTACCCTTGAAATTATGCTTTCTATATTACACACTATTTGTGATGGATTGGTATTAACAACCTCAACTCCACTTGGTCCTGAAACTTCAACTTTAGCATTTGTTATACCTTCCGGAAGTCCGATAACATCTATATATGCGGAAAAGTCACCGCTTTTTAGTTTGCTGATTTGATCTAGTGTTCCCTTAACCCTTACGGTTATAGTAAGATGATCCTTATCGGAATTCATCAAAACAAGATTAGAATTTTCAAGAGCATTTAAATTTTTAATGGTTACCGGTACATTATATATATTCCCGTCCCTAACCGGATTATCCACAACCATAATAAACATCCACAAAGCAATGGAAACCGCCAGACAGGTTATCCGGATTATTATTTTATCGTTTTTTATCTTCATTTCTGTTTCTCCATTTATCAATTATATTTACCTTATCATTGTCAATATAAATGCCCGATAAAAGATATTCAAGCTCCTGTATTTGGATGTTCCTGTAAAGCCTTCCTTCAACCGCATATGATATGTAGCCGGTTTCTTCAGAGACTATTAATGCTATTGCATCCGATTTTTCTGTCATTCCTATGGCTGCCCTGTGTCTTGTACCTATATCCTTTGAAAGCAGATTATTTTCTGTAAGCGGCAAAAAACACCCTGCCGCTCTTATTGTGTAATCCTTTATTATTACTGCACCGTCATGGAGAGGTGTATTTGGAATAAAAATATTAATTAATAGTCCGCTTGAAATATTTGCGTTGAGATTTGTACCGCTTTCAGCAATATCATTTAGGCCTATTTTTTGCTCAAATATTATCAAAGCACCAATTTTCTGCCTTGCCAGAGATGAGGTGGCGGAAACAATTTCTTTAATGACCTGCTCCGAGGTTTGAGTATTTTTTTCGATAGCAGCAAGGGAAAATGAGGTTCTCCCTATATATTCAAGCGCTTTTCTTATTTCAGGCTGAAATACAACAACTAACGCAATTATTCCAACTTGAAAGGTGTGACCTAAAATATATTTGATCATATAAAGATGAAATATATCCGATATGGGAATCAAGGCAACAAGCAGTACAATACCCTTTACAAGCTGCTTAGCCCTCATATCCCGTATTAACAAGTAACCATGGTACAATACATAATAAACAAGCACTATATCCACTATACTGTTTAATCCCATATTAGAAAAAATTATTTTAATCTTATCCATTACACCACATCCCCAATTAAATTATGTTATTTTACAATGTTGCTCTCCAACAACTGCAACTGTTTGGAAGTATCGCTCAATGATCTCTGCATCCTTGATTTGGATTTTTCATTAATCTCATTGCTTTCAATATATTCCATTATAGGATAAACAACATGCTCAGTGCCCCCATCTGCTGTTGTACCCTTATAAACCCAAAGCGGTATATAGCTGATATTTTTTATTGAAATTTCTCCTGTTTCACCGTTTTTTTCAATGTCGATATCTACTATGACTCCATCCTCAGTATATTTAGACACCTCTTCTGTCATGCCGTAAGGCACTAATGTTTCAACTCTTTGATTTGATAAGAAATTTCCCATTGAATATGCAACAAATTTTGTTTTTCCGTTATATTCGAGTCTTTGAGCAGGCTGTATAACATGTGGGTGACTTCCCAATATTATGTCAACACCTTCTGTAAACAGCATATCAGCCAATTCTTCCTGTCTGGAAGCCTGAACTCTCGCATATTCATCTCCCCAATGCATGCATGCAATTATTATATCGGCATTTTTGCTCTTTGCATAAGCTATATCTTCTAAAATTTTTGTTTTATTTATAATATTTACCATTGCATCCAAATCTTCAGGTGACATAGTGCTTTCAAGACCGTTTACCATTTCTGTATAAGCCAGAAATGCTATTTTTATTCCCTTTACATCTTTTATAAGCACTCTTGTCTCAGGTTTTTCAACATATGTACCGATTGGATCCATTCCTCTTTTTTTTATCTCCTGAACAGTCCTTATAACGCCTTCTTTTCTTGTATCAAGACAGTGATTGTTTACTGTTGACAAAACATCAAATCCCGCATCCTTTATTGCGTCAAGAACTTCATCAGGTGCGTTGAAAAGCGGATAGCCCTGATAAGCATAAACACCGTTTCCCGCGGTTGTACCTTCGAAATTGGCAATTGCAATATCAGCAGCCTGGAATATATCCTTTACAGCTTTAAAACTGTTGTGAAAATCATAGGTTCCTGTAGATGAATTATATGCGCCGTCCAGTTGTGACGGATGAAACATAATATCGCCGGTCGCTTTGATATTTACAGTGACATTTGGCTTAACCTCAGGCTCTTTTGTTTCTTCAGATCCCGGAACATTAACGACCTCTTCCGGATTTTCTTCTTTAACATTCCTGCCTAACCCGTTTACTACAAAGGATGCTGCCACTATACCGACTATCAAAACAAGTCCTATTGACAACAGCCTGATTCTTTTTTTATTACGTCTGGATTTTTTGCTCATTTAATACCTCTTAAATTATACTTCATATTTTATATTAACTTAACGTGAAAGAATTTGCAATAAGTTAATTATTAAAATACACTTAATTTTAACTCATAAAAGCTTAATTTTTTCTTGGCTTCACAAGGCATTTCGGACCGTATCCGATTAAATCATATCTGCTTTCCTTTTCCAATGCTTTTAAAACCGTACTGTAATTTTCTCTTTTACTATATTGAAGCAATGCTCTTTGCATTTTTCTTTCTTCCTTATCTTTAGGAACATATACCTCCTCACCTGTCAGCGGGTTGAATCCGGTGTAGTACATGCATGTGGAAAGTGTACCTGGAGTCGGATAAAAGTCCTGAACCTGCTCGGGCATGTGACCCATGTCGCGGATATATTCAGCAAGCTCTATGGCATCCCTGAGTCTTGAGCCTGGGTGTGACGATATGAAATAAGGAACAATGTACTGCTCTTTATTTATCTTCCTGCTTACATCATAAAATTTATTTACAAACTGATTATAGGTTGTAATGGACGGCTTACCCATAAGCTTCAAAACAGATTCCGATACATGCTCAGGTGCTGTCCTCAGCTGACCGCTCACATGATACTTACATATTTCCTTTATAAATTCATCATTACTATCATATATTGCATAGTCATATCTTATGCCGGAACGAACAAAAACTTTTTTTATACCATCCACTTTTCTTATTTTCCTTAAAAGCTCTACATAATCACTGTGATCAACCTGGAGGTTTTTGCATTTAACAGGTGTAAGACATTCCCTGTCTTTGCACACTCCATACTTTTCCTGCTTCTTGCATGACCTGATTCTGAAATTTGCCGTAGGGCCTCCCACATCATGAATGTATCCTTTAAACTCTTTATCAGTTTTCATCTTGTCTACTTCTTTTAATATGGATTCATGGCTTCTTCCCTGTACAACTCTTCCCTGATGAAAATTTAGTGCGCAGAAATTGCACCCTCCAAAGCATCCTCTCACACTTGTTATACTGAACTTTATTTCGGATAATGCAGGTATTCCTCCTGAATTTTTGTATACAGGATGATAATCCATCATGTAATCCAAATCGTACACATCATCCAATTCCTGCATTGTAAGAGTCTCCATAGGAGGATTTTGAACCACATACACCGTGCCATACTTCTCAGCCAATGTCCTCCCTGTTTTTGAGTCAGTGTTTTCGTATTGAATTTTAAAGCTTTCGGAGTATTTTTTCTTCGAGGAGACCACCTCATCATATGTCGGTAAAAATATGGGGTCGTACGGACGCTGCTCGTCCTTCGTTTTATATACTGTGCCGTTAATAAAGGTTATTTCATTTACAGGTATACCGGATTCCAAAGCTTCAGCAATTTCAAGCAGTGATTTTTCTCCCATACCGTAAACCAGCAAATCTGCACCGGAATCCAGCAATACAGACCTCTTGACGCTATCGCTCCAGTAATCGTAATGGCTTAAGCGCCTTAAGCTCGCTTCAATTCCGCCTATTATTATGGGAACATACCTGTAAGCTTCTCTTATTCGGTTTGAATAAACTGTAACTGCTCTGTCAGGTCTTAAATCAGGCTTTCCCCCCGGCGAATAAGCATCTGTGTTTCTTTTTTTTCTGAACGTTGTATAGTGATTCACCATAGAATCAATATTGCCCGAATTGACCAGAAATCCAAGTCTCGGTTCTCCCAATTTTTTAAAAGAATTCACATCCTTCCAGTCCGGCTGCGCTATTATACCAACTTTATATCCAAATCTCTCCAAAAGCCTCGACAAAATTGCGGCAGCAAAAGAAGAATGATCCACATACGCATCTCCGGTGACAAACACAAAATCGCATTGCTCCCATCCTCTTCTTTTCATATCATCCATATTGATTGGTAAAAAATCCATTTTTCCTCCATATTCTTACGGCAAAGCATTTTACATAATAATTTGCATTATAACATATAAATAAACAGGAGTATTCACTCCTGTCCTTATTTATAACATAATTTTTTCAGTATAATTAATCAACAATTACTTCTACTGTATCCCCGTTTGAAAGTCCAGCGGCATTTCCTTCTTCAACATCCAAGTGCATATCCAGAGCATATGAGTCACTTACTCTTATAAGCACGTTCTCAAATATTACTCCTCTTTGTCCGCCAACCTTTACTTTAACAATATCTTTATCCTTCAAGCCATATTTTTCAGCATCTGAAGTATGCATATGAATATGTCTTGCAGCAACAATAACTCCCTTTTCCAATTCAACCTCTCCGCAAGGTCCTGCCAGCTTAATTCCCGGAGTTCCGTCAAGCTTTCCTGAGTCTCTCACCGGAACATCCTTTAAGCCCAATGTAAATGCATCGGCGAAAGCAATTTCAACCTGTGACTCTTTTCTTGCAGGTCCCAGAATTCTTACTCCTTTTATAGTCCTTTTAGGACCGACCAAATCAACCTTTTCATCACATGCAAACTGTCCCGGCTGGCTTAAATCCTTACATGGTGTTAATTCATGTCCTTTACCGAATAATATATCAATATGCTCCTTGCTTAAGTGAACATGCTTGTTTGATAAACCTACTGTGCATTGAAAATTCATAAACTTTCCTCCATATTTTATATTTCAAAAGAATTATAATATACAATGAAAAATTAATCAATGGTCAATTTGACTTTTTTAGGACTACCCGGCATTTTTCACTTCATTTGAAATATATTTGATCCACAGCATGTAAAACACGTTTATGAAGGTTAATAATATGAAATAGTATGAAATGTATCTGACAATATAATTCCCGGGCATGATTTCGGATGTTATATAGAAAAAAACAGATGCAATGATGTATACAAATATTTTCTTGCTGTCAAAAATATTATTTTTTAATTTTGTTTTCTTTTCCTCAAATATTTTTTCATCTCCTACTTTATTGTAGAAATATTCATTGCCTGGAAGTATGCCCTGTTCCTCCATGATATTGAACAATTCATCCAAAGCAACTATTTCAATATCCAGCTTATCTTCGAATTTATCAAGAAGCTCCTTTGCCCCTTCGCTTAGAATTCCGGTAGTAACCAAATGACCTATCTTAACGTTATTTTGACACATAAAAGCAATTAAATTTCTTACGTCTATTTTTTCAAGCTCAATATTATCATAAAGCTTATATATCTTAATGCAGTTAATCAGACCGCCTTTTTCTGCAAGAAACATATGTCTTCCCTTTTTAACGAAATTTCTGCAGCCTTTTTTTTCATACAAGAAACAAATGAGCATTTCAAAATCCTCCGGATTTATTTCATCTATTTTTTTCTTGAAATGGTCTCTCTTCATTTTATCTATAAGCTTTTCTTCGCCTTCGCTTTTTTTTCTTTTTATGTTTAATTTATTTACTAATGTAAAAATTGCAAATACCTCTGCAGCTATTAAAACAGAAAACCCCCAGTCATCCGTAATAAAGAAAATTACAAGAAGGACTAAAATACTCAACATAATTTTATACAGAACCAAATCTGTTCTGTAGCTGAAATAATTCCTTGTACCCAATGCTTCCTTTATAAATCTTTTTCTTGTCTTTTTATTTTCAACCATAAAAAAATCACCTCATAGAAATTATTTCCAATTGAGATGATTTTATACTTAATTTATTATACAGGTTATGCGCTTAAATTCCGTTTACTGCTTCTTCAAGTTTATCCAGATGTTTAATAGGGAAGTATGCAAGCAGTTCTTTAAACTGATCTACAGTTAATCCCTGTGCATGAGTGTATATCTTTATTTTTTCATCTAAACTTGCATTTATAAATTCTTCTTTAATTTCTTCAAATTTTTTTTCCATGTTTCTCCTCTTCATTTCATTGAATTTTAATAGGCTGAAGGTGAAATAATACAAAGTAAGTCGGTTTTTTCTTCTGACGGATTAAATAATTTGTGGGGGACATTTGAGCATATGTAAATACTGTCTCCTTCTTCAATTATTTCATTATAATCAATAAAATTAACTATTAATTTTCCTTTTATTATTATTACACATTTATCGGAATCTATTATGGAAAATTTATCATTATCCCACATACCCGGATTCAAAGTATCCCTGTGAATGTCCATTTTTATCCTGCTTTTATATTCTTCACTTATAGGAACAAGGAATTCCAATTCACAATCTCTTTCAGGCAAAATTAATTTTTGTCTGTCTTCTTTTCTGGTAACAATAACATCGTTCAAGTCATCTATAAAGTAATATGGAGAAACGTTCAAAACCTTGCATATTTTACTGAGAGCAGTTAAAGATGGCTCTATTAAATTCCTTTCAACCTGTGAAATATAGCTTGCGGTAAATCCTGATTTCACTGAAAGTTCTTCTATTGTCATAGATTTAAGTTTTCTCAGCTTTCTAACTTTATTGCCATCCATAATATCCTCTTTTTAAAATTTGTAAGAAAATATTACTCTAATTAACCAAATTAGTCAATCACTTTTCAAAGCGTTTTTTCCAAAAAAGCTTCTATCCGTTTACTGGAATTAAAAATATGTGTATTCAAGTTTAAGACATTCTTGATTTGCTCTTGACTTTATAAAATAAAAAAAAGCCAAGTATTCTAACTTAGCTTATAAATAGTTGAGTTTCTGACAGTCTGAATTATGAAGCTTATATTATATAATCAGAACCAGCTGTTATATTCAACTCCTTGATAAATTTCATCGTTAACGCCGGTTTGAGCCGCAGACCATCTTTGGCATGCATTTTCAAAAGAGCTTTTGTCCATTACTTCATTTCCTCCCACGTGAATATAGGAAACAAGGCTGTTGGTAAACGTATCATAAGTATTGATGCAGTTTGATTTTTCATCATATTTAAAATATAAATTGTTAATAGTTATGTCCATTTTGAATCCTCCTTCTAAACGGATAAAAATTATTTTGCAGTCAGACACTAACTAAAGTATATTTCAAATAAGGATAAATTATTCATTAAATTGCTCTTTCGGCAGTGAGCTCTTCAATGTCACTAAAACCAATTCAGGTCGGTTAAAAATGCGAAACGGAAAAATACTGTTCCCTAGTCCTCTGCTGATAACAATAGAGGTTGTTTCTTCAGAATGCATTCCTTCCGAAAATTTCGGGAAAAAGCCCTGATTAGGCGAAAGCACTCCTCCCACAAAAGGAATTCTGATTTGTCCTCCGTGAGCATGGCCGCTGAATACCAAGTCAACTTTCAATTCACTGTATATGTTGAAAAGCTCAGGCCTGTGAGAAAGAAGAATATTAAAATCCGTATCGGCATTTTCAATTAATTTGGTTATATTCTCTCTCGCATATTCAGAGTTTTTTTCCTTAAGATAAGTTTTACTGTCCTGATTGATTGCAGGATCAGCTATGCCGAGCAGCCCTATACTGCCGCCATCTTTGCGCAGGATTGTATAAAAGTTATCCATTATATTAACATTTGATTTATACAATACGTCTTTGAGTTCATCAAAATATTCCGACAACTGCTCATGGTTGCCTGAAACGTAGTATATAGGAGCAATTTTAGCAATACCTGTTATAAAATTTTCCGCTGTATCTACCCTTGTTTTTCTCCTGTCAATTAAATCTCCCGTTATTACAATTATATCAGGATTAATCTTTTTAATTTTATTTATAAGCCTTTCGCCGTAATTCTTATTATGCAGATCTGAAACATGAAGCACTTTAACCCCATTGAACTCTTTAGGCAGTTTTTTGTTTGCATACTTATACTCAGTTATTACAACAGCATTGTTCTGCCATGCTAAAAATATTATTAACAAGGCAGAGAAGAATATTACAATGCATGATTTCATTATTCACTGTCCCCGTCATCAACCGGTTCCAGAAGCTCTGCAGCAATATCATACATATGCTCCGGAACATATATATCTATACCGTATAAGTTGACTCCGGTGTAAATCTCCATGATTTCTCCGCTGCCTTTTGATTTCTTTAAGGCAGGAATCCCATATGATTGCAGCTTAGATATAATTATTTCAGCTTCAATTGTATCAAGATTGGAAAGAAGAAGAATCTCTTTATCATTATCAATATATTCCTCAGACATAATATACCTCCGTGCTTATTATATTATTTTTATTATATTATAACACATTAAATCAATATCTTCCATAAACAAAATATTAAAAAAAGCGGTATCCCGCTTTATATGCTATATAAATTTATTGAGAAAGCTGATTTACATTTAACTCTTTCGGAATTTTTACTGCCTTTGCAACGTGCTTCCAAATTACCTGCGCCAGATAAAAATCAATCATGCTGTGTACAACTGTACCGACTCCTACCAACAGGAGCACCGAAACCATGAACCCTTTTGCATAATAACCTGAACTCATATTGTTTCCAAAATAGAACGGAATCACCACCAAAACCTCACACACACCATGAATAATGCCTATTACAAACGAATAAATCTGAGAAGATTTAAACGAATTAATTACATTTGGGAATTTTTTTAAATACACAGCTCCTACAGATGCAAATACAACGTGCGATGCTGCGCGAAGTACAACAACTATCGGAAATCCGGCTATAAAAAATCCCACCGCCGTACCAAAAGCCACAAATATTGCTGTTGACGGCGAAATAAACATTGCTGTAAAAATTGCTACATGGCTTGCCAGAGTAAATGATGCCGGCTCCATGGTTATTTTAATCGGAGAAATTATCGGAATCACTATTCCTATTGAACACAAAAGAGCCGAAATCATCATTGAGTTAAGATTACTGTTTCTTTTCATATACTTTTCCTTTCTTATACCATGTCTTGTCATATGTCTTGACACGTTGTGATATAATTATAGATAAGGTTAAGTTATTTGTCAACTTATTATTTTTCTTCCAAAAGTATATTCTCTTTTTTCAATGCTTCTACAATTCTATGTGCGGCAGCCTCATTACCGCATTTGATTCTGTGTATATGTATACCCCCCGTAAGCTTCATCAATGGCTGTGCCTCATTGCTTTTGATTTTTTCTAAAAACATGTCGGCATCATATCGTGTGGAAATTCTCAATTCTCCGGATATTTCTCCATATATGGGATGCTCAACCGTAACATCCAGTACTGTTCCTCCGTTGTCCACAATTGTATACAGCTCCTTAGACATATTATCATTGTCATGAAGGCAGGCGATCGTAAACACATTATCGTCGGCTTCAGGTTCAGAATTTAACACATATCCCCTTGGTGTCGCAGATATTTTTTGACCGGACGCACGCATTAATGCAATGTCTCCCACTATTACCTGACGGCTTACGGAAAATTTCTTTGCAAGCGCAGCTGCTGTAATTGGCTCTTTATTATTCTTTAATATTGACGCAATATTTTCCCTTCGTTCTTCTGAAGTCATTTCATCACCATTTAAATTTGGGTATAATAAAAGTCGGAGTGAAAGGATTTGAACCTTCGGCCTCATGGTCCCGAACCATGCGCGATACCAAGCTTCGCTACACCCCGACAACATTAACATTATATTCAATCTATAAGCTTTTGTCAATAATTACATTGAAATTTTGCAAATTAAATAATCATGAGAAGTTTTTCCTTTTTATACAATTAAGAAAATATGCGGCTGTATTGTAACAGCCGCACATGGTTATGTTCCGCAAAAGGTTCTGTATCCGCACGAGCCTGCAGGAGGCAGTACAGCATATTCATCCTGTTCCGCCAGATGTTCAAAAGGTTTTTCAAGTACATTGAGCAATCGTTCCATATAGCTGTAATCTCCTTTATCAGCAGCTTCCAAAGCTTCCTCAACACGATGGTTTCTGGGTATTACAGCAGGATTAGAGCTTCTCATCAATTTTGACGATGTTTCCTCCGCATTTTCCTGACGTATTATTCTTGAATGCCATAAATTCTTCCAATCCTTAAACTCCTGACTGTTAAACATTTCTGATTCCTCATTCTTTGCAAATGTTAATGAAACAAACGTGTTTGTATAATCAGCACGGTATTTATGCATTATGTCAAACAGACTTCTTATAAGCTCTTCGTCCGAAGCCTCTTCGTTTACCATACCCAGCTTTGATCTCATCCCTTTAATCCAGCTTTTGTGATATATTTTGTTGAATTCGGAAACTTCCTCTTGTGCGATACTGACGGCCTTTTCCTCATTTTCACTGAAAAGCGGAAGAAGTGCTTCGGCCAGTCGTGAAAGATTCCATTCTCCTATGACCGGCTGATTTTTATAGGAATATCTGCCATATGTATCAATTGAACTAAAAACCGTCTCCGGGTTATAGGCATCCATGAATGCACACGGGCCGTAATCAATAGTCTCTCCGCTTATTGTCATATTGTCTGTATTCATTACACCGTGAATAAACCCCGTCAATTGCCATTGAGAAATAAGATGCGCCTGCCGTTTGACAATCTCCCTGAACATAAGTCTGTATCTCTCTTTCTCATTCAAAAATTCAACGAAGTGTCTGTTCATGGCATAATCTGCTAATGCTCTCAAATCCTCTACTGTTCCATAATTTGCGGCATACTGAAATGTTCCGACACGCAGATGGCTTGACGCTGTCCTGGTTAAAACTGAACCCTTGAGTACAGATTCGCGATATACCAGCTCACCTGTAGTTACCACGGCAAGACTTCTGGTGGTGGGTATGCCCAGGTTGTACATTGCTTCACTTATAATGTATTCCCTCAGCATCGGACCAAGCGCTGCGCGTCCATCGCCTCCTCTTGAATAGGGAGTCCTTCCAGAACCTTTGAGTTGTATATCATGGTGTTCGCCTGATGGAGTTATTTGTTCTCCCAAAAGCAGCGCCCTGCCATCGCCCAGCATAGTGAAATACCCGAATTGGTGCCCTGCGTAAGCCTGAGCCAGAGGCTCAGCTCCTTCTGGAATTAAATTTCCGGCAAAAACTTCTGCTCCTTCTTTGCTCACAAGCTCATCTTCTTTTAATCCCAGAAATTCAGCAAGCTTCTTGTTAAAAATAACCAGCTCAGGTGACCTTGCAGGCGTTGGCTTGAGTTTTGAATAAAAAATTTCCGGCAGACGGACATAGCTGTTGTCAAATTTCCATCCTTCTCTTATTTCCTTTATTTCCACATTACTCTCCTTCATTTTTTATAAACTAGATATCGCATCATAAATGCTGTTCTTATTTTCTTCTCATCAATGGAATATATTCAACAAATAATAAATCGCCTTTTAAGATTTAACTTAAAGGCGATTATTCAGCATTACTTTCCTATTCCGTTTTCACGTGCATAATAAAACAGATATTGCTGCGCATATCCCGAAAGTTTACCAAACTTATTCTCGGCAAATTTTCTTATATCTGCATCCTTTGTATCTTTGTCCACATAAAGTGTCTGCATAACTCTTCTCACCCAGACATCCACAGGGAATGTGTCAAACTGTCTCATTGAAAATAACAGTATGCAGTTCGCAACCTTGTCCCCAATTCCGGCATAAGTCTTTAAATAGGAGAGGCCTTCATCATAATTCGTATTTTTAATATTGTAAATAATATCTTTTTCTTTTAAAAATCTTGATGCAGCTTCCTTTATCCTTGGGGAGCGGAATCCAGCCTTACATTCCTGAATCTTTTCAACAGAAGCCGCCGACAACTGCTCTGCCGCAGGAAAGCTGTAATAATCCCTCCCTCTGTAATTGCATATAAAATCTCCGAAACTTGCACTTAAATTTTCTATAACCTTTTTAATCATTGGGATTCTGTTATTTGCTGAAATCATGAATGAAATCATTGTTTCCCATTCATCCTGATTTAAAATTCTTATACCTTCGCCGAACTTTATAGCTTCATCCATTATTTCATCTGTGTTTACCGATTTTTTTATTTCGGTATAATCAGTGTCTAAATCAAAATATTCCTTTATTATATGGAATTCATCTGCGCCGATATTGTCAAATACAGCCGTCGAACCGTTTTGTTCAACGTTTATAACCTTGTTTTTGACCACACCTGTATATGAGCCATCATCTTCCTTGTTCCATCTGAAGCATTGACCACAGTCGAAAATGTGAGATAAATTAAAGTCTTTAATATCCTCAATAACTATTCCGTTATTTTTTTCTCTAATATTCATTTTAGTCCTTTCTATAACTTTTCAATAAAACTGCCGCGGCCGCAAATTCTGGCCTCCTCTAAGCTTTCCTGCGCTTCATCTGTCTTACCTTCTGCTTCCTGTATTTTCCCTGAAAAATAACAGCCGAAGGCAACTCTGTAATCATTCCTTGCCACATCTATCAGGTTAGCAAAGAATTCCTTGCAATTTGAAATATTTCCGTTGTAAAAATCGGAAATGGCATAAATCAGCTCAATTGTTACCTTGTTGTAATCCTTCTTGTAGTAAACATCAATAACGTCTCTTACTTCTCTGAGCATTTCATTTGCTCTTTCTCTATCACCGTTAAAATACAAGCTTAACAGCAGATTATGATAATAAACAACCTGCCAGTTTGGTGGAATCTTGGTAACATCCTCCGTGAGAATCTTTACAGCTTCATCAAATTCTCCGGCAAAAAAAAGCCCGGTGGTTTTTTGTATTAAATTGATATTTCTTTCTCTTTCCGACTGAATCTTTAGCAGAAGCTTATCTACTTCGGCAATATATTTTTTCGGACTTTTATCTATATATAACAGTTTATTAAACAAGTCAACCTGTTTTTCAAGCCTATTTTTTCTGGTTATGAAATACAGAAATAAAATTATCAAGATTATCAATAAAAATCGCATTCTTTTCTCCTTTGCTTACAACATATTTTATCTGTCAAAGCTTTAGCTTAGCTAAAGCATCCGCCAATGCGGTATTCAAATTTTCATCCTGTTTATTGTTTTGTCTGGATAAAAATTTAGCCGCATCCTTATTGGATATGGAGGTTTTTTCATTTTCCTTCCTTTTGTTAAATGTTGAAAGCTTCTCACGATATCCACATTTGCATACAAATATTCTGCCTTCCCCTTCACCTCTCAGCTCCAGTTTTTTATGGCAATTTGGGCATCTTGCGTTTGTTACCTGTGCAATTCCCCTCCTGTAACCGCACTCCCTGTTCTGGCATACAAGCATAGTACCTTTTTTACCGTTGACTTCAAGCAGATAGCTTCCGCATTCGGGACACTTTGACTTTGTTTCATTGTCATGGATATATTTTTTTCCGCTTGTTTTAATTTCATTAATGATTGTCTTTGTGTAATCAATCATACTATTAAGAAATTTTGTTTTATCCATTCTTCCTTTTGAAATGTCAGTAAGCTGCTGCTCCCATCTTGCAGTCAGAACAGGAGACTTTAAGTCCTCAGGAGCCAGGTCTAAAAGCTGCCTTCCTTTTGATGTTGTATATATATATTTATCCTTTTTTTCAATTACGAAGCTGTTGAACAGCTTGTCAATAATGTCCGCCCTTGTGGCAACCGTTCCCAGTCCTCCTGTTTCACCGATGGTTTTCTTTAATTCCTTATCTGCATTTTTCATAAATTTAACGGGATTTTCCATAGCAGATAAAAGCGTTGCTTCCGTAAATCTTGAGGGAGGCTTCGTTTCCCCTAAGGTCTTTTTAACCGAGGATACCCTTATCCTGCTGTTATTATTAAGCTTGTTTAAGTTATCTGCAGGATAATCATCAAGGACTTCTTCATCTTCATAATTGCCGTAGACTTCCTTCCATCCCATGGAAAGTGTTATTCTGCCTTTAGATGTGAACTCCTCATTATCTATTTTTCCTGATATAACAATTTTCTCAAATTCATAAGGCTTAGATAATACTGCAAGAAATCTTTTAACTACCAGGTCATATATTTTTCTTTCTTTATCTGTTAAATTGCTTAAAAACACCGTCTGCTCAGTAGGAATTATTGCATGGTGATCGGAAACCTTTCCGTTGTTAACAAAATTTTTACTTCCCTTTATAGGATTTGAACTTATTTTAAATCCAATTTTCGCATAGGGTCCCACACTGCATGCTCTTACTCTGTCTTTTAATGTTTCCACTATATCATCAGTCAGATATCTTGAATCTGTCCTGGGATATGTCAAAACCTTATGGCGTTCATAAAGAGTCTGCATAACTGACAAGGTTTCCTTTGCCGAAAAACCGTATATGTTGTTTGCATCCCTCTGAAGCTCTGTCAAATCATACAGAAGCGGCGCATAAGTCAGAGCTTTATTTCTTGATATACCTGTAACCTCAAGATTTTTGGATTTTATGCTGTTTACTATGCTGTCACATTTTTCTTTACTGAACAACCTTGTGTCGTTGTTTTTATCGTGCCATATAAACTTGAAGCCTTCGGCTGATGCTTCTATACCGTAATATTGGACAGGCTTGAACTCACGTATTTCATCCTCAAGTGCCGCAATCATGGCAATCGTTGGAGTCTGAACTCTTCCGCAGGAAAGCTGCGCATTGTACTTTGATGTCAGGGCTCTCGTTGCATTTATTCCGACTATCCAGTCAGCTTCAGCACGGGCCAGCGCTGACGCATAAAGGTTATCGTACATTCTGCCGTCTTTTAAATTTTTAAATCCTTCTGAAATTGCTTTATCGGTTACAGAAGAAATCCAAAGTCTCTTTAACGGTTTTCTTGCTTCGGCCTGTTCTATAATCCATCTGGCTACAAGCTCTCCCTCTCTTCCCGCATCTGTGGCTATTACTATTTCTGTCACATCTTTTCTCAACAAAAGGCTTTTAACCACACCGTACTGCTTTCTTGTCTGCTTTATAACTTCTGTCCTCATTGCTTTAGGAATTATGGGCAGATGCTCCAGCTCCCATTTTGCATATTTAGAATCATAGCTTTCAGGATCTGCCAGTGTGACCAGATGTCCCAGAGCCCATGTTACTATATATTCCTTTCCTTCCATGTATCCGTTTTCATTTTTATTACATTTTAAAACTTTTCCTATATCCTTCCCCACTGAGGGTTTTTCTGCCAATACTAATATCATTTTACATTCCTTTATTTTTAATAAGTATTATTATAACACAATATGTTAAAAAATAAAACAAAAAAAGAAACCCTGCAGTCTCATCAGACTATCGACAAACCTGTTCATGCCCTCTCCGGCAGCAACTTATTGAAATACTTTGTCAACACTCTGGAGAAACCTTACGGTTTCATTTTTAGTATTTATAATTATTCCTCAAACTCATCCTCTTCGTCTTCTTCATCTTCTTTTTTTCTGTTATTTTCTGTCTTTATATGCTCAAGTTTAGTGATAGATACTTCATATGCCGTCTTGGTTTCATAAGTTTCATTTTCATTTTTCTTCTGATATTTTCTGCTTTGAATTCTTCCCCAAAGCTTTACATGGTCTCCTACCTCAAGCTTTTCACAGTACCTTGCATTTCTTCCCCACGCAATGCATGGTATATAATCGGATTTATTGTATGATCTGTTGACAGCAATCAGCATATCTGTAATTTCTCTGCCGAAAGGGGTAGTCCTGAATTTAGTCTCTTTGCACAAATACCCGTTGAGAAATACCTCATTGGGGTGCCTTTTAAGCTCTTCCAGCTCGTTATCATCAGGTACCGTAATATCTCTTACAAATACTCTCAAAAGCAGCTTATTGCATGTGTCCTCGTATCTATTATAAGATCTGAACTGACCATCAATAACAACATAGTTTCCAATACTCATATCAATATCGTTTATTATTCTTTCGGATATTATAACAGGCAGCAAATCCTTGGTGTCACTTAATCTTGGTACTTCCAAAAAAAATTCGTAAAACTTTTCTCCAAAAACTTCATGACTGAATTCCAATTTACTGTTTATTTCGCCAACAATCCTTATATAATTTGACTGCATCTGTTTATCGTTCATATTAACTTCTTCCCCCTATAATTTGTCTTATATATATCATATTATTCAATGAGTTTTAATATATGCTATGAAACTTAAAAAATAATACAAGTTGTCATTTTGCTGGTGTTATTCCATAAATTGAGCGTAAAGAAATATATTGAAGTTTAATTTTTTATGTTATATAATAATTTGACATTATTTTGGAATATGTGTATGTGAAAGGACGATAATATGAAGTTAGGTATAGTAGGACTTCCTAATGTGGGTAAAAGCACATTATTTAATGCAATAACCTCAGCAGGTGCAGAATCGGCAAATTATCCATTTTGTACAATTGAACCCAATGTAGGTGTTGTTGAGGTTCCGGATAAAAGATTAAATTTCTTAACTAAAATGAGCAATTCAGGAAAGACGGTTCCTGCTGTAATAGAATTTTTTGATATAGCCGGTTTGGTAAAGGGTGCAAGCAAGGGTGAAGGTCTGGGCAACAAGTTTCTTTCTCACATAAGAGAGGTAGAAGCAGTTGTACATGTTGTCAGATGCTTTGATGATGAAAATGTAATTCATGTGGAAAGCTCTGTGGACCCCAAAAGAGATATTGAAATAATAGAGCTTGAACTTGTTCTTGCAGACTTGGAGGTAATGAGCAAAAGACTTGAAAAGCTTACTAAAATGATTAAAAATGACAAGTCTCTCCAGCCCGAATTGGAATTGGTTCAAAAAATAACCTCAGCGCTCGAAAACGAAAAACAGGCGAGATTCCTTGATTATACAGAGGAGGAGCAAAAACTCCTTAAAACATTTAATCTTATAACTGCAAAGCCTGTATTATATGTGGCAAATGTAGATGAGGATTATATCTCTGATCCATCTTCAAACAAATATGTTGATGAAGTTAAAAAACATGCTGCTCAGGATAATTCCGAGGTAATTAGCGTTTGCGGCAAAATAGAAGAGGAAGTTTCTGTCCTTGATGATGATGAAAAGAAAGAATTTCTTCAGGAATTAGGACTTGAGGAATCGGGTCTTGATAAATTAATAAGAGCAAGCTATCATCTTCTCGGCTTAATAAGCTTCTTCACAACCGGCCCAATGGAATCCAAGGCCTGGACTATTGTTAAAGGAACTAAAGCTCCTCAGGCCGCAGGTAAAATCCACTCGGATATTGAACGTGGATTCATCAGGGCCGAAGTAACATCTTACAAGGATGTTGAAGAACTTGGCTCCATGCTGGCCGTAAAGGAAAAAGGACTGATGCGCCTTGAAGGAAAAGAATATGTAATGGAAGATGGAGACATTGTCTTGTTCAGATTCAATGTATAAATAAAAAGCTCAGATACAATCTGAGCTTTTTATTTATTGAAATTTACAGTAAAAAAACGTTGACATATTTTTATCATTATTGTATAATACAGGTAATAACGATAAATATTGTCCGGTCAAAGCCATATTTGTGAAAACGATATGCGCGGAGTAAGTCGTCTAAGTCCTTTTGATATGATGCCTTATGTGAGATGAGACTATCAGGGTGGATAGCCGAATGGTTATCTTTTTTGCTGCTAAGTTGATATTAAAGAGTAATGGATAACCATTGGTTTGGGTTATCCATTTTTGTTTTCCATTCCGCATCAAGATAATCTTATGTGAAAGGAGGTGGACATTATGATTAAGAAGTTTATTTTTCCTGTTCTTTTTGCGATTATAGCGTTTTTTGCCGCTCCATTACTGGGACCTGAAATTAATGGCGCAACAACTTTCTTCCTTGTAGCTATAGGTATAGGCCTTGGTGTCATGTTAAATATTTTTTTATTCAAAAAAAAAGATAGTAACGTCAATAATAAAAATAAATCTAATTAATTCTATAAACCAAAAACGGACCTTTCAGAAATGTGTAAGGTCCGTTTAAAAACATTCTTATGTTGATTATATTATGCAATCAGAATTCTTCTGAATTCTTTCAATACTTTCAGGTTCTATATGATATCTAAAACGTTCTGTATTTGTCATCGGATTTATATAACATTCAACAACGAGTGTTCCCTTTACTGTTATCCATTCCCCATTGCTGAAATCTGGTGCCTTTTCAGTTACACACATCAAACCAACCATTTGGTTTTCTTCCGAGCCGCATTTCGGTAATTGTATTCTTGCAACCTTAAATTCATTATCATCAAATTCCGTTTCTTTGTACACAAAGCCTGTGATAACAATCTGCCTGGAATCATATGTACTGGGATTTTTTTCAATTTCATAGTATAGATATCCAAAGTAATCATCACCCATAATTATAGTTCCATCCTGAGTAATACCATAATCTTGAAGCGTATATCCTGCTTGCTTTTCATTTTTAATAATGACGCCTTCAGTTTCTTTGTCAGTCTGCAATTGTACCTTGTAGATATCCTCCTGGTTTATATTGCTATAGTCGTTATTTAAATCTGACTCTTTTTCGAAAAATATGAAAAATATAAAAACAAAAATTGCAATAGCTACACCCGATAATATTTTCATAAAGTTTCCTCCCAATAAATTATATAGGCTTTTATTGACTCAGCACATTATAAATTTCCAGAAGACTACTGATTTCATAATCCGGCTTTATGTCCGTAAGATTTTCAATTTTATTCGGATTGAACCAGCATGTATCTATGCCTGCTGATATTCCTCCCTTTATATCCGCGGTAAGAGAGTCTCCTATCACCAATGCCTTTTTTAATTCAAAATCAGGAATCTTTTTTATTGCTGCTTCAAAAAATTCCTTTGCCGGCTTCTGATAACCAATATCCTCTGATACAAAGACTTCCTTAAAACTGCCTTCTAATTTAGCATCTCTTATCCTTTTAAACTGAGTCGCCGAAACTCCGTTTGTAATCAAGTACACTCTGCAGTCTCTGCACAAATCCTTTAATATTTCTTCAGCTCCATCTATATATTCATGCTGCAGGTCCAGATAATATCGGTATTTCTTCTCAATTTCTTTTCCGTCAACTTCTGTACCATGTTTTTTAAACAGCATATAAAATCGGTTATTTAAAATATAATCTCTCTCTATTTTGCCATTTTCCATGTCTGTCCACAATGATTTATTAATAACAGCATAGTCACTCATGAAATCCGTAACACTTTCAACATGCATTTCTTCAAATAACTCAGACAATGCTGCCTTTTCACCTTTTGTGAAATCTAATATTGTATCATCCAAATCAAACAGTAATATATTGTATTTTTTCATTTTAATCTGCCTTTCATTTATTTCGTGAATCTACGCAGTAAATTTAAAATCTTTTAAATTCTATTTATTATAATCATCCAGAAAGCTGTACTGCACTCCATCTTTTTTATATCCGATTATTGTTTCCAGATTCACGTTATGGATGCTTCTGAAAATATTTGTGTCAATATGAGGGTTTGAAGCCCGCAGTTTCTTTATCAGAGCTTTCATCTCCTGACGCTTTGAGCCTATTCCATCATCGCCCAATACACAGTTTTCGGTCAGGCGGCATGCACATCTTATAAACTGTAGATCATTATATTTTTTCCACGCTATTATGTCATCTTCTCTAACCTTGTACATTGGTCTTATTAATTCCATACCTTCATGATTAGTGCTCCTGAGCTTCGGCATCATTGTTTTAAATTCTGCAGCATAAAGAGTGCTCATGAGCACAGTCTCGATTACATCATCAAAATGATGACCGAGGGATATTTTATTGCAGCCCAACTCCGCAGCATATCTGTAAAGATATCCCCTTCTCATTCTCGCGCACAGATAGCAGGGTGTTTCTTCAACATTTGCAACTATATCATATATTTGTGTGTTGAACATATTTATAGGAACGTTTAAAAGCTCGGCATTATCCAATATGAGCTGCCTGTTAATATCATTGTAGCCCGGATCCATTACCAGGTATCTGGCTTCAAAATTAATTTCAGTGTATTTTTGCAGCTGCTGCATGCATTTTGCCATGAGCATTGAGTCCTTTCCGCCTGAAATACAGACGGCAATTTTGTCCCCATCCTTGATTAATTCATATTCCTTAATTGCAGATATAAATTTTGACCAGATTGTTTTTCTGAATCTTTTAACTATACTTCTTTCCACTTCTTCGTACTTTTCCATACTAATCCTACTTTAAAATTTTTTTATAACATTCATCAAACGCATTTAAAAATAAATCTATGTCGTTTTCACTTGTCAAATGGCTCAAACTTATTCTCAAAGTTGAAAGAGCCCTCTTTCTGTCCCCGGTCAATGCATACACAGGCCTTGATGCAGTGTTTGGAGCACAGCATGCTGACTTTGTAGAGACATATATGCCATAACCCTCCAGCTCCTTTTTAAACTGCTCTGTATTTACCTTCATTATGCTTATATTTAATATGAAAGGAACTGAATTTTCATTGCTGTTAATTTTAACATTATTATATTCAATTAATTCTTTTCTTAATTTTGCATTTAACTTCTTAACATGGCTAAAGCGCTGTTCCATATTCCCGCAGGCAAGCATCAGAGCTTTTTCTGCAGCTGCTGCCATTCCCAATGCGGGTGTTCCGCTCCTGAATGCGGTTGTGCTTATGCCTCCGTGTATGAGAGGCTCTATTATTACATTTTCTTTTTTGATGAGTATTCCGCAGCCATTAAGACCATAAAATTTGTGCGGAGCAAATGTAGCTAAATCTACATTTACAAAAGACACGGGAATTTTACCTACAGCTTGTGTTGCATCAACATGAAAACTGCAATGAGGATAATCCTTTAAAATTTCACCTATCTTGTCTATTTGCTGAATAATCCCAACCTCACTGTCAACATAGCATATTGAAACCAATATGGTGGTTTCTTTCAGCAAAGCTTTTAAACTATCCAAATCTACGAGACCATCTTCTGTTATTTCAACATAATCGACTTCAAAACCGTTATTTTTTAAATAGCCTGCGGCCCCGTTCACGGAAGAATGCTCCAGGAATGTTGTAATAATATGTTTTCCGTATTTCTTGTTGTGCTGAGCAATTCCCTTTATAGCTGTATTGTTTGACTCGCTTGCACCTGAAGTAAATATAACTTCACTCTTTGAAACTCCAAGGACTTCAGCAATCCTGACAGCACTTTCATCTAAACGCTTTGCTGCAAGCTCCCCCAGATAATGGGTTGAATTGGGGTTTGCTATAAAGTTTTTCGAAACTTCACAGAATGTATCAATAACCTGCTCATCTGCAGGCGTATTTGCCGCATAATCTAAATAAATCATATCACACCTCTTCATCCTACTAATTATATTAATTATATAAAAATATTACAAGGAGAATTTTTATGTTTGTTATTTTCGGAGGATATTTAAAAAAGGTGCGAAACGCACCCTTTAATATTCAAAAACATTCTGCTTCTTATTTTCCTTATATATATTCAAAACAGCTTTTGTTGCGGAAATATCTTCTGCTATAATATCAAAACTGCATAAGCTTTTATGAAGCTCATTTATGTACGAGGACATTACACAACAGCTGCTGTGAAATACTCCGCCTTTTATTCCTATGGTTATCTTTCCTTTGAAACATTTTTTATTATAAGCAGTGCATGTGAGCTCTGCCAATATCCTTCCCGCATTCTCCAGAAGTAATCCGGCATATGTATCCCCTTCCATAGAGCTTTCAACTATTGAAGGAAAAAGTGATGCAATCGTACTTTTCTTGTTATTATATATGAAATCCATTATATCTGAGCGTGATGCTCCGCCAATTTTTGATAATATCTTTTCGCTTAAGCTGTCCAATGGAATATTTCTGTCAAGCTTGTACACTATATTCCTGACAACCTCCATAACAGTGTGATATCCGCTTCCCTCATCACCTATTATGTGCCCCCATCCGCCTACCAGCTCACCCTGTCTGTTTTTTTGAACATAGCATGATGAACCCGTTCCGGCAATGGCAAGTATACCGTCCCCATTGTCAAAATATGCCCTGCATGCCATCTCAGCATCGTTTAACACAACTGTGTCTATCCCATATGTACTTTCAGTATATTTTTTAATTAGCTCTGCATAATTTCCCGTTTCAACTCCGGACATTCCTATTGCTATATAAAGGCACTCTTCTCTTCCCAATTCATTTATGCAGTCGCCTATTAATGAAATAATATTATTTACTGTTTTGTCCAAGCTTACTGCAGGATTTCCGAACCCGCCCATTTTATTCAAAATAACGTTATTATTCAAATCATAGGCAATAAGCTCAGATTTTGTTCCTCCCGCATCTATCCCTATTAAATAGTTCATACGTCACCACCCTTTATTATATTATAGCACATATTTATTTATTTGCAAAATAAAAGACTTTCCTGATAAGAAAAGTCCTTTGTTTACCATTTACCTGATTAATCTTCCAAATGTATTGCGTCTGTAGGGCAGCTGTCTTCCGCTTCCCTTGCGCAATCTTCATTTTCCGATTCTATAGGGTCCTCAATAACTGTAGAAATGTCTTCGTCGTCAAGTTCAAATACTTCAGGACATACAGATGCGCAAAGTCCGCAGCTGATGCATGCATCCCTGTCAACAATAGCCTTCATTTTTATCCTCCTAAAATAATATTAGCAAATATTGTTAATAATATATTACCACATATTTCACGGTTGTCCACCGAAATTTATTCTAATTCCTTGTGGTGTATTGCATTAATGATTATTTGCTTGGCCTTTTCATTTCCATACTTTGCTTTTCCCTGAATTTCAGGAACGGGCGGGCTTTCGTTTTTCTTGAAATGCTGCTTTTTGTTGCTTTCGGTTCCATGAGGTTCTCGCGGATCCGGTCTTTTCATTCCTGCTTTTGCCATAAAATCACCTCATGTATATTGTGATTTATTTCAGTGTAATTATTCATTATGCCGGCATCTCAATTTTTAATATTATTTCAAAATTTCAATTTCGTCTCCCGGCTTAATCCAGCCGGCTTTTAAAACCTTTGTAAATATGCCTTCCCTTGGCATTACACAGTCACCTACCAGCTCCCTTATAGCACATCCCGTGTGGCATTCTTTCCCTATCTGTGTAACTTCCATCTCGGTTTCACCTATTCTTAATTTTGTTCCTATTGGAAGTTCATAAAGGATTATCCCTTCGGTTGTAAGGTTTTCAGCAAATTTACCGACACTCAGTCCCTTAACTCCTGCAGAATTCATTTTGTCTATGCTTTCCTGTCCCAAAAGGCTGACTTGTCTGTGCCAGGTTCCCGCATGGGCATCTCCCGCAAGCCCGTGGTTTATTTCAAAATATCCTTTTTCAATGGGTTCCTTTGGAACTCCTTTTGTTTCGCTTATATTAACAGCTAATACTTTTGCCATCTTCTCTCTCCCAAATTATTTTCTTTCAAACACACCTGATTTACCGCCTGATTTTTTCATGAGCATTACATCTGAAACGATCATTTCTCTGTCAATTGCTTTACACATATCATATATTGTAAGACATGCAATTGTAACTGCAGTCAATGCTTCCATTTCAACACCTGTCTGTCCCGTGTTTTTAACTGTTGCCGTAATCTCAACTCTGTTTTCGTCAAAGTTGAGCGAAAAATTTATATCGCATCCTGAAATCATGATCGGATGGCACATGGGTATAATGTCAGATGTTTTTTTTGAACCCATTATTCCGGCTACCTGAGCAACAGAAAGCACATCGCCTTTTTTAATAGTCCCTTCCTTTATTTTCTCCAGTGTTTCTTTTTTCATATAAATATTTCCGCAGGCAACAGCTTCTCTAAGAGTTTCCTTCTTCTCACTGACATCAACCATTCTTGCCCTTCCCTGCTCATTAATATGCGTCAAATCCATTTCAGCCTCCGATTTGGTACATCATTCTGTCCGTGTCGCTCTTTTTATCAGTTTCCAGATGATGTTCCTCAGGTTTATTATATACAGCATCTTTGATTACATCAATTAATTTTTTCTCATCATTAATATACGGTTTTAAATTTATTTCCTCCGCTGAATGAAGACACGGTTTGATTGTTCCTGTCGACGTCAATCTTATTCTGTTACAGTCCTTACAGAATTTGCAGCTCACAGGACTTATAAGCCCAACAGAACCCTTTGACCCAGGTATTTTATAAACAGATGCAACTCCTCCGTCGTCCTTTACGGGCACAAGCTCGGGATATCTCTCTATTATTTCCTCAACCTTCATGCCGCACTCATTAAAATATTTTTCTCCTTCTCCTATTGGCATTAATTCAATAAATCTCACCTGAATCGGCGAATCTATTGTAAGCTTTAAAAAATCTCCTGCTTCATCATCATTGATACCCTTCATCAACACGGTGTTTATCTTTACGGGAACCATATTGAGACTGAGACATTTTTCTATAGCTGCAAACACTTTGTCAATATCGCCAAATCTTGTTATTGATTTAAATCGATCTCTTCTTAAGGTATCAAGACTTATGTTTACACGGTTCAGTCCCGCATTTTTCAAATCCTCAGCCATATCTGCAAGGAGTATGCCGTTTGTAGTCAGAGATATGTCGTCTATATAAGGCATTGAGGCGGTGTGCCTTATAAGTTTATCTATTCCCTTCATTACAAGAGGCTCGCCGCCGGTGAATCTAACCTTTCTGATGCCCAGTTCCGCGCATGCGGTAATTACCTTTTCCACTTCCTCAAAACGAAGAATATCTTCATGATATTTTTTTTCTACTCCCTTTTCAGGCATACAGTAAACGCATCTCAGATTGCATCTGTCGGTAAGTGATACCCTTAAATATTCAATATTTCTTCCTTTCCTGTCAAGCATTATTATGCTCCCCGCTGCCGCATTCTCCGCCTGAACCGCTTAGTATTTCAATTCCGTGAGGAAGTGCCGGAAGCACGAAATTCAGATTTTCAACTGCACCCTTTGGGCTTCCCGGAAGATTAACAATGAGTGTGTTATCTCTTATGCCCGCTGTTGCCCTTGACAGCATTGCCTTTGGTGTTATTGCAAGCGACCTCTGCCTCATTGCTTCAGGTATGCCGGGGACTTGTTTTTTTATAACCTTCATTGTTGCTTCGGGTGTCACATCCCTTTTAGAAAAACCTGTTCCCCCGTTGGTCAAAATCAAATCAAGATTAAGCTCATCGCACATATATATTAATTCTTCAATTATTAAATCCATTTCATCAGGTATCATTTTAAAATAATCAACAGCATATATTTCTCTGTCCAACGCCTCTTTTATTGCAGGACCTGTTCCATCAACTCTTTCTCCTTTTGAGCCTTTGTCACTTATGGTTAAAATTCCAGTTCTTATCATTTTGAACCTCCACGTTATTATATAAAAAGTATAACCTGAAAATAATTATTTTTCAAGTTATACTTACAAGTGACATAAAAACAGCCGCTATGAGGAAACGGCCGTTTAAAGGAGAAAAAAATGAAAAACCTATTGCTATATCAATTTGTCGAGCGCCTGTTTTAAATCATCAATTATATCTCCTGCATCCTCCAGGCCTACCGAAAGCCTTACCAAGCCTTCTGATATGCCTGACAAAGTCCTTTCCTCCGGAGTGTACGGAGAATGAGTCATTGATGCCGGATGCTGAATCAATGTTTCGGTATCTCCCAGGCTTACCGCCAGAGTGCACAGCTCAAGAGTATTCATCAGCTTCCTTCCGGCTTCCAGCCCGCCCTTTATTTCAAATGCAATCATGGCTCCCGGGAGAGACATCTGCTTTTTAGCAAGTTCATATTGAGGAAAGCTTTTTAGCCCGGGATATGCAATGCTTTCAACCGCAGGATGTGATTCAAGAAATTCCGCAACCTTCTGAGCGTTTGCGCAATGCTTCTCCATTCTTATTTCAAGCGTCTTCATTCCTCTGTTTATAAGGTATGCATCAAACGGGCTTAATACTGATCCGGTCATATCCTTGATTCCAACCAGTCTCACCTGGTCAATAAAATCTTTCTTTCCTGCCGCAAATCCGGCTATTACATCTCCATGTCCGTTCAGATACTTTGTTGCGGAGTGAACAACAACATCAGCTCCCAAATCCAGTGGTCTTTGAATATACGGTGTACAGTAGGTGCTGTCCACAACCACCATGCAGCCTTCCGTTTCATGAGCTATTTTTGAAATTTCTCCGATGTCCGAAATAAGCATATTTGGATTTGCAGGGCTTTCAAGATAAACAATCTTAGTGTTTGACCTCATGGCTGTCCTTATATTTTCCGGGTCTGAGGAATCAACAAATGTTATTTCAACTCCAAACCTTGACAAACCGTGATTAAGATACGCAAACGTACATCCGTACAATGTCTTTGCCGCTACAACATGGTCGCCGCTCTTCAATGCAGCCCAGAAAACTGATGTTATTGCTCCCATACCCGAAGACATTGCAACTGCGGCCTCAGCATTTTCCAGGGAAGCAAGCTTACCCTCAACCTGTGAGCATGTGGGATTTCCAAGCCTTGTATAAATATATCCCTCTTCCTCCAGGGCAAATCTCCTGCCGCCCTGCTCCGCAGAATCAAATATGAAGGTTGATGTCTGATAAATAGGCGCTGCCAAAGCTCCGTATTCATTTTTTTTGTAACCTGCATGTACCGCTCTCGTTGAAAACTTCATCTGATTCAATTTTTCCCTATCCATAAATCTCCTCCCAATTTTTAATAACCTGCTATCTGCTTCACATCAATGTTATATTTTTTCATTCTGTTTATGAGAAGTGTATGTGTTACCTCAAGATTCCTGGCTGCTTCTCTTATGCTCCTGCTCTGTCTGAGGCTTTCTATTATTTTCTTTTTCTCAAGACCTTCAACGTATTCCTTCAGGGAGCTTACATCCGTCCTGATTTCGGGTACAATGTCATAATTGAGGAATATATCCTTTGACATTATTTCCCTGGTCGTTGACAATGCCACAGCACGCTCCAGCACGTTTTGAAACTCTCTTACATTTCCCGGCCAATTGTAATTAATAAGCTTACGCATGGCATCCTTGTCAATTCCGGAAATTTCCTTATGATATCTTTTGGCGTGGACATTTACAAAGTGCTCGTAAAGTATGGGCAAATCTTCTTTTCTCTCACGAAGTGAAGGAATGTTAATGTTGAATATATTTATTCTGAACAGAAGCTCCAGCCTGAATTCCTTATTTTTCACCATTTGGTCGATATTTTGATTTGTAGCTGATATCAATCTCACATCTACGTTTATTTCGTTGGCACTTCCCACACGCCTTACTTTTTTCTCCTGAAGCACTCTCAGAAGCTTTGCCTGAAGGTGAGGCGCCATATCTCCTATTTCATCCAAAAAAACTGTACCGCCGCTGGCTATTTCAAAAATTCCTGCTTTTCCTTCCTTTTTTCCTCCGGTGAATGCTCCCCCCTCATATCCAAAAAGCTCACTTTCCAGAAGCTGGTCGGGAATTGCTGCACAATTTATTGCAACAAACGGCTTTAACTTTCTTTTGCTTTCATTATGTATGGCCCTTGCAAAAAGTTCCTTCCCCGTTCCGCTTTCACCTGTAATAAGCACCGGCGAATCTGATTTGGAATAAAGCTTGCCCTGTTCAATAACCTCAAGCATTTTATTGCTTTCAGCAATAATGTCATCAAAGGTTATGGGATTGTCATACCTGTCATAAACATCTGTATCAATGTCATAAAAGGACAGCAGGTAGCTGCTTAATACGTTTTCCTCATTGATGACGGTCTGCAGGTTAACCTCATAGAGCCTGTTTTCTATCATCATTTTTTCTTTAACAACCTGTTTTTTATGCCTTGAGTTTTTTAAAGACAATATGAGATTGTTACAATCAAAATACTTGTTGATATTAACTCCCGTTATATCCTTGCCCTTGGTATCGAATATTTTATCCGCAGCGTAATTATTAAAGTATTTGATGTCACCGCTTCTGCTAAGCAGCGTCACACCGTGATGAATTACATCCAGGACGTTCTTCATTTCAGTATCTTTTTCCTCAAACGGAAACAATTCTATTTCTTCCAATGTTGCCCAGCCGCTTAAATTTTCAAGCTCTTTTTTTATACTTTCCCAAACATCATCATCTACCGGCATTAGTTTTATGTAGGCTACAAATGCATAAACTTCCATCCATATTAATCCCACATCATATTTATGAAGTACGGACAATGCCTCATATGTTATATGCGGTCTGTCCTCACGGGCCGTCAGCTTAATTTTTTTTGTTTTCATACTTGCTCCTCTTCTCCAAATTTGCAATAAACATGCCAACATAAAGTGGCGGATTTGCAGTATATTTTAAATAAATAAAAAATAAAACTATTCGAAAACGGAATAATATTGTTCCATTTATGAATAGTTCTAGAATGTTAACATTTATTATGGTTCATTATTATTCCATTAGGTTTAATTATAAACCATTTTCATATTTTTTTCAAGCTAGTCTGCCAACGAGTCAAATATTATTTTAAATAAACTTCCCTTGCCTTCCTCGCTTTCGACTTCTATTGAAGCTGAGTGCATATCAAGAATATTTTTTGCTATGGTTAAACCAATTCCGCTTCCTTCAGTTTCATGCCTGCTTTTGTCTCCTCTGTACAAATGCTCAAATATAAAAGGCAAATCTTCTCTCTTAATTCCAATTCCGTTATCCTGAACCTCTACAAAAATTTTCTTTTCTTCATTATATATTTTGATTGAGATTTTTCCGTTTACACCTGTAAATTTTACAGCATTGTTTACAAGATTGATAAACACCTGCTTTAATTTATCCGCATCTCCCAATATGAAATAATTGGTTCCTTCTTCCTTTATAAACTCAAGCTCAATATTCTTATGTTTTGCCTCTGTTAAAAAATCATTATAAAGATTTTCAAGCATGTAAAGAAGATTGATGGATTTGAAGTTCAGCTTCAAACTTTCAGATTCAAATTCCTTAAGCTTTTCCAGGTTGTTCAAAAGCTTTCCGAAGCGTATGATTTCATCATTTAAATGTGCAAGCCTGTCATGACTGACAGGAAACACTCCGTCAATCATGGCTTCAAGGTTGTTTTGAAGCACATTTAAGGGTGTTCTCAATTCATGGGATATGTCTGATACAAGTCTTCTTCTGAGCATATCCTGATTGTTGAGCTTTTCGGCAAGAATATTAATGCTGTTTTTTAAATTTTCAATTTCTTCAATATCTGTTTTCACACTTGACTTTTCTTTAAATTCACCCTTCGAAAGCCTTACGGACATGTTGGAAACCTCTTTTATTGGCGCAGAAAACTGTTTGGAAAAATACAGGCTTGCCGCAGTAATAATGAGCAGTGTAATTATGCCGCTTAAAGCAATTCCCTTATTGATTGATGCCTTAAACATAACATCTTCTTCCGTCATTAACAGAGCAGCATACTGTCCCACTTCAACATACCCGACTACTTCCCCACTGTATTTAAGCTCAAATTTTTTGGTTGTGTAAACCCCTTGGTCCTGAACCTTCATATTCTCCAGATGAATTTTATTTCTTATATCCATCGGATTCATTCCCCAGACGGGATTCTTGTTCTTGTCATATAATGTCAGGTTGTAGTTACCCATATATGCTTCATGCATTAATTCAATTCCGGAGGTTTCATTCCACTGTCCTTCTTTTTTATATTCTTCTTCCAGATATGTAACTATTCTTTCATATCTCTTATTCTGCACATTTACCATGTATTCTTCAAATATATCGTTAATCGTGTAGTTGACAATCATCATTGTAAGAACTATTGCAGCAAGAGAACACGCAACCAGCAAAATGCTTATTTTACGCCTTATAGTCTTCATTGTTCCTCACCGCCGAATTTATACCCTGCCTTTGTTACAGTTACGATGTATCTTGGATTCTTAGTATCGTTCTCGATTTTTTTACGGATATTTTTAATATGAACGTCGATTGTTCTGTCATAACCTGTAAAATCAAACCCGAACACCTTGTCTATAAGCTGTTCTCTGGACAAAACCTTACCCTTGTTCACAGCCAGTACATACAGAATACTGAATTCATTTGGAGTTAGAGATATATCTTCACCTTTCAGCTTAACAACTCTTTTATCATAGTCTATTTCTAAATTTCCATCATCATAAATCTTGGATTCTTCGCTGTCCTTTCCTATTCTTCTGAACAGAGCGTTCACTCTTGCCATCAGTTCCCTGGGGCTGAATGGTTTTACAAGATATTCATCAGCACCCATGTTCAGGCCTTCAATTTTTTCTGATAAGGAGCTTTTTGCAGTCAGCATAAATATATGCACGTCGGAATCCCCTCTGATAATTCTGCAAACCTCTTCTCCGCTTATATCAGGAAGCATCAGATCAAGTATTATTAAATTGATGTCATTTTTTCTTGCAATTTCTATACCTTCCATACCCTTTGCCGTCAAATGAACATTGTAGCCTTCTCTTTCAAGGTACGCCCTTATAACATCCGAAACTCTTTCATCATCCTCTATAACCAGAATATTCTTCATACATACTCCATACATTTATTTATAAATATAATATAAATTGTTAATACCATATTGTCAATGATGTATTCAATGCAATAAAGAGGCTGCCGAATCCTTATATCTCTTACATCTCTCAACGGTATAATATAATGCGGCTGCCCCTCAATATATCTACTCACTTATTAAATTTTTTCTTATTACTTCAAGATCCGCACTGTCCACATCATCAACCGCAGTTATGACTCCAAGCAGAACGTCCCTGCATACTATACCATAAATCTCGGATTCCGCCGGTTTAAATTCCACTTCATTCATTCCTTTTTTTGCATCAAAAATCGCAACAGATTCCCCTGTGTAGCCATCAACTATCTCATATTGGTCCTCAGCATTGTCAAAGTTTTCAAAGTCAAGCCTTATTTTTGTTGTTTCTTCCTTGCTTACCACGGAAACCAACGGCTGCAGTTCATAGCCCAATCCTTTTACAGTAATGCTGTTATCTTTGGCTTTACCAATAAGCGTTTCAGTAGAAACCTTTGAAATATCATCTCCGTAAATGCTCGGTCTCTGTCTGCCGTATGAGCCGGAGCCTTCATCAATGGGTCTGGCGCAGCAGCTCGGTCCTGTTGTGGGCGCCGGAAGTGTTGGGTCCGGAACTGATGTATCCACAGTTTCAAGCTCATCAACCACCTTTATTACTCCGTTTATCATTCCCATCCAGCAGCTGAAGTTCATATCTTTACTTTCAGGAGTAAACTCCAGGATGTTTTCGCCCTTGTTTATTTTAATTTCTTTATTTAATGATGGAATTATTATCTCATTATTGCATGTATTGATTTCCTTGCCGTCAATGACCCATTTTACAGGAATTCCTTTTTGAACATAAAATGCATTTGGAGTATAACCCCTGTTGCTAACAGTCATATTTATAACCTGTACTCCATCCTGCATAACTGCCTTTGCAACATTGTCATTGCTTTTATTCACTTCATTCCTGCTTAAGGCCATTGCATTCACAGGATTAAAATTTATTCCCAAAATAGAAAGTCCTCTGTTGCCCATAATCAGCCCAAGAACAATAATCATCACACCGCTGAGTTTAAGAATTTTCTTGGTGTAACCTTTGCTCAGCAATCCTGACAACATACCGAACGTAAGCATTAACGGTACTGTTCCTGCGGAGAAAGCAAGCATTGCCAGTGCACCCTTAACCGGGCTTCCGGTCCCCAAAGCAAATATCTGCATTGTCTGCAGTGGTCCGCAGGGCATAAAGCCATTTAACAATCCCACAACAAAGGGTGAACCTCCTTTATTTTTAACCCTGCAAAACGACCTTGGAAGTTTGATTTGAAATTTCCTGAACAAGCTGAAGCCTGACATGTTAAGTCCCATCATTATCATAAAAATTCCGGCTATAATCTGAACCGCAGCCTTTGACTTAAATGAAAGAGAAAACACCGAGCCTGCCGCGCCTATAACTCCTCCGAGTATGGTATAGGATATGACTCTCCCTGCATTATACAATAAGGCAGGCTTCATTGCCTCAAATTTCGTGACGCTTTCATTTCCAACAGTCTGAGAAAGCATAATTCCGCCGCACATTCCCACACAGTGAACAGATGTTAACAAACCTGCAATGAATAAAACAGCGTATGATGCATTGGAAAGCATTGATTCCATATCAAATCCTGCCGTATTGAAGCCAATCATAACTATTACGGCAACAATAATCACCATTCCAAAAAATTTATAATCCTTTGGCTTTTCTGTGCTGTATCCTGAATTGTTTATTGCTTCTTTTATTTTTTCAGTACTGCAAGACTCATCATCGTATTCGACCTCTGCATATTGACCGCTGAAGCTTGCTTTAACCGTTATTACACCTTCTG
>DAMBZP010000002.1:202955-233592 GCA_032059885.1 Sedimentibacter sp.
TTCGCAAGATGTACAGGTCATGTCATATACCTTTATTTTTTCTTTTCTAATACTCATATTTCACCTTCCTATACTATTTTGACAAGAAATAAACGAGCAGAACAAATGCTGCTGTTGAAACAGCTGAAATCAGATATTCCTTAAAGCTGTATTTTTTAACCTGTCCTGGTCCTCCGCAACAACCCATAAAACATCCTCTTTTCTATTTTTATATATTTTAATTTATTTCTGTGAAGAACATATGTAGATAAAACATTAAAATAAATGTATTTTCTTCATAAAATCTTCACAATTGTAAACTATAATAAATATAAATCAATTGAGCAGAGAAGGTGGTCCTTATGATTAAATGGATAAAAAAATTCATTGACAATTTAGCCAAATCAAACAATGAAACATATCAAGGCCGTCCATTGGATTGTTGCTCATTAAATAAGGATGCAGGCAAAAACCAATTAAAAGAGAAATAACACTTTACCGGATAATCTCCTAATATAAGTTTAAAATAAAATCATCGTGTGCTGGACGATGATTTTATTTTATTATAATCTTTTATTAAAGCCTTATTTTTTTATTGTCTTTTTCGGCTGAAGCTATATAATATTATTAGTTTGAACAATCGGCAGACAGGAGATTATTATGGACTTTTTAATATCTGTGGCAATTTTTACATTATCACTTATTTTCAGCTTAATAAAAAACTTTTCCATTTTGATTCCACTAATTATAGGAATGATTTCTTTTTCTTTAACATCAATTTACAGGGGATACAATATAAAATCAGTCATAACAATGATACTCAACGGAATGAAAAAATCATTTGCCCTTATGCCTATTTTTGCTCTCATAGGAATTATTACAGCAATATGGCGAGCCAGCGGAACAATCCCTTTCCTTGTATATTATGGAACCAAACTCATGAATCCTGATTATTTTATTCTATTTGCTTTTTTGTTATCATGCCTTGTTTCATTTTCTCTGGGCACAAGCTTTGGAACAGCAGGGACCATAGGAGTTGTTCTCATTGTACTTGCTAAAGGAGGAGGAGTTAATACAAGTGTGGCTGCGGGAGCAGTTATTTCAGGTGCGTTTTTCGGAGACAGATGCTCCCCAACCTCTTCAAGCGCAAATTTGGTAGCGACGGTCACGGACACTTATTTGTATGACAATGTGAAAAGGATGATGATAACCGGAATAATTCCTTTTGCCGCCTCTACTTTAATTTATTTCTTTTTATCAAAAAATAATCCTATTGCTGTTACAGACAGCACACTGCTGAATGACATAAGTATTTATTTCAATTTAAGCTACGTGACAATCCTTCCCGTTATAATAATTTTTGCCTTGGCACTTTTTAAAAAAAATGTTAAGACATCCATGCTTTTTAGTATTATTGCCGCTTTTTTAATATGCCTGTCCACCCAAAAAATGAATTTGCAGGATGTGATTCAATCCATGATATTCGGCTTCAGGCTTAATGCCGACAGCACATTGGCAGATATTATATCCGGAGGCGGCTTGCTTTCAATGGTCAATGTTTCTCTTGTGGTTCTGACGGCATCATCATTTTCAGGAATATTTGAGGAAACGGGAATGCTTAATGACATTCAGGGATTTCTGAAAAAAATGAGCAGAAAAATAGGCACATATTTAACTACAATATTCACCTCTCTGGTAACCGGAGCTTTCTGCTGCAATCAAACATTGCCAGTATTGCTGACATATCAGCTCATGAATAAAATTTATACTGAAAACGGACTGTCCAAAGAAGATATTGCAATAGATTTGGAAAATACGGCAATTATGACATCGGAGCTGTTTCCCTGGAGCATAGCTATAGCAGTTCCTCTTGCTACACTATCTGCAGATGCCGTAAGCATTCTTTTTGCCGTATATATATATCTTGTTCCTTTAATAAATATTGTGAGGCTTCCTGCTTCAAAAGGAGTAATAAAAATTTAATTATTTGAGCATAAATTTTATAATTTACATATGAAATTTGCTCTAATCTCCAAAAAATAATATATTGCCACTAGTAAATTGAAAGAGTATTTAATTATACAGATATACAAATATAATCAACAACAGATACTTTAATGCATCCCACAGTCTTGACACCTACCTATTCTGTTCAACCATTCATCTATTATTTGTTTGTATGGATTAAGTTTTATATACAGTATTTGCTCTACTGCCACTTTTAGTTGTGGTTTATTGAAGCGTCTTTTATCCACATATTTTTGCATTGTCTTTCTGCATAATTTTAATGCTTTTGATATCCCTGCTTTTTTTCTCCTTATATAATACCTTCTTACTTTTTATTTTAAAGCAATTCCTTTAAAGCTATATCCATATATTATTCTTATAAATGTTTACCTTTTGTTATATTAAATAATAGAAGGTCTCCTTCAAAAGTTATAAACATTTATCATATTTTTAGAATACTCAAAATATATATTAATATATTTAAATTAGGAGGATTACAATGGCAACAAATTACGATTACTACGAATATCGCCCAGGTACTGGTGAAATAAGTACATTGGTATTCAGCATTATAAGAACACCCATTTCAAACATTAAAAATGAAACTATTCTTAGACCACTCTCATACACTTCTTATATGGGAATAAATGGTGGATTCTTCAAAGCAGATGATGGATATAATGCCCCACCTACAAGCGGAGCATCTATTGTTTACGCAAAAGAATATGAAAATCAAACAGTTACCTATCAAGGTAGAACTCTACCTAAAAACTACTTATGGAATGAAACTGCAAGTAACCCAATTAGCCGAAAATCTGCAGTAATATATAAAAATTCCAGCAACATATCTCAAGCTGGGTATATGTATGCTAAAAACGCTTCTGAAGTTTTTGCATTATATGGAACAGATAATGTAGAGTATATTATTGGAGGCAATGACTTCAATCTCGATTCTTGGGGATCTATTGCATACTATTTAGCTACATATAGAACAGCACTTTCATGGAAAGATGGTTATGCCTACTTAATAGTAACAAGTATTGGAACATGTAACATCCCAGCTTTACGAATGCATTTAGAAAATATGGGTTTATCACCAGTTGATTCAATTATACTTGACGGTTCAGGTTCTACACAAATGCAAGTTGCCCATGATGGCATGTGGAAAAATATACCTCTTCAAAACAATAGATATATTTTTAATATGATTCGGTTAAAATTAGCTTATTAAATATAATAATAAAGACATACAGTTGCTAGGTTTAGGTAACTAATATACTAAATTATTAGGTGAGTTACTCCGACTTTAATTTTCACACCCAAAAATAAAAATACACCTCAAAAAATTCTTTAAGAAAATTTTGAGGATATTTTTATTTTCTTTAAATTCCGATACTATCTCAATAAATTACTTTTGAGGCAGCCCATACTTTAATTGTAAATATATTTTAATATTTTCTAAAATTATTCTCTATTAAAATTTAAATCTGTAATATATAATGTATATTGCTTCAATACTAAAAACTCTAAAATTTATAATATTAAGGGAGCTAAAAAATTATGAAATTAAAAGATCTTACCAAAACTGCAATAGTCGCATATATTGTATCAATTCTTGCTTATATACTTGATTCTATAATAGAAATCATCTATAACATTTCACCGATGAAATTAGAATTAAATGAATATATAAGTGGACTTTTATATATGCCTGTTTTTATATTTCCATATATGTTTGCTATGGGTTTATTAATTTCTTTGTTAGTGAATAAAATTGTAAAGAACTCTTTCATTAAATTATTTATATATTTTTTCAGCATATGTACATTGTCATATATATTAGTGCCAATGATTCCAATATTAAAATTGATTCATATTAAAATAGTTTTTTCAATTTGCATGCTTATTTTTGTTTTATTAATAGACAAATTTGCTATATTTAAGTAATACAGAAAAGAACTGTAGATATAATAACTGCAAAGATTGACATACAGCTGTTTTCAAAAAAAGCCGTATGTCATCCTGAATGAACTTGAAATCTTAGTCGCTAAATCTTTAATTATAATTTTCTTACATCAAAATTATCATCAAGCAGAACCCAGTTCTGCCTGAAGGGATATCCCAGTCCCCAATAGCTTATGCCTCGCAGACCGTATTCCTTAACTGTGTCAAACTTGGCCTGTGCACTTCTCGCATCCTCAAACCATACCTCATGAGCATTGCCCTCCTCATCCGTATATCGGAAAAATGGCGACTGCGCAACGTAATCATACTGGATTTGGGCATTATGTGCATATGCCCTGTCCATTGCATCTTCCACACTTATTGTCTCTGCTTCCTCTCCCGGCGCAAAAGGAAGCGTCCAATCCCTGGCATAAATTTGGAAACCCATTAATATTTTATTTCTTGGTATGGCTGTAACAGCATAATCGAGAACTTTTTTTATTTCATTGACAGGAGATATGGCTCTGGGCTGTCCGCCTCTCCATCCCCATTCATAAGTCATCAATATTACAAAATCCGCAAGTCTTCCGTGTGCCGCATAATCATGAGCTTCATAAAGAAGTCCTTTCTGATCTGCGCTTAATTTTGGAGCCAGTGATGTTGATACAAAGAATCCTTCGTCATGCAGCCTGTTTACTGTGCTTTCGAGAAAATTGTTATAGGCTTCACGGTCTTCCGGCAAAACATATTCAAAGTCAATGTTCAACCCCTGATATCCTTTTTCCTTCATTGTATTAATGATGTTATTTTGAAGAGTGTTTACAATATCAGGATTGTTGAGAACCTTATCTGCAACATTTTCTCCGGCTGTATTGACAGTGAAATTTACTATGGACATCATCGGGACGGCGCCTTGTGAAATTGCCTCTCCAATGGCGACATCGTCATCTATGGGTACAAGGCTTCCATCTTCCTGAACAAGGTATGCGAACGGTGTAAGATATGTCAGTAAATCACCTGCTTCTCTAACCACAGGCAAAGCGCCCCGTCCCAAAATATATGTAAATGCATTCACTTCTATTTCCGGCTTCGGTCTGTCCGGTATTACTATCTCCTGACCTATGTATAAATTATCCGGATTTAAAATCTTGTTCTCCCACAAAAGGTCCTGGACTGTTACACCATGGTTCTGAGCAATTTTCCATGCGGTATCCCCCGCCTTGATTATGTATTTATTGTTTTCTGTCGGTATTAAAAGCGCCTGCCCTACCAGCAGCTTGTTTGGATCAGGCAAAGCATTGGCCTCAACAATCGAATTAATGTCTGTTTTATAATAATCGGCTATCTTCCACAGCACATCTCCTTTTTGTACAACATGAATGAACATATAAACCTCCCTATTCCCCTATTATATATTATTAATATATTCAGTCATGTTTCCATAATGATAAAAATCGTATATCTTGATAAATTTATTTATCTCATAAAACAAAAATCGCAGGCTCCATCACAATTTTATCTGTCCGGCTATGTCCGTCCTGAATTGCATTTTATCGAAATGTATTCTCGGAATATTTCTGTATATCTTTTCTCTTGCTTCATTTAATGTTTTACCCGTTGCGGTAACAGCCAGCACTCTTCCGCCGTCTGTCAATATCTTTCCGTCCTTTATTATGGTTCCGCCGTGGAAAATAACAATATCGCCGTCAACATCATTTAATCCGGTTATCTCCCTGCCTTTTTCATACCCTTCAGGATATCCTCCGGAAGCAAGCACTACTGTTGCACACTTTTCATCATACCAATGCAAATCCTCTTCTGTTAAATTACCCCCAATACATTTAAGCATAACATCAGCCAAATCTGATTTCAGTCTGGGAAGCACAACCTCTGTTTCAGGGTCGCCGAACCGTGTATTGTATTCCAGCACCTTAGCCTCATTATTGTTTATCATCAAACCTATAAACAACACACCTTTAAAGTCCATTCCTTCATTTATCAATCCGCTCAATGTTGTTTCTAATATATTTTCACTTATATACTTTTTCAGCTCGTCAGTATATATGGTATTTGGAGAAAAACATCCCATACCGCCTGTATTCAGTCCCAAGTCTCCATCATATGCCTTTTTGTAGTCCCTGGCGCTTTCCATCGGTACTATGGATTTACCGTCAACAAAGCACAAAAGAGAAGCTTCCGTTCCCTCAAGGAATTCTTCAATCACTATTGTGTTTCCTGCATCTCCGAATTGTTTTTCGTTCATGATGCTGTTTATTGCTTTTTCTGCTTCTTTTTTTGTCTGACAGATTAATACACCTTTTCCTGCCGCAAGTCCATCTGCTTTTACAACAATCGGAATATGGAATTTATCCAAACCCTCAAGTGCTGCTTCTGAATTGGTATAAGTCTCATATCTTGCTGTGGGAACATTATATCTTTCCATGAAATGCTTTGAATATGTCTTGCTTCCTTCCAATTTCGCGCCTTTTTTGCATGGACCGAAAACCTTGATATTTTTTTCTGAAAGCATATCCGCAAGGCCTCCCACAAGAGGTCCTTCGGGCCCTATTACAACTAAATCAACGCTGCTTGACTCAGCAAATTCCACAAGCTCCTTCAAGCTGTCGGCGCTTATGTCCACACATTCAGCAATTTGTGAAATACCCCCGTTGCCCGGTGCACAGTATATTTTTTCAATCCTGCTGCTTTGCCTTAATTTCCAGCAAACAGCATGTTCTCTCGCACCGCTTCCAACTACCAGAATCTTCATGCTTCCTCCTAGTGCTTAAAATGTCTCATATCTGTAAACAGCATTGTCATGTTGTTTTTATCGCATTCTTCTATTGAATCTACATCCTTGATTGAACCGCCCGGCTGAATTATTGCGGTTATACCTGCCTCAGCCGCTGCTACAACACAGTCCGAAAATGGAAAGAAAGCATCTGATGCCAGTGAAGCCCCCTTCAAGCTTCCGCTGCCTGAAAACTCAACCGCATGCTCTATGGCCTGCATGCATGCCCATATTCGGTTTACCTGCCCCGGTCCTATGCCTATTGACTGTCCGTTTTTTACAATTACTATGGCATTTGACTTTGTGTGCTTTACGATTTTCCATGCCATCATTAAATCTTTCTTTTCCTGCTCTTCAGGCTCTCTTTTAGTAACTGTTCTTATCTTTTTATCTTCCGGTAACAGCTTTGAGTCAACAGTCTGGACAAGAATTCCTCCCGCCACCTTTTTAAGGTCGTAAGAATTTTCATCCTGTTTCTGCATTATATTTTCAAGCAGCAAAAGCCTTATATTTTTCTTTTGTTTAAGTATTTCAAGAGCCTTATCTGAATATGAAGGGGCAACAATTATTTCTATAAAAATTTTATTTATTTCTTCCGCAGTTTTTTCATCCACTTCCCTGTTGAATACTACAATTCCTCCAAAGATAGATGTTGGGTCCGCATTGAAGGCCTTCATATATGCATCATGTATGCTGTCTGCCGTTCCTACTCCGCATGGATTTGAGTGTTTGCAGGCAACAGCCGCAGGTTCTTCAAATTCCTTTAATAATTCAAGAGCTCCATTGGTGTCGTTAATGTTGTTAAAGGACAATTCTTTTCCGTGAAGCTGCAAGGCAGAGGATAAAAGTCCCTTGTTATTTGAAACTTCCTTATAAAAAGCAGCCCTTTGATGAGGGTTTTCTCCATAGCGCATATCCTGTATTTTTTCGAAGGTCATGGTTATTGTCTGAGGAAGGCTCTCGTCCTTTCTTTCCTTTTTCATATATGAAGCTATCAATGCATCATAGTGTGCCGTATGTTCAAATACTTTCGAACACAAATAAAATTTTGTATCCTTTGATACATGATTATTTTTCTTTAATTCATCGATTACGGTATCATAATCCTTCGGGTCCACAACAACCGCTACATCCTGATAATTTTTAGCAGCAGAACGCAGCATTGCAGGTCCTCCTATATCAATATTTTCGATTGCTTCTTCTCTGGACACATTGTCCTTAAGTATTGTCTGCTTAAAGGGATATAAATTAACAACAACAATATCTATGGTTTCAATGCCTAAATCCTCAATCTGCTTCATGTGTCCTGGATTTGAACGCATTGCCAGAAGACCTGCGTGAATTTTGGGATGAAGTGTCTTAACTCTGCCGTCAAGGCATTCGGGAAATCCGGTTACCTCTGAAATTCCCGTCACTTTCAGCCCTGCTGCCTCAAGAGTCTTATATGTTCCTCCTGTTGATATTATCTCAACTCCAAGCTCCTGAAGTTTTTTTGCAAATTTCTCAATTCCTGTTTTGTCCGATACGCTGATTAAAGCTCTCAATTATTTCAACTCCTTTATTCTGACTTTCCTTCCCGCTACCTCCAGCCTTCCTTCACAGAAGTACTTCACCGCAAGCGGGAGTATTGTATGTTCTGTCTTTAAAATTTTTTGCTGTAATATTTCCGCTGTATCATTATACTCCACTTCAACTGTTTTTTGAAGTATAATCGGCCCTGTGTCAGCTTCCTCATCAACAAAATGTACTGTTGCACCGCTCACCCTGACTCCGTAGCTTACAGCCGCCTCATGCACCTTCAATCCGTAAAATCCTCTTCCGCAGAAGGAAGGTATCAGTGAGGGATGAATGTTTATTATTTTGTCTTTGTATGCCTCTATAAATTTATGCGAAAGTATTTTTAAATAACCTGCAAGAACCACAAGCTCAACTCCGCGTGCTCTCAGTTCTTCAATTATTGCATCATTGAAATCCTCAAGGCTGCCGTAATGCTTTTCATTTATAAAAACAGCATCAATGCGGTGCTGTCTGGCCCTTTCCAAACCATAGGCATTTTCTTTGTTGGAAATTACTACAGATATTTCTGCGTTTATAAAACCCTTTTCTATATTGTCTATAAGAGATTGCAGATTTGTGCCTGAGCCCGAAATCAATACACCGATCTTCAACTGTGGCATATTTTAAGACCGCCTTCCCGCTTAACAGTCCTGCCTATTATGACAGGGGTCTCTCCTGCATTTCTCAGGCATTCCATAACATTATCTGATATTTCCGTTCCCACTGCAAGCACCATGCCTATACCCATGTTAAATGTGGAATACATTTCATCAATATCAATGTTTCCTTCTCTTTGTATGAGCTTAAATATGGGATGAACCGCAATATCCTTTGTTTCAATATCAGCCGTTATCCCTTCCGGAAACATTCTCGGAATATTTTCATAGAAACCGCCTCCAGTTATATTTGACATTCCCTTAATTTCAAATTTAGCTGTTAAATCCATTATTAGTCCTGGATAAATCCTCGTAGGAACCATTAATGCTTCTCCGAGGGTGCACCCCAGTTCTTTAATATATTCATTTACATTGTGATTTTTGTGTTCAAACAAAACCTTTCTCACAAGTGAATATCCATTTGAATGGATGCCGCTTGAAGGTATCCCTATGAGAATGTCTCCCGCGGCAATTGTGGAACCGTCAATTATTTTTTTCCTGTCAACTATCCCTACGCAGAATCCTGCTATGTCATATTCGCCTTCACCGTAAAGCCCCGGCATTTCTGCCGTTTCTCCTCCTATTAGTGCAGCTCCGGCTTTAATACACCCGCTTGCAACTCCCTTTACTATATCTGATGCCTTTTTCGGTTCCAGCTTCCCGGTCGCAATGTAATCCAGGAAAAACAGAGGTTTTGCCCCCTGGCATATTACATCATTAACGCACATGGCAACCGCATCTTCGCCTATTGTGTCATGAATGTCTGTTTTAAAAGCAATCATTAGTTTTGTTCCCACACCGTCAGTTCCGGAAACAAGGACGGGCTCCTCATATTCATTCATGTCGATTGCAAACATTCCTCCGAAACCTCCTATATCGGACATAACGCCTTTAGTATATGTTTTTTTCACATAATCTCTTATAAGCCTCACGGTTTCATATCCGGCATGTATATCAACGCCGGAATCCTTATATGTTAATTTGTCAGACATAATATCTCCTTACATAGTTTGATTTGGAACTTCCATGGGATAATCGCCATTCAGGCAGGCAAGGCAGTAGCTGTTTGATGAAGATGTTGATTTAACCAAACCTTCAAGGCTTAAGTAGTATACACTGTCCGCATTTATGAATTCCTTGATTTCTTCTGTTGTTTTGTTTGCTCCTATTAACTTTTTACGGTCAGGTGTATTGATGCCGAAGAAGCATGAATGGGTCACCGGCGGTGACGCTATTCTCACATGAACCTCCCTGGCACCCGCTTCCTTTACCATGCTTACAATCTGCTTTGTTGTCGTTCCTCTCACAATACTGTCGTCAACCATCACGACAATTTTATCCTTAACAAGCTCCTTCAATACACTCAGCTTGGTTTTAACTCCCTGTTCCCTCAGTTCCTGTTTAGGTTCAATAAACGTGCGCTTCGCATATCTGTTTTTAATGAGGCCCAGACCGAAAGGTATGCAAAGCTCTGCTGCATAGCCTATGGCAGCAGGCGTTCCGGAATCCGGAACAGAAAATACCAGATCTGCCTGTACCGGTGATTCCTGTGCCAGAAGCCTTCCGGCATTGTATCTGGACTGGTAAACATTGACTCCGTCCAGGTTGCTGTCAGGTCTTGCAAAATATACATGTTCAAATATACAAAGCTTTTTTTGGGCATATTTTTCACTTTTAATACTTTCAACACCATTTTCGTTTATTACAACCATTTCCCCTGGTTCTATATCTCTTATGAACTCTCCTCCCATAGCACTTACAGCGCAGCTTTCAGATGCCAGAAGATATCCATCAGGTCTTTTTCCCAGACACAATGGTCTTAATCCATAATTATCTCTTACTCCTATTAATTCTTTTTCAGTCATGAATACAAAAGCATAGGCGCCTTTTACAATTTCCGTAACATTTTTTATGGATTTTAAAATATCTCCCTTATAATGTCTTGCCACCATGTTGGCAACAACTTCAGAGTCTGTTGATGTCTGAAATATTACACCGTTGTCCTCAAGTATACTTCTCATGGAATCCGCATTGACAAGATTTCCGTTGTGTGCCAGTGCTATTGAGCCCTCCTTGTATCTCACCACAAGAGGCTGAGCATTTTGTTTTTCACTGTCACCTGTGGTGGAATACCTTACATGACCTATTGCCATATTTCCTGCAAGTTTGTTGACCAAATCGCCGGAGAACACATCCTGAACAAGCCCCATATCCTTGTGGTATTCAATTTTATTTCCTGTGTGAATGGCGATTCCGGCACTTTCCTGCCCTCTGTGCTGAAGCGCAAACAATCCATAATATATGAGCTGTGAAGCCGTTTGCGGATTATCCGTATATACTCCCACAACTCCGCATTCCTCATGAAGCTTGTCATCATCTATTAATTCAAAGCACATAATGTCTCCTTTGATTATGTTAGTCTTGTTTAATGCTGATTCTTGAAAGAACTTCCTGATATACCTCTTCAACTCCGCCCATATCTCGCCTGAATCTGTCCTTGTCCAATTTTTTGTTTGTTTCAGCATCCCAAAGTCTGCATGTATCAGGAGATATTTCATCTGCCAGAATTACCTGCCCGTCATAAACTCCAAATTCAAGCTTGAAGTCTATCAATTTAATATTAATTTCAAGAAAAAACTTTTTAAGAATTTCATTCACTTTCAACGCATATTTTTTTATAACTTCAAGCTGTTCATCCGTTGCAAAATCCATTGCTTTTATATGGTAATCATTTATCATGGGGTCACCTAAATCATCATTTTTATATGAGAATTCAAGAACTGTTTCCTTCATCGGCACCCCTTCTTCAATACCAAGTCTCTGAGACAATGAACCCGCTGCTACATTTCTTACAATAACCTCCAGCGGAAGAATTTTTACCGCTTTCACCAGCGATTCTCTGTCGTTTAAAAGCTCAACCTGATGAGTGGGAATACCTTCTTTCTCCAGCAATGCAAACATTGCAGCGGACATCTTGTTGTTTACAACGCCTTTTCCTGTTATTGTTCCTTTTTTTCCGCCATTGAAGGCTGTAGCATCATCCTTGTATTCAACGATATACTTCTTCTCATCCTCTGTTTTATAAACCTTTTTTGCTTTGCCCTCATAAATCATTTCTAATTTTTTCATCTTAATCCTCCACTGGTTTTTATTTTCAATTTAATTTTTATTTCAATTTCTCGTTTATTTTTTTATTTTTTTCAAACACCTTCTCAGCCATTTGCTTTTTATGTTCTTTGAATTTTTCTCTCAGAACTTCATACTTAACCGAAAGAATCTGAACTGCCAGCAGTGCAGCATTATCAGCTCCATTTATAGCAACCGTAGCAACGGGAACTCCTGGAGGCATCTGTACTATTGACAGAAGCGCATCCATTCCATCAAGCTCGGATGACTTTATTGGAAGACCTATTACTGGAAGCGGGGTGCAGCCTGCCAGTATACCGGGCAGATGCGCAGCCTTGCCTGCAGCTCCTATTATCAGCTCATATCCGTTCTCCTCTGCATTTTTGGCAAAGCCTATTGCCTCGTCCGGAGTCCTGTGTGCAGAAATTACCCTGACCGTAACTTCAACTCCAAAATCTTTTAATATTTGATACCCTTTTTCTACTATGGGAAAATCCGAATCGCTCCCCATTATAATTGCAACCTTCATATTACCTCCTATGTTATTTAAAATATTTCACACCTGATTCGAAAATCAGCTGATCTTTTTTTCCCGGAATATTTTTGTATAAATCCTTGCCCAAACGTTCAGAATGCGCCATTTTTCCAAACACTCTTCCATCAGGACTGGTAATGCCCTCCACCGCTTCAACAGAACCGTTCATATTGAAAAATCCGTCATAGGTTGGAGTGTTATTTTCATCTACATATTGAGTAGCTATTTGACCCCTTTCCTTTAACTGTTTTATCCATTCCTCATTTGCAGCAAACCTTCCTTCGCCGTGAGAAACCGGCAGATAATGAACGTTGCCCACCTTGCACATATTAAGCCATGGAGACAGGTCGCTGACCACTTTTGTCCTTGCAAATGATGATACATGCCGTGCAATTCTGTTGTAGGTAAGTGTCGGGTAATCTTCTTTCATATCAACAATTTCCCCGAAGGGAACCAATCCTAACTTTATTAATGCCTGAAATCCGTTGCATATGCCTATTATCAAACCATCTCTGTTCTTTAATAAGTCCATTACCGCATCCTTTAAAAGCTCATTGCGAAACACCGCAGCTATAAATTTTCCTGAACCCTCCGGTTCATCCCCTGCGGAAAATCCTCCGGGGAAAGCAATTATCTGTGACTGCCTTATGCGCTTGTTCATTTCTTCTATTGACTCTTTTATGTCTAAGGAGCTTAAATTCTTGAATACAAATATTTCTGCTTCCGCTCCTGCTTTTTCAAAGGCCCTCATGGTATCATATTCGCAGTTTGTTCCCGGAAATGCAGGTATGAACACTCTTGGCGCAGCCGTTTTTATTTTAGACTTTCTCTTATGCCTTATTCCCTCAGGAATAGAATAACTTTCAATTTTGCCATCCGCGTCCGCCTTGACAGGATAAATGCTGTTTAACGGATTCATCCATCCGGTTTTTATCTCCTCCAGAGACATATCTATAGAATCATATATGTTTATATGCTTTTCAGGCACAGTATAACCAATTTCATATACTCCGTCCTGCTTCTCATCAAATATTTTCGCCCTTTTATTTACTTCAAGAACTATATCTCCATAATTTTCTTTAAACCAGTATCTTGGGACAAATATCACCTTATTGCCTGCATTAAATCCTATTTCATTTCCCAGCGTCATCTTGCTTATAGCTGCTGCCATACCTCCGCGCCCAACAGTATGCGCACTTAAAACCATGCCTGATTTTACAGCCTCATGTATTGTAGAATATTTTATTTTAATATCCTCAAAATCCGGCATGTTCTGCAAATCTCTTTTAAGCTTCACATATAAAACCTTACTCCCGGACTTTTTAAATTCCGGAGATATTACATTTTTAACATTTCCGACAGCTACGGCAAAGCTTATCAGAGTGGGCGGTACGCTCATATCCTTAAATGTTCCGGACATGCTGTCCTTACCCCCTATGGCCGGGATGCCAAGCTCGTGCTGAACCTTATATGCACCAAGGAGTGCGCTCATAACCTTTCCCCATTTTTCAGGGTCCTTATTTAGTTTTTCAAAATATTCCTGCAGCGTAAGCCTTACGTCTCTATAATTTCCGCCCATTGCAACAATTTTTGCCACCGAATGTATAACAGCATACATTGCTCCATGATACGGACTCATCTCTGATAAATATGGGTCGAATCCATAAGCCATAAGGGAACATGTATCAGTTGTACCCTTTAGAACCGGTATCTTAGCCGCCATTCCTTCGGCAGGTGTAAGCTGGGTTCTGCCTCCGAAGGGCATTAACAGCGTCCCGGCTCCTACAGTCGAATCAAATCTTTCTGCCAGGCCTTTTTGTGAAGCAACATTCAAATCTGATAAATTTCCAAGCCATTTAAACTTGAACCAGCCTTCTGCCAGGAATATTTCCCTGGATACCTGTCCAGGTTCCTCTATTACAGCATTAACCCTTTGCTTAACACCGTTTGTATCAAGAAAATCTCTGCTTATGTTCAAAATAACCTTCCCCCTCCAGGTCATTTTCAATCTTCTGTCATCTGTAACAGAAGCAACAACAGTTGATTCAAGATTCTCCCCGTGAGCATAGCAATTAAAATTCTCAACATCCTCTTTTCTTACCACAACAGCCATTCTTTCCTGTGATTCCGAAATTGCAAGCTCAGTTCCGTCCAGACCTTCATATTTTTTAGAAACCAAATCAAGATTTATATCCAGCCCCTCAGCCAATTCACCTATGGCAACGGACACTCCTCCCGCGCCGAAATCGTTACATCTTTTTATCATTCTGCTTACGCTTGGGTTTCTGAAAAGTCTTTGAATTTTACGCTCGGTGGGCGCATTTCCCTTCTGTACCTCAGAGCCGCACACCAATATGGATTCCTCTGTATGCTCCTTTGAAGAGCCTGTTGCTCCTCCTAAGCCGTCCCTTCCTGTTCTTCCTCCCAAAAGGATTATTACATCACCCTTTTCCGGAACTTCTCTTATTACATTTACTCTTGGGGCTGCAGCTATAACTGCTCCGACCTCCATTCTTTTCGCAACGTAATCAGGGTGATATATTTCATTTACATAACCTGTTGCAAGTCCTATCTGATTTCCGTAGGAGCTGTAACCTGATGCCGCCTCCGTTGAAATTTTTCTTTGAGGAAGTTTTCCGGGAAGTGTGTGCTCCACGCTGCCTCTGGGATCTGCACTTCCTGATATGCGCATTGCCTGATATACATATGAGCGCCCGGACAACGGGTCTCTTATGGCTCCGCCCAGACATGTTGCCGCTCCTCCAAAGGGTTCAATTTCTGTTGGATGATTGTGAGTTTCATTTTTAAACATTAAAAGCCATTCTTCGTTTTTTCCGTCCACGTCGACATTTATGACAATGCTGCACGCATTTATTTCATCCGAAACTTCTAAATTATCAAGAAGTCCTTGCTTCCTTAACTCTTTGGCTCCGATGGTTGCCAGGTCCATTAAGGAAATATTCTTATCTTTTTCTTTTCCTTCATATACAATTTTTCTTGCATTTATGTATTCTTCGTATGTACTTTTAATAATGTCTGTTATGTTTCCTTTTTCAAAGTCAACATTTTCAATAATTGTGGAAAAGGTAGTATGTCTGCAGTGATCCGACCAGTATGTATCAATAACCTTTATTTCTGTAATGGAAGGATTTCTTTTCTCAACATTTTTAAAATATTCCTTACAAAAAAGCAAATCCTCGAAGCTCATGGCAAGTCCCATCGAAACACGGAGTTCTTCCAATCCTTTCTCAGATTTGTTTATAAAGTTTTTTACAATTTTAACCTCCGAAGCTTCAGGATATTTTTCATCCAGTGTGTCAGGCTTCGACAAATCAGCCTCTCTTGAATCAACAGGATTTATGTAATATTCTTTGATTTTTTTTATTTCTTCGCTTGTCAAATCTCCCTCAAGGACAATTACTCTTGCATACCTGACAACAGGCTTTTCCTTTCCGGTAACTATCTGAATGCACTGCGCAGCAGAATCCGCTCTCTGGTCATACTGTCCGGGAAGATATTCAACAGCAAACACATTATCGTTAATATCTATTTCTTCATAGACACAATCCTGGTTCGGTTCTGAAAAAACTGTGCTTACTGCTTTCTTAAAATCATCTTCATCCAAATCAGAAACATCATATCTATTCAATATGCGGACATTTTTTAAATTATTCAGCCGCAGTGTTTGTCCGAAGTTGCCCTTTAAATTTGATGCTTCCGTATTATATCCGTTCCTTTTTTCCACATATATTCTTCTGACTCCAAAATTCATAATAACCTTCCTCTTCGTTACGTTATTTATAATTTCAAATACATGATAACAAAAAGAAAATTTAAAGTCAATAAAAATATGACTATTTATTTTGTATTTCAATTTTATGTTCGTATATTTACGAATAATATATATTTTTTTTCCATATTATTCGTGTTTTAACAATAGCTTTTTTCAAATCGACTCTTTAATCCCTTGACTGAATATGATTCAGTATGATATAATCTAACTGAATATAATTCAGTTAATGTGGAGGATATTATGTCACGAATTGTAAAAACACCTGATGAACGCAGACAAGAGCTGCTTGGGATTGGCCTTGAGCTGTACATGCAGAACGGAGCATCAGGTGTATCAATTAAAGAGGTTGTAGGTAGGGCTGATGTTGCAACAGGTTTATTTTATTATTACTTTAAATCAAAAGAACAATTTATTGAGGAAGCATTGAACAGTTACATTGACGGCAGCATAGGAAAAATGAGTGATATTTTACAGTCTGAAGCACTGACTATTATGCAAAAGATTGAGCAGGGAATTAACGCATTTTGGGAGCATATGACACATATGGAACCTTTCATGCAGGATGAAGTACTGCACTCGGAAAGCCATCATGTATTATCAGAAAAAATACTTTGCAAAATACAGCCCATTATACAAACACTTATTGAAAAAGGTAACAATGAAGGACTATTCAATGTGGAGGATTCAAATTTTACTGCTTACTTTTTAGCTTTTGGATTGTCAGGCATCCTTCATGCAAATATGGAAATCAAGCTGAAAAGCAAAGAAAAGATTGCTGACATAATTTTTACTATGCTTGGGATCGATAAAAGGGATGACAGCTATGACTAAAATAAATTTTAAAACGGGCACATATAGACTGCACAGAGACCCTAATTTTAATTATCAGCTCAATAGAGCCGTAATGCTTTCCAACGCGCCGCTTGAAAAAATACAAGAGGTATCTCATAAAATAACAGATGTGAAGTCACTGGTAAATGAGATGCATCTGTTGGCAGCGGAAGCACTAAAGACTGGCTGCCAGCAGGATGAGCTTGCATTTACACGCTGTGCAGAATTTTTTATGAATGAAAGTGACCCGGATAAAGAAAAGTTATATAAACAATATAAAAATTTATTCTATAAAATTAATAACCAAATGATTTCTGACAATGAATTGGAAAGAATAGAAATTCCTTATGAAAATGGATATATGCCTGTAATTGCAGGTAAGCTCAGTAATCCCAAAGCAACTATACTGCTTCATGGCGGGTTTGATTCCTATATGGAAGAATTTTTACCCGCACTGATTTATTTTAAACGGCAGGGATTTTCTGTTTATCTGTTTGAAGGGCCAGGACAGGGTGAATGTATTCATTTTTCAAAAATACCATTTACACGTGATTGGGATAAGCCTGTTGGAACAGTATTAGATTATTTTGATTTGAAAGACATTACACTAATTGGTATATCTCTTGGTTCACTGTTAGCGTTAAGGGCTGCAAAAGATAAACGTATATCTCATATTGCTGCATGGAGCATTATGCCTGATTTTTATGAAGTCCTATTGTCAGACAGGCCCAAAGTTTTAAGATTCATCTTAGGATTGCTGCTTCATATTCGCGCTGAATCACTTGTGAATTTTCTCGTCAATATTATTGCAAAAAAAGAATCGCGTGCAGGCTGGGGAATACCGCATGGGATGTATGTATTTAACAAATCAACGCCGTATGGTTTTCTTTCAGAAGTAAGAAAATATACAATACATGATGTTGCTCCTCACATTGAGCAGGATGTTTTATTGTTAGGTGCTTCAAATGACCACTTTATCCCTTTGAATATGTATAAAGAAGAAATAGATTCTTTATCAAATGTAAAATCCATGACCTTCAGAGTTTTTACAGAAAAAGAATCAGCAGAAAATCATTGTAATATCGGAAACATGGAACTAGTATTAAAAACTATATCATCCTGGATAGAAACGGCAGGACAATCGTATGATATATAGAATAATTTTTGAATTGGGTTTACGATTGATACGAAAAGAAATGACGACCTGTGTAGGACAGGATTTTTATAATGATTTTGAATGGAACCCGAACAGGGATTTATTGACAGGAAACAAAAGAGGGGACGGTACGAACTGTCCCCTGTGATACCTTTATTTTTTAGAATCTACATCTATGGTGTATTCTCTGGCTTCTTCTTCACCTTTTAATACTCTCAGGGTTCCAAAAACCAGAGCTTCCATTTCATTTTCTCCTGCAAGTATTTCTACGGGAGCAATAAATTTAACTCTTTTCACTATCCAGTCCGTGAGCATTTCAGAATATGCAATACCGCCTGTCAGAATAATTACATCAACATTTCCTTCAAGCACTGTTGCAAGCTCCCCGATTCCTTTTGCAATCTGATAAGCCATTGCCTCATATACCAGCCTTGCTTCCTCGTTCCCGTTTGCAATCATGTCCTGAACTTCTCTTGCATCTATTGTATTCAGATAAGCTCTCAGTCCGCCATTACCTCTTAATTTCTTCTGCATGGTCTTCTTGTCATATTTGCCTGAGTAGCAAAGATTTATTAAATCCCTGCATGGAACTCTTCCTGCTCTTTCCGGAGAGAACGGGCCCTCATCGTCGGATACCAAATCAATTATTCTTCCCTTTTCATGAACATTAATAGATATTCCTCCGCCTAAGTGAGCTACAATAATATTCATGTCTTCATATTTTTTACCTCGCTCCTTTGCAGCCTTTATTGCCATTGCCCTTGTATTAAGCACATGACTTGAGCTTGTTCTGGGAATGTCGGGCATTCCTGATATACGGGCAATGTCAGGCAGTTCATCTGACATGACGGAGTCATATATATATGAAGGTATACCTGCCTGTTTAGCAATTTCGAATGCAATTGGTGCGGCAAGGTTTGATGCATGTTCCATAACCGGACGGTTTTCAACTCTGTCAACCATTAATTCATTAATTATATATGCTCCGGGTTTGACAGGAGGAAGCATTCCTCCTCTGGCAACTACTGCCGATAATTCTTTTATATCAAATTTTTTTTCTTTCAGAAACTCCATAACTAAATCTTTTCTCATATGAAGCTGGTCTTCAACATTATCAAATTTTTCTATGATTTCCAGAGGATGATCTAACTTTTTTGTAAAAATTTCTTTTTCATCCTCATATAATGAAATTTTTGTAGAAGTTGAACCCGGGTTTATCGCCAATATTTTATAGCTCATATATATCCACTCCTGCTGTTTTATCTTGTTTTAAGCTGTTAACAGCTCGCTTCTGCACACGCAACATTGTCCATTCCCGCATGCAGAGCCTTTATATTTAATTCAACAAACTTTTCCTTTACCGTATCCTTAATTACCTTTTCCCAATCAATATCTTCAAGATTCATTGATTTTATTAAAGCCCCCAGGAGAACCACATTCATTACCTTGCTGCTTCCAAGCTCCTCTGCTATTTCAGCAGCATTAATAACCTTTGTTTCTGCCTTTTCTTCAATCAATTCAATTATTCCCTTCGGATAATCCGCTTTACCTGAAAGTATGGGAACAGAAGGAATTTCATAGTCATTTATTACAACAACACCTTCCGGCTTAAGATATTCAAGCCACCTCAATGTTTCCATTGTTTCAAAGGATACAAGTATATCAGCATCCCCAACCCCTATAATTGGAGAATACACCTTTTCGCCATATCTTACCTGAGTCGAAACACTTCCTCCTCTTTGTGCCATTCCATGTATTTCAGACATCTTTACATCATAGCCTGCATCCATAAGTCCTGTTGACAATATTTTGCTTACAAGTATCGTTCCCTGACCTCCGACACCAACCAATAAAATATTTTTATTCATATCACTCACCTACCTTGCTGATAGCTTTTACAGGACATACCTGCATGCATAATTTACATCCGACACATTGATCCTTATTAACTGATGATTTTTTAATTTCTTTCTGGAAGTGTATTGCCGGGCATCCTGTACCTACGCACTTCTTACATCCGATACATACTTCCTGATCCACCTCACATACACCTTTAATCGCACCAAACTCAGTTAAATCCTGCTCAGAATAATTTTTGAGGGCACACGGATATCTTGATATTATTACAGAGGGTTCTTCAAGTTCAAATGCCCAGTCAAATGCAGCCTTCATCTCTGCATTGTTCAGCGGATTAACCGTTTTTATATGCTTTATCCCCAACGCCTTTACAACCTCGGCTATATCTGTAATGTAAGCCTTTGCTCCCTGCAGTGTGTATCCTGTTCCCGGATTTTCCTGATGACCTGTCATGGCTGTTATTCTGTTGTCCAATATGCAGGTTATTGTGTTGCTGTTGTTATATACAACATCCAGCAGGCTGTTCATTCCGGAGTGGAAAAATGTTGAATCACCTATGGTTGCAACCAGTCTCTTGTTGTCATTGTTTTTATCAAATACTTTTTTAGCTCCATGAGCAGAACTTATACTTGCTCCCATACAGACACATGTATCCATAGCATTTAAAGGTGCTGTTCCTCCCAATGTATAGCATCCTATGTCACCTGTAATCATAACATTCTTTTTCCTTGACAATTCATAGTAAAAAGCTCTGTGCGGACATCCTGCGCACAATGTAGGGGGTCTTCCAACCACAATAGTTTTGTCATAATCAATAGTTGCTTTTTCTGTTCCCAAAAGTGACTTTTCAACTATATCAGGATTTAATTCCCATGTGTTTGGAATTTTATCCTTTCCTATGCAGTCAATTCCTGCCGCTCTTATTTGTTCTTCCATAAACGGCTCAAGCTCTTCAACTACATAAAGATTTTCAACCTGCTCCGCAAACTTTCTTATTTTTTCCATTGGAAGCGGAAATGAAAAACCTATTTTTAAATATGATGCATTGTCGCCAAATATTTCTCTTGCATATTGATAAGCAACTCCGGCAGAAATGATTCCTATTTTTTTGTCATTCCATTCAATATAGTTTAAATCTGTTTCATTTGAAAATTTCTCAAGCTCCTTAAGCCTTTGTTCAACTACCGGGTGAAGCTGCTTTGCAACTGCAGGCGCAATTAAATATTTATCTGTATTTTTCCCATAGGGTTTAACAGGAACCTCCGTGCGTTCTCCCGTTTCTACGATTGACTTGCTGTGACACAATCTTGTTGTCATTCTTATCATTACTAATGTATCAAATTTTTCACTTATTTCCAAAGCTGTTTTAACCATATCCTTGCATTCCTGGCTGTCGCTTGGTTCCACCATTGCAACCTTTGCCATCCTTGCATAGTATCTGTTATCCTGTTCATTCTGTGAAGAGTGAAGTCCCGGATCATCAGCGCTTATGAGAACCATTCCTCCGTTTACTCCTGTGTATCCCATCGTAAAAAAAGGATCTGCAGCAACATTAAGCCCCACATGCTTCATTGCTGTAAGCGTCCTCGCTCCTGCATAGCATGCTCCTACAGCCGATTCAACAGCCACCTTTTCATTTGGAGCCCATTCGGCAATTATTTCCTTATAGGGAGCAATATTTTCCAGTATTTCAGTGCTTGGTGTTCCCGGATAAGCTGCCGCATAATGAACACCTGCTTCATAAGCTCCCCGTGCAATAGCTTCATTGCCTGTCAATAATTTTTTCAATTTGTGCCCTCCTTCAAATAATAATAGTGCGTATTAAATAACCACTAAATAACATACAATTATTTTTTCGCCCTCAATAAAACGTTTTCTATTGTGAGCGAAAAAGCACATAAGTACTTAATAACATATATGCATAAATTGTGCCATTAATTTATTATTTGAAAAGCCTCGGTACACCTTAAAAATACAGACTCTTTACTGTCAAAAAAATAATTTATAATATTTTATACAATTAAATGGGTTAAAAGGTGCGGTTAATAACACCTTTTAACCCATTTGTAAGTAATTTAATGCCTTAATGCCAAACACGGTTATTGCAGTTCCGCTTCTGCCTTTGGTTATTTCGGCCATTTTATATTTTTCAAGATTAATTAAAATCGTCCTTATTTCTTGCTCACTTATGAAAATCCCTTTTTTTGCAGCTGCTTCACTGATACTTCTTCTCCCTGCGCGCTTATTGTTTACATATGCATGGTTCAGCTCCTCAAGCACAAAAATATATTTTCTGAGTCTCGCTCCGGCATCTTCAATAAACTCTCCCATTGTCTCCTGCTCTGAATCAAACAGCTTCGTATCTTTTGTATCTTTTATCTTATCCCTGTAATCAATGGGAATGTCCTTGTCATCTATTTCCTTTAAACCAAGATTCACAAGATATTCAACACAATTTCTGAGCTCTCTTACATTTCCGTTCCAGCTGTAATTTATGAGTAGATCCTTAGCATTATCGGTCAGTACAAAATTGCTGTTGAATGTTTTTTTCATGTAATCCACAAGGCCAAGTATATCATCTCTTCTGTCACGAAGCGGAGGTATTTTCAGCGGAAGCACATTGAGTCTGTAAAACAGGTCCTGTCTGAATCTCCCTGCTTCTACCATTTCTTTTATGTCCTTATTTGTTGCGGCTATTATCCTTATGTCAACATCTATTATCCTGTCCCCGCCGAGCCTTACAACCTCTCTCTCCTGCAGAACCCTCAAAAGCTTAACCTGCAGTGTCATAGGCATTTCTGTTATTTCATCCAGAAAAAGTGTGCCATTGTGTGCAAGCTCAAATAATCCCGGTTTACCGCCCTTTCGCGCACCCGTAAATGCGCCCTCCTCATAGCCAAAAAGCTCGCTTTCCAAAAGGCTTTCAGGGAATGCTCCGCAGTTGACTGCAACAAACTGGTATTCCTTTCTCAATGAATTGTTATGTATCGCCTGTGCAAACAATTCCTTTCCTGTACCCGTTTCTCCTGTTATCAATATCGACGAATTTGAAAGAGACATACGCCTTGCAATATTTTTGCATTCCATAACAGCGTTACTTTTTCCGAAAATATCCTTAAAATCATATTTTGCCGCATGACCCTTTCCTATAAGTTTTTTTCTCAATATATATTCTTTTTTTTCCAAATCAGAATATCTTCTTATAATTGCGACTGCACCGTACATCTTTTTGGAATGAAGAAGCGGATTGACAGATACAACCACATCATGTCCGTTAATCTTTATGATTTTCTCTTCAACCGGTTTCAAGTTTTCTAATGCATATTCAAAAGGTATTTCCGGAAAAAGCTCCATCGCGTTTTTATTCATTACAAAATCATTATCTTTTTTAACAATATCTCTTGCATTTTCGTTGTACATGAAAATATTGCCATCAGCACCTATGCCTATTACTCCTGCATCAATGGCCTGCAGAAGAATATCCAGCTGACTTTCGCGGCTGTTAGTAAGCCCCAGTATTTTAAAAAGACCAAAATTGGCGGTCTTTATTTCTGTATAGCTTCTGACCACATCTTTTCTGTCAAGAACAGAAAACAAATCAAATTTCATTCCAATATCTATGATTGAATTGATATCCAGCAGGCTGTTGCCTATATTTATTATTTCTTTTGCCGACACGGGTGTGTAATCTGACTGCCCCAAGATAATAAATGTTTTGTCCTCACTGTCTGAGCTTCGCATGGACCAATATGAATTCAATTCAATGTGGCTTGCTCCAAGCTGATAAATAATTGATATTATCTGATCGGCCATTTCCGGGCTTTCATCAATTAAGACTACACCGGAACCTTCTTTTATGCTGTTTATTTTATCCATTCCTGCTTTTGATATTGTTCTGTACGCAAATAAGAGCTCTGTGCCCTTGCTTATATAATCTTTTATTTTATTAAAAAGATGGTATGAAGGAATTAACAGCACATCTGAATCAATTTTAATTTCTCTGTTATTTGTCAAATCTTCCAGACTGTATCTTTTTATATTGATTTTATTTGAAAAAAGACTTCTTATTTGATAATAATAGCTGTTGACAGATTCTGTGGTATAGCTCACTATTGCCAGTGTTTTCATTATTTACTCCTTAATGCTTTTATTCGTTTGTAAGCATAGTAAGGTTTATTACTTCATTTTCCAAATCAATGATTGCATTATTGATTTTTTTATAATCACCAATGTTTATATTTTCTGCCACGTGTTTTTTCGTACGTTCGGCTGCTGTTTCAAATATTTGCTTAAGCTCTTCTATATCAGCCAGAAGGTCGTTTATAAGCTTCTCATTTACCTTTGCATTGCTTCTGACAGCAACAGAACTTTGCTGACCGCCAGGCATCTTTGCAGCTGCTGCACCTGCTTCTTCAATGGGTCTGCCTTCAACATTCTTAGACTTCTTTATTTCGTAGACCATATTGTATTCAGGAATTATGCAGTTTAATCCCAAAGTTTCTTTAACTTCCTTTGCAAAATTAATCTTTGACTGCTGTTCACCATGTACTATGAATACTGTCTTGGGTTTTTCCTTGAATCCCTTGAGCCAGTTCAGCAGCGCCGTCTTGTCCGCATGTCCTGAAAAACCTTCTACGTTGTATACTTCTGCCTTGACATTTATTGTCTCGCCTAAAACCTTTACAACCTTTTCTCCATCCATTATTTTTCTTCCCAGAGTTCCTTCTGCCTGGTATCCCACAAAGACGATACTTGAATCTTTTCTCCAAAGATTGTGCTTCAGATGATGTTTAATTCTTCCGGCCTCACACATTCCGCTGGCGGAAATTATAATTTTAGGTCCCGGCAAAAGATTCAGGGATTTTGACTCTTCAGCGCTTTGAGTAAAGTGAAGATTTTCAAATTCCAAAGGATTGTCTCCGGTCATTATATAATTTCTCGCTTCCGAATCAAACACATTCGCATTTTGTTTAAACACTTCTGTAGCTTTTGTCGCAAGAGGACTGTCAACATATACCGGTATTTTTTTAAGTTCATTTTCTCTTGTTCCTATTGCATCAAGATGGCTGTCATAATATTTATTCAATTCATATATGAGCTCTTGTGTTCTACCCACCGCAAAGGACGGTATTATTACATTTCCCCCTCTTTTTGCTGTTTTTAATATAATTCCTATCAGCTCTTCTGTACGCTGTTCAATGTTATCATGAATTCTGTCTCCATATGTTGATTCCATTATGACATAATCAGCTTTTCCTATGATTGAAGGGTCCTTCAAAAGTGGTTTTTCACGCATTCCAAGGTCACCTGAATAAACAAGCTTTACATTTTCATCACCGTCATTGAACCACATTTCAATGATTGATGAACCGAGTATGTGACCTGCATCATTGAATTTAACAGTCAAAGTCTCATCAATATTTATTACCTGGTCATATTGAACAGGTTTAAAATATTGAAAGCTTTCTACGGCATCGCTTTGTGTGTACATAGGTTCAACCGTCTTTCTGCCCTGGCGAAGTGCTTTTTTATTTTTCCATTCTGCTTCTGTTTCCTGTATATGAGCAGAATCTACAAGCATTATTTCACACAGGTCATAGGTTGGCTTGGAACAATAAATGGCTCCTTTAAATCCCTTTTTTACTAAAAGCGGAATTCTTCCGCTGTGATCTATGTGGCTGTGGCTCAAAAGCAAATAGTCTATATCTGCAGGGTTTACCTCGAATTCGTCTGAATTCAAATCTTCATCTTTTCCCTGATACATTCCGCAGTCTAACAGTATTTTTTTGTTATTAAACTCGATTAAGTGGCTTGAGCCTGTTACTCCTCGAACGGCTCCCAAAAATCTTATATCCATATATGCCTCCATAATTTAACTTAAATTTTTATATCCTATATTATAGGATAAATACAAGTCAAAGTAAAGCGTTTACAAAAATTCCAAAGATAAAAATAAAGATGATATAAATCATCTTTATTAAATATATCAGCTTTCCATTTGTCTTGACAAGAATATGCTTGCGGTTTTTATCAATTTTTCTTCAACATCAGTCATTTTTGCTCCCTTATCCTTTGAGAGAAGCATTACTGCTCCTATTGGATCTCCATGAACTAATATTGGAGCTATAACCTGACTTGTATAGTTGTCTGGATTAAATTCATTTGCTGTAATTCTAATTGGCTTGGCATTTCCATTTGTCATATAAATTTCCCTGCTCTCAATTATCTTTTCCAGCTCAGGGCTTAATCTCTTTTCGGAATAATCTTTTTTAGAGCTTCCCGAAACAGCTATTACTCCATCGCGATCTGTAATTATAGCAATATGTCTTGTTGTTTCAAACAAGGACTCAACATACTCTCCTGAAAATTCGGTTAGTTCTCCAATAGGCGAATATTTTTTTAGAATTATTTCACCTTCTCTGTCAGTAAATATTTCTAAAGGATCTCCTTCCCTGATTCTCAATGTTCTTCTTATTTCTTTAGGGATAACTACTCTTCCCAAGTCATCAATTCTTCTGACAATTCCAGTTGCTTTCATAACTTATGTTCCTCCAATTGCATAATTTTATTTATATGACATTTCTTTTAATATTTTCTATTATTTGCACTTTAATAGATTTTATCCTGATTAGTTTACGGATATTATTGGAAATATCATTAACATTATATAGGAAGCTTTTATGAATAGCAACATTTTTTTACCTCTTATAACATTTTTTTCTTTTTATTAATAAAGACTTCATTATTTTTTAATATTTGCTTCATCTTTTAATTTTTTAACTAATTCTTCGTACTTCATAGATTTATAATATTCAGTCAAGGCTGTCTTTTTTGTTTCCGGTGTAACTTCGTTATCTACCTTTTTATCGGTTACCTTAATTATATGGTAACCATATTCAGACTGTACAGGTTCACTTATTTCTCCCACTTCCATATTGAACGCTGCTTCTGAAAACGGCTGAACCATGTCAACATATTCAAAATAATCTAAATCTCCGCCTTTTGCCGCACTTCCTGTATCAATAGAAAGTTCTTTTGCCAGATCTTCAAAGCTTTCTCCTTTGTTAAGCCTGTCTATTACAGCTTTTGCTTCATCCTCCGTTTTAACAAGTATATGGCTTGCTTTTACAGTTTCGTTCATTTTCAGATCGTTAAACAAGGTTTTAAGTTCTTCGTCGGTAGGCTGCAGGCTCTCAATTTTAATTGAAAGATAGTGATTAATCAGATATTCTTTCCTTATTGATTCTTTGAGATATTCTTCAGACATACCGTAGTTTGTCAAAAATTCCTTATATTTTTCATCGGTATCCAGATATGTTTTAAAGTTATCAAGCTCACCCTTCAAATCTTCATCTGAAACAGTTATACCTTCTTTTTCGGCAGCATCAACCAGTAAGAGGTCTGAAATCAACTGATCAAGCAAAGTGCTTTCATAATAGCTTCCAATTGTCTGACCTTCAGAAATTTCCTTGTCCCATGCTCCTTCACCATACTGGCTTTCTGCCATTTTTTTATAAACTGCCAGATGCTCATCATATTCTTTCTGAGTGATTACTTTATCATTAACCTTGGCCTTTACGCCCTCTTCCATTGTGTCCCCATTGTTTTTTTGACATGCAGCCACAGATAATGTCATGCAAAGAGCAAGTGTCAATGCAAGTGATTTTTTTAATTTATTCATGCTTTTCCTCCGCAGCAGATTCCTTCAAACCTGCTTTATAATTATTTAATATTTCAAAGAATTTTTCCAACTCCGCAAGAATCATCATTTGCTCCGCGGAATCTAATTTATATTTAATAATAGGTTCCTTTGATACGTCAAATTTTATTTTATTATTGTAATTTTCAATCAAGAAACCTATTATGTCCTGGTTTAAGTCATTTACTGAATACAACTCAATATTTACCGTAACTCCGGATTGAGTTATAGATTTAACGTGCAGCCTGTGACACAATATCTTAATGTAAGATATTTTCAGCAGATTATCAACCTGCTTAGGCGGCGTTCCAAACCGGTCTATAATTTCCTCTGTAATGTCGTAAATATCATCTCTGCTTGTAGTTGCAGCAATTTTCTTGTATATTTCTATCTTTTGCTCTTCATTTTCTATATATGTTGAAGGAATATATCCATCAACACTTATATCCACTGATGTTTCAATATCCTCATCTTCATTCGCTTTACCCTGCATTTCCTTAACTGCTCTGTCCAGGAATTTAACATATAAATCATAACCGATTGCAAGCATGTGACCGTGCTGCTCGGCACCCAATATATTGCCGCATCCCCTTATTTCCAGGTCTCTCATAGCTATTTTAAAGCCTGAACCAAATTCCGTAAATTCCTTAATGGCTTTGAGCCTTTTGTCTGCCACTTCCGACAGCATTTTATCCTTTTCGTAGGTAAGATAAGCAAATGATACCTTGTTTGACCTTCCAATACGCCCCCTGAGCTGGTAAAGCTGTGAAAGTCCCAAATGGTCGGCATTGTCAATAATCAGAGTATTTGCATTTGGAATATCCATACCTGTTTCTATAATTGTGGTGCATACCAATATGTCATATTCCTTCTGGACAAATTCAAACATTATGTTCTCCAGATGCCTTTCATTCATCTGACCGTGTGCAACAGCTATCCTGGCATCCGGAACAAGCTTTTGAAGCTTTGATGCGGCACTGTCAATATCAATTACTCTGTTATGAACGTAATAAATCTGACCGCCTCTTGAAATTTCTTTTTCAATGGCATCCTTAATAATTCCTTCATTATATTCTATTACATACGTCTGAATTGGCAGTCTGTCTCCAGGCGGCTCTGATATGATGCTCATATCTCTTATGCCGATCATTGACATATGCAGTGTTCTTGGAATAGGAGTAGCCGAAAGAGTCAATACATCTATGTTTGTCTTGAGCTGCTTTATAAGCTCCTTGTGCTTAACGCCGAATCTTTGCTCTTCATCTATTATTAACAGGCCTAAATCCTTAAACTTCAAATCCTTAGCCAGCAGTTTATGTGTCCCGACGACAATATCAAGCATTCCCTTGTTTAAATCGCTTATAACCTTAGCCTGCTGATAGGGGGTCCTGAACCTTGACAGCATCTCAATCTTGATAGGATAGCCTCTGAATCTGTCAACCAGATTGGTATAATGCTGCTGTGCCAATATAGTCGTAGGCACCAGTATTGCAACCTGCTTTGAATCCATAACCGTTTTGAAGGCTGCCCTCATTGCTACCTCTGTTTTTCCGAAGCCTACGTCTCCGCAAAGGAGTCTGTCCATGCATGATGGCTTTTCCATGTCCTTTTTGATTTCTTTTATACAGCGGAGCTGATCATCTGTTTCCTGAAAAGGAAATTTATATTCAAACTCCTTCTGCCACTCTGTATCGGGCGCAAAGGCATAACCCTTCACAACCTTTCTCTGTGCATACAGCTTTACAAGCTCGGCAGCCATATTTTCTATTGCCGCCTTGGAACGCTCCTTGGTTTTTATCCAATCTGCGCTCCCCATTTTATTCAGCCTGGGTTTCTCGGAATCGGAACCGATATACTTTTGTATAAGTGACATCTGGTCTACAGGCACATACAGTTTATCTTCGCCCTTATACTTAATGCACAGATAGTCCTTCTTGATATTCTGGACTTCTATTTTTTCAATACCTACATACTGACCAATGCCGTGATGCTCATGAACTACATAGTCTCCAATCTTCAAATCTGTAAAGACGTCAATTTTGGAGCCTTTTTGTTTCTTTGCCTTGTGCGGTTTTTTTCTGAGTGTTCCAAGCACTTCATTTTCTGTAAGCACAAGAATTTTATTGTCGTAATATTCAAAGCCCTTTTTTAAGTCTCCCGAAACAATTATCACTTGTCCGCTTTCGGCTGTAACATTTATGTCCCTTGACAAAGTGGTCGTGCATTCATAATCGTTCAATATGCTGTGAAGCTTCTGGCATCCTTCATTTGTGGAGAGCACTACGGCCGTCTTGTATCCTTTATACTTCAGCCTGTTTAAATCCTTGGACAAGTCCTCCATTTTACCATAATAGGATGGAGCTTCTTTAAACAGCAGATTAACCGAATCCTCAGTTTTGAAAATTTTATCTCTTCCGTTTACTGATATAAATGGCTTCTCTGATATCTTTGACTTTAATTCCTGCTCATCAATATATACCTTGCTTTGCTTTGTAAATATTTCGCCCTTTTCGAACAATTCGCTGTACTTTAATTCAAAGCTTTCATTTATACCTTTTAATTCTTCAAATATTCTTTCAGGTTCATCAAGAACAAGTATGAAATTATCATCAAAATAATCAAGGACGCTCACAAAGCTGTCCTTTATGAAAGGAACCAGAAGATCGGCATTTTCTATTCCCAATCCCCCGCTAAGTTTGTCTTGAT
>DAMBZP010000002.1:233602-235758 GCA_032059885.1 Sedimentibacter sp.
GTCTTGATAAGAATTGTAAAGACCCTTAAGTTTTTTTTCCGCTTCCTTATTATTATGAAGGTCTTTAATTTTACTTATTCTGTTTTGATAATCCTTGTCTATTTCAGACAGAACTTTCTTTATTTCATCCTTCTGGAACATGAGGTCGCTGCAGGGAATTATTCTGACTGATTTTAAATTTTTAACAGACCGCTGAGTCTTTAAATCAACTGACCTTATTGAATCAATTTCATCATCAAAAAATTCAATTCTCACAGGGTTAGTCTCTGAAGGAGAAAAGACATCAATTATTCCTCCTCTGACAGAAAACTGGCCGATGCCTTCTATTGCATCCACCCTTTCATACTTCATATTGACAAGCTTGCTTCTGAGTTCATTTAAATCATAATTGCTTCCATATTTTAATTCTATAACAGAATTCTTAAATCTATCTTTAGGCACCACTCTGGTTATGACAGAATTTATGGATGCGGTAACCACGTACTTTTTGGAGTTAATAATTTTATCAATAACATCGGTTCTTTTATACTCCACATCTTTGCTTAAAGCATCAACATTGTACAATAAAAATTCCTTGGGCTGCAGTCTGTCCCCATAATTTGTGTATGCCTTTATGGATTCCTCATATTTTCTTGATTTAGCTTCATTGCTTGTTATAAGAAGAATTTTATCGGCAGCAGACTCTAATAAATTACACACCAAATACGCCATACTTTCTTCATTTACCCCTTGAATAAGCTGGCGTTTATTTCCTTTATAATTTTCAATTATTCTATTAAATTTGTCCGTCTTCTGAAACTGCTCAAACAAAATTTTGTTCATAGCTAATCAATCGTCCTTATGTTGTACTTCTGCATTGCTGTATCTATGCTGCTTTTAATTATTTCGACTGCCGCATCTGCTGCTTTTTCCATCATTGTTCTTATTTCTTCTCTGTCTTCCGTGCCGAATCTTTGAAGCACATAATCCGCCAAATCCATATCAGGATTTCTTCCTATACCTACCCGTATGCGCGGAAAGCCGCTGCCCACCTGCTGAATTATAGACTTCATCCCGTTATGAGTTCCCGCACTTCCGTGAGGTCTGATCCTCAAAGTACCTACAGGTATATCAATATCATCATAAATGACAATGAGATTTTCAATTGGGATTTTATAAAACTTCATTATTTCACCTATGGCATCCCCGCTTCGGTTCATATAAGTTACAGGTTTTACAAGCATAACTTTTTCTCCGTTTATGGTTGTTTCACCATAAACGGAGTTAAATTTCAATTTATTCAATTTTACATCATACTTGTCTGCCAAACACTCTAATGAATCATATCCAACATTATGTCTGGTACCTGTATATTCCTTACCCGGATTGCCAAGTCCTGCAATTATATACATATTTACCTCTAATATCTATTCTTCCCCAAACCTTTTTTATTAACCTGCCTTGCGCGTGCAATTGCCAGATCGCCTTCCTCTACATCATCTGTGATTGTAGATCCGCAGGCAACAAAACTGTTTTGACTGATGTTTACAGGAGCAACCAGATTTGAATTGCTTCCTATAAAAGCTCCGTCTCCCACAATTGTTTTATGCTTGTTTTTTCCGTCATAATTTACAAATATTACCCCACAGCCTATATTAACATCTTTTCCTATTTCTGCATCTCCTATGTATGCAAGATGTGATGATTTTGAATTATCTCCTATAGTTGATTTCTTAACCTCTACAAAATCACCTATTTTGACATTCTTTCCCAAATCAGTTCCCGGTCTCAGATAAGCAAAGGGACCTACATTTGTGCCATCATCAACAGACGCTTCTATAACCTTAGAGTATTCGATTGTTACATCATTTTTAACCGTCGAATCTATTATACGTGTATTTGGACCGATTTTGCAATGAGAGCCCACTACAGTACTGCCTTCTAAAATACTTCCGGGGTAAATAACAGTATCTCTTCCTATCGCAACAGAATCTTCAATGTATGTATTTTCAGGATTAATTATTGTGACCCCTGAGAGCATATGTCTTTTGTTTATTCTTTCCTGCATGATTTTGGTTACTTCAGCAAGCTGAACTCTGTCGTTTACAGCTTTTATGTCAGTTGAATCTTCCAGTATCCAGCCTCCTATTTTGTAATTTTCATTGTTTAAGACTTTG
>DAMBZP010000002.1:235768-243382 GCA_032059885.1 Sedimentibacter sp.
ATCCCAATTATTCTTTACAAATATCCCTGTGGCATCTGTAAGATAATATTCTCCCTGTGAATTATCCGTATCTATTTTGCTGAGAGCATATTTTAACAACCTGCCGCTGAAGCAATAAATTCCGGTGTTTATTTCTCTTATTGCTTTAACCTCCACAGATGCATCCTTTTCTTCTATAATGTTCATTATGGCATCATCGTTTCTTACGATTCTTCCGTACCCCTTTGGATCGTCAAGACATGCAGTCATGACAGATGCGGCAAACCCCTTGTCCTCATGATATTTAATGAATGATGAAAGGGTTTCTTTTCTGATAAGGGGCCCGTCTCCGCAAAGGATTATTACTGTTTCATCATCACTAATAAAATCAAAAGCACACATAACAGCAAAGCCCGTTCCGTAGGGAGAACCTGCTCCAACCGGCTGCTCAACCGTTATTACATTCATGTCTTTAATATTGTATCCAACTTTTTCTTTTCCATGTCCAAGCACAACAATATTTTTTTCTATACCTGAATTTTCAGCAGCTTCAATTACGTATCTTACCATTTCCTTTCCGCAAACCTTATGCAGGGTTTTTGGAATATCAGATTTCATCCTGGTCCCTTCCCCGGCTGCCAAAATAATTGATATACTCATATTATTTCTCCTTAATTTGTAATACTGTGATATTATATTACATCTTATTAATTAAGTCAAAAAAATTCTATTTTATAACAGATGAATCTAATGGATTGTCACCATTCATAGTTGTGAGGTCGTCATCCTGAGCGCCGTCAAAGGATGAACTCATGATTTGAATGATATGGTCTGCGCTTATTTTCAGCTATGAACAGTAATATTGAATCAGTGTGACAATTCGCACAATAAAAGGGTCTTATAATAAGACCCGGGAACTGTTGATTATTCAATCATCAGCCATGGCGCTACAGAAGAGCTGCTTCAACGCTTTCCCCTTCTTCCAGGCGCTTTTCTTCGTAAGCTTTAAAAACAGCTTCTGCAACAAGGTTTCTTGTTTCAGAATTTATTGGATGAGCTATATCCTTAAACTCTCCATCCGGCATTTTTCTGCTTGGCATCGCTATAAACAAACCTTCCTGCCCTTCGATAATTTTAATGTCATGTACTACAAAACAATCATCAAAGGTAACGGAAACGATTGCCTTCATCTTACCTTCCGAATTAATCTTTCTTACTCTAACGTCCGATATTTTCATGTTGTCACCACCTTCCCCCAAAATATTATGTCCATTTTGTCTATTATACTATATCCGTATAAAAATTGCAAAAAAACATTTTCTTTTTTGGCAAAAAAAGTATGAATTTATTTTAACAATTTATAATTTGGCTGAATATCAACGATTCCGTCCTTTTCGCTTATTTTATTCAAGACCAGCAGTGACAGATAATCATCAACCAATTTCTTTTCAGGCTCCTTAGTTTCAATAACAACCGCCGTACCCACAACTTCAGCGCTGAACTCTCTCATCATATCCGCCATTCCCTTGCAGGTTCCGCCGCCCTTCATGAAATCATCCACTATCAGCACTCTTGAATTTTCTTTTAACGATCTTCTGGATAATGACATAGTCTGAATATTATTTGATGATCCCGAAACATAATTGATGCTTACCGTAGCACCTTCAGTAACCTTATTGTTTCTTCTTATTACCGCCACAGGCACATTAAGCTTTTGTCCGGTTAAAATGGCAACGGGTATACCCTTTGTTTCAACAGTTATTATGCAGTCTATTTTTTTATTTGAAAATTCTGATGCTATAAGCTTGGCAATATTTGTAACTATGCCTGGATTGTTAAATATATCTGTCAGATAAATAAATCCGCCTGGTAATATTCTATTTTTATTTGAGAACAAATTGCACAAATCATTGAGTATATCCGTTTTTTCCTTTGTGTTCAGAATAGGAACAAAGACCGCCCCGCCGGAAGCTCCCGATATTGTTTCTATTTTTCCGTAATCAAGCTCTGCAACCAATTCCTTTACAATTGCCACATCCTCGCTGATTGTGGATTTTGCCGCATTAAAAATTTCAGAAAAGTAATTATAAGAAAAAACATAATTGGGTTTTTCCGCGAAAATTTTCATCAATGCACCGATTCTTTGGTTTCTTTTATATTTTTTCATGATTTCTCCATACGAATATTTTTCTTAATTATATATTAATTGTTCGCTGTTTTCAATACCTATTTTAATTCCTGGCAAATTACCTCCATTTTTTGCTCTACTTATTAATTGTAATGTAGAAGATGTATTAGAACCAACTCCTGCAAATGCAACTCTAATTTCTTTCATCTTATTTTATCCTCCTTAAATTTATTATTTTCTCATATAAGTTACTACGTTTATATAATTATTATCATAGTTATACGTTTTCACTTTGTGCGAGTTTTGAATTTTTTTCTAGTATTTCTTTAATCTCAGGAGGTGCGAAATTTGCTATTTCTTTTAGCTCTTGTAAAGTCCACCATTTTATACCCTGTAAAGTGTCTATTTCATTTTTAGTCATATTTTTTAAATTAAATACTTGATTAGAGTTTAAATTTAATAAATAGTACACTTCATGGCTATTAAACATTTCAATTTTACCTTCAATTAATACATCTTTTACTAATACAGGATTACTATTAATTGTCACTTCCAATCCAAGCTCCTCATATAACTCTCTTTCTAAAGCTATTTCATATGTTTCATCATCTTTCAATCCACCACCAGGTGTAACCCATAAGACCTTATTACCTTTCACTTTAGGAAACTCGAATTTTTCTAATAACACTTCATTTTTCTCATTAATAATTAGTGCTCGAGCACTTTTTCTTTCTTTCAATTAAGTTCCTCCATTTAATATCTCTTATCAATTAAAACCAACTCATAGGCTATACTTGACCTTTTGCTTTCCAAAACCTAAAAATTTAATTATCTCGTTAAAACTTTTAATACATATCACATCATTTCTTAGAGCTATTGTTTCTTTAAAAAAAGTATTGTTCATGAGCAAATCTAAATAACCCATTTCTAGAAAACAAAAATTTAATATTTTCATAATTATTACCACATACTACTTGCTTTTTAGTTATTCTAAAAAAACTTCTATATATTAATCTTAGAATCATTAAGAAATATGGTACTTCTAATAAAAAAATAATATTAGCTTTATTATACATCATCTCAGCCGATTCATCGTAAAATCCGTCAACAACCCAAGAACCATCTCTTGTAAACTTATCAATAACCTCATTAGCAAAATTTGTGTTCTTTACCCAATTTTCTTCCCAATAGATATCATCAAGGTTTAAAAGTTTTATATTAAGAATTTTGCTTAGTTTTAATGCAATTGTAGTTTCCCCTGAGCCTGGGGGACCTATTATCCAAATTTTATCCATCAATAATGCCATTTAATACCTCGCTTAATTTACTTAGTTTTGAAAAGTCTTGCTTTACAACCGATGTTAACATGAAAAAAACCATTAGAATCACTAAGAAAAAGTAATAATATATAGCAATATATAGCTACATTTTTTTATTATCATAAATGCAGAAAATGCTAATAACAACAGCATTTTCCGCATTTGAACTGTCAAAGATGGGATTATATATTAATTGTTCGCTGTTTTCAATACCTATTTTATTTTCTGAAAAATTTACGGATTATGTTTAACAGCCAGTCATAGCCTGTTTCAGCTATGAGGACCGCTGAAAATATTACTGCAAATCCTATTATTGTAACGACAGAGTATTTTTCATTCAGGAACATCATTCCAAACAGACTTCTTATAACAGCTTCCATACTCAATATAATTGCCGCATGTGTTGTAGATGTATATTTCAAGTGCCATCTTGGTGACAGTAAAGCCTGTTCCCCAAAAAAATGCTACAAAAAAGAGTGTTAAATCTGCCTGTCTCGATGTCAAGTCCTTCATAATTCCTCCAATGTTATGTCGTTTTCCAAGCTGTATAATTCAAATTTTTTTCTGTTTCTTCGTTAATTCAGTTCCCCACCGGCATATGTGATTGAAACCTCTGTCAGCACCTCCATTGGATTTATAAACGGCCCTTCAAATTTATACAGATACTGTGCTGATGAAAGCTCTGTGCATCCCAAAAGGAATGTATCTGCACCCTTCTCTTTCAATTCCCCGGCACATTCAAACAGTAAATCGGTTCCTTCATCATATTTGCCGCTTTTTATAACATCATATATGAATTTCATGATTTTTTCCTGTGTATTTTCCGGAATTACCGTCTTAATTCCTGCCTTTGAATAGTAATTCTCGTAAATTTTAGATTTTATTGTACCATCTGTTGCCATTATTCCCACAACAGTATCCTGTCCGTATTTATTATATGTATGCCTGACCGTTTCTTCAAGCATATTAATAAATGGAATATTCACGCTTTCTTTTACAATATCTATAAAATAATGAGCTGTATTGCAAGGCATTATCAAAAAGTCGGCGCCTCCCTGCTCAAGCCTTTTGGCAGATTTAATAAGCTCGACGGTGGGGTCTTCCCCGTTTGCAATAATTGCTTTTGTTCTGTCAGGTATATTTGTATTGCTGTCAATTAAAACGTGTATATGCTCCTGGTCCCTTGCTGCTTTTGTTCTCATAACTATGCGACGGTATAAATCTACTGTTGCAAGCGGCCCCATTCCGCCTATAATTCCTATTGTCTTCATTTTATATATCTCCTATGTAATAGTAGTAATGCCTAAATTATATCACAAGCTGTTTTTTGCTACAACAAAAAAACAAGCACTTGGCTTGTTTTATATACCTAACATAATTCTAAGTAATTAACTCCGTCCTCCGGTATTATTATTTTGATACCACTTTCTCCATATTTACCCGTGACAAACAAGGTGTAATGCATTCTGGGCGCGAAATCCACATTAAATGTTTTCACAGTATTCTTATTACTTTTCTCGCGCAAAATTAATTCATACCTTCCTGAAGGTATTGCAACATTGCCGGAAACACCTCCATAGTTTATGCCTGCAAACAATATTGTCCCGTCTGAAGCCGCAAGCTCCAGCCCTGGAGAATCGGAGGAGAGATTTGTAACTCTTATTGCTGACATTCTTCCGTTCATGGCATTTTCCTTTGCTTCGGGTATCATAAGAACACTCATATCATCAGGATATGCGTCGTCCTCAGCTATTACTCCCGTGTATGACAAGTTACGGTCAATGTCAATGATGGATTCAAATATTAAGTTTTTAGATTCCCTCGACTCATAAATTCTGATTTGATATGTTCCTGGAGAAAATTGAGCATATCTTGTGTATTCTCCGGTTTTCAATCCCTCTGCCATCACTATTTCATTTATCTGAACATCAAGCTCAGTATCTGGATACGTATTAAGTATTCTTAAATATGATTTTTTGCAGTTGCAGCCGCTCTGTCCATATACTGCATTTTTATTATAATCCAAATATTTGTTCCATTGCGGATATGTGTAATATGGGTTGTATATGTTGGAATTATTATAGAAATGCCCTGCTACATTATTCATTTATTCACCCCTTTTCATTATGTAATATTATATGAAAGGGGCTGTTAAATGTTCAACTAAGCCTATATGAAGGATTCAGGGAAATTGACGTACCTGACAATTATTGACACAAATCTTTCAAGATTTTTTTTGTCTGTTTCATCAAATCTGTTAAGTTTCGGGCTGTCTATATCCAGTACACCGATTAATATGTCATTCTTTATTATCGGAACAACTATTTCAGACTCAGATGCAGAATCGCATGCAATATGACCGGGAAATTCGTGAACATTTTTAACAAGCTGGGTTTCTCTTGTTTCAGCAGCTGTTCCGCAAACTCCTTTTCCTGTTTCGATATGTGTACATGCAGGTTTTCCCTGAAAAGGTCCCAAAATGAGTTCATTGTTTTTATACAAATAAAACCCTGCCCAGTTAATATCTTCAAGCAGCATCCAAAGCAATGCAGATGCATTGGACAAATTGGCCAGCCAGTCCGGTTCCCCGCAAATCAAAGCGGTAAGCTTCATATTCAGATAATTATAAAATTTATCTCTGGTATCAAATTTTATCTTTTCTATATTATTCATTACAATAGATTTTTCAATTGATTATCTATATATGCAATAGGAAAACAATTGATTCCTCCTTCATTAATTTATAAATATTATATATTAAACAATTAAAAAAGGGAAGGATAACTTCCCATTTATCATCCGCCCGCAAGTGACAGATACAACTGACCACAAATTGCTCAGCCGCCATTCAGCTATTGTTAAACTGGTGTTCTCTCACACCGCTTCCGCCAGTGAGCCGTAATTCCCTGAATTGTATGAACAATTGCTGAGATATTGATAAGCTCTGGCTGAGATATTGTAATGTGCCTCAGGCACACTTCTTTCAATTGCTCAGCCATTGCTCGTCTATTGCTCTACAAATTCTGCTCCTTCGAATGCCTTGTTGTCCTTTGTAAGTCCTAATGCTTCCATGGTTTTTATATTTACAATTTTCTTCAGACCTGATGGCTGTTCAACAGTTATTTCCTTTATGTCCGCTCCATCAGCCAGTATTTTCTTAGCTATTTCAGCAGCCTGCTTTCCAAGGTTATAATAATTTAACCCATTGCTCATCAATATTCCGTCTGCTGCCTGTGATTCGATTGTTGACAGTGTAATAATGTTGTTTTCAATACATAACTTTGCCAAAAGGTCGATAGCAGATGCAACCATGTTATCAGAAATAACATACATAATATCTATTTTTTTAGCCAGAGTATTGACTGCCTGAGGTATGTCATTTATTGTTGTAATGCCCACGGTTTCAAGTGTCATTCCCATTTTTTCCGCTGCCGCTTTCACTTCCTCAACCTGTACCCCTGAATTTGACTCTCCGGTGTTATAAATAATCCCTATAACCTTGGCGCCTTCCTTCAAATCCTTCGCTGACTTTAAGATTTCTGATGCCTCAACCTTGTCGGTAACACCTGTAATATTTTCTATTTTGTCAAGGCTGTCAACTATTTGAGAATATACAGGGTCAGTAACCGATGAGAAAACTACCGGAATATTTGTTTCCCTGGTCGCCTGTTTAGCTGATTGTGTGGACGATGTCGCTATGCTGTAAATCATATCAACCTTATCCTTAACAAATTTCTCCGCAATTATCTGAGTGTTATTAGGGTCCCCCTGGGCATTAACATAATCCACATCTACATTTACTCCCAGCTCCTTTAATCCGTCAATAAATCCTTCTCTGGCCTGATCCAGTGATGAATGCTCCAGCTGCTGTGATATTCCTATTTTATAAGTTTTATCCGATGCTTTTGCATCATTGCTCCCCTGTTTTGATGTATCTGCCGGCTGGGTTGTACAGCCTGTTAAAACTACAGGCACTATTAATGCCATAGCTATTGATTTTTTTATTAAATTTAATTTCATAATATCCTCCAAAGGTAATTTAATTTTCCATTTCTTAATTTCATTTTTTAAATTTTAATTTTTAATAAACTTGGCCAAAGCTTATATAATTTTTAAATTTGGAACATACAGATTTCATTACTGATTTTATGCTTCTGCAGTCTGCATAAGCATAAAAAAATCTTTCAT
>DAMBZP010000002.1:243416-308239 GCA_032059885.1 Sedimentibacter sp.
AGGGACGAAAGATTCCGCGGTACCACCCTAATTATGATTATATCATCACTTCAAAGTCTGACAACTTCTATCCCTGTAACGTGAGTACACGTGCCCGCCTACTTGCTTTTGCTTTGAACCGGCATGCTCTGCAGTGAATATTACATATTTTCTTCAATGTCGGCTTTCACCCTTCCCGACTCTCTGTGTTTGATAAAAATATCTTTCTCTGCGTCAACGCATTATTATTTATTTAATTTTATTTATAATAAATCAATCCGTCTTTTTTGTCAATAGGATTTTAATAAAAATTTTTCCCTTTTTCCCACCTTTCATTTACTCCGAAAGTATTCCTCTTACTATTAGTCTGTGAGTATATGCCGGCACAGGTGTGCATGTAATCATTGTCACCACAGCATCTTCAGTGGCATCCAGAACCCATATATCCTCCGGTTCCACCACAAAAGATTCAGTAATAACATATGTGTAAGTATCTGTACCCTTCCTGATTATAACCTTGTCGCCTGCTTCCAGCTCATTAAGCTTTCTGAAATAATGCCCGTACACATAATTTCTGTGTCCCAGCAGGACACAGTTTCCTTTTTCACCGGGATTTGCTGTCTGAGGATAATGTCCAACAGTGTACTTTAAAGCTCTGTCGTCTGTTCCTTCAAGTATGGCCGCCCTCACTCCAAGCCTTGGAATTTCTATTACTCCGCTGATTGCTTTTCCATCCAGGTACTTATCTGTAGGATTTTCCTTGATAACTTCCGGAGTTTCCTGTGGTTTTTCCTCACTGCCCTGATTTATTTCAGAAGAAGGGTTCTCCAAAGGCTGTGCAGATTCTTCATTTTCTACCTTCTGTGAATCAATAGAGCTGATATACCTGTCATATTCCTCGACATACTTATTTTGATAATATTCTGTACTGATTTCCAGAAACAGCGCCGTTGCTGTTATAACAATCCCCGTAAAAATCAAAATGCGGGGCAGATATCTTCTTATCATAGCAATCCCCTTAAAATTTGAGAGGAGCATGGCTCCTCTCATTAATTCAACTCATTAATTAATCTATAAAGTTTCTTCTTTTGTTTAAAATTATACCTGCCAGTATCAGAATCAATCCAAGTGCTGCAAGAATCCATGTGTTGAGCGCATATCCTGTATCAGGCAGAGTGCCCGGTCCCTGCGGTACATCCGGTTCTTCTATGATTTCCCATCCTGTTGGTACATCCGGTTCTTCTATCAAAGTAGACTCAGGAACATTCTTAAATCTGTAGCTGTAGGTTTTTCCTCCTGTAACATCCACTGTTTTGGAATCATTCACAAGTACATATCCTTCAGGTGCTTTTGTTTCTTTTACAAAGTACCTTCCGTCCTTAAGATTGTCAAAAGTTACTTTTCCGTCCTTATCAGATACGGCTGTTGCTGCTATACGATTGTCTGCATCGTACAAAGTAAACTCAGCTCCCGAAAGAGGATTAGAATTTTCATCAATCTTAATTATTGATATGCTTCCCTTTGCAGGAACACCAGGGGTATCCTTAAGCCTATTCACAAAGCTCAACTCAACAGTCTTTTCACTTTCAACCGTTACGCTAACTTCCTTGCTGCTCAGCTCATATCCTGCAGGAGCCTGGACTTCCTTAACAGTGTATCTGCCGACAGGTACATCTTCAAATACTGCGCGGCCATTAACAGTTTCCACATTCTGCACTGTTGACCCATTTTCATCAATCAGGCTGAACCAGGCATCCGAAAGAAGCTTTCCACTCTCGTCAGTCTTGATTATTTCTAACCTTCCCGGCTTCTTTGGCTCTTCCTTCTTGTTCGTGATTGTGTATGTCTTAGTTTCAGAACCGCTTATAGCAACATCCTTTTCGTTCTCATCCAGTACGTATCCTTCAGGAGCCTTCGTTTCTTTCAAAACATAATCTCCCTTTTCCAAATCAGTAAAGGAAACTGTTCCGTCTGAACCTGTCACGGCTTTTGCTACAACCTTACCATTTGCATCATACAATGTGAATTCCGCTCCGGAAAGAACCTTCTTGTTCTCATCAATTTTTTTAACAGTTACTTTGCCGTAAACTTTAATAGGGTCTCCAGGATCGGAAGGCCTTCTGGTATTTGTTACTGTTAAACCATCTTCAGATTTTCTGTATCCACTTGGAACAAAATCTTTTCCATCTTTATCTACTTCTTTTACAGAATAGATATATTCGTTTCCGTTCTTATCCGCTTTGTCTACATCCTGCCAGATTACTTCAGTTGTACCATCTGCAAGCTCTTTAAGTTCAACTCCTGCTTTTTCTAATTCTCCGCCTTGAACATTTCTATAAAGCTCAAACCATATTGTTGGTTTTGGAGAAGAGCCTCCTCTCCATACCTTTACTGCTGTTACATCTTTCTTTGTATAAGTATTGGTAACTGTCAAAGCATCCTCTGATTTGCTATAATCCTTAGGTACAAAGTCATCTCCCAGAGAATTAACTTCTTTTACCAAGAATTTATATTCTTTTCCGTTGGAATCTGTTTTTTGAAGTTTATTCCAAACCACTTCTGTTGTTCCATCTTCCAGTTTTTTAATTTCAGCACCTGGTACTTCCTCTGTCGTACCGCCTTCCACATACCTGTACAGCTTAAACCATATTGCAGGTTTCTGTATTGTTCTGCCTTCCGGCTCTCCTGTCCATACCTTGACTGCCTTTGCACTTGCATCTGTCGGGCTGACATAACTGTTTGTTACTTTCAGACCGTTTTCTGCTTTTTCATAATTTGCAGGTTTAAAGTCATCGCCATTTGAATCAACTTCTTTAACAGAGAAGGTATATATCTGACCTTTAATATTTGTTTTATCAATGTCCTTCCAAATTGCTTCTGTTGTTCCATTTGACAGCTCTTTAATTTCAGCTCCAGGTACTTCTTCTTTTGCTCCGCCGGATATGTTCCTATAAAGCTTAAACCATATCGTCGGTCTGATACTTGGACCGTCAACCCATTCTTTAGTGGCTGTTACTATGGTTTTTTCTTTGGTGTTTTCAAAGTCTGCTAATGTGAAAACTTTACTGTCACCATATGCAGTATCCACTATAATTGTCATTTCATCATCTGACAAAACATATCCATTTGGAGATTCTGCTTCTTTTAAATAGTAAGTTCTGAAAGGTAAGTCACCTATTTCAAGAACACCATTTTTTGTCACAAACGGATTCTCTTGTTTGTATTCTACTCTGCTGCCATTTAAATCATAATAAAGCTTAAATGTTGCTTCTTTAGAATTATTAGCTATTACCTCATCAGTTTCCGCATCTTTTTTAGTTACCTTTAATGCACCTTTGCTTTTTGCCCATTCTCCGCCTGCCCTGGAAAATAATCTGGCGCTCAATTTTGAAGATTCTTTAGTTACAGTTGTAAGTTCTGATCCTGAAATCTCAACTTTATTTCCTATATCACCCTTTTCCGTTGTAACAACGGTAGTGTAATTTAATACTAAAGTGTCTTTCAAGGGTTCAGCAGCAGGAAGGAGATTAATTGTCAGAACATTTCCCTGTGTATTTAAAGTATAATCTTTTCCCTCTACTAAAGCTTTTTGCATATCTTGTAATTTATAAACCTTTAGACTATCCTTTTTATAAACATGACCTTCACTTATTGTATCTTTAATTTCTGCATTGTAAATAACAGACAAGCTCTCATTTACTGTAACTTTCCAGTTAACTTCATCGCCTGTGAATACTTCGCCGGTTACACCAACTACATTCTTTTCCAAGAAAGAATTGTGTTTTGCATAGTTAAGGGTCGCCTTATATGGATAATTCTTCCCATCAACTGTAACTGTTGCATTGTTGGTATATTGCGCCGATGACATATCAGGTACAGATGTTGTAAATTCAATTACATATCTTTCATTTACCTCAAAATTATTAAATTTCAAAGTAAACTCGCTTCCTATGGTAGTGTCATTTTTATTAGTAACCTCTACATTGTAATTGCTGGAATTTAATACGCTATCTGTAATGGTTGTTTTACCATCAGCTTTAACTGTATACACAGACACTTTTATACTTTCTTTATCAATTTTACCTACATAAGGCAGAATGTCTTTTACCTCTACATTTTTCCCGAGGTTTTGTTTTTGATAGTTGATGTATATCTGCCATGCAATCTTTCTTTCGGCACCGCTTATCCAGCCATCTGCAACATTACCGTTATCATCAATAACGTGAACAAATTTACCTTCTTTTTTCCCGCTGTTCCAGGACGAATCTATTACGTCAGTATATGCTTCTTTATCTACACCAATATCATGACCATGCACCGTTTTTCCTTTAAAGTTAGCACTATTTATATAGCGTTTTTCTTTATCAGTTCCACCCACATGAGGTTTCGGGCTGTTGTTATCACCATCCGTATATTGCGGATCATAAGAAGTTGTATAAGTGACTACGAGCTCGCCGCCTGCTATAGGTTGATTAAATGTAATAGTAAATCCATTGTTATAGTTGCTGCCGATGGGGGCTAGTGTGTATGCAGTATTATCGAGCTCTTGTCCCCCTAAAGTAATACTTACTGTTTCTCGCTTTAGAATCATTCCTTGATTGGGGAATGTATCAGTAATAACAAATCCAGAGGCAATATTTTCTCTCTTCGGATTAACTCTCAATTCCCAATCCATGGTTTTTTGATTATAGTCTATTCCTTTAAAGTTCTTTTCATAGGTATTTGAGGCTATGTCTACTTCAACATCTCTGGAGGTGCCGCCAGTTCCAATACCATTGCCGGTCATTCCAACTGAATTTGTAAAACTGCCAAATTCAATTCCTGCAGTATCAAAATCTATTGCCGTCGTATAAGTTATTGTAATGGTTCTTGTTCCTACATTGTTTAAATTAATCGTAAGCTTGGTTTTTCCGTCATTTAAACCGCCATTTGTAGTATCCACATCAGATGTTATATTGACAGTAGAATTATCATCGGCTGTAACTGCTATGCCGCTTCCGGTTATTGACAGACCCTTTGGAAGATAGTCTGTTACAGTTACTTCTCCAAGAGGATGTTTCGCGCTGTTGACAGTAACTTTCCAGGTTATTGTTTTATTGGTGTAGTCAACTTTGTCTACTCCAACCTTTTCAAGAATTGGTTTTCTTGTAAATGTTACGGTTTTAGATGCTTCATTCAAGGTCGTTGTTCCATCCAGCAGCTTTGCAGTATTTGTAAAACTGTTATTCACTGAGTAATCGCCGCTGTTTACTTTTGACCAGTCCACCTGCGTTTGGAACTTAATTCTATAGGCATCATTTTCTGTCAATTTTCCTAATGTTACAGGAAATTCATTAGGACTGACTGTAATTTCAGGCGATACCTCATTCCATCCATTTCCATTCTTAACTATTCTCACATACTTAATGGTGCCTGCAACAACAGAGTGTCCTGCCGGAAGGTTATCCTCTACTTTAGCATCGGCTATTTCCTGTCCATTTTTATTTACATCTATTGTCCAATTGATTTTATCGGTAGAACCTGTTACAACGCTGCCATTCTTTTCAATAGGGTTACTCCTTGTCAATCCGCTAACTGTATTTGTTGCCGGTAAACTCGTACTTCCATATTCAAATTCAGCATTGTTTTCAAAAGAATACTCGTACTTCGAATCAGGATGCACCTTACTATAGTCAATATCTGTTATAAATGTAATCCTATATCCGGTATAAGGTTCCATAGTACCTAGATTAATTGGAAAGCCTGCAGGATTTATTGACGTTGCATCCCCTTTGGATTTTGTTCCGTCTAACCCTATTTTTAGTTTATTAACAACAAAATTTCTTGGATTTCCTAATCCATCCGGAAGAGTATCTTTTACAACTGCATCTGTTATTGTATTTCCGTCGGTATTGACAACATCAATTGTCCATGTGATGAATTTTGCATCCTGCTTAGTATCAGTAGTCCCTTCTTTCGTAATACCTTTAATACTTCCGCTAGGTTTTGCAATTACTTTTATATTCTTATTGCTGCTGTCATAAAATGGAATACTCTGCTCGATATCTTCATTGAATTTTTCCAAATCAAATTTTAGTCCAAGCTCCACAAAACCATTTTTGACGTCATCAAGGGTAATATTATCATTGAATACAAACGTTAACTTGCCACCATTAATGCTATATCTTCCAACATCAATCCCTTCAACTTCAATCTTTTGATTATCTATTGCAACATCTGCAAAGGCATCTGAAAGTTGAACTGATGCAATATCGCCGCCTTTTGCATTCTTGCCTTTTGTATCCCAAATAAAGCGAACTATTACTTCGGTATCTTTATCTATTTCAATAATATCACCATTATTGATTTCCTTACCATTAATTTTCATCCATTCAAATTCAAATATATCGCCTAAGTCATTTCCACTCTGCAGCAGCTCTATTCCTTTTGCCTGTATGGCTGTTCCAGATACTGTTTCGAAGTAATCTTCATCATTTTCAATGTTTTGATTCACTCCATCTGCATCACCATAAGCAAAGTTTACAGGCATAATCAACTGAAACACCATCATAAACAATAATAAAATACTAATACCCTTTGCCCTTTTAATTTTTTCCATTTCTTTCCTCCTCTCTTTTATGTAATTTTATTTAAAAGCATATTGCTGATAAATAACAACTTAAGAATTTTAATTGTTGTTTAATTACGAAACATATATACCCTTCATTCTGTGTGTTAAACATGTTAAGTTAATAACATATAAAGCTTAATATTCTTATGTTATCACAGATTTTAGCTATTTTATATGGAACAATTGTTACTTTGCACATTACTTCTTTATACAACAATAGATCCTTCGTGCTGCGCTCTCAAAATGACATGGGCTTCTCCCTTGTGAAGGCATGTCCCGTGTTCAAATGCATCATGAGATGAACTTTTAATTAATTTTATCAGCAGAATAGATTACAAATTATACCTTTCTATGAAATCGCCGGTTATTTCGGAGTCGAAGCTTAAATCTTTCAACATTTCGCGAAAGTTTGAATCCATTGCCATGTAGCTGACATCTGTGGGCCTGTATTCCATCATGAGGAAGTAAATTGCCTTTTTCAAGAACTCATGAGCTTCATTGCGCATCTTTTTTGCATAGTATGCAAATGAAATGAAGATATATATGAAATGAATTCTGTCATATGAATTGAGCATATGCTTTGTCTCAAGAAATCCACAGCCTACATCTATAACATTATCATACTCACCGCTAATGTAGTATGCCCCCATCAGATTTACTGTTATGGTGGTCGAAAGTGGGAGGTATTTTTCATCATATTTACCTTGAAAAATATCATAAGCGTTTAATGCGGCGCTTCTTGACCCATAGGCATCGCCGATAATAAGACAGAGAGTTGCCATAAGCGTATATGCATTTACATCAAAAGCACCTGTAAACTTCCAGGATTTTGCTTCATTAATCAAGACATCCAATTGGCTGATTGTTTCTTCATGATTTTTCTCCACAAAAGCCATATGGTACAGGTCATTCAGCCTTATTTCAAAGCTCCACGGCTTGTTTTGAAAATCAATAAGCCTGAATGATTCTTCTGAAATTTTTTTCAGAGAATCAAAGTCAAGGTTTGCCCTGTATAGATAGAAATCTTTTATTCTTTCTATAACAGTCAAGGGTTCGATACAATCAACATATGGAAAAAATTCGAATAAATTAATTCCAAGCCTGTCCCCTAATTGCTTAAGTATATTTGCGGAAGGGGATCTTTCACCTTTTTCAATCAAGTAAATGTGTTTTTCAGAACAGATATCTTCTGCCAGCTCCTTGCGGCTTATTCCAAGAGCTTGTCTGTATCTTTCAATTATAATTCCTATGTGCCCCATATAATCCTCTCTGTTTGCAGTCTGCCGGATTTAACCTTGTATACAGCTTAAGTATATCCAAATATGCAGATGCTTAAGCAATATCATAAAGTTTTATTTTTCTGTTTTTTTGTAACAAAAAAGCCGCTATTGCTAGCGGCCGAACCATCATAGAATATTTCATTCCTTAGACTTCAAGCTTTGCGCCCCTTCCTTTAGGAAAGTTTGCCCTTATACTGTCTCTGAAATATTACAACATTTAAATTATATAGTCAACTGTTTTTTAAATTATTTCATTTAGTTTTTTATTTAACAACAATGTTAAAAATCTTACCGGGAACATAAATTTCCTTTACGGTTGTTTTCCCTTCCAGATATTTATTGATATTTTCATCTTCAACGACAATCTTTCTTGCTGTTTCAAGGTCGGCATCCTTGGACACCATAATTTTTCCTCTTACCTTGCCGCTTATCTGAACAGGAAGTTCAATAACATCATCAACTGTCTTTCCTTCATCCCATTCAGGCCAGGATGATTGGTTAAGCATTCCGTCAAAATTCATCTCTTCCCATATTTCCTCTGTTATATGAGGAGCAACAGGATTCAATAAAGTTACAAATGCCTTAAGCTCGCCTCTGGTGACATAATTATCGGCTGTAACATCATTTACGAAGCTCATCATTGCAGCTATGGCTGTATTGTACTTCATTGCCTCGTAATCTTCACTTACCTTCTTTATTGTCTTATGCATAAGCGACATATGCTTTTCTGAATAATTTTCTTCGTCAGCAGCTATTTCCTGCAGCTTCCATACTCTGTCCAGGAACCTCTTACATCCCTTAACGCTTGAATCGTTCCATATTGCATACTTTTCATAATCGCCTATAAACATAATATAGGTTCTCAGGGTATCTGCTCCAAATTCATCGATTATGTCGTTAGGGTTAACAACATTTCCTCTGGATTTTGACATCTTTTCACCGTCTGAGCCAAGAATCAGCCCTTGTGCGGTACGTTTAGCATATGGTTCTTTAAATGGTACTGCCCCTATGTCATAAAGGAATCTGTGCCAGAATCTCGAGTAAATTAAGTGTCTTGTAACATGCTCCATACCACCGTTATACCAATCAATAGGTCCCCAGTAATCAAATTTTTCTTTGGAAGCTATCGCGTCATGATTGTGCGGGTCTATATATCTCAGGAAATACCATGAAGAACCTGCCCATTGAGGCATTGTGTCTGTTTCTCTTTTTGCATCTGCTCCGCATACAGGACATTTTACATTAACCCATTCGTGTATGTTTGCAAGCGGAGATTCTCCTGTTTCTGTCGGCTGATAATTCTCTACGTCAGGCAGTGTAACCGGCAAATCTTCTTCAGGCACGGGAACCATTCCACAGTGAGGGCAATGGATTATTGGAATAGGCTCTCCCCAGTACCTCTGCCTGTTGAATGCCCAGTCCTTCATTTTATAGTTTGTCTTGGGCTCTCCAAGATTATTGTCCTTTAAGAAATCAATTATTTTATTTATGGCTTCCTTTACTCTCATACCGTTGAGAATATCAGAATTTACAAGTATTCCGTCTTCAACGTCAGTAAATGCTTCTTCCTGCACGTTTCCGCCTTCAATAACCTCGATTATGGGTATATTGAATTTTTTTGCAAATTCCCAGTCTCTTGTATCGTGTGCCGGAACACCCATGATTGCTCCTGTTCCATAGCCCATCATTACGTAATCGGCAACCCATACGGGTACCTCTTTTCCAGAAACAGGATTTATGGCTGTCAGTCCTTTTATTTCAACACCTGTCTTGTTCTTTGCAAGCTGAACTCTTTCAAATTCGGTCTTCTTTCTTGACTGCTCCTGATATTCGTGGATTTCAGCCATATTTGTAATCCTTGAAGCATATTTTTCAAGGAACGGATGTTCAGGTGCAATAACCATAAATGTTACACCGAACAAGGTATCGGGTCTTGTTGTGAATACTCTCAGCTTATCGGTCGTATCCTTCAATTTGAAATCAACCTCGGCACCGTAGGAACGTCCTATCCAGTTTTCCTGCTCAAGTCTGATTCTTGGCAAAAAGTTAACTTCATTTAATCCTTCTAACAATTTATCAGCATATTCTCTGATTTTCAAGAACCAAACGTCTTTTTCAAGCTGCACCACCTCGCTTCCGCAGCGGTCGCAAACACCGTTCTGGGATTCCTCATTGGCAAGAACAACCTTGCAGCTGTTGCAGAAATTAACATATGATTTATCCTTGAAAGCCAGACCATGTTTGAAAAGCTGAATGAATATCCATTGTGTCCATTTATAATATTCCGGATCTGTTGTGTCAACAGTCCTTGACCAATCAAACGAATAGCCTGCTGCTTTTAACTGCTGAGTAAATACTTTGATATTTCTGTCCGTAACTATTCTCGGATGTATGCCTGTCTGTATAGCATAATTTTCAGTCGGAAGTCCGAAGGCATCCCAGCCTATAGGAAATAGTACGTTGAATCCTTCCAGCCTTCTTTTTCTTGATATTACCTCAAGAGAGGTGTATGCGCGGATATGACCCACATGCAGACCTACTCCTGACGGATATGGAAACTCCACAAGACCATAAAATTTCTTTTTGTCTGAATTGTCGTCAGCTTTAAATGTTTCGTTTTTTTCCCAAATTTCCTGCCATTTTTTTTCAATGGCTCCAGGATTGTATGATTTCATATTTTCCTCCATATTATATTTTGATTAATGCGCCGGGAGTTCGCGTTTCTTACGAATCAACCGCTCTCTGTTATGTATACAGGAATTGCAGGAGCCGGATAATTGTCCAATGCAAAAAAAATAATCCTCTCCCACTGTTGGGACGAAGACTATCCGCGGTACCACCCAAATTAGGCTTTTGCCTCACTCTATTATATAACGGTTTTATCCGTTTGAAACTACTTCGTTCGCTTCAAATACTCATGGATGAGTTCGGTTCTCATATTGCTGTCTCGCACCGGACGCCAGCTCTCTTAAAATATGTACAAACCTACTGTTTCCAATCACAGTAAAATATTCATTTTCTAACTATTATATCAGAACAGGTTTTTTAATGCAATAACAATTTTTAAAATACAAATAAAATTTGATTATAAATGCAATCTGTGATAAAATTTTTAAAAAGAAAAATTAATGAAGGTGAATTATGGATAAAATCAAATCATATAAAAATATATTAGCTTATATTTTTGCTTTAGTTTTTTCAGTCTTGTTTATAACAATAGGCTACAAAACAAACAAGGTTGAACTTGTGTCAGAAGATGAAGGACAATCATACAGAGCAAAGGTCATATCTATAGATGATGTTAAGGACGAAGACATAGACTATGGCTATGAAACTATGTCCTCAAAAACAATACGTTTTACGGCTCAGATAAAAAGCAAGGATTTTGAATCAGACAAGCTTGAAGCGTTTCAATTTATTGACGAGGCTTCGGGAATTAATCCTAAACAGGTTGAAGTCGGTGACGACATTCTTATATCACAGCTCAGCTCAAGAACAAATGTTGATGAAATGGTGTGGACCTTCATTGAATATTACAGGGCAGATTCTCTGATGCTCCTGGCAGGAATATTCTTTGCCCTTCTTATTCTCCTTTGCAGGAAAAAAGGAATAAACACAATTATATCGCTGATTATCACATGTCTGTCAATTTTTATGGTTTTCATACCTTCTATATTGAACGGAAGAAATATATATGTTTCATCAGTGGTAATATGTATGTTCATTGTTTTCACAAGCCTGTTTATTATCAACGGCATTCATAAAAAAACATTGTGTGCCATAGTCGGGAACCTGGGAGGACTTGCCTCCGCAGGCATTCTCTCTTATGTTATAAGCAGCATGCTGAATCTTACGGGCTTGATTGACCACGACTCTATATTTCTGTTGATGATCAACCCTTCAAATCCAATAGATTTAAAAGCGATACTATGGAGTGGCATTGTAATAGGGTCGCTGGGCGCGGTTATGGATATTTCAATGTCAATTTCATCTGCAATGAATGAGCTTGCAGAAAATATTGAAAGTAAAGACTTTAAAACCATTTTGAAATCAGGATTGAACATTGGTCAGGATTCCATAGGCACTATGACAAACACTCTGGTCCTTGCCTACATAGGAAGCTCATTGTCCGTTGTGCTTTTAATGGTTGTTTATCACAACGACATACTGCAGCTTATAAACCTGGAAATGATAGTATACGAAATATTGCAGGCAATAATAGGAAGTATGGGAATTCTCCTTGCAATTCCAATTACCTCCTTGTTTTCGGCATATATTTTCAGCAAATAAAAAACTGCTGTTCCCAGCAGTTATGAATTCTCTGAATCGTCAAGGCATCTGCGTCTGGGACACCTGTTTCTGCAAAAGTCTGTGTCTCCCTCGCAGAGTTTATAGTCACCGCCTTCGATTCTTAAAACTTTTCCGTTAACCAAAGATTCCGCAATCTTTTTTCTTGCTTCACTATATATTCCCTGAACGGTTGTACGTGCCACATTCATTTGGGAAGCACATTCTTCCTGTGATAATTCTTCCAGATCAATCAATCTTATGGTTTCATACTCATCAACAGTCATATTTACAATTAATTTTTCCTCAAAAGGAAAATCTAACGGTCCAAACTCATTAGAGTCAGGAAGGCAGCAAACTTTTCTCCATTTTCTAGGTCTTGGCATAATACTACCTCATTTGCGAATTATTCTTTAATTTGAGTTATTATATTATGAAATGATTTACCGTGTCAATCTAATTCTCCGCAATCATGGTGATGATATAATTGGGCCTTGCAAGCTCGTTCTTACGAAAGATATTTCATTATTTATTTTTCCAGTCTTCCCTTTCCAAAATTTCTGCGATTTTTGTAAAAAGACTGTCGTCGCACAATTCAACCAACCCTTTGTCAATTGATGCAGCAACGTCAGGATTTACAGGAAGCTTTGCAATTACATTCAAATTATGTTTTTTTGCAATTTCCTCTATATTGCTCTCTCCAAATATTTTATATTCCTTATTGCAGTCAGGACATTTAAAATATGACATGTTTTCAACTATACCCACAATAGGAATATTCATGCTTTCTGCCATTTTAACCGCCTTTTCGACAATCATAGAAACCAGCTCCTGAGGTGAAGTCACAACTATGATGCCATCCACAGGTATAGACTGGAACACTGTCAGCGGCACGTCTCCCGTTCCAGGAGGCATATCAACAAACATATAATCTATGTCCTGCCATATTACTTCCGTCCAAAACTGTTTTACTGTTCCAGCAATTACCGGTCCCCTCCAGATTACCGGGTCTGAATCATTTTCCAGCAGCAGGTTTATTGACATAATATCAATTCCGGTCTTGCTTTTTGACGGAAGTATTCCGAATTCGTTGCCTCTGGCTTTTTCGGTCAGCCCAAAAGCTTTAGGTATTGAAGGTCCGGTTATATCAGCATCCAATATTGCAACATTGTGTTCTCTTCTCCTCATGGCAACCGCAAGCATGGAAGTTACGAAAGATTTCCCTACTCCGCCCTTGCCGCTCACAACTCCTATTACCTTTTTTACACTGCTCATTTCATGAGGCTTTTCTAAAAAATCACTTGGCGCTTTTCTGCTGTCGCAGTTTTGGCTGCATGAGCTGCAGTTTGAATTACAATTTTCACTCATTTTCTTACTCCTGGTCTTATAAAATTTCAATACTATTCTATACTTAATTTTCTTTTTTATCAAATCATTTATTGATTATATTCTCGATACCGGCATATGTCAATAATTATTTCCACAGTCATTATATTGCTTCATTTTAAATTTTCATTAATATATTTCATGTACTTATTTTTATTCTTAATATCCTGCTGTCATTTATTATCGTATATATTCAGAATATTTTTAATGTCTTCCATATATATGCCGCCTGAACGTTCTCCATATAAAATCATGCTGAGATAAGCATCAGAAGTACCCAGTTTTTCCGCCAATTCTTTCTGCGTCATATTTAAGTCGGCTAATCTGTACTTTACCCTTAAACCAAAAGGAGTAAGTTTTCTTTTTCTCATATTTTTATTCCTCCTTAAAAAATATGTTCTCGTTTATCGGATATTTATGGTACAATTAAATGAATAAATTTTAATCATAATACTATATTATATCTGATATCAGAGAATGTCAATACAATATTTTCCTTTTTCTCTTTTTTCAGATATTATTGGGAGGTATGCTTTGGATACAATCGGAAAGCGAATACGTTATGCACGGAAAATTAAAAAGCTGTCTTTAACTGATGTAAAAAATATGACAGGGATGTCCACAGGAAATCTGAGTGAACTGGAAAACGACAAATTTTCACCTTCCAGCAATGCGCTTATAGCGTTCAGGCAGTTGTTCAACGTTTCAATTGACTGGATTCTTACAGGTGAGCCACCGATGGTTCCTTCATCAGGTGAGACTGTCAACGAATCATCCGGTGTTTATTTATCGGATGAAGAAAAAAAGTTTATAGAATCATACCGCGAGCTTGACAAAGAAAATAAAAGGGATATTCAAGGTTTCATCCAGATTGTAAAAACATTAAAACTCAGTAATCAGGATTCAGAAATAAAGAATTAATATATTTTGCGGAAAATGATTAAAATTTAATCATTTTCCGCAAAATATCCATCAACAATTTTTTTGCTAAGAAATAACAAGCAAAAAAGAAGCAGAAGCAAATGAGTTTTGACTCATTTGCTTCTGCTTTATTGTTCCTATAATAAAATTTATTTTTTAAAATATCTTTTAATATTACTCGTCAAACGCATCTTTAACGTTCCATTCTTTCCATACGTTACCTACAAGTTCCGGTCCCGGTTTCAAAGTTTTTTTGCCGGGCTTCCAACCCGAAGGGGTAACTTCACTGCCGCCGGCTTTTCGTACAAGCTGGTATGCTTTCAACTGTCTGATTCCTTCCATTACATTTCTGCCAACCGGAGGTGTCAGAACCTCAAATCCTTGTACTATACCGTCAGGATCTATAATAAATCGCCCTCTGGTTTCAACTCCTGCTGCTTCATCATAAATTCCATACATTTTTCCTATCTGGCCGTTTTGATCTGACAGCATAGGAAACGGAATATTTTCTCCCGTCATTTTTGACAATTCATTGTCATTCCATATCTTGTGAGTGTATACGGAATCAACACTGCAGGATAAAACCTGAGCTCCAAGATCTTCAAATTCTTTGTTCTTAGCAGCAACTGCTGCTACTTCCGTAGCTCAAACAAATGTAAAATCACCTGGGTAAAAACATAAATATACCCATTTACCTTTAAATTCTTCTAAGCTGACATTCACAAATTTACCTTGATAAAATGCCTGCGCCTTAAAATTGGGTGCTGGTTTTCCAACTTTAATCATTCTTTGCTCCTCCTCAAATACATTTTTTGAAACTGTTTCTTTCTTTTCTTCTGTCGGCATTAACTCCACCGGATCAGGAGTAACCGCACAACCTGCTTTTACTTCTTCCATTTTATACCTCCTTAAGTAACCTTTTTATACCCACCTAATAATCAAATAAACATTTATTATTGTGACTTAGTCACTGAAAAATTCCAAATAAAAAAAACACCTTGAATCTTATCGGTATTTTTGATATACATAATAAAATTCAAGATGTTTAATATTTATTTTTCAGAAATTTTATTCTTCTTCCTCTTCTTCAGGCATATCCCAGTTGTGGTATACTTCCTGTACGTCGTCGCAGTCTTCCAGGGCTTCTATAAGTCTTTCAAGATATTTTACGCTTTCTTCGTCTTCAACTTTAACTGTGGTTGCAGGGATATACATTATATCTCCTCTGATGTCTGTGTAGCCTGCTTCTTTTAAACCGTTCAGCACGCTTATAAAATCTTCGGGAGCAGTTGTTATTTCATAGCTGTCATCCTCAGTTTCAAAATCCTCAGCACCTGCGTCCAAAGCAGCCATCATAAGAGCTTCTTCATCTATGCTGTTGCTTAAATCGATAGAAATGATTCCCTTTCTGCTGAACAGATAACCTACGCAGCCTGTTGTTCCCAGGTTGCCGTTATTCTTTGTAAAATAGTGTCTAACATCTGCTGCCGTTCTGTTTTTATTGTCTGTCAGACATTGAACCATGAATGCTGTTCCACTTGGGCCATAGCCTTCGTAGGTAATTGTTTCGAAGTTTTCTCCTGATGATGCAGCCAAACCTGTTTTTATAGCTCTGTCTATATTGTCATTAGGCATGTTTTGTGCTTTTGCTTTTTCTATTGCTGTTGCTAATGAAGAGTTATAGTTGGGGTCAGGACCGCCTTCTCTTACAGCAACCGTAATGTATCTTGCCAGCTTGGTAAAAATCTTGCCTCTTTGTGCATCTGCTTTACCTTTTTTATTTTTTATAGTTTTCCATTTTGAATGACCTGACATATTTCCTCCTTACATATTTCCTAATATTATGACGTGATATTTTATCATATTATTTATCATAATACAATTATTTTTATTCTATTATTTTTCCGTCTTTAGTGGAATAGTATGCTGCCTGTCCGATATTTGTTTCTGTTTTTCCTGATGTGATTTCGTTCACCAGATTAATAATCTTATCTGTTTCTCCTTCCTTCACAATCAGTTTAAATCCCACATGATCGGAATAAACCTTGTCCTTTACAATAAAGTTATTCTTTAAAAGCTCATTTTCCATTTTACCCAGAAGAGTGTAATCAAGGTCAAAGGATACATCATAATACAAGCTCCTGTCTACTATAATTGCACTGTCCAGTGCAATTTTACATCCCTTTGTAAATGCTCTGACCAAACCTCCCGCACCAAGAAGCACTCCTCCATAATATCTTGTTACAACCACCGCCGTATTAACCAGGTTTTCCTGATTAATCACATTAAGTATAGGCATTCCTGCCGTACCGGAAGGCTCCCCATCATCTGAATATCTTTGGATATTTTTATTTTCCCCGATAACATAGGCATAGCAGCTGCTGCTTGCATCTCTGAATTCTTTTCTCATTTCATTTATAAATTCAATTGCCTGTTCTTCGTTTTCAACAGGAACCGCTGTACCTATGAATCTGGATTTATTTATAACTACTTCATCTCTTCCTAATTTATGAACTGATTTATAGCTACTCATTTTTTTCACCCGTTATGTAGGCGCTGAACTGTGCCCTTTCATTATCATACAGAACTGCATCAAAATTAACGCCCTCACCGTCAAATTCCACATTTCCGGTATATCTGTTTTCATAGAGCCAGTAATAGTCCTTTAAATTTTTATTGGGAATTTTAAGGGAGTACATACGTTTTACACCATTAATTTTGTAATCTACCGTTTCCAAAAGCAAATCAATATTGTATTTATTTTTTGCAGATATATAAATGATGTCATTTGTTGAAACGGTTGTTATCTTATTGTTGATAATTTTATCTACTTTATTATAGACGGTCAAAACCGGTATATCCTTGTCAATAATTTTTTCCACCAGTTTTGTGGTGGTCTCCTTGTGTTGCTGAAGATTTTCATCATTGATATCAATTAAATGAATGATTAAATCAGCATACTTGATTTCCTCCAGCGTGCCCTTAAAAGCTTCCACTATTTGAGTGGGCAGCTTTTTTATAAATCCTACGGTATCTGAAAATACTGCTCTTCTTCCTCCGGGAAGCCTCACTCTCCTGAGCTCTGTTTCTAAAGTTGCAAAAAGCATGTCTTCGGCAAACACCTTCTTGTTCTCTGCTTCCTCTTCACTGTATTCGCTCTCAACCAGGGAATTTAAAAGTGTGGATTTTCCGGCATTTGTATATCCCACTATGGAAATTATGGGAACCTGATCCTTCATTCTCTTTTTTCTTTTGGTTTCTCTTACCTTTCCCAGCTCATTCAGCTCATTTTGTATATCACTGATTTTTTCTTTTATTCTTCTTCTGTCCAGCTCAAGCTTTTGCTCGCCGGGTCCTCTTGTGCCTATTCCTCCTCCCAGCCTGGAAAGATTCTTATTTAAGCCTATGAGTCTTGGAAGGCTGTATTTAAGCTGAGCAAGCTCAACCTGCAGCTGCCCTTCCTTTGTAAGAGCCCTTTTTGCAAATATATCCAGTATGAGGTTTGTCCTGTCTATTACTTTTGCATCGACAGATTCTTCAATATTTCTGATTTGAGAACCGCTGAGCTCATCATTGAACACTATTGTATCTATTTCAAGTTCCTTAACATAATTAGCAATTTCTTCTACTTTACCCTGTCCTACATAGTATCGGTTATCAATGCTTTGTCTGTTTTGGACGATACTCGAAATAACAACGCCATCTGCCGCTTCAACAAGCTGCTCAAGCTCCTCCATGTCGTTTTCTTCTTCATCACCTGATAGCTGAACAGCTACCAAAAGGCATCTTTCTTTGTCCTCCATGTATCCTCCGATTAGTTAAAATTATTATCTTTAGTATTTTAACATACTTATTATAAATATTGTACACATTTATTATACTAAAAGTATAAATTTTACTTATTTATTCTGAAATTCATATAGGGAAGGAAAATTCATATAGGATTCAGGAACCTCTCCTACTATTACTATTTCCGCTATCAGCACATTATTTTTTACTGTCATGGTACTTGTGGTAACAGGACTTATAACTCTCATGTCAACCTCTACTGTTATATAAATTTTATACCTTGTCTGATTGATTCCGGATTCCTGAAATTCGGTTATGAAATCCACAAGCACACTTCCCTGATGAAGAATGGAGAAATTCAGAACAGGTCCCTTTCCGGCAAGAAGCTGGCTGTCCAGTGCTGTAAATAATGGTATGGAAAATTTCTGCTGTCCAAGATTAACTATTTTCTGCTGGACATTTTTTGCAATATTATTTGAAATATTGTTCATAATCACAGCATCAGTGCGTATCATATTAATTTTTCCCTGATTGTCATAACTTGGTATCAGAATTTGATCTTTAATGGAATTTCTGTTCAGCTCATCTCTGACCGTTTCATTAATTATCTCTGTGGCTATCACTTTTGCCTGCACCTCGCATATTGAGCTTAGTGCAGGTCTTATACTTATTTCAATATAGTAGTATGTAATTATGGAAAATACTAATAATATAATTATACCCAGCTTAAGGAAGCTGCCTTTATATTTTTTCAACTATTGATTTCACACCCTTTCTATTATATAATATGTAAGAACTTAAAATCTTTGACAATGTTAGATTGTTTTGTGATTAACTAGAAGTTCATTACTAACGGAGGTTAATATGTCAAAAGAAAATAAGAAAGATATTGAAATAAAGGAAAGCCAGAACGACGTTTCAAAGCCTGTCAAAAAGAAGAAGAAAAGGCGAAATAAAAAACTGCGAGTTGCATTAAGAATAACATTTCTTCTTATATTTGCAGCCTTGATAATAGTTGGAGGTTCTATGGCCGGCATGGTTATCGGAATTGTTAAAAGTGCACCTGAAATAGATCCCACAAATGTACTTACAACACTTTCTGAAAGCTCTGTAATAGTTGATGAAGCCGGAAATGTCATAGAGCAGATTCATGATCCCAATGAAAACAGGGAAATTGTAAAATTGAATGATATACCGAAAAATGTGCAAAATGCATTTATATCAATAGAAGATCAGCGTTTCAGAGAACACTTTGGAATTGATATTCAGCGTATAATGGGATCGTTGCTTCATAACGTCAAGGTTGGAGATTCAACGGCACATGGTGCAAGCACAATAACACAGCAGCTTGTTAAAAATCTATACCTGACAAATGAAAGATCCTGGGAACGTAAAATCAAGGAAATATATCTTGCAATACAGGTTGAAAGAAAGCTTTCAAAAGATCAAATCCTTGAAAATTATCTTAATACCATCCCATTGGGACAAAGCTCCTACGGAGTTCAGACCGCAGCATATACATATTTTTCAAAGAACGTCAGTGATCTGACACTGGCAGAAAGTGCTCTTATGGCAGGAGCCGCAAAGGGCCCTTCCTATGCTCCTTTCAACAGATACAACATTGAGGATACCGACAAAATTTCAGAGAGTGATATTGTTGGATATGTATACATAGGTTCTGTGCAATATGCATGTGTTTACAATCCGAATGCTATTGAAAGGCAGCATGCAATACTGAGCAAAATGCTTGAATTGGGCCATATAACCCAGTCGGAATATGATGAGGCAATGGCAGAAGATATGCATGTGGCTTTAAATCCCGGTCAAACCAAGGTTGAAGGCATTTCTTCCACTCCCATGGATTACGTTAAGGAAAAAGTTGTTGAAGATTTAATGTCATCACAAAATATGACCTATGAGGATGCGGAAAATTATCTTTACAAGGGCGGATTGACTATAACAACAACTCTTGATGTTAATATGCAGAAGTCACTGGAAGATTCATACAATAACTTCTCAACATTGTTCCTTGGTGCTGCACCTTCCGGAGACAGCCCGGTTGCTCAGGACTGGAAATATTTCAAATGGTCCGGCGGTGAAGGAACCGGAATGCTTGATTCTGCATTGAACATCTTGAACGAAAACGGTCAGCTCATATATTATGCAAAAGACAATATAATGGATGCAGATAACAATGTTTATTTAAACTCCGATGAATATCATTTTGATGAGAGCGGAAATCTCGTAATTAATTCAAAAAAATTTGACATTTACAGTTCATCCATAGATATTGTGGATGCATACACAGTAGATGAAAATTTAAATTTTGTTTCTCACAATATCGGAGGATTGAACATAGGAAATAACTATGAGGTCCTTGAACAAAAAGGAACAAAGGGAACGTTCAGAATTCCTAAAAGTTATGTGGATAAAAATGCTGAGATGTTTTCTGCAGGCAGTGATGGAGTCCTGAGAATACCTGAAGGTTATTTCTTTTTCCAGGAGAAAGGCACTGTACAGCCTCAATCTGCAACGGTAATTTTGGACTACAAAACAGGAAAAATTAAAGCAATGATAGGCGGAAGAAACATTGAAGGAAGCAAGACGTTCAACCGCGCTACAGATGCCACAAGGCAGCCTGGTTCCACAATTAAACCGCTGTCAGTATACCTTCCGGCTCTAGACATGGGGTATACGGCAGCATACATTATTGATGATGTTCCGAGATATGATAACAACGGCAAAAGATGGCCTAAAAACTGGTATGAATACAAGGATATAAAATACTGGGGTCTCCAGACTCTGCGCAGGTCCATAGAGCAGTCCATAAACACAAATGCGGTGACTATGCTTTCAACTATAGGCACAGATGCAGCAATGGATTCCCTTGCAAAATTAGGTCTTATAGACAAGGATAATCCGGAAAATGACTCATTCGTTTCACCGGCTGAAAATCCCGCATACAACGATGTTAATTTAGCTTCTCTGGCTTTGGGAGGATTAACCAAGGGATTTACTCCACTTGGCATGACGGCGGCATATGGTGCCATTGCAAACGACGGCGTATATATTGAGCCTATTTCGTATACAAAAGTAGTTAACACCAAGGGTGAAACCATACTGGAAAAAATTCCGGAAACACATGTTGTAGTAAGTCCCGAGGTTGCATCATTGATGAAAGACATATTGAGAACAACTGTAAGTGCAGGTCTTTCCTACAGAGCTAAGCTTCCTGCCGAAATGGGAATCGAGGTTGCAGGTAAGACAGGTACCACGCAGTCAAGCGGAGATTTCTGGTTTGTGGGTTTTTCTCCGTACTATGTAGGCGGTATATGGGTAGGAAATGACAATGTTCAAATGAAGCTTTCACGCAACATAGACAGCGGCGCCAATGCAAGATTGTGGAGTGCGATTATGACTCCTATACATCAGGGGCTTGCTCCTGCAAAAATTGAACGCAATCCTAATTTGATTCCTGTTCAGGTATGCAGTCAGTCCGGAAAGCTGCCGACAGATCTTTGCGCACATGACCAGAGAGGAAGCCAGATTATAACAGAATATTTTGTACCCGGAACTCAGCCCACCGAAACATGTGATGTACATGTAAAGGCTGAGGTGTGCACATCCTCCAACCTGTTGAAATCACCGTACTGTCCGGGAGACTTAGTTGAAGAAAGAGTATTTATTAAAAGAGAGATTCCTTACGATCCGGAATTAAAATCTGACAACTATGACGCTAAAAAGCTTTATCAGCAGGTTCTTGAGGACAAAGTTACATTTTCATTGGAAGAATTGAAGCAGATTTATGTGGGTCAGGTTGAATTTGACGAAAACGGTCAAATATCAAGCGTGCTTGGTGTTCCGGTTGCGAATCTGGTATTCAGCGGGCTTCTGACGCTGGATTATCAATATCAGTTACCTACCAAGATGTGCACGTACCATACAAAATGGCACTATGACCAGTGGATCGACAACGGAGGTCAAAATTCTGATGGTCAGGGAAATGAAAATGACGGAGAAGGCGATATTATCGATAACATAATCGAAAATAACGGCAACAGCAGCAACAACGAAAATAATGGCAGTGGAAACGGCAGCGGCGGTAATGGAAATAGCGGCGGCAACGGCAACAATGGCGGAGGCGGTAATAATTCCGGCTCTGCACTTGATGACATTATTGAATCGATTGAAAATTAATTTATAACAATAAAAGAGTTTAGAAATTGAATCCAGTTCAATCTAAACTCTTTTATATTTTAATTTTATTATTTATTTCCCTTTGGATTGAATATCAACGCTACTATGTATCCGAACAACAGTGCCGCTGCAACTCCCGGAGCTGTTTTTATAACCCCTCCGCTGAGTGCGCCAATAAAACCTTTTGATGCAGCTTCTTCAACAGCACCTTCTGCCAGAGTATGACCGAAGCCCAGTAAAGGCACCGTTGCACCGGAATACCCTATTTCAATAACCTTATCGTATATACCGAAATATCCGAGAAATGTTCCCAGCACCACCAATAAAACCAATAAATAAGCATTATTCTTCTTGAAGGTATCAATTATTATCTGCCCTATGGCACATATAATGCCCCCTACTATGAAGCTCATTACGTAATTCATATTTTCTCCTCACATTTCAATCCCGACACAATGTGCAATACCCGGTATGCTTTCTCCCTGTAGCGTGGCAGTAGGAGAATGCAGTGCTCCCGTAGATGTAAATAAAAGCTTATTGATTTCCTTGTTCAAAAGCTTCTTATATAAAAATGCGCCAAATACGGTTGCGGAGCATCCACACCCGCTGCCTCCCGCATGAACATCCTGCTTATCTATGTCAAAAATTATTGTGCCGCAGTCATCATATTTTTTTTCAATGCTGTTTCCCTCTTCATTAAACATTTTATTTACAATTGATTTTCCTACAGTACCCAGGTCTCCGGTGACAATTAAATCATAATCTATCATAGTGTCCTCCAGATGCTGTTTCAAAGAGTCATATGCCGCCGGTGCCATAGCCGCTCCCATATTGTTTGCATCCTTTACACCTAAATCCTGAATTTTGCCAAAGGTTACATTCTTAATTTTCGGACCGCTGCCGGTTTTTGAAAGCCATACCGCCGCAGTTCCTGTAACGGTCCATTGTGCCGACATGTGCCTTTGTCCGCCCATCTCAAGAGGAAGTCTGTACTGCCTTTCTGCACTGCAGAAATGACTTGAAGTTACACATATAATGTTATTTGCAAATCCGCCATCAATAAGCAGCGAACCAAGTCCCATAGTCAATGCCATTGTTGAGCATGCTCCGTAAACCCCGATATAGGGAAGCTTTAAATCTCTTGCGGCAAAAGAAGACGACGTTATTTGATTTAACAAATCCCCTGAAATCAACAAATCAATATCATCCTGCTTCAGGTTGTTATTATGCATTAAATTATTAACAGCCTCTTTTTGAAACTTCAATTCACATTTTTCCCAGGAATCTTCTCCCCACAAATCATCATCAACAACCATGTCAAATTTGTCTCCCAGAGGTCCCTCGCCTTCTTTTTTCCCCACAATTGTATACGTATCATTAATAAATACATTATCCTTTATACTAAATGTTTGCTTGCCAATCTTTTTCAACTTAAACACTCCTTGAAATTATAATTTTATCATTTGAAAATAAGGCTTAACAGCCCTACAATAAATGATGAAAAATATCCGAAAACCAATACGGGTCCTGCCAGCTTAAAAATGTTGGCAGCCGTACCTAAAATAAATCCTTCTCTTTTATATTCAAGTGCCGGCGACACAACTGAATTTGCAAAACCTGTTATTGGAACAACCGTTCCTGCTCCGCCTATTTTTCCCAATTTGTCATACCATCCAAGTCCTGTCAGTAATGCGCTCAAAATTACAAGCACCAATGAACTCATGGGCCCTGCATCTTTTTCAGCCACATTAAGTCCTGATATAAATATGTTTTTTATTATTTCGCCTAGTAAGCAGATAGCACCTCCGAATATAAATGCCCATATGCAGTTTTTCAGCATTTTATTTTTTGGGGTATACTCATCAACTACCTGCTTATAGCTGTCCTTATCGTACTTCATTTATCCCTCCTATAGCAATATCGCACTTTCAGGTATCTTTTTCAAAGACCTGTTCTCCATGCTGCTTCCTAAATATATAGCTGAAAAGCTAATTAATAATATTATAACTAATAAAAAAATCTTTTTTTTCATATAAATCACCTCATAAGTATTATTTACAAAAAAAAATTTTGAATACCAAAAAAAAAGCACTATAAGTGCCTTTTTTAATATTTAATGTTAATTTTTATCACTGATTCAATACTTATGAGCGTATTTATTAATTGTGATTTCAAGTCTGAAAAATATTATCATATTTTATTTTATTTATTATTGTTTATCTTTCACTGATTTTTTTTCTCATTATAACCTTTGTTCCAACATCCTTTTCTGACAACACAACAACTTCATCCATGTATGATTCCATGACAGCAAAACCCATACCTGAACGTTCAAGCTCAGGTTTGGTTGTATACAGCGGTTCCTTTGCTTTCTCTACATCCATTATTCCACAGCCGAAATCTTCAACTATTACCTCAACGGTCTGCCCCTTGATTCTGCAGGATATTTCTATTTCTCCAACGGTATTTTCATAACCGTGAATAACTGCATTCGTAACAGCTTCCGACACAGCAGTCTTTATATCGTTTATTTCGCCGATAGTAGGATTCAAAATGGAACAGAATGCAGCGACTGCTGATCTGGCAAATGATTCATTTATCGATAAGCTTGGTATTTTAAATATTACATAATTATTTTGCATTTTATCCCCCTATTTAATTTCAATTATTTTTCCTATGCCGCTCATGTCAAGGATTTTTCTCACCTTTTTGTTGGCATTAATAATTTCAATTACTCCGTTTCTTTTTCTTATTACCTTGTAACGGCCGATTACAAAGCCTATGCCGGAACTGTCAATAAAATCAAGATTTTTAAAATCTATAACCAATTTATTATATTTACCTTCATTAATTTTTTCATCAATCAATACTCTTGACTCATCCGCACTGTGATGGTCCAGTTCCCCTTTGAGTCTGATTGTCAAGGCTTGTCCAGATTCAATAAATTCTAAATTCACTTTTCCCAAATCCTTTCTGATAAATTATGTACAAGCTATTATACAATTTATAAAAGGATTTTTCCTTGACTTCTTTTGTTGTTATTTGTCGATTATTATTTTATTTTCGCATTTTTTTATTTTATATTTTTATATATACGGCAGCATCATTGAAAACTCAGATCCCTTACCTACCGTACTTTTTACCTTGATTTTTCCCTTATGACCCAGGACTATAATTTTGGCAATTGAAAGTCCGAGACCGTGTCCGCCTATTTCTTTGCTTCTGGACTGTTCCGCTCTGTACAGTCTGTCAAATATTTTCTCCAGATCCTTCTTTCCGATACCTATACCTGTATCTTCAACCTTTATAACGTAGTAATCATCCCTGACAAACCCTGATACCATAATGCTGCCGTCCTGAGGCGTAAATTTTATGGCATTGTCAACAAGTATCCTTATTGCCTGTTTTATTCTGTTTTTATCTGCATAAATATTGGCATCCTCATAAAAATAAAAATATAGTTTGTGCCTGGAGTCTATCATCTTTGTTTCTTTTTCAATTTCTTTTAATATTGAACTGATTTTAAAATCTTCTTTTGTGAATATCAAGGTACTCTTATCGCTTCTGGCAATGAACAAGAGCTTTTCAATCAAATCCTGCATACTTTCCGTTTCATTTTTTATTGCGGTAATAGATTCCTCCAATACTGCTCTGTCATTTTTCCCCCATCTGTCAAGCATGTTGACATATCCCTTAATTACGGCTATGGGTGTTCTGAGCTCATGTGATGCATCCGAAACAAATTGCTGCTGAGACTTATAGCCTTTCTCGATTCTGTCCATCATTTCATTGAATGTCTGAGAAAGCTCCTTTAATTCATCCTGTGTTCCTTTGATATCCAGTCTTGTGTTGATGTTGTTGACTGTAATAGTCTTTGTTATCTCAGTCATCTTTTTAATAGGACCTATCATCCTGTAGCTTGTTCTTGATACAATAGGAATGAAAATTAAGAGACCGATGGCTCCCGACACCATCACCATGAAAAAAATCCTTTCCGAATCATTAATCATTGATTCTGCGTTATAGCTTATATTCATGTAGTAATGGGAATTATTATGATTAAAGCCTGTCGAATATATATATTCCTTATCATAAATTAGTTTTTTTATAATTACAATAATATTGTCAGAGTATCTTTTTTGATTATCTGAAGGATATACAGGATTTAAAATGTTGTCGTACACTTCAACAGATTTAATTTTGCTCCTGTCTCTGCTAATAACGAAATCAGGAAACCTTTGAACAATTTCCTTTACATCCTCATTTATTTCTTCTTCTTCAAATCTTTGAAACTCAAATATTATATATCCCGCTGATGTTGTAAAAGCAACTATTAATATAATTATTAAATAAATCAGCAAGTACGACGTGGAAATCTTAAAGGCAATAGAAAATTTAAGCCTTTTTGTCAGCTTTAAAATAAGATTAAAAATAAATTTAAACGGATATAAAAATATATTAAGCAATATTTTTAATAGTGATTTAATCATAATGTACCTTAATCGCGTATTATATATCCTACGCCCCTTACGGTTTCAATGAGATTTATATTGTATTTCTGATCTATCTTGCTTCTTAAATACCTGATGTAGACGTCAATTATATTTGTATCTCCAAAATAATCATACCCCCACACCTTATCAAGGATTTTTTCTCTTGTGAGCACAATATTCTTATTCAGCATCATAAATTCCAAAAGTTCAAATTCCTTTTTGGTCAAATCAACAGTCTCGCCAGCATACTCTACCTTGTAATTGCTTTTATAAAGCTTTAATTTACCTATTTCCAGAGACTGTGAATCTGACTTTTCCTTACTGCTGTTAATTCTTTTCAGCAGAACCCTGATTCTGGCAAGCAGCTCCTCAACGGCAAACGGCTTTGTCATATAATCATCAGCACCTATGTCAAGACCTGTCACCTTGTCTGAAATATCATCCTTGGCTGTAAGCATGATTATAGGAATCTCAGAGGTCTGCCTCAATCTTCTGCATACCTCTATACCGCTTAAGCCCGGAAGCATAAGGTCAAGAATAATCAGATCAATGTCTTCTCCCCTGCCCATTTCAAGACCCTCTCTGCCGTTGTTTGCTATGACTACATCATATCCTTCATATTTTAATTCCAGCTCCAGAAAACGAGCTATTTTTTGTTCATCTTCAACTATTAAAATTTTTTTCTTTTCCATAACAGCCTCTCGTTTTTTACCATTATACTATTATTTGCCACTAATATCAAATTATATATAACATTTGCAAAAATAGAACAAGGGCCGACGCATCAGCATCGGCACAAATTGATTAAAAAATCATCATCTTATTCAATAATTATTTCATTTTCATCAGAATCATTTTCAGCTGCAGCCGAATCATCCACACTGATTATTTCTTCTGATTTAACCTTTAATTTCTCAACCGTTTCTTTCATGTTTTTCTTTAAGCTGCTTACATTAATGGAATTTTTATCTCTGTATATTTTAATCTTGCATGAGCTCATAACAGCAAGTGCCAACAGGACTATAACAGCCCAGAATGCCATTATGAATGTAAGCAGTACAAGCACCAAGGGCACATCCAGCAATATATTTCCCTCTTTATTTTTAATGGACATTTTTAAAGCTAACAATCTGTTCGTAAAGCTTGTAAAATTACTATGTCTCATGCTTTTAACGTTCTTTTTATTTTCAAGCTCAATAATCGACTTTATTAAATCGCCATCGTTCTTTTCCAATGTACGTTTTGCTTCTTCATAGCTCACATTGACTCTGCTTCTCAGCTCATCTATTTGTTCTAAAGTTACTTTCATTTTTTGCCTCCTGATTTTTTATTTAATCTTTATGGTACTAATATACCTTGCAATAATTAATTGTGATTTAGTGATTTATTAGAAAAAGATTAGAAATCAATTTGTATTTGCTTTAAGGTGTAAATAAAAAATTGAAATAAAGTCCGGCTGTTTGAGATTTGACAAAATGAATAAAAGTGGTACAATAGTCTGCGGTAATAATAATTGATAGGAAGTGTTAAATTGGAATTATTTAAAAGAAAATATAATTCGGCAAAGAATTATATAAAAACATTTATTAAGTGGGTAATTTTTGCATGTATTACAGGACTTATAGGGGGAGCAGTCGGAACCTTGTTTCATGTGAGCGTTGAAAAAGCTACGGAATTCAGATTGATGAACAGCTGGATTATCTTCTTCCTGCCTGTCGGTGGAATTGCAATAGCAGTTTTTTATAAATTATTTAATATGAGCGACTCTACCGGAACTAATCAAATAATAAATTGTATCCGTACAGATGATAATATCCCCATAGTGCTGGCTCCCCTAATATTTGTCAGCACTGTAATAACACATTTATTTGGCGGCTCTGCCGGAAGAGAAGGAGCTGCGCTGCAGCTTGGAGGCAGTATCGGTTCCTTTGTGGGAAGGCTGTTTCATCTTGATGAAAAGGATATGCACCTCATAGTGCTTTGCGGCATGAGCGGCGTGTTCTCCGCATTGTTTGGAACTCCATTAACTGCAACACTGTTTGCAATGGAAGTAATAAGCATAGGTGTTATCTATTATTCAAGCCTCGTTCCGTGCCTTGTTTCATCTATGGTTGCATATGGTGTTTCTCTTCACTTTGGAGTAAAACCGGTACATTACATACTGAGCTATATACCTGTACTGTCATTGAAAAGCATTTCGGCAACAGTCATTCTCGCCTCTCTGTCTGCGGTGTTAAGTATTGTATTTTGTGTTACAATGCATAAAACAGAACATTTCATGAAGCACAAGATTCAAAGCGATTATACAAGAGGAATAACAGGCGGGATAATAATCATAATTCTTACGCTAATACTGGGAACAGGAGATTATAACGGTGCAGGAATGAATATTATTGATAAAGCCATGTTTGGTGTTGTAAGACCGGAAGCATTCTTACTTAAAATAATCTTTACAGCAATAACTATCGGTGCAGGATTTAAAGGAGGCGAAATTGTTCCGACCTTCTTCATAGGCTCCACCTTCGGCTGCTTCATAGGAGGGCTGTTGGGCTTAAATCCCGGCTTCTCTGCTGCAATTGGTCTCGTGTCATTGTTCTGCGGAGTTGTAAATGCTCCTATTGCTTCAATCATACTAAGCATTGAATTGTTTGGAACCGGCGGCTTAATGCTATTCGCAATTGCCTGCAGTGTCAGCTACATGCTTTCAGGCTATTACGGTCTTTACAGCAGTCAAAAAATTGTCTATTCAAAATTAAAAGCCGAATTTATCAATATAAACGCAAAATAATACAAAACGGTTTGAGACATCCTCGCGGGATTCCCAAACCGTTTTTCCTTGTCATATATCTTAGCAGCAAATAATCATTTTAATTTTCAAATATCTCCCTGGCAATATCCACAGCTCCCCTTGCATCCTTTGAATAATAGTCAGCTCCAATCATATGTGCATAGTCAGGAGTTAAAACTGCACCTCCAACCATAATTTTAACCTGAGGATTTTTTTCTTTTAATGCCTGTATGGTATATTCCATGTTTTTTACCGTGGTAGTCATTAAAGCACTGAGACCAACCAGACTGATATTTTCTTTTTGAACTGTTTCAACGACCTTTTCTATATCTACATCCTTACCTAAATCTATAATTCTGTAACCGTAATTTTCAAGAATGAGCTTCACAATATTTTTCCCTATATCATGTATATCTCCTTTAACTGTGGCTAAAAGTATTTTTTTTACTTCTGCTTCCTCATTACCTTCTTTTATTGATTTTTCCTTGATGACTTCAAATACTATTTTGGAAGTCTCAGCACTTCTGATAAGCTGCGGCAGAAATATTTCCTGTTTTTCATATTTTTCGCCGACTATGTCCAGGGCAGGTATGAGAAATTCATTCACTATTACAAGAGAATCATATTGGTTAAGAAGTTCTGTTGAAACCTTTTTAGCCTCATCCTTCAAGCCCTTAATTATTATTTCTTTAAGGTCGGTTTCAGAAGCTGCCGCGGATTTTTCCGCAACTACATTGCTGTAAGCCTCAATGTAATCTCTGCTGTCCTTATCCTGATCAGCCAGCACCTTGAACGACCTTATAACGTCCATAAGTGCTTCATTTGTGGAATCTGTGATTGGAGCATCCAGTCCAAAGCCCAACGCCATTGCAAGGTAAGTTGTATTCAATAATTTTCTGTTGGGCAGTCCGAAGGAAACATTGCTGGCTCCCAAAACAATTCTCACATTATACTTCTTTTTAATAAGCTGTATGGACCTGAGAGTTTCCATTACATTCGCCTGCTCCGCAGATGCTGTCAGCACAAGGGGATCCACAAGGATATTCTCCTCAGGTATACCGTATGTTTTTGCCGTTTCAATTATATTTGAGGCTATTTCCAGTCTCTTCTCCGAGGTTTTTGGAATGCCCTCCTCGTCAAGAGTCAGTGCCACCACCAATGCACCGTATTTTTTAACAATGGGCAATACTTTCTCCATGCTTTCTTTTTTGCCGTTGACAGAATTTATTATGGGCTTGCCGTTATATATTCTCGCTGCCGCTTCAATAACTGAAACATTGGAGCTGTCAATCTGCAGAGGGAGCGAAACAACACTCTGAATCTCGGATATTACCCTTTTCATTGTTTCCTTTTCATCAATATCGGGAAGTCCAACATTTACATCCAGTATATCGGAACCTGTTTCCTGCTGTGAAATTGCTTCCCTTATGACATAGTCAAAATCATTTTCTCTCAAAGCTTCCTTAAGTCTTTTTTTTCCTGTGGGATTTATTCTTTCGCCTATAATTTTCACTTCATCTCCCAAAAATACCGTTTTCGAAGATGAAGCTGCGCAGGTGAAATGCTTTTTTATAACCTCCTGCGGCTTTAACCCATCGAGTGATTTTATTATGCTTTTTATATATTCAGGTGTAGTTCCGCAGCATCCTCCAAATATTGACACACCTTTTTTTGCCATTATATTTATTTCGAGGCTGTATTCCTCCGGAGAAATATCATAATATGTAGTGTTGTTTTCATATCTTGGAAGTCCGGCATTTGCCTGTACAATTACCGGAATGGAGCTGAACCTCAAAAGCTCGTCAACTATGGGCTGAAGCTGTCCAGGTCCCAGGGAACAGTTGACTCCAAGTGCATCAGCTCCAAGGCCCTCCGCAACCGCAACAAATGTGGATACATCAGTTCCTGCAAAGGTACGGCAGTTGTCCTGAAATGACATAGTGCATAAAACGGGAAGACCGCAGTTTTCTTTTGCAGCAAGCAATGCAGCTTTTAACTCATATATATCGGTCATGGTTTCTATGATTATTAAATCAGCTCCTGCATCTGCGCCTGCTTTTACCTGCTCTTTAAATATATCATAGGCATCTTCAAAACTTAATGTGCCTAATGGATAAAGAAGAGCTCCAGTGGGTCCTATATCCAATGCAACATATTTGTCTGCCATACCCTCTGTCAATTTTTTCGCAGTTTTTACCGCAGAAGTTATTATTTCCTTGGTTGAATATAGTGAGCCTTTCAATTTCAGCCTGTTCGCACCAAATGTATTTGTAGTTACTATATCTGCTCCGGAATTTAAATACTCCCTGTGAATATTAAGTATAACCTCCGGATTTATTATATTTAATTCCTCCGGCAGCGCACCTGTCTTCAGACCGTATTTTTGCAGCATAGTTCCCATTGCGCCGTCAAAGAACAAGAAATTATCATTTAATTTATTTAACACTTTTTCTCTCCTTCCGCAGCAAAACTGCAATTTCCAAATAAATTGCAATTAAGGCAGGATTTTTTATTACTTCTGCTTATATCTGCTTCATTTCTCTTGATAAAGCCTATAAACGCCGTAACAGATTTTCTCGGAACCAATATGGAGGAATCCAAAGAAGATAATCCTATGAGCTTTTGCGCATTTAAGGCTGTCAATATTTCTCCCTGATGTGAAACAGGCACGTCTCCATAGCCCGGACTGTATCTGAAGGTAGTATTGCAGCCTTCCTCTGCTGCAATTTCCTTTATCTCATCCTCAGCCAAATCACACAGTGATTCCACACAAGCAGCAGCACATGCATCGAAAACCACGGCCTTAGATAAATTGGTAAGACTGTAATATCTGATTCTTTTTTCTACCGCGAAACCTGCGGTTGCTGCCATTACAGCTGTCTTCTCACAGCCTTCAAAGAGTTTTTCAAGGTCGTTTGATTTAATATTTATCAGATTTTCAAAGCTTATATTACCATCTTCAACATTAATGTCAAGGATTTTGTACACATACTTCAGTTCGCTTATTTCTTTCAGCTCATCTATTGATTCATTAAGCAATTTACAGGTCTCTTCGTCAACGCTTTTATTTTTATATCCCAAATACCTTAACGCTTCAGCCTCGTCTATTTTGATTAATTCGCTGTTAACATGTCTTACTATCATTTGTCAGCACACTCCTGATTGCAGAAATACTGCCTAAAATCTTTCTTGCCGTTGAAGGCTTATTCATTGTATAAATATGAATTCCATCCACTCCCCATGACAGCAGGTCAATTGTCTGAGCAACTGCATAGGACATTCCTGCCTCCTTCAAAGCCTCAGGATTGTTTTCGTATTTATCCAACAACCTTCCTAACTTTTTAGGTATGGAATTTCCCGTAAGATTTTTAATGGTGTTTATTTGATTTTTATTTAGTATTGGCATGATTCCTGTAATTATAGGAAGGTTAATACTTTTTTTCTGTGTTTTATCATAAAAATCATAAAATATTTCATTATCAAAAAACATCTGAGTTACCAGGAAGTCAGCCCCGGCATCCATTTTTCTTTTTAGAAAATCAATATCATCATCCATACTTTTCGCATCCGGGTGCTTTTCAGGATAACATGCAGCTCCAACACACAAATCCGAATTTCTTTTAAAATATCCTATAAGATCAACCGAGTTTTTAAATCCATCTGCTGGCGGCTCTGCTGCAGAGTCCTTTGGGTGGTCTCCTCTTAAAGCCAAAATATTATGAACGTTATTTTTCTTCAAGGCTTTTAAAATGCTGCTTATTTCATTCTTTGTTGAAGATATGCATGTTACATGAGCAATTGATGTTAAATTATACTTGTTCTGTATATATGATGATATTTCAACCGTTCTATCCTTTGTGCTTCCGCCCGCTCCATATGTCACACTCATAAAATCCGGCTCCAGATTATACAGCTCATCTATTGACCCATATATTGTGTCTACGGGATAATTTGCCTTAGGCGGGAATATTTCAAATGATATCAAGGGATTTTTTTCTCTGAATTTGTCTTTTATTTTCAAGGGGGCCTCCTGTCACAGTCTTAACTACCTGCTTATTTGCCATTCCTGTCATACTGATACTGCGGCAAATATATGGTACTGCTGCATAAAACTATAAAAAAATCTTTCCGACATTTTGGGAAAGACATCATGTATTCTCATCTGCCGGTTTAAAACCGCTGGAATTAGCACCATATATAGTATTGGTTGCCGGACTTCACAGGGCCAGATCCCTCCGTCGCTCTCGATGAATTTATTAAATTATTAATATGCAGTATATAACTATCAATATACAATTGTCAATAGATAATTTAAATAATTTTTCCAGCATCAGAAACTAAACGGCATAATATTATATTTGACATTTTCCTTATCATTGTTTACTATGTTTACTGTATCAACAACTTACTAAATATACAGGAGCATAATATGAATAATTCTTCACAAAACAAAATGGCCTCGGGGTCAATGACAAAATTAATTGTTACAATGTCACTGCCTCCCATCGTTTCAATGTTTATTCAGGCTATGTACAACATAGTTGACAGTATTTTTGTTTCAAAAATAAGTATGCAGGCATTAACTGCAGTTTCTTTGGCTTATCCCATGCAGCTTATTTTGGTAGCATTGTTTGTCGGGACAGGAGCCGGAATTTCATCGTTAATTTCAAGGCGGCTGGGTGAAAAAAGACTTGAAGAAGCAAGCAAGGCAGCAAGCCACGGATTTGCGGTGAATATAATATATTCCATTATAACAGCTGCAATGGGAATTTTTCTGACAGGCTTCTTTGTAAAATTATTTACAAAGGATGTGCTGCTTCAGGACCTGACTTCTCAATATTTGAAAATAATATTGATATTTGCTGTTTTCAATTTTATTTCCAACGCCGGGATTTCCATACTTCAATCAACCGGTAATACATTTATGCCAATGATTTCACAGCTTGCCGGAGCTATAACAAATATTATTCTTGACCCCATAATGATTTTCGGTTACTTCGGCATGCCTGCCATGGGAGTATCCGGTGCTGCTGCGGCTACCGTTATCGGTCAGTTTGTTTCATTTGTTTTAATTATCATAATATTTAAAAAGAATAGGCCCATCAAGGTTAAGATTAGAAATTTTAAATTTGAAAAAGTAATTTTAAAAGATATGTATGTGGTAGCTCTTCCTGCAATTATTATGCAAGCTTTGGCATCCGTTATGGTGAGCGGATTGAATTTGATTCTCATATCTTTCAGCGAAGCGGCCGTTTCGGTACTGGGTATATATTACAAGCTGCAGTCATTTATATTTATGCCTATCTTCGGCATGATGCAGGCATTCAGCCCTATTATCGGATATAATTTCGGCGCTAAAAACAAGGAGAGAGTTTTGGAAGCTCTGAAAGTGACCCTTATAATTTCTGCGTGTATCATGCTTACAGGAACATTTATTTTTCAGATATTTGCTAAACAATTGCTCGGACTTTTCGACAGCAATGCTGAAATGATTTACATAGGAGTAAAAGCTTTAAAAATAATAAGCCTGACATTCGTGGTTGCTGCTGTGGGAATTACATTGAGCTCCTCTTTTCAGGCATTTGGCAAGGGAACGCTCAGTCTCATCATATCTTTTACAAGGCAGCTTTTGATACTACTTCCTGCCGCATATGTATTTTCAAGACTGAATGGGATAAATTCAGTATGGTATGCCTTCACAGTTTCAGAAATATTATCGGTACTTATAGCAATACCAATAATGAGTATTTATCTCAGAAATGCTTTCAATTCCTGGTAAAACGACATTCTGGAGACGGACCTTTAAATCTGAATTTTTAAGGTCCGCCCAAAAATGCTCTATATCCATTTAATTTCAGGTTTTTTTCTTGGTACAGTCCTGTAATATTTATTATTTGTATATCCCAGAAGCATGGAAACAATAACTTTCTTATTGTCAGGAATATTTAAAAATTCTCTTATTCTTTTATCAGCAGCAGCAATTGTGAAGAAACCGTTGAAACAAACACCTAGTCCCAAGGCGTCTGCCATCGTCTGCATATTTGCAGCAGCCAGTCCGCCATCTACCTCAGGGCTTACTGATGCATCCTTGTCCCCCAAAACAATTATCATTGCAGGAGTATTAAAAAACAGCCTGTCAACATTTCCCTCGTGATATTGCCTGTACATATTTTTCCACATAGCAGCATATCTTCTTTTTTGACCGCTAGGATCTTTTTTATCCGCAGAAAAATCCTGATGGCACGCTATTTCGTATAAAGCCTCCAATGCCAATTCCGTAAGCTCCTTTATCTTGTTCTGAACTACAATATAACTGATAGGCTGCCTGTTTCCTCCGGTAGGTGTAAATCTGCCTGCCTCAATAATTTTTTCAAGCTTTTCTTTTTCTACAGGAGTATTCTTAAAATGTCTTATAGTTCTTCGAAATTTAATTGCATTCAAAAAATTCTCCGGATTATTTTTAAATGTATCATTATCATAATCTATAATTTCTTTTTCATCATAATCATCAAGCACTACCGCATTTACCGGACAAATTGCCGCGCAATGACCGCACTTAAGACAGACATTGTTTAAAACTGAAGCCTTACTATCCTTCAATTGAATATCTCTTGTCTGACAATCCATCACACACATTCCACAGCCTATACATTTTTCTTTATCAATAATAACCATAATTTAATTTCCTTTCACTATCTATATAATCAATATTTTACTTTGCTTTGTCCTTTGCCTCTGGCGAGAAGATTTTCCTGCAGCTCTCCTGCATTTTTTATAATCTCTTTTACATCCTGCTGCAGTTCGCCATTGAATTTAAGAAATTTTCCCTGAACCATCGTACTTTTAACGTTGGTTGAATCAGAACTGTAAATAATTGATGTAAGTGGGTCGTAAACAGGATATGTGCAAGCCGTATTCAAATCCCATATTATTAAATCTGCAGCATATCCCTCCTTTATTTTACCCGAATTAAAGTCCAGGGCGCTATGTCCATTCATCAGTGCTTTCCAGATATCTTCAGTTTTAAAATCCTCTGAATTTTCTAAAATATCCTTTCCCTTCAAGGCAAATATTCTTGCTTGCTCCAATGGACTTAATGTATTTGAGCTCGCAGCCCCGTCAGTTCCAAATGAATAGTTTAAATTGTCCTTCAGCTTGTATATATTTCCGCTGCCCATACACAGTTTCATATATGTTTTTGGACAAAAAGCTATTACTGCATTAGAGTTTAAATATTTTAAATCATCCTCTGTAACCCATAGCCCATGAGCGATTATTACGGGAATGTCAAAGCCTCCGCTCTTGTACAGCACCTCAAATGGAGTGCTGCCTGTCAGTGCGATACTTTCCTCTACCTGCTTAAGAGTTTCGGATACATGCAGATGTATACCTACCTTCAGTTTTTTTGCGGTGTCAACTATTTCCGTCAAAATATCTCCGGGACATGTATATGGCGCATGAGGACCTAATCTTAATTTTATTCTTTCATTTTTGTCTCTATATTCATTTATAAAGTTTTCAGCCTCTGTCAACTGCTGCTTGTAATCATCTGCCAATCCAAATATGGTAGGAGCAATATCTCCTCTCATTCCGGAATCCTCAACTGCGTTGTAAACAGACTCCTGGGCAAAATAATGGTCTGCAAAGGCAGTTACCCCATTATTAATCATTTCTGCTGCCGCCAGTCTCGTACCCCAGTATACATCCTCTTTAACCAGTTTACTTTCGTATGGAAATATTTTTTCATTAAACCAGTTATCTATGGTTACATCCTCTGCTATTCCCTTTAATATATTCATTGGGGAATGAGCGTGAAGATTTACAAATCCAGGTGTTATAAAACAATCCCTGCAGTCTGTCAATGTATATCCTTCTGTTGGATTTTCTTCACAGCAGGAAAGTATTCTTTCTATTTTACCATTGCTGATATATATATCATTATTTTCAGTCAATACTCCATTCTCATCAATTATTGAAGCATTTCTCAATAAGTGTCTTTTCATAATTTCCTCCTTCCCGCATCATACCATATATTTTATCAAATACAAAGATTCCTTCTCAATAGTTATCGCAGACTTTTTCCGCAATTCGGGCAATAATTCTGATCTTCATTTACTTCGCAGCCGCAGTCAGGACATATACTGTCATTACAATTTCTCTTATGAATTAACTCAAGGTCTTTACTTTCCAAAAAAACATTATGTCCTTGACCTCTTTCCATCATCAGACCTTTTTCTTTGTTTTTTATCAGGTACAAGCTGTTGCAGCAAGTTGTCCTTGCATAAAATTTTTTATTAAACTTAAATAAGGGGATGAAGAAAAAGCTAAAAACGCTGTATTCCATATAGCTTTCAAACCTGCCATATTTTGAACAGCAGCTGCACATTATTGGTTCATAATAATCTAAATCCTGTGTTTTCTGATATATACCCGCAATAAATAACATAGCATCCCTCTTTTATAAATCGTTGGTCGCATCTCCGTTTCCACTCACCGGTATTGCCTCTCCTCTGATTTTTGAACTTGGTTTTATTGTTGATTTTATAAAATCCTTTACTCTTGCTGCTTTTTCTCTTAGTTCTCTTAAATCCTGCCCCGCATAAGTCCTGACGTCTGCCGGAACTCCATATGCCTCTATTCCAAGCTTTTCAGCAATATAAAGCGCTCTGTAAAGATGATATTTCTGTGTTATAATCACTACTTTATTTGCCTGAAAAATTTCTTTTGCACGATACATACTATCATAGGTAGATATGCCTGCATGATCCATAAATATATGCTCTGATGATATTCCTTCATCTATGGCATATTTCTTCATAACATTTACTTCATCATATCCTTTTTTAGTGTGGTCTCCGCTCATCAGCAATCTGTCCGAGACGCCATTCTCGTATAATTCAATTCCGGTTATCAGTCTGTCTTTAAGCATAGGACTTGGAGAACCATCGCTTCTGACTCCTGCTCCAAGAACTATTATACAATCCGGTTTTATATTAATTGCTTCATCCATTGAAATTATTAAATTCTCAGTTGATGATTTAACGTATGCATTTATAAATATAATTGACAAAAATGCAATTGCAGCTAACATTAAAAATGCCGCAGATACATTCTTAATCAATTTAAGTGATTTTTTCATATTTTCTCCTGATTTTAAATTTCTAAAGACAGACATTTTAGTTTTTATAATCTTCATTATTAAATATAGATTGTAAGTCCAAGTTATCTTGTCTAATTATACCATTCTATGTCATGTATAGGAATATATTTTTTAGCATTTGTATGATTGTTCCTTCAATACCCGGAAACCATAAATATCAATGATTATGATTGTCCTAACAGGGTATAATCCAGTTAACAATATTTCATAGATTAGGAGGTGCAGTATGGGATTTATTGCATGGATAATTTTAGGAGCATTATCAGGATGGATAGCAAGTAAGCTAATGGACAAAGATTCTGAAATGAATGCAGTTGCAAATATTATAGTTGGAATTGTAGGAGCCTTTATAGGCGGACTAGTTTTTAATTTTATAGGAGCATCCGGCGTTACTGGATTCAATATATGGAGTCTTATAGTTTCAGTAATTGGAGCTTGTATACTATTGTTTATAATAAATAAAATTAAGAAGTAGAATTAAATAAATGTATTGAAAGCAGCAGATTAAATCTGCTGCTTTCTAAGATAAATTGTTTCTGTCATTTTCCCAGAATGCTTATGGATTCTTTTGATATAGCAAGTCTGTCCTATGTATCAAAAAATTCGTACTTCAGCCGCGTGCATATATATTTAAAGATACTTTTCATATTGTTGTCCTCCATACATAATGCGGACTATAATAACCATTGAAAATTCATAATTATAAGCAATTATATTGCAATGTGCAAATTAACACATCCTCATCTGATTTAATTTTATTTCTATAAATAAATTTCCGCTGACACAATTTATTATTTTTAAACTATAATAATATAAAACGGTATTGACTTTTTTTACCATGAAGATATATATTTTATATAAAAATAGTGAGTTCATACAAAGGGGGGAAAAAAATGAACACAAATGGAATACCTGATGTAACAGACAAAAAAGAATGTTCTGAAATCAGTGTTGAAGATTTCCGTTTTTTTTATAAAAAGGCTTTTGATCGAGATAATCTTGATGCAATGAAACAGCTTTGTGACAAATATCCCCAAACAGCATTACTGGCTCTTGATGAAGAATACATTGATAAGATAAACCCTCAGTCAGATGAGGAATTTCGCTGTGAATGCCCTATAATATTGTCTGACAACCGTATGACAGAAAGACATGTAATGAACATTGTATCTTACCTGCTTGGGCTGTGCAAGGCTCCAAAGCAGTACAAGGACTATCTTAAAGATGTGTCCTTTCACGAGATATTCAATTATTTCACAGACAGATATGAAAAAGATTATGACAAAAATTCTCTGTGGAATGATTTCTTTATGAAGCAGCCCGAACTTAAACGTGTTATAGAGCATCGACATATTTATGATATTGAAGAACTGATTTACCACGCCTATGAATATTTTGAAAAAATTTATCAAAATGAAATGCCGCTGTAAATCGTTGAACTAAAAATGAAACGACCGTTTTATTTTTGAAATTGTCGTTTCATTATTTGATTTATTTCATATTCATACAAAAAGGTTTCAAATTTTCAATTAAATAGATAAAACAAAAATTATTGACCCCTCTGAATAATTGCAACCGCAATAGCCGATAGACCGGCTAATATTGAAATGGGCAGTGCTCTTGAGATATGAACTTCTGAAATATAATGTTCAAAAAAAGTCATATAAAATAATCCCATAACAGAAATAATCAATATTATTACCAATAGCAGCCTAACAAATTGTCCGTAATTAATTTTATTCATTACTTCTCATCTTCCTCCTGTAATCTATTATTTATTCCTAAGTCTTACTTTAAAATGCAAACGACAAATCATGATAAAGATAATAATGCTCATAAGATTTTTTATTGTTGAATTCCACGATTCCCGAAATATATACATTGTCGTAATATCCATGATATTATTACCATTTCTATCGCAACCCCAGCTTCCTATTTTGAATTCCTGCTTATTAAGCAGATTCTGTTCGGAAACTGCAGTGGCATACACATCACTATAAGTTAATATCAATACTTGTTTATTACTTCATGTCACTTATCGTACTTTTTGAGCATCAATTTTTACATAATCAATCTTGCCGTCTTTTATGTTAAGAGAATAATAATCCGTAATTTTATACTCTTTGCCTTCATTATCTATATAGATATAATTTATCTTATATTCTCTGAAATTCGTTCCGTTGTCCGATGATTCATCAAGCATCTCCACAGACAAATCCTTGCAGTTCTTTATGTTGTACCTTTCAACGAACTCATAATTATATCTTATCTCTCTGTTAGACATAATCACGTCTAACCCTCGCTCATTGCAATACATTTTGAAGTTATTCGATAATTCTTCGTACTTTCCTTCTTTCATCAGATTGTAATTTTCCAAAGAAGTTATTTGTTTAAAAAAAGCTGCATCATTTTCATCCACAGAAGGATTGTTAAAAAAATCAAAGGCCAAATATGTGGCTAATAAAATAACGATTGCTATGAGTATAATTACTTTTAATTTAAAATTTTTCATTTAAAAATCCTCTACCCTTTTCACACTGGATAATCTTATACACATTTATGCTCGGAAAGAAAATGTCTACGCTTTAATTATAACATTTATTGTCATACTACACAATTGCAGAACCTTTATATTAGTTAAAATCCTATTTTCCTGTCAACATGTACACAATATATTTCTCCCTGAAGTCGCAGGGGCAGTCCCTATGGTTGCCCCTTGATTGTCACCACTCTACAATTGTATGTTTCTATCAAACCTTTCAGCAATTTCAGAATCATGAGTAACAATAATAATAGTCTTTCCTTCTTTCCTGAGCTGCTCCAGCAAGTCCAAAACCAACAGTTTGTTTGTTAAGTCTAGTGACCCTGTAGGCTCATCAGCTAGTATTAAGCTGCAAGACTTAATAAAAACTCTGGCTATGGCAACTCTTTGCTGCTCACCTCCTGAAAGTTCATAGACTTTCTTTTTTTCATATCTTTCAAGGCCAACCCTGTCTAGCGAACGCGTAATTAACCCTTTTTTATCCTTTTCTGAATTGTATCGAACTGCAATCTTTAAATTCTCCTCAACCGTTTCTCTTTCTAAAAGGGCATAATTTTGAAAAATGTATCCAATGTAATACCTTCGCAGCAGTTCCGCATCTTTGGAGGTTATTTTTGAAATCTGTTTACCATTTATAGATAGAATACCTGAAGTATAAACGTCCAGTAAACCTATTATATTCAATAATGTACTTTTTCCGCATCCGCTCTTTCCTGTTATAGTTATTATTTCCTTTTCCTCAACTTCCAAATTAAAATCATTAAGTACGCTTTTAGTACCGAAACATTTATTCAGATTTAAAGTTTCAATAATTTTCATATTATTCTCCCTTCAATGTTTCTGCCATAAATTTACTTTCACGTCCCTTTAAAAACATGACAGAGCACAATATATCAAACAACAAGACAAATAAACTAACTATTAAAATAGGCATAATAATATTAACTCCAACAACTATACTCTCAGCAAATATACCAAAAAATATGCTTATTACTACAATCAATACATCCTGAACAAGCAAAGAGATAATCGCTTTGCTGTTTCTAAGCAAAAATCCATACCCTATGAAATGCTTAATTGCAATACCTTTTTTATTATTCATAAAATAAACCTCCAGATAAAAAAACAAAGAGAAAATTAAAAACGCAAAGCTAACTATAAATACCGAAATAGAAAACATCATTATATTTTTCATGTATCGGATATCTTCCGCATTTTGGCTGTATACAGAGGAAAAATCAGTATCAATTTCTCCATATCCTAAATCTCTAAAAAATATTCTCGTTTCCTTGTTCAATTCATTAATATCTTCAGCCCTGACACATATAATCGACAATGAAGGTGTGTACACATTCAATCCCATGTTTTCTCCATTTACCAAAGCATAAACTCCATCTGTTATAAAATCCCCGCCTGCAGTATAAGTAAATAGTTGTTGATTATCTTTTATATACACAAACTTCTCCTTTATATCAGGATTATCCAAATTTTTTTTAGAAAGATATTCTGAATTTTCCGCTTCGCTAATTCGCTCGCTAATAATATCCTCAGAAATATATTTATCATATACGTGCCTTCTATGAATTATTTGACCTAATTCCTTTTCATAGGTTTTATATTGTTTAGGAATAAGTATTGTAATAGAATTATTGTCATCCTCTTCATCTATATTTGTTATCCTATTTCCAGTTTCATCGACGACTAAATTTTCACGCAGATAATTTTCATTAATATATGTGAATGGAATATCTATTTCTCTGTCATTAACAAATACAGGCTCTTGATTTATTTTGTTAGTTAATTTATAAAACATAATTCCTTTTTTTTCATTAAGAAAGCTCCAGATTGCCTTATGTTTCATCTCAAATTCAGCCTGATTTTTATTATTTTGATATATGTACTGAGGAACATAAATATTTAATAAATAATAATACTTTGTTCCTTCCCATTGGGAAACTGCCTCCATTTTGTCGCAAACAAAATTCCATGAAACAACTGATAATCCAAAAGAGATTATTATCAATAACGTTGAGCTCATTTTTACAAGTGTACTCAAAACATTTCCAGAAGACTCCATTCCTTTTATATATGATACTATGGTAAGCTTACGAGATTTTTCTGCAATATTAAGAAGTAAAAATACAGAAAATAATACAGTAAATACAACCGCAAAAATAATAGCAAATTTCAATGAACCTATAAGAAAGCGCTTAAAAATTTCTACATTTTTAATATTTTTATTGAATATGAAGAATAGGATTGCAATTATTTCAGAAATAACCATAGAGACGATAATAGGCCTCAATGCTTTATTCATAAATATTTCATAGAATATGTTTTTTATTCCGTATCCAAAAAGTGTTTTAACTGCTATTTCTTTTTTTCTACTTTTAATATCATATAAAAAAGAGGTAATCAGCGTAGCAAACAATATTATAATCAAAATTATGCCATAAAAATATTTTAGTTTGTCCACTGATGTAGTAAATGTATTCTTCATATTTTGATTCGGATATACTGTAAGTATATTGCTATAATCCTCATTTATTTTCTTTGTCAAATCTTCTAAATTAAAATACGCCTCGATATTGAGAGCATATTTGCCATCTGTCCCTAGATTCTTTAATTCATCAAGAGATTTTATAAAAATATCTTTATTATAAAACGTTTGAACAATTTCATCCGAATGACTTATTACAGTAACAAATCCATTTAAATTTAAAAACTCATCAATATATTTATTATCATGGGAATATACAAAAATATCCGTGGAATTATCATGATTTGGAATTATTTTCGCAATGGTCAGATCATATTCGTCAGCTATTGTTTTCAACGCTTTAATAGAACTTTCCTGATCTTCTTTAGTCTCTAAATATATTGTGGAATTGAAATAACCATTAGTTATTTTGTCATATTCCTTTATTGACTGCCCATGTCCGTAAAGTATCAAGACGGCAGCAAAAAATAAGAGGACTAATAAATTGTAAATTTTTTTGTTCATATTTAATTCTCCCATATAAAAAGAAGTTGCATAACCATACTAGTTACTCTTTACCTTGAATATAAAACAAGATGCATTTTATCTTGTTTCACCTGAGCAATTCATGTTGTTACCTTTTACATCTTCACGATAAGATTCGGTAGCTCCAGGTCCTTCCCAAGCACCATATATATAAGAATTATGCTGATTTACTTTAGCAGCATCATATGCAAAAGCTGTATTTACACTAAAAAGTAGAACCAAGCTTATTAATGATAACATTTTTATGGGCACAAGACAGAGCTTTGTCACGCTCTGAAATTATTGAGCTTTCTACTGAACGTTCATGGAAAAAAAGTACTATTCACATTTTGTTGAATGGATTGCTGGAAAAAGGGACAATTAAAGTTGAGGGTTTTGTAAAAACCGGCAAAAATTACGGCAGAACATATTCCGCAGCAATTACTCAGGAGGAATATCAGATAATGCAATTTAAACAGGGGACAAATTATAGTAAATCAAAATCTTCTGCCTTAATCGGTCTTGTATCCGCTCTTGTTCAGGATGAGGACATCGACCGTGATACAATTGAAAGACTGGAGGCTATCCTAAAGGAGCAAAAAGGTGATAAAAAATGACTGTAACACCTTACTCCATTTTTACAGCTCTATTGTTATGTAATATTTTTATAATTGTGATTGCTTTTATACAGCAGTGTGACAGTTTTATCATCCGCTTCAGTCTTGTTCCCTTTGTGCTTTTAATTGCAGCCGGAATTTTCCGAATGATTTTTTTCATTGAAGTTCCGAATACGTTTGTTTTAGGTTCCGATAATATCTTCCCTAATGTCTTGAATTTTCTTAACACACAATTATTTACCGTTTACAATACTAACATTGTGATGCATACTTATGATATATTGATTGCCGTATGGGTTATCGGAAGCATATACAGCTTAACGAAATATGTATATAAGTCAATTAATCTTTACAGGTTTGTCCGATATGTTCCGGATACTAATGATACGCAGATTATTTCATGTATGAATAATATTTTAGTAAAAACCAGAAACGACAAAAAGGTAAAAATTATACAATCTGAAGATATTAGTATCCCTATAATAGCAGGATATTTTAAACCGGTTATTTGCCTTCCTAACATGGATTTTTCAAATAATGAGCTTGAAAATATTCTTCTTCATGAATGGACACATTTTCTTCACAAAGACGCATGGGTCAAGCTGTTCGTATATTCAATCAGCTCCTTGTTTTGGTGGAATCCTTTTGTACATATTCTAAAAAAAGAATTAAATAATATTTTGGAAATTCGATGTGATTTAAGCATAACTTCAAAAATGGATGAGAAAGCAAGAATCAGATATTTGAAAAGTATAGTAAAAGTAATGAAAGCCGCCTGCAAAAGCTCCCTTGTGCAAAACATTCCTATGAATTGTGCCGCATTGGTCAGTACAAATAAGCTTAGCAAAATTGAACAAAGATTCTATCTTGTTATTGGATATGATTTGCACCATAATCAGCGCATACTACCGGCTTTCTTACTTTCTGCTTTAATTTTACTATCATTTCTTGCTTCATACAAGATTGCTATACAGCCAAGATTTCTCTCACCAGCTGAATCAGGATATGAAGAAACCTTTACAATTAGTCCTGAAAATTCTTATCTTATAGTTAATGAAAATGGAACTTATTCTTTATATTCTGATAATGAGTATAGATGCGATATAGAAAAAATAGATGAAGAACCATTCTCTTCTTTACCGATTAAATAATATATTTGTATAACAAAGGAGGTGCATATTGATGTTAAAAAAATTTTTAGTACGTTTTTCTGCTGCTGTTATGCTCTTAATGTGTCTTAGTACAGCTTTCATACCTGAATACACGGTATTTGCAACAGAAAAATCAAGCTATACCAAAAATGGCGGCGTAATTATACAGGCAGAAGAAACCGAGTGGCACTATCGGGTTGTTGACGGAAAACTCCAGAAACGCTTATGGTCTATTACTTATGCTAAATGGCTCACCGAATGGGAATGGGTATAACTCTCATTCAACAAACAAAAAACCATTGGAAATAATTTGCAATGGTTTTTGTTTGTTATTGTTTATTGAATTATTTTTATTGCCTTTTATTATCTTCCCTTATCAATATCCTTATCGCTTCTACTGCAGTCAAAATTGCATCCTCTGTTTCATGAACCAACGGATCTTCCATTCCAAGTTTCCTTCTCTCCTGATTGGCAACAACGTTTAATACCGAGCCTACGCGCACCTTGCGGTATGCGCCTACGATAAATAATGCTGCTGATTCCATTTCGGAGGCAAGAGCTCCCAGTCTCAGCCATGCTTCCCATTTGTTTGTCAGCTCATAGCTCACAGGCTTTGTTTCAGGCTCATGCTGACCGTAATAGGCATCCTTGCACTGAACAACTCCTACGTGATATTTCTTTCCTAAGTTTTGTGATGCTTTAATCAGTGCATTCATTACTTCATAATTTGCAACTGCCGGAAATTCCATAGGAGCATATTCTCTGCTTGTTCCTTCCATTCTGATTGCTCCTGAAGCGACAACCAAATCTCCGCCTATGACATTTATATCCATACCACCGCTTGTTCCTACCCGGATAAATGTATCCGCTCCGATATTTGCCAGTTCCTCCATTGCAATTGATGCTGAAGGACCTCCTATACCTGTTGACGTTACGCTTACCTTAACACCATCCAGATATCCTGTGTATGTAACAAATTCTCTGTGATCTGCAACCAGGACTGCATTATCAAAATGTTTTGCTATTTTCTCACATCTCTTAGGGTCTCCGGGCAGTATTACATACCTTCCCACATCACCCTGTTTCATATTGATATGATATTGAACATCCGCCGAATACGCTTTACTCATTATTTTTCCTCCTATAAAATTCTTAAATTAATTTTTTCAAATTATAAAATCCTTTTTAATAAAGGTGTCTTCCCTATTATAAAGCTTGCTGTCAGACTCAAAATAAATACCAGCACTGCCATTGCAGGAACAGACCATGCAGGATTTGACTTAAGGGTGCTGAACCCTGATTTTGTGATAAACATGATGAAAAAGTCATGAATCAGGTAAATCCTGAATGAGCATCCCGATAATATATTTATTATTTTTACGGCAGTGGGGCTGAATTTAATTCTTGAAATCTCGTATTTAAAAAATATGAACAGCGCCACGCTTACAATCATCACATTAGGTGCAAAATAGCTGTAAAATGTGCTGTCTGCCTTACCTGTATGCATTGAGAGAATATCAGTAAATATATATGTGCAGACAAGTCCCGAAACTCCCGCTATATAAATAATATTCCTTTTATTCTTATTAAATTCATGATTGCTTATATAGTATCCACCTATATAATACCCAACATAGCCAACAATAAAATTTAAATCAAATTTTTTTATAAATAAATCCAGATCTTTTAAATTAAACAGTTTAATTGTTATGGGAAGTATAAATGTAAAAATCAGTGAAAGCAAGAGAAAATATTCGGTCGCTTTCTTATCCTCTGCAATCTTCTTTAAAAAAGGGGTAATAATATACAATCCCACAAGCATATAAAGATACCATAAATGATAATGCCCAAATACAAAGCTTTTTATAAACAACTGAATGTCAAACACATTATAGCCTGACATATTTTCATAAAGAGCATATAAAAATGACCATGAAATAAATACGGTTATAATTCTCATTATGTATTTTGAATAAATGTCCTTGCAGCTGACATGTTTATCAGGATTCAATAAAAACATTCCGCTCACCATTACAAAAATGGGAACGCCGAACCTTACCAGACTGTCATAAAAATTAAACACCTTCCACTCATATGCTCCCAGCGCTGCATTCCCCCAGTTGCCGGCAGCAACGTGGAGCAGGACTACAGAAAATGCAGCTGTTATTCTTAATAAATCAACATAGATTACACGATTTTTCATTAGTCATCCTCTTAGGTTAATATATTAATTATAACAAAATACTAAAATTTTACAACAAAAAAGACACCGCATCTGCGGTATCTTCTTTAATATTATTAAATTGACTGTGGAGAATCATTTTCTCTTGCTGCAATTTTATTTAATATTATATTGCTTATTTCCTCGATGCTCATGCTGCCTATATCGCCTTTTTGTCTTTCTCTTACTGATACAGTGCCGCTTTCAGCTTCTTTTTCACCTACTACAAACATGTATGGAACCTTCTGCATCTGAGCTTCTCTTATTTTATAGCCGATTTTTTCAGCTCTTGAATCAAGTTCAACTTTGATGTTTGATTCTTCTAATTGTTTTTTCACATTTTCGGCATATTCTATGAATTTATCCGAAATAGGAAGAATCTTAACCTGTGTCGGAGCCAGCCATGTAGGGAATGCACCTGCATATTGCTCAATAAGGATACCGAAAAATCTCTCAATACTCCCGAATGCAGTCCTGTGTACCATGATAGGTCTGTGCTTTTGTCCGTCTGCACCCACATATTCCATTTCAAAACGCTGAGGCAATTGGTAATCTAATTGAATTGTACCGCACTGCCATGTTCTTCCTATACAGTCTGTAAGGTGGAAGTCTATCTTAGGTCCATAGAATGCTCCGTCCCCTTCATTTATTACATATTCCAGATTCAGCTCTTCAAGTGCTGCCTTCAAAGAAGCTTCTGCCATATCCCAGTCTTTTATTTCTCCCAGGAACTTCTCAGGTCTTGTTGAAAGCTCCAATTTATATAAAAATCCAAACTGTTTATATATTTCATCTATTAACTTTATAACCCCTTTAATTTCATCCTTTATTTGCTCTGAAGTTATAAATAAATGGGCGTCATCCTGAGTAAATGCTCTTACACGCATCAATCCGTGAAGTGCTCCGGACAATTCATGTCTGTGAACTCTTCCTGCTTCCGCAACTTTCAAAGGAAGGTCTTTATATGAACGCATTGAATTTTTATATACCAGGATTGCTCCGGGGCAGTTCATAGGTTTAATTGCAAAATCTTGCTCATCAATTACAGTTGTATACATATTTTCTCTGTAATTGAACCAGTGACCTGATATTTCCCACAGATGTCTGTTCAATATAAGTGGAGTTTCTATTTCAACATAGCCTGCTTTTCTGTGCTTTTCTCTCCAGAATTTCATAAGCTCGTTTTTAACTTCGACACCCTTTGGCAGAAAGAACGGAAATCCTGGGCCTTCTTCAGACATAAAGAACAAATCTAACTCTTTTCCTAATTTTCTGTGGTCGCGCTTTTTAGCTTCTTCCATCATCTTTATATAGTCTTCTAAATCTTTTGCTTTTTCAAAAGTAATACCGTAGATTCTCTGAAGCATTTTATTGTTTTCATTGCCTCTCCAGTAAGCACCCGCAATACTTAACAGCTTTACAGCCTTAGGTTTCTTAGTTGATTCAAGATGCGGTCCTGCACAGAGATCAACAAAATCTCCTTGCTTGTAGAATGAAATAACCGCATCCTCAGGTAAGTCATTTATTAGTTCAACTTTGTAAGGCTCTTGTTTTTCTTCCATAAATTTTATTGCTTCAGCCCTTGGAAGTTCAAATCTTTCAAGCTCAAGACCTTCTTTTACTATTTTCTTCATTTCGGCCTCGATTTTTTCAAAGTCTTCCTGAACTAATCTGTACTCCAAATCAATATCATAGTAAAATCCGTTTTCTATTGCCGGTCCTATTGCCAGCTTTACATCAGGCCACAATCTTTTAATTGCCTGTGCCATAATGTGTGATGAAGTGTGCCAGAATATATGCTTTCCTTCTTTATCCTCAAATTTTAAAAATTTGATAGTTCCGTCTTCTTTTATTTCTTCCTTCAATCCTATAGTCTTGCCGTTGTAAACAGCTCCTACTACACTTCTTGCCAAGCCTTCGCTTATGCTTTTAACTACATCCGCAGCCGATACTCCGGCCTCATATTCTCTGACACTGTTGTCAGGTAATGTTAATTTTATCATAATATTTCCTCCAATTTATTTACAGTAATATCAGTCTCTCATCACTGCATAAAATAAAAAAGTCCTTAAACAATATTGTTTAAGGACGTGGTTACGTGGTTCCACCTTACTTGCTTCTCGAGGGATTTAAGGCATCCATACCAAGACCTTACGACTGAGCTTTCGGTCCTAACTCCGGATTAGTTTTCAAACAGTCATGCAAAGGAAGCTCTCACCTTCTCTTCCCTCTCTTTGTTGTTGTGTCTGTTTTACTCGATCCTTCATAGTTTGTGTTTTTCCTATTATATTACCTGCTGTTTATTTTTGTCAATGCTTTTTTTATTTTTTTCTTGATTTCTTTCTTGCCCAGTTATCGTCTGATGTTTTTCTTCCCCAGCTGTTCCCTGATGACTTCTCTCTTGATTGTCTTGACTTCTTTTCCCTTGAAAGCTCAACCACGACATCCTGACCCTTTATCTGGGAACCTTCCATTTTTTTAAGAATGCGGTTTTTATGCTCTGCTGCTGCAGTAAAGAAAGAAAAATTTTCAAGAATCTCAATTTCTCCTATGTCAGAACCAGGTATATCACATTCACCTGCTACTGCACCAAGTATGTCACCTGGTCTGACGCCTTGCTTCTTGCCCACACTGACATGGAATCTTACAGCATCTCCAAGGCTCTTGTTTCCTCTTGATGATTTCTTTCGTTCAGGAATTACATCATTTAAATCTCTTTCTTCAGAATAGTCAAATTTAACAAGCTTCTTAATCATGGCGGCAATCAGAGTCTCCGCATCATAGCCTTGTGTCATAAGTTTTCCTGCAAGCTCCCTGTTATCGCCCAGTTCTTCTTTTTCAATAACTTCAACTATATTTCTGATAAATTTATCCTGCTTAACTTCATTTACTTTATCTACTGTAGGTATCGTTCTTTTACGGATATCTTTCTTTGTATATCTTTCGATATCCTCTATCTTTTTCATTTCCTTTGCGGAAACCAGCGTAAATGATGCGCCTTCCTTGCCGGCTCTTCCTGTTCTTCCTATACGGTGAACATAATAATCTTCCTTTGAGGGAACGTCATAATTTATAACAATATCAACCTCTTTAATATCCAGTCCTCTTGCAGCAACATCAGTTGCAATCAATATCTCAATTAAGCCGTTGTTGAATTTATTCAATGTGTCAATTCTCTGGGACTGCTTTATATCACCATGCATTTTATCGCAATTGTAACCTCTTTCGATTAACTGATCATACAGTTCATCCACGGATTTTTTAGTATTGCAGAATACCAGCGCCAACCTTGGTGTATATGTGTCAATCAGTCTTGCAAGAGCATCAACCTTATCAGAATGCTTAACAAGAAAATAGCTTTGCTTTACTTCCTTAGCTGTTATTCCTTCTCTTAAAACCTTTACTGATACAGGATTTCTAAGGAATTTCTTTATAATATTTTTCATTTCGTCAGGAATTGTTGCAGAAAACAGCAGTGTCTGAACCGGATGATCGATTTTACCCAATATCAGTTCAATATCTTCTCTGAAGCCCATTTTAAGCATTTCGTCTGCTTCATCCAGGACTGCCATATTTAATTCACTTAACTTTATAACGTGTCTCTCTATTAAATCAATAACTCTTCCGGGAGTTCCTACTATAATCTGGGCCCCGCCCTTCAGCTTATTTATTTGTTCACGAATGTCTGCACCGCCGTATACTGTTACTGTTTTGATGCCGTCCATATATTTTCCGTATTTTCTGAATTCATTTGCTACCTGGACTGCAAGCTCTCTCGTTGGCAATAATACAATAGCCTGCGGCATTCTTACATCTCTATCTATTTTTTCAAGTATTGGTATACCAAATGCAGCCGTCTTTCCTGTTCCTGTATTTGACTGTCCGATTATATCTTTTCCTTCCAATATTACAGGAATTGCCTCTTGCTGAATTTGGGTTCCTTCTTCAAAGCCCATTTCATCTAAGGCTCTTTGAATGTTGTCATTCAAAATTACATTTTCAATTTTCATTAATTCTATCATCCTCGTTCTATTTTTACTAACTTCTCATTATACAATGCATGTTTAATAATTACAAATGATTTTTGCATATATTTATAATATTTTAAATTTTTTAAGGAAAAATGCTTAATAATAATATGGTATAACCATATTTTTCGCTTTAATCAACGTTTTATTCCATTTAAAATTCATTTTAAATTTAATCTTTTTATGGTATCATTATGTAAAAAACTGAAAGGAAAATACAATGAAAATATATTATGTTTATCACAGTTGTTTCATAGTAGAAACCGAGAGCTCATTTTTATTGTTTGATTATTATAAAAATAAAGAGAATACAAACCAGGACTTTGATTTCAACGAGCTTCTCAACACAATTTTTAAAAGCAGCAAATGTTTATATGTATTTTCATCTCACAGCCATCAGGACCATTTCAACAGTGATATACTCTCATGGTGCAAGGAAAAAGAAAACACTTACTACATACTGAGCAGCGACATAAAGCTGTATCGTAGTGTAAACAATCTTTACACGTCTGGAGAAAATGAAAAATTCACATTGAATAATATGAATATAAGTACCTTCGGCTCAACTGATCAAGGTGTAAGCTTCCTTGTAAATATTGACGGAATGACCATATTTCATGCCGGTGACTTAAACTGGTGGAAGTGGATGGATGACACCCCGGAAGAAGAAAAGGAAATGGAAGAAAAATTCAAGACTGTAATAAATGATATTGTAAAATTAAATGTTAATATTGATATTGCCTTCTTCCCTGTTGACAGACGCTTGGAGGACAATTATCTTTGTGGCGGTCAATACTTTATAGAAAAATTAAGTCCTGATATATTCATACCAATGCACTTTTGGGACGATTTCAAAACAACAAATGACTTTAAAAAATCTCAGACATCTACAACAATTAATATTATTGAGCTGCAGCATAACAATCAAATTATCATGCAGTAAGCAAATTACCAATAAGTTTTTCGTATGGTGAATATTCTTCGTAGGGGTTTATTCTTACAACTTGTAATAAACTTTTTATTTTTTCAGAATATCCTGATTCAACAGCGGCATTTTTTATTAGACAAAAAATTCCTTACATTTTTAAAATTTATTATAAAGAATTAAAAAAATTATGATAAATTTTAAAAAGCTTAATATATTTTACAAATAAATAGTTTCAAGGGGGATGGAACATGAAAATTACTATAACAAATGAAAGCGGTGATTTTAAAGAAATGCTTTACACCAAGGATAAGGTTACCTATGAGGTAAAAAATCAGGAAATATTGGATTTCTTTTCTCAATTGGGCGAAGCTTACGCTAATAATGAGAGCATGGACGAAATGTACGAATGTCTTTATAATCTTATAAATTACGGCTACCTTTATACAGATGCCGATGTTGATATTGGCTATGATGACTACGATGATTACGATGGTTATGATGATGAAGATAACTATGATTACAAAGATGAAGATTATGATGACTATGACTATGAGGATGACCACGATTACGTTTCTCAGGAAGGCTTCAAATTAATTGAATCAGAAATAGAATACTTTGTGGACGGTGAAAAAGTTGCAAAGGAAGAATATGATGATGCCTGGGATGACAGACTGGGGTACCTTGGTTCATCTAACTGGGAAGAAAAGGGGCTTTCTATTGTAAATACCGAAACAGACGAAATTATATTTTTAGGAAAAATATCTTAACAATTGCTGAGCAATGGGTGAGTAATAGCTAAGGGCGCTTTCGCGCCCTTTTGTTTGTTTTTACAATTGTTCAGCAACTGCTCAGCTATCACTTATCTATTGTTCATCCATTGTTCTAAAATCCTCGTCCTGCTCCGCCGCCGCCTGAGCGTCCGCCTCCTCCGAAGCTTCCGCCGCCGCTGAAGCCACCACCTCCGAAACCTCCGCCTCCAAAGCTGCCAGGTCCTCGAGTTATAGGCGGTATAAAAATTCCTCTGCGCCTTCTTCCTCTTCCACCGCCCCCGAAGCCGTTGATTATTATAATCAATAATATAAACAGAATTAATTTGAATATGGCGCTAAGGTCCTCAGAATTGCTGTTTTCCTGCGGAACGCGCATGTTCACATTTCCGAAAATCTCATCATCGTCATATCCGTATTCTTCATTTACTCTTTCTGCAAGCTGATAAAAAATATTTTCAAGCCCTGTTGAATAATCTCCTTCCGAAAGATACTTCAGAGATTCGTCCAAAATTCTTCCTGACACAGAATCAGAAATTGCACCTTCAAGTCCGTAACCAACTTCAATCTTGATTCTTCTTTCCTCTAATGACAGTAAAACCAATACTCCATTGTCAAATTCCTTATTCCCTATCTTCCATTTTTCAAAAAGTTCTACAGCATATTTATTTTCATCCAGACCCTGTAAATTTGGAACTGTCGCAACCACTATCTGAGGCTTCTCCCGGGTATTTTCATAATTCAGATTTACCTTGAGTATGTTATTTTCTGCTTCCTCGTTAATTAAACCGGCAAAATCATTAACATAAAATTCTCTGGTTGGCTCCGGAAGTTTTACATCCTGTCCATAAGCAAATGTTCCTGTTACCAGTAATATTACTGCTATAATCAGAGACAACAGATTCTTTTTCAAACGTACCACTCCAGACATCAGTCAAAATTCACTTTCGGTGCGGTCTCTGCACCATTGGTCGCTTCAAAATAAGGTCTTTCTCCAAATCCAAACATTCCGGCCATTATATTCTTTGGAAATGACCTGATTGTCTTGTTATATTCTCTCACAACCTCATTGTACCTGTCTCTTTCAGTAGAAATTCTGTTTTCTGTTCCTGCCAGTTCATCCATTAATGCAGTTACATTCTGATTTGTTTTCAATTCCGGATAATTTTCGGCAACAACAAGGAGTCTTGACAATGCTCCTTCTAATTCATTAGATGCTTCAACCTTTTCGGATGTTGTTCCGGCGCCGGCAAGTCTTGCTCTTGCATCGGCTATTGCAGTAAAAACTTCCTTCTCCTGGGCCATTTCTCCCTTTACGGATTCCACCAGATTAGGAATTAAATCATATCTTCTCTGCAGCTTGCTTTCAACATTAGCCCATTGTGTATTAACATCCTCGTCCAGTGCCACTAATGAGTTATAGCTTCCAAATAAGCTGAACACAAAGATTCCGATTACTGCCAATATCAAAATTAATATTATCGCAACTCTGTTCATTTTACACCTCTTAATCTTCATCAAATTTTAAAACAGCCAAGAACGCTTCTTGTGGAACTTCGACGCTTCCTATTTGTCTCATGCGCTTCTTACCCTCTTTTTGCTTTTCAAGAAGCTTCTTTTTTCTTGTAATATCTCCGCCGTAACACTTTGCCAAAACATCTTTTCTTAGCGCCTTTACTGTCTCTCTGGCAATAATCTTACCTCCTATTGCAGCCTGGAGAGGAATGGCAAATAAGTGTCTGGGAATTACATCCTTCAGCCTTTCAACAATGGATCTTCCTCTTTCATAAGCTTTTTGTTCATGGACTATAATAGAAAATGCATCTACCAGTTCAGCATTAATTAATATATCCATTTTAACAAGCTCTGAACGAACATAACCGTCAAGCTCATAATCCAGTGACGCATATCCCCTTGTACGTGATTTTAATGCATCGAAAAAATCATAAATAACCTCGTTTAGCGGAAGCTTATAATGTAATATTACCCTTGTTGCCTCCATATATTCCATATTTTCAAATACACCTCTGCGATTCTGACACAGCTCCATTATGGCACCGACATATTCTGTGGGAGTCATTATGGACGCATTGACAATGGGCTCCTCCATATATTCAATTTCCTGAACCGGGGGCATATTTGTAGGATTCTGCAAAATAATCATTTCTCCGTTGGTTTTATAAACCTTGTAAATAACACTTGGAGTGGTTGCAATTATGTTTAAATTAAATTCTCTTTCTAACCTTTCCTGTATTATTTCCATATGAAGAAGTCCTAAAAAACCGCATCTGAATCCAAACCCCAGCGCTATGGATGTTTCAGGCTCAAATGTCAGAGACGCATCATTTACCTGAAGTTTCTCCAGCGCGTCTCTTACTGAGTTGTATTCCTCTCCTTCTGCAGGGTAGATACCGCAGTACACCATGGATGTAACCTTTTTATAGCCCGGCAGTGGGGTGCTTGCCGGGTTGTCGTCATTCGTTATCGTATCACCCACACGGCAGCTTCTTACTTCCTTCATGCTTGCACACAAATAACCCACATCTCCGGAATACAATGCAGTTACAGGTTTCTGCACAGGCGAAATAACTCCGACCTCTGTTACATCAAAAGTCTTGCCTGTTGACATCATTCTTATTTTGTCGCCCTTTTTAACCTGACCCTCCTTGATTCTTATAAATGCAACAACTCCTCTGTAGCTGTCATAATATGAATCAAAAACAAGAGCCTTCAGCGGAGAGTCCTCATCTCCCGTAGGCGGTGGAACCTGTTTTACTATTGCTTCAAGAACCTGGTCTATGTTAATATTGTCCTTTGCGGATATAAGTGGTGCATTTTCGCAGTCAAGTCCTATTACGTCCTCTATTTCCTGCTTGATTTCATCAGGCCTTGCGCTTGGCAGGTCAATTTTATTGATTACAGGAACTATCTCCAAATCCTGATCAAGCGCAAGATATACATTTGCAAGAGTCTGAGCTTCAATCCCCTGAGACGCATCCACAACCAGCACGGCTCCTTCACATGCTGCAAGGCTTCTGGACACCTCATAATTAAAGTCCACATGACCCGGAGTATCAATTAAATTCAAGGTATAATCATGACCATCTTTTGCTTTATATAAAAGACTCATGGTTTGAAGCTTAATTGTTATTCCTCTTTCTCTCTCCAAATCCATGTTGTCCAGTACCTGTTCCTGCATTTCACGGTGTGAAAGAAGCCCCGTATTTTCTATTAACCTGTCAGCTAACGTTGATTTGCCATGATCTATATGAGCGATTATCGAAAAGTTTCTTATGTATTGTTTTCTGTCCAAAAATATGTTACCTCCCTATTTATCTGAATATAGGGTATTATATCAAAATTTACGTATTTGTAAAAGTATTATTTGCTAATTTCTCCAATATACTCAACCAATATTTCGGACAACAGCTCAGCTGAATAATTAACCTCATCTATATTGTTAAGAGTGCTTCCTATTTCTATTAAAAGCGCATAATCCGAAAGATACTGATTGAAATATGCTCCCGGTCTTATAATAATATCTCTGAAAAGTCCAGGATACATTTCTTGTGCTTTCTCATAAAGCTTCTGCGCATTCTTCTTCAATTCCTCATAGTTTCCATTTTTATCACCTATGACAAGAGTACATGTTGCCGCTGTCTTATCATTAATCTGTATAGTCTTCACACCTGACAATATTCTTTCATAGGCTGAATTCTCATCCGCACCATCTCTGTGAATATCTATTACTAAATTCTTTTTGCTGTCCGATAACACTTTCTTAACCGCTTTACTTGAATTTGCATATGACGAGTTGTAGTCGGGATAATCATTGTAATCTTTCAGATGCATTGCATTCAAGCCATATCCCTGTAAATTGGCCGCAATTTTTGTTCCCAAACCCATAACGTTGTATCTTTCGTCCTGAGTCCTGTAATTTCCTTCCTTATGCGGCAGATATGCCTCAGTTGCATGAGTGTGAAAAAATACAATATTTAATTTTTCATTAACAGAAGCAGCGTCAAAAGATGAGTCTCGTGGAGCGCTGCTTCTGTATGTTGGTGATTCTATTACCTTAAAGAAATTTTCATGCCGGTTGTCTGCCAGATAAAGCTGATTTTCCGTAATTAAAGGATCACTGTTTTCCTCGTATATTTCCACGTCCCCCTTATCCGCCTCATCTGCCTTTTTTTCCTCTCTGCTGTTTACAGTTTTAAAGACATCCTTGGCCTTAAGTCCATTGTTTTCTATAAGCTTGCTTGTATCTTCGCTTTCTTTAAAGGTTTTCTCCAGAAAAATATTAAAGTAGGACATTATTTTGTCTATAGGGCTAGCTCTATCCTCACCTTTTTCATCTCCATCATAATTAATTGAAATCGTTGTGATATCCTGCCCTGATTTTCTTTTCTCAGACAAATTATAGACATAGCTGTAGCCTATAAAAAGCACCGTCAAACATAAAATTGACATACCCATGTAAAATTTTGTTCCACCCTTATTTCTTCTTCGTCTTTTCATACACAACTCCACATATTTTCTCAAATGTAATATATTATTTTAATTAGTAATATATTAATGTATATGTGTATTGTTTCCTGAATAATACTGTTATTTTTTACAATTAGGTTACGAAATTAATTCATAACCCGGATGTACTGCTTTATTAATAGATTCAGCAAGCAGCTCAGATAAGGTTTCTATTAATTCATCAACCCCGCTTGGAGTAACAATGGATTCTCCGTACATTGGGCTCAATATTTCCTTTATGAACACATGCTTCTCTCTATAGTCCAGATCACTTAAAACACCCATTATTCCTTCGGCATCTTCCGTTTTTCCTTGTAAGGTATCCTCCATAAGCTCAATAGTATCATTGACTATGGTGGCAGTATCTACAACAGTAGGTATTCCTACTGCCACGACCTTGACCCCTCCCAGAGTTTCTTTGTTTAAAGAGCCCTGCATGTTTCCTATGCCTGAACCGGGTTCAATTCCCGCATCAGTGATTTGCACCACAGAACACAGTCTCCTCATTTTACGGGATGCAAGTGCATCTATTATTATTAATAATGTAGGTTTTATCTTTTCAACCACTCCCACAATCGTGTTTATTGTTTCAATGCCCGTGGTACCAAGTACTCCTGGCTCCAATATTGACAGCTCATTATAGTCTTCGTCATATTCTTTGTTATAGGCTTTAAAAAACTGTCTTGTAACTTTTATTTTATCTAATGTTTTCGGACCTAATGCATCAGCCGTTATATTTCTGTTCCCAAGTCCTACAACAAGCACTCGTTCTCTTTTTATATCAGATATATCCTTAATTGACTGTGCAAGTATGTTTATTACCTCAAGCCTTGAATCCTTGTTTAAGCTTTTCAAGCTTTTAGTCTCATATGTTATGTACTTTCCTTTCTTCTTTCCTACAGCTTTTTCGGCAGCTTCATCCATAATTTCAAGCTCCACCACTTCGCCGTGCTTATAATCATGCGTCTCTAATCTTATTCCTTCCACCTTCTGAGCCAGAGACTCATTTGCCTCATATGCCAAATCTGTTCTGTAATACATAATAGCCTCCCTTTTAAAATAAGCATTTGTTTTTCCAAGAAATTTAATACATATTAGATTTATTATTGAATTTTTTCATTTTTTTATTCTTTATACTTGATTTTTATCTGAATTGCCTGTATAATTGATTTGCTGTCAAAAATATTGTCAATATGCAAATAATGTGCTAAAATATTAGAGCATTTGAATAAGATTGATTGAAGGAGGTGAAGATTTTGGCAAATATTAAGTCTGCAAAGAAAAGAATTTTAGTTATAAACAAAAAAACTGAGGTTAACAAGAGCAGAAAGTCTGAAATCAAAACATATATAAAGAAATTTGAAGCTGCTTTAACAGAAGGAAACTATGAAAAAGCTAAAGAATTATTAAAAGTATGTGAAAAGAAATTATACCAGGCAGCTGCAAAAAATACTATCCATAAAAACGCAGCAGCTAGAAAGGTTAGCAGATTAGCTCATAGATTAAACAAAGTTGCTTAATTTTGACTGATATCCGTAAGATTCATCAACTAACCTCATAGTCTGGAATGTGGTGTTAGTTGATGAATCTCTGGAAACAAAAAAACCGGTTTAACCGGTTTTTTGTATATTTATTGTATAATCCCATTTGTAATAAGCTCGAGCCCTATGCGGTTATCAATTTCCCCTGTCTTAATTTTTCTGTCTATATCAAGAATACTTTCCATGTAATGTTGAATTTTTTCGGGGCTTAGGTTTCTTGCCTGCTTGGAAAGTTTTGCAGCCACAAAGTTTTTCAGCTTCATTTTACTCATAATTTCATTGAAGGAGTATCCTTTTCTGTTCAAAATCGCATATTGATATAACATTCTGTACTGCCTTGAAATCATATGAATCACAAACTGTTCAGGCGTGTTGTTTAAAAGCATTTCATCCAGTATTTCAAATGACTTTTTCTTATTGCCTTCACAAATATAGTCCACAAGCTTAAATATATTGCTTTCAACTGATTTTATAAGAAGCAGATCTATATCTTCAAAAGAAACATTGTTTGAATTTGTTTTGTATGCTGCTATTTTTTCTATTTCATTATTAACATGATACAGGCTCACTGTGCTCTCATATTCCAGATACCCTGAATTGTTGGCGATATAATCCGCATCATGAAGACTGATGTTCAAATTAAGGCTTTTAAATTTATTGACTATATATTTTGAAAGCTCCATTTCAGTAAGCTTGTTAAGCTCCATAACAGCGTTTCTATCCTTTAATTTTTTAACTGTTTTTTTCCTTGAGTCTATTTTGCCGCCCTTTATGAGGAATATTATTATACAGCTGTCATTGCCATCAATTATATCAATCAGTTTATCCTCTTCATTTTTATTTAAACTGCCTGAAGAAGTTAAAAATGCTGCTTCCTTGACAACACATACCTTCTTTTCTGCCATAAACGGAAATGTAGTAACAAATTCATAAAAATCATTAAAGCCGCTTTCTATTTTCTCAAATTCCATATAATTCATGCTTTCATAGTCTTCATCCACATACTTCTTCCTGCAGCTTTTTACTGCGCTGTCTATATAATATTCTTCCGTACCATACAGGATTATACAGTTTGGAACCTTCATACTTTCAATCATATCTATTATAATTTTATAGCTCATAATCTTCCCCTTTATCATTTACTATCCAGTAAAGCAACAGACAAAAATTCATTAAATTAAATAATATTCCTTCAAAATATAATTCATAGTAGTTGTCTGATTTTTCTTTCGTATACGTATTATAATATATTTTGTCTCCTTTTAAAATAAAATTTATTTCTCCTTCATTAAAAGTAGACAATACAATGCTGTTTTCTCTTTCATATCTGGATATTACTTCTGCCGAAGGTATTCCATAATTATTTTTGCCATAGCTCATAACGGCAATATCAGGACTTACTTTTTCAACAAATCCTTCAGTGGAAGATGTCTTGCTTCCATGATGAGGAACGATTAGTATATCGGAATGCACAATATAATTTGCCAGTTCATTTTCTACCTCTCCCTCAATATCACCTGTAAGCAATATGCTTTTATCATTAAATCTAAGCAATATAACAAGTGATTTATTGTTGGCACTGTCTGCACTATATCTCTCATCAGGCCACAAGATATCAATTTTAAGCTTATCAAACTTCAAATTGTTTCCTTTATTTAAAACATAAATCTCTTTTGGTATTTCTTCATTAGGGGATGAAGAAAAAACCCTTTTTACTTTAATATGACTGTTCAGCAATTCTGTCAATCCTGAGTAATGGTCATAATCCCAGTGGCTTATAAACACCCCGTCTATATTTGTAATTCCTAGTTTTGTCAAATAAGGCACAACCGTATACTCTCCGAAATTTTTGGTACTTGTGCTGCCGCAGTCAATAATCATATTTGTATTCTTGAAGCTGACCAGTGTAAACAGCCCTTGACCCGCATCAACCACATTAAAATAAAGACTGTTATCGCCTGCAGGCATAATGATGAAATTAATCAGACAAAAACTGATTAATGCAGTCGCACCATATATTGCAATTCTTGAATCTCTCCGTCTATATAAGTATAACACAAAAGCGAGCACAGCATAAAAAAATATAATCATTTCTGCCGTCATGGAAGGCACAATTATACCATTAAACGCAAATCTATCTGTAAAGCCTATGCCATACCTCAGGCTGTACAACAAATAATCAAAAATCTTGAATGGAACAATTAATAAAGCATGAAAAAATCCATTTAATATTAAAAGTATAAAACCATATATGAGTATGACCGTAAATATAGGAAGAAGAAAAAGATTATATATTATGCCCATAACAGGCAAATAATTAAAATAATATGCTATGACAGGCAATGTGAACAACTGCAGAAATAAATACAGGTACAAGTTATTTATAACAACGTTTTTGCTTAATGCATGCTCCGCAACATACCTGTTATAGACTATAAGACTTAATGCAGCAGAAAAAGATAATAAAAATCCGGCATCAAACAGCCAAAATGGATTATATAAAGTTAAGACAAGGGTGGCAAGTCCTATTGAATTTAAGGAGCTGTACTTCCTGTATAGTACCTCCGCGCCAAACAAAAGAGTGAACATAACAAGAGCTCTCATTACAGACAAAGGAAAGCCTATTAAAAAGCCGTAAAACCAAATCATTGCCCAAGCTGCAGTCCAGCTTATTCTGCGGCTTAACCCTAATAATTTAAAAGCTGTAAACATAGCACCATACATAAGCACTATATGAGTACCTGAAACCGCAAAAATATGAGCCAGTCCCATCATCTTTATATTATTATACAGATTGTCGTCTAAATAATCCACATCTCCCAATATGACAGATAATATGATGTCTGCATTTTCCTTATTTAAATATACGTAAAATGTATCCTCCGTATAATTTCTGAATGCAGCAGACATTTTATTTAATATGGAATATTCCTGCTCAAGCAGTACAACAGGACTCCTGGTAAAAATAACAGCTCCGATTTTTTTGGCTCTTAAATAGCTGCTGTAATTAAACATTATTTTATTTTTACTGAAATTGCTTTCAGCGGCTCTGCCTTTAAATGAAATTATACTGTTTTCCTTTATTCCATCATTTTTATTGGCATAAATTATAGTATTTTCTCCTGAATTAAGAGCTGTGCCATTGATGCTTACTACTGTGGCATTGTAGCTTTCATATGCGGAATCTTCATTTGATTTATTTTTTGTTTTAATCTTAGCGGTAAATTCCATGTCCTCATTAATATATTGTGTTATAATGTATTTTGAATTATAATTGCAATTAATAAATGATAAAATAAGAAATGCAATTATTACTGAGTTGTATATAAAGTGCCTGGATTTAATGGAATTAAAAATGAGCAGCACAAGAACAGCGGTAAAAAAATAACCGAAACAACCATGTTCAAATGATATTATTCCAATTGCATACGCAGCAAAAATAGAAATTAATATATACATAATACACCTCGGATAATTTTACCAAATATAAGGAAATTAATCAATATTTTTGGACAAGCATTTGACTGGAGAAAAAATGATAATTGAATATAATAAAATAGATACCCCCACAAATAATGATAAATTATATGGTTTATTTAAAGAAGCTTTTTTTATAGATATTGAAACAACAGGTCTGAACAGAAGCTACTCAGATATAATTTCAATAACGGTGCTGCTTAATGAAGATAATTGCTATAAAATACATCAAATATTTTGTGAATATAAAATTGACGAACCCGAAGCCCTGAAATATTTAAGGGACTTAATACGCGAAAAAAAATACATAATAACTTATAACGGCAGCAGCTTTGATATTCCTTTTTTAATAAGCAAACTACAGAAGCACAATATAAATATTGACTTTGCATCATACATAAAGATAGATCTGTACAGTTGGCTGAGGCAATTGAAAAATAAAATTCAAATCGATAATTTGAAACTAAAATCTGTTGAAGCATATTTCAACATTAAAAGAAATGATGTAATATGCGGAGAAGATGTTATCACATTATATGAGGCATACAGAATAGACCCGCGAAAAGAGTTTTCACAGCTCATAATGCAGCACAATTATGAAGATGTTTTCAATCTGCCCATATTATTTAACTGCATATTTAATTTATATGATGATGTTTTATATTATGACAACCTGATTGTTAGAATAAATAATGGGGATTTTAAAATCAAGAAAAATGCTCTCATCTGCAAATTAAATATCGTTACAGATTTTAAGACTGATTATGTTCACAGAGGATTTAATTTCAATTTAAGCATTAATTCCGCAGCTCAGTCAATAGAACTGAGCATACCCATAGGTTTTTTCAAAGATGAAAAAATAAAAGAATTTTACTTTGTAGACAATAATGATTTTAATATAAAGGTCTATACAGCCATAGAGGGAATAAAACGAAATCTTATACCTTTAAAATTTAACGGTAAGATGTTTTATGGAAATATAATAAATATTGTTAAAAACATTCTTGATTCTGTCAATAATAATTAATATAAAAAAATATCTATACATCATCAATGTATAGATATTTTTTATTTGGTGCCCAAACGCGGAATCGAACCACGGACACGGAGATTTTCAGTCTCCTGCTCTA
>DAMBZP010000003.1:0-34508 GCA_032059885.1 Sedimentibacter sp.
TGGATCAGGTGAAAGTCCGTGTATTGTTAGCGGTTCGTATGCAGTTCCATCTGGATATGACTACAGGGCTGAGACAATTGCAAAGGTTTACAATAGTAGTGGTACTAAGCTCGAAGAAAGTACAACATATTCACCCATAAAATATTATTAATTTTAAGTACAAAAAAGAATGATTTTAAAATATAGCATACTGTATTGATTACAAATGGATGGTCTATATATGACAGATAAAAATGGAAGACAAAATTGTTAATAATCAAATTTGTAATAAATATTGTAATATATGATGGAGTTTTGCTTGGAGGTGGTTCCCTTGGTGATTAAATTTATATAAATATTTAGTTTTAACAAACTTTTGAAATAGGAGACATAAAAATGAAAAGATTTAATAGTAAGTGGATTAAACATATAACTATTTGTACAATATTTATTGCTTTAATTGGAGCATCACTTAAGGTAGTTTTTTCAGAAGCACTTGATTTCCATTTATTAAAAGGCGTAAATGAAAATGGACAAACATATGGCATAGATTCAGAAGATTCACCTGATCTTATAGCAGCACAAGGCATAGATGGTACATACGGTTATATTTTAAGCAAGGATTTAGACGGACCAGAATTTAGCACACCAGAGGAAGCTGTTAATTGGCAAAAAAAATATAATGGAAGACGTGTAATACCATTATATGCAAGTGATGGCAAAACTGTGATTGGGGAATTTGATTTAGAGGCTTCAGAGGATATTGAATAAACGATAAAACTATGAAAGAAGGAGAAGATAAAATGAATAAGAAAGATATTATTAAACGTAGCGCATGCTTTTTATTGGTAAGTATAATGTTGTTTTCAAGTGTTTATGCAGCTTATGCTGCATCAAGCCCTACACAATATGCAACGGTGTATTCACATGACTACTCATATGACAATGCTGCAGTTTCTCTAGCCACCGGGGCTCGTGCGTATGTGAGTGTTCAAAATGAAGATGGAACCGGAGGAATTGCTGCTGGGTATATGGGTGGTAATGCAAAATTGTATAATTCAAATGGAATAATCAGTAAAAGTACAGGGATGCAATATACTGATGACTATGTAGTAGGATGGGCATGGTATACTGACTATGCAACTTGGTCTGGAACTTACTATGCAAAAAGTCAAGTAGCCTTCTATAATGGAAATGGATACGATAAATTTGATGTAAATAAATCACCAAGCGTTACTTATTCTAGTAGTAAGAGCAACACTCAAATGACAGAGAAATTAGTGGTATCAGAGTACAAAATTAATGAAAATGGTGAGAAATATGGTTCGGAGCTTTATGCAGATATATGTGGAGAGCTCCCGGATTTGATATTGGCTGAAGGTAAAAATGGAAAAATAGGATATGTACGTAATATTGACATAAACCCAGAGCCAAAAACCATTGAGGAAGCTCTTGCATTGAATCATATTACTGAAATTCCACTTTATAGTTCAGATGGCAAAACGGTCATTGGTATATTTGAATTCAGTAGAAGTTCTGAACCTATTAATTAGTGAAAGAACTAGATTACGGCTAGGGAGTGTTCTTGACAAATTCATAAAGATGAGAATAATCCATCCCAATGATGCACAGAGTTTAAGTAATGAATGAAGGTCGTAAGAATACAGCGGATTATTAGATGTGTATATGGTACATATGACGGTTCAAAGACACCTATTGGAATCTTTGAATACTAGCCTACCAGTGGGATTCAGAAATATAACCTTTATGAAAAATATCTGATAATTGATTTCATATTATCAGATTTTTCTATACATTTTCTTATTATGCACTTACTTTATATAGATAACGAAGTAATACAAATGAAAAAAATATGGATTATACCCCCTGTGCTTAAAGAGAATAAAAAGATCCCCTTATACTCATATTGTTATGAAGTATACAGGGTTTTCTTCTCTAATTTGTGGTCCATATATGATTAAGATACTTAATCTCTTCGATGTCTCTCAATTCTGGTTTTATTTTATAATACTTTTGAATCCCCTTATAATCTAATTTTACATGATGGACTCCTTCAGCAGTGCTAAAAACATAAAATTCAACTTTATCTCCATAAATATATCCTATTGACTTTGTAACATTCATTTCTCCATCTTCACTCATAACATCATTTGTTAAAACCATATTTTGTTTTATAAAATACGCGGCAGCTCTAAGTCTGGCTGCAACATCAGGAGATGCTTCATTATAAACTAAATCATCTTTATGGTCTGATTGGTTATACGTTGAAACAGTTGCGATTTTAGCATTAAACATAACGTCTAGTGCATTTTCAAAATTTAAGGAAGTTTCTGCAACAATGGGCATCAATGCTTGTGCATAACACAATAATTCATTGGAACAGTACAGTCCATTTTCCGTTTCAATCACTCCATCACTGAAAATTAAAATCTCATGCTCTTGGTCCTTAAATGTATATTTTAAAGTGTAGTGAATGTCCGGAAAGAAATAATTCAGAACAAATCTGCTCATGGGATAAATTATCTTATTATTTAAGCCTTCAAACATTAAAGCGTCCAATGGTATTGATTTATTTATTTCAAGTGTTTTGTTGTCCGCATTTTCTAAAGTTATGATTGCATTATCCTTTGAGTTCAACCATTCAAATTTCTCTCTAATAAGAGAAACTTCTGATAAACTTTCATCTAGCGAAGCATCCGCAATCTTTTTTGTTCGCAGTTCCCGGTATTTACTGTCTGTTTCATCAAGCTTATTACGGAGAGTATTATTTTCCAATTTGAGTTTAAGTAAAAAAATGAAACTTATAATCAAACTTATAAACAGAAAATATTTAAGATTCTTAGCCATATAGCCTCCTGAATTTTATTGCTTACTCTATAATGATAATGTTTTCAAATAAAGATGTCAATTTAATTTAAAGGGCAGATGCATTTGATAAATACTGTAACTACGTAGATATATTTAATGTTTGAAATACAAATCATCCGGAAATGAAGATAAAGGAAAGAATCCTACACATGAAGTTAATAGGCTTGTTGTGATTCGTTATTTTTGAATCATATTATATGTATTTTTTATTATTTCAAAAACGCTGTATATTATCGCTTTTGTTGTTAAACTATTATAATGCATTAAATATTTTATATCAATAATGCTTTTACGCTCTTTTTCTTTGAAAAAATAATGATATAATATTCGCTTGATAATTATGCTTTGATAAATTACAATAAAAGCAAAAATGTCAAAAGAGGTGATAATATGACTGGAACAGAAAAACTGGAATCTCTAATGAAAAGCAGCAAAGGAGATGTACAGAAAGACCTTTAGAATAATTTAAGAAAATACATCTTTATACCAGGAGTCATGTGATGAATAAAATATTAGTTGTTGAAGATGAAGATATCTTGCGTGAAGTTATAATAGACTATTTAATTGAGGACGGATATCAGGTATTAGAGGCTGAAGATGGTGAAAAAGCTTTAGAGCTGTTTCAATCAAATACTGTTGATTTAGTTATCTTAGACATTGTTCTGCCAAAGGTTGACGGTTGGTCGGTATGCCGTAGAATAAGGAAAAATTCCAATATTCCAATCATAATTTTAACTGCGCGTTCAGATGAGGATGACTCTCTTCTGGGATATGAGCTGGGAGCGGATGATTATCTGATAAAACCATACAGTCCTCGTGTTTTAATGGCAAAAGTGAAACGCTTTCTTAAAAAACGTTCAGATACTATAGATGGAATATCGGTATCATCTGACGGTATTGTCATAAACAGGGGATCAAGGCTTGTTTTTGTAGATGGCATTACAATTAATCTGACACATACAGAATTTGAAATTCTCTCATACTTAATGCAAAATAAAGGAATTGTAATTACCAGAGATCAACTGATTGCTAAAGTATGGGGTTATGATTTTTATGGTGATGAAAAAACAGTGAACAGCCATATCAGAAATCTGCGTGCTAAATTGGGGAGTAAAGGTAGCTGCATTGTTACGGTTATCCGTTCGGGATATAAATTCGAAGAGGAACAGCCATGAAAAAAAGTATTGTTTTTAAATGGTTTGTGTTGATGGCTCTGCTATTTTCCACGATGCTTTTATTAATTGGAATCGCGCAAAATTACTTCTTTGAGAAATATTATATTAATGAAAAATCTAATACTCTAAAAACATATGTGAACGAATACTCAGAAGCGGCGGCAAAAAATGGAGCAGAAGCGGCATCAGAAGAATTTTATAAGAATAAACATGTCTGGATTACAAAATTGGACAAATATGGTGGTATCTGTGACGTAGAGAATTATTATATTGAAGTGAAATTGGATAATGAATCTCAGAGTAATTTGCGGATACCAATGTACTCATTTCAGGGAGACTATTCTCCGGATGTACTCCCGTTATTAGAAGCCGGTGATAAGGTGGTTATTGATACAATTAATATAGCCGATGAAAGGATACCCTATCTAATACAGACTGATTCAATAGGGGTTGTAAATGTAAACCTTGCATTCAAGCTGAATGGTCCTCATGCCGATAAAGCTTACAGTCACCTTGCAGTAGGTATATTAAAGGGAACAATAGCGAAAGCTGTATTTCCTGAACGTATGGCGGATATTCAGTTTCCCTACAATGAACGGTATTTTTTGGAACAGATAAAAGAATTTCAAGCCAGACTGCTGGCTGATGATGCGAAATCCCTTCAACATATGGAAGAACATAGTGCAACAGAAAATTTTGTAGAATACGAGATAATCATAAAACCGGTTATTGAAAACGGGGCGACAGAATATATTTTTGCTATGACTTCTCTTCAGCCGGTCAATGAGGCAATATCGGTTATGAGGCAATTCTATCCTTATATTTTTGGGGTTGCATTTCTGTGCGTTATAGTTTTGGCATTCATTTTTTCCAAGTGGCTGGCTAAACCGTTGATATCCTCAAGCCGGGTCACCGGAAAAATAGCGAACATGGATTTTACGGAAAAGCTGCCGGTACGTTCTAATGACGAAATTGGTCAGTTATCTCAAAATATCAATTATCTGTCAGGCCAGATGGAAGCGTATATCGGTCAGCTGAAACAAGAGCTTGATAAAGAGAAGCAGTTGGAAAACACACGGAAGGAATTTATTGCAGGGGTATCTCATGAACTGAAAACGCCTCTTGCTGTTATGAAAAGCTGCTTGTCTATTTTAAAAGACGGAATTGCAGCCGAAAAAAGGGAACATTACTTTCAGGCAATGGAAGACGAAATACAGCGGGCGGACTTGCTGGTTGTAAACATGCTGGATCTGGCTAAGTTTGAATCGGGCACCTATAAGCCCGAAATAGAACCTTTTGAAATAGATAAAGTGATTACTGAAGTATGCAGGTCGATGGCTGGACAAATACAAGAGAAAAATCTCTCTCTTACATTAAGACTTCGTTCTCTGATAGTAACAGGGCATAAAGGGCTAATCAGCCGTGTTATTACTAATTTTCTAAGTAATGCAATCCGACATACGGATAATGGCCACGCAATCATAATTACTGTAAAGGACAATGGGCAGACAGCTGAAGTCAGTGTAGAAAATCAAGGGAATCAAATATCAGAGGAAGACAGGAAAAAGATATGGGGACAATTCTACCGCATTGAGGCACGAACATCCAAAGCAGGTACAGGTCTTGGACTTTCCATATCCAGGGAAATACTGGAGCTTCATCATGCAGTCTATGGTGTAGAAAATACGGAAGATGGCGTCCGTTTTTTCTTTAAACTGCCAATACAACCATAAAGTGTTTTTAATATTTTTTTAGGATATATGCCTGGTTTGAAATACGAATATCGAAAAATTTATTATGCTTGAAACAGCTGTGAAGAATACTTCATGGCTGTTTTTAGTTAAAGCAAAAATAATATCTAAACTTTATCTCATCTGCACCTGTTCTGCACCTTGCTAATGTAATATTTATCTATCAAATAAAAAAAGAGGTATTTATATGAAAAAATTAATGATGTGTTTCCTGGCAGGCATTCTTCTGATTGGTACGGCTGCCTGCGGGAATAAAACTGCTGAAAAGGATGTTACAGGTCAGTTTAAGAACAGCGTATTTATGGGAGATTCCGTTACGGAGGGCTTTGCTATTAATGAAATCCTGCCGAAAGAAGCTGTAATGGCCGGGGCAGGAGCTACAGCCGGTTATATTTATGATGAATATATGGATGATTTGGCTGAAAAGAAACCAAGTAACATATTCATTATGTTAGGCTCGGATGATATACTCATGCCTGTGGATGATCCCAAAGAATTATTCAGAAATGATTTAACGACGCTCATTGATAAGATTAAAGAAGAATTGCCAGGCAGCAAGATTTACATCCAATCTATAACGCCTGTCACACAAGAGGCATTAGAAATAGAATCCCGTTATGAGAGAATAGAGGAATATAACGAACTTTTAAAGGATTTAGCAGACGAGTTATCAGTAAACTATGTAGATATAGGAGCATTGGCAGAGGAAAACTCAGATTTGTTTGCTGAAGACGGCGTTCATTTCAAGAAAGAATTTTATCAGTTATGGCTGAGTAAACTCTCTGAATTGTTATAGGGAGAAAAGTATGGTTTTCAGCAGTTTGTTTTTTACATTTGTATTTTTACCGGTCACAGTTATTTTATATTATTCTTTAGTAAAGCAATTGAGGAATATTGTACTGCTTGCTGCAAGTCTGTTTTTCTATGCATGGGGAGAGCCAGCCTATGTAATATTGATGTGTATTTCCATAATAATTAATTATTATCTAGGTTCTCTTTTATACCAAAATAATAATAATAGACGAAAACAAAAGCTTTTATTAATAACAAGCCTGGTAATTAATTTAGGCTGTCTTGCATATTTTAAATACTTAGGTATGTTAACAAGTACAATGTTATCCGTTATCGGCTGGAATCTGAATGCAGAAACACCAGCACTTCCTATAGGAATTTCATTTTATACTTTTCAGGCTCTGTCCTACGTTATTGATGTATATAGGGGAAAAATAAATTCGCAGAAAAGTCTGACTCTTTTTGCTCTTTATATTGCGATGTTCCCGCAATTGGTGGCAGGGCCTATTGTGAACTATGCAGACATTGAACCACAGTTAGCTGACAGGAATGTGACTATTAAAGAATTCAATTCCGGGATGCGGCGCTTCCTGTGTGGTTTGGCAAAAAAGGTACTTCTTGCAAATAATATGGGACTTCTATGGGCTGAAGTAAAAATTATGCCCAGTACAGAAATTTCAGTTCTTATGGCATGGACAGGGATTATTGCTTTTACACTTCAGATTTATTTCGATTTTAGCGGTTACTCAGATATGGCTGTCGGATTAGGAAAAATGTTTGGCTTTCATTTCAAGGAAAACTTTCAGTATCCATATATTTCGCAAAGTATCTCGGAATTTTGGCAGAGGTGGCATATCTCTCTTGGATCATGGTTTAAGGAATATGTATATATTCCTCTTGGTGGCAGCCGCGTCGGTAAGTGGAAGCTGATACGAAACTTGTTCATCGTATGGTTTCTTACAGGTCTATGGCATGGTGCAAGCTGGAATTTCGTTTTATGGGGTCTTTATTTCGGAGCTTTAATATTTATAGAAAAATTATTTTTTCAAAAAAGGATAAAACGATGGCCAAAAATGGTTTGCAACATATACACATTGCTGTTTGTTGTGATAGGCTGGGTATTTTTTGAATTTACAAATTTGCAGGATGCGCTAAGTTTTCTGATGAGCATGTTTGGAGTGAGAGGCAATGCGCTTATTGACAGCCAGGTAATTATGGAGCTAAAAGCTTATGCTATTTTATTTATTGTTGGTATTGTTGCTGCTTCTCCATGGCCCAGGAAAGTGTCATTTTATTTTAGAAATAATCATTGTAATATTTACAGATTGGCTGCTAACGCATATTATTGTACACTAATGTTTTTTTCGACAGTATATATGGTTGCTTCAACCTATAACCCATTTATTTATTTTCGATTTTAATATGGAGGACTAATGCGAATAAATAGAAAAAAGGTTTCTGCTGCTTTACAGAATATCGTATGTGTAATTCCGTTTTTATTTATACTTGTCATGTTGATACTGCATCTGGTTTTACCGGATAAAACATTTTCAAAGGAGGAAATGCGCTATTTAGCTCAATGGCCTGCCTTCTGTGCTGAAAATGTAATGGATGGCAGTTATAAGACAAAAGTCGAATCATATTTTTCAGACCAGTTTCCTTTCCGAAATTTCTGGATTCATATTGAGAAAAATTCTAATTATATTTTGAGAAAATTTTCGGATTGAAAGAAAATCTAAGGGTATTATTTACTGGAAAACTTAAGAAATTAAAATCGAAACCTAAGGACAGAGTATGTTAAACGCATATTATGTTCTTAGGTTTTTTATAATATCGGGAGACTGTTATAGATCAGGTTTGTTTGCATTTGTTTTACATAAATTTTACCGGATTATAATTTCTCATTTTACACACTAAGGTTATTGTATCATTGAATATATATTACAAGTGATGAAATAGGAGAAAAATGATGAAACAAGCAATTATAGATATTGGCTCCAATTCAATAAGGCTGACACTTTACGAAATAGAGGGAGACAGCTTTAAAATTTTATTTAAGGAAAAATTTATGGCGGGACTTGCCGCGTATGTGAAGGATGGTATTTTGTCCGCCGAAGGGATTGAGTGTGCTTATACAGGTTTGTTGAATTTCAAGGAGATGTTGGAATCTCTTGACATTGAACATGTTGCTGTGTTTGCCACTGCATCTCTGAGAAATATAGAAAATACGGAGGAAGCGATCTCTGCAGTCAAGGCTGCTACGGGTTATTCTGTTGAGATAGTCGGAGGGAAAGAGGAAGCTATGCTTGGCTGCACAGGAGCAATGCAGGACGTACATTTTACAGGCGGTGCGTTTATAGATATAGGCGGTGCCAGTACGGAGATTGTGTCTTTTGAGAATGGACATCCTATTGCCTGGGACAGCTTTCAGGTTGGTTCCCTGAGTTTGTATGTTGAATGCGTAAAAAAAATACTTCCGGGTGAAGGATCTCTCAAAAGGATGCATAAGGTAATCACAAACGCAATTCATAAAAAAGGCTCCTTTACATTTGATAAACGCTCACCTTTAGTATGTGTAGGAGGTACGGCTCGAGCTGTTCTGAAAATCGCAAAAAAGCTGTATAATCTTCCGGTTGATTGTCGCACTGTATCAAAGGAACAGCTTAAGGATATTTGTTACCGGCTTTATAGAGGAGACCGCACTGCAGCTGATCTTGTACTGAAGATTGAGCCGGACAGGATTCATACCATCGTGCCCGGCCTGATGATTATGGAGCATGTATTCAGACTTTTTGATTCTGATGAAATTGTAGTCAGCAAGTATGGAGTGAGAGAGGGATACTTATGTCAAAAGATACTTCAAGTCAACAAGACAGGTATGCATATACCCAAAATAGAGAGCTGAGCTGGCTGAGATTTAACCAACGCGTTTTGGAGGAGGCTGGAGACGAGAAGAATCCCCCACTTGAGCGTTTAAGATTTGTTGCCATTTTTTCCAGCAATCTGGATGAATTCTTTATGATTCGAGTTGGAAGTTTATTTGATCTGTCCATAATCTCACCTTTGGAAATTGACAACAAAAGTGGTATGACATCTATAGAACAACTGAATAAAATATATAACGTTATATATGAATTGATTGAACTGAAAAAACAGATTTATTCCTATGTTATTTCAGATTTACTGAAACAGGGTATTGTAGATTTACAGTTTTCCATGCTTAAAGCAAATGAACAGAAATACATCAATCGATATTTTAGAACAAGCATATTGCCAATTCTTTCGCCCACCATTATCGGAAGCCACCATCCGGCTCCGCATTTGGTAAATAAGCGCTTGTATGCGGCGGCACTACTGAAAGATAAAAAGGGAAAAAGCGCAGTGGGACTTATTACAATACCGGATGCTCTGCCACAATATGTCAAGATTCCGGAGTCAGATATACGCTTTATTCGTGTGGAGAACATTATTTTACAGTGGATTCCTACACTATTTGGAGCGTATCAAGTCAAAGAAGCCTGTATCATCAGCGTAACGCGCAATGCAGATATCAGTTTTGATGAGGAAAAATTCGAGGACAGTGAAGCTGATTTTCGCAGTCAGGTCATGAAACTATTGAAAAAAAGGGATAAATTGTCTGTTGTCCGTCTTGAGATTAGTCGGAAAATATCAGAGGAGTTCATTACCAGGCTTACAAATCTGGTTCATGTTCAGGAACATCAGATATATGTTGATACATGCCCTCTTAACATGAAGTATGTATATTGTCTTACCGATGAACTGTCTTCAGAGAAATCTGCAAGACTGCTTTATGTCCCGTATAAGGCGAAATGGCCGGAAGATATCAGCCATGAGCATGGCATAATCGAACAGATACAAAGGCAGGACAAGTTGCTTTTCTATCCATTTGATTCGGTTGAACCATTCCTGCGTCTTCTAAGTGAAGCTGCGGAACGAACTGATGTAATTTCCATAAAAATAACTATATACAGACTTGCCTCATCATCGAAAATTGCACGTATTTTATGCCGTGCTGCCGAAAATGGCAAAGAGGTAATTGTCCTCATGGAATTGAGGGCCCGCTTTGACGAAGCAAACAATGTTACCTGGTCAAAACTGCTGGAGGATGCCGGCTGTCAGGTAATCTATGGTATTGAAGAATTTAAATGTCATAGTAAAATATGTCTGATTACTATGCGCAGTAAGGGTAAAATGAATTATATTACTCAGATAGGCACTGGAAATTACAACGAAAAGACTAATGCCATGTATACGGATTTGAGTTTGATGACTGCTTCGGATACCATAGGAGAGGATGGTACCATGTTTTTCAGAAATATGCTGGTCAACAATCTCAGTAGTTCGTATAAACAATTGCTTGTTGCACCGAACGGAATAAAGTCTGCCATTTGTGCACACATAGATGAGCAAATTTTAAAGGGTGAAGAAGGATACATATGCATTAAAGCAAATGCTGTCACCGAACGTGAAGTCATTGATAAACTTCGTGAGGCATCCCTGGCAGGTGTGGAAGTTCAGCTTATCATCAGAGGCATTTGCTGTATCTTGCCAGGTGTTCCCCCCCATACAGAAAATGTGCATGTTACAAGTATCGTTGGTCGATTTCTTGAACATGCAAGGATATATTGCTTTGGAAAAGGACCAGATGCGAAATTGTATATTTCCTCTGCTGATATGATGACAAGAAACCTTAATCGACGGGTGGAAATTGCCTGTCCTATTCATGATCCGGAAATAAAGGAACAGATCAAATGGATATTGTCTTGCCAGCTTCAGGACAATGCGAAAGCCAGCTTCATAATGTCTGACGGATTATACAGCCGAAAGCAAAACCATATGCCCGTGTCATATGACAGCCAACAGCAGTTTATGGAACAGCTTATTCATAAGACAGCACAATATACACCTGCAAAGAAACCACTATCAGATCGTGTTATTACCTTCTTTCTGCGGCTATCCCATAAGATGTAAATTGTAGCTAGAAAAGTTTTTATATTTATGAATATATTACAATTATTTTACATAAAGCTGATTTAATTTTTATTATTGCCACTTATTATTTAATTAAATAATTTAATAAAACATTGTTTAACTAGAAAATAACCAATGTTTTTCTAAAAATACAATTAAGAGGAGTAAAAAAATGATAAAGAAAATCACAGCATTTATTTTGCTGGCAATACTTGTTTTAAGTATGGGGATTAATGCTTTTGCAGCTACAATCAGCCTGAATATTGATGGTAAAGCAGTAGCTTCTGATGTAGCGCCTATATTGGAAGAAGGCAGAACCTTGGTTCCGGTAAGAGTTATTTCTGAAACATTGGGCGCTGATGTAAAATGGAATGATACAACAAAGAAAGTAACAATTAATACGGCAGCTTACGAAGCAGTATTTACTATTGGCTCAAAAAATTTTACTGTTAACGGGTCCACAAAGACTTTAGATGTTCCGGCAAAAATTGTTGACAGTCGTACAGTTGTTCCGATCAGAGCTATTTCTGAAGCAATCGGAGCTGAAGTAAGCTATGATGCCGCAAAACACACTGCATCTGTAACCTATTTTAATAAAATGAATGGTACAGTAAAAGTTACCGGTTCTACAACCGTATTGCCAATTGGTCAGGCAGCTGCAGATAAAGTTAATACAATGAATAAAGGATTAGCAGTTTCAGTAGCAGGCGGTGGTTCAGGTGCGGGAATTAAAGATGCTATTGCGGGAACTTCAAATATAGGTATGTCCTCCCGAGAAATAACCGATGATGAAAAAGCAACTCTTAAAGTATTTGAAGTTGCAAAGGATGGAATTGCAATAATTGTTCATCCTGATAATACGATAAAATCTCTTACAGTAGAACAAGCTAAAAAAATCTTCCTGGGTGAAATTAAAAATTGGAAGGATGTAGGAGGTGAGGATGCCCCAATCCTTGTTCAGACTCGTGAATCTGGTTCGGGTACAAGAGCTACTTTAGAAGAAATGCTATTAAATAAAGAATCTGTTGTTACAACAGCTACGCCTCATGCATCATCAGCTTTAATTAAGCAAGGTGTTGCAAAGAACAAAAATGCTATAGGATTACTGCTAATTCTAAAACAGTGTTGGATGGAACATATCCATTGGGAAGGGGATTATATGTAGTAACAAAAGGCACTCCGTCAGGCGCAGCAGCTATGTTTATTGATTATTTAAGAAGTGCGGCTTGTCAAAAAGAAATAGTAGTAAAAGAAGGATATATCGCTATAAAATAATTTATAAATATATTTATATAAAATACTTAGGAGCTGTGCTGCATATGCAGCACAGCTCCTAAGTAATAACAGGAGAAAAAATGAAAGATAAGGTTTTTGATTTCCCGAAATTGATAATTAGTATTTTATCCGCTGTTAGCATTGCTATGATAGTCTTTATATTTATTTTTATATTTTATAAGTCAATGCCGGCATTTACAAATAGTGGCATTGAATATTTCATAAAAGGTGGTTTTGATACTCAGATTAATGAAGCATTTTATTCTTCTGCGGCAGAACCTATGCTTAATTTTGGCATGCTTGGACTTATTGCGGGAACAGTACTGACTACTTTTGCTGCACTAATTTTTGCTGCAATAATAGGGATAGGGGCAGCAGTTACAATTAGTGAATATTCTAATACCAAGGTCTCCATGATCCTTAAATCTATAGTTCGTCTGCTTGCATCCATTCCATCCGTGATATTTGGCCTCATTGGATTAATAATGGTGGTTCCGTTTGTGGAGAAGATGTTTATTACTGTCGACATGCAAATAGAATTTTTGGACCGTTTTCAGATGACGGGACTTAACATGCTTTCGGCTATAATTGTGCTTACTTTTATGATTGCACCTACCATAATATCTTTAAGCGTAGATGCAATAAATTCTGTTCCGTATTCACTCAAGGAGACAGGATATTCATTTGGCATGACAAAATTCAGGGTGATTTATAAAATAATACTCCCATATTCACGCTCGGGTATTATAGCAGGTATAATTTTAGGAGCAGGACGCGGTATAGGTGAGGCAATAGCTGTATCAATGGTCTGCGGCGGATTAGGTATTATACCTGCCTCTAAATTAGGATTTATAAATTTTTTGGCACCTACATTGCCGTTAGCGGCTGCTATCATTAACAAATCAGAAGCAATGGGTTCATATGTTGTTGAAGCGGCCTTGTTTTCTTGTGGAGCAACACTACTTATATTAGGAACAATATTGAGTCTTTTAGCGAGATACATTGAAAAAAAGCTTAGAAGGGGGACCGGTTTAGATGTATAAAAAGATAAATCACAAAATAAGCAGTAATATAGGTAAAGCTTATTTTATTACATCGATGGCATTAGTTATATTTACTATTTTATTTATATTATCTGTAATCTTTTATTATGGTATAGATATTATATCATGGGAATTCCTGACATCTGAGCCAAATGCGTCAGCTTTTGAAATGGAATCGGGCGGCATATTAACACCAATTATAGGTACGACATTGCTTACAGTTTTAGGAATAGCTGTGGCTTTTCCGTTTGCATTGTCTACAGCAATTTTTCTTGTATTTTATTCAAAAAAAGGATTATTTAAAAGCTTGGTGAAAATTGCCGTAGATATTTTATCAGGTGTTCCTACGGTTGTAATTGCACTTTTTTCACTTGTAATTTTTACTCAACCTCAGTTATCATTTTTAAGTGTTATGATTGAAGGCGTTGAAGATACAAGCCGTGCCTACGGGCGCTCTTTTTTAGTCAGCGGAATCACAATGGCAATAATGGTTCTCCCCTTTGTTATTAAATCTATGGAAGAAGCACTTAAATCAGTTCCGGCATCGTATTTAGATGCATCCTATGCTCTTGGGGCAAGCAAATGGCGCACCATATCAAAAGTTGCCTTAGGTTCTGCCCGTGACGGACTTGTTACGGGTACAATATTGGGTATGGGAAGAATAATCGGTGATACATCCATAGTTTGGCTTACATTGGGAGGTACATTGAGGATGACCGGCATACAGCCGTGGTACTCTCCTGAAAATTGGATATCAACATTGCAAAATACAGGCAGTACGTTAACAAGCTTCATATATTTTGCTTCACCTGCGGGAGAGGGAAATTCTATTGAGGTTGCTTTCGGTGCTTCGATTATTCTGATATTAATTATTATTATTTTAAATATTTTGGCAAGCTTAATCGGGTATTTTGGAGGTATAAGCAATGAAATCTGATACATTTCTGAACATAAATGGTGTTTCATGCTATTATGGTGAGAATAAGGCAGTAACAAACGTTAATTTAAACATTAAAAAAAATACAATCACTTCTTTTATAGGACCGTCGGGCTGTGGAAAAACCACACTTCTTCGTTCAATAAACCGAATGAATGATTTAATCGATTCGTTTCGTGTTGAGGGCAGTATCCTGCTGGAGGGGAAAGACATATATTCTAAAAACGATAAGGAATATGTCCAGGACTTACGCAAACAAATAGGAATGATTTTCCAAAACGCAAATCCGTTGCCCACAAGTATTTATAAAAATATGATTTTACCCATTACTGAGCATTACAGACTTGATAAGGAAGCATTGGATAAAAAGGTAGAAGAGAAACTTAAATTAGCTGCCATATATGATGAAGTGAAGGACAGGCTTCATAAAACTGCATTATCATTATCTGGAGGACAGCAGCAGCGTCTTTGCATTGCCAGAGCATTAATGTTAGAGCCTCAGGTTCTATTGCTGGATGAGCCGTGTTCTGCATTAGATCCTATATCCACATATGCAATTGAAGAATTTTTAATGGATTTGAAGAAGCAATGCACAATTATTATTGTAACACACAATATGCAGCAGGCAAGCAGGATTTCGGATTATACGGCATTTTTTTATCAGGGAGAAGTTGTAGAAGCAGGACTTACTACGGATATTTTTTTCAATCCTGGGACAAAGCTTCTTTCAAATTATATTACAGGGAAAATTTGAATAGTGTATAGACAGTCTGCGGAGCTTAATCTCAATAACTCTAAGCTTTAGATTTCATGCAATATTTATCACTAAGAATATTCAGTAAAAATTACCTTAAATTTACACTTATATTATTTTAAATATATATTCCTTCGTTATTATGACGTCAAGATATTTATATATTTATAAAAAACGGAGGGAATAATGAAAAGAATTATAACAGCATTTTTATCATTTGTAATGGTAACAGGAACATTAACAGGATGTGCTGCAGTAAGCGCTCAAACGCGGCAAACAGATCAGCAGGTTTCTTCGGTCAGCAGTCAGGCTTCGGAAGCAAGTTCAGAAAAAACTCCTAAGTACATATTTATGTTTATAGGAGATGGCATGGCGGCAGTACAGGTAAATTCGGCTCAAATTTACGGCGGAACCAATGAGCATAACAACATGAGCTTAGATGTAATGAATTTCCAGAAATTTGAAGCAGCAGGATATCAGACAACTCATGATGCAACATCATTTGCACCTGATTCCGCATCTACAGCTACTTCTCTTTCATCAGGATTTAAAACATGGAGCGGAACAATAGGATTAAAGCCTGTAGGCAATAAAGCAGGTAATAAAGACGAGAACGTAGATGGAAAAAATGTTCCTAAAACTATAGCAGAAAGGCTTAAAGCGGAAAAAGGCATGAAGGTAGGCATCATTTCAACTGTGACACTTAATCATGCCACGCCGGCGGCTTATTACGCACATATTGCTTCGAGAAATGATTATTATGACATAGCTATGCAGATGGCAGATTCGGAATTTGATTATTTCGGCGGCGGTACTTTAAGTCAGCCCACAGGAAAAAATAATGATAAAAAAGATGCATACGAGGTTATGAAGGAAAAAGGATACAAGGTAGTAAACACCAAAGAAGAAATATTAGCTCTTAACAATAACTCCGGCAAGGTTTATGCGGTAACTCCTGTTGTTCAGGATAGTGGAGCTATGCCATATGCAATAGACAACAAAGCTGGGGATTTAACTCTTGCGGATTTTGTTAAAAAGGGTATAGATGTTCTTGACAATAATAAAGGATTTTTCATGATGGCTGAATCGGGAAAAATTGACTGGGCAGGACATGCAAATGATGCAATGGCAAATATAGGTGATGTTGTAGCATTTGAAGAAGCTATACAGGTAGCTGTTGATTTTGCAAAGAAGCATCCGCAAGATACTCTGATAATCGTAACCGGTGATCATGAAACAGGCGGTATGACTATAGGACAAGCAACAACCGGATATGACACAGCTTTTAGTGTATTGAAAAGCCAAAAAATGTCTTATATAGCATTTGATGAATTAATAAATGATATGATTGAAAAAGATGAAAATGGCTTGACATTTGAAAAAGTAATGCCGATAATAACTGAAAGCTTCGGCCTTAAGAATGAATTTACAGATGCTGAAGCTAAGGATAATGAAGCGGCAAAGACATATATGACTCTTGAACTATCAGACAGAGAGACAGCAAAATTACAAGCAGCATTTGCTGAAACAATAGCGGCCGAGCCTGTTAAAAATGAAGAAACCGCTCTGTTATACGGCGGATATAATCCTCTTTCCGTAACATTGACACATATATTGAACAATAAAGCAGGCATAGGCTGGACATCATATTCTCATACAGGGGTACCGGTTCCTGTATATGCAACAGGAGTTAAAGCGGAATTATTCAATGGCGCATATGATAATACTGATGTATACCATAAATTGGTGGAAGCTGCAAAACTTAAATAATTCATTTTAATTTTCAGCATCATTGGACCGGAAATAATTCCGGTCTTATTTATGTCCTAACCTTGCTTTTCAGAGTTTTTTTCTGAAAAATGCTGGTAGGTCAAACGCACAGAATTCCCAATTTATGTGGCCATAGGGAGCAAATAAATTGCTGAATTTCTCTGCGATTTATGAGAGGAGTATCATTTGAAAAAGATTCTTAAGAATATAAACAGAAAAGAAGTTGTTTTTGTAATTGTTTTATTAATAGTAATAACAATTATCACGATATTGCCCACAGGATTTCATAGGCAGGAATATCTGTTTACAGAGGGTGTCAGAGCTAAGGTTATTTCTGTCAATAATATGGGCATACACAGCTCCGGGATTTTCAGATTAGGAGATCAAAGTGCCCTGATAGAAATAGAAACAGGTTCTCGCAAGGGGGAACAGATTCAAGCAAATAATATGCTTACGGGCACATTATCCTCTGATAAAATTTTTAAAGCAGGAGATAAAGCCTGGGTGCTAATCGGGTTTGATGAAAATAATAATGTTAACTTTGCAAATATGATAGATCATTACCGCATAGATAGGGAAATACTATTAATAGCTTGTTTTGCCGTTGTTATAATCGTGTTTTCAGGATATACCGGAGTACGGACACTGCTTTCATTTGCCTTTGCGCTGTTAAGTATCTGGAAAATATTAATACCTTCAATGCTTAATGGATATAATCCACTAATTGTTGCATTAATTGTGGGAAATATACTTACTCTTGTAACACTTCTTTTAGTTGCAGGATTTTCCAAAAAAGCATATGCGGCAATTATCAGCGCTGTAACTTGTTCTCTTGCCACATGTATTCTTGCAATTATCTTTGGAAACTTATTCAATATTCATGGTGCTGTAATGGAAGGAGCAGAATCACTTTTGTATGCCGGATTCATGAATCTTGATTTAACATCTATTTTTCATGCAGGTATATACCTTGCCAGCTCAGGTGCAATTCTTGATTTGGCTATTGATATTTCATCGGCACTTGAAGAAATAATAAATAACAATCCGGGTGTCACTAAGGCAGGACTGGTAAAATCAGGACTTAACATTGGAAAATCCGTAGTTGGAAGTCAGACTACTACATTATTATTTGCATATATGGGAAGCTACATAACGGTCATGATGGTATATGTAGCACAAGGAACTCCTATAATGAACATTTTGAACTCAAAAGCAATTGCAGCTGAGATACTTCACACCTTTGTTGGCTGCTTAGGACTTGTTTTAGTTTCACCGCTGACTTCATTAATCAGCGGACTAATTTTTGAAAAAGAAAGAAATTCTGTGGGCAGGATACAATAACTTTGATAATAATTTTTTAAGATTTATAATTAAAATTTTTATATTTATTACTTAATTTTTACCTAGCATTGATGACAAGTTCTTTTAATTCCTATACTATCTTCATCGTAGTAAAAATCAAAACAAGGAGGAATATATGAATTACATAAATTCGAAATGCTTCAAAGCTACAATTTACAGTAGAATTTTAAGTATGCTGCTTGCTTTTGTCATGATTTTCGGTTCTTTTCCGGCAACAGCACTGGCAGGAGAATTTGCAGGAATTCAAATTCAAGCAATAAGTCAGTTATCAGCTGAAGAAATTTATGAAGGATTGTTTTATAGTGAAAAAACAGTCTTAAATGATGCGGGTAAAGATGTCAATACATTTGTTATAACTGTTGACACCACAAATGAAAATCTAAGTTTTTTAGCAGGAACACCAAATGATGAATCACTTAAACCAGGTGGACGCCAAAGTACTTCCGGACAAGCCAAGGCGGCTTATGGTAATGGAAGAAATGTTGTAGCTGCTATTAATGCTGACTATTTCAATATTAATGATGACACATTAATCCAGCCTATGGGGCTGACAATCAAGGATGGTGAGCTGTTGGTCGGACCTCACAAGGACCGTTATTTTTTTGGTGTAAAAAAGGACGGAACACCTGTTATAGGCAACAAAACCCTTTATGAAAGTATAAGTGATGATTTGCAGCAAGCTGTCGGAGGACGATACTTAATACTTGATGGCGATAAGCCAACGACACATCAGGACAGCAGAGCACCAAGGACCGCTATAGGCATAACTACTGACAATAAAGTCATTATGGTGGTTGCAGATGGAAGGACAGATGCTTCTGCAGGCTTTTATCTCAGCGAAATGGGAGCTTACCTCAAAAGCTTGGGAGCGGTTATAGGCTTAGAACTGGACGGTGGAGGGTCTTCTGCTTCTGTTGTCAGGACTCCGGGGACTTCTGATTTTGTAGTTAAGAATTCTCCGTCTGACGGTTCTGAACGCCCAGTAGGTGATACACTGCTGGTTATTTATGATGATCCTAACATTGAAAAGCCAAGTTTGGATAAGGATGCAGACGGCTATTATCTTATCAGAAATGCAGAGGACATGGATGAAATTAAAAAATCTGCCGGCTCCAATTACCGCTTGGCTGACGACATCGACTTTTCCGGAGTTTCTGTTACACCGGGGTCATCTTTTAGCGGTATTTTAGATGGTGCCGGTCATACGATATCTAATTTAAGTATAACAAGCGATCAATCCGTTGCATTATTTTCGGATCTTTTGTCAAGAGGAAAAATACATAATCTGAACTTTGCAGATGCAAATCTAAAGTCCACCAGCTCAGGTAATGTTGCTTATACATCTCTGGTTGGTATTAATTACGGTACTATAGATAATGTACATTTTTCAGGAAGTTTGACTGGTAATGGATATGTAGCTCCTTTTGCAGGTACACAGGAGGCAACAGGAATAGTAAAAAACAGCTCCAGCAGCGTTATTATTTCGGCTACGGGTCCCAATGTCAGCGGAGCAGTTGGGTGGAATAAGGGCGGAAGTATGCATGATGTGACTGTTACCGGAAAAATAAGCGGTAACCGATATGTCGGCGGTATAGCAGGTGATTTTACATCTGACGGTCAGATTCTCAGGTGCAGTGTCGGAGCTGTAATAAACGGGAGTGGCACAAGGGTAGGCGGTATAGCGGGAAATATTGCGGGCAACAGCTCTATTGAACAAAGTTACGCAAATGTTATTGTTAAATCTAATGATTGTGTTGGAGGTATAGTAGGCTATGCTGATGGTACAAATGTCACAATCAGAAATAACATTGTAGAAGGCAGTGTAGAGGCTGCTAAAGAACCCGGCGGTATCGGCGGTCTTTTGAAGGTTCGTACCATAAATAATGTAGTAAAGGGCATGACAGTAAAATCTACCGGAACCGGTACTGTAGCCAGCGGAAATGTTGCCGGACTTTTGGGTGCATGGAGTAACGGAGCAAATCCTTATTTCGGTAATGTAATTCTTTCCGGCGCTGTTATTACAACAGCTCAGGGTGAAGCTCACCGTTTAGGATATCATAATGATAACAAATCTCAGAACTATGTAAATCCATCTGTAACTATTAATGGTCAGCCTGAAACAGGAGGCCTTCATAACAATAGAATCGGTGCAGATGCGACGATGGAACAGCTGACAAGCAAGAGTTTTTTTGAGGGACTTGGGTTTGACTTTAGCTCGGTATTTGACTGGGATATAGACGAGAATACACTCTTTCTGAGAGATGTTAATCAGACTGTAGAACCATCAACAGGAAAAGAAGTGGGACCTGGAGAGGCGGATCTTAAGGCTCTTTCTTTTAACGTTGGAAAAAACCAAAATGAGCGTAATTTTGTTTGGTATAGCAATTCTGACGATCCCGGCTTTCTTCAATATGCTCCTGCATCTGCCGTTATAAATGGTGTATTCCCTGAGGAACACACAAATGTTACGGCAAAGCGTAACTCAGGCGTGGGCGACTATTTTGCATATAGTGCGGAGACCATAGGACTGGCTCCGGATACAGAATACGCTTATCGAGTTGGTAATGAGGACAGATGGTCTGAAACTTACACATTTAATACAGAATCAAGTAAAGATTTTTCCTTCCTGTTTGCAGGAGACCCACAGATTGGTTCCAGCGGCAATGCTGATAAGGATACAGCAGGGTGGAACAGTACCCTGAGAAAAGCTGAAAACTGGTTTGCCGGAGTGAATTTTATGATAAGTGCAGGAGACCAGGTGGAAAATGCCACCTATGAAGGCCAGTATGACGGTTTTCTTTCTCCCAATAATATGCGGTCACTTGCATTGGCTACCAACATAGGAAACCATGACAGCGGAAGTGATATTTACAAAAAGCATTTTAATCTGCCAAATAAAACATCACTACAGGGTGATACAGAAGCAGGTGGAAACTACTGGTATTCATATAACGGTGTGCTGTTTATGGCAATAAACTCAAACAATATAAGCACTGCCCAGCATAAAGCATTTCTTGAAGGAGCGATTCAGTCCTACAAGGATCAGAACGGAGGAGAGGATCCGGGCTGGAAGATTGTAACCCTCCATCACTCGATTTACTCTACGGCATCGCATACTACTGACAGTGACATAATTCAGCGTCGTAATGAACTGCCGCCGATATTCAGCGAGCTCGGCATTGATGCAGTACTCATGGGACATGATCATGTTTATACACGTTCGTTAATGATGAATGGTACAACACCTGTAACAGAGGGATATACTGCAGGTGGAGATGACCAATATGCAAGCTACACCAAGGAATCGGATTCTAAAGAGGTATTTTATCTGACAGCCAACTCTGCTTCGGGCAGTAAGTTTTACAAAATTAAAAATCTGGATTTCCCATTCAGAGCTGCTGACAATCAAGAGAATGTACCAAATATAACAAAAATTGATGTTAGTGAAAACACATTAAAATTTACCACATACAGGGCGGGTGAAAGCAACAGCATAAATGATGTGGTAGATACATTTACTCTTAACCGTGTAGAAGCAAGTCCGCAGCCGTCAATAATCACAGATGGTCTGCCTGAAGGAAAAACAGGTGTTTCATATGGCCCTGTGACTCTTGAGTCAAGAGGAGAAAAACCGATAACATGGTCAATATCGAGCGGACATTTACCTGAAGGCCTGACACTTTCAGAATACGGTATTATTTCAGGTACTCCTGCAGCTTCTGCAAAAGGTGTGTTTGAATTCACTGTAAAGGCTGAAAACAATACTGGTTTGGATACGAAGGATTTAAGTATAAAAATAGGTGAACATTTAGATACGGATGTAGACGGCTACTATCTTATCAGGACTGCTGAGGATGTGGAAGAGATTAGAAAATCTTCTGATTCCAATTACAGACTGGCAAATGACATTGATTTGTCAGGAGTTTCTATAATGGAGTGTGCAGCATTCAGAGGTATATTGGACGGTGCGGATCATACCATATCTAATTTGAATATAGAAAGTGACAAGCCGGTTGCATTATTTGCAGAACTTACACAAACGGGTAAAATTCACAATCTGAAGTTTGCCAATGCGAATCTTAAATATACAGGATTGAGCGGCACGGTTTATACTTCATTGGTGGGAATTAATAAGGGAATCATAGAAAATGTACACTTTTCGGGGAAATTAACGGGAAATGGATATGTTGCTCCTTTCGCCGGTACACAGGAAGCGACCGGAACTGTAAAAAACAGTACCAGCAATGTTGTTGTTTCTGCTAACGGAGCAAACATCAGTGGAGCAGTTGGCTGGAATAAGGGCGGAAATATATATGACGTAACCGTTACCGGAATAATCAGCGGTGACAGGTATGTTGGCGGTATTGCGGGAGATTTTACTCTTAATGATGGGCGGATTCTCAGGTGCAGCGTTGGAGCTGTTATAAATGCCAGCGGTACAAGAGTAGGCGGTATAGCAGGAAATATTCAGAATAACGGTGTCGTCGACTCAAGCTATGCCAATGTCATTATAAAAGCAAACGACCGTGCTGGAGGCATAGTTGGTTTTGCCAACACTGGTTCTACAGTTAAGAACAGCATAGCAGAAGGTAGCGTACAGGCGACAAAAGAGACTGGCGGTGTAGGAGGTGCTTTGTTAGGTATCAACACTAATAATATAGTAAGAAATCTGAATGTTATATCCATAGGAACTGGTACACCATCCGACGGAAATATAGCAGGACTTTTAGGTGCATCTATTGATGGAACCAACTATACAGGCAATGTGATTCTTTCTGGTTCCATTACAATGACAGAACAGGGGGAAGCTCATCGCATAGGATACCATGACAAGAATAAATCTCAGAATTATGTAAATTCAGCTGTAACTATTAATGGTAAGCCCGAAACAGGGGGTCTCCATAACAATAGAATCGGTGCTGATGTTACGCTGGAACAGCTGACAAATAAAAACTTTTTTGAACAGCTTGGTTTTGATTTTACATCGGTTTTTGATTGGGATATGGCGGAGCAGACACCCGTGCTGAGAAATGTTGACCAGAATGTTAAACCATCAGATGGAACAGGAACTGGATCAGGAGAGGCAGATATCAAAGATGTTGTCATAAACATCGGAAGAGATCAGTATGAACGTAATTTTGCATGGTACAGCAATTCTGATGATCCCGGATTCCTCCAATATGTTCCGGCATCGGATGTTGTGAATGATGTGTTCCCTGAGAAATGCGTAAGTGTTTCGGCAAAGCGCACCTTAGGTTCTGGAGAGTACTACTCCTATAGAGCAGAAGTTACTGGGCTGGTCCCAGATACTAAGTATGCTTACAGAGCGGGAAATGAAGATGGATGGTCTCAGATTTTCACATTTACAACCGATAAAAGCGGAGATTTTTCCTTCCTGTTTGCAGGAGACCCACAGATTGGCTCCAGCGGCGATGCAGATAAGGACAAGACAGGATGGAACAATGCACTCGAAAAGGCAGCCGGCTGGTTCAGAGGAGTGAATTTGATGATAACAGCAGGAGATCAGGTGGAGACTGCAAGTAATGAAAGAGAATATGATGGTTTTCTTTCACCGCTTACTATGCGTTCGCTCGCGTTGGCTCCAAATATAGGAAATCATGACAGTGGCAGTGATATTTATAAAAGACATTTTAACCTGCCAAATGCAACATCACTGCAAGGCGATACTGCCGCAGGAGGAAATTACTGGTATTCATACAATGGTGTTCTGTTCATGGCAATGAACTCCAATAACATAAGTACAGCACAGCATAAGGCTTTCCTTAAAAATGCGGTTCAGGAATACAAGGACCAGAACGGAGGAAAAGATCCGCTTTGGAAGATAGTAACATTGCATCACTCGATTTATTCTACGGCATCTCACACATCCGATACTGACATACTTCAGCGCCGTGACGAACTGCCGTTAGTATTCAGCGAGTTTGGCATTGATGCAGTGCTGATGGGGCATGACCATGTTTATACACGTTCTTTAATGATGAATGGTACAAAGCCTGTAACAGAAGGATATACTGCAAAAGGAAGTGACCAATATGCAAGCTATTCAAAAGCATTTGAGTCAAAAGAAGTATTTTATCTGACGGCTAACTCCGCTTCAGGCAGTAAGTTTTACAAAATTAAAAATCTGGATTTCCCATTCAGAGCCTTTGATAATCAAGAGAATGTACCTAACATATCAAAAATTGATGTGAGCGAAAATTCATTGATTTTTACTACCTACAGGGCGGGTGCAAACAACAGCATAGATGATGTGGTGGATACATTTACTCTTAATCGTGAAGCCGTCAAGCAGAAACCAGTTATTACAACAACAGTATTGCCTGAGGGGACTGTAGGTATTTCATATTTCGCATCACTTGAGGCAGATGGAGATTGCCCTATAACCTGGTCAAAAGAGAGTGGAGAGTTGCCAGAAGGATTGATACTTTCAGAAGAAGGTATTATTTCCGGTACTCCGACAGCCTCAGCAATAGGTGCTTTTGATTTTACCGTAAAAGCTACAAACATTATCGGTTCGGATAAAAAGGAGTTAAGCATAAAAATAGGTGAGGAGCTTCCGACAGGAGTAAAGCCGACAATATATACAAGCAGTTTGCCCGTGGGGAGGACAGAAAGTCCATATGGTCCTGTGACCCTTAATGCAAGCGGTGATAAACCAATTACATGGTCTGTAAGGAGTGGAAAATTACCGGAAGGTCTAACAATTTCAGAGGAAGGTATTATTTCCGGTACCCCGACTGCCTCAGCTATAGGGGTATTTGACTTTACTATAAAAGCTGAAAATAATGTCGGCTATGATACAAAGAATATGAACATAGAAATTAAACGTAAGTCCAATGGCAATGATGGTGGAAGTAATGGGAATGGAGGAACTAAAACTCCTGTTGTGGAAGTGCCTGAAACTGAAAAATATACGGCAAAAAGCAAAATTAATGGAGTTGAATTAGCTCTGAAGGTAATTGTAGATGAAGGCAACGGTAGAGCATCTGTAGATTTAAGCACTCACCAAGAAGATATGTTTAATGGAGGCGCAGATTTTGTTACTATTCCATATATATCCGGAGTTGATAAATACAGTATTTCGATACCTGTATCATCATTATCAACTATAGGTAAACAGGGAGAGCTTAGGTTGAATACATATAACGGAAACATAACTGTTCCGTCAAATATGCTGACAAGAGTAGCTGGAACATCAGGAAACAAAGCTGAAATTACAATTGGCAAAGGCAATATGTCAAGGCTTCCTGAATCAGCTAAGGCGTCTGTAGGTGACAGACAGATCATGGAGGTTACATTAGTTATAGATGGAAGACATATTCAGTGGAATAATTCTGACACACCATTGACATTGTCCACAACATATAAACCGACAGATAAAGAGAATAAAAACTTAGATAGTATTATTATCTGGTATGTAGACAATAAAGGCGGCGCGACCCCAACCACTGATGGTTATTATGATCCAGCTGCAGGGGTAGTCAGATTTACAACTACTAATCTCGGCCTGTATGCGATAGGATATAACCCGGTAAAGTTTGGTGATGTGGATGAAGAAGAATGGTACTATAAACCTATAAGTTTCATTGCGGCAAGAAAAATCGCTGCAGGAACAGGAAACGGAAATTTCAGCCCGGATGCTAAAATTACCAGAGGAGAATTTATTGTGATGATGATGAAGTCATATGGTATAACTGAAGATAATAATTTATCAAATAATTTTTCTGATGCCGGAAGCACATATTATACAGGATATTTGGCAGCAGCAAAAAAACTTGGAATATCTTCTGGAGTAGGAGGCAATATGTTCGCACCAGACAAAGAAATTACAAGACAAGAAATGTTCACAATGCTTTATAAAGCCTTGAAAATGATAGACAGACTGCCTGAAGGCAAATCAGGGAAATTACTATCAGATTTTGCTGATTCTGAGATTATTGAATCATGGGCAGAAGAAGCCATATCAATGATGGTAGAAAGCGGGAATATAACGGGAAGTGCCGGAAAAATTAATCCACAAGATATGACCAGCAGAGCAGAAATGGCACAGGTGCTATACAACCTGCTGTCAAAATGAAAATTATAGAATTTAATAATATTAATATTTGAGGAGGAAATCGCACAGGAATTCCTGTGCGATGGTGCCTTATTTGAAGGAGAATACTATGGCTAAAAATAAAAAATATGTTGACACAACACCTGTTATTATCACTTCATTATTACTTGCTGCTTTGGTAATTCTGGTGGTTGTAATGAATATGCATACTCCTGATGCATATACAATGTACAATTCAGATACTATAACATATGAAAAAGGAAAGGTTACAGAGGTATTGGAGGAAGATATTGAACCGGCCTATGATATGCCGGGTTGGAAGCTTGGCAACCAGAGAATCAGGGTCATGCTGAACAGTGGCTCATATAAAGGAGAGGAAATTGAGCTTGATAATAATCTTTCCACAACACACAATGTACGTGTAAAGCCAGGACAGTCTGTTATTGTCAAGGCAGACAGACCTAAGGGTATTAATCCATACTATTCATTATATAATTATGACAGAACCGCTGGATTGAGGACAGTTGCAGGTATTTTTATACTGTTTATGGTTCTTGTAGGTAAACTTAAAGGACTTAAAAGTGTAGTTGGATTATGTGTTTCCTTGTTTTTTATTTTAGGATTTTTAATTCCTTCAATATATAACGGATATTCTCCCGTACTTATGTCTGTCATTACCGTAATTATAATTGCTTCATTTTCTCTGATATTACTTAATGGTTTTAGCAGGAAGACTTTAACTGCTGTATTGGCTACTGCTTCGGGAATTTTTCTTTCTGCACTGTTTTTTATGCTGCTGTCCGCTGCTATGAATTTGTCAGGATACAATGTATCTGAGGCGGAAGAACTTATAATTATTTCACGACATACAGGTCTGAGAATAGGTCAGGTGTTGTTTGCAGGTGTACTTATTTCTTCATTGGGAGCGGTTATGGATATGACAATGTCAATTGCTGCATCATTATATGAAATGAAAGAAATAAAACCTGATATATCTTCCGCCGCTATATTCGGATCGGGAATGACTATAGGGAAGGATATGATTGGTACAATGTGTCAGACATTGATTCTTGCCTTTGCAGGAAGTGCGTTGACTACTCTGTTGGTGCTTGTTTCATACGGTACACAGTTTGATCAGTTTATGAGCTCTGATTATGTAGCTGAGGAAGTGGTTATGGCAATAACCGGAAGCCTTGCGGTTATATTTTCCGTTCCCGCAACATCAGGTCTGTGCGCTCTATTTTGCAAGAAAAATCAATGAATAAATTAATATATATTGTATATAGTATGCCAGCTAGTGACCGAGAAAACTGAAAATATCACCCTTTTCGATGTGCAGGCTTAAATACTTTGCTGCCTGAAAACCGTTTTGATAGTTTTTTTCAAGATGTTCTGTTTGTATCATGAGGTTTACTACTTGTAATATCAGGCTGCATTCATATGCAGCCCTCAAAGTTAAGCAAAACTAATTTTATTTAGTCTTATCTTTTTTATTATGCTCAAGCTTTTTTCCGCAATGAGAGCAATATTTGTCTTTCCTGTCAACCAATTCTCCGCATTCTGTACAGTTGGTCTCCAAAGGTGACCCGCAGACCCGGCAGAAATCTCCTTTTTTCTGATAAGAGGCGCAATTCGGACATGTTGCTTGCATGCTGCGTATAATCAGAAACGCTATAACAGCAGCAACATTAAAGAAAAACGCAAGTATTGTCCAGAGTGTTCTGTTCATTGCGGCATTTGATGCAGCCTGATATATCCATGATGTAACCAGCAGCCAGTAGGTAATTGCAATAAGTACACACAGTACTGCATAGGCAAGTAATACAATCAGTGCGCCGGAAGTTGGTTTTGTAAACTGATCAGATTCCATATAGTCATGTTCTCTTTCGCGATACTCGTTATAATTATCGTCATGTTGATAACTTTCATTTCTTTCTCTGTGCCTTTCACTTTCTCCTCTGCCTTCATATGTCTGATAATACGTGACAGCTTCACCGATTTGCGTTCGGAATATGAAGCATGTAAGGATGCCACCTAAAAGGACGAAGATTAGCGAAAAAACAATGAATTTCCTGGCGGTTCTTTTAAAATCCATATTCATAATTTTTGTTTGTAATTTATTCAAATTAATCCCTCCTTATAAATTATGATTTGATTGTAGCATTTGCTTATAAACTACTGTTTGCCTGAAGATAAACTTAGGATAAAATATTTTTTCTTTTATAAATCATAATAAGTGTTTCACCGATGGATTCTAAGCCGTGCAACACTATTTTTTTGTTCCAAATTCTGCATAAACAATATTAATTCAACTTTTTGCGCAGTTTATGTAAAGTTTAACTTCAATTTGACTGCAGTTTATTTTGAGATGCTAAAATGTCAGCTGTATATTAAAAATATATTGGAGGCTTTTTATGGAACAAATTATGATTGACATAATTAACCGATTTGGTTATGTTGGGATTGCTTTTTTAATTGCGGTTGAAAATATTTTTCCGCCAATTCCGTCTGAAGTTATTCTGACATTCGGCGGCTTCATGACAACTGTCAGCAGCATGAATGTTCTGGGTGTTATTGTTTCTGCTACGGCAGGTGCAGTTGCCGGTGCACTTGTCTTGTATTATATTGGAAGATTATTGAATGCTGACAGGTTGGAGCTTCTTTTTGGAAGTAAGCTCGGAAGAGGTCTTCATTTGAAAAAAGAAGATGTACGAAGAGCAGAAGGATGGTTTTTAAGGCATGGAAACAAGACTGTTTTCTTTTGTAGGTTTATTCCGCTTGTAAGAAGTCTCATTTCCATTCCGGCAGGGACCGCAAGAATGAAAATGGGCTCATTTCTTCTTTTAACTGCTGCAGGTACAGCTATATGGAATATTGTTCTGGTGTTTCTTGGAAAATTTGCAGGAGATGCATGGGGAACTATTGTTGGATATTTTGATGTATATTCACTCATTGCTGTTGCAATTTTGGCAGTGATTTTTATAGCAGCATGTGTAGTCTTTGTTAAAAAAAGATTCATAAACACATATAATGTTAAGGGAAAAGATGATCTAAAATGAACAGATATAAAAAACTTGCTTCTAATACAGTTATCTTTGCCATTGGGACCTTCAGTTCAAAGTTCCTCATTTTTTTGATGCTGCCGCTCTACACCCGTACGTTGTCCAATGCAGAATATGGGGAGGTGGATTTGGTTGTTCAGGCGTGCAATCTGATGATACCCGTTGTTTCTGCCGGAATTATAAATGCTGTAATACGTTTTGGACTTGATGCAGATGCAAATAAAAAAGGAGTATTTTCCTTCAGTCTGACTACATGCCTGCTTGGATTTATATTTTTATTTCTTGCCAAACCGTTACTTATGAAAATTGGCTTCCTTTCAGCCAGCATGCAATATGTCTACCTATATGTTTTTGCATCGGTACTTCACTCAATATGCTCAGAATTTATACGCTCACAGGAGCATGTTAGACTTTATGCGTTTGATGGCATTTTTCGTACTGTTATTACAATTACTCTGAACGTAATTTTTTTAGCGGTATTGCATCTTGGTATATCAGGTTATCTGCTGGCAACAATATTGTCTGATGCCATATCAGCGGTTTTCTTGTTTTTTTCAGCAAAACTTTATTGCTTTTTTAGTTTGAAAAGTATTGATAAGGATACTGCTGGCAGTATGTTGAAATATGCCCTTCTGCTTATTCCTACCACCATATCTGTATGGATTATCAGCCTTTCAGACAGATATATACTTTCATATTTGATTGGAAATGATGCTAATGGTTTGTATGCCATTGCTTATAAGGTACCAACTATAGTTACTGTTATGACAACAATTTTTATGGATGCATGGCAGATATCCTCTGTAAATGAGTACAATAAAAAAGACAGCACACATTTCTTTTCCAGGGTTTTCGGTGTTTACAGCTCAGTTGTATTTACGGTATCATCCGCAATTATTGCCTTTACAAAGTTAATCACAGGGATACTTGTTTCAGCAGATTTTTACAGTTCGTGGCAGTATATGCCCATATTGATTATGTCTACTGTATTTTCATGTTTTTCTGCATTTTTAGGAACCATATATATGAGCGAGAAAAAAAGCGGACACATACTGCTGACAACAGTTATAAGCGCGATAATTAACATTATCCTTAATTTTATTATGATACCATTACTCGGTATTCAGGGTGCTGGGATATCTACTTTGCTCAGCTATTTTGCCATGTTCCTGATAAGAGCCGTTCACAGCCGGTCATTTATAAAAATGAACCTTGGTGTTGGAAAGCTTAGCATTAATACAACAATACTTCTTGTACAGATTGCTGTTATATTAATCGGAAATCACAATTGGCCGTTATATGAGCTTATCCTTGTGGTGATTGTTTTTAGTTTCAACCTTAAGACCTTGTTGACCGGAGTAAAAAAGATAGTTAAACTATGATTTTTATTTTGACATCTTTTCTCTTTATTAACTTAATACATCGAAAAGATTGATATAAAAATTTTATTACGTTACAGTTTACAAAATAGGACATGAAATGCTTTTTTTCTCATTTGCCGGAAAAATTTATATAATTTTATTGTTATATGAGAATACAATTATGTAATGGAATTAAAAGATAAGGATAAAGAAGTAAATAAATGCAGGAGGACTAATTTATAACATCATTTAAAAATTTTTACACTATTCTATTGATATGATATACTTATTAATATATAATATTATTAAGCTGTTTTGTATCAGTCAAGATGATTACACCATGAACACGTGAATACTAATCAGCTTACGAGGTCTACGATACGATTATAAGTAGACAAGCCTTAGGACGATTGCTTGAGCGGCCCGGAGGCAATGATATCATGGGAACAGGCAAACTGTCAAAACTAAACATGTGCTCATACGGGAGCATAAAAATACCCCGTAAATATATAACATAAAGGAGAATAATTATGAGAAGTTTCACTACATTAGATTTGCAATATGCACATAGGTTCTATGGCTTCAAAGGTGAGGCACAATATTTGCACGGACATACGGGTATACTGACAATTGAAGTTGAAGATACTATCAATGAGGGAGTAAACATGGTATTCCCATGTAATGAAATCCAGAAAACTGCTTGGGAAGTTTTACAAAACTTTGACCATGCTTTGGTTTTAAGGGAAGATGATCCTTTGTTACCTGCGATTCTCGGTGTTTATGAAGCACAAGGTATTAGAAACGGCGCACCAACCAATAAGCAAAAGGGTCCGGCTTTCAAAACGGAACTTGCAACAGCATATCCTGAATGCAGACTGGTTGTTACGAAAGAAACAATGACCGTTGAAGGTATGATTAAAATAGTTTACGATTTACTAAAAGATAAACTAAATATAGTTAAAATCACATTTACAAGCGGAGTAAACGGTGCTACTGAAGAATATGAACCACAAAAGAGTATAGACCGTTGTCCATTGTGCGGCATTGCGTTAAATGAAAATGGCGTATGTCCAAAATGCGGATACAGAAAATAGTCTAATTTAATATTGGAAACGAATCAGGCACTCTATGCAAAATATGCGTAGAGTGCCCTTTTGTTCTAGATAAATATTTGAAACGAATATTGCGATAACAGGCTGATTGAATCCATATTTAATAATGAAAAGTTTAATTTTCCGGAGGAATTTATAACACAGCGTATTAAGTCTGATGAATAAAACAATTGAAGGTGAGTATTTATCGAAAAGAGCTGTAACAATTTTTGCTGCAGCTCTGATTTTAATGCTTCCTGATTTTGTTCCGGGGAATTGCGCATGATTATTGTTTTATTTGGTATAATCTGCTATAATTATTGAATGATAAGCAATGAATACGGATACGAGATTTATTTGGTAATGTTAATAATGTTTAAGATTTGAAACAGGAAATTTTTGGATATTGGGAAATTTAATTAACATGAAAATAGTTCGACTGCAGTATAATGATAAGTATGGCGGGGATATGGATACTATTTTTATGAAAGAAATATTAAGTTCTTCAGGGCATTTTGCAGCAGTTGGTATACTATAAATTTGTCTGTTGTTATATTATTGAGAAGGCTGATTTACGATTACGGGGAGGTTTAAAAAATGAGAGAATTATTTCTTACCAGGTTAATAAAAGATCTGCTGAATTATAAAAGACCAAATTTCTGGATAATTGTTATTGCTGTAATTATAGTAGCAGCCGCTGCTGTCGGATTGTTAACAAATCCTGTTGGCAGTGGCGTAATTATGGTTAATAATATTATTTATAGACAAAGTCATGAAAGATTAAATGATCTTCCTTCTGATGCTTATGAAATAGGTAAGCTGGAAAGTATACTGCATAATCGAGATGAGGCTCCTGAACATAATTTTCAAGGAGCTATGCTGGACGAAAAGTATTCCGGCAATCTTTTATATCAAGGTAAAACAGGAAACAAAATTTATCTTGAAGATTTATCCGGTTGTTTTATTGAGTTTATCAGTGATGAAACACCTGTGTCTGCTGACAAGAGATTTTATATAATGACCGCAGATGATGGAGCGCCCATTGGATGTGAATATGGAACCACACATGAAGTGGGAGACATTGATACTATCGTAATGTTATCAATGCTGGAAGAACTGCAGGGATTTGAATTTTATGAAGAAGATGCTTCTCATCAGTATATTGAGTTTCAATTTTTACGAGAAAAACCAAAAGAAATTTATTTGAGATATATTACAGAGGGTGAATGGCAGACCGAATATCCTATTGATAGTGTATCATACAAGATAAAGGTTCCTGTCAAGGCGGGTAAATATAGTTTTTTCGCGGATATTACATGGAAGAATCAAGAAAAGGAAATAGTTTTTTTTGATATTACAGTTAAGGCAGATGAATCTTCGAACCATGATAAAATAAGTACATACTTGAAGGAAGAATGTATAAATGTCTTTTCTCCATATTATGAGCTGCTGGATTTTATAATATCTGATTACCATGAGGAAGTTGTGAACGGAAATGTCGAAGCGGTTTTTAATTATAAGATGATAGATAAAAATTACGATAAGGATCCTGATACAGTTGAATACATTAAGGAAGCCAAAGAACGGGGAGATAAGAATTATAAGCAATTATATGATGAATATTTGCAGCCTAAAGAAAGTAATTTTTATTTTAAAGCTGTAATTGATGAAAATGGTGAGATAACTTTATATTCTAAAAATCCTGCAATAGATAATGATGAATGGAACGAAGTAAAAATGGAGGATTATATCATTAAATAAATGATTCTTGTCCAAATTATTGACAAACATCAGTGTTAGAATGTAACAATATAGTCAATTATTAACTTTTGGTTAAATAACTGCAGAATGAGAGGATATTTATTCAGGTTCCTTTTATAAAAGCAAATAAAAGCTTGTAAGCTTTCAGGCTGATATTTATTGTACCTTAGGACAGTATCCTAAAGGAAGCAAACAAACTCATGGCTGGCGGCGGCGTTATAGAAACGGCATTCGGCCCAATATTCAGTTGTTTCAGGCTCCCAAGCCCTTTAATGCAAGGCGGTCAACCGCACCAATATTGTTGTAGATAATTTCAATCTTTTTGGCGGCGGTCGCCCCGCGCCTGTTCCGGCTCATGGACAATGATACGGCCAATAAATTCATGTACGATTGCCAGGGTCAATTCCTCAATCTCGGTGTATCTTCGCACCACGGAA
>DAMBZP010000003.1:34518-56124 GCA_032059885.1 Sedimentibacter sp.
ATCAACATTCACGGCTTGGCTTTCTTCGTCGGCGGTGCTTCTCGGCGGTTCGCTTCTTCGCCGCTGTTTCCCGCTTGTATTCCTGTGCGCTCCTGTCCATGACTACCCGCGCAAACTGCTTTTCATGCTTTGGAATATAGCGAAGCAAATCCCGCAATTCTTCAAGCACAAGCTGTTTCAACTGGCTTTCCCGAATAAAGTAGCAGGTGCATTTCCGCTTGCCCTGATATTGTACATCCTTGCGGTATTCCGAACAACCGTAAGAACCCTCGTAGCATGTTCCCCACTTATTCTTGATAGACCGGGTATGGAAATACAGCTTACTCCCGCAATCGGAGCAATAAGCCACGCCGGAGAACAGGCCGGACTTCCCATAGCGCGGTGCGCGGCGTTTGTGCTGGCGCATACTGCGGACAATATCCCATGTTTCCGGGTCTATGATTGCCGGGTGGGTATCCTCACATCTTTTTCAGAGAACAGGATTTCAGTATAGAAACCCACTTTCAGATAATCACGCACGAAGCGGCTCATATCTTTTACAATGACCATTGCCACGTTTCCGGCTTTGACTTCCTCTATCATTTCGGAAAAGGCGGGGCGTTTAAAATCGGCTCCTGAAAACCCATCATCATAAATGAACTCGTAAGGGGTAAAGCCGTTTTCCTCAGCGTATTTGGTGAGGATTTTACGCTGATTAATGATACTGTTGGAATCGCCTTGCAATTCGTCCTCATGGCCTAATCTGCCGTATAAATAAATCTTCTTATCAGGCTGTCTTTTCATAGTGACCTCTCTTTCCGACAGCCAGCAGACGATAATGTATATTCTAATTATACTGCCTTTGCCGCCTGCTGTTAAGTTTGTCAATGGCATAAAACCTTGCTTCAAGCCTTGTTCTGTATGTCGGCATCATATTGAAGCAAGCGGGCAAAGGTGGAAACAATATCGCCATCCTTGCCCTCTTTGAAACGTGAGGATACAAGGAAAGTCGTGTTACCTATTTTGCGGGTAGTGATATGTTGTCCGGCTTGGTAACGGCGGGAGTAGAGATGTTTTCATTTTTATTGATTTCCTGCATAGTAAATTCCTTTCGGTGACTTCGGGCCAAGTTGGCCCGAAGTGGTGAAATAGTAAAATGTTAGCTTTTTGTTTGATTTCAAGGGGTGGGTTCTAAAGTTTTTTTATAGTACTTGTTTTTGTCGGGAGCTCCATCTATCATGAAAAATTCGCCCATTAGGTAATATGCAATTGCTTGGAATATTCTATTTTGAGCAACCGCATTATCACTGGGACCAATCATTTCCCGTTTCCAGCTGGTGTTATCTGTAATTTTTTGAGCAATCTCCATTACATCTTTTAAGTCTCCGCTATCCCACATGATGACACGATTAAGTTGAAAATTAAAGTTGGGTTCAGGGTTTATGTTATACATACCTTGTTTAAAGTCTAATTCCATGCAAAGTACCTCCGTGTAAGTAATTATTATTTTGTGAGAAATTAACCTTCCAGCTTCTCAATAAAATTTGCAAATGATTTCATGCATCTATGCAGTATAGATATCATTAAGAGCATCAGTAAGGAACCTATTACGCAACTTAAAAATAATTGAGTTGCGGTAAAAGAAATTAATTTACTTGATGCCCAAAGTATATAAAAGCAAGGCAGAAGAAATGGAGTTGAGGTTGCTACTCCCGGTACATAGCCCTTAAACTGTAATGCCATAATACAATGCACAACAAGATGAAGTGTAAATCCAAAAAATAGGCCAAACCATAAAAAGTACCAATCAAATATACAAGCAAAAAGTGATAACGCTGAAATAATTAGAAACTCAATTGCTATACCAATAGAGAATGATGCCGTACTACCCAAATCGGCAAATGGGACTTTCTTCATTTTTGTGTTTTTCATCTGCTTTTTATATTTCTTTTTCCATACCTCTACAAAAATAACTTCTTCAAAGTCATGTAGCATAAAAATTATTGGGAATAGCCAAACAATAGTTTTAATTGCATTCATAAAAGCACGCCTCCTTTATCTGTCACACTTGTGTCACTTACTAATTTATAGTATAATTGAAAAAATATCATTGTCAATGGAATTGGGTTAAGTGCTACAACCATCAAAAAGTGTGTCAGGAGGAATAAAACTATTATGGTAGAAAAGAAAAAGAATCCTATTGCCGAACAATCCCGGCAATGGCTGATGCAATCATTGTTAAAATTAATGAACGAAAAAAATACGCCGATATTACTGTGACTGAAATTGCTGAGCACGCACTCTTATCAAGAAGAACATTTTATAGAATATTTGATTCCAAAGAGCAGGTTTTACAGCAATGTTTTTTAGAAATATGTGATGAGTATATTACATATTTTGAAAAAGATAAGCACTATCTGCTGAAGCATATTATTGAAATCTTTTTCATCTTTTGGGAAAAGCATATTGATTTTTTGCTTGTTTTGCAACGAAATCATCTATTCTACTATCTTCTTGAAGAACTTAACAACGTGTTACCTACTATTCATGATATTGTTCGTGGGAATCAAGACTTATACGACAGTGCATTAGAAAAGAAATTTGCGTTATTAGCTAGTGCAGGCGCTCTTTGGAACATCCTTGCCGAATGGCTACAAATTGAAAATCGACCATCACCAAAGGAAATATCTGAAATGATGTTGCGCGCACTTGCGTCCAACTCTTAAAATGGCCTGTATACCTATTCCCGCTAACTGGCAAGCAGGGCAAGTGTACACACTTGCACATTTTGGGAATTTCCCCTTGCGGTAAAATTCTCAAAATTGCTTGTTGGGGAGCCTACCCAAACCCGGCGAATGTTACGTCATTTTGCTATCGCTCATCCCTTATTTGATTTCGGACCAACTTGACCCGAAGTCCTAAAGTACAACCAACTTTGCAAGGTGTTTCAAAAGACTGGAATACTGTTTCCATAGTTCGGTGTAGCCTTGTTGAAGTTCTATAATTTCAAATTCATAGGCATTATGGGTCTTTGCATACTCAGCAATTTGAGAAAGATTATTCACGCTTCGGCGTTGCAATGATAAGAGTTCTTTTACAGGCGCGAGGTCAACATTTACGGCATATCCATCAACCATCATTTTGCGGATAAAAGCACTCTGATTTTGACTGTTCACTTCTGCCATGCGTTACCATGATATGAAGCCGTAAATTTCATTCTCTTTTTGGTATAATATTTGCCCTCCAATTCCATCAATTCAGCCTTTGGTTTTCCCTTTATTTCTTAGGACCATACATTGTCTGTTGGCTGTCTATCACGTTATTTTCATGTTCGGTAGTTGCTTCCTTGTGGACACTGTCCATTTGGACCGGGTATAGCAGTCTGAAGGTATTTTTTATGTAGTATTTTATACTTGTAAAATGTTGCATATAATAGTATCATGAGGTTAGTGAACACTAACAGTAAACTGATACCAACGCGTGGGCTAGTAATGCATTATGATTAGAAGCAAAGAGGAGAATGGATATGAGTATAAATTTAAAAGCGGATAAAATGGAGCCTAATATTGATTTTTCCCAATGGGATATGACAGTAACGCATAAGGATGATTTCAAGATAATTTACAATCAAGGAAACACAGATTCCAAGTATATTTTTTACAGCTTGTATCCGGGTATTGAAATACTTTTAATAATTTTAGAAGAAAAACATTATTGGAGCGGTAAAAGATATAATATTCCCAGTTACTTTCAAATAGGCTACAGTCATTACGGCATTTATAAAATAGAAGTAAAGAAAGATAAATTCACTCATTGCTGTCCTGATGATTTATATATTACACACAATATGAAGAATTCTTTTGGTTCTGAAAATATCACATCACAGTACAGGGGATTTAACATTCTTGTATTCACGGATAAAATTTCTGATGAAGTCAAGAAAATGATGAAGGAGCATTTTGATGTGGATTTAAACATTATAGAAGAAAAGCTTGAGAAAATAAAAATATATTCCATTCTTAGAATAGATAAAGAATTAAATCACATTTGCGAAGAAATTTATAATTTGCTTTGCATAGGAAACAGAGGAACCATAAGATTAAAGACAATAGAATTGTTAAATTATATTTCTTCCATAGATTTTTCATTTGAAGAAAAGTATCAGGTTTTTTCCAAGGAATGCATTGAGAAAACAAAAGCTGTCAGAGATTACCTTATTGAAAATTCATCAAAAAAAATTACCATAGCTCATATATGCAGGAAGTTTGATATTACATCTACTCTTTTTAAAAAATGTTTTAAAGAATTATACCAATATCCTCCACATGAATACCTGGACAGAATAAGAATATCAGGAGCCGCAGAGCTTTTAGTTGAGACAGACATGAATATTTTGGATATATCTGTTGAAATGGAATATTCAAGCCCAAGCAATTTTTCCAGAAAGTTCAAAAGTGTTTATAAAATGAGTCCGCTGGAATACAGAAAAAATCAGTATAAATTAAACAATATATAGTTAAGGCAAAATAAATATGCTCCATTAAAGCAAGTAATGGAGCATATTTATTTTATGAGTTAGTTACAACTAATTAGTATGTCCAAAATGAATACTTTTATGCAGGTTGAATTGAGAATGATTCTCAATAACAATATAATGAAAAATATTAATATTGTGGAGGTCATATGAACAAAAAAGTAAACGCAAAGTATCATGATGTGGAGATTTTCCCATGTACAAAACACAAAGGAGGAGAAAATGTTTAACAAGATAATACAATACGTCGTCGGGTATAAAAGTAAGATTTATTTATCAATACTGCAATGCTTCTTATCTGTAGCATTCGGAATAATACCGTTTTTCATGTCCTATCAGATAATAATAAAGGTAATTACCCCTGAAGAGTTGGAAACAGGATATATTATGCTCAGGGTAGCTGTGGTAACAGCATCTCTCATATTACAGGCGGTTTTTTACAGCAAGGGGCTAAGTAATTCTCACATGGCGGCCTACAATATTTTGCACAGGATAAGAATATCATTGCAGGAAAAGCTTGAAAAATTGCCGTTGGGATATGTTCAAAGCATTGGTGTGGGCGGCTTGAAAAAGATGTTTGCTGATGACATAGAAAGCATTGAGGTTCTCCTGGCACATGCCATACCTGAAGGTGTTGCCAATTCTATGGTACCTGTATTGATTATAGTTTCCATGCTCTTTGTTGACTGGAGGCTGGCTCTGCTCTCACTTGCGGTGCTGCCCTTTGGTATAGCAGCTTTCTTTTCAATGTTCAACATAGGAAAGGGAAGCATGGAGTCCTATTATAAGGCCGGGACGGCAATGAACAACACGATTATAGAATATATAAACGGCATGGAGGTAGTTAAGGTATTTAATCAGGGTGGAGAATATTTCGGAAGGTATAAAAAAGATATATTAAACTACAGAGATAAGACACTTGCCTGGTATAAGGCATGCTGGCCGTCAATGTCCGCATACACGGTGCTGATGCCTGCCAATGCCCTGGTTATGCTGCCGGTGGGGGCATATATGGTAATTAACGGAATGGCGGAGTTTTCAAGCTTAATATTAATTTTATGTCTTTCATCAGGTATCGGAGTCCCTATTTTAAGGCTTGTTTCATTTATGCCTGCTTTAACACAATTAAATTATAAAATAGAACGCCTGGAAAAAATAATGGATCAAAATCCCATAGAAACAGGCTGTGAGGATTTTACAGGCAATAATTATGATATTAAATTCAACAATGTTTCTTTTTCATATGGAAATGAAGATGTTATAAAGGACCTTACATTAGAGGCGAAAGAAAAAGAAGTGACAGCTCTGGTGGGAGAATCAGGCAGCGGAAAAAGCACCCTGGCGAAGCTTTTGGTTCACTATTATGACGTATTGTCAGGAAGCATTACAATAGGAGGACAGGATATCCGAAGCTTCAGTCTGGAAACGGCAGGGAAACTTATTTCATACGTATCTCAGGACAATTATCTGTTTAATATATCCATTATGGAGAATATCAGAACAGGAAAGCCGGAAGCAACTAATGAAGAGGTGTTATCAGCAGCAGAAAAGGCTCAATGCATGGATATTATCAAGAGTTTGCCTCAGGGATACAATACAGTGGTCGGAGGGGCGGGAAATAAGCTTTCCGGAGGAGAAAAGCAGAGGATATGCCTGGCAAGAGCATTATTAAAAAACGCTCCTATTGTAATATTGGATGAGGCAACCTCATTTATTGATTCTAAAAATGAAGAGCTTATGAATAAAGCAATCAGAGAAACAGTAAAAGAAAAGACTCTCATAGTTATAGCCCACAGGTTAAAGACAATTGCTGATGCAGATAAAATCTACGTTCTTAAGGATGGGAAAATAGATGGCCAGGGAAAGCATGAAGAGCTTATAGAACAAAGCGAAATATATAAAATGCTCTGGAACGCAGGAATGAAAAGTGAAAGATGGAATCCGAAAGGAGAAGCATATGGGAATTAAATTAATTAAAAGAGTTGTGGACTTGTCGGGAAAATACAAGAAAAGAATAAAGGTGTCATTTGTGCTTGCTTTTATAGAATCTCTTTTGGAAAAGATGCCTATAATATATGCGTTTTTTGCATTTTCAAAAATAGCGGACAACAATATGACATCCCGTGATTGTATGTATTTGTTTATATTTATGATAATAACGGTTGTATTGAAAATTGCAGTGCACTATACGTCTGACAGACTGCAGAGCGCAGCGGGATATATGATATTTGCAGACTCCAGAATTAGTTTGGGAGATCATTTCAGAAAAATACCCATGGGATATTACACAGAAGGCAACATAGGAAGAATAAGCTCTGTACTAAGCGGCGACATGCTGTTTATAGAAGAAAACATCATGGGCAAGATAGCGGTCATAACCAGCTATATTATCGGAACCATATTAATGAATATATTTATGTTTGCTTTGGATTACAGGCTTGGGCTTGTAACACTCATTACATTGGCGGCTTTTTATATACTCACTGAAAAAATGAGTGAACGAATGGACGAGCAATCATTTATAAGGCAGGAGCAAAATGAAAAACTGACTGATTCTATAATTTCATTTGCAGAAGGTATGCCTGTTATGAGAAGTTTCAATTTAATGGGGTCAGAATCTAAAACTGTAAGGAATACATTCGGCAACAGCAGAGATTTTGCCATCAATTTAGAGACTGAAGTGGGGAAATGGATGTTAAGAGTATTTCTTCTGGCGGCGGTGTCCACATCTGTTATATTTGCAGCGTCAATTTATCTTTATAAAACAAAAGAAATTCCGGGAGCTTTTTTAATAGGAGTCCTGCTGTTTGTATTTGATTTCTTTGCTCCATTAAAGGCGCTTGCCGGTGACATGAATATGATGATAATAATGGAAAAATGCCTGGACAGAATAAATGAGCTTTTGGGAGTAAAGGAGCTGGTACAGGATGGCAATACACCTATGCCGGAAACGGAAAGCGGAGTACCTGAGGTGGAGTTTTGCAATGTATCATTTGGTTATGAGGAAAAAGACGTTTTAAAAGATGTTAATATAAAACTATACCCAAAGACCATGACAGCTTTGGTTGGACCTTCCGGAGGAGGAAAATCAACTATTGCCAATCTGATTGCAAGATTTTGGGATATTGACAGGGGAAATATAAGAGTGAGAGGAATAAATATCAGGGATTTTTCTCTTGCAACACTTATGGGAACAATAAGCATGGTATTTCAGAGGAATTATTTGTTTCATGATACTATATATAATAACATAAAAATGGGTTCAAAAAATGCAACCAGAGAGCAGGTTATTGAAGCAGCGAAAAAAGCAAGATGCTATGAGTTCATAAACAAGCTGCCGCAAGGACTTGAAACCATAGTGGGTGAAGGCGGTGCAAGCCTTTCAGGAGGAGAGAAGCAGAGAATATCCATTGCCCGCTGCATTTTGAAGGATGCACCAGTAGTTATCCTAGATGAAGCAACCGCAAATATTGATGCTGATAATGAATTTTATATACAGGAGGCTATATCTGAGCTGGTAAAGGATAAAACTCTCATTGTTATTGCACATAGGTTAAATACGGTTAAAGCAGCAGACCAGATTTTGGTAGTGGACAACGGAAGAATTGAAGAGAGGGGAAGACACGAAGAATTGTTGAACAATAACGGCATATATGCCAGGTTGTATGGAACAGCAGATAAATAATTGTTGCTGTATGTTTCACTCATTCGTGCATATGGATTAAAAAATAGATATAAAGTAATATATTATGAAAAATTCAGCAGGGGCGGGAATTTTTGTCCCTGCTTAAAAATTGCCGGGACTAATATGCTCAGCGTTTCGTTGAAGGTTTTAGTCCCGCAGTTTTTATTTTATATAAATCAAATATCGAAAAAGGAAAAATGTTATGGTATAATATTATTGAAAGCTTCCACTCCATGTGGGATAATTTCCTTGGAATTGCAAGGTTAATAAATAGAAAACATCAGGTTATTGCTTCAAATAAAAAGGCAGAAGAGGCTGGTTTTATTGAAGGATGCTGTTGTGCAAGGGCTGGGAAACCGGAAATACACAAAGGGTGACTGGCGCATAAAATGTTTCAGACAATGGAATCTCAGATGGATTACCATTCTGAAGGAAGATTGAGAGGATGGGTTCCTGTTCAGGGGCATGATGATTTATCTGTTCATTTTACTTTAATCATCCCTAAACAGTAAAATTCAGCTAAAGAACTGATAGGAAGAAGATGTAACTATTGTTAAAATTTTTCTGACACTGCTCATATTTTGAAGGAGGAGTATACATGAAATCATTGATATTGATGGGAAGTCCAAGAAAGAACGGGAATACGCACTCCCTTCTAAAACCTTTTGTGGAGGAGCTTTCAGCAAACGGAGCAGAATATGAGTTGATATGGCTGCATGACAAGAATATTCATCCATGTGTTGCCTGCAGAAAATGCCAGAAGGATTGGACCATATTCGGCTGCTGGCACAATGATGATGTACAGGAGATCTTTGATAAAATCCTTGCTGCTGATAACATTATATTAGCAACACCTATTTATTCATGGTACTGTACACCGCCAATGAAAGTACTGCTTGACAGGCTTGTTTACGGAATGAACAAATATTATGGTGAAGAAAAGGGACCTGCTTTATGGCAAGGAAAAAATGTGGCTTTGATAGTCACTTGCGGTTATCGTCCTGAAAATGGAGCAGACTTATTTGAATTGGGAATAAAACGATATTGCAAGCACTCCCAGCTTACTTATGCAGGAATGTTGTGTGAGCGGGATTTGGGATATAATCACAGTTTTATGGATAGTGAAAAAGAAAGCCACTCTCGTACATTTGCTGAAAATTTCAAGGCAAGATAAGTATATATTTCTTATCCTGCTTTTTTATCTTGCAGAAGTTTATAAATTATAGTAAAATAAGAACATACATTCGACTGACGTGAATTGAAAAATAATTTATTTGGTTAATTTAAGCAGCTTTTGAGAATTACTAAAGTAAATAAAAAGTTATTTAAATTACTGCTGCAAAGATTATTCAGAATTTGATGAACAGATAATTTTAGTAGGAGAAAAAGCATGGAGAACAGAACTTATATTGCAATCGATTTAAAATCCTTTTATGCTTCGGTTGAATGTGTGGAGCGGGGACTTGATCCGCTTAAAACCAATCTTGTTGTGGCTGATGCAAGCCGAACCGAAAAAACAATCTGCCTGGCTGTTTCTCCTTCACTTAAGGCATACGGTATTCCCGGCAGACCGAGGCTGTTTGAGGTTGTGCAGAAGGTCAGGGAGGCAAATGCAAAATTGAAATTTTCGCCGGGTGTCCCGGTAGACTATATTGTTGCTACACCGAGAATGTCGCTTTATATAGAATACAGCACGCGAATTTATAATATTTATCTGAAGTATATCGCACCCGAAGACATCCATGTCTACTCAATAGATGAGGTATTTATTGATGCAACTGATTATCTGAATACTTACAAGCTTTCAGCACATGACCTTGCAACGAAAATTATTATAGATGTTCTTGAAGATACAGGAATTACAGCATCTGCAGGAATCGGTACAAATCTGTATCTCTGCAAGGTTGCTATGGATATTCGGGCAAAGCATATTCCTGCAGATAAAAATGGTGTTCAGATTGCTGAATTGGACGAGATGAGCTATCGTCAGCTGCTGTGGGCACACCGCCCGCTGACAGACTTTTGGCGTGTTGGAAAAGGATATTCCAGGAAGCTGGAGGAACAAGGGCTATTTACAATGGGAGATATTGCAAGATGCTCTATTGGTAAGCATGGAGATTATTACAATGAGGATTTACTGTATAAGCTGTTCGGCATCAATGCGGAACTGCTGATTGACCATGCATGGGGGTGGGAGCCATGTACAATTTCAGATATTAAAGCGTATAGGCCAGGTACAAACAGCATTGGTTCGGGGCAGGTTCTGCATTGTGCTTACACCTTTGAAAAAACCAGGCTTGTGGTGCGGGAAATGACTGATTTGCTTGCGCTTGATTTGGTGGATAAAAGGCTTGTGACTGACCAAATTGTCCTTACAGTAGGATATGACATTGAAAATCTCACAAATTCGAAGATAAAGGAATTATATCACGGCGCTATTACTACCGATCACTACGGGCGCACCATTCCTAAATCTGCGCATGGCACGGCGAATCTTGGCAGACAGACATCTTCTGCAAAACTGATTATAGATGCTGCCACAGGGCTGTTTGATCGTATTGTTGATAAAAATCTTCTGGTCAGGAGAGTTTATGTCACAGCAAACCATGTTGTGGATGAATCAACCGTTCAAAAGAAGGAAGTTTCTGAGCAGCTTGACCTGTTTACAGATTATGCGGATGTGCAGAAGAAAAAAGAGAAAGAAGAAGCAGAGCTTGCACGAGAGAAAAGGATGCAGAAAGCAATGCTGGAGATAAAAAAGAAATACGGAAAGAACGCAATTCTAAAGGGTATGAACCTTGAGGACGGGGCTACAACATTAGATAGAAACAAACAGATTGGAGGTCATAAGGCATGATAAAAACATACGATGATATTATTCGGCTGCCGCACCATGTTTCTAAGACACGTCTTCATATGGCAGCCATTGACCGGGCAGCTCAGTTTTCACCATTTGCAGCATTGACCGGTTATGATTCTGCTGTCAAAGAGACTGCGAGACTGACTGATGAGAGAATAGAATTGGACGAATGCATGAAGGATATTTTAAGCCGTAGGCTGCAAATTGTAGCAGACAAGGTTAAAGAACATCCGGAAATTGCAATCACTTACTTTCATCCGGACGTAAAGAAAAATGGAGGCTCCTACGTTACTGCTGCCGGAACGGTTAAAAAGATAGATAAATATGAGCGAGTTGTTATTATGACCGATGATGCGGTAATACCCATTAATGAAATAGTCAGCATAGAAGGAAAAATATTCGAAAATATGTCTAATCTTCCTATTTTTTAAATATTCATGCGTGAAGTGAGTATGTTTTCTATTATATTTCTATAAGGATATTCCTGTAAAAAGTCTAAAAAACGCTGAACAATTACGGTGGTTTTCTTTTTGGAGTTTTTTGCTATTGCCAAATTTCTGTGGAGCGGCGGATCGGTTTCTTTTATAACAATGTCATAGGGTGTCCTATAGAGAACAAGCTCAGCAAGGATGCTTATCCCCAATCCTGATTCTACCATAGACATTGCTGCATAATCATCTTCTGTCCTATATTCAATCCTGGGAACAATATTATTAGCCTTGAAGGCCTCTATTACTTCTTTCTGCGTTCCCTGATGCAGATAGACGAAAGGCTCTTCGGAAAAGAGAGACAGGGGTATACGGTCATGCTTAGCCATGTGATGATTTTTGGGCAGCAAAGCAAGCATCATATCTGAGATAAATGGAATAATATCAAATTCACTTCTTGTAGGTAATGCAACAAAGCCTATATCAACGGTACCATCTGAAATCCAGTTTTCATTTTTACGATAATCTCCCTGCAATATTTCAAACTGAATATTTGGGTGCTGTTCACAAAAAGCTTTAATTATTGGTGAAAGAAGGTGGCAAGAGATACTGGAATAGGAGCCGATGCGAATCATTCCGCTTTCAACACCGAGTAAATTAAATGCCTTATCAGATAATTTATTATAGGATAGCCCTACATCCTTTATGAATGGAAAAATCTGTGTGCCTGCTGTTGTAAGTGAAACGCCTGCATGACTTCGGTTAAGTAAGACAATATTCAGCTCAGATTCAATGCCGGATATTATCTGGCTTACTGCAGATTGAGTATACATACAATAATCAGCAGCCTTAGAAATACTTCCAAGCTCTACAACCTTCACAAACACTTCATACTTGGACAACTTCATTATATTCCTCCATTAAGAAAACATACATTAGAAATGCTTAATTTCATTATTAATACTTCTTTCTTCCTAAATATACAAAGTTGAATTATACTAATTATAGAAGCGCTTCTAAATGTTGTCAATGAAATATAATGTCGAATTCAAAATGGAGGTAAAGAATGGATTTAACAGGTATTACATCTGCGATTGTAACTCCTCTAACTGAGGAATACACCGTTGATGAGGCAGCTATGAAAAGGTTAATAGATTTTCAGATTGAGCGCGGTATTAACAGCCTGCTGGTTCTCGGCGGAACAGGAGAATATTCAGCATTAACCATGGAGGTCCGTGAGCAGGCTGTTTTGTCGGCGGTGAAATGTTCGAATGGGCGGCTTCCTGTAATTGCAGGTGTTCTGGAAACAGGGCTTGGTGAGGCAGCTAAATTTGCTCTTAAGGCAAAAGCATCAGGCGCCGATGCAATTCTTGTGGTGACCCCATATTATATTCATCCTGATCAAGAGGGGCTGATTGATTGGTATAAACGTCTTGATGCTGCCGTTAAAATGCCAATGCTTATATACAACATTCCCTACAGAACATATGTAAATATTCAGCCAAAAACGGTTAAAGCTATAGCAGATGCATGCCCTGATGTCATTGGTATAAAAGAGTGTTCTCCGAATCTTGGTCAGGCAATCGACTTGATTCGTACATGCGGCGAGCAGATTACACTTCTCAGCGGTGAGGAATTTCTGTGCACTTCGGAAATTCTGCTGGGTATGAAGGGCGGAATAATGGCAACTGCAAATCTTGTTCCTGATGTGTGGGCTGAAATTTATAATAAAGCTTCGGCTGGGAAAAATGAGGAAGCAACGAAAATTTTGATGAAGTATTACCAACTGTTCAAGTTGTTGTTTAGTGAGATTAATCCAGGTCCGTTGAAATATGCTTTAAACTTAATCGGACTTGACTGCGGACCTGTTGCTTCACCACTTCATGAGCCCACTGATAAACTTAAGAAAGAAATTAAAGAAGAACTGACAAGCTTGGGAATTATAAAGTAGTGCATTAGCAGGGAGGGATTTTAATGTCTTTATATGTTGCAAAAAGAATGGCTGAAGTGCATAAGTCTCTTATAAGGAGAATTGCTGAGGCTGCTAATAAACCGGAGATTATCTCCTTTGCCAATGGAAATCCGGGTAATGAAACATACAGGCCTGAATTATTTGCTGAATTTGTTGCGGAGGGCTTTGCCAAAGAACCCCTGACATTTTGTAAATATGGAAATTCGCTTGGATATGATCCTTTGCGAAACGCAATTAAAAAATATATGGCTGAGCGTTGGGGAATTGATTTTACCAGAAATGAAATTATGATTACTGCAGGAGGCCAGCAAACTTGCGACTATACAGCCAAGATACTGCTGGATGAAGGAGATGCAGTTATCACGGAAGAACCTGGTTTTGCAAGCTGCTACAATACATTTCGATCATACTGCGGTACATTGGAAGGTGTGACGCTTGAAGAGGATGGGTTAAATATTGAAGAGCTGGAAAAAGCAATTTTAGCAAATCCCAATGCAAGGATTATATATGTGATACCTAATTTTCAAAATCCAACCGGCTATACCTACAGCATTGAAAAACGCAAGGCGGTGTATGCTCTTGCAAAGAAGCATAACCTTGCTATTTTTGAAGATGATCCATACTGCGAGCTGCGATTTGATGGTGATGATATTCCGCCGATTAAGTCATTTGATTCAGATGGACGTGTACTATACGGAGGGAGTTTTTCTAAAACTGTATCACCCGGATTGCGTGTTGGTTTCTTGATTTTTGATAAAGAACTGGAGGCAAGAGCAACTGTTGCTAAACAAGTTACTGATGTTCATGCGGGAATGATTAATCAGTATATTGCATATCGATGTCTGACTGGGGACTTTTCGGAGCATTTAAAAAGATGCCGTGAGATTTATAAGCATAAGCGGGATGTTATGATGCAGCGCCTTGAAGAAAAAGCACCTGAAGGATTGACGTGGAATCAGCCAAAAGGAGGACTGTTTTTAACGATAACATTTCCGAAAGGATTCAATACCTATGACTTTGCTTTTGGTGCTATTGATAATGGGGTAGCTGCGATTCCCGGTGCAGGATTTTATATTGATCAGGATAAACCACGAAATACACTGAGAGTATGCTATTCTACAAGCAGTGATGAAGAAATCATTCAGGGAATTGACTCTTTATGTGCATATGCCGCGAAATGGGTGTCAAAACAGCAGCAAGAATAAGTACAATATTTGCATGCAGCAGGTCTTAGTCATATATGAACTATAGATTAAATGATGTCACAATTAAATAAAATTTATTATTAGGAGGAATTTATATGGAATTAGTTTCTGTTGGCTGGCTGTCCATTATACCGCCTATTGTAGCAATAGCTCTGGCGTTAGCTACAAAGGAAGTAATTATATCACTGGTTATAGGTATTTTGTCCGGCACTATCATATATACTGCAGCTTTAGGTCAAAATTTATTTATGGGAACAATAATCACTACCTTCAAATTGCTGATGAATCAGGTAGACATTGGACTGCTGATTGTTCTGGGTATGCTGGGGGCTGTTATTGAAGTAGTTACCCTGACGGGGGGACAGAATGCTGTAAGCAATTGGGCACAGCATCGTATAAAAACAAAAACCAGCACAAACCTTGCCACAATTATGGTTGGTTCCTGCTTATTTCTCAGTGATACATTTCATAATCTGACTACCGGCGCTATCATGAAGCCCATTACTGATGGAAACAAGCTTAGCCGTGCTAAGCTGGCATATATCCTTGATGCAACTGCAGCACCTGTTTGCTGCCTGGTTCCTATGGGTATATGGGTTACAGGCATAAGCTCTACAATACCGGAAAACGTTACATTTCATAGTACAATGCAAGCTTTTCTTGCAACGGTTCCTTTCAATCTGTATTGCTTTATTTCTATAGCATTGGTAATTTATTTTTCGTTTCCGAAAAATGATTTTGGACCTATGTATATTTCAGAGCTAAAAGCTGACACAGATGGGAATTTAGGCTCTATAGACAAGCCGGCAGAGGAAAATAAAAATGGCAGAATCATTGATATGTTCCTGCCGCTTGCAGTGCTGATTGTTGTTACGCTCATATTTATGCTTTATACGGGTGGATTTTGGGATGGCAGAGGATTCATTGAGGCGTTTTCATACTGCTCAACCAGTGTTTCATTACAAGCAGGTTGTTTTGTGGCTCTTATAGTATCATTTATTATGACTGTTCCTGGAAATATTGTACCCTTTCGCAAGTTTATGAAAGGTATTAATGATGGTGCAAGGAGTATGACTGAAGTGAGCATTATACTTATTCTTGCGTGGACTATTGGCGGATGCTGCCGCCATTTGCTGGGTACGGGCATATTTGTTGGAAATCTTGTAGCTGAAAGCGGTATGCCTTTGGGTCTTATCCCCGCAATTATTTTTCTGGTTGCTGCAGCTCTAAGCTTTGCTACAGGCACTAGCTGGGGAACATTTGGCATCCTTATGCCGCTGGTGTTCACAATCTGTGAAGTAGCTGCTCCGGAACTTTTGGTGGTAAGCATGTCATCAGTCCTGGGAGGCAGCGTATGGGGCGACCATTGCTCACCAATTTCTGATACTACTATTTTGGCTTCAGCGTCAGCAGGATGCGATCATATCGAACATGTAGAAACACAGCTGCCATACTGTATTGTTGGAGGCATTTGCGCAGTAATTGGATATCTTGCAGCAGGCTTTTCCAAGGGCAACCTGATTCTCACACTTATTGTTTCCTTTGGACTGTTGGTTTTAATACTCCTTGTGCAGCGTAAAAGCAAGTTATGGGTGCCGACAGAATATAAGGAAGCTTCTAAATAACTATATGCAGTTTGCTGAGGGGTCATCTTTAATTGTAAAAAGCAAATAACTATGATAGAATATAGAAAAGCTAGAAGAAGGAAGGAATATAAATCATGGATAAAGAGACATTAAATTATGTTGCTGAAAAAACACATGAGCTGATGAATGCGCCATCATGCAGCAGTGAAGCAAAAATAGCGGCTCAATCTTGGCTTGATTCTGTGGGAAGTGAGGAGGAAGCCGCAGAAACAAAAAAATATATTGATGAGCTTGAAGAAGATATTCTGCCCATTGATGGTTTAATAGGTTTTGCGGAATCGGAACATGGAATTAAGGTTTTTGGAGCGGATGCTGCCAAGAATATTTCAGAGCATGCAAAAAAAATAAAAGCTGCCGGAGAAAAATATTGCGATTGCCCAGCTTGTGCAGCTGCCGTGGCGATTCTCGAAAAGAAGGATAGTCTTCTTAAATAAGAAAAGTAATATTTAAAATAAAAAGTATCAGTCAGAAAAATGATTGGTACTTTTTATTTATCATAATTTTTTTGCGTAAGAAATTAAAAATAGAATATGTAAAATATAACTGGTGCTAGACTGTTAAAATTATATTAAGTGGATGTCATATACTGTTAAATGGATGTTAAATACAGTTAGTGTTGACTTTTTGGTTTTGCGTCATTATAATTAAATTAAGTTGTTAAGAGGAGGATTTTATGGAAGATGATATTTTAAAACTTGAGCAGGTGACAGAGCTTTTGGGTGTGAGTGAAAAAACATTAATAAAGCTGCTGCGTGAGGAACACATCCCTGCGCGCAAAATAGGAAGAGAGTGGAGATTCAGCAAAGATGCTCTTATACAATGGCTGGCTGCAGGTGACTCTATAGACTATATTAATCAAAATGACAAATATATGATTTCTGAAGATTTATCCGGAAAATCATCAGATTTATTTGAAAAAATCAATGAATCATTATCGTTGGTTAAAAGTAAAGATAACAATATTAAAAGTCTTTTGCGGGATATTGACAGGGATGTAACTATTCCGCCGGAAGCAACATTACGTATAAGCTATAAGCAGCAAAGAGAAGTTGAGAAACTTGAGTTTAAGATTTTTTGGGATTTGCGTGAAGATTGTAAGCTGGAAGCTAACCAGAAATGCTCCTCGACCGGGAAATGAAAATAAGAAAGGTAGTTGATGGAGATGGAAAGTAAAAAATCAAAGATATTCACACCGGCAGTCACCGTTATAATTTTATTTGGCTTTATCAGTATGCTGGGAGATATAATTTACGAAGGTGCCCGAAGTGCAAACAGCCAGTATTTTAATTTACTTGGAATTAATGCTGCACAAGTAGGCCTGGTTTTCGGTATCGGCGAGTTCCTTGGATATTTTTTGAGACTGTTGGCCGGAGTCCTGTCAGATAAAAGCGGAAAACACTGGCTGTTTATTTTTGTCGGCTATGGAATGCTGCTTGTGGTACCGATAATGGGATTCACAATGAATTGGAACATTCTTATTGTTCTGATTCTCATGGAGAGAATCGGTAAGTCACTGCGCAATCCCGCAAAGGATACAATTTTATCCGGGGTTGCCGAAAATCAAATAGGAACAGGATTTGCATTCGGCCTTCAGGAGGCTTTAGACCAAATCGGAGCTTTTTCCGGTCCCTTGATTTTCTCACTTGTTTTCTTTATCACAGGTAAAAATGGGATTACAGAATACCAATCAGGATATAAATGGCTTTTCGTTCCATTTGTTTTTCTGATGATTTTTGTGTTTTACTCATACCGCAGAATAAAACAGAACAATCTTATTGAAAATATCAAAACGAGGGAGTTTCGCTCAGAGCGGCTTCAGCCGATATTTTGGATTTACACGGCATTTACATTTTTCTGCACGCTGGGATTTGTAAATTTCAGCATTATAGGATATCATCTGAAGGCAAATAATCTGATGTCTGATGGAAATATCACGCTGTTATATTCAGGTGCTATGGCTGTGGATGCAGCAGCAGCACTCATTATAGGCAAAATGTATGACAATATGAAAAAGAAAACAGGGATTAAGACAGGAGGACTTGCCGTTTTAATGGGCATCCCTTTCATTACTCTGCTTTTACCATTTCTGACCATGAGCAGCTCAACTTCTATGATTGTTATTGGAATGGTGATTTTCGGTATTATAATGGGTACACATGAAACTATTATGCGTTCCGCTGTTGCTGATATTACTCCTTTTTACAAACGTGGAACCAGTTTCGGTTTTTTTAATACCGGATATGGTCTTGCTCTTTTAATTGGTTCAGCATTAATGGGTTGGCTGTACGATCTTAACCAAAGAGAAATTATTATTGCTTTTACTTGTGCAGCAGAAGCAACAGCTGTTTTCATATATTTTAAGATGATACAGATAATAAAAGCTTCCGAGAAGTAAATATATACTTTTATAGATGAAGCTAAAAAACACTTGATGCTCATGATATTCATGCAGCATCAAGTGTTTTTATTGTTAAGTTTATACAGACAACTAATAAATTAATGTCTTTTTTGTATATAATGTGCTAGTTTATACCCTAAAAATCCTAAAACAGAGCCGATAAGCATACCGGCAGCCACATCTGAAGGATAATGAACGTAAAGATAAAGCCGTGAGAAAGCAATAAGAATTGCCAGAACCAGAGAAGGTATCCATAACTTTTTGCGACTGAAATAAAGCGCAGATACGGATGCAAAGGAGGATGCGGTATGTCCTGATGGAAAAGAAAAATCCGTAGAGCGTGGAATTAACAGTTGTACAGACGTATTGACATCATAGGGTCGTATACGTGCAATGAGCGGCTTCAAAATACCGTTGCATATAATGACATCCAGCACAAGAGCGCAGAATAGTGCCATACCTGCTTTTCGATATTTCCTGCTGATAAGCAGATATCCGGTCAGTACAATCCAAATAGCTCCGGAATTGCCAAGTCTTGTAATAAGGGGCATAAGTACATCCAGCCATGTTGTCCTGCAGTTGTTATAGATAAAATTCAACATTAAAAAATCAATTGATAACATTATTAGTCACATCCTATATTTTATTTTTATGACTTGAGTCGGTAACCTGCCCCCCGGATTGTTTGTATATATCGGGGATTGCCTGGATCTTCCTCAATTTTATCCCGCAGACGGTTGATGTGGACGGCAACTGTGGCGCTGTCTCCCAGGGCATCCATACCCCAAATACGCTCATAAAGTGCTTCTCGGTTAAATACCACATCTTCATTGAGAGCCATAAAGAGCAAAAGCTCGTATTCTTTGTTTTTCAGTTCGATTTCAACGCCATTCACGTGTACTCTGTGTGTATCTGCATTAATGCTTATGCTGCCGATTGTAATTTGTACAGGCATTCTCCTGTCTGTTTTTTTTAATCTCGCATACTGCGCTAAATGTGCTTTCACCCGTGCTGCCAGCACACCTGGAGAAAAAGGTTTTTCAATATAATCATCTGCTCCAAGCCCCAGACCACGAATTTTATCAATATCCTCTCGTCTGGCTGTAACCATTAAAATCGGAATATCCAATGCCTCGCGGAGCCTGCGGCATAAGGTAAAGCCATCAATGCCGGGAAGCATTAAATCCAGCAGAATCAGGTCAAAATCGCCGTGCAGGGCTTTCTCTAAACCGCTTCTTCCGTCTGCAGCAATTTCAACTTCAAAATGGTCAATGGCAAGATAATCCTTTTCAATTGCCGCAATCGCTTCATCATCTTCTATAATCAATATCCTTTCCATTCTATTCCTCCGTTTTAGGCAGGCGGATTATAATTTCGAGCCCGCCGTTTTCATTGACTTTTGCTTCAATGGTTCCTTTCATACGCTGTATGGCATTAGCTGCGATAGCAAGACCAAGGCCGCTGCCACGATTAGGATTTTGCCTGGATGGGTCGCTTCGGTAAAATACTTCGAATAAATGAGATAATGCGTCCTCAGGAACACCCGGACCATCATCGCAAAGGGAAAGGCGGTATCCATGGGCATCCTTCTGCAAAGAAATGGTCAAAGTGCCAATGTCTTTTATTTTGTATTTTACACTGTTTTCCATAATGTTAATCAGAACACGGCGCAACTGGTCAGGATCAGCCAGCACAACCGCCGGGACAAGACTGTTTATAGAAAGAATCAGTCCCTTTTCTTTATATTCTGTGTCCAATGCTCTCACAAGCTGTCTGATTTCATCGTCAAGGTGCAACAGCTCCGGATTGTCGGGATAATCTCCCAGTTCCATTTTAGAAAACATAAATATTTTGGACAGCATGCGGTCGATGTCTTCGGCTTTGTTCTTGATGGTTTCCAAATATTTTTTCTGTACTTCCGGCGTTTTTGCAACACCGTCCAAAAGCCCCTCAACATAGGCACGTATAGAGGTGAGCGGACTGCGCAGATCGTGGGAAATCCCCGCCAGAAGTTCTTTGCGGCTTTGCTCATGCTGCTCTGTACGTTCAACAGAAGCCTTGAGACGGGCTGCCATTTCATTGAAATTATCACAGACAGGAGCGAATTCATCCTGATATTTATAGTCGATGCGGTATTCAAGATTACCGTCGCTGATCTGCTTTACCCCATTTGAAAGGATATTTAAAGGTTCTTCTATTTTATTAAAAACGAATTTAGTCAGAAAACGATTTGTGAGCAGTATAGAAAAAATCACAGCAAGAAGCAGAATAACAGCCGAAAATGCAATTACAACCTTTAAGGAATTATATGACATTTTTGCAGGGGTGGCAAAAATAGCTATTTGATAAACAGTGTTGTCAATTTCAGCCGAGTGAACATAAAGCTCCCTGCTTCCATTGGATACAAAGCCAGTACCACCCAATGAAGCGACAGCCCCCAGAAGAGTTTTGTCGAAATCAGTTGTATTACCGTACAGATAGAGATTTTCACCATAAGAATCCACAGACAGGGTCATAGCATTCTTATCAAGCATTTTGCTTATAACTGACAGATCCTCCGCCAGATTTTTATGTGAACCTTCCTTCAATGTTCTGTCGACAATCATAGAGATGCCCCGGCTGGCCCTGTAGAAGTCTTCACTGTCCTCAAATCCAAGGCCTGCACCATATCTTACAGAAGCCCAGATTATTCCCAGGCATATGAGGCCAATTAATGCGGTGATTACTACCGGGAACAGAATCATCAATATATTAGAAATTACAAGTCTTTTTTTTATGGTTATATTTTTTGAAAACAAGTCTTTTATTTCCATTATAAATACCACCCTGCTGATTTATGTAATAAAGTATAGCATATATATTTCACCTTGTCTTAAACTCTACATAAACAATGCAATAA
>DAMBZP010000003.1:56134-108899 GCA_032059885.1 Sedimentibacter sp.
GTTTATTATATATTGCACAAAAACAAAAAATTATCATTGTTTAATCAATAGTACGAAATTTTTAAGTTTTAACTTCAAATACTATCTCTACAATAAAATATTGACAAAGATTATTTATTTTGGTAAAATGGTCATACCAATTACAACATGACTTTTTAAAATTCTGATGAGGAACATCAAGAGCGGTTGTAAAAAGACAATATTAGATAAAATTATGAGGTGAAAACGATGTACAAATTATCTCAGCTTACCGAGGATGGAAGCATTATATTCAATGGTGAAAAGGTTGCTGACACAATTCTTTATGTTAATGGAGACTATGTAAAAAAATCAGAGGCTGTAATTTCTGTTTATGATTCTGGTTTTCAGCATGGAGATGGCGTCTACGAAGGAATACGGGCATATGGCAGAAAGGTGTATATGTTGGACGAGCATATAAAAAGATTGTATGAGTCTTGTTATACTTTGGGTATTGATGTTGGAATTTCACAATATGAAATGAAAGAAATTATAAAGGAACTTGTCAGGAGAAATATAGCTGAAAACATACAATATATACACATGAGATTACAGGTGACAAGAGGATTTAAAGCTCAGACAGGTATGCACCCGACACTTAATATAACTAATTCTTCAATTGTAATATGTGTTGATGAGAAGCCACCTATTTTCAATAAAGGGGGAATTATACTTATAACATCATGGCTAAAAAGATATAATCCTCAATATATGGATCCGAAAATACATTGCTGTAATCAATTGAATCAGATAATGGCTGCGTGTGAAGCTCAAAGGCAGGGTGCCGATGAAGCAATTATGCTTGATCAAAATGGATATGTAGCTGAAACTAATTCAACAAACTTACAGCTTATAAAGGCGGGAATGCTTATACTTCCTACAGTTGATTCCCAGCTCCATGGAATAACAAGATCAACAATGATAAAAATTGCAAAAAAAATTGGAATGGAGGTTCAGGAGAGAAATGTTTCTGTTTCTGAATTTTATAATGCCGATGAAGTTTTCATATGTGGTACGGTTGGAGAAGTTGTGCCTGTAAAAATGATTGATGGTAAAAAAATAGGCAAAGAAGTTCCTGGAAGAATAACTGTAAAGCTTGCTGAGGAATATAAAAAAATGACGGAAAGTTTAGGAGTTTCAATTGATGCTTAATTAAATAAATAGGAATAATGGAGGTACATATGGAAAAGAAGAAAACGATTCCGTTCTTTATTGCAATTTTGCCTATATTTGTAATGGCAGTAGTTATGGGAGTGGGTTTTGGAAAATATCGTTACAGTGTTGAAGTTTTACTTTTAATATGTTCTTTTTTTACAGTAATACTTGCTATGATTTATGGTACTACATGGAATGAAATAGCTGACTCTGTTTCAGAGAAGGTTGGAAAAGCTTTCATGGCAATATTTATATTTGTTTTTGTAGGAATGATTATTGGATCATGGATGCTTTCAGGTACTATTCCAATGCTGATTTACTATGGTCTTAAGCTGTTAAGTCCGTCACTGTTTCTTGTAAGTGCATTTGTTATTACTACAATAGTATCTGTTTGCACAGGCACTTCTTTCGGGTCAGTAGGAACTGTTGGTCTTGCACTTATAGGAGTGGCAGAGGGACTTGGAATAAATATGGGAGCAGCTGCGGGCGCAATTATTTCCGGAGCTTATTTCGGAGATAAGATGTCACCTCTGTCTGATACCACTAACCTTGCCCCTGTAGCGGCGGGAACAACACTTTTTGAACACATAGGGCATATGTTTTACACTACTGTTCCTGCAACAATAATATGTCTTACAGTTTATTTTATTGCAGGACGTTCATCTTCGATTATTTCATCTGATGGGGGTACTGCTGCTACAGAAATGATGATTGGACTTTCTTCAACATTTAATTTTAATTTGTTCCTCCTGCTTCCTCTTGTTGTAGTTCTTGTTGGATCTGTAATGGGCAAACCTACAATTCCTGTCATGTTTACAGCAGTCGTTGTTGCATCCGTATTGGCAATAATTTTTCAGAAAGCAACTATAGGAAATGCGATAGCAGCGGCATTTGGAGGATTTAAAATGGATATGATACCGAATATCAATTTGGAAGTAATTCCGAAATCAGTACAGTCACTTTTACAACGTGGGGGAATGACCAGTATGATGACCACAATTCTTAAGGTATTATGTGCATTCCTTTTTGCTGGCGCGATGAGTGCAGCAGGATTTATGGATGCCATTTTAAACAAGCTAAAAACTTTGGTCCATAGTGATGGAACTCTTGTTTTAGTTACGGTAATATCAACACTTGTGGTATCGTTTGTAGTGGGAAATGCCTACATACCGATTCTTTTGTGTGGAGAACTTTTTAAGGACGCATTTAAGGAAAGAAATCTTGATGCGAAAAACCTTTCAAGAACACTGGAAGATGCCGGCACATGTTCAATTCCACTAGTACCCTGGTCTGCAGGGGGAGCATACATGTCAGGGACATTAGGTGTTTCAACTTTTGATTACTTACCGTGGGCTATATTTAATTATACAGGGTTCATGGTTGCAATAGTGTTAGGATTTACAGGTTTTGGTATAGCTAAACTCAAGAATCCCGAAAAAAAGGAACAATGTAAAATATAAAATTATAGATAAATTAAATATAATACCGGAGAATTGACGCAAGAGTAGCAGTGTACTTCGTAATGTACAAAATCATTAGGTTTGTTGAATCTGTATTATGATAAAGAGGCTGAGATGTCACGAAACCGGTGTATAGATAAGCGGCTATGGTTATAATCTGATAATTTTTACTATGTTAAAACAAGGATTATGATATATAGCAAAGGAGAAAAAAAATATGGAAAAAAACTTGGGGAATTATTTTAGGTTATTTAAATCAACTTTCTTCCTAAGCGCATTCACCTTTGGCGGCGGGTATGTTATCATCCCATTGATGAAGAAAAAGTTTGTGGATGAACTGGGCTGGCTGGAAGAGGAGGAAATGCTTGATGTTGCTGCCATCGCTCAGTCCTCACCGGGAGCGATGGCGGTCAATGCATCCATTCTTGTTGGATGGAGACTTATGGGTTTGTCAGGTGCTTTGATTGCGATTTTGGGTACAGTACTGCCGCCTCTCGTCATCCTTTCTGTAATTTCATTGTTTTATTCGGCGTTCAGGGACAACATTGTTATAAGCGCTGTACTCAAGGGCATGATGGCGGGTGTATGTGCTGTTATTTTTGATGTAGTGCTGGAAATGGGGAGCAAAATCATCATGGCGAAAAAATTACTTCCAATTTTAATTATGACAGGAGCTTTTGTTATATACTATTTTATGCATATCAATATTATTTATATAATTATATTCTGCGGTACACTTGGTGCAATAATAAGTATGTATGACAAAAAAGCCGGAAAGGAGCACGTGTAGGGTATGATTTATTTACAACTGTTTTGGAGCTTTTTTAAGATTGGATTATTCAGCTTTGGCGGTGGTATGGCTGCTATGCCGCTGATACAAAATCAAGTGGTCAATATTCATAGCTGGCTTTCTCTCACGGAGTTTACGGATCTTATAACTATTTCTGAAATGACACCGGGGCCCATCGCCATCAATTCAGCTACTTTTGTGGGAATCAGAATTGCAGGCCTGGGAGGCGCATTGGCATCTACATTAGGTTGTATTCTGCCATCCTGTATCATTGTATTGATGCTGGCATGGCTATGCAGCAGATATAGTGAGCTGGTTGTGATGAAGGGCATTCTCTCAGGCTTGCGCCCTACTGTGGTCGCCTTGATCCTATCTGCAGGACTTTCCATTCTTGTGCTGTCATTTTGGGGGTCAGATGGATTTACATGGAATATTTCATCCGTTGATTTCATTGCTGTTGCCTTATTTTCATCAGGACTTTTTCTGCTGCGCAAATTTAAGCTGAATCCTATATTAATCATGGCAGGCAGCGGTGCTATAGGCGGACTTTTCTATCTGCTGATTTAATCAGGAGTATGAATGTCCAATTACATTATATTAAGGGCAATCTTTTCCGATCGCCCTGTTTTTATATGATTCTGTCCAATTGGTCGTAATATTCGTAATTTGGAAACTTATCTGTAAAATGCTTTGCCATATTTCTTGCAGCTAATTGAGAATCTCTCATTTTTATAGCTTCAAATATTGCAAGGTGGCTGTTGTAAAAGCTGATACCGTCGGTAAATGAGAGATGTTTGATTATAAGATCAAGTATGCTGTCATATATGTTTATAATTAACAAATTTCCGCTTATTTTAATAATTTCTCGGTGGAATTCATTATTTAGCTCAAGTCTTTCCTGCTTGCTTGAAACATACTTCATTTTTTCTAAAGTCATTTCCATTTCCTTCAACTGCTCATCAGTAGCTTTCAAAGCAGCCATACCGGCAAACTTCACCTCAAGTATATATCGAAATTCCAAGATATCATTATCATTGCCTTTATTCAAAAAAAAATTTATAGCAGTAGTATTAAATAAATCACCTGTATTTGAAACTATATAATTACCGTCTCCATGTCTGCTGTCTACAATCCCGATAGCTTCCAAGGCGCTTATTGCCTGCTTCAGGACAGGCCTGCTTACATTGAGTTTCTCTGCCAACTGGCGTTCAGGAGGAAGCTTTTCTCCTACTTTAAGTGTGTCGTTCAAAATCAAATTTTGAATTTGTTGCATGACCTTTTTATATATTTTTTCATTAACTTCTATTTGTTCAAACATATAAACACCAATATCCTTTATATTTTTAAATATTTCATACATATTAATATAGTATAGTTCTTTAAAAAGGTCAATGCAGTTTTTTATTCTGTTATTATTGATTGGAGAAATGCATGTATACGCAGAATTATGGGACCTCATAATAAGTTTCTTATGTAGAGTATAAGAAAATACAATATAGTCGGGCAGGCGCCTGAAAGGTATTGTTAGTTAATCAATTTTAATAGAACCATATTGCTCACGGATATCAAAAAATAGCTGTATGATGCTTTTAAAATATGGTATGAATTGTCCGTCATCTATCATAGAAAGAATATCTTCTTTAGATGCCCATTTAACATTCTGAACTTCTTCATATTGCAATGACAATTCATTAATATCAACATCTTTTTCAATCAGATAATAGTCATCAAATCCCTCGCTGAAGTTAACGGTAATGTGAGGTCTGATATTTTTGAAATCTATTTTTAATCCTATTTCCTCAAGCAGCTCTCTTTCAGCAGCGCTTTGACTGTCATCACCTTGTATGGCACTTCCGCCAACGGTTACATCCCACAAGTTTGACCAGCCTTTTTTGAAGGGCTGTCTTTGCTGGATAAGCATTTCACCCCTGGAATTAAAAATACAAATATGTACAACTAAATGATAGCACCCTTCTTCAAAATCAGCTCCGCGGCACATAGTCTTATCTGTTTTATTGCGATTAACATCATATACATCCCAAAGTTCCATGTTTAATTATACCTCCTCATAGTTAAATCGACAAATAATATTGTAACGTATTTATTGTTCAAAGGCAAATATAAGATGCAAGGGCTTTTATACTGTTAATATTTAAAAAATTATGTTAAAATAGAGGTAATATTTAGCATGAAATTCATGTAAGGCGGTAGAGGTTAAAGCTATCGGAAGAATTCATGAAAAAATAGTTATATTATTTTAATTATTTTGTCATTGTCATGCAAGAAGTAATTAACAATTGCCTAAAAATTACTATAAAAGGAGAAATCAGGAAGATGGAAATTAAAACGTTCAAGGTTGAGCAGTGGATGAATGAATATGAAAATGATGCAGTTTATAATTTGGCAGAAACTTGCGTGGACTCTCTTACTTTAAGGGAGCTTTTGGAACTGTCAGGTGAAAATCCTGAGGAATATATGAAATCTCTTGTTGATACAAGGCTGTCATATAGTTACATAAGTGGTTCACCGGAGCTTTTAAATGGTATTAGTGAGCTTTATAAAAATATAAGACCATCGCAGGTCATTCCTACGCATGGAGCTATAGGCGCTAATTTTTCATCAATAATTACAATTTTAGAGCCGGGGGACAGTATGGTTTCGGTAATGCCCACATATCAGCAGCATTATTCAATTCCCGAATCAATCGGCGCAGAGGTTAACATACTCCATCTGACAAGAGAAAATGACTTCCTGCCTGATTTAGACGAACTTAGAAGAATTGTCAAGAAGAATACAAAAATGATTACTATAAATAATCCCAACAACCCTTCCGGCTCATGGATTCCTGAGGATGTTATGAATGAAATAGTAGATATTGCTAAAAGTGTGGACGCATATGTCCTTTGTGATGAAGTTTACAGAGGAATCAGTGAGGATGGAAGCTATATGTATTCAATAGTTGACTTATATGATAAGGGTATAAGCATAAGCTCAATGTCTAAAGTGTTCTCCCTGGCAGGACTAAGAATGGGATGGATTGCAACCCGTGATGAAAAACTCATAACTCTGTTAAGAGAACGAAGAGATTACGATACTATAAGCTGTGGTGTCTTAGATGATATATTTGCCTCAATTGCTTTAAAAAACAAAGATAAAATATTTGCAAGAAACAGAGAAATACTCCTTAAAAACAGAACAATCCTTGATAACTGGGTGAAAAAAGAAAGACATATAAGCTATGTGAAGCCTTCCGCAGGTACGACAGCACTCTTGTATTATGATTTGAATATGCCCTCAAGGGAGCTGTGTATGGATCTTATGAAAAAAACAGGAGTTTTTTTCACACCGGGAGAATGCTTTGAGCAGGAAGGCTGTGTTCGTATAGGATATGCGTACGATTCAAAAACATTGGAGCAGGGTCTGGAAATATTCAGCCGGTACATGGCAGGGAAAGAATAGATAAGAAATCAGAATTTGAAGCTGTTTATTTGCTGTGGTGCAGTGGATTTACACGAAGTCAAAGGAGAAATTGAAATGGAATTCTTCTTCTATAAAATCCTTATCACAAAAAGGCATCCGGTTTGCAGCATGCAATAGCTCATTGCAGGGAATGAAAGTCACCAGAGGACAAATCTTTCAATTTGTTGATGTTGTGCCTTTGGAGTAAAAGAATCAGTAGAAAGACAAATGGAAGGTTATAAAAAATTTGCGCTAAGTATCTGATGTCCAATAATATGGACGATGGATTTGCGGTATTTATAGAAATAATTTCAATTAGACAATATAAATCAGCCTGAATTTCTTTAGGCTGATTTATATTGTCTCACTTTTCAAGCTTCTTAAAAAGATATAACTTTAATGGCTTTATTTTGTAAAGCTACTTGATTTTATAAATCGACTATGATATACTGTGAAAAAATCAGAATGGAGAAAAGTATGTTTGGAAATTTGACAACGACAGGCGGTATAAGCTTTATGCTTGTATTTTTGGAAGGAATTTTATCTTTCTTCTCACCTTGTGTTATTCCGCTGATACCGGTATATGTGAGTTATTTGGCGGGGAATACAAATAAGGATGGGGAAGAAGTTATTATATATGAGAAAAGGAAGGTGCTTTTTCACACTTTATTTTTTATTTTAGGTATATCTTTTGCTTTTTTTATTCTAGGTATGTCCTTTAATGTTATAGGAAAGTTCTTTCATGGCAATAAAATATTATTTACCAGAATTGGCGGTATTCTTATTATAATATTAGGGCTGTTTCAATTGGGAGTATTTGACTTTCCTTTTTTACAAAAAGAACGAAAAATTCATCTCAATTTATCTAAGAATAATGTGAATTTTCTAGTGGCTTTTATTATGGGATTTACATTCAGTTTTGCCTGGACTCCCTGTGTGGGACCGGCATTATCTTCTGTGCTGATTATGGCATCAAGTGCAAAGACAGGTCTTTTAGGTAACATACTAATACTAGTATATGCTTTGGGATTTGTACTCCCATTTTTACTGCTTGGACTATTTACCACTCAAGCATTGAATTTTCTGAAGGAGAAGAAAATTCTGCTTAAGTATACGATTAAAGCCGGAGGCATTATATTGATTGTGATGGGTATTATTACATTTACGGGATGGATGAATGGAATTTCCGGTTATCTGAATTCTTTTTCAACGGATAATCAGAATGAAACAGGATATAACGAGGGAGTTGAAGATAATAAGGAAGATGCTGCTTTAAATAATGATACAAATCAAAATCAGGATAATAGTTTGAAGGCTTACCCTCCGGCATATGATTTTATATTGACAGATCAATATGGTAATAAGCATACTCTTTCGGATTATAAGGGTAAAGTAGTATTTTTAAATTTTTGGGCGAGCTGGTGTGGACCTTGTCAAAGAGAGATGCCCGACATTGAAGAGCTTTATCAGAAATATAATCTAAATCAGGATGAAGTGGTATTTTTGGGAGTAGCAAATCCAAGAAGTGAGGCTTACCCTCAAAATTCTGATGAAGAAAAAGGTGAAATTATGAAGTTTCTTGAGAAAAATGGATATACTTATCCAACAGTATTTGATGAAACAGGGGAAATATTTATGAACTACTATATAACCGCTTTTCCCACCACATTTTTGATTAATAAGGAAGGTAATGTATTAGGCTATATTCCTGGGATGATAACGAAGGATATTATGGAGAATGTTATAGAGCAAACCTTAGAATCTACAATTGATATTAAATAAGATTAAGTGCTTTATCAATAAGATCAGGAAATTTGTATAGAGTGCCAAATTTATTTTAGTGTCAGCAACAAATAAATTTGATACATTCTGATGTGCAAATCTCAGAGCTTAAGCATTAAAAAATTACTTATTTTATTCATAATGATATTAAGCGGACTTTTTTAACAGACTGAATAGTACATTGAAAATGTTTATTCAGTCTGTTGTATAACTGATTTGTTTTGCCATTTGCCGCTTCTGTATCGTCCTATGGTTATGGCAAAGGCAGATATCCATGCAAAAGGAATGCTGTAGAATATAGAGCGGTAGTCAATTGCTGTAGCAGCCATTGCATATGACACAACTAGTCTGACACTTAAATTTATAAAGCCTGCAATTGCAGGTATTTTTACGTCTCCTGCTCCTTGAAGCAAACCAACGGTTATATTGTGTGCGGTATTGATAATCATAAATGATGCAAGAACATTTAAATGTTCCACTCCTCTTTTGGATGCTTCGGGAGATACATTAAACCAGCTGATCCAGCTTTTGCCGGTAAACAGCATAAGTATTATCAGTACGGCGGAAATTAAACATCCCATATATAAAGTAGATTTGTATCCTTTTTTGATTCTGTCTATATTTCCTGCACCTATATTTTGACCCGTAAAGCTGCTCAAGGCAATGTTAAATGAATTTGAGGGTATATGAAGAATTTGCTCAACCCTGCTCAATACGAAGTATCCTTCTATACTTGCCGGACCGAAGCTGTTGACCAGCCTCTGAAGAATTATAAATCCAAAGGCAATTATAGAAGATTGTATTACTATAGGTACTGCAAGTTTAAGAACGATTTTTAATTTTTCCATATCAAAAACCCATTTGATTTTATTCAACCTCAGGTCAGGAAGCTTATGCCACATATATATTGAGCTTGCTACGGCAGAGCCGGCCTGAGAAATAATGGTAGCAGCAGCCGCTCCTGCGACTCCCCATTTGAAGAAGATTACAAATACCAAGTCTAAAGCAACATTTAATATTGCTGCCACCAGCAGAAATAATAATGAACCTTTAGAATCTCCATAAGCCCTTAAAATACCGTAAGTAACATTATAAATCATTTGAAAAATAATACCCAGTGAGTATATGACAAAGTAGCTATAGGCTTCAGCCTGCATTTCAACAGGAGTGCCTAAAAACCCAATAATTAAAGAATTTGCAAATATAAAACACAGAGCTGTAACTGCAAAGCTTAAAAATATGGAAAATGTAAAAGTGGTAGAAACAGTTGCCGATATGTCATCTTTTCTGCTGGCTCCTATGTATTGTGAAATTACAATACTGGCGCCGGAGCTTAAACCGGTTACCAGATTAAGTAAAAGCCAGGAAGCAGAACTGGTGACACCTACGGCTCCAAGACCGTTAGATCCTACAAAGTTTCCCACAATAATGCTGTCAGCCAGATTGTAAAACATCTGCAGCAGCTGAGAACCCATTATTGGAATGGAAAAGAATAAAATAGCCTTCCATTCTGATTTGCTTGTCATATCGTTGTTCATTTTTGTCTCCTTTATATCTTTGTTTCCCTTTTTTCATTTTTTAGAACAATTAAATATTTTATACGAATAGCCCATATTATATCTCTAAAAAAGCAAAATGTCGACTAAAAAGTTTTTTAGTCGTAATATAAAATATATAAAGACGTTACTATTAGTAGTCAAAAAGATTCTAACCTCAGAATTGACATATGTTAGTCACGTCACGATAAATGAATATTCCGGTATTCGCCATCCTTAGTGCAGTGAAGGACCTTATCTTAAGGCATATGGAATAAATTTATTGAATTATTTTTAAAATGATATAAAATAAATTTGGATTATAAAATTACAAAAGGAAGTATCGTATGCAGAATTTTAATATTTTAATTTGTGATGATGACCCTATTGTGCATGAATCTCTGGAAATATACCTTAAAAATGAAGGCTTTGTATGCATGTCAGCCTATGATGGGGAAGAAGCGCTCAGAATTATAAAAAGAACACCTCCTTCTTTGGTTGTATTGGACGTAATGATGCCGAAAATAAATGGGTTGGATGTATGCAAAGATGTGAGAAAGACCAGCGATGTTCCCATAATAATGCTTACCGCAAGAGGAGAAGAAATAGACAAGATTTTGGGACTTGAACTTGGTGCGGATGATTACATAGTGAAGCCTTTCAGCCCAAGGGAGGTTGTTGCGCGCATAAAAGCTGTAAGAAGGCGCGTAATTGAAAATACGGCAGAAGGCAAGAAGGCTGTATTATATTTTAACCGCCTGGAAATAAGTCTTAAGCATTATCATGTTAAATTTGATGACCATATTGTCATATCAACTCCTAAGGAGGTAGAAATACTTTATTTGCTGGCATCGAACCCGGGACAGGTATTTTCCAGAGAACAGATTCTGAACAGAGTCTGGGGTTACGATTATTATGGTGATACAAGGACTGTGGATACGCATATAAAAAGAATAAGAGCAAAGCTTCCCCAGGAAGGGACAAGCTGGGAGGTGCAGACCGTCTATGGCGTCGGATATAAATTTGAGACAGAATAAAATGAAGAATATATTGATAAGGCGAATAACTATATTGATTTCGGCTGCCATATTTGTATCTTCAATACTCATTTCCTCATTGGGAGTATACCTGATAGAAGGGAGTATGTCAGATAAGATAGAAACGCTTGTACCGACTCTTTTTATTTCAACTGTCATTGTAATTCCCTTTGTGGCGCTGCTTTCTTATCTTGTTTTAAAAAGGATTATAAAGCCTGTAAAAAATGCGATAAATGTTGCTATTTCCATGAGCCAGGGTGACTTTTCCATACGTGCGAATGAAGATTTAAGGGATGAAATCGGCCTTCTGGGAAGAACCCTGAATAAGATGTCAACTGACTTATACAGGAATGTTTCACAGCTTTTTATAGAAAAAAACAGGCTTTGTCAGGTATTGAACGGACTTGATGAGGGGATGATGGCTGTGGATGAAAACAGGTGTATTACCCACTATAACAAGATTTTTTTAGATATGTTTTCTTTGAAGGAAAATGATGTGAGGGACCGCTGCACAGATGACATAGATGTTCTCAAAAAAGAACTGCACGAGCTTAACCAGGCAATAGAATGCAAGTACACCATAGTTAAGAATTGTGTATGCGGAGATATTATCATGAGAATAGCAATGTCCTCCATTGAAAATGAAAAAAATGAGGTGGTTGGCGCAGTTATCTTGTTCAGAGACATAACAGAGCTTGAAAAGCTTGAAAAGGTGCGCAGGGAGTATGTTGCCAATGTATCTCACGAGCTCAGGTCTCCTCTTACTTCTATAAGAGGTCTTATAGAACCCCTCATGGATTCTATTGTGATGGATGAAGATGATATTAAGAGGTATCATAAAATTATTTATCAGGAAAGCATGAGACTGTCCAGACTTGTGGATGACATTATGGAGCTTTCCAGGCTGCAGAACAATCAGACTATTGAGAAAAACTACATCGATCTCAATTCAGTAATTGAAATGGTATATGAAAGATATAAGCTTTCCAATGATAAAATAAATCTTATACATAATCCCGTCATGCTGCCTAAGGTTTATACGAATTATGACAGAATCGAGCAGATACTTGTAATATTGCTGGATAATGCATTTAAATTCACTCCTGATGGAGGAACAATAGAAATATTTACAGAAGAAAGAGAAAATGACGTGCTTCTTTCTGTAAGAGACACAGGAATAGGAATTGCCGGGAATGAGCTGGAATGTATTTTCGACAGATTTTATAAAAGTGATAAATCCAGGTCGAAGAGAGGTTCAGGACTTGGTTTGTCCATTGCAAAGGAAATACTGAGCGTAATGGGCGAAAAAATCACTGTTCACAGCACTTACGGACGTGGCAGCACGTTTGAATTTACCGTTCACAAGGAAGAAAATTAAGATTACATATTTAAGGATATATGCTTCTGCATATGTCTTTTTTTATGTCACAATAAAATAAAAAGTTCATAATTGTTCAAAATTATATCAAACTGGTGACATTTTTTAATATTATAGTAGTTCACAAGGACGACAATTGTGAGGTGAATTATGCTTGATAAAACCGAAAAATATGTAACTCTTATTTTTATATTAGCGCATCATGAATTCGGCTTATTGATAAGTAAAGGTAAAAAAATTGCTGACATTACAGATACAAGGCTCAATGTAATAAATGTCCGGCAAAAAAGTGAATGGGGCAAGAGGTTCAGCAGAGAACTGGACAGCATGATGATGATATCAAATAATATGGATGCGCAGATGCTCGTCTTTTTTTCTGACAATCCCATAAAAATACTGAACGACTATATTGAAAGGAACAAAGTAAAATACATAATATTGGAAACTGACGGATTAAAAGCAATTGATTCAGATGAGAAAACATATTTGAAGTCCAAAAAAATTGAAATGTATTTATTTGACAACATTAAAGAAAGGATTGAACAACATGAATATTAAAAGAATTGCAGCATGTATATGTACGGCAGCGATTATACTTTCTTTGCCCGGCTATGCCTATGGTGAAGATCTGATTACGGCGCCTTACAAGTTGCCGGTCGAAACGTCCGACAAAAAAGATGAAAATAAAGATACATCTCCTATGGTACTGACAGTTGACTCGGCTGTTAAATACGGACTTGAGCATAATAAGAGCATTGAGCTTTTAGATAATAAAATAAAGCTTGCGCTTATAGCATCACAAAATGCTTCTAAAAACTCGGAAGATTTAAAGGATGCAAAAAAAATGTTGAATGACGCATCTAATCAATTGTTTGATAAAAGAAAGCAATTGGGCGAAGGTCAGGATCAGGTTAATCAGGCCAGAGATTTATTGTCAAAAGGAATAGCTCCTATGGCTTTAACGGTTCCCATTCCCGGAATAGGGGATGTTCCTGTTCAACCTGGAGCAAATATACTGGACACACTGGTTGCGGCAGGCGTTCCGCCTGCAATTGCAGATTCTGTTGCTTCTCAGGTTATTGCCGGAGCTATGGCACAGTTGGGGTCAAAGCAGGACTCAATTGATGAGGGAAGGACGGCAATTGATGAAGCAGAAAAGACACTTGAATTAAAACAAGAGGAATTCAAGGCGGTTATGAAAGATGCCTCTGAAAAGGTAGGTGCAAAAATTGATTTCAACACTGTGGTGAATCTTGACGCAAATGATGCAAGCAAGCTGATGATAACTATGTCAGGTGTAAATCTTGATGTAACCAGATATGCAAAGGAAATTTACAAAAATCAAATTGCCATGCTCATTCAAAAAAATTATTATGATGCGCTGTATGCACAAAAAGTATATTTTCTTAAAAAGACAGCCATGGAAAGGGGACTTACACAATACAATATGGTTAAGCTTTCCTATGATAATGGGATGAAAGCAAAGGATGACATGCTTTTGGGAAAAATGTATTATGACGGAACTTCAATTGCACTGAACCTTGCGGAAGCAAACTACAAAAATGCTCTTTATGAGCTCAAGAAAAATATGAACCTTGACATGGATGCTGAAATTACATTAACAGATTCAATGCAAAAGGATGTGACGGCTGAAAGCCTGGAGGAAGGGCTGAAAAGCGGTCTCACAAACAGAATTGAAATTCAGCAGCTTTTGGGGCAGCTTGCAATTTATCAGTTAAATGAAGAATTGTTAGGTTCAAGGGCAGAATACAGAAATAACAGCAGGGCGCTCAATGAAGCAAGACTGTTGAAAAAAGAAGCAGAAATAGAGCTGGAAAAAACAAAGACGGATTTAAAATCAGAAATAAGCCAATCCTACGAAACTATGGCTGCTGCGGGAAAGATGCTTGAATCATCTGAGGAGCTTGTAAACAATGCTGAAGAGGTGGTAAGAATAGCAAGATTGAAGTATGAGCAGGGCTTTGGTGCGGAAAATGCACTTCTTAAGCAGCTTGATCTTCAGGAAAGCTCCGGTACCATGGCCGAGCTCATTGCGGCACAGGAGAAGCTTGCGGAGGTTGAGGCACAAGTCGCTCAGATAAGATACAGTTACACAATGGCGAAAATAAAATATCAAAATGATTGTGGAATTCTTATATATAAATAATAGCAAACAGGAAAGGAACGAATTAATTATGAGTGATATAAAAAGCAATATTAATAAATATATAAATAAAAACTGGATTAGCAAAAATTTCAGAAAAATTGTAATTGCATTTGTCGTGATTGGAACTGCACTGGGCATAACGGTCGGAGCCGCGGATATTTCTGCTAAGAACATTGACTCCGGTGTTTTACAGGGAATAGTTTATGCCAGGGATGTGAGCATAAATACCAAAATACCCGGAAGAATAGTAAAATTTTATGTTGAAGAGGGCCAAAAGGTTAAAGCAGGAGATAAAATTGTGGAAATATCCAGCGAAGAGCTTGAAGCGAAAAAATTACAGCTTGTAGCTCAGGTAAATCAGGCACAAGCCGGTGTGGATGCATCACAGGCTGTTGTGGAAATGGCTCAGGCAAATTATAATCTGGCACAGGACAGAGTAAATCAGGCTCAGGCAGGAGTTAAAGCAAGCCAAAGTCAAAGGGATATGGCTGCTGCAGTAAGTAAGAAGGCAGCAAACGGAGCAAGAGCCCAGGAGCTTGCGCAGGCAAAGAGCGCATATACCTTGTGGGAATCCACCTATAACAGGGCATCCGTGCTTTACGAAGGCGGAGCGATTACAAAGCAGAAGCTTGAAGAAATAAAGACGCAGATGGACGTTGCAAAGCAGACTCTCAGCATGGCAGAGGAAGGTGCAAGGTCAGAGGATAAGGAGGCTGCCAACGCACAGGTTTCCATGGCAGAAGCCGGAGTATTGGCAAGCAACTCTGTACTTGCACAGGCAAACGAGGGCATGACTGCAGCGCTTGCACAGGTTAATCAGGCTCAGGCAGGTCTTGTGGCGGCAAAGGAAAAGCTGGAGCAGGCAAAGGCAGGACTGCAGGAGGTTGAGGTATATCTCAATGATACAGTAATTAAATCCCCCATTGACGGAACTGTAACATCCATAAATTCTGACGAGGGTGAGCTTGTTTCCACAGGAACCTCAATCGGGACCATAAGCAATCTGGAAAGCTGCTGGGTCAACGTAAATCTGGGAGAAGACAGACTCATGGGTTTACAGGAGGGTCAGGCTGTTGAGGTGAAGTTTGCTTCATATAAGGATAAATCTTATGAAGGAACAATAACCACAATAAACAAGGAGCCCGATTTTGCAGTAAAGAAAGCCACAAATGAAAACGGAAATTTTGATATAGTATCTTACGCTGTGAAAATAAAGCTTAACAACCTTGATCAATCTATAAGGCCGGGCATGACAGCCTTTGTAAATTTTAAAAATTAGGATGTGGAAGTATGTTTATAAAAAGCTTTAAGGAAGAATTAAGCTGCTTTTTGACTAATAAAATAAATATTCTTGTGCTTTTTATCCTGCCTGTTATTTTCGTGTTCCTGCTTGGATTTGAGCTGTCTAAAGGGGTTATAGGTGATATACCCATAGCTGTTGTAAATTACGATAATTCATCGTTCAGCAGACAGCTTGTGGATGTTTTTGATAAAAATGAAACCTTTAATGTGGCATACTATGCCGAAAATGAGGTTGAACTGGAGGAATTGATAAGGAATGGTAAAGCCGGTGCGGGGCTTATAATTCCTAAGAACTTTTATAACGATATAGCAGATTTAAGGTCGCCGACTGTTTTAATGATTTATGACGGCAGCAGCATGTCGGTGACAAGTGCAGCCAAGTCCAAAGCGACGGAAATACTTCTCACATATAAAGCAGGGGCTGCAATCAATCACCTTACAACAAGACTTAACTTATCATACAGGGAGGCTTACAATATTTGTCAGGCGTTTCAGCTGAATACCAGAATGCTTTACAATCCTGCAAAAAGCTTTGACTATTTCCTGTCGCCTGTCCTGATTGCAGGCTATATACAGGCGGCCATAGCGCTTATTGCCACAGTGTCGGTGAACCATGAAATCTACACAGAACCTGCAAGAAAAAGACTGGGCTATACGTCTGGAAAAATAATGTTTTATACAGTATGCGGAAGCTTAAGCTATATATTGTGCATAGCTCTGCAGGTACTGATATTTCATCTGCCCTTCAAGGGAAGCATATTGAGCGCATTAATACTTGTTCTTATGATCAGCTTTGCTGCATCATCATTCAGTGTGCTTATATCTTCTGTTATAAAAAACAGAATGGTTGCTCTGGTAGGCGGAGCGGTAATATTCATTCCGAATTCGGCAATGGCTGGAACAACATGGCCTGTCATATCAATGCCATCAGGATATCAAAGCTTTGCTGCATACATGCCTTTTGCACATTATGCAAACAACATAAGAAAAATATATCTGCAAGGTCTGCCGGTGCATCAGATAATTGGAGATGCGTTTTATATGCTCATATTTTCTGTTGCAGTGCTGATTTTGACAGAGCTTGTTATGGCTGTGTCGGCAGAGGAAGTTGGTGATAAGGAGATGAACCTATGAGCTATCTGGAATCATTCAAAAGAGAATTTAAATCTATATTCAAGTATAAGGGTATGATGATTCTTCTCTTTATCGGTCCTATTTTTCTTACATTATATTTTGGTGGGGTTTATTATAATGATTATCTGAATGATATCCCCATTGCTGTGCTTGATGAGGACAATTCGGGTCTGAGCAATATTGTCACAGGGTATTTTCTCACAAGTGAGCGGTTTGATGTAACAAATTATCCTCAGTCCAGAGAAGAGCTCCAAAAACTCATAGATGAAGGCACAGTGCAGATGGGTATATGCATACCGAACGGATTTGAAAGAGATGTAACTGCGTACAGATCATCTCAGATACTTGCGATTACAGACGGCAGCAATATTGTTATGGCAAACAATGCATATGCTCAGGCAACTATGATAGCCCAGTCTGTATCGGCGGGAGTTGAAATGAAGCTCATACAGGGAAAGGGAATGGCACCGCGTATGGCTGAAAATATTGCACTGGTTTATAATCTGGGAGAAAGAATTCTGTACGATCCTAAGATGACCTATATGAATTACCTCATTGTATGCTTTCTTGCTATATTTTTTCAGCAGCTTATGCTTTCGTCAATGGGGTCAACATTCATAAGAGACAGTGAATACATTACAGAAGGAAATGTGCCGGCAAAAATATTCGGGGCAGTAAGTGCCTGTTTCGTTGGAATACTGCCTTCAACATTGCTTAGTATGTTTACAATGCTGAAACTTTTTCATGTTCCTATGATAGGAAACATGGCAACAGTAGCGGTCCTGACAATATTCTTTGCATTGTCAATTATGGGACCCTCACTGATTATTGCTTCCGTTGCAAAGGATAAAGTTAAGTATTCACAGTTTGAATTCATGCTTTCTCTTCCTACATTTGTATCAAGCGGATGCGTATGGCCTATGGATCAGATGCCGAAGCTGCTTGGAATCATAGTAAAGATTTGCTGGCCTTTAGCAAACTATGCAAAGGTAGTTCAGGAGGTTTTAATAAAGGGAATGAATTTCAGGTATGTTATACCGAATCTTCTTCAGCTTTCAGCTTTCAGCCTTGTTTGGCTCCCCATAGGGATAATATGCTACAAAAGGGCGTTTTGCAGGGAACCGGCTCAGGAAGATGCTGTAGGCGCAAGTTAAGATATAGGCATTCATGGTGACAATTTGACAATAGCAGGCTTATATGTTAAAATAACACTGTATTTTAATAAGGAGAATCAGCATGAGCTTTTATATAATAATAAATCAACCAAAAAGGAAGATTAACTCTGTACAATTCATACCGATGAAACATTGTACAGAGTATAGCGCATAATTTACGCTTTAGGATTTCATCGGAAAATCAAGCAACGAATTTGAGACAGCTTTGCAGCTGTTATGTTTGTTGTTGTATTTTCCGTGAATTTAAAACGTGTAAAAGGCTATGGACAATGTTTTGTCTGTAGCCTTTTGTTGTTACAGAGCTGTTTGGATTCTTAGCAGCAGAAGGCGGATATTTATAATATCTTTGCTTTCTGCTTTTTTATTTTTAAATGATTAAATAATATGCCTCAGCTGGGGGCATGAAAGGAAGGAATTTTATTATGAGTTTATTAGAAATTACCGGATTATCTCATTCATTTGGTGAAAATATGCTTTACAAAAATACGGAATTATCATTGAATAAGGGAGAACATATTGGTATAGTCGGTCAAAATGGGGCCGGAAAGAGTACATTAATTAAAATATGCACGGGACAGATTATTCCTGATTCCGCGCATATTGTCTGGCAGCCCAAGGTTTCTGTGGGATGCCTTGATCAATATGCTGAAATAAACAGTCATATTACAATGGGAGAATTTTTAAAATCTGCCTTTGCTCATTTGTATGAGCTTGAGCAGAAGATGAATAAATTTTATAAAGAAGCCTCTCATGGGAATATAAAAGCTTTAAATTTTGCTGCACAGTGTCAGGAGCAGCTAGAATTACATGATTTTTATTTAGTTGATACACAAATTGAGCAGATTGCAAACGGACTTGGATTACATGCTGTCGGGCTTGACCAGATTATTGGACGAATGAGCGGCGGGCAAAGAGCTAAGGTCATTTTAGCGAAGCTCTTGCTTGAAAAACCGGATGTTCTGCTGCTTGACGAACCTACAAATTTTTTAGACAAGGAACATATTATATGGCTGTCTGAATATTTATCAAATCTTGACAATGCTTTTATGATAGTTTCTCATGATTACAGATTTCTGGACAGAATAGCTAATCGTATATGCGATATAGACAATGAGGAAATAACCAAGTACTATGGAACATATTCCGAGTTTTTAAAAAAGAAAACTTTACTGAGGGAGGATTATATCCGGCAATATTCCGCACAGCAAAGGGAAATTAAAAAAACTGAAGAATTTATACGTAAAAACATTGCCGGCCGAAAATCAAAAATGGCAAGAGGAAGACAAAAACAGCTTGATCGTATGGATAAGCTGGAGGAACTGGGGCTAAAAGAAAATAAGCCGCTTTTCAATTTTCATGAGCTGCCTTTAACAGATACGGAACATCTGTCTGTAAAGCGATTGTCTGTCGGCTATCATTATCCGGTATTGTCAAATATTAATTTTTCAATTAAAGGAGGACAAAAAGTAGTAATTACAGGTTTTAACGGAATAGGGAAATCCACGTTTCTCAGGACATTAGTAGGGCAAATACTTTCACTGCAGGGTGAATTTTCTTTTTCAAGTCAGGTGACAATCGGATATTTTGAGCAGGATTTTGTGTGGGATGATGAAGCCTTGACACCGATGCAGATAGTGTCAAATTCTTATTCTAACCTTACGACAAAAGATGTGCGTAAATATCTTGCCCGCTGTGGTATTTCAAGCAATCATGCCATGCAGTCCATTGGAACATTAAGCGGTGGAGAGCAGGCCAAGGTTAAAATGTGTCTGTTAACTTTAAAACCATGTAACTTTTTGATTATGGATGAGCCCACAAATCACCTTGATATTCAGGCGAAAGAGTCATTGAAGGAAGCTTTGACCGAGTATTCCGGCACAGTATTGCTTGTTTCGCATGATGAAGTATTTTATCGTGATTGGGCGCAGCGAGTTGTCCACATTGAAAAATCATTTTGTTGACACATTCACCTCATATTGATATTCTGTAATTAATGAAGAATTTCGGGTTTTAAAATTATGATATATTATTTGAGGTGGATAAAATGAATCATTTAGGTACGGTTCAGCTGGAAACAGAAAGGCTTCTGTTAAGAAGATTTATAGAAAATGATATTGAAGCAGCATTTAATAATTGGACAAGTGACGAGAAGGTGACTGAGTTTTTGAGGTGGCCTACACACAGGTCGATTGAAGTGACAAAAAGAGTACTACATGAGTGGATTAAATCATATGAGGACAAAGAATTCTACCAGTGGGCCATTGTTCTAAAAACACAGGGAGATGAGCCCATAGGAACAATCAGTGTTGTTGACCAAAATGAAAGGTTAGATTTAGTCCACATAGGATACTGTATAGGAAGCAAGTGGTGGAATCATGGTATTACTTCGGAGGCTTTTATGGGAATCATTCCATTTCTGTTTGATGAGGTAAAAGTAAGACGAATAGAATCTCAGCACGATCCGAACAACCCGAATTCAGGAAAAGTTATGACCAAATGCGGGCTAAAATATGAAGGAACTTTGCGTCAGGCTGACTTCAGCAATAAAGGCATAGTTGATGCGGCAATTTACGGCCTGCTGGCAGATGAGTATTACACAGCCGGAAAATAATTTAAGAAAGATATAAAAAGGCAGACTAATGAATAAATCATATGAATTTGAAGCAGAAATTAAGAAGGTTCCTGATTTGGACGGTGCATATGTAGAATTTCCGTATGATATTAAAGCAGAATTCGGTAAAGGAAGAGTAAAAGTTCACGCATTTTTTGATGGAGAGCCTTACGATGGGAGTATTGTCAATATGGGGATAAAGAGCATTGATGGCTCAATATGCTATATTATAGGCCTGCGCAAGGACATTCGCGAAAAAATCGGCAAACAGCCAGGAGATTGTGTGAAGATTATAATTTCAGAAAGAGTATGAAGGAAGTCCTCCAATCATGAATTTAATTGGAGGACTTTTATTTTGAAGTTTCGTCTGTTCCTGATATTTAATATGGCATGCGGTTAATATAGTTAATCAGCCCGCTTGCCATCATGTCTGCCATGGACAGTACCTCTGCTTCAAATTTATCATAAGTGTTTATACTGTCTTCATAACTGCCGTTAATCATTTCCTGTGCAATTTTTTTAGCCAGGTCAAGATGCATATACATCATATCTCTCCATTCATCGTAGCTCCAAAATGGGTTGATTGAAGACAGCAAGTCTGATATTTGATCAGCATTTCTGTATAATCTGGTATTAACACTGTTTGCTTTTGATGAATCTCCTGCCATAGTTGCCTTAACTAAATCACCCGCAAGCATTAAGTGCTCTGACAATAAATCTCTGAATTTTAAAGCTGCGGTTTCACCGAAAAATTGCCTTAAAAGATAGTAGAAATCAACCGGATTTCTAAGAAGCCTTGCAGTTACGGCATCTTCATCCGGATTTCCAAAGATCATGCTTGCGAAAGCCATTCTTGTCCATTCACTATGCTGCATCCAAAGATTATAAACCTTTAGTATTAAATCCAATTTTAATCCTCCATTTCTATTATTCTTATATATGATATGTCTGTTATCTGCAATGTTTCTTCTGGCATTGCCATATAAATGCTGCATTTAGAAAAAGAAGGATTCTATTTAAATATAAATATTTTAAGCTGAAAAATAAGATTTTTACCGTAAAGTAAAACTAAACAAGGCATATCATAGGTGGTATACAACTAAATTAGAATTCATAAAATTCCGGTTCTTTCTCAAGAAAGAAAACTCCTACACCCCCGATTCCCAAATGGGAACCCAATACAGCGCTTATTTTGAAAATGGTAGTTTTGCAGCCTGTTACAGCTTCCTTTATCATATTTTCAACCATTAATGCGGTATTTAAATCATCAGCATGGCTTATTGCTATAATTTGATTCGAAAATTTCTCTGTACCTGCCTTTACATCTTTCACCAACGTTTGAATTGTTTTTTTACTGCCGTGAATCATTTTAGAAACAACTATTTTACCGTCTTTAACAGTTAAATAAGGCTTTATATTTAATGCATTTCCTACATATCCAACTGTTTTATTTATTCTTCCGCCCTTGGAAAGCCACTCCAAATCCGTTATTGTAAAGTAATAGGATATATGATTTACCATAAATAAAATTTGATTAACGATTATTTCAAAAGGAAGGTTTCTTTTAATCATTCTTAACGTCTGCATTGCAATTAATCCATTGCCCCCGGCCCCTCCTTTGGAATCAATTATTGCCATTTTTCTTTCTGAATTTTTTTCTTTATAAACATCAATTATTTTTTTTACAAAATCATATGTTCCTGATAATTTGGACGAAAAAGCAAGATAAATAAAATCATCATTATTTGAAATACACTTATCAATAATTCCGGAAACGGATTCAAAGGATACTTGTGAGGTCTTGGGTATCTTGCCGGATTTCATATGCTTATAAACAGTATCTATATCAATATCAATACCGTCCAGATAAGAAACACCGTCAATAGTAATGCTGAGAGGAATGATTTCAATGTCATAATTATCTGTTATCTCTTTGCTTATGTCACACGCACTGTCTACAATTAATTTTATCATCTTCTATCTACCTTTCATATGGTATTAAAAATCTTAAACTTATTTTATTATACTATTGTTTAAATTATTTGTAAATATTTGGAGCAATGCACAGAAAATCAAATAAATGAAATTTTATGTGTATTAATTATCAAACTTTACTTTTAAAAGCCGGATATATATAATTAATTTGTGCTATGTAATTATTACGAAAAATAGAAATTGATTAAATGGCAGAATACAAATACAAGTATCTAATTTGGAGGAGTAATTGAATATAAATATTAAATTTGAAACAAATGATATTGATTGGAAAACAGTGAGCTTTCTGCTGGACGCTGCGGGATTAAACACTTCAGAGCCGGAAATTTGTAAAAGAGCCTTTGAGGGCAGTCAGGTTACGGTCTTTGTATTTGATGATGACAGATTGATTGGTGTTTCAAGAGCAATTTCTGATTGCGTCAAGCAGGCAGCTATTTATGATGTTGCTGTACTGCCGGAATATCAGGGGAAAGGAATTGGAAAGATTTTAATTGAAAATATAACCAACAAGCTTCCGGGATGCAATTTTATCCTATATTCAAATGTCGGAAAGGAAGACTTTTACAGAAGGTTTGGCTTTAGGCTTATGAAGACAGGAATGGCTAAGTTTGTCAATGTAGAAAGAATGAAAGACAGAGGATTTATTGAATAGCAATAAGATTACGAGGGGGCTTAAAAATGAAGAATCTCACAAATAGAGGTTGCATGCAATCAACTGCGCAAAGACACACATAGATTTTACATAAGAGAAGGAATGCACAACTTTCATTTCAAATTTTCCAAATCTCTTCTTGATGAAGATTCAGAAGAAAATATGTTGGGACGGTAAAAAAGGTTGTAACTCCCTTAATATTTCTCTGTTGACAAGAAATATTTGGAAGTATATAATATAAGCATGACGTGAATTAAGATTCACGTGTAGGAGGTGCAAAATGGCTTACAATGGATTTGCTATTGTTAATTACCTTGATGCGGAAAAGGTTACCAGTCAGCTTGATGAATTAATCAAGAAACCTGTATATTCAATTCAGAAATCATTTTTGGACGATTATGTTGAAAATTATTTTAATAAAAAATGCGTGCAATCCAGGGAAATGATTGACGAGGCCAGGCAGATAATACCAGGCGGAGTACAGCACAATTTGGCGTTTAATTATCCCTTTCCAATCGTGATAACCAAAGCCGAGGGTGCAAAGCTGTATGATATTGATGGTAACTGGTATTATGACTTGCTGCAGGCAGGAGGACCGACGATTTTGGGGAGCAATCCGCCTGCCGTCAGGGAGCAGGTAATAGAGCTTTTAAATACATGCGGACCTTCAACAGGGCTGTTTCATGAATATGAATATAAGCTGGCAAAAAAGATATCTGAAATGGTTCCGTCTGTTGATATGTTTCGTATGCTGGGTTCCGGAACCGAGGCGTGCATGTGTGCTGCCCGTATTGCGCGTTTGAAAACGGGAAAGAAAAATATACTGAAAATGGGAGGGGCCTATCATGGATGGTCTGACCAGCTTGCTTACGGCATGCGTGTTCCGGGAACCAAGGGCCTGATGTCAAAGGGTGTTCCCAACTTTGTTTTTAAGCATACTGATGAGTTTTTTCCAAACGATTTAGAAGATCTTGAAAGAAAGCTGAGAAAAAATAAAATGTTTGGCGGAACGGCTGCAGTGTATATTGAGCCAATGGGACCGGAGAGCGGTACACGTCCTGTTTCCAGGGAGTTTATAAAGGGAGCGGAACGACTGGCACACCAATATGGAGCACTTTTAATTTTTGATGAGGTTGTGACCGGTTTTCGTATAGGAACAAGCGGAGCTCAGGGATATTTTGATGTAGACCCTGATTTGACAATTTTCGGAAAGATAATCGCAGGGGGGTATCCTGGTGCCGGAGGAGTCGGAGGACACAAGGACTGTATGGCTCATTTGGGAGCAGGTCTTGATTCTTCCGGCAAAAAAATAGCTAAAGCTATGTGCGGAGGAACAATGGCAGCAACACCTGTTTCATGTGTGGCTGGCTACTACACACTTTGTGAAGTTGAGAGAACAAATGCATGTGAAACTGCCGGACGCATGGGTGACCGCCTGACCGAAGGCTTGCAGGAAACAATCAAAAAATATGACCTGCCATTTGTAGCATTTAATCAAGGCTCTATTTGTCATTTGGATAATGCGGGAACCATGCATTTTTCAGTAGACTGGAAGAGACCATGGACTATTCCGAATGTTTTGAAGGAAACAGGCATACGTCAGAAGGAAATGGAACACATGGGAGCAGCATACATGGCGGAAGGAATTGTAACGCTGGCAGGTTCAAGACTTTACACAAGTGCAGCATACACAGAAGAAATGATAGATGATGTATTGGAGAGATTTGACCGTGTTTTGTCCAAGTGCGGACCTGTGAATATTTCTTGATACATGTATAATGATAGGTGATGGTATGGAATATCCAATAGAAGAAGCAAAAGAGCTTGTAGTCAGGGCAGGAAAAATGCTGGTGCAAAGCGGCCTCACGGCAAGGACGTGGGGAAATATAAGCGCAAGAATTTCAGATGAAAAATTTGTTATAACTCCAAGCGGACTGGCATATGAGGATTTGGCACCGGAACAGATAGTTGTTGTTAACATTGCAGACTGCAGTTATGAGGGAAATATAAAGCCTTCCAGTGAAAAGGGGATACATGCGGATACATACCGCATGCGTCCAGATGTTAATTTTGTAATTCATACTCATCAAGTCATGGCTTCCGTGCTCAGTATTGAAGGAAAAGATATTTATGTGCATGATAAATATAAAAATGTATTGGGAGATGTGGTTCCATGTGCGGCATATGCAATGCCGTCGACAGGGAAGCTTCGCAAAAATATTGCGGAAGTGGTGTGCGCATATCCTGATAGTAAGGCTATTCTCATGAAGAATCACGGAACAATCTGTGTTGGAAAGGACCTTGATAATTCCTTTGAAATTGCTCAGGCTCTGGAAAGCATGTCAAAAGAAATATATGATAAGGCATGTGTTAAAAGTAAAAAGAGAGTAGGACAGATTCCTGATTACGGAAGGAGCAGCCGCAGGGGCAGTACATTTATTTTGGAGCTGAGAGGAAACACCTATGAGTATGTAACAGGAGGTCTGCCTGATGATGTACAGGAGGAAGCGGTGCTTCATTCTGAAATTTATAAATCATGTAACACAGCTTATGTTATCCACACAACTGATGAGGAAGTGGTGGAAGTCAGCAGCAAAGGAAAAATTTTAAGACCGCTGCTGGATGACCTTGCACAAATGGTGGGCGTAAATATAAGGACAGTGAAAGACGGGTCGTCAAATCCTAAAGTTGCAGCAAAAGAACTAAAAAGTAAAAACGCTGTTTTACTGGAGAATGAGGGAGCTGTATGTACAGGTGACAATGAAAGTGATGCCGAGGCGGCGGCAATGATTCTGAGGAAAGGCTGCGCTGCAGCTTTATATGCGGAAGCATTAAATAGGACAGACCGCCTGAGTACGGCAGATGCGTATATTCAACGGTTTATTTATAAAAAGAAATATTCAAAGATGAAAGAACAACGAGGTTGATTATGCTGAAAAAACTGACAGAAGAAAAGTTAGCGGAATTGCTGGAAGCAGGAATAGAGGAATTTTCGGAAAAAGGACCTGAAGGTGCAAGTGTCAATGCAATTGCAAAAAAAGCCGGTATAAGTGTGGGAGTTCTTTACAAATATTATGAAAATAAAGAAGAATTTTTTCAGGCCTGCCTGAAAAAAAGCCTCTGTGTGCTGGAATCTGTGCTGCATGATATCACTGAAAGCGACGATAAGCTTTTGGTGCGTGCGGAAAAGATGATACGGGCAGTACAGAGCTACTCAAGGAAGTACGGTGATTATATAAGGATGTACAATGTCATTACCTCAGGGAGCGGTAAAAAGTACGTACCTATGTATGCGGCAGAAATAGAGAGTATGACAGCTAAGGTATATACTGGATTCATTGAACGAGCCATAAAGAATGGAGACATAAGAAATGATATAAATCCACGGCTTTTTGCATTTTTCTTTGATAATTTGCTTACCACGCTGCAATTTTCTTACTGTTGTGATTATTATGCCGAGAGGGCAAAAGTATATTGCGGAGAAGATTTTGAAGATGATGAAAAAGTGGTTTCGGAACTGTTGAAATTTATAGAATCTGCATTTACTTTCTGCCAATCGGACATTGTTCATAAGAATCCGTAGTGCTAAGCACTGAGAAAAGGGTGTAATTATGGTATATGTAATAGCTTATGATATAGGAACTACCGGTGTAAAAACATGCCTGTTCGGTATAGGCGAAAAAATAGAGCTGGTAGCTGATGCAAATGAAGGATATGGTCTTTATACAGTTGAAAACGGTGGAGCAGAGCAGGATGAAAATGAATGGTGGAGAGCCATGTGCTCCACAACAAAAAAGCTGTTTGATGCTTCTGATGTCAGACCGTCCGATATAAAGGGAATATCTTTTTGCTCACAAATGCAGGGGCTTGTTCTGGTGGATGAAAACGGCTCAACTGTCAGAAGACCTATGAGTTATATGGATCAGCGTGCTGTCAGGGAAATAAAACAAGGTATGGGACATGGAATTCAGATTGCAGGCGCCAATGCATTTAAGCTTATAAAAAGCCTCATAATATCCGGTGCGGCGTCAACCAGTGTAAAGGACCCCATATGGAAATATAAATGGGTTGAGAGAAATGAACCGGAAAATTTTGAAAGAATACATAAATGGCTGGATGTAAAGGAGTACCTGATTTACAAATGTACAGGGCAGTTTGTTATGACAGAGGATTCAGCTTTTGCAACACTGCTGTGTGATACCAGAAGGGGAAAGAGAGTCTGGAGCGAAGCACTTTGCAAAATGTACGGAGTAAGGATGCAGCATCTTCCACATATAATAAAATCCACGGATAGGGCAGGAACATTAACTCAGGCGTCGTCCGAAGACCTGGGGCTTGAACCGGGAACACCTGTATTCGGCGGAGGAGGGGATGCATCTCTCATAGGTATAGGTGCAGGATGCGTTGAACAGGGAGACACACATATATATCTGGGAACCTCAGGATGGGTTTCTACAATTATTGATAAGCAAAAAGTGGATGTGTTCAACATGATTGCTGCAATTGTGGGAGCACAAAGCGGGCATTACAACTACTTTGCAGAAATGGAAACTGCGGGAAAGTGCCTGGAGTGGGTGAAGGATCATCTGGCATTGGATGAAATAAATATATATCTGGAAAAAAAACATGTGGCTGAAAGCCGTGAGGCTGTCTATACAAATCTATATGATTATCTGATGGATACTATAAGCAAGGCAGAACCGGGAGCGGATGGTGTTATCTTTACACCATGGCTTCATGGAAACAGATGCCCTTTTGAAGATCCAAATGCTTCCGGCATATTTTTCAATATCAATTTGGATACCGGTAAGACAGAGCTTATCAGGGCCGTAGTTGAAGGGGTCTGCTATCATTTGAGATGGATGCTTGAATGCCAGGAGAAAAAAATAAAAACTTCCGATACAATACGATTTGCAGGAGGAGGTGCTCTCTCTCATGTTACAGGGCAAATTTTGGCTGACATAACCGGACACAGGATTGATGTTACTGCAAATCCACAAAATGTGGGCTCTGTTGGAGCCGCCGCAGTCATGGGAGTGGGACTGGGGATTATTCCGGGACTTGAAGCAGTCAAGGAATACGTTTATCCGGATAGAATTTTTGTTCCGGATGAAAGAACAAAAGCTGTGTATGGCAGAAATTTTCAGGTATTCAAGCGTCTGTACGGGTATAATAAGAAAAACTTTAAGGATTTACATTTAAATGTTGAGGTGTCGAGAAATGAACTTTCACAGCTTGGTTGAAAAACAAAGAGCATATTTTGAACAGGGAAATACCAGAAGCCCGGAGTTCAGAATATCTATGCTCCGTAAATTACAAGATGCTGTAAAAAGCAACGAAAGCCTTTTTAATGAGGCAATGAAAAAGGATATGAATAAATGTCCTTCTGAAGTTTATATGACAGAGACAGGAATGGTGTTGGAAGAATTAAGATTTCATATCCGCCACCTGTCCGGCTGGATGCGGAATAAAAGAGTTCGTACGCCGCTGGCTCAGTTTCCGTCCAAATCATTTATATCTCCTGAGCCCTATGGTGTTGTGTTAATTATGTCACCTTGGAATTATCCCATACAATTATGCCTTGAGCCGCTTATAGGTGCTATTTCTGCAGGATGCACAGCAATTGTCAAACCTTCTGCCTATGCTCCTGAAACAAGTCAGGCAATTGCACAGGTACTTAAATCCATATATTCTGAGGAATACATAGCCGTGGTGGAAGGCGGAAGAGAACAGAATATGTTACTTCTGGAGGAAAGATTCGATTATATATTTTTTACCGGCAGTCCTTCTGTAGGACGCCTGGTAATGGAGAGTGCTGCAAAGCATCTTACACCTGTAACCCTGGAGCTTGGAGGGAAAAGTCCGGTTATAGTTGATGAAACAGCAAATATTACTCTGGCTGCAAGACGGATTTTATTTGGGAAATTACTAAATGCGGGTCAGACCTGTGTTGCACCGGACTATTTATTTATTCATAAGAATGTGATGCTGACATTTGAAGCTGCGTATATAGGTGCTCTGTCTGAATTTTTTTCTACTGGAAATATGGATGATATGACCACAATAATTAATGATAAGCATTTCGAACGTGTATCAGGGTTGCTGGAAAGCGGAAGAGTACTTTTAGGCGGAGAGACCGACAAGAAGCGCAGATTTATAGCGCCTGCGCTTCTGGACCATGTGAGACTTGATTCACCTATTATGCAGGAAGAAATATTCGGACCCATACTTCCTATGATTACATACACTGATATACAGGAATGCATTGATTACATTGCGAAACACCCAAAGCCCCTTGCACTTTACCTGTTTACCAGGGACTTATCCGTAGAAAAGCGCATCCTTGACAGCTGCTCCTTCGGAGGAGGATGTATCAATGATACTATTATTCACCTTGCCACACCCTATATGGGTTTTGGAGGAGTGGGAAATTCCGGAATGGGAAGCTATCATGGGAAAAAGAGTTTTGATACATTCACTCATTACAGAAGCATTGTGAAAAAGGCAACATGGCTGGATCTTGCAATTCGTTACAGGCCGTATTCAAAAAATAGAAATAAGCTTATGAGATTCTTTTTAAAATAAGAAAAAAAGTCAACGCATAAAATATATTTAATCTTTAAATGGAGGCATGAAATGAATATTGTACCGGAAAAAGATGAAATGATTGATGAAAAGAAACAAAATATAAAAAAGGAAATGATTCGTGGCGTTAAATTCGGGTTGTTCTCTGTATCAGCAGGGATAATAGAAATCGCTGCATTTTCTATTCTTAATGAGTTGACAAATTTGCGTTATTGGTCGTGTTATTTAGCTGCACTGGTTTTGTCTGTGTTGTGGAATTTTACCTTGAACCGGAGATATACGTTTCGCTCTGCTGATAATGTATCGGCTGCTATGCTGAAAGTATTGGGATTTTACTGTGTATTTACCCCTGCGTCCACATTTCTCGGAGATTATCTTGCAGATACGCTTTTTTGGAATGAATACATAGTCACTCTGCTTATTATGATGACAAATTTTATTTCTGAATTTTTATATGACCGATTTTTCGTGTTTCGTAAGTCTATAGATACAAACAATCTGGCTAAAAAGAATTAGTTATTTATCTATTCGTATTTCATATTCGTTTGTTTATAATTTAACGTTTGATTTTCGACGCGTTTCTTGCTATTATGTAGTTTAAGCTTTATGTTGATAAAGGAAACAAAGGAGAATTATGGACGAAATTTCAATACATGAAATAGAACGTGAAATAGGAACAGAATATAGAAAAATAGACGATAAATGGCTTAATCTTCATTATAACACATCAGTGGTCCTTGCTGCTTTTTCTCATGCGGTTGAAATTGTTATGGCTTTTTTTATAGTAAATTCGGAACAGTTAAATACGACAGTATCTAATTATATAATAAAATTTGTAGTGATTCCGATTTTGTTAAATTTATTATTTATTATTGCAGAATATAAAGTGGTGAATTCTGAAAACTTATCCCAGTATTCCAGAATTTATATGGTATCACTTTTGTTTGTGCTCATATGCTTTGTTCTTTTTTCGGCACATGTGGCTTTTTTCTCATTGTATTTTATTTTTGCATTTCCTATAATACTAACCACCACTTATGCCGATTACAGGCTTACAACAGCGACGTCCCTGTTTTCTATAGTCTCTGTCGCCGTTTCGGAAATGTTCGTAAGCTGGGATGCAGACAAAGTAAACCTTTGGAGCAACCCAATCAGGTTCTATGATTTTATTTTATCATTAATAATTTTGTTTGCGGTATTTGGTGTATGCATGGTGATTATAAAATTTGCGAGAGAGAAAAACAGAGCCGGAATACAAAAAGAAATTGAAAGACAAAACCTTTTAAGAAAGATTCATATAGATGAGCTTACCGGGATTTATAACAGGAGGGCCCTTCATGCTGCAATAAGTGACATGGAGGAAGACAACTCAGGTGCAAGATACATTTTTGTTATGATTGACATTGATAATTTTAAGACTTTGAATGATACATTGGGACATTTGGCAGGAGACAGATGCATTGTTGAGATTGGCAGGATTATGAAAGAAAATTGTGGAACAGGAGTTCCCTATAGATATGGCGGAGATGAATTCTGCATGCTCTTTAAGAACAGCAGTATTGACGAGGTAGCCGGTATTTGCAGGAGGATACAGCATGAACTTAGTGCGGTCTCTTATGAGATAGGTTTCGAAAATAATCTGACAGTCAGTATAGGTATATCTATGTATAATGAAAAGACAGATGTGGCACGAATGATATTAAATACGGACCGCGCCTTATATTCAGCAAAGATTGAAAAGAATACCATACAAATATACGGAGAACCGGCGGGAGGCATGAGTTAAGATTTCATGCTTAGAAGGCAGTTGACACATATTTCATGAAGGAGGAGTAAATCAAATGTATAATATTAAAGTCAAGAGAGTTTATGATGAGACTTCTGAAGATGACGGCTGCAGAATTTTAGTAGATCGTCTTTGGCCCAGGGGTATAAGCAAAGAAAAAATAAATATAGATATGTGGGCAAAAAAAATTACTCCAAGTACAGAGCTAAGAAAAACATTCAGTCATGATGCGGATACAATGGAATATTTCAGAACAAGATATTATTTTGAGCTGAATAATAATGAGCATTCTGTTGAATTTATTAATCTATTGAAATGCAAGCTGAAAGAAGGAAATGTCACTCTGCTGTATGCAGCTAAAAATACGGAATACAATCATGCAAATGTATTAAAGGATTGGATTGAAGAAAAACTAATAATGTAAGCATTGTTATGATACAGACGATACAATGGAAACGAAGAAAACATTGTGCACACGGTTGACAAGCACCGAGATGCATGATAATATAAAATATAATTGAAAATACTCGTGAGGGAGTAGTCAGCGCTTTGAACAGCGTGGCAAGTCAACATACTGACTGTTACCGGTCTGGCTTGTCTTAAATGACGAGACTCATGTATAACTTTTGATAGCTATACATGGTCGTTACTTCATCAATAATGCTCAAGTGTGGCTCATCAAGCTGTACTTGAGTTTTTTTCTGAAAAAATCGGAAGGCTGGTATGAAATACTCCATTTGTACAGCCTCCCAGAAACAGGCAAAACTGAATATTAAGCCTGTGAATTCTGATAAAATAAGGAGAATATTTAAATGAATTTTGTTGAGTTATTTTTCATTGCTGTTGGTCTGTCAATGGATGCATTTGCAGTTTCAATCTGTTTAGGGCTTTCCATGCAAAAAGCTGATTTAAAGAAATCACTTACAGCCGGTATATATTTCGGAGTGTTTCAGGCAGCTATGCCACTGCTGGGATACTCACTGGGATTTAGATTTGCAGATAGCATTGTATCCATAGACCACTGGATTGCTTTTTTGCTCCTTGGTATTATAGGAGGAAAAATGATAAAGGACAGCTTTGAGGCAGAAGTCTGTCAAAATACCGGAATAGTCTGTCGCAGCATCAGAGAGGTCTGCCCTGTTACAGGAGAAGTCTGTTCAAACATAGGAAGTGAATATGTATGTTCGGAAGAAGTATCAATGAAATTTGAAAAGATGCTTCCGCTTGCTGTTGCCACCAGCATTGATGCGCTGGCAGTAGGTGTTTCATTTGCCTTTTTGAAGGTAGATGTTGTTCCTGCAGTGTCATTTATAGGTGTCACTACTTTACTGCTGTCTGCAGCCGGTGTAAAAATAGGCAATGTGTTTGGAGCAAAATTCAAATCAAAGGCAGAGCTTGCAGGCGGTATTATTTTAATTCTTATAGGATTAAAAATACTCCTTGAACATTTAGGAATTTTAATTCTATAGAAATAACATTAAAAAGTATAGACATAAAAAGTTTAATACGGTAAAATGTGGTTTAAATATAAGGATGCAATCGAGAAGGAGAGAATAATTTTGAGTAAATTTATTATAACAGAAGAATTCTGGGAACTGTTCCCTGAAGCGGAGATTGCTGTTGTGCTTGCTAAGGGAATTAACAACAGTGAGGAAGCTGCTGAGGATGTCAGACCTGAAATAATAGAACTTTTAGAGAAAAGCAATAAAGAGGCGGAGAAATTTTTGACGGAGGAAACCTTCAGCGAAAATAAAGTGATTTCTGTGTGGAGAAAAGCATATCAGAAATTTAAAACAAAGAAAGGGGTCAGATGTTCTATCGAAGCATTGCTTAAACGTGTTGAAAAGGGCCCAGGAGTGGGTACACTCAACCCGCTTGTTGATATTTACAATTCTGTGTCTCTCATGTATGGTCTGCCCTGCGGAGGTGAGGATATTGACACATTTACCGGAAACATGCTTTTAACTAAAGCAACAGGAGATGAGCTTTTTATGGCTCTCGGAGATGAAGAATACAGTACTGCGCTGCCAGGCGAAATTATTTATAAGGATGATGAAGGTGCAGTCTGCAGATGCTGGAACTGGCGTGATGGACAACGCACAATGCTGACTGATGACACAAAAAATGCATTCCTGATTATTGAATCTGTAGATCCTGACAGAAGTACAGATTTAAAATCTGCAACGGAGTTGCTTGCCGGGCTTACCATAAAGTATCTGGGCGGTACTGCCGACATCACATATATGAATATCTCAAACAGAGAATTAGAAATATAGATTCACTTTTTCTCTGTCATAAAAATAGCTTCCTATGTTTTAAATTTTAACATAGGAAGCTGTTTATTTTTATTTTTTGAAGGACTTTAGATCAAATTCCATGTAACATAAGATGTATGTTTTCTTATTAATTACAAACCTGTTCATGTGAATTATCTGTACTTTTATATGTTTATTTTATATTATTTTTAATGATTATACAATATTTCATTAAACACTTGACAAACTCTTAGTAGTTTATTATACTTTAATTAAATTTAGTAAATTAGTAGTTTAGTAAATTGAAATTAGCTGGAGCTATTACAGCAAAAGTTAGGAAGTAACCGTAAACTTTGTCTATTTGAAATAATTATGAAAAAGTGGTAAAGGATAATAAAACTGCAGGAGGTTTTAAAATGAATGAAATGAGAAAAAAGAAATTATTAATGGAATATAAACATAGAAAGTCGGAAATGGGAGTATTTGTGTTTAAATGCATTCCTACGGGGAAAAGTTATATAGGATGTACGAATGACACAAAAAGTGCTATAAATGCCGATAAATTTAAATTATGTGCAGGATTGCACAAAAACAATAATTTGCAAGCGGATTGGAATAATTATGGAAATAATAATTTTTCTGTTGAGGTGATGGAGGTGCTTCCTTATGATGAAAAGGATGCGGCAAAAACAGATTATATCGTAGAATTAGAAGAATTGCATGATAAATGGATTAAAAAGACGGAAAATTCCGAGGCAATTTAGGGAGTGAAAATTATGGAACAAAATAAGGACAATTATATTATAGACAAAAGTGAATATTTTTTATCACCAGAAAGGATATTTGCTGATGAAGAAAAAGCTTTGATATGGAAGAAGCCACTGTCGCACAAGACAAGCGCAGAAGAAATAAGAATATGTAATGAAGTGAAGCGCAATTGGAATCGCGGAGAAATGAAAATTGCCAATATACTTTTAGAAGGAGACGCAGGTTCCGGAAAAACCCAGCTTGCAAAAGCTTTATCGGTTGATTTTGGACTTCCATATACTAAGGTAACCTGCTTTGCAGATATGGATAAGTCAGATATTATAGGAGCAATTTTGCCTGTTATTTCTGATGATAAATTGGAGAAAATTAATAATGAGGATAAAAAGGCATTAAAGGCGTTGTATGAAAGTGAGGGATTTCAAAGTGCAACAGAAGTCCTGGTTGATGTATTGGGAATTACAAATGAGCAGGCAGCTTTAAAGATGAAATATTTGATAAGATTGGCACAAGAGAATTCAATGAATGATACTGTTGAATACAGATTTTATCCATCTGAAATCATAAGAGCCTATCGCAGCGGATATCTGCTGGAAATACAAGAGCCGACAGTAATCAGGGATGCAGCTGTATTAATGGCTTTAAACTCTGCGCTGGAGTTAGATGGCAGCATAAATCTTCCAACGGAAATTATCCATCGCCATCCTGATTGCATTGTAATAATAACTACAAATCGTAATTACCTGGGATGCAGGCCTTTAAATGAATCTTTGCGTGACAGAGTCCAGCATACTGAAAAGATGGATTTGCCGGGTAAAGAAATTATGATAGAACGTGCTGTTTCAAAAACGGGATTCAGCAATTATCCATTGCTGGAAGTATTAGCTGATACAATTATCATATTGGATAAGACTGCCAAGGCCAATGCTATTAAAGGAGTTGCCGGAATGCGTTCATTCTTTTACTGGGTGGATGCCATTGATTTTGGTTCATCAATTAAAGAATCGCTTTACCACAAAGTAATTTATAAAATTACAACTGATTTTGAAGAAATTAAAATACTTGAAGATGCATTAATAAGACACAAAATCTTAGAAAAACTGGATGAATTTGAAGGTAATAAAAAAAAACGCCAATATTCAGAAGTAGCGGAAATTAAAACTTGGGGAAGTGTTGAATCGGATGATATGGAAGCTGATTCTAATGAAAATGCAATAGCTCTAAGAAAATCTCCTGAAAGCGAAGAAAGTTCATCCGGAGTTTCTGATGAAATCGGAGAAACTGACAGCACTGATTTAGGAGAGGATGGATTACCTAAATATCATCAGCTGAACCCTGAACATGATTCTGAAAATGAAAAAAGCAAAGAAGATAAATTCAGGAAAAAGTTAAACCAGGAGGCAAGAAAAGCAGTATCAGATTCCATTCATAAAAAAGTAAAATTAATAGTCCACAGGCCTGAATGGGATTTGGAGGATCAAGAGGAGTATATTGAACTAAGCAAGGAAATAATGCCTATAATCAGGGAAATTGCAAGAAAGACCGAACCTTTGCTTGAGCATGATGTTTCTGCCGGGTTTGCAAAAAATCACTACTATGGCAGCAAGTTTCAATCTGATAGTGTTGCTTATAAAGATTTCAGATTCTTTTCTAAAAAATTGCCTCCAAATGAGTCGCCTTCTCTTGCAGTTGGTCTGAGAGTAGATGAGTCCGCGTCAATGACAGCTTTCGGGAGATTAGAAGCGGCAAAACGTGCGGTTGTCGCAGTATACGAATTTTGCAAAATGTGCGATATACCTGTATTAGTTTATGGAGATACAGCTGATGTTTCGAAATTAGAACAAATGTCAATATTTGCATATGCAGATTTCGATAAAAATGATTATAACAACAGGTATAGGCTGATGAAAATTTGCGGGCGCAGCAATAATCGAGACGGCATGTCACTTAGAATTATTTCTGAAAGATTGATGACTACGAACCAGCAGACAAAACTGCTGATTAGTATAAGTGATGGTCAGCCCAAGGCTATGGAAGATTATACAGGAAGTAAAGCTGTCAACGATATGAAGCAGACTATTGCAGAATTTGAAAGGAAGGGAATTACATTCTTGTCAGCGGCCATAGGCCATGACAAGGATATTATCAATGATATTTACGGGGAACACAGGTTTTTGGATATTACAAATCTAAATGAATTTCCTGCAAAACTTGTTCGAGTTATAGCCAGGTATGTATGAAATTCATTGCTCCGGAATCAGTAATTATTATTGTGTTAATCAGAGAATAGAGGTATAATTTAGAAGAATATTACATTAGAGAGGCTGTCATGAAATGGAGCAAATTATTTAATCCTGAAAAAAAGATAAATAAGAATATGCATCTCATACATTATTGTAGTATATTAATTCTTTTTGTAATTATTAGTTTATCTGCTTGTTCCGCCACTCAAAAAGAGGAGATTATTTATAAAAAAATCGGAGATGAGGTTGTTTTAAAAACACTTGATTTGAAAATAAACAGTATAGAAGAAAAACAATCAATCAGCTCATATTACGGTTCAACAGCAGAGGCTGCAGAGGGTGCCAAGTTTGTATTAGTTGTATTGGAAATTAAAAATACAACAGGTAAATCCTTTGAATTTTCGCCGGACTTGAAACTTATAGACGATAAAGGCCGTGAGTTTAATTCTTATCCTTACACTATCGGCAATATAGACAACTATATTGAAAACAGGAAACTGTCGCCTGATATAAAAGAAACAGGTTATCTGATTTATGAAGTTCCAGCAGATTCTGCAGGGTACAGTATTCGTTCATTCAAAGAAGATACAAATGAGTTGTATGAAATTAAATTAAAATAATGTTGGAAAAAAGGAAGAAATTAAGTATGATAATTGATTTAACGATTTTGGTGACTCCGCAAATAACAAAAGATTCGCAGACTAATCTGGATAAAGCGTCTTTTGGTCATTTGGGAACACATTTTGATGTGATGAACAAACAGTTTCCTCTGGAATTTTTGGAACGGGACGGGATTGTATTTGATGTTTCGGAAGTTTCGGAAAGAGATATCGAAGCATCTGATTTTGATATAAATTTAGTTAAAAAGGATATGTTTGTAGCTTTTTATACCGGATATATGGAGAAAGTGCCTTATGGAACAAGGCAATATTTTTCTGAACATCCTCAACTGTCTAAAAAACTTATTGATACCCTGCTGGATATAAAGGTATCTATAATTGGCGTGGATTTTGCAGGAGTTCGCCGGGGAAAGGAACATACACCCACTGACCAGATATGTGCGGACCGGGGCGTGTTCATAGTTGAAAATCTCTGCAACCTGAAAAAGCTTTTGCCGGATACAAATACTGCTGCCTTTAAGGCGAACACCTATCCTATGAATTTTTCGGGAATGACAGGTCTGCCATGCAGAGTTACAGCAAAAATAAATTATTCTTAAAGTTTTAGAGAGAGTTGTACTGCCGGAAAGTCGTGTATAAGACACCGGCAGTTTTTTAATTCTGAAGGCAGATAAATTTACTCGGAAGATTAAACATAGTGATAATATTTTTAGCTTAAGACAGCAATTTATATTAAGACTGTTTTGAAAATGAGTGATATAATATATATTGATATCAGGAGGTGTAGATTGTGAAAGAGCAAAGTATCGTGTTAAATACAGTAAATTACATAGAGCAAAATTTAGAAAAAAATTTAAATCTAAATGAAATTTCTGAGAAAATGAATTATTCAAAATTTCATTTGAACAGATTGTTTTCGGAAAAGGTCGGATGCACAATTTATAAATACATTCAGATGCGCAGAATTACTGAAGCTGCAAGAAAGCTGGTCTATACAGACGAACCTGTTATTGATATTGCCATGGAAGCAAACTATAACTCACAACAGGCTTTCACACTTGCATTCAGGCAAATTTACCTGCATACTCCTCAAGCCTACAGGACAATAGGAGTATTCACACCAAGAAGGGACAAATTCTCAATGCATTACAAATATAATTTCTATGATATAACAAATATAAGATTTGAAGGGGTGGCAGCATGAGTACAATACCTTATGTAATTGAACAAACAGGGCGCGGTGAGCGCAGCTATGATATTTTTTCCAGGCTTTTGTCTGACCGGATTATTTTCCTGGGTGAAGAGGTAAGTGATGCTTCTGCAAGCTTGATTACCGCCCAGCTGCTATTTTTAGAAAGTGAGGATCCGGATAAGGATATAAGCTTATATATCAACAGTCCGGGAGGGTCTGTCACAGCAGGTTTCGCCATATTTGACACAATGAATTATATTAAATGTGATGTGTCAACGATTTGTATCGGAATGGCAGCAAGCTTTGCCTCTTTTCTGCTGGCGGCTGGAGCTAAGGGAAAAAGGTTCGCCCTTCCCAATGCGGAAATAATGATACACCAGCCATCCATATCAGGAGGAATTAAAGGTCCCGCCAGCGATATCAAAATAATGTCAGATTATATGCAAAGAAGCAAACGGCAGCTGAATAAAATTCTGTCTCAAAACACCGGGCGCACAATAGAAGAAATTGAACGTGACACGGACAGGGATAATTTCATGACAGCGGAAGAAGCAAAGCTGTATGGCATAATTGACAAGGTTGTATTTCAAAGAGATTTAAGCAAAAAGTAATTTAATAAATAAAAAGTATTGACCACACTGGTCACTTGCTATATAATAACAAGTGACCAGTGTGGTCATTTTATATGTTTCATAAGCCAGTTTGTACGGTCAGATCATGAGGTAAACTGATAGACACAGACTGCATTAAAATAGAAATGAGGTAGTTATTATGTACGAGAAATTTTTTAGCTTAGAGACGGAGAAAAAGGAACGTATTATTAATTCGGCTCTTAAGGAATTTGCGGAAAATGGTTATGAAAGGGCTTCAACCAATGAAATCATTAAGGAAGCGGAAATATCTAAAGGATCCTTATTCGGCTATTTCAATAATAAAAAGGAACTGTATTTATTCCTGCTTGGATATGTAAGCGAGGTAATAGAAAAGATCTATGAAGAAACAGACTGGAACGATACAGATATTTTTAACAGAATGAAAGCAATTGGAGCAGCTAAATTCAAAATTTATAAAATGTTTCCTAACGCATTTAATTTTTTAAAATCTGTAACCCTTGAAGATGCTTCTGAGGTGAAATACGAAATAAAAAAATTCGGCGGGGCTCTTGTTGAAAGAGGTATGGGAAAAGGCTATGAAAATATAGATCTGACTAAATTCCGCGATGACATTGATATTCAAAAAACAATTGATATTATCAACTGGGTAATACTGAGTTTTGCAGAACAGCAAATGAATAGCGTAAGTTCTATTGAAAATGTGGGCATGGAGATGCTCAGTGCATGGGACGATTATTCTGATATATTGAAGCGTTGTTTTTATAAAAGGGAGGAGCAGTAATATGTTTATTGATGTTTCAGATTTAAATAAAGGTTATAGGACAGGAGATGTTTTAACAGAAGTTTTAAGAGGAATAGGTATGAAGCTGAATAAAGGGGAAATAGGTGTTATTCTTGGTCCGTCAGGTTCCGGCAAATCTACTCTTATGAATATTATAGGCGGTATTGATCGTGCTGACAGCGGTAAAATCATTGTGGATGGAACAGAGATTAATAAATTAAATGATAATGAACTGACAGATTACAGACGTGAGAACATCGGATTTGTATTTCAGTTCTATAATCTGGTTCCAAACCTCACGGTTTCAGAAAACATAGAGGTGGTTTCAAATATAAGCAAGATTCCTTTGAAGATTGATGAAGTGCTGAAAGCAGTGGGAATGCAGGATAAGAAACACCGTTTTCCAAGAGAGCTGAGCGGCGGAGAGCAGCAAAGAGTATCAATAGCAAGAGCAATTGTGAAAAATCCAAAACTGCTGCTTTGCGACGAGCCCACAGGAGCTCTTGATTTCCATACTTCTCGCGGTATTTTACAGCTTTTGCAGCAGCTGAACAAAAATTTCGGAACTACCATATTGATGATTACTCACAATACCGCCATATCAAGTATGGCTCACAGGGTGTTAAAGCTTAGAGATGGGCAGATTGCGGAGGATATGGTCAATCAGACGATTGTTCCGGCAGAAAGGATTGAGTGGTAATGGCACTGAATAAAAGAATTTTTAGAATGTTGAAAGAAAATATACTGCGTTACATTGGAATATTTTTGCTTATTATTCTTGGAAGCTATACATTTGTTGTAGCAGCAGAAATTTCGCAGAATTTAGATAATCTTGTCACATCATTTACGGCAGGTTATATGCAGGAAGATCTGTCCTTCAGAACAGATAAAGAAATTACGAACATTTCGGAGCTGGAGAAGTCTGCTGATGCTGTAATCGAAAAGTCTTTGAGCAGTGATGCAGTTCTTTCGGATTCACTTACGCTGCGTCTCTTAAGCAGAACAGATAAACTGAATATTCCGGCTGTCATAGAGGGCAGGGAGCTTTCAGGTACGGGAGAAATACTGCTTGACCCTGCCTTTGCAAAAGCTAATGGATATTCTGCGGGAAGTAAAATTGAGGCGGCAGGTAAAACGTTCACTGTAGTTGGTTATGTATCACTTCCTCATTATATTTATCCACTGAAAAATGTATACGACATCATGGTTTCCCCAAATAATTTCGGGGTTGGTGTTATTGGTTCTGAGGACTTTGAGGGAATCAGCAATACTTTATCCATTTATTCCGTCAGGTTCAACGACAGGGAGAAAAGTCTAAACAAACAAGCTGCTGAGCTTAGAGGGATTTTGCACAAAAAAGGTATAACGGAATCTGATTGGATTGATATTATGAACAACAAGCGTGCAAGAATGGCATGGGCATCTATAACAGGTTTAAAGACTATGAGCATACCGGTACCCGCAGCAATGTTTCTTCTAAGCTGCTTAATTATCAGTATCATGATATGGCGTATGATACAACGCGAATCAGTGATAATAGGAACATTTTACGCACAAGGCTACAGGCGCACAGAGCTGATGCGGCATTATATGACTGTACCCATGCTGTTGTCAGCCGCAGGCGGAGCGGCAGGAAGCTTATTTGCAGTACCTTCTGTTGCGCCCTCTGTTAAGGCAATGGTTTCATATTATAATGTTCCTGTCACAGGTATTGAAATAAGTGTTTTAAATGTGCTTGCAGGAATATTGACGCCGGTGCTGTTTCTGGGTGTCAGCAGCTATTTTGTTATACGCAGGGAATTGAAACTTTCTCCGTCTGAGCTCATGAAGGGAGGTAAACAAAAAAACAAGGTTAATGCTTTGGAGCGAATGTTAAAACTGGAAAGGTTTAAATTCAGCACAAAATTTAAACTTAGGGAGCAGTTTAGAAGTATTTCACGGCTTTTGTTCCTGCTCTTTGGTGTTACAGGAGCATCAGTACTTATGCTTTTAGGATTTACAATTATGAATTCAATGAACTATGCATTTAAAAACAGCACGGAGGGAACATATCGATTTGAATATGAATATTCCTTTAAAGATATACAGCAGGGCAAAGCTCCTGAAGGTGCTGAAATTTTCAATGCAGGAAGGTTTTATCCGGAAAGCAGTGAGGAGATTGAATTTTACATTACCGGTGTAGAGCCTGATTCGACAATTTTGACACTCAACGGAAAGGACGGCAGCCTGCTTCCAAATAGCCATATAAATATTACGAAGCCTTTGGCGGACAGACTGGACATTAAGGAAGGCGACAGCGTAAGCTTCATAAACAAGCAGGATGGAAAGGTATACACGTTTAGAATTGATGCTGTTGCAAACTCCTATGCGGGGCAGTTTATATTCATGCCTATAGATGAGTTCAATACACAAATGGGATTTGCTGAAAACAGTTATACAGGTATATGGAGTACAAGGATACTTGATATTCCCGAGAAATTACTTTCAGGAACAAAATCGCTGAGAGAAACTGCCGACGCAATGGATGAGCTGATGGGGCCCATGTCTTCCATGGTGGCAGTAATGACTGCTATAGGCAGTACTGTAGGTTTGATCATTATATATCTTGTAACTTCTTTGATTATTGAGGAAAATAAAAACACCATTTCTCTTTTTAAGATATTTGGTTATAAAAGGCGTGAGGTAGGAGAGCTGATATTGAACAGTTCAACCTTTATCATACTGGCTGGATTTATTATCAGCATTCCTGTCGTGAAAGTTTTCATGGGCGCACTGTATGGTTATCTGGGGAATATGATAAACCTTGTTCTTCCTACAATTATCAATCCATTTTATGTAGTCCTGTGCTTTGGAGCAGTTATGCTGACATATCAGCTAAGCAAGCTGCTTTGCACAAGAAAGGTGAACGCGGTCTCCATGAGTGATGCACTTAAGGCATTAACTGAGTAGGCTGACAGTGGGCTCCAGTATTGTAAGAGTATTGTCAATGGTGTTCAGATTGGCAATTGCTCCTATGGGGATTGCCATTTTGTAATATCCGTGACCGGAAGCCAGATTTGTCATAAGTGGTTTACCCAATGGAATCAATACTTCATTGATTAAATCTTCATAGGTTTTTCCGTATGCATCATCACAATTTGAGCATTCACCCACGATTATACCTGCACAGTCCCTGAATTTGCCCGCACGAATCAAGTGTGTTGCGAGTCTGTATACTTTGCTTACTGCTTCATGGGTTTCCTCTATAAAAACAATTTTACCCCTTGTATCAACTTCAAAGGGTGTTCCCAAGGTATCTACAAATGATGTTAGGTTTCCTCCAACTATGGTGCCTGTAACATTTCCGGGGATTCTGCTCAAAAGCGGCATTCCCGGAGGGTTTTCCAACAGCCTGGGTGAAGTCAATGTTGATGTAGCTGTAAAAAACTGATCAAAGTTGTATGCAGGAGTGGTTTCCCTGAAATCTATCAGGAGAAGGCTGTGAAAGGTTATTAAATTTGACTTTATGTACAATACATTTAACAATATTGTAATATCGCTGTATCCTGTTATAATTTTTGGGTTTTGACTTATGAGGCTATAATCAAGATATGGAAGAATGTCTGCTACGCCTGTTCCGCCTCTTACAGGAATTATGGCTCTCACATCTGAATTTTTAAACATGCTCATCAGATCAGCAGCACGCTGCTGCGGTGTGGAGGCTACATAGCCATCCCACGAATAAACATAGTTTCCCACAACCACATTGAACCCCATGTTTTTAAGAAATTGGATTCTTGCATTAATTGTATCTTCATCCCGGGGACTTCCGAGGGTTACTATACCCACAGTGTCTCCTGCACGTAAAATAGGTGGTCTTGTTGCCATATGCACCGCCTCCGGAGATTAAAATAATTTAATAGTACATATCAGTATATGACAATATTATTAATAGGTTAATCTCTGTCAGATGTTATACTCCTTCACCATTAAATTCAGGAATGAAGCTTTCCGACTGAGTTTCGCCTTCCTGTATAAATCCGTTTTCCACTCCTGATTCGACAGCATAATCAATTAGTTCATCATATTCTTTATCTGTAATTTTTCTGTCGATTTCAGGATAAGCAGAAACATGAGGAAGAGGTGTGTACTGGTTCATTATGCTCATGTAAATTTTGTTTCCAAATGTATCATAAAGGTATTTTATTATATTTTTGGAATCCTCCAGATATCCGGGAAGCATCATGTGACGGACTATTACTCCCTTTGTCATAATACCCTCGGAGTCAAATTCAGGTTCGGGAACCTGATTTACCATTTCCTTTATGGCTGCAGATGCATACAAAAAATAATCCTTACAATTCGAATACATTTGTGCGATAGCTCCGTCCATGTATTTTAAATCCGGAAGATAAATATCAACAGTTCCTTTCAGCATTCTTATTGCTTCCAGTTTTTCGTATCCGCTTGTATTGTAGACGACAGGAACAGAAAATCCATTGCTCCTGCTCAAGCTTACGGCATCAATTATCTGCGGAATATAATGGCTTGGTGTCACAAGATTAATGTTGTGCGCACCTTTATTCTGAAGCTCGATAAATATTTCAGAAAGCCTTTTGGTGGTAATGATTTTGCCTGCCTTGCCTTCAGCTATGTTCTGATTTTGGCAGTAAACACATCCCACGGAGCAACCGCTGAAAAAAACTGTACCTGAGCCTCTTGTTCCTGAAATGCAGGGTTCTTCCCACATGTGCAGAGCAGCCCTGGCTACAACAAGCTTATCAGTTTGACCGCAGTAACCCCTCTGACCTGAAGTTCTGTCCACATGGCAATTCCTGGGGCATAGGTCGCAATTATTTAATATTTTTTTATAATCTGAAAATTTATCGTTCATAAATAACCTCATAAAATAATAAGTCATTATAACACCTTTATATAAAAGATTCGACATGTTTTTTCACATTTATTTAATAATACTCATTTATAATCAGCTGCTGCTGATATTTATTGTTTTATATTCAATTATTCAGGTATATATGTAACATGCAAATGATAATTAAGGAGGCGGATAATATGTATAATTTTAAAGTATGTCACGTTGTGCCTTTTATTCCGTGTTCTGATTTTACCGGCACGGATGAAACTGGTAATGAAATCGGAAATTTAACCAATGAGGTTAAAAATGAGATTGATATTGAAAATATTAAAATAAATGATGAATTAATTATTAATGTATCTCATGAACTGAGAACTCCATTAAATATAATATATAGCGCAGCTCAATTAATCGAACTCTATATGAAAAATGATGAAGAAGGCAAGATTCCCGACAAGATGACCTCCAGCATCAGTTCAATTAAGCAGAACAGCTTCAGATTGATGAAGATAGTTAATAATATATTGGATCTTGCTAAAATAGAATCGGGCCGATTGAATTTAAACTACAGCTATATAAATATTGTTGAGATAGTGGAAGATGTTGTGCAAAATGTAGCCGAAACAATCAGGTACAAGCAGATTAGTTTTACCTTTGATACTGATATAGAAGAAAAATATGTGATGGTTGATGTCGAATATATAGAAAGAGCATTGCTGAACATTTTATCAAATGCGGTTAAGTTTACCGGTACTGGAGGTAAAATATTTGTGAATGTAACTTTAAATGATGACTTTGTTGAAATAGCTGTGAAGGATACAGGTATTGGAATTGAAAAGAAATATTTGGACAATATATTTAACCGGTTTGCCCAGGTGGACAAGTCCCTTTCAAAAAAAGCAGAAGGAATAGGCATAGGGCTTAAATTGTCAAGCGCAATAATAGAAGCTCATGGAGGAAACATCGACGTTTTCAGCAAAATAAATAAAGGAAGCACATTTGTCATTAAGCTTCCATGCAAAAAAAATGACACGCTGTACACTTTGCATAACAACAAAGTATTGAATTATGACAGTTTAAATGAAATGATTAAAATTGAGTTTTCAGATATTGATTATATCTTGAATTAAGCTGCATGATGATATATTATGTAGTCAGCAACATTAAAACGGGAGGCAAGGCATGAAAAATATATTCTTTTATGATACAAGCATAGGAAGAATTGCCATAGCGGATAACGGTATGGAGATAACTCACATGGGATTTGAAGACAGAACTGATTGCAGGGATATGAATGTTTGCGAAACAGGGCTTATAAAAGAAGCCGCTGCACAACTGACAGAATATCTGGAGGGCAGAAGAAAAAAATTTGACCTGCCTCTCAATCCCAAAGGTACAGAATTTCAAAAAAAGGTATGGAAAGCGCTCTGCGATATACCATATGGAGAGACGCGAAGCTATAAGCAGGTTGCCGAGGCTGTAGGAAATCCAAAGGGCCCAAGAGCAGTAGGAATGGCAAACAACAGAAATCCAATAATTATTTTCATACCATGCCACAGAGTCATAGGTGCAAACGGAAGCCTGGTAGGGTATGGAGGAGGGCTTGACGTAAAGGAAAAGCTGCTTTCGTTGGAAAAAGGCTTGTTTTGTTGAAATTTAGCTTATTTTGTTCTTGAACCTTATAGTTTGATATACATAATATAATGTATATTAATCAGGGGATGTGAACATATGGTAAATAATTTTGCTAATAGTCAGACATATAAAAATTTACAAGATGCATTTGATCTGGAGGCTGTTGAAAGCACAAAATATAGAATAAGTGCAGAAACCGCAAGGAGAGAAGGATATCAGCAAATTGGAAACATTTTTGATTTAACTGCAAGAAACGAACAGGAGCATGCGGAAATATGGATGAAGTTCATGCTTGAGGGAGTTATGCCTACAACGTTGGAAAATCTTCAGGCTGCTGCTGATGCAGAAAAATATGAAGGAACGGATTTATTCTTGAAATATGCAGAAACGGCACGTTCAGAAGGATATACAGATATAGCAAACATGTTTGAGGGCATAGCAATTATAGAAAGACACCAGCAATACAGATTCAACCAACTTGCTCAAAATATTCAAAATAATCAGGTGTTTTGCAAAACAACCAGCACTGTCTGGGTATGCTTAATATGCGGCAATTTAGTATGGAGTGAATGTGCCCCGGAAATATGTCCGATTTGCCATTATCCTCAGGGCTATTACCAGCTTAACTGCGAAAACTATTAAACAATAAACCGCTGTCTCACGAGAGGCAGTTTTTTTTACCAATATTTTGTTGATAATATGGAATTTATTCTATATAATAAAATAAGGAGAAATTTAACTTAAGGTGTGTGATAACATGAACTTTTTATCCGGATTTTTAAAGGGACTGATAATAGGTGCGGGAGCAATAGCTCCTGGAGTAAGCGGGGGTGCTTTGGCAGTAATTTTTGGCCTTTATGACAAGATTACGGATTTCATTGCGCACTTGAACAGAAATTTTAAAAAAAACCTGGTATTTTTTATTCCCATAGGAATCGGAGGAATAGCCGGGGTGCTTATATTCAGCAGGATTATTGAATTTTTGTTTCAGAATTTTGAAACTGAAGTAAGGTTTGCTTTTATGGGACTGATGCTTGGTACAGTGCCATCGGTTGTAAAAGAAGCTAACAAAAAAGGATACAAGACCAAATACTTGTTTCCGTTCATTATTTCTTTGGCTTTAACTCTTACTATTACATATCTTGAAAATAATGCTTCTATATCTGTAAATGAGTTTGGCACAGGACCGGTTCATCTTATTATTTATGGGCTGATAATAGGATTTGGAACAATAATACCAGGCATAAGCGCATCTTTGATTTTGATGTATATGGGTGCCTATGAGATTGTTATCGGCGCCATATCTGATCTGCGGATAATGCTTATGTTTTACATAGGAATAGGATTCATTCTGAGTATTCTGTTATTTGCAAAATTAGTTTCAATGCTTTTTAAAAAAGCATACGGTATGACATATTACACAATTTTAGGTTTGGTTCTGGGCTCCATAATATCAATATTTCCGGGATTTGAAATATCTTTTTATTATTTTATGAATCTGGCTGTACTGATTTTATGCTGTGTTATGTCTTATTCTCTGAGTAGATATGCAGAACATAATTAAACACTGAACATGTATACCAAATGTATATATTATTCGTACTTTCTTTAAAGATGTTATTAATATAAATACAGTATCATAATTACAACAATACGTTTACATAAGGTTTTAAAATATAATATGAAAAAAATAGAATAAGTGTTAAAAATGTGTTGACTATCACGTATTGCAGTGATAAAATGCAGATATATAATAAAAATTTTATATGGGAGGCGATAAAAGGGAGGTTAAATATATGCATAATACATGCAGAAATATTCCAAACATATTTGCGTCTTTTTTTATATTTATTTTACAATTTTTATTATTTATTATCTATTTTTATTTATATTAAAAAAGGAGGATATTAGAACATGACAACATTTTTAATCGGAATCATAATTCTTGTTGGCGGTGGATACTTCTACGGTGCATTTTGTGAAAAGATATTTGGACCTGATGACAGAGAAACACCGGCAATTGCTAAAGCAGACGGCGTAGACTTCGTCGTAATGAAAAAATGGAAGAACTCATTGATTGAGTTGCTGAATATAGCAGGAACAGGGCCAATATTCGGACCAATTCAAGGTATTTTGTTCGGACCTATTGCATTTATAACTATACCTATAGGCTGTGTTCTTGCAGGTTCAATGCATGACTATTTCTCAGGAATGATTTCCATGAGAAACGGCGGAGCTCAGATGCCTAAATTAATCAAAAAATATTTAGGAGGCAACATTATAAAGGTATATAACTTTTTCCTGTGGATTTTAATGTTTTTGGTAGGAGTTGTATTCGTTTATACACCAGGAGACTTAATTGTTACTCAGATTTTAAAACAAGAAGCGGCAGTATCCAACCCGGCGGTTTGGATTGTATATGGAGCAATATTCCTTTATTATTTAGTAGCTACATTATTCCCGATTGATGCAATAATAGGGAGAGTTTATCCTATATTCGGAGGATTCCTTATTCTTTCAGCTCTAGGAATATTCATCGGTGTTTTAATGGATAAAGGTATTAATCTTACTAATTTATCTTTGGCAGGTGTTTTTAGTCAGCATCCCCAAAAGCTTCCGTTTGTACCGGTATTCTTCATTACGGTTGCATGCGGTATAATGTCAGGGTTCCATGCAACTCAGGCCACATTGATTTCAAGAACAGTCAAGACTGAAAAAGAAGGCAGAACAACTTTCTTTAACATGATGCTGGTTGAAGGCTTTATTGCAATGTGCTGGGCAGCAGGAGCAATGATATTGTTCGGAAGAGGGACAGATATGGCTACACAGCCTACTTTGATGGTTGGCTTGGTATCAAGAGAATTCCTGGGTTCAATAGGCGGTATGATAGCTATCATAGGTGTTATAGTACTGCCGATAACATCGGGAGATACTGCTTTCAGATCATTAAGACTTATGGTTGCTGAGCAGTTTAACATCAATCAGCAGGTTTCAAAAAACAGAATTTTGACTACTGCGGTTTTGTTCATACCGGCTGTTATCGTATTGTACTATGCAAAACAGAGCCCTCAGGGATTTAACATCTTATGGAGATACTTTGCATTCACGAACCAGTTTGTAGCTACGTTTGCTTTAGCAACAATAGCTGTATATCTGTATATTATGGGAAAGAATTATTTGGTAGCATTGCTTCCAGGCATTTTCTACTTCTTTGTAACATTGAGCTTCATATTCCATGCACCAATTGGATTGATGCTGGATCAAAGATTAGGACTTGACCCATCAAGTTATACAGCTTCATATATACTTGCAGCAGTAATGTGCATAGCTTATGTATGGTTTGTCAAAAAACACAGTGAAAAACAAAAAGAACACATTTTGAATAATGTGTTGTCTTAGGGAATTATTTTAGGGCTGCCATTGCAGCCCTTTTTTAGTTTACAAATATATTAAATTTTGATACAATTTATTTATTAATTAAAAAATTAAAATATTTGCAAGACAAGCAGGTGATTATGCGAAGTATTAAAAATTTGTTGTTTAACAGGGTTGTTCTGGTTTCTTTATCAATACTGGTCCAGCTCTTTACTGTAATTATAATAATCTGGAGATTCAGCAGCTATTTTGTTATTTTTGATGTTGTTTCCACTGCTATAAGCATTTTAGCAGTTTTGTATATACTTAACAGCAAAAGTGATCCGGCCTATAAAATTGCATGGATAATTCCCATAATGGTTTTCCCTATCTTTGGAGGGCTTTTTTATCTTATGGTAGGTGGTACCGGATTATCAAGCAAAATGAAAAAAAGGATGTTTCAAATAACGGATAAAATGAAGGAGTTTCTTAGCCAAAGCCAGGAAACCATGGACTTCCTTCAGCAGGAAAACAGTGTTGCTTTCAATCAGGGGAAATATATAGAAAAATATTCATTGTGTCCGGTTTACAATAACTCATCAACAGAATTCCTTCAATCAGGAGAAATATTTTTTGACGAGCTGGTAAAAGAATTAAAGTCTGCAGAAAAATATATATTTCTTGAATTTTTTATAATAGAAGAAGGAGTTATGTGGAATACCATCCTTGATATTTTAAAAGATAAAGCAGAAAAAGGTGTAGATGTACGTGTCATATACGATGATGTGGGTTGTATGTTCAAGCTTCCTGTAGGTTATAATAAAAAGCTGGAACAATCAGGAATTAAATGCTGTGTATTTAATCCGTTTATTCCTGTCTTATCTCTTCGTTTAAATAACAGGGACCACAGGAAAATTGCGGTAATAGACGGCAACTCTGCATTTACTGGAGGAGCCAATATTGCAGATGAATATATCAATGAGCGCAAAAGATTCGGCTACTGGAGAGACTGTGCGATTAAGATAAAAGGGGATGCAGTATGGAGTCTGACAGTTATGTTTTTATCCATGTGGACATATTTACGAAATACCACGGATGACTACAGCAAATTTATGCCTGTATCTGCAGATAATAAACCAGAATGCTATGGCTACGTCCAGCCCTTTGATGACAGCCCTCTGGATGATGAGCATGTAAGTGAGACGGTTTACCTAAATCTTATCAATCAGGCAGAAAAATATATTTATATAGAAACTCCGTACCTTATAGCAGACAATAAAATGATGGTGGCGCTTTCATTGGCTGCAAAGAGGGGTGTGGATGTAAGAATACTCACTCCGGGTATTCCTGATAAAAAATATGCGTTTGCTGTAACACAGTCAAGTTATGAAGAGCTTTTAGAATCAGGTGTTTCAATTTATCAGTATACTCCGGGTTTTAACCACGGCAAGACATTTGTTGTAGATGATGATTATGCTGTAGTGGGAACAATAAACCTTGATTACAGAAGCTTATATCTTCATTTTGAATGCGGGGTGTGGATGTATAAAACAAAGAGCGTAGGGCAAGTGAAAAGCAGTACTCTGAGAGCCTTTGAAGAAAGTGAAAAAATTACCCTGGAGCATATAAGACATATTTCAGGCATAAGAAGAATTATAGGAAGGATATTGAAAATATTTGCGCCTCTGATGTAATAAAAATAAAAGAAGGATATTAAAATGAAGAAAGACTTAAGATTTTATATGAAATTGTTTTGGTCGACATTTTCATTAAGTGCATTTACAATCGGCGGGGGATATGTAATTGTTCCGCTTATGAGAAAGAAGTTTGTTGAAGAGCTTAAATGGATTGACGAGGAAGAAATGCTGAATCTGGTGGCAATATCGCAATCTGCCCCAGGACCTATAGCTGTCAATACATCTATTATGGTTGGTTACAGAATTGCAGGAGTGTTTGGTTCGTTTGTCTCAATATTGGGAACAGTGCTTCCGCCGTTAATAATCATTACAGTCATTGCTCAATTTTATACCGCATTCAAAGAAAACAGGATTGTAAACTCGCTGCTGCTAGGCATGAGGGCCGGTGTTGCTGCGGTTATAATAGATGTAATAATTACAATGGTTAAAGATATTATAAAAACGAAAAATAAAATATCCATTATGGTTATGATTATAGCTTTGGCGGCGGCTGTTGTTTTAGATATAAACGCAGCTTTGATAATTATTATCAGTGGAGCCTTCGGAGCCTTTTACTACAATGTTTACAAGAAAGAAGGCAGACGTTCATGATATTACTTGACATATTCTGGAGTTTTTTTCAAATAGGATTATTCAGTATAGGAGGAGGGTATGCGGCACTCCCTCTGATAGAACATCAGGTGCTTGAAATTCATAAATGGCTTACAACCGGAGAATATGCGGATTTGCTTAC
>DAMBZP010000003.1:108909-225960 GCA_032059885.1 Sedimentibacter sp.
ATTTCTCAAATGACGCCGGGGCCTATTGCACTTAATGCATCTACATTTGTAGGAACAAAAGTTGCAGGACTTCCCGGAGCAATAATAGCAACGATAGGATGTGTAACCCCTTCCTGCATCATTGTTCTTATATTATCGTATTTTTATTTCAAATATAAGAATATTTCTTCCATTCAGGGTGTACTTAAAGGGTTAAGACCTGCTGTGGTATCATTGATTGCATCTGCCGGGATTTCAATTTTACTTCTGGCAATATTCAAATCAGAGGATGTTACTATCTGGAGCATGAAGGCAGACAATATTAATTATGTTTCTGCACTGTTGGTAGCAATAGGAGTGTTTGTACTAAGAAAGTACAAGCTTGATCCCATTAAGGTTATGGTTATTACAGGAATTATCGGGGTATTCATATACGGATTTTTCTAGAAACATAAAACGAAATGGATCAATAGGGTCCATTTATTTTTTTAATTGAATATAAGAATGAAAAATGTTAAAATACCGCTAAGGAGCGATATATGAACAATAAATTTACACATTTACATGTACATACGGAATACAGCCTTCTTGATGGCGCCTGCAGAATCGAAGAATTAGTCAATAAAGCAAAAGAGTTGAACATGACTTCATTGGCAATAACGGACCATGGAGCCATGTACGGAGTTGTGGAATTTTACAAGCAGGCAAAAAAAGCAGGTATAAAGCCTATACTTGGATTTGAAGCATATGTTTCACCGCGCAGAATGACTGATAAAGATCCCCAAAAGGATAAAAATCAGTTTCATTTAGTGCTGCTTGCAGAAAATTATGAGGGCTTCAAAAATATAATGAAACTTTGCTCAGCAGGATTTGTTGATGGCTATTACTATAAACCAAGAATTGATCATGATGTATTAAAACGTTACAGCAAGGGCATTATTGCTTTAAGTGCGTGCCTTGCTGGGGAGATTCCATCCTGTCTGCTTGATAATAATTATGAAGAAGCAGTAAGTACAGCGTTAATGTATAGAGATATATTCGGAGAAAATAATTTCTTTTTAGAAATGCAGGACCATGGAATCGAGGAGCAGCAGTCTGTAAACAAGTCACTTGTTAAAATAAGCCTTGAAACAGGAATTAAGCTTGTTGCTACAAATGATATCCATTATATAAACAAAGAAGACGCATATTTTCATGATGTTCTTCTTTGCATCCAAATGCAAAAAAACATAATGGATGAAGACAGAATGAAATTTCCCACCGATGAGTTTTATTTAAAATCTTATGATGAAATGGCAGAGCTTTTTCCTGAGGAGGTTTTAAGTAATACTGCTGAAATTGCAGAACGCTGCAATGTGGAGCTCGATTTTAACACTGTGCATCTGCCGGAATTTAAAGTTCCTGAAAGCTATACAAAGACGGCATATTTCAGAGAAATATGCCAAAAGGGCCTGGAAGAAAGATATAAAGATATATCAGAAGAAATCCAGAGCAGGCTTGATTATGAAATAAGAGTAATTGAGCAAATGGGTTATGTCGATTATTTCCTCATAGTGTGGGACTTTATAAAATTTGCGAAAGATAATAAGATAATGGTAGGACCGGGCAGGGGATCAGCTGCAGGAAGCTTGGTCGCATATTCTATGAAAATAACAAACATAGATCCCATGAAATACAATCTGATTTTTGAAAGATTTTTAAATCCCGACCGTATAAGCATGCCTGATATTGACGTTGATTTCTGTTATGAAAGGCGTGAGGAAGTAATAGAATATGTCAAGCGCAAATATGGAGAAAAAAAAGTTGCGCAAATCATTACCTTTGGTACAATGGCGGCCAGAGGCTCCATAAGAGATGTGGGAAGGGCATTGAACATGTCCTATGGAGAGGTTGACCTTATAGCCAAGAAAATTCCCATGAGCCTTGGAATGACAATATCAAAGGCACTTGAAATAAATAAGGACCTTAAGGATTCCTACGATGGCGACATTAAGGTTAGAAAGCTTATTGATCTTGCACTTAAGGTTGAGGGGCTTCCGCGCCATGCATCTACTCATGCTGCGGGAGTATTGATTTCTAAAGAAGAAGTAACTGAATATGTACCGCTGTCAAGAAACAAGGATGTTATTACAACTCAGTTTAACATGATTGAGCTGGAGGAGCTTGGACTGCTGAAAATGGATTTTTTGGGTCTTCGGACACTTACGGTTATACGTGATGCCGTTGATCTTATAGAAAAGGACCACAATATCAAGGTTGATTTCAGCAGCTGTCAGTATGATGACAAGGAAGTATACAAGATGTTTGCCAATGCTGAAACCCTTGGGATATTCCAGTTTGAAAGCTCGGGAATGAGAGCATTTTTAAGTGAATTGAAGCCTACGGAATTTGAAAATATTTCGGCGGCAAATGCTTTGTACAGACCAGGCCCTATGGGACAGATTCCTGTTTATATAAAAAACAAGCTTAATCCTGAAAGTGTTACATACCTGCATCCAAAGCTTGAGTCCATACTTGACGTAACCTACGGATGTATGGTATATCAGGAGCAGGTTATGCAGATCGTAAGAGATATAGGTGGATTTACCATGGGACGTTCAGATTTATTAAGACGTGCAATGGGAAAGAAAAAAATGAGTGTAATGCTTGAAGAAAGAAAAAATTTCATTTACGGAAAAGCTGCCGAAAACAATGAACCGGGAATACTTGGAGCCATAAACAACGGTGTTGATGAAAAGACTGCCAATGACATATATGATTTGATGGTTGAATTTGCAAAGTATGCATTTCCTAAGGCTCATTCCGTTGCATATGCGGCGCTGGCCTATGAAACAGCATGGCTTAAGGTGTACTATCCTGTGGAATTTATGGCTGCGCTCATTTCAAGCATTATGGGAAGCTCCGGTACGGTTTCGCTGTATATAAGAGAGTGCAAAAGACTTGGAATAGATATTCTTCCTCCTGATGTAAACAAAAGCAGGGACAAATTTACCGTGGAAGACGGTAAAATCCGATTTGGGCTTGCTGCTGTGAAAAATGTTGGAGTCAATGTAATTGCAGAGATTATCAGAGCGAGGGAAGAAAAAGGTGAATTCGTAAGCTTTACTGATTTTTGTACAAAAGTTGATCAAAGCGTTCTGAACAAGCGTCAGATAGAATCATTGATTAAATGCGGAGCTTTTGATTTTCTTAAGGTTAGACGTTCACAGCTCATGGACGTATATGAAAAAACAATAGATACGGTTATTAATCAAAAGAAAAGAACTCTTGAAGGCCAGTTTTCTTTATTTGACGATGCAGCTTCCGGAAGCATTGATTTACAAAGTGAGGAAATGCGCGATATTCCGGAATACAATGAAAAACAGCTGCTTTCCATGGAAAAGGAAATGGTGGGAGTGTATTTAAGCGGTCACCCTCTTTCAGAGTATGAAAAGGAACTTGAAAAATCAGCAACCACAAATACAAGTGAAATAGCTGAAATCAGAGAATCAGGTGAAAATGCACGCCTGGCTGATGGCAGCAGAGTTGTAATTGGTGGAATAATTATAAAGAAACAAAATAAAATAACTAAAAATAATAACATGATGGCTTTTGTAACATTGGAAGATTTATATGGTACCGTAGAAGGTATTATTTTTCCTAAAATTTACGAAGACTGCAAAGATATTTTATATGAGGACAATATAGTATTGGTTGAAGGTACAATAGATGCGTCTGAAGAAGATGCTCCAAAGCTCATATGCAATAAAATCAAGGAGCTTAAAAAGGAGGAACAACAATCATCAGAAGAAAAATCTCCGCGTAAACTTTATTTAAAGGTTCAAAATACAGAACATTATAAAAAAGTCAAAAAAGAGCTTTTCAATAATATTTGCAGGCATACAGGAAATGATTGTGTTATAATTTATAATCAGCAGGAAAAAGCAAATATGGTTTTGCCTGTAAAAAATTGGGTAGATACAGATAATGAAGAATTAATAAGAAATCTAAAAGCATTGCTTGGCAGTGACAATGTAGCAATCATTCAAAAATAACGAATTATCCGAGATTCTTCGCTATCGGCGGATGACATTTCCGTTCGTGAATGCAACAACTGTCATCATATATTAATTGCAAATTGATAAATTATTCAACAAAGGGGATGTAAATCGTGAAAAAAATAGGAGTTCTAACCAGCGGAGGAGATGCGCCTGGAATGAATGCTGCAGTCAGAGCAGTCGTAAGAAATGCAATTTATAATAATATAAACGTGCTGGGTATAAAAAATGGATTCAGAGGTTTAGTAGATGGCGAAAGCGTCGAAATGAACCTTTCTTCTGTGGCAGATATCATACACAGGGGAGGAACCATACTCGGAAGTGCAAGAAGTAAGGAATTTTCAGAGGAAGAAGGCTTCAAAAAGGCATTGCAAAATATTAAGTATCTTGGAATTGACGGTATTGTGGCAATAGGAGGGGACGGAACCTTCAGAGGTGCAATGGAGCTTGGCAGAGCAGGAATTCCTGTCATAGGCATACCGGGAACTATAGACAATGATTTACCGTACACTCAATATACATTGGGATTTTTTACGGCTTTGACAACCGTGCTTGAGTCTGTGGAGAAAATAAGAGATACATCCTCATCCCATTCAAGAAATAATGTAATTCAGGTAATGGGCAGAGACTGCGGTGATCTTGCTCTTTATGCGGGGCTTGCAGGAGGAGCTGAAATGGTTATTATTCCGGAAGTTGAGTATAATATTGATGAAGTATGCGATAAAATAATGCAGGGCAGAGCCAGAGGAAAGAAGCACAGCATTATAATACTTGCTGAAGGAGCGGGAGATGCAAAGGACATAAGTGAGCTTATAGAGAGTAAGACAGGTATCACTACCAGATATTCCGTTTTGGGATATACCCAGCGAGGAGGAACACCATCCGCTTTTGACAGGCTGATAGGCAGCCAAATGGGAGCCAAGGCTGTGGACCTATTAAATAATTTGGTCAAAAACAGGGTGCTTGGCGTAAGGGGAAACGAAATTTTTGACATGGATATTGAAGAAGCACTTTCAATTGAAAAAAAATTTGACGAAACAACATATGAGCTGACAAAAATATTGTCAATATAAAAACGATAGCTAAGCAGTAGATGAGTGATTGTCAATAGTTCAGCAATTGTTAATAATGGGAGATGAATTTAATTGAGAAAAACTAAGATTGTATGTACTATAGGTCCTGCTTCTGAAAGTGAAAAAATATTCAGGGAGCTGGTTTTAAACGGATTAAATGTGGCAAGATTGAATTTTTCACACGGAACACATGAAGAACATAAATCAAAAATAGATGTAATAAAAAAGATAAGAGAAGAATTAGGAACATCTACGGCAATAATGCTTGATACAAAGGGGCCTGAAATCAGAACGGGTGATTTTAAAAACGGCAGTGCCGAGCTCGTAAAGGATCAGGAGTTTATATTAACCACAAGAAATGTCATGGGAAGCAGTGAAATTGCCGGTGTTACATATGAAAACTTTGCAAGAGATGTTAAGCAGGGAGATATAGTTCTCATCGATGATGGTCTCATAAGTCTGGAGGTTGTTGAAGCAATCAGCGACACTGATTTAAGATGCATTGTTAAAAACGGAGGAACAATTAAAAACAAAAAAGGAGTTAATGTTCCAAACGTTCAGATAAATCTTCCGGCCTTAACACAAAGAGACATTGAAGACATTAAATTCGGTATAGAGCAGGATGTGGACTACATAGCGGCATCCTTTATAAGAAAAGCAGAGGATGTAATTGCAATAAGAAGAATTTTAGAAGAAGAAAATGCTGACAGCATTATGATTATTTCTAAAATAGAAAATAGACAAGGCGTAGAAAACATTGATGAAATAATTCAGGTTACAGATGGGATAATGGTTGCAAGAGGAGACCTCGGGGTGGAAATTCCTGCTGAGGAAGTGCCGCTGGTTCAAAAAATGCTTATAAAAAAATGTAATGATGCAGGTAAGCCTGTTATAACAGCAACCCAGATGCTTGATTCCATGATAAGAAATCCAAGACCTACAAGAGCAGAGGTTTCAGATGTGGCAACAGCCATATTTGAAGGCTCTGATGCCATAATGCTTTCAGGAGAGACAGCTTCAGGCAGTTATCCGGTTGAATCTGTCCAGACTATGGCAAGAATTGCAGAAATGATTGAAAATTCATTGGATTATGATGAAATATTAAATGCTAAAAATATTGGTTTTACGAACAGCATTACAGACTCCATAAGTTATGCTACATGCAGTACTTGTCTGGATTTAAAAGCATCTGCCATTATTTCAGCAACATCATCAGGATATACTGCTGCAGCAGTGTCAAAGTACAGACCTGTTGCACCAATTATAGCAGCTACGGAAAGCGAAAAGGTTATGAGAAAGCTTTCTGTTTACTGGGGGGTTTATCCTGTTAAAATAAGCAAAATGAACTCTACGGATGAAATTATAGATAAATCGGTCGAAAGTGCATTAGAGCTTGGATATATTCAAAATGGAGATTTAATTGTTATTACAGCAGGTGTTCCGGTAGGAATATCCGGAAGTACAAATCTGCTTAAGGTTCACATTGTCAGCGAGCTTCTTTACAGGAAGGTCGGCGCAGGAAGAGAAACTGTCATAGGCAGAGCAAGAGTTGCAAAAAATGCTGCTGAGCTTAGAGATAAATTTGAAGATGGGGATATAATAGTAATGGCAGCAACAGGTAAGGATGTAATTGATTTTATGTCAAGAGCATCTGCGATAATAGTAGAAGAAGGCGGACTGACATCCCATGCATTCATTGCGGCCCTTAATTTAGGTAAGGAAGTTATTGTGGGAGCTGAAGGCTGCATGAAAGAAATAAAGGATGGAGAGCTTTTGACAGTGAACGGTAAACAAGGTGTTGTGTACAGAGGTCAGGCAAAAATAATGTAGAGGGTGGTAATATAGGAAAATACAAAAGCATATTAAGATTGACGCTGCCCATATTGTTTGTTATTTTGATAATTTTGTTGATGGTTTTCAGTCGTCCTACATTTTATTGGCTGAAAGAATCATTTAAACCGGTAATTTATGCTTTGATAATTGCATATATGCTTGATTCAGCAGTATTGTTTTTTATGAAAAGACTTAAGATCAGGCGCTGTCAGGGAATACTGCTTGCCTTTATAATTCTTGCAGCCCTGATTGGATTCTCAATTTATAAACTGGTGCCTCAGATTGTTGAAAATATTAACAATATAGTTTATTTAATTGAAGGAAATGTTGATATTGTTCATATAGTCACCGACATAAAAAGTAAAATTGATAATCATTATGTTCAAATTGCGGCTGATTATATTTTACAGGCAAGCCAGTCGGTGAGGAATATGATTAACAGTGCCTTGATAGCAATATCGGGTACATTGGTGCGGTTCGTTGCAAATATCGGTTCAGGTACAGTAGCAATCATCACAAGCTTCATAATCAGCATCTATATGATGATTGAAAAGGAAGATCTGCTTGCCAGAGGAAAAAGATGCATATTTGCTTTTTTTGATGAACAAAGTGCTAAGCAGACCATTCATGTTTTTTCACAGGCAAATAAGATTTTTAAGAGCTTCTTAAATGGAAAGCTTCTTGATTCGCTGATTGTGGGAATCATATGTTCAATAGTTTTTTTCATATTCAGAGTGCCCTATGCGATCTTAATGGGAACAGTTATAGGTGTGTTTAATATAGTACCTTATTTCGGTCCTATCATTGGGTCTGTCCCTGTTGTCATGGTGTCATTCTTCGTAAATCCTCCTAAAGCTCTTACGGCGCTGCTGATAATAATAGTTATCCAACAGCTCGACGCAAACTTCCTGGATCCAAGAATTGTAGGGGGAAACGTTGGAGAAAGCCCGTTTTGGATTATTACATCTGTTACGGTCGGAGGGAATTTATTCGGCGCGACGGGAATGATTCTTGGAGTACCTGTAATGGTGCTTATTAAAACACTAATTGAAGAATCTGTAAATATGCGCTTAATTGAAAAAGGCATAGAAGATATGGAAAAAGATAAGATTAAAGTCAATACAAAAAAGTTAAAAAATAAAAACAACAAAAATAATAAAAACCTGCTGCCGTGATATGCAGCAGCAGGTTCTTATATGATGGTAATTAGTCTTCTGTTGACTGACATCTTGGCCTGCAGCCGTTGCCGTTGTTACCGCCGGCTCCGCCCACGGAGTTTTCATCGATTTGTCTCGGGAATAGTCTCGGGAATGTTGTGCATATATTTGATTGTTCAGGAGTTAATTGTACAAATCCTGTGGAAAGAACACATAATTGAACTGGAACTACTATTTTCTTCTCACAAGCGATGCACAGTGAAATTATCAAATTAACTGCTAATTCACCTGTTCTCGGGTCAAGTATGAAGTCTCTTTGAATGCTGTTGGTTGCAAGTCTTACTACACAGTCAAGATTGCAGAATTCAGTAAATCTTGGCAGGAATGCCGTATCCAATACTGAAGGTACACAAATTTCAAAGAAGTTGGTCAATACTAACGGATTGCATTTTGGAGCAATTTCAACTATTGCTGATAATGTAATTATGCTTTCAGTGTTTGAATCGCACGGAGTTACTACTAAATCCATTTCGATTTCAATACATCCGGATATTTCAACATTTTGTGTTCCGAATACGGGAGTTCCCTGTTCTTCGTCATCACAGAATTGTGTGTCAGCCCATATTAATTTCTGACTTAATGTACCGTCCGGACCAATAACCTTATAGTCGCATCCATCTTCTCTTTTTACGAATTGTCCTCCTGACAATGTTGTGACAGGATCAATTCTCAAATTGCATTCATCATTGATATTGTCAGGATTAAAGAATTTCTTGCATCTTATGTCTGCTATTCTGATTACATTCGTTCCGCAGCCTAGCCTTGGTTCGAAAATAGTATCAGGAGCAGTTTTTAATCCCTGTAAATTAAATAATACTGCGTCATAAACTTTTTGTACATATATTGGCTCTGTTACCACATTGCGCAGAGTGCCATCCCAATCACAACCTGATTGAGCGGTGCAGCATCCAGTAGCAGCTGTTCCGCCGACACCTAAAACATCTCTTCTATCTGAGCATTTCATGCTTATATAACCTCCTCATATTTGCTGTAGCTTTACTTTAATATATTCTAGTCGATAACAGTTGTTACAACCATATTATTAAAAAAAATAAAAGTAAGTTGAATTATTAAAACAAATTATTTTGTCGGTTTTCGGTTATCATTATATGTTGAAATTTTTTTTCGGTTAGTGTAAAGTATAGTAATACAAATAAATTAATTGGAGGAAATATGAAATTACCGATAGTTACATTTGAATTTGAGAACAGTGATATCGTGAAGGCGGAACTGTATCCTGAAACAGCCCCTAATACGGTAAACAATTTTATTTCATTAATCAACAAGAAATTTTATGATGGTCTGATATTCCACAGAGTTATTAAAGGATTCATGATTCAGGGCGGATGTCCTAACGGAACAGGAACAGGAGGACCGGGATATTCAATTAAAGGAGAATTCTCAGGCAACGGATTTAAAAATGACCTGAAGCATGATGAAGGTGTTCTTTCAATGGCAAGAGCCATGTCACCCAATTCCGCAGGTTCACAATTTTTTATAATGCATAAAAAGTCACCGCATCTTGACGGACAATATGCCGCATTCGGCAAGGTTACAGAAGGACTGGATGTAGTAAATAAAATTGCAAATGCAAAGACAGATTACAGCGACAGACCGGCAGAAGATGTAAGGCTCAAAAAAGTTACAGTAGAAACTTTCGGAGAAACATACGAAGAACCGGAAAGAGTATAAACAACAAGCGGGGCGCAGCCCCACTTGCTTCAGCCCCTTTAATTTTAGCCGCTTCTTCAAGAGTAGTTTTGGTGAAGTTAGGTCATCGTTACGGAAGCTGATTATGAAAGTGAGAATTTACAAATGGAAAGAAAAACTAAGTTATTAATTATTATAATTACTTTTATTTTAACTGAAGTGATTACAATAGTATTATTTTTTAACTGCTTCAATAAACTTGGGAATTATTCACAAAGGGGTGAGCCTTATAAAGGCAAATTAGCCTCAGATGTAGCCAGCGCATATAATTTACAGGTATTTCAAGAATTAAATACAATAGTAACTAATGAAGATTATGGCGAATTTATATTGAAGAGAAATGGGGAGTTCTATTACTTTCCGGGAGAATATAATGTGTTAGATTATAACGAGGACAATGTTTATAGCTATCAGGGATATTGGTATAAACCATTATATGAAATAAGATTTACTGTAACACGCACTAAAACAAAGAGTAAAAAACTTAATTTTAAAGATTTAGAATATTTCTGTGCTTTTGAATATGTTAATTCAGAAAATTATGCGTTTGATGACAATCTTTTTATTAGAGCTGCTGAATTCAAGGTCTTAGATAATGAATTAACACGAGGCAATAATAAAAGATTAAGATTAGATGACTCAGTTATTATAGAATTTTTAGAGCAAAAATAATAGGTGGTTTGGTTCTCTTTTGAATTTTCCTATCTCAAAATATAAATTCTTTTATTCAACCATATTCTCTCCTTTGAAAAAATACCAGCATTTTCTGCTGGTATTTTCATGTTATTATTTTATGTTTTCAATGTATCTTCATGAGCAGCGCTTGGATTCCCTTCCAAGCGTTGCATGGCAGCGTTACTTGCTATCGACCTAATTCAACAAGTAGGTTAACAGTAGTAAATCGTACGAGCGAAACGCTATCTATTAGCTGTAAGGTATTATTTAAATTACTGCTATGCTGGGAGGTTTTTTAAAATAAATTAAAGTAAGAACTTCGTATTTTTGAAACTTTTTATATTATTGTTACGTCTTATGTAGTAGTGGAGTGAAATAAGTGAAACGAAGTTTTAGGAGCAAGTGAAGACCTAACAATATCTATCGGTATAAATAATTACTTTGATAAATGGTGAAATAATGAACATATCAATTATTTTTCAAATATGTCGATATAAATATATAAAGTAGAAATATGGAACTTTAAAATTTATCTACGTTTAGAGGGGGGCTATATGTGGAGTACAGATTTTTGCTGTGTGATGATTTAGAATTGCATGTGGACATTTTAGAAAAATATATAAGTAATTGCATGAAGGAAAGAGGTATTTTATATAAGTGTTATAAAACAACATCCGGAGCTGAGGCATTGGAAATGTATGAAAAACAGAAATATGATATTGCTTTTTTGGATATTGAAATGCCTGACATTAGTGGAATCGAAATTGTAGAAAAAATATTTAATATCGATAATGATGCCGTTATAATATATGTTACAGCATATCACCAATGTGCGAAAAAGGCTTATGAGCAATTTGTCTTTCATTATATTACCAAACCAATAAATGAGGCTAGACTTGGGATAGTGTTGGATAAAGCATTAGAAAAAATTGAAGAGAATAAGCACCGCAATAATGAAACGGGCTTTTTTATAATAAAGAAAGATAATAAGGATAAGAATATAGTTGTTGAAGATAGGCAAATACATTTGCTTCATTCAGAGCAACTTTGTCAACATGATGATGCGGATCCATTAATTCCGCATAATTAGTTGTATTAAAAGGCTTTTCTTCTGATACTATGTGATAAATACAAACAAGCATCATACGAGCTATTGCTATAACAGCTTTTTTATGATCACGACGTTTCTTGATGTGTTGATATTTGATTGCAAAGTAAGGTTCTTTCTTGCTCTTTACTGCAGCTAATGCACATTGTACTAATAAAGGTTTGATATATTGTCCCGCTTTACCAATTTTGACAGACTTTTTCTTGCTAGCACTTTCATACCGCATCTTGATGGACAATATGCCGCATTCGGCAAGGTTACAGAAGGACTGGATGTAGTAAATAAAATTGCAAATGCAAAGACAGATTACAGCGACAGACCGGCAGAAGATGTAAGGCTCAAAAAAGTTACAGTAGAAACTTTCGGAGAAACATACGAAGAACCGGAAAGAGTATAAACAACAAGCAGGGCGCAGCCCCACTTGCTTATTTTGCAATTCGCTTAAAATAAAGCCAAAAACAGTTTGACATAATAGCGCCCCGTCTGGTGGAGGCCTTGCTCATAGATTTTTAAGATGAATCATCTAATGATATATCAAAAGAAACATGGAATGAGCTGACAAAAAAATTTCTTTCGATAAAATCAGACTTGATTAAATGGATAGAATAATCGTGACCACCGGTTGGTGGTCATGATTATTTTAAGATTTTGTGAGCAGAATTTAAAATAGCTTTCAATGATGCTTTGGAGTATTCAATTCTATTTCTAAATTTTATTATTTTTTACTTAGATTTTTTGTTGGTTAAAAACAAAGATGGAATGAGTAATACTATACTAAGAGCTACGGCTAACATGAAACCATCATGATAAGCTGCGGTCATGAGCGGTGTTGTTGGTGTTTTACTCTGAATTGAAAGGCTGACAACTGTTGCAATTACTGCTGAGCCAAATGCACCGCCAATATTTTGTACGAGCCTGGTTCCGACACTTGCTTGAGCAATCTCCTGCTTGACCATACCTGTGTATGCATCAGTCATCATTGGAATAGTGACACCACCAATACCCATGCCGCGAATAAATAAGACACAACTTACAACAATGAGAGAAGATGTCTCATTGAAGAATACGAATGGAATTGTGCCAGCAATGGCTAATGTCAAGCTTATAAGGACAACATTGCGTGCTCCCAGCTTATCGGTTAGCCTGCCAATCAACGGACGAGCAAGTAACATACCTATACCTTGCGGAATTAACATTAATCCAGTAATCAAAACGGAGAAACCCTTAATATTTTGAAAAAACAAGGGTAATAACAACATTGGACCGTTAGTGGCAATACCTGCAAGAAACAATCCAACCATAACTGCACTGAAATTTTTTAATTTAAATAAGTATAATGGAAGAATTGCTTGTTCCTTTTCGATAGCAGCATAAATCATGTAGATGACTAAAGCTGCAATACCGACAGCAATATAAGAAATGGTTGTGCTGTTGTTAAATGTGGCACTTTTCGCTGCTTTAGTAATTCCATAGATTAAAGTTGCGGAAGCGGTTCCCAGGAAAATGATACCCATGAAGTCAAATTTCGCTTTTGTGTTTGCCGGTATGAAGTCAGGAAGTTTCCAAATCATTAAAGTTATAGCAACAATACCGATTGGAGCATTCACAAAGAAGATATAACGCCATGGCAAGAATTGGACAATCACAGCTCCAATAACCGGACCAAGGATTGGGCCTAATACTGTTGGGATACCAATGGTTGACATCAAACGTCCCATTCTTTCCTTGCCGGCGATTTCAATGCATAATGTAGTTACTAATGTCATAATAAATCCGGCACTGGTGCCTTGAACAACACGGAAAATAATCAATGAATTGATATTCCAACTAAATCCCGAAGCAATCGAAGCAATTAAAAATAAAATATTGGCAGCAACCATTAACCATTTACCATTGAACCGTTGAACCATCCATCCAGCGAGTGGTACTGAAATTGCCATAGCCAATACATAACCTGTAATCACCCATTGAATTAAATCAAGTCCAATGCTGAAATCATTGCTCAGATGCTTGATTGCAATATTAACCATTGTTGAATCAAGCAAGGGCATAATTGCTCCAAGCACCAGAATCCAGGCAATGTTCATAATATTTTTTGGAATTGGTTCAAGTTTTTGATTTTTTTCATTCTTATTCATTATAAATAAATCCTCCTTAAATGTGCAATGTTTGTGACTATCGTTTTTCACTTTACAAAGCATGGTCTTTTACTTATAATGGATCATATACTATAACGTAACGTTCGAGTCAACGGTTTTTTGAAAAATTTTTATAAGAGGAAAAAGCGATGAAAAGTGTAAATGAAGTATGTAAACTCTCTGGCATAAGCCGACGCACCTTGCAATATTATGATGAAATCGGATTGCTACCGCCAAGTGTGGTAAAGGAATCAGGATATCGGCAATATGATAACGAAAGCCTGCGACGCTTATGGAGCATCTTATTTTATAAAGAGCTGGGTATTTCTCTTGGTGATATTCAGCTGCTGCTTGAAAGTCCAAAGGAAATGGAAAAAGAGATTATACGGCATCATAGACAAATTCTTTTGGAAAAACAATCTGTATTGCAAAAAATGATATTGTCAGTCAATCGTGTATTGAATGATGAATTTGATATCTCAATGTTACGAGATTTTGATAAAAATAAGCTTGAAACAATGAAGAAAACATATTCAAAAGAAATTCGGGTGCTAATTGAAAGCAATTTTTTTCTTCCAGTAGTAAAAAGCGGCATATTTCCAAATGGTGTGTCTCGTGTTAAAAATGTATCGAATATAATGAATATGGATTTTGGTGAGCTCATTTCTCTTTGCGGGAATATTATGCAAAAGTTTCATGAGGCTATGATGGACGGTCCTGAGAGCTTGGCGGCAAAAAAGGCAGTCATTGCTTATAGAGAATTGATAGATATGTGTATTTCGTGCGATGATAAGTCCTTTCTAAAAATTGGAGAGATGTATTTGATTTACAAAGAAGAATTGGACAAAAAGTTACCAGGACTTGCAGAGTTTGTATATAAGGCTATTTTATATGTATACAACCAATAAATTTTTTATGCGATAGGAGTGATGTATTCCAATGATATTTTTGACAATGATTCATTTGCAGCTTTTATTCTTAAATATCTTAGTGCCAGTGCTGGCATACCTTCAGGCATACAGTATTTTAGCTAAGAAAGCAAAATGTTGTATATAAACTAAATAATCTATTGTATAAATACGCTTTTAAAATTTTCGGATAAAATAGAAAATACTGAAACCTTTTGTGTAAATTTACGTCTTATAAGTAGAAGGGAAATTATAAATTTTAAAATGTATTGGGGATTTTATTAATATATAGTAAAATGTATTACTTAATTATTTAAAATTTGATAACAAGGGGGAAAAGTATATGAATTATAGTCTTTTGCTGTGTGATGACATGGAAGAAGATTTGGATATTCTAGAATGGTATATTAATAGAATATTGGAAAACAAACATATTACATATACATGCCATAGAGCAACGTCCGGGCTGGAAGCTGTTGCGATGTATGAAAAACAGAAATATGATGTAATATTTATGGATATAAGTATGCCGGGAATAAGCGGCATTGAAACAGCAAAGAAAATATTTGAAATTAACTCAAATGCCATAATAACATATGTTACATCATTTACTGATTATGCTGTAAAAGCATATGAGCAATTTGCATTTCAATATTTAATTAAGCCCATAGATGAAAACAGGCTTAAATTAGTGTTGGATAAAGCAATTGAAAAAATTGAAAAGGATATTGCATATGAAAATGATAAGAATTTCTTTGAGATAAGAAATAATAATAAAAAAATAAAAATTTTTAATATGCAGGTTATTTATTTTGAAAAAGAAGATAATTACATCAATATTCACATGGGAAACAAGGAGATAGAAAGACTTCGTATGCCTCTGAAAGAGCTTGAGAAAATAATTGATATGAATTTGTATTTGAGATGTCATAACGGCTTTATAGTTAATAAAACAAAAATTGAGTCAATATCAACAAAAGAAATAGCATTGTTGGAAACGGATGTGAAGATACCAGTCGGACGCAGATATAAAAAAGAAGTTATGAATTTTAGGGATATAAAGTAAAAAAGAACCTTAAATGATTTAGATGAAAACATCTTTTTCATATTCATTTTTATGAAGTATTTATTATAAGTTGTTTATGGAAAAAACATGCTTTTTATGGAAAAAAGAATATATAGAAAAAGACGCCTAAAAGTTTTTAGACGCTATTTTTTTATCAAACGGTTATAACAACCAGTACGTAAGGCGTTGATACCATTGCTTACCTGTTGACCAAATGCACTACGAAGTCTTTCAGCGGCAGAGCCGCTTGGATCTGTTATATAGCTGCAATCATTACCATTAAAGGTATCACTGGTAGTAGCAAGAGTAACGCCTGTTTCTTCTGACGGTGCAATTGCCAGGTAAACCTAATAGAAAATTGTTATTTTATTGAATCTTTTATTTGAGCAACATCCTCTCTTATGTCTTCAACAAGATTCAGTTTGTCTGTTAATGATGAAATAATGTCCTGATAATTTTTTTCTCTTTCCTCCTTCCTCAAATCTCTTTTTTCCTGAGTTTTTATTATGTAATATATCAGAACTATAGAAAGCAATGCCCATATTCCTTGTGTTGCTGCCATTTCAATTATTCTTTCTTCCATGATTTACCTCCTTTCAAAAGTTATTTTATGGTCGTTACCTCAAATATTCCGAATAAAGGGACCTAATAATTTTTATCCCTCTATTTTTGGCTTTGTTTACAGCTTGTCTTGAAACTTTCAATTTTAGTGCTATTTCCTGAACAGAATATCCGTAAATGTATCTGTAAACTATTATTTCACTTTGTAAGTCAGTAAGGTGCGAAAAGCAATCAATATATAAATTGCTTTGATCATCATAATATGGCACATCTTTTATGAAACTGTTTTCATCATCAATATAGATATAACGTATGGGCTCAGAATGAGAATTTAATAAATTAATGAAAGTATTGTTAAAAAATCTATTGGCATAATTTACAACAGCTCCATCGCATTTGGAGATCAGAGCATCAAAATTAGTATTTTTTATGAACTCTAAAAATTTTATAGTGATATCGGTTTCCGCAGCTTCATAATTCAGGTTTATAGCGCATTTCTTTATCTTTGGTAAAAACTTATTATAAAGTAACAATATCGCTTCTTCGTCTCCCATTTGTGCGGCTTTAAAAATTGAAAATAAACTCATCTCATTTCCTCCTTGTAAAAACTCACTTGGATATTAAGGACAAGTCAGAAATGGGATTTGTAAACCTGTCCTAAAAGTTTTTACAGGGGGAAATAATAATATTGAGTATCAAAAAAGACGCATTACATGGCTTATGCTGTTTCTGCATTAAGCCGTAAATACGTCTTTTTAAATGTAGAGGTTAAATTGTTAACGATCCTAAATGATGCTATGGCCTAATCAGAGAAAAAGCCAATATTAGAAATAATAATGCTAAATTTTGGGGGAATAATTTAGTTTTCACTCCTTTATAATAAACAATACGAATAATTAATTGCTAAAAACAGCTGTGCTTATAAAATACAGCTAATAAATCTGCAGGTATTCTGTAATTTAACGAAGTTAAAGTGGGGGATATATTGAGAAAATTAATGCTTTCCATTATAAATCAATAAAAGTTTGAATGTAAAATAAAAGTGTAGTATATTCCACAAAATACCTGATTTTAATATAATTTTTCCCCCCTGTTTCTATATTAATTTTATCGATTATTGCAAAATAATACAATAGGGTAGGGACAAACTGCATAATTTGTTATATAAATAACATTTAAAAAGCTTTTCAGATAAAAATAGCAAACTATGAAACTTTTGCACCAATGTTACGTCTTATAAGTAGAAGGGGAATTATAAATTTAAAGGAAAATTCAAGGAGGTCTTTATGGTAAATATAAAGAACTCGGTATTAACAATTTTAATTATAATATTAGCAATAGATAAATATAGTGATATGATAAACTTTTACATATAAAACAAAAGGAAGTGAAATGCTTCATGAAAAAGAAAGCTATTATTTTTTTTGTATTTATAGTTGTGGTTGTGACTTTTTTTATTAGTTATATAGGGATTGATAAATATGAGAACTATACCGGAGAAAGAGGAACAATGGAAACAGGAAGGTTGGTAACTTGCCTGCAACAAGCTTATGATAGAAATATTTTTAGAGGATTAAGTACAATTGCTTATAATGATGAATATGGATCATTTATATTTAAAGTGGATGGAAAGTTTTATTATTTTCCAAAAGAAAAGAATATTTTGAATAACAATAATAATATTTATTATTATATGGGTTATTGGTATTATGATTATACTGATAGTATTAGTTTGACTATTCTTAGGACTTATTTTAACAATAGTTTTTTGAAGGTGAGGTTCAAAGAAAAACAGTATAGAATACCTTTTGATTACGTAAATAGTGAGGAATATAAGTATAGTGATGACTTATTAATTGACAACAAAGTATTTAAATTATTGGACAATATGCTTACCATAAAAAGCAAACAAAAATTACGTCTAGATGAAAATATAATTAATCAATATTTACTTTCAAAATAGCAGCACAAAAATATACAAACTAAAGATGCCGGTTCTTTTAAATCCAAGGGAAATATGCTGAATCGTGCTACTGCACTCATTCAACATTTCCCCAAACACATTTTTGCATGCCTCTCAATGTCAAGAAGAGCTTTTTTTAATTCAAGTCCTCCGGCATAACCTGTAAGATTTCCATTGGTTCCTATGACACGATGACACGGAACGATAATCATAATCGGGTTTTTTCCATTTGCAGAACCTACTGCCCGGCTTGACTCAGGATTACCTACAGCTTCCGCAATCTGTTTGTAAGTGCGTGTTTCACCATATGGAATCCTGCATAGTTCTATCCAAACTCTTTTTTGAAACTCTGTACCATAAAGCTCATACGGCAAATCGAAGCTTTTTCGTCTTCCTGCAATATACTCGCAAATCTGCTCATACGCCGTATCTGAAATCTCTGAATGTACATCTTCTTCATTTATTTTTGCAACTATTCTGATTCCTATAACTGCTGATTCAATATAACTTATTTTTAAGATACCAAATTCAAAATTATAAAAAGCATGCCTTATCATTTTCTATGTTCCTTTCTATATGCCAAAGGCGGCATTCCAGTTTCACTTTTAAAGAATCTGTAAAAGGATGACAACCCTCCAAATCCGACTGAATAGGCTATATCAATGATATCTTTATCCGTGTTAATCAGCAGGTGTATTGCCTCCTCTAAGCGTCTGTTTTTCATATATTCATACAGCGTTATGCCATATTCATCTTTAAAAATCTCTGACATTCTGCGCTGAGAAACTCCCAATTTACTGAATTCCTGTTTTAGTTCGCATTTTTCACCGAAACACCTGTCCAGGAGCTGCTTAGCTTTTGAAGCTATTTCTTTCATAGGATGATACTCCATAAGATCGCTTCTGCATCTCTTACAAGGCCTGAATCCTGCACTTCTCGCTTCTTCTGCCGTATCAAAAAAACAAATATTCTTACGCTTAGGGGGTTTTGATTTACAGGATGGTCTGCAGTAAATTCCCGTAGACTTAACAGAATAAAAAAATATTCCGTCATATGATTCATCATTTTCAATTACAGCTCTCCACATTTCGTCCCGTGTCATTTTTTCTCTCCTTTTTCTTTTTAGATACACAATCAGTAATCTCAGGTATTGCACTTCCGGAGACTGCCCATAAATACAGACTTGCAACAGTTCCATACGGAGAGTATATCTTTCTGTATCTTTCAAACCTTTTTCTGTCTATATTTTCGTGACGGTAAAGCATCCTCATGCCCCGTATAATTGCAAGATCGCCAAAGCTTACAATATTAGGACGCTGCATGGAGAATATCATTATCATTTCCGCAGTCCATACGCCTATACCCTTTATTGATGAAAGCTCCTTAACAACCTCATCATCCGAAAGACCTGCAACTTTGTTCAAGTTTAAATCTCTGCTTCTGACACTCTCGGCAAAATCATTTATATACCCTGCCTTTTTATATGTCATTCCAAAGCTTTGCAGCTCATTTATTTCAACAGAACATACAGCCTCCGCATCTACCCTTCCAATTCTGTCACAAAGACGCCTCCACACGGTCTCCTGGGCCTTTGTGGAAATCTGTTGTCCTATAATGTGATGTATAACCGATGAAAATAAATCTGTATCAACTGGTCTGTATATATGACCAATCCTTTCTATGGCTTCTCCAAGCTTCTTATCTCGTTTCTTTAAAAATTCAATTTCTTTATCTCCATATTCAAAATACAAAAAATCACCACCTGCATAAAATTATATCACATGTAATGATGATTTTCTTCTTAATTTTGGATATTCAATTTTGGATGTTTATGTTTTTTGAACAGTAGTGAAGAAGCTCATATTTTTAAAATATGAGCTTCTTGATTTGTGTTTTCATGACAGTAAAATATTGAATTTAAGCAGTTCTTATTACGTCAGTCTGCTTACTGACCAAACGATACCAGGTGCTCCTGCACCGCCTAAATTAAGTGGTACTGTTAAACCATTATCCTCGTAGAATATTCCTATAACATCTCCGGCTGTCAATTCAAATTCGCCTGTAAGAGTGACTGTTCCGTTGCCCAGGATTGTTCTAAGGGTCAGTAGAAGTGCTATATTAACATTTAAGACTGGGAACAGACCGCTGACCAAATCGGTTACAGTTGGGGAGGTGCGTCTCACAACAAATGCCGGATCAATTCCTGATCCCAATGCAACTGAAATAGCGGCGGTTGTGGAGTAGTTAATAGTTGCATTAATTAAATACGTTCCTGTAGCTGGAATAGTATAGTTTCCTGTTGCTTCATCAAATGTTGTGTTGTCAAAATACGGGGCAGTGACTGTCCAACCGCTTAACTGTGTGCTTGCGGATGTTGATAAAGCCGGTAGAAAAGCCGAGAACGATTCATCTAATACTGCAGGTCCAGTAGGTCCAGTGTCACCAGTGGGACCAGTAGGTCCGGTATCTCCAGTGGGACCAGTAGGTCCGGTGTCGCCAGTAGGGCCGGTAGGTCCGGTGTCGCCAGTAGGACCGGTAGGTCCGGTATCTCCAGTGGGACCAGTAGGTCCGGTATCTCCAGTGGGACCGGTAGGTCCGGTGTCGCCAGTGGGACCAGTAGGCCCTATATCACCAGTTGGACCAGTAGGTCCGGTGTCGCCAGTGGGACCGGTAGGTCCGGTGTCGCCAGTAGGGCCGGTAGGTCCGGTGTCGCCAGTAGGGCCGGTAGGTCCGGTGTCGCCAGTAGGACCGGTAGGTCCGGTATCTCCAGTGGGACCGGTAGGTCCGGTGTCACCAGTAGGACCAGTAGATCCAGTGTCGCCAGTAGGCCCGGTAGGCCCGGTATCTCCAGTGGGACCAGTAGGCCCTGCATCGCCAGTAGGACCGGTAGGCCCGGTATCTCCAGTAGGGCCAGTAGGCCCTGTATTGCCAGTGGGGCCAGTAGGTCCAGTGTCACCAGTAGGACCAGTAGATCCGGTGTCGCCAGTGGGACCGGTAGGTCCAGTGTCACCAGTGGGGCCAGTAGGTCCAGTGTCACCAGTAGCACCGGTAGCGCCAGTAGCACCGGTAGCGCCAGTAGCACCGGTGGCGCCAGTAGGTCCGGTAGCCCCAGTAGGACCTATTGCTTCAGTTGCTCCTATCACTATCAATGAAGCTTTTATTGGAACCGAAGGTGAATAGAAAACAGTTGCGTCGTTGTTGCTTTTTAACTCCACTGTCACAGGAGCAGTTTCAGCTTCTATTATTCCTACTCCGACAACTTCCCCTGCTTTAAGTGGTGAATTGCCAATTAAGGAAGCGCCTGCAGATGGAACAAGTATGAAGCCTGCTCCTCCGGGGGCAAGAGAAGTTTGTGTTGCCACCCACCAGTCGAATTCATATACACCGGCTTCAAGCAAGGTTATTATACCGGTTGAACTGTCATAGTTAATATTTCCCGTTGATATTACCGTTGAATCAAAAATTACATTTGAATTGGGTTCCACCATTCCTGCGGTGGAACGTTCAATTTGCAAGTATATGCTCATATTCATTACCTCTCAAGTAAATTTGGACAAACTAAGCTTGTCTAAACCATACTATGAAACATATTTTGAAAAGTTCTGTTCAAAGTGAATGAATTGGATATAGGTGCTTTGGGATATGTACTTTGTTTATTTTGGGGAGGCACTTTGAGGAAAGGTCTCAGAATGGATTTCAGAAATTTATTTTAATACATAGCATAAGATGATATAATTAGGTAAAGATTAATATTTTTATTCATGCGTACTGAAATTCACAAGAAGAATATCGCATTATGAAAAAGAAATTAATAACCCCAATAATTATTGGAAAAAAATGGCGTAAATAAGCTAAGTTCAAGAAGTGAAACAATAGATTTTATTTATTAAAGATAAAAATAATTGATGGAGTAATTTCTTTGATTCTCACATTACGCATGACTTGTGTGAAAAATAATTCTCGGGCAGCATCAACGGTCAATAATATAGTATAGTTTTGAAATGCAACAATGAATATTTCAAAATATATTGACAGGCGGTATTTGAAGTTATATGATGAAATTAAGGTCATGGGATTTCAAAACTTTTTGCTGGAGGTATTTTTATGAAAGTCAATTTTGGTGATAAAACAGTTGGTGGATTTAATTATGAGTTTACAAGGGGAGTGTCACTTCAGACTGCGGGCGGGGCTGAATTTGGCGAATGCATCGAATACGAAACAATGATTTTAACAGTTGGACGCAGGAATGGAGTAAAACTGCTGATTTTGTAGCTGGATATGCCAGGCAGCGGTTGGAGATCGGCGATACTGTATCGGCGCGGAAGGCATTTATGCGAGCCAGCAATTATTATCGAATGGCATGTTTTTATACTGACCATACAGATATCCTCCACAGGGACCTATGGAAAAAAAGCAGAGATACATTTCACTCTATGCTGCCATTATCTGAGTACCCAATTGAGCACGTCAGCATAAAATTTAAAGACGCTTTACTTCCCGGGTACTACATTCCCTGCGGTCAGCTCAATAGGCCAACACTTATTGCTATTGGCGGTTTCGACTCAACTGCGGAAGAAGTATATTTTTGGATCGGGGAAGCGGCACGCCGCTATGGCTGGAATTGCCTTATCTTTGAGGGACCGGGGCAGTGGGGGGCATTAATGGATAATCCGGGATTGGTATTTCAACCTGATTATGAAAAGCCGGTAGGTGCAGCAGTTGATTATCTTATGGAGCGCACTGATATTGACAGAGAAAAAATTGCGATCATTGGATATTCAATGGGGGGATATTTGTGTGTGAGGGGAGCGTTTGACCCGCGCATCAAGGCGTGTATTCCAAATACAATTGTTGTAGACTGTGGTGCAGCGGCAAGGGCAGGGATGAAAAATATGGTTAAACATCAAGCCTTCATGGATAAAACCTTTCACCTTTTGGCGAAAATAAATACACCGGCACGCTGGTCATTTCAACATTCCTCTTGGGCGTTGGGCATAAATTCCGTTCATGAGTGGATTGAAGCGTATGAACCGTTTACGCTGCTCGGGTTTGAGGATTTGTTAAAGAAAAAGCCTATGCTGTTTTTGTTTGGTGAAGATGATATTAAAGATGCTGCGGCCCCCAGCAAGGAGATTGTAGCAGGTATTTTGGATTATATTCATTCACTTGACTGCCCGCGTTATATTCGTTTGTTTACAAGACAGGAAGGCGGCTCCAGCCATTGTCAGATGGGAGGACTGGTGTATGCACAGGCTGTCATATTCAACTGGCTGGAATATGCCCTTTGCGGCAAGCTCATGAATACACATGCAGAGCCTGAAATATTGAATCAGTTTGTTGCTCTTTTTGGAAAATACGGCGGCAGTGAAGGGGCAGAAAAAGCAAAAGATTTACTGCCCGAGTCTACATTTGTTTAAAAGAAATGCTTTAAACACTGCGTATTTTGATATTTCATTATAATTCAGGATTCAAGTTATAATTTTCTGAACGCTTTACGGACAGATATTAAAATTGATTAAAAAATGTGTTTTAGCGGGTAACTTAAAATGCTATAATTAGATAGAAATTTAAAGGTATATTCATGTAGTTATAAGCATTTATGAAAATTTTTAATATTATATTTATAATAGCAAAAAAAGGGTATAAAAATATAGCTGATAAAGTTTTAGCGCTAACGTGGGAGGGTATCATATGAAAGTGTCGCTATTGATTATGATGTATATGTGAATGGAAAAAATATTGATGAAGGTGCATTATCTGCTGCTTATGTATAAGGACATAACGCATTTACCTATGGTATATAAGCTTTTACGGATGAATTCGGCTGGAAGTATCATTACTCTCAGGAAGAGGCCTTGTAATAAATTCTCGTAATTAATAGTTAAAGCATAATGAAGATATTCAAGAGGAGGACATATGTACTTAAATACATTTATTGGAGTGATTATACCATTTATTGGCACCACATTAGGCGCCGCCATGGTTTTTTTTATGAAAAACGGAATGGGCGCCAAGACGGAAAAATCTCTGCTGGGCTTTGCATCGGGAGTTATGATTGCGGCTTCGGTATGGTCTTTGTTGATGCCATCAATCGATATGGCAGAGGAACAGGGGATAATTGCATGGATGCCGGCTGCTGTTGGATTTATGCTGGGCATATTTTTCCTGCTGCTGCTCGATAATATTATTCCGCATCTTCATATGAACGAAGACAAGCCGGAAGGTATAACATCAAAGGGTTCAAAATTAAGAAAAACTACAATGCTTGTTTTAGCAGTTACATTGCATAATATTCCAGAAGGAATGGCTGTTGGTGTTGTATTTGCCGGAGTTCTGGCACAAAACTCACTGATATCAATGGCAGGGGCATTTTCGCTTTCTATAGGAATAGCTATTCAAAACTTCCCCGAAGGTGCAATTATTTCCATGCCTCTCAGCAGTGAAGGATTATCCAATAAGAAATCTTTTGTATATGGAACGTTGTCAGGAATTGTGGAACCTATTGGCGCATTTTTGACCATACTTTTGACGAGCATTATTCAGCCGGCACTTCCTTATCTGCTTTCCTTTGCTGCAGGAGCTATGATATATGTGGTAATTGAGGAACTTATACCGGAAGCACAAAATGGAGAGCACAGTAATATAGGAACTATTGGCGCTGCTTTTGGGTTTGTTATAATGATGATACTTGATGTGGCATTGGGGTAAAGTATATGAAAGATAAAGGCAGCTGCTCATTCAGCTGCCTTAAAGTTTTAACCGTTAACCGATAGTGTGCTTCCGTTTCGGTCCTTTTCAACCGATATGGAGGATTCAATTGTTTCTTTGAGCATTTGGACGTGGGATATGATGCCTACGAGTCTCTTTGAACCTTTGACTGAACCCAGTATGTTTAACGCATCTCTTATGGATGAGCTGTCCAGACTGCCAAAACCTTCATCTATGAACATGGTATCAATTCTTATTCCTCCGGATTGGGCCTGCACAACTGCGGAAAGGCCAAGTGAGAGAGCAAGCGATACAAGAAATTTTTCTCCTCCTGATAAACCTGCTACACCTCTTTTTTCCCCTGAATAAGCATCAAAGACTTCCAGCTCCAGTCCTGCTTTTCTTGTTCTGCCGCTTCCTTCAAGAGTTCTGCAAAGCTGATAGCGCCCGTCGTGCACATTCTTTAGGAGACTGTTGGCTTCTGCTGCTACTGCTGTAAGCATTACTCCCAGGACATAACGCCTCAGACTTATCCCTCTGTCGCCACGCAGTGTTGTTCCGAAGCTTGAGTACATATCATATTTTCGTATCAGCTCCTGAAGTGTTTTTTGTTCTTTTTCTGTTTTTTTGGTGATTTTCTCCAGCCGCTCTATTCTGTCAGTGTTCAGAGCTAATTGTTTTTCAAATTCCATAATAATTTTTTCTGATTTTTCTATAGAATTTTTAATTTCTTCAATGTCCGGCTTTACCTTATCTGAGGTTAGAGATACCAGTCTTTCAAGGCTTTTGGAAACTGATCCCTTTTCAATTACATAATTTTGAATTTGCTTATCCCATTGGTCAAGCTGGTGCTGTTCAGCCAGATACAGCTTGAATTCGGATGTATCCTGAAAATTATTTTCCTTCAATAATTCATAATATTCTATTTTTCCATTTTCGTATTCGGCATTTTTATTTTCAACATCTTCTTTTAAAAACTTGAGTTTTGCTGCTGATGAGCTGAGCATTTTTTCTGATGAGTTTCTTTTATCGGTTAAAACGCTTAATTCATTTGTATACTTTTCTATTTCACTGTTAAAAGCATTTATTTTATTCATCAAATCAGAATAAGATTCTATACCTTCAATTTTTCTTGTAAGAAGAGAGTTGAATCTGGCTGCCTTTTCTTCCTTCAGCCTGCTCTGTTCTGTTATATTCATGCTCAATTCGGACAATTCCTTGTCCAGCTTGTTTATTTCAGCAGAGAGTTTTGTTTCCGCGCTGATGATATCATTTAATTTACCTGCTTCATTTTCAGCCTTTTTCAGGTCTGATATAGTTTCTTCCTTAGTACAGTCGCAAAGAGATGTATTAAATTTGTCTATTTCTTCTAAAAGATTTTGAAGCTTTTCTGTGCCGGACGCTTTTGACGCATCATGTCTGGCAATTAAATTTACAATCTTGTTTTCTTCTTCCTTAAGCTTATCCAACTCAAGACCCAGTGATTTAACGGCAGCGGCATCTGATAAGCTGTCTTTTCTGCATGCTTTTTGGGGATGCGATATACTTCCGCAAACGGGACATTCCTGACCTTCTTTCAAATCCTCACTTATGAGGAAGGCTGCTTCTTCAATGTATTGATTATAGGCATTGTCATATTCACTTTTTTTAGCTTCTGAATATTGCCTGTTTTTTTCAAGACTGTTGTTAAGGGTATCAAGAGAAATGTTTATTTTGTCAATTTCCAGCTTTATTTTTTGGAACTCAGCATTTTTTTTGTCCAGAGTCATGAATTTTTCCGCTTTGTTTCTGAGCTCAGGAAGTTTCATGCTATAGTTGTTAAAAATGAAATCTTTCTGTTCCGCATAATTCTGGAGTATGTCTTTAGATTTTTTGTAATGTTCCTGTTTGCTGATATTTTCTTTAATAAGCTTTTCGAGGATAATATTTTCATTTTCTGCTTCTTTCTTTGCTGTTGTAATTTCCTTGTAAACTTCAATTAAAGCTTCTGCTCGTATTTTGTTTTCCCTGGCGTTTTCAACAGGTTTTTCATTTTTCTTTAAGCATTCCAGATCCTGCTCAATTTTTTCTTTATCAGCAATGCAGAGCAAATTGTTTTTTTCTTCTCTTTCCAGCTTCGAATTTGCTTCCTGAAGCAGCTTGTACATGTTCATTACGTTTGAATATTTCTGGGAAACATTTAGGGCTTTTTTTCCTCGTTCAAGCTTGATTGAAACAGTGCTGATGTATTCTTCCTGTTCTTTGATTTTTATAAGCTCTTTTTCTATTCTGTCCTTTTCTTCAAATAAATTATATATATCCTTCTGAAGCTGGTATTTATCCTTTTCAGAGGACAGCAATCCTGTTCTTTTCTGTTTTTCATTTAATATATTTTCAACCGATAATTTTAATTCTGCTGTCTGTTCCTGTAAATTTTCAATATTCTCTGCATGCTCGGATTTAAGCAAAATGTTGATGTTTTCTCTTTTTACTGTGATGTCTCTTGCAATTCCTTTAGCCTGTTCACATATCCATTCGGCAGCCTCCTGCCACTTTTCGGCGTTAAACAAGGTAACAAGTATTTCTTCCTTTTCATCTGATTTTGCCATTAAAAGCTTTTCAAATTTACCTTGGGGAAGCATTATTACCTGTATGAACTGCTCATGATTAAGACCTATTAATTCACATGCTTTTTGTTCTACATCCTTTATTTTCGGATTTTCAAAAAAAGGTACAAATACATTTTCTTTGTTTAAAAACATTGCGTTTTGTGTTATGCTGTAATCCTTGCTTCCGTTTCTTTTTGTCCTTACAGTTATGCTTCTTGTGAATTTATATATTTTTTCTGAAATTCTGAATGCGAATTCAACCTCTGTAGCCATGTTTTCATTTGCAAGCTGGCATCTCATGGCAGTGATATCGCCTCGCTGTCCGCTGCTTGATTTTCCGTACAACGCATAGGACATTGCATCAAGAATTGTGGTTTTTCCTGAGCCCGTGATTCCATGAATTAAAAATACACCCGAATCTGCAAATTTATTGAAATCTACTTCCTGCTGGTTGACATAAGGGCCAAATGCCTGAAATGTTAATTTAATAGGTATCATTGATTCACACACTCCTCATTTTCTACAGCTGCCATGGCATTGCGAAACAGATTTTTTTTCTCTTCATCCAGATTGCCGCCTGTGACTTCCCTGTAGAATTTTTCAAGAATATCATCAGGTGACAAGTTGTACAATTCTTCTACAGTAAGCTCATTTTCTTCTGTTTCATTCATTTTGCCGGTAATATTCAGCAGCCTTGCGTAATAGGTTCTGAAAAGCTCAACTGCTTCCATACCTGCATATCTGTCAGTGAGTTCAATTTTTATGTAGTCATCTTTGTTCGAATCATTTTCAGCTATGGCAGATACTTCGTCAAATGTACCTTTTATGACTCGGATTTCTCTTAATGGAACAATTTCCAGTTCTTCAATTTCAATTTTATCACTTATGTTTAATATGGTAACAGATTTTTTATGTTCAGCTTCGCTGAAAGAATACTTGAGAGGGGAGCCGCTGTATCTTGCGTTATAGCCTCTGTCCTGAGCCTTATGCAGATGTCCGAGCGCAACATAATCAAAGCCGTCAAAAATTTGCGAAGGAACGACAGATGCTCCGCCTACCATTGCGGAGCGGTCGCTTTCAGAGAGTATGGAGCCGCTTACAAAGCAGTGGCACATGAGTATATTTTTTCTGCCTGGCTTGAAGTTCTGTTTTATATTGCTTAAAATACAACTCATTGCATCTGAATAACTGTTTATTTTAATCTCCGGGAACAGGGCTTTAACTTCATCCGCATTGAAATAAGGCAGTACGTATATGTCTATATCTTCTAATTCAACGATATTTATTTCTTTTGAAAGCTTGCCGAAAATATGCAGACCGGATTTTTTCAAAAGTTCATTGCATGATGCGAGACGTGCTGCTCCGTCGTGATTTCCTGCGGAAATAACTACAGGAATTCCTATTTCATTGCATAATTCAGTTACAGCACTATTATACAATGAAATAGCCTCAGCGCTTGATACGGAATTATCAAAGATATCACCCGAGATAATTACGGCATCAATATTTTGTTCTTTTACTGTATTTATTAAAAAATTTATAAAGCTTTTCTGTTCCTCAATGAGTGAAGCATTATGCAGACTTATTCCAAGATGCCAGTCAGATGTATGAATGATTCTCATGTTGTTCTCCTTGCAATGATAGATTGGCGATTAATTATTAATATACAGACGATGGATTTCAACAGCCTGTCATCTTGATGACTTTGTCATCAATCTGAGAGTGCGAAATGCAGCACTCTCAGATACATTACCTGTCAAGCATTTAAAATCCTAAACTTTCTCCAACCAATATTACTTTAATCCTGTTCTGCGGCTTAGAGTATCTTGTAACCAGTATCTGGCAGCACAATGTGTCTTTCATGGTACATTCAGAACATTTGCCTGTAAAGCGGCACGGAGGCTGTGAATTTGTTCTGAAAGCATTAGGAATTGTAGCTTCAGCTCTTATCTTGTCCAATGCGGAGTTTAAATCGGTAACAACCTTGTTCATACCGGCAACAACTATTACACTGTCCGGTCCGTAGCAATAGGCAGCAAGTCTGTTGCCTGCGCCGTCTACGTTCATCAGCTCGCCCTCCAGTGTTATTGCATTGGTGCTGGTTAAATAAACATCGGCAGTCAAGGATAGTTTTCTGAGTTTAACATTTTCTTCAGGAGACTTGGCTTTGTCTCTGTCAATCACTGAAAAACTTTTTTCTTCAAGAAGTTTTTTAATTCCAAGCTCGTCAATAGTGTATGATCCGCCCCATGATACAATTTCGCCTTGTCTGATCATGGACATAACCTTTTCTGCTGCTTCCTCTTTAGTGTCGACGTAATATCCTTCCATGTTTCTTTTTTGAAGATTTTTAATAATAGCCTCACTTCTTACTTTATAAGCTTCCTTTATAGAATCCATTTTTACCTCCAATTTTCTTATTGTTTTATACGATTATATAATATTTTGTAAATGTATTCAATTATAAAATGAAATGGGGATTATGCGCTGTTTAAAATAATTTGATATAAAAATGCAGCAGTGTTATAATTATTATAAAATAGCATTAGGAAAGGAATATGTTTAAGATGAAAGTGCACGAAAGATTTTTAAATTATGTTAAATTTGATACTCAGTCAGTACCGGACATGGAAGTTATTCCAAGCAGCGAAAAGCAAAAAGACTTGGGACAATACCTGGCTGAAGAAATGAAATCCATGGGAATAGCTGATGCTTTCATGGATGAACATGGTTATGTATACGGAACGATTCCTTCAAACACAGATAATAGCGTACCTGCCATAGGGTTTATTGCACATATGGATACGTCGCCTGACATGCCGGGCAATGATATTAAACCGAAAATTGTGTACAATTATGATGGTAGAGACATTGTTTTAAATGAGGGAAAAAATATTGTAATGAAGACTGAAATGTTTGAGGGTCTCGCGGATTATAAGGGAAACGACATAATTGTTACTGACGGAACAACACTGCTTGGGGCGGACGATAAAGCAGGAATAGCCGAAATATTGTCAATGGCGGAATTTTTTATAAACAATCCCGATGTAAAACACGGAACAATTAAAATAGGATTTACTCCTGATGAAGAAGTTGGAAACGGAGCTGATAAGTTTGATGTTGAGGGCTTTGGAGCAGATTTTGCTTATACTGTCGATGGGGGAAAGCTGGGAGAAATAGAGTATGAAAATTTTAATGCAGCCAGCGCAAAGGTTGAAATAAAGGGCATAAACATTCATCCCGGCTCTGCAAAAAACAAAATGAAAAACTCCATATTGATTGCAATGGAATTTCAGGGTATGCTCCCTGTTCATGAAACTCCGGACAATACTGAAAACTATGAAGGCTTCAGCCACTTGAACGACATTAGCGGGGCGGTTGAGAAAACACTTTTAAACTACATAATAAGAGACCACAGCATGGATAAATTTAATGCTAAAAAAGAACTATTCTATAAAATAGAAGCATATTTAAATGAAAAATATGGAGAAAGAACCGTCAAGGTTGAATTGAAGGATTCATATTACAATATGAAGGAAAAAATACTTCCCCACATGCACATTATTGAAACTGCTCAGAAGGCAATGAAAAACATAGGGGTTGAACCTGAAATAGTACCTATAAGAGGTGGGACTGATGGAGCCAGACTGTCATATATGGGACTTCCTTGCCCTAACCTGTGCACGGGTGGACACAACTATCATGGAAGATATGAATATATTCCTGTTCAGTCAATGGAAAAAGTGGTTGAGCTGCTGACGGAAATAGTCAGATTATACGCTTAGAGATAAAAAAGATTCCTTGGATTACATCCAAAGAATCTTTTTTATCTCTTATTCTTTTACTTTCTTTAAAATTCCGGTGTAGTTATCATCAATAACTGATTTGTTTGTTCCGTAAATGCTGAATGTTTTAATTATTTCATAATCATTGAGGCCTTCAACAAATGCTCTTTCTTTTTCACCTATGAAGTTTAATACATACAATCTGTTCAAAGAATATTTTTGAAAAACACTTTCATAGCTTTTCAGAGGCTCATTTGAAGGTTTCGCACTTTTTTCAATCATAAGCAGATTTGCCAGCTCAACAACTTTAGAATTGTAATTAACAGAAATTGCCGGGTTCAAGGTGTATCTGTAAAGTGTTGTATCCTTGTAAAGTGAAAAACTGTAGCTTCCGAATGTATAATTTCTGAAATCGGTTATATCTGAGCCAGCTGTCAAACCCCAGTTGATGTCCAGCAGAGAAGGTATGTTGTTTGCTTTTTTCAGATCATCATAAACAAGGGTTTTAAGCATTTCTTTGTTATTGGTCTTAATATAAAAGGCATATCTGAAAAATAATATATTTGCTTTGGCACTGTCGCTTGAGGTAATGCTGTTCCATTTTTCCAACGCCTTCATGTACAAATCTTCTCTGACACCATACTTGCTTGCCGCAGTGAAAATCTGCATCATTTCCGAATCCTTCAAATCATTTCTTGCAATGGAATTTTCCAGCATTTCATTTGCAAATTTTGATTTTTCAGCGTCCGAATAATTCCCGAAAGTAATCATGTAAAAATTAGTTCCGGCTATGTTGTAATATCCGCTTGAACGCAGAGAGGCCATCGTTTCAACAGCGTTTAAGTCATACAAATGTGAGTCCTCGGGAAAAATATATCCTCCGAAGGCCACATACTCCAGGGTGTCCTTTGCCTTAAGGTATTTCTTGTCTGTTGCGTCAGCGTTATTCCAATTATAATTACCGAAATAAGAATACATTTCTTCACCCTTTATCGGGAGAAATTCAAGCTTAGTCAAATACTTGCTTTTATCGCTTGTTTTAATATCATTGTAAACTCTTCTTATTAATGCTGCAGATTCCGCTCTTGTAATATTATCAGTGCCCTTAAAGGTTCCGTCCTCATATCCGGTAACAATTCCTGCGTTATAAAGCCTTTTTATTTCTTCATAAAAATTGTCCGTCTTGCTGACGTCTTTGAAATTTAAATTATTGTCGTAAATGGCATTCTTGCAAAATACCGCTATTAATGCAGAAGCCTCTTCTCTCGTGATCATCTTATCAGGGTAAAAATTTGCCCCGGAAAATATATCGGAAAAAGAATAATCACCATTTGTTTTCAAATGCTCATACATAGAAATAACAAAAGTATAAGACCAGTGTTTGTTTGACATGTCGCTGTAAGACATGCTGCTTGTGTAAATTTCATTCATTTGATTCTGCCGATAAGCTGTTTTTGCCAAAATTGTAATAAACTCGGCTCTTGTAATGTTGTTTTCAGGTTTGAAGGTGAAGTCACCATACCCATTGAAAACTTTCAATGTATTGGATGCGAAATCAATATCTTTTTCTGCCCAATGATTATAAGTATCGTAATACACCGTCTTAGCCAATGCTGGCTGAATGGACAACACAATAAAAATAGTAATAAATAATAATAGCTTGTTAATTTTGTTCAATTTGCGTCATCACCCTTTATTAACATATTTATATATAATATTATTTACCTCCTCTTCGCTTATATTAAACACCTTTTTTAGGAATATTTCAATATTAATTTTTCCTAAATCAGATTTATTTTGCTGTGCATTTTCCTGAGGTAAAAATATTTTAATATTGCTTAATTTATTGGGATAATACTCATATATATTGCTCCCGACTTTTTTCGCATGACACTTGAAATAAAACTCAAAAATGTCTGAATTAAGGTATGAAAGAAAATAATTCAAGCTTATTTTCCTGCTGAAGCTGTTCATAAAATATATATCTGCGCTGCAGAAATATTTTTCCTTGTCAGAATAAAAATTATTTCCACTTGCTTTAAATGGGAAAACTATTTTTGGATTTTCAAAATCAGATTGAATTCGACCCCATTGGAGCTCATACCATTTTCTGTAGCCCCTTATGCATTCTCTTCGGTTTTGAAGCCTGCTTTTAAATGAAGAAAGGTATTTAATGGTGTTTGGATAATTTTGCTCGCAGTCTATTATATTTGTATACAGCAAGTATAAGTTATTATATTTAATGCCTGATTTTGATATGTTGCTGTTTTTAATCCATTTTTTGAGCAGGTTCTGCTCAATTTTATATTTTTCGATTGTTTTTTCATCAACTATGAAGGCTCTGTCCAAACCTGTAATAATTCCTTGCTTTATTGTGCATATATCCTGCATGTATGTGTTGGATATTGAATCAATGCGGTTAAACAGCTGCTGGTCTTCATCCTTTAAAATAGTCCATCCCGAATCCTTAAGCTTGTCCTGTTCATAGACAAATTCTTCTTTAGAATTGTCCTCATTATATTTGACGTAAGAAAAGCTGATTTTGTTTCTGCCAATATTTGACAACGTTATCAAAGCAGGACTCACCATAGCTCCTTTAAACACCTTATTGCCGCTGAAATCAAAAATAGATACTATATTAAAATTATTTTTTATAAATGACCTTACTCTGTCGGCATAAAGTGCTTCCATAAAGTATCTTGATGTTATGAAGGATACTACGCCGTCTTGATTAAGAACATCCTTGCTTTTTTTAAAAAAGCAGTAGGATATATCCGACTTGTCATAAAAAACGTCCGAATATTTATCATACAATGCTTTTTTGTATTCTGTTGATGAATTTTTATGTCCTACATAGGGAGGGTTGCCAACAACTATGTCAAACCTGCCTAAATTGAATGTGTCTGTCAGATAATCCAGACTGAATATATTAAAATCAGCATCTGAGCATCCACTTGCAAAAAAAAGCCCGGCCTTTGTCAGGAATATAGAAAAAGCATCTATGTCAATTCCGTAGAGCATGTTTTCAATTATATATCTGTCATCAATATCCTCTGAAGAATTTTTGATTATCTTAAAGGCTTCAATAAGAAAATACCCGCCTCCGCAAGAAGGGTCAAGAAGCCTTATATTCTTGTCAATTTTTCTGATTTCAAACAGCTGAGAAAGCATTTTGCGGATTATGTGCAGGGGAGTATATACCTGCCCTAAATTTTTCTTTTCTTTCGAGGTCAGCAGATTTTCATAAAGCTCTGCGGGAATAAAATCCTCTGAACTTAAATTTTGCCTGTTGGCAGATACAAAATTAAATATTTTTTCTTCTTCTTTTATATTATTTATATTAAAAATCTTATGTTCGTTAAATATACCCGCATAATCAGACTTGAAATCAGCACCGTATTTATAAGACTGAAAACCCTTATCCAGAATATCGTCTCCTGATGTTTTACAGTCATATAGAATTTTAGATATCAAATAGATTATATATTTTACTCCTAATATATAATCACAGTTATCTAAATCTTTTATTAAGGAAGCTATTTCTTTCAGCAGCGATTTATTCATAATTACCTCTTGAGTAATGAGCTTTTACTTCATATTAGCATGTTGTGACAATTAAATCAATACAATCAGCTTATAAATGCTATATAGTGGTAAATAGACAAGGAGGTGATTCGTTATGGCATTAGTGAAAAATGAAAACGGCATAAAATTGAAGCTTGCTTTCAACGCAGGACTTGATGAAAACAATAAGGTCATTGTTAAAAACAGAACCTATTCCAACATTAAGCCGACAGTTTCAGATGAAGACCTATACGAGTTTGGTGCTGCAATATCAGCTCTGCAGTCATACTCACTTATGAATCTTGTGAGATATGAGCAATATGAAATGATTAATGAATAACATCCAGTAAAGTTTTGAGGCATGAGCGTGAGACGTGAAGTTTATCAGAAAGGGGTGATAATATGGCTAAAAAGTTAGTGATGAGTTTTAAAACCGCTAAAGGGACAACATCCACACTTACTGTTGACGAACCCAGAGAGGGATTGATGGAAGCAGAAGTTAAAGAAGTTATGGATGCGATTGTAGCTAAAAATATATTCAGCACAAAAAGCGGAGATCTGACTGAGGTCAAATCTGCTGAAATAATAACGACCACAGAAGAAAATTTGGTGTAAAACAGGTAATAATATGATATAATATTGATTATAGGGGAGACTTGCTCTCCCCCATAATTAATATGCAGGCGAGTCATTGCTCGCTGTTAGCTTTATAAAATTAGGGAGGATTCCATGATAAACAAAAGTGAGTTAATAAATAACAATCCAGTGTTAAAAAATGTATCGGAATTAAAAGAAGTATTGTGGCTTAATCCTAAGCTGGATACATATGACAAGGCTGCAAAGAAAGTGAATATGGACATATCTGCAATAGATGACGCAGAAAGACGTCTTATCAGATTTGCACCTCTTATAGAAGTTCTTTTCCCTGAAACAAAATTATCCCATGGTATTATAGAATCTCCGCTGACTGAAATAAGCAATATGAAAAATGAGCTTATTTCTGAATACAATACTGAAATTAACGGAAGACTGCTTCTTAAAATGGACAGCCACCTTGCAATTGCAGGAAGTATAAAAGCGAGAGGCGGAATATATGAAGTGCTGAAGTATGCGGAATCTCTGGCTGTTAAAAATAATATGATTACTGAAGACGACGACTATTCAATCATGGCTCAACAGAAATACAAAAACTTTTTCAATCAGTACAAGATACAGGTAGGCTCAACAGGTAATTTAGGCTTAAGCATCGGAATCACATCTGCAGCATTGGGATTCAATGTTACAGTACATATGTCTTCGGATGCAAAGCAGTGGAAAAAGGATTTGTTAAGGTCTAAAGGTGCTAAGGTTGTTGAATATGACGGTGACTTTTCAAAAGCTGTTGAAGAGGGCCGAAAGCTTTCAGACCAGGACCCAACCAGTTACTTTGTTGACGACGAAAATTCCATGAATTTATTTTTGGGATATGCAGTAGCAGCAAGGAGGTTGAAAAAACAGCTTGATGACATGAACGTGACAGCAGATGAAAATCATCCAATGTTTGTCTATCTGCCATGCGGGGTAGGAGGAGCACCTGGAGGAATCACATATGGATTAAAATCAATTTACGGTGACAATGTACACTGCTTCTTTGTGGAGCCCACACATGCACCCTCAATGCTGGTGGGAATGGCCTCGGGACTTCATAATAACATATGTGTGCAAGACATTGGAATTGACGGGAAAACTCACGCTGATGGACTTGCTGTGGGGAGACCTTCAAAGCTTGTGGGAAAAATTATGGAAAACCTGCTTAGCGGAATTTATACGGTGGATGATTATAAGCTGTATGACAATATGAGGATGCTGCATAACACAGAAAATATAAATATTGAACCATCAGCCTGTGCGGCATTTGAAGGAACAATAAAAATGGAAACTTCCGAAGAAGGAAAGGAATACATAAGGAAACACGGACTTGAAAGTAAGATGAAGAATGCGTTACATATTGCATGGGCAACGGGAGGAAGTCTTGTTCCGGAAGAAATAAACAGACAGTTTTTAGAAACACATTTGAAACGGCAGAGTTAGAATAAGAGCTTCAGCTCATTGTTATTCTGAATGCGCAGCATGAAGAATCTCTCAGATTTTAAATGATGAGATACTTCGCTGATGCACAGGGGGACAAATCGTTGACTATAAATAGTCAGCATCAGTTGAGCAGTTTGAAAATCAAATAATAAAGTTGTTGATTATAAAAGCTTTATTTGATAACATAGGTTAACTAAACTAAACTGCGATAAATAACTAAGGAGGAAGTATGAAGGTTAATACTAACCCTGCAAAGGGCATGAGAGATATAACACCCCAGGAAAAAGAAATCAGAGATTATGTTGAAGGCGTTATAGTAAATACATACAAGCAAAGCGGATTTGAGCTTATAGAAACGCCTGTTGTGGAAAATATAGAAAATTTAATCGGCAGCAAGGGCGGAGAAAATTTAAAGCTTATATTTAAAATACTGAAAAGAGGAGAGAAGCTTGACTTTTCAAAAGGAGAACTGGCAGAAGAGGATTTGGCGGATTTGGGGCTGAGATACGACCTGACAGTTCCTTTAAGCCGCTTTTACTGCAACAACAGAGCGAATCTGCCTTCTGTATTTAAAGCGTTGCAGGTGGGCAATGTGTTCAGGGCTGAAAGAGCTCAAAAGGGAAGATACAGAAGCTTTAAGCAATGTGATATAGATATAATAGGTGATGGAACAAAGGCTGCGGAATTGGAGCTTATAGCAACAACTGCAAAAGCTCTGAACGCCCTGGGAGTTAAAGACTTTGTTGTGAGATTCAATGACAGAAGAGTTTTAAAGTCAGTTATATTGGAGTGCGGATTCACAGAGGAAGAATTTGACGGCGTGTGCATAGTGGTTGACAAGCTGGATAAGGTTGGAATGAAAGGCGTTGAAAAAGAACTGCAGGAAAAATCATACGTCCCTGATCCAATTGCAAAGCTGATGAAGGCACTGGAAAGCATCAATGAAAAGGGAACGGAATGTCTTCTGGAATACGGTGTTCCGGAGGATGTTGTCAACGAAGTAAAGGATGTTCTTGAAAGCTCAAGAGAATATGCCGGAGGAAAATATGATATTGAGTTTGATTTCACTTTAATAAGAGGTATGGGCTATTACACAGGCTCAATTTTTGAAATTGCTTACAGGGATCTTGGGTATTCAATAGCAGGCGGCGGCAGATATGATGAAATGGTCGGAAATTTCATAGGAGAAAAAATTCCTGCAATAGGTTTTTCAATAGGCTTTGAAAGGCTTGTAAATCAACTTATGGACGAAAAATTCAAGGTTCCTGACAGGGAAAAGGTCGTATTGCTCTATGATGAATCGGACAGATATATAGATGTTATGAAAAAAGCAGACGAATTCAGAGAACAGGGCTATACCGTATCAATATTTGAAAAGGCCAGGAAAATAGGCAAGCAGTTAAATCAATTTACGGAGTACGGATTTAATAAATTTGCAATCTACAGTAAGGAAGGAACAGAGTTAAAAGATTTATCTTCCAACTAATGAACGGGTATGTCCTTAAGGAAGTAAGGCATTCCTTCAAGCACAATACAAGGAGAGTATGCATGAATATAAAAAAGATATTTGCAGTAATCGCTGTTTTGATTTTGATTATATCTGCTGACACAGCATCAGCAGAGGAATTTCAAAGCACGAAACTGTCTGTATATTCAGATGGTTATAACAAATATGTAAATAATCCTTACGGTTATGAAATAGTTCTTTTAAACAGCCTGAAGCTTAATGAGGATATTGTTAGCGTTAAAAGCAGGTTTGAGTCGGAGGATTTGGTTGTGGATGTGCTGTATGATAACTTCTACAACGATTTAAATAACAGAGCCACATATTTAGGCTATGGAAACAAAGGGATATTAAATAATCCTTCATTCAGAATAACAAATGAATACGACTATAATTTCAATGGATTAAACGGACATATAGTGCTTTACGAACGAGATAAGATTGAAGATGGTTCTCCGGACCGCAACTATTATGCTATGATTACATTTACGAGGACATATAAGGAATTAATAACTGTGTTTATGAAATCATCAGTGCCTGTCTATATAGAAAAAATAATGCCCAGCTTCAGGTTCATAAATAAAACGGGAGAAATGAAAGCGGATGCTGTATTTGAACCTGTGAGCAAAGAGTTTGATGAACAGACACAATTGTTTTACGATAAATATTTTGTCAACAATGAAAAAGTGGATTTCGGAATTTTTGAACCGACATATCCTCATTATGATTACAGGCTTAAGCAGCTTGAAAACCTGTTTGACTATAATTTTCCTGTGGTATTGCTATATAATTCATTTCAGCTGCCGTACAAAACGGAATTAATGAATCAGGCGAAGAGGGACGGAAAAATTGTTGAATATGGTTTATATACAACGGATGTAATCGACGGAGCAGAAAAGGATATAACTCTGGAAATTATTCAGGGAAAATATGATGAATATTTAACAAGTCTGGCAGAAAGCTTCAATGAGTATGATTATCCCGTTATTTTCAGATTAAACAATGAGATGAACGGCGAATGGGTATGGTATTCAGCTCATAAGGTGGGAAAGGATACAGACTTATTTATTGAATGCTGGAGGTACATCTACAACAAGTTTAAGGAATGTGGAGTAGATAACTTGATTTTTGTGTGGAATCCAAATGAAAAATCATTCCCTAATTTTGCATATAACCATTATCTGAACTATTACCCGGGTAATGAATATGTTGATGTTGTCGGACTCACCGCATATAACACAGGTAATTACTATAATGGCGAAATATGGAGAAGCTTTGCCGAGGCATATGATCATTTTTACTATGACTATGCAAAACATTTCAAGCATCCTATGATGATAACCGAATTCAGCGGGGCATCACAGGGAGGCAGTAAAAGCCAATGGTTTGATGATATGTTCAATAAAATATCCAATTATGACAGGATTAAGCTTGCAGTCTTGTGGAACGGTCAGGACTACGACACATCAAAGCCGGAAAAGACTGTTTCAAGAAATTACAGATTGGATTTGGAGCCGGATGTAACAGAATCTGTAAAAAATGGACTTCAGAAATTCAAATAGGCAGTTCTGTCACATACAAGTTAATAAATAAAATACAACAAGTGCAAAAGATGCCTTTATCGAAAGAGATGGGGGCGTTTTTTATTTCTCTGAAAATTAAAAGGCAATATGTTAAAAATGATAAAAGATAAGATTGATTTGATAATTTACCTTAAAATAAAAGCAGCTATAATTTTATATAGATTGATTAATCAATTGCTGGATAACGTTAACAAAATATAATGGAGGGGAAAACATGAGTATAGCAACAGTAATACAGACTATAAATAATGCTGTTTGGAGCACTCCGCTCATAGCATTGTGTCTGGCAGCGGGAATTTATTTTTCTTTTAGAATGAAATTTCCTCAGGTGAGACTTTTTAAGGAAATGATCAGGCTTTTGTTGGGCAAGGAGAAATCTGAAGATGGGGTTACTCCGTTTCAGGCATTTGCAACTACTGTAGGAGGACGTGTAGGTGTTGGAAATATTGCCGGTGTGGCAACAGCTATATATTACGGCGGGCCGGGTGCTGTTTTCTGGATGTGGATGATAGCTTTTTTGGGAGCGGGATCTGCCTTCATAGAATCCTCATTGGCTCAGGCATATAAAACGAGAATATCAGGTGAATATGTCGGAGGCCCTGCATACTTCATAGAACAGGGTATAGGAAAGAAGTGGTATGCGGTAGCTTTCGCAATTTGCACCATATTAGGTCCGGGAGTACTTATGCCTGGTGCTCAGACTTACAATATAGTGGCTTCGGTTAATAATGCATTCGGTATAAATACGTATATAACCGGCGCGGTAATCTGTATACTGCTTGGGCTGATAATATTCGGAGGAGTAAAAAGAATAGGCAAGACTGCCGAGCTTATAGCACCTTTTATGTCTATTGCATATGTATTGGTTGCAGTAATTATTATAATTATTAATATCCAGAAGCTGCCCGGTGTTATAGCATTGATATTCACATCTGCATTTGGAGTAAATCAAGCGTTTGGAGGTATTATAGGTACTGCTATAGCATGGGGAGTTAAGCGCGGCGTTTATTCAAATGAAGCGGGACAAGGCTCGGGTGCAATCGTATCCGCAGCGGCAGAGTGTACACATCCTGCAAAGCAGGGTCTCATACAGGCGTTTTCAGTGTATATCGATACACTTCTGGTGTGCTCGGCAACAGCGTTCATGGTGCTGCTCACCGGTGCATACAATGTGTCTGACGGTGCGGGAGGATTTATAGTTGAAAATGTATCTGGCGTGCCATTTGGAGTGAAATATACGCAGGTTGCAGTAGACGGAGCATTCAGCGGATTCGGTGCACCATTCATAGCTATATCAGTATTTCTTTTTGCCTTCACATCACTGATGGCATACTACTATCAGGCTGAGAGCAATATGTCATACATGTTCCCCGGTAGCGGGAATGCAAAGCTTGCAATGAGGTGTATATTCATAATTTCTACATTCTCGGGAGTTGTAAATACTGGAGAGCTCATCTGGACATGCGGTGATTTAGGTGTTGGACTTATGGCATGGCTTAATATAATTGCAATACTTATTATGTCTAACAAAGGAATTAAATTGCTCAAGGATTATGAGGAACAAAAATCAAAAGGCATTGACCCCATTTTTGATCCCGACAAATTCAGCATAGAAGATAAAGCCAATGTTTGGAGGAAAAAAACTACCAAAGCTTAAGGATTGAAAAGGAAAATTAATCTGTCAGCCAATAAATTAATCAAAACAACTCTGCACGTGCAGAGTTGTTTTGATTTACTTTAGATAAATTGAAACTTTTTTGTCGTATTTTACGTCATAATTAAATGAGGACAACTCCTGTATTTTTTTATTGTTGTTTTTTTATCCAATTTTGTTATAATGAATTATTATCGAGGAGGAATATTATGAACATATTGGTATGCGATGATGACAGAGAAATTGTTGAAGCGGTGGAAGTATATTTAAAAAATGAGGGATATAATATATTAAAATGTTATTCGGGCATGCAGGCTATTGAAACAGTGGAACGCAACGAAGTACATTTAATAATCATGGACATAATGATGCCCGAAATGGATGGAATAAAGGCAACAACAAAAATCAGGGAAATAAAAAATATTCCTGTAATCATGCTGTCTGCTAAATCTGAAGAAACAGACATAATTCTCGGTCTAAATATGGGAGCTGACGACTATATTACCAAGCCGTTTAATCCCTTGGAGCTTATTGCCAGAGTGAAGTCTCAGTTAAGAAGGTACACATCACTGGGAGGAGCTGTGGATAATGAAAAAAATAATTTTTACAAAACCGGTGATCTTGTAATAGATGATGAAAGAAAAGAAATTTCAGTTGATGGAGAAGTGGTAAAGCTTACTCCCGTAGAATATAAGATTTTGTTGTTTTTAACTAAAAACAAGGGAAGAGTTTTTTCAATAGATGATATTTATGAGGCAGTGTGGAACGAGCCGTCATTTAATCCGGAAAATACTGTGGCGGTACACATCAGAAGAATAAGAGAAAAAATAGAAATAGATCCTAAGAATCCGAAATACCTGAAGGTGGTGTGGGGTGTTGGCTACAAAGTGGAAGACATATAGCAGAAAAATTGCAACCAAGATTTCTGCTTTCATATTGCTTATAATCTTCTTTGTGATAAGTGTATCATCAGCACTTAACATATATTTGAACGTAACCGATTATGAAAGTATAACAGTCAAAAGCTATATGGAGAGCAACACAATAAGCAATGAGCTTAGATATGATGCGAGCCGGCTTGAATATCTTCTGAAGGTTTACAAGAGTGAGGATTATATATTGAGCGGCGGCACAGTAAACAATTTAGACATAGAAGACAATTGGCAGCTTAAAAACCTTTACAGTAATTATATTGCCGAAAAGGGTATGTCAGACAGTGATGAATCAAGAGAACTTTTTTGGACTGAAAAGAGCAAGGAAATTAAAGAAATAAAAAATATAATATTGAAAACCGATTTAAGCAACTTTGAACAGGTAATTGATGATTTGGATAATCCTACCGGTTTGCTTTATTATGCCACTGACGGTAAAAACGTGATATCAAACACAAGCAATCCAAACAGACATTATTATGGAATTCAAAACGTCTACATATTGATCGATAACAAGGGATTGGTTCTATATCCGGAAAATGGGTACAATGATTTTTCCACATCTCTGCTTGATACAGCTGAGGACATAGGAGGAAGGCAAAGGACGGCGATTTACGCTGCAATTACGGAGGAAGGACTTTTATTAAGAGCTGAAAAATGGAATTCAGACAGAGATATTTTAATTAAAAATACAACTATAATTATTTTATGTGTATTACTGATAATTGCATTTTTTGTTTATTTGTCAGCTGTAACAGGAAAAATAACAGGAGACGAAGATGTGCACATGTGCATTCTTGACCGGCTTTACCCTGATTTCAGCCTGGCTTTGATTGTTGGAACAATTGCCTTGAGCATAAATCAGTTTTTCAATGTATTGAATATACGATATACCAGTGAAAATTTAATGGTTTTTGCAATGCTCTCTCTGGCGGCTGTATTGGCAGCGATTTTTCAGGTGCTGTTTTATTCAATAGTACGTCACATAAAAAACGGGACATTAATAAAACATTCAATGATTTATTTTGTTTTGTCAAATACGGTCAGAGCGTTGGTTAAGATTGCATCCGGAGGGCCGCTGATGCTTAAATCCGCAGGGGCTGTGATTATTTTAATTGTAGTGTCATTTTACTGTTCCAAAATACCGTTCCTGGTAATTCCGGTTGTAATTATGGCAGTTTACTATGCCTACATTAAAGTCAGGAAATTCCAGACAATACAGGAAGGGCTCAAGGTAGCCAAGACAGGTGATTATGACTTTAAAATCAATATAGAAGGAAACGGAGAATTCAGTCAGCTTGCAGAAGATATAAATTCAATTACAAGCGGATTGAAGGCAGCAGTGCAGAATGAGGTGAAAAGTGAAAGACTTAAAACCGAATTGATAACCAATGTATCTCATGACATTAAGACTCCGCTCACTTCAATTATTTCATATGTTGATTTGCTGAAAAGAGAAGGGCTCAATTCTCCTGATGCACTCAAATATCTTGACGTGCTTGACAGAAAATCCAACAGGCTTAAGACACTTACAGAGGACTTGTTCGAGGCTGCAAAAGCAACCAGCGGCAGCATAGACCCTAACTTTGAAAAGGTAAATGTCAATGCTCTGGTTTCTCAGATATTAGGTGAATTAGATGAAAAAATCAGTGAATCAAAATTAGTTTTTAAAGTAATATCTGAAAAGGACAGAATATTTGCAAAAGCAGATGGAAGACTTTTAAGCCGTGTAATGGAAAACCTGCTGTCAAATATTTTTAAATATGCTTTAAAAGAATCCAGAGTATATATTGATATATCTGAAACTGAAAAAGACGTGTTTATAAGCTTTAAAAATATTTCTGCCTATGAACTTAACATGCCGGTTGAAGAGCTTATGGAAAGATTCAAAAGAGGCGACGAATCAAGAAGCTCCGAAGGGAACGGGCTCGGTCTGGCAATTGCCAAAAGTCTCATGGAAATACAGGAGGGCCTGCTGGACATCAATATTGACGGTGACTTATTCAAGGCTGAAATCAAGCTTACAAGGTATGGACAATGAGCTGCCCCTTGAAAAGTTTTTGCTTTTAATGAATAATAAAATAAATTCTGCCAATAATATAAAAAAGAAAACAGCGTATAACTTTTAAATATAACGTCCCCCTTTATTTTAATCATACGCTTTTTTCTTTTTTTATGATTAATTTTGATTATATATAAAATGATTATCTCTTGTAATATAATTGTTGTTATATATTTAATACATGGTAAACTGTCAATGCATATATCTTTGCTGCTGTTCTTATTTCATCAAGTAATACATATTCATTCGGCATATGAGCCATTAAGCCGCTGCCGGGTCCATATATAACAGTAGGTATATGAGCGAAATTTGTTAAGAAATCCGCATCATCATGCTGAGGGGTTCCCAGCAGCGGACAATCCAATTCTAATTGATTGTGTGCTTCTATTATTGATTTTACAATTTGTGAATCTTCAGATACAATTGATGGATTACTATCGTAAGTGAGTTCTGCGATTGCATGAAATGACGGATCTTCCAATTTAAGCCGCTCTAAAATTCCTAATATTTGGGAGTAGAACATTGGACCTGTTTCACCCGGAACCGTAAATCTGGAAACCTTCAATTCACATCTATCCGGAACAACACTGGACCTTTCACCGCCGACTATCACACCTGGATTTATAGAACCGCTTCCGGTATATTTATTATAACCGGGGACCAGTTTTTCAATTTCATCAATAACCCTGGTCATCATCTTAATTGCATTTTTTCCTTTATATGGAGTGGCTCCGTGTGCACCGACACCGATTGTTGTTATTTTTATTTCAAGCATCCCTTCACAAGCCAGGCAAACCTTAAGGTCTGTATCCTCGCCGTTTATGGCCATATCAGCGGTAAATCCGTCTTGCAACATTTTAAGTGTACCCTTACGGCTTATGTTTTGTACCTCTTCTTCTACAGGATAGCATAAAACAACTTCACCTGAAAAATCAGCTCCTGCTTCTATAAGTGATTTCATAGCAATAATTTGAGATGCTATAGGACCTTTACAGTCAGAGCTGCCTCTGCCATACAATTTATCTCCGATAATTTTACCGCTGAAGGGATCATCTGTCCATCCATCACCGACTGCAACAGTATCCAGGTGGCTGTTGAATGCTATACGTTTTCCTGGATGATTTCCTTTAATCACAGCTATCACATTTCCATGCCTGTCAATTTTGCTGTCAAAGCCAAGCTTAAGGCAATATTCATTTACATACCTCGCTAATTGTGCTTCATCTCCGCTGACACTTGGTATTTTAACCATGCTTGCAAGTAGTTCAAACATTTCCTTTTCATTTGCGTTTATTTGCTCTAATATTTTTTCCTTCACTATCTTCCTCCTGTTATTGAGTCATTAAAATAATTATTTTTTTGATTACACCAATTATCGCATTTAATGAAAAAATCAAAGTAAAGCATGTAATTATTCCCATTATAATATTGTTATGAAGTTTATTTATATACTCACCCATAAATTCTTTTTTATTGCTGAGAATCCATGTTAATATAAAAACCATTGGCAGCGCTACTCCGTTTAATGCCTGTGCTGTAATAATCAGCGAAATCGGAGATGAGCCTGAAAATATTATAATTAGTATTGGGATTGTAATTACAAGAAGCGTCACAATTATATTATGCTTTGCTTTAGGATCATCACTGATATTAAATACTCTGGGTAAAAGCATATTGTGTAATGACACTTGATACAGAACTGATGAAAAAGCTGCCGCCCATAAGCCCAGTGAGAAAAATACACCTGCAAAGCGTCCCAGTATTGGAGTGAGCTGAACAGCCATATCACCGGCTGATTTAATTGAGATGCCTTTAGGATTAAGGACAGCCGCAGCACAAATTATTATTGAACCTGTAATTAGAAAAGTAATAAACATATTCAATCCAAGGTCAAATTTTGATGTTTTTATTAATCTTGAAGAATTATCAGGGTTGGGATATTTTTTGCGCAAAAAGCTTGAGTATCCCAAGGTTAAATTTGGAGTAACCGTTGTGGCTAATAAGCCCAAAGCAAGTGTTGCATCACCGCCGGGAATTTTAAAAGAAAATCCTTTTGAGGCTATTGTTCCTATGCTTGGCCCGGAATAAAATGCAGTAATTACAAAGGCTAAGACCATCATGATTATTAAAATTTGGTTAACATTTTCAATTATGCTGTATTTATTGAACCATATGAGTGCAAGGGCCAGCAGTGATAAGGAAACGGTCCATAATGTAGTGGATGTTCCGGGTATGAAATACGTAAGTGCCATTGCACACCCGCTCAGATTTCCTGCCTGAAAAGCAATACTGCCGACAAAAATCACAACATACAGGAATATAGCCCAATTCCTGCCTATATGATCGCGTATACCCAGCATAACATCCTGCCTGCATCCTATAGAAATACGAATTGCCGGTTCCTGGAAAAAGTAAGCAATAATGCACGCTGACAGTATAATCCAAATTGAGGCATATCCAAAGTTTGCTCCTTGAGAAGATGCAGTTGTAACTGTGCCTGGTCCGATTATTGCGGCGGCCATTATTGCGCCGGGACCAAAGCTTTTAAGATAATCTTTTATTGTAAGCTTATCATCTGTTTTATTTTCCATAGTTTTCTCCTAATATAATATTTTTACAACCAATTTCTGCATATTACCTTCTGTCACAAAATTATGTAATATTTTTTTAAAAATTGTTATTCAATATTTACTGAGAATAATTATAAGTTTTACATCTAGTCAACACCTATGGCCATTAATGTGTCACCTTTTTTAGCAGCTAAACTTGACATTAACCATAGCACTACTCCGTTATCCTTGGCAGTTAATACCTCCAGCTCATTGACACCATGGTAATCTGTTATATTTGCCAAAATATCTCCTTTATTAATTTTTTGTCCAGGCTCCACAAATGCATTAAAAACACCATCATTATCAGAGCTGAGTCTATAAAAACTGGAAAGTTCAATTTGACTGTTATTAGTTGTAGTATCATGGGCCTCAATCATTTTAAAGTAGGATAAAACGTTTCTAACTCCGTTATAATGAAGCATTTTTGTTTTATTTTCAATAAGGCCTATTCCTCCAATTTCAGGCTGTATGCTTGGAATTCCAAGTTCTGACGAGCATGAATAGAAGTTTCCTTTATCGCTTGCACCATTGCCGTCTAATTCAGTAACAGCGATATAATCGAGAGCATAAGTTTGTGCCATTTTTCTTGATATTTCATTAATCTTTTTATCTTTTTGATTTTTATGATAAAAAACATAAGGATAAAGATGCTCGATACTATCACCGCTGTGCATATCAATGTGGTAATCAGCTTTAGATACAAATTCATTTAATAATGTGTGTGCAATTTTTTCAGTGATAGAGCCATTGGAGTTTCCGGGAAATAAATTATTTAAGTTTTTTTGATCAAGAGGGTTTACAAACATTGTTCTGTGTATGAAAGCCTCATAATTACACATAGGGCACCCAATTATTGTTCCTTTGAGGTTACTGGGGATAATATCCTGGTACAGCTTTAGGTTTGCACCTATACCGGGATATTCTGTACCATGTACTCCTGAAGTTATACATATTACAGGACCATCTTCTTCTCCGACTATTACATAATAAGGTATAATAGTTTTATTTTTAAAATTGTCATAAATCGTATAGTCCTTAAAAACCTTGGTGCCTTTTTTACAGTTTTCTTCTAATAATTTAAACATATATAACCTCTCTTATTTATTTTAGTAATTTTTTAGTGGCTTCTTCAATTTTCTTCATGGCCTTTTCAATATTTTCGTATGAATTTGAAAATGCTACCCTTAAATACCCTTTACCGTATTCTCCGAAAGCTGATCCTGGCACCATTGCAACTCCTGCTTCGTTTAAGTAATAATTTGATGCTTCCTCGTCACTCATTCCAAGTTTTTTTATGTTTACAAATGCGTAGAAAGCTCCTTTCGGGCATTTGCAGCTAAGTCCTTCAATATTATTTATTGCGCCATATACTAACTTTCTCCTCATATCAAATTCAGATCTCATGCTCTCCACACAATCCTGAGGTCCGACCAGAGCTTCTAAAGCGCCATATTGAACAAATGATGGCGCACAGGTTACGGTATATTGCAGCACTCTGATCATAGCACTTATAAATTCGGGATTAGCGCATCCTGCAAATCCAATCCTCCATCCTGTCATTGAATAAGATTTGGATACTCCGTTTATAACAACTGTTCTTTCTTTCATACCAGGCAAAGAAGCTATGCTGTAATGTACATTATTGTCATATATTAGTTTTTCATATATTTCATCAGACAGGACGATTAGATTATATTTTATTGCAATCTCAGAAATTTTTTCTAAACTGTCTTTACTTAACATGGAACCAGTTGGGTTATTAGGCGAATTTACAATTATCATTTTTGTCTTATTGGTAATTAATTTCTCAATATCACCCGGTGTTACATTGAAATCATTTTCTTCTAATAATGGATATGAAACCGTTTTAGCACCTGCTAAATCTGCACAATAAAAATAGTGTAACCAAGACGGATTAGGTACCAACACTTCATCATCCGGATCTAATAAAGCTGTCATGGCAATGGAAACAGCTTGATTTGCACCAACTGTTATGATAATATCGGACATTTTAAAATCAAGACCGTTGTCTTTATTGAATTTGTTTGCGACAGCTTCTCTTAAACTCTCAATACCATAATTGGATGTATAAAACACTTCGCCATCATCCAGGGCTTTTTTTGCTGCTTCCTTAATATGAGAGGGAGTATCAAAATTAGGCCTTCCAATTCCTAAATTGATAACCTCTCTGCCTTCTTTTTCAAGCCTGGCAACCGCTTCAGAAACCTTTCTTATACCTGAAAAAGGTATGTTGTCCATTTTTGAACTTTGTTTCATTTTTGTCATTTTAAGTCCTCCTCAGAATAATTGAATTTAAAAATTTAATAGCAAAAATCATGCCACCTTTATAAATTAAATTCACCTGCTTTATGCATCGGACTTAAGATCATAGTATTTTGTTGACACAGTATAAATCATAGACTAATATGAAAGTGCATCTAATTTTTATGTATGAGGTAAACGTTGTGAATTTACAAAATTATTTTCTGCAAGAGATATGTGAAGTTGTTTCGGAATTATTTAATGTTGTAATTACAATTATAGATAAAAATTTTATACGCGTTGCGGGAACATCACTTTATAAAGAGCAAATTGGGAAAAAAGCAAGTAATCCATTTGTTTTTAGTACAATTATGGAAAAGGATATAACTGTAAATATAACACAACCCGGTAAAGAAGAAACATGTAATAATTGTATTAATAAAAATAACTGTCTTGAAAAAGCTGCAATATATACTCCGCTAAAGGTTAATAATACCATAGTTGGAGGTATTGCAATTATAGCATTTACGGAAGAACAATTAAAGAACAATGTATTTGATAATGAATATTTCCTTAAATTTACTCAGAAACTCAGTGAATTATTTGCAAATAGAATTGAAGCGCAAGAATACTCTAAAAGATTGAGTATTAATTTAAAGGAAACTCTCGCTATATTAAATTCTGTTCATGATGCAGTTATTGCAATAGATAAGAATGGCTTAATATATCAAATTAATAATTCAGCTGCAAATAAATTTGGAATAAAAAAAGAAAATTATATAGATACGAACATAAAAGATATGATATCCTCAAGATTAATATCTAAGATTAATAAAGAAAAATGCATTGTGGATTTTGATGATTATATTAATGTTCAAAATAAAAATTATCGTGTTCTTATAACAGCTCAGTCAATAGAAGAACAAGGCGACAGCTATGGAACGGTAATTATTCTAAAAAGCATACAAGAAGCAAATTCAATAGCAAGAAAGATTGTGCATCAAGCGGATTACAGGGTGGTATTTGATGATATAGCAGGGGATTCTCCGGAAATTGAAAATATTAAACAAGCTGCCAAAAAAATAACAAAAAGTGATTCAACTGTTCTTATAAGAGGTGAAAGCGGTACAGGAAAAGAGTTATTTGCCAGGGCAATACATAGCTCAAGTAATAGAGGAAATGGTCCCTTTATAGCTATAAACTGCGCAGCAATACCGGAGCCTTTATTGGAAAGTGAATTATTTGGATACGATGACGGAGCATTTACGGGAGCTAAAAGAGGGGGAAAGATAGGCAAATGTGAGCTGGCTATCGGAGGAACCTTATTTTTAGATGAAGTCGGGGATGTTCCGATTTCACTTCAATCAAAATTTCTAAGGATGTTACAAGAAAAAACAATTGAGAGAGTTGGGGGCACAAAGACCATCCCTGTTGACATAAGGATAATTGCTGCAACTAATAGAAATCTTGAAGAAATGATTAAAACAAACCAGTTTAGAGAAGATCTATACTATAGATTAAATGTTATACCGCTGGTCTTACCGCCGCTGCGTGAAAGAAAGGGTGATGTTATAACGATTAGTAAGGAATTCCTGGCAAAATATTCAAATAAACTAAATAAGAATATTTTATCTATAGATGAATTAGCAATTGATGCTTTAAATAAATACAGCTGGCCGGGAAATATAAGAGAATTAGAGAATGCCATTGAATTTGCCGTAAATATGGAAATCGGAAACATTTTAAGCTTATCAAGTTTACCCGATAAAATAAAGGAAAATGGGACTTCTTCGAGGAGCGAGGAATTAAGCTATAAGATATCAAATAATGCTGAAGGTAATTTGAAAAAAATTATTAGGAAAAAGGAAATGTATGAGGTTATTTCAGCTTTAGATAAATATGGGTGGGATACAAAAGGTAAAAAAAATGCAGCAAAAAGTTTAGGAATTGGTATAGCTACGTTATATAGAATTTTAAATGAACAAAGTAATTGATACACATTATTTTGCATGTTATTAGTATAGTTAATGGATTAAATTTACAGCTAATACCTTGAATTTCATGATAAAAATTATCATTTTTGATAATTTTTATCATGAAATTTGGAGATAAATATTAGTTTTTTTATTATTTATTATAAAAATATAATTGTAAATATGGCATATTTTTTGCATATTAATTTATTAATTAAATTATTTGGAGGAGAAAAATGTCTGAATTCAATGGAATTTATACACCCATAGTCACACCATTTAAAGAAAATGAAGAAATTGATTATGAAGCTATGAAGCATAATCTTGATAAATGGGGAGATACAAACTTAGACGGCATTGTAGTCCTGGGGTCTAATGGAGAATTTGTATTTCTAACTATGGAAGAAAAATTAGATGTAATAAAATTTGCAGTAAATAATTTCAATAAGAAAAAGAAAATTATTGCAGGAACGTTTTGTGAATCAACCAGAGAAACTGTGTGGCTATCCAGGGAAGCGGCAAGATTGGGAGTTGACGCAGTATTAGTATTACCGCCTAATTATTATAAAGGCGGAATGAAAGAGGAGATTTTATACAAACATTTTACTGATGTGGCAGATGAATCCCCTGTACCATTGATGATATATAACATGCCTGGAAATACAGGTATAAATATATCTTCAGAATTATTATCAAGATTGGCAAAACATCCTAATATAGCGGGTGTAAAAGATACATCGGGCAATATTGTACAATTATCAGAAACAGTGAGAGATACATCAAGCGATTTTGCAGTGTTTGCAGGAAATGCGTCTTATTTGCTTCCGGCATTGAATGTGGGTGCCAGGGGAGCAACATTAGCACTTGCTAACATAATGCCTGATGAATGCTGTGAGCTGGTTAAATTGGTAAAAGAACACAGGCAGGATGAAGCATTAAAACTACAGCAGAAATTATTAAAAATTAATATGCTGGTAACGGGTAAGCATGGTGTTTCAGGGCTTAAGTTTGCACTTAATTTACTAGGCTATAAAGGCGGAATTGCAAGAAGGCCGCTAAGACCTATATCATTTGAAGCAAAAAATGAGATAGAAGAAGAATTGAAAAGAATTGGAATGCTGAAGTAATTTGAATTTTTTTATAAATATAAATTACGATCTGCCGGGAGGATATTATGAATATAGCTGTTATAGGTTATGGAGGAGTAGGTAAAGCATTAATTAGACTATTAGACGATAAAAATGCGCTGCTTGAAAAGGAAGATTTAATAATTAATGTGAATTACATAATAGAGTATTATGGAGGTATATATCAAGAAAAGGGTATAAACCTAAAAGAATTAATTGAATTTACCAATAAAGAAAAAGATATAACCAAATATAAAAATTATGGAAGCGAAAATATAACAATAGATACTATATTGAAGAATAAGGATATTGATTTGGCAGTTTTAATGACACCAACAAATAAAGAAACCGGTGAACCAGGGGTGACAATAGTCAAGAAATTGTTAAATTCAGGCATAAATGTTGTAATATCCGATAAAGGTCCTGCTATGACAGCATATAAAGAATTGAACGAATTGGCAAAGAAGAACAAGGTGCAATTTTGTATAGGGTGTACAACAGGAGGAGCCTTGCCCACGATTAACGGCGGATTGATGGATATGGCTGGTGCTGAAATACAATCTATTGAAGGCGTTTTAAATGGTACTACAAATTTTATTATAAAGGAAATGGAAGATAACCAGATAACCTATGAAGAGGCTCTGAAAAAAGCCCAGCAGTCAGGAATAGCAGAAACAAATCCGTCTTTGGATGTAGAGGGATGGGATACAGCAGGAAAACTTTTAATATTAACAAACGTACATATGGGTTTGTCGAAAACTCTTAGCGACATATATGTTGAAGGAATTACCAATATTACAGTTGAAGAAATAAATAAAGCTAAATCAGAAGGTAAAAAATATAAATTGGTAGGCAGAACTATTAAACAATCAGATGATTATGTTATGACAGTTAAATTAGAAAAACTGGGACAAGAACATATGCTTTATTATGTAGAAGGCAAGAATAAAGCAGTTAGATATGTAAGCGATAGTTTGGGTGATCTGGTAATAATTGGCGGAGCGTCAGGTGTAACGCCGGCAGCAGCTTCTATTTTAAGAGATATAGTAAATATAAACAGAGGATATAATTTTAGCAGGTAAAACAAAAATATATAAATGGTAAAATGTTTAAAATGATTGGAGGTCTGGGTGTACTTATGCAAGAGGTGCCGAGATAAATATTTTATGTAAAAAGATATATTATAAATATAGTTTTTATTATATAATAAGAGAACAGTGTATGATTAAAATATAACGGCTATAACGGCGGCTTAACTTTAATCGTGCGCTTTTTTTCTTTTTTTATTGTTTTTTTGATTCTTAATGAAATATTTCCCTTTTCTTAATAAAAAGTTGAAAAATTTACAATTGAAATATCTTAAGAATAGTGTTATTATGGACGAAGCGATTTGATTACTTAATTAATTATTGAAAAATAATTGATTTACAATACATTGTTCAGTTTGCAGGGAGAAAAATGGAAAAAATATTGGTTGGAAAAAGTTTGGGACTTAATGGACATATAAGAGTAGACGGATCTAAGAATTCAATTTTACCGATTTTAGCGGCAACTCTTTTATCTGAAGAGGAATGCATAATTCATGATATACCGAATTTGCAGGATGTATGTATAATGTGCAAGCTTCTTGAGGAGCTTGGAGCAAAAGTAGAAAAAACGGAAGCAAACACGCTGAAAATTTCAGCAGCAAATATAAAAACCTGTGAAGCGCCATATGACTTGATAAGTAAAATGAGAGCTTCTTTTCTTGTGATGGGTCCTCTTTTGGCAAGATGCCAGAATGCAAAGGTATATATGCCCGGGGGATGTGCTATCGGAACAAGGCCTATTGACCTGCATTTAAAGGGATTCAAATATCTGGGTGCTGAAATTAAATCAGAAAACGGATATGTCCACGCAATGGCGGGAAAACTGGTGGGAAATGATGTGTACTTAGATTTTCCGAGCGTAGGTGCAACTGAAAATATAATAATGGCAGCAACACTTGCCGATGGTGAAACGGTCCTTGAAAATGCGGCTGAAGAGCCTGAAATAGTAGACCTTGCCAATTTCATAAATAGTATGGGAGGAAGCATAATCGGCGCCGGAACGAAGACCATACGAATCAAGGGAGTTAAAAATCTCCACAAGACAGAACATACTGTAATACCTGACAGAATTGAGGCCGGAACGTACATGGTTGCAGCAGCGGCAACCGGAGGAGACGTAACAGTTGAAAATGTGGTATCAAGCCATCTCCAGCCTGTTATTGCAAAGCTTAGAGAAGCAGGTGCCACGGTTGAGGAATTTGAAGATAAAATAAGGGTTGTATCTGATGGGAAAATAAAAGCTGTTGATATTAAAACTCTGCCATATCCGGGATTTCCTACTGACATGCAGGCACAATTCATGGCTATGCTGTCTATAGCCGAAGGGACAAGCATTATACATGAAACGATTTTTGAAAACAGGTTTATGCATGCAAATGAGCTTTCCAGGATGGGCGTTAATGTAAAAATAGAAGGAAGCAGCGCAATTTTAAAAGGAAGCAGCAAATTGAGCGGTGCTAAAGTGAGAGCAACAGATCTGAGAGCAGGTGCGGCACTGATACTGGCTGGGCTGCTGGCTGACGGAGAAACTGAAATAACCGAGGTATATCACATAAAAAGAGGATATGCAAATATAGTGAAAAAACTTCAGAATATAGGAGCCGACATAAGGCTTGAAAAATAAGGAGCAGCTATGTATTCGATGCCGTTATACAGGCCTCCCAGCGAGGCAAGGAGCCTCATAGTGCAGGTCACTGAAGGATGCTCGCACAACAAATGCAGATTTTGCTACATGTATAAGTGCAAGCAGTTCAGATTAAAATCAGAAGAAGAATTAAAAGAGCATATAGCGTGGCTTAAGACATGCTACATGGAGCCTGAAAGGATATTCCTTGCGGACGGTAATGTATTGTGCCTTAAAACAGAAAAAATTATTAAGCTGCTGGATTATGTAAAAAGTGAATTTCCCGGTGTTAAAAGAATAAGCTCTTATTCTGGACCGTTGGATATAATCAGAAAGACGGATGAGGAATTAAAATTAATTCATGAATCTGGTCTTGAGCTTTTATACATGGGAGTTGAAAGCGGTTCTGACAAGATACTTGAAATTATGCAAAAAGGAGTTAATCAGCAGCAGATGATTGAAGCAGGACAAAAAGCCGTAAGAGCAGGTTTTAAGCTTTCCTGTATGATTATTTCAGGCCTTGGCGGAATTGAATATATGAAGGAGCATGCACTGGAATCTGCGAAGGTCATATCTTCCATAAATCCTCACTATTTTTCACTTTTGAGACTGGTTGTTGAAGAAGAGTCAGAGCTTGCTGAAGACATACGACAGGGAAGGTTTCATTTGCTGACACCTTTGCAGTCTTTGGATGAAAATATAATTATGCTTGAAAATATGGAACTGAATGACTGCATATTCAGGGCTAATCATGTTTCAAACTACGTGAATCAGGCCGGAGTGCTTAACAAAGACAGGGATATGCTGGTTAAAAGACTGAAAAAATTCAGAGACGGCAACAACTTTATTCCTATGGGAAGTGACAGGTTATAAAAAACAGACGTTATTATCGATTAATAACGTCTTATTTTTTTGATTAGGCTATATTTCCATGAAGAAGCTGATTCCAAGCCTTATTCCATAGTATATTATAACAGACCCGCATATTATATTTATAATCTTCAACGCCCTTTCATTAAAGACCTTTTTAAATATGCTGACTATTGTCCCCAGAGATAAAAACCACACTGCTGATGCCAGCGAGGAACCTATAATGAAATATTTAGCCATATCCGCGGTCAGAGAGGCTCTGAAGCCCCCGAAAAGCATGGTTCCGTCAATAAGTGCCTGAGGATTTGCCCATGTTACCAAAAAACACGACAACGCAACCTGCATCAGCGTCTTTTTTGTGTCTATGGAATTGTTTAGCTTTGGATTGGAGCGTATCAGTCCTATCCCAATCCAGATAATCGCAAGTGAGCCGATACCCAGAAGGAGTATTTTTACAATAGGAAATGCTTCTATTAATGCGCCCATTCCGAAAAAGCATGCAAGAGCCAGAGAAATGTCAAAGAAGATTGTTATCAGCGCAACGAGATATAACCTTGATTTTGTCTGAGTCATTGCTGTGTTGATTACATACATATTCTGCATCCCTATAGGAGCAACGTATGCAATACCTACAGTGAAGCCCTTGATAATTGTTTCAATCATAATAACCTCTCTTAATTAAATTTTTCGCCTGATAAAATCATATATGTATGTCCTGATTTTGTCAACTCAACGTTGACACGTTCCCACATAATGTTATAATACAATAAAAGAAAAAATCAGAGGTAAGTATGAAGCTTCGAATTGATAAAATGCTGTCCAATATAGGTATTGGCTCAAGAAAAGAAATAAAGCAGGATGCAAAGCAGGGACACATAAAAATAAATGACGTTACGGAAAAAGACAGCTCAAGGATTATTGATACTGATAGGGACGAAGTAAAATATAAGGGTGAAATAATTAAATATGTCAAGTACATATATCTCATGATGAATAAACCCGGAGGAGTGGTTTCTGCCACAGAGGACAATTATGATAGGACCGTAATTGATTTGTTAAGTGATGAGGATAAATTTTATAACCCGTTTCCTGTGGGCAGGCTTGACAAGGATACGGAAGGGCTTCTTTTACTCACCAATGACGGGCAGCTGGCACATGATTTGCTTTCGCCTAAAAAACATGTGGATAAGACCTACTATGCTGAAATTGAGGAAGAAGTGACAGAGGATGATGTTAAGGCATTTGCTGAGGGCATCATATTAACTAATGAAAATTATAAAACACTTCCTGCTGTACTTGAAATAATTGAATCAGGATATCCTTCCACCTGCCTCGTCACAATTAAGGAGGGGAAATTTCATCAGGTTAAAAGGATGTTTAATGCTGTGAATAATGAAGTTATATATCTTAAAAGGATTTCCATGGGTCCCATTAAGCTTGATGAAGGACTGAAGCCGGGAGAATACAGACATTTGACAAGGGAAGAACTGAAATTATTAATGTCTTAAACAATATGCTGAGGTTTATTATCAGTTTAAAATATAATTAATGAGGTGAAGATTATGAAAATAGGTATGCCTGCACTGGTGGAATACAATACATTAGATGAACTGGTTGATTTGTGCTTGAAGTTAAAATTGGATTTCATAGAGCTAAACATGAATTTGCCGTATAATTTTATAGAAAATATAAATCCTGAAGAGCTTATTAAAATCAGCAAAGATACAAACATCGAATTTACAATGCATATGCCTGATGAAGCTGATTTGGGTGCATTTTATGACAGCGTAAGAAGAGGATATGTTGAGTTGTTTTCAAATACGGTTGATTGGGCCGGAGAGGCTGGAGTCAAGCTGCTGAACATGCATATAATTGAAGGGAGCAAGATGACGCTGCCGGACAAAAAAGTATATGTCTATGAACAATATTCTGATGAATTTCAAAATAATTTTGTAAATTCAATTTCACTGCTTTCAAAAAAATCAATTAAGAGCGGTGTGATATTGGCCATAGAAAACAGCAGCAATTTTGGTAAGAAGTATATTCAAAAAGCTATCGATAAATCTCTTTTATATCCAAATGTAAGAATCACCTGGGATACGGGGCATGATGCGGTAAGCGGGTTTACCGACAGTCAATATATAATGCTTCACGAAAATGAAGTTGCTCACATGCATCTCCATGATGCGGCAGGAACGAAGGATCACCAGGTGCTGTTTGAGGGAAGTTTAGACATAGCCGGACTGCTTGCATTTGCAGAACAGAAAAATATCAGGGTGCTGGTTGAGGTGAAAACTGCAGAAGCATTGGAAAGGTCAATAAAAGCATTGAGAGAAAAATCTTTGTGGATATAACATGTTCGCAGGTTTCGACCTTACGGCGCACAAGCATTGTGGTAATCTGATTAAAACATTATAATGTAATATTGAGAGGAATAACTAAATGAAGATAATTTGTTTAGGCGACAGCTTGACATACGGATTTGGAGTCAGAAGATCCAAGGTATGGACTAAGCTTGCACAGGATAAATCAGGAATTGAAATAATAAATGAAGGAATAAACGGAGATACATCAGGCGGAATGCTGGCAAGATTCTATAATGCGGTGTGTGCTAAAAGTCCTGATGCTGTATTTATAATGGGTGGATCCAATGATTTGATTGCCGGAGCTGATTTGGGAACAGTAAAATCAAATATCATGTCAATGACTCACCAGTCAATAGCTAAGTATATAGATCCTATTATAGGAATACCCGCAAGGATAATACCTGAAAATGTCAGAAATGATTGGGCCGAATTTTCTGATTTTACGAGGGTTTCAAAAGAAATTGAAAAATATCATGATTGGATTATTGAGTTCTGTAAAACCTTTAATGTTAAATATGTTGATTTTTATTTGGAATTTGAAAAGGAAGCGCAAACAAATACAGAAGATTTGTATCTGGACGGACTTCATTTCAATGAACGTGGAAATGAAATAATGGCAGAAATATTCTGCCGTTCAATCAATTCATTTAAAAAATAAGTGAGAGCACTGAATAGTAGTCCTCACCTCAGTGCTCAACGTATATAAGAGCAGAATTATTTAAAGCTTTCAACCATTATTATGCTTGCAGTCCTGGTAACAAACTCAAGTTTCTTTATTTCCTCCAGTGCTGCATCTATATTTTTGCGTTCAGTATCATGAGTTATAAAAACTAGCGGTGCCGTATGGTTGCCGTTTTTTTGTCTTTGCATTACTGATGCAAGGCTTATGTTGTTTTTCCCGAATATGTTTGCAATTTTACCCAGCACTCCCGGCTTGTCAATCACTTCAAATCTGATGTAGTATGGCTTGCAGGCTCTGTTGACAATCTTATACCGTGATTCTTTTTTTGTATAATCATATGCGCAGCTGTTATTGACTATTGACATTATGTCTCCCAATACTGCACTTCCTGTAGGAAGTGAACCTGCACCTCTTCCGTAAAACATCAGCTCTCCCACAGCATTTCCTTTTAAAAATACAGCATTGAATTCATTCTTAACCGTTGACAGGGGATGTTCTTCAGGGACCAGGGCAGGATGAACTCTAAGCTCGATTTCATCATTATTTCTCATGGCAGAAGCAAGAAGCTTTATGCAGTAGCCAAGCTCCCTGGCATAATCGATGTCCTCCCTGGATATTTTTGTAATTCCTTCCTTTGGGACATCCTTTATATTGATTCTCTGTCCAAATGCAATTGTGGAAAGTATTGATATTTTATATGCTGCATCATCACCATCCACATCAGAGGAAGGATCTGCTTCGGCAAAACCAAGCTGCTGTGCCTGCTTGACAGCCTGGTCATAATCCAGACCATTTTCAGTCATTTGAGTTAAAATATAATTGGTTGTTCCGTTTATAATACCGATAATTTTTTCAAATTCATTTGCGGCAAGATTTTCAGATATAGCTTTAATGATTGGTATTCCTCCCGCTACACTTGCCTCGTACATTAATTTTACGCCATGTTCGGCTGCTATTTTTTCAAGCTCCTCGCCGTGAGTAGCAATGAGGGCTTTGTTTGCTGTGACGACATGTTTTTTGTTTGTAAGCCCTGCTTTTATATATTCATATGCAGGATTTATTCCTCCTATTAACTCAACAAGAATCTGAACATCCTTATCATTAATTACCTCATAGGCATCTGTTGTGTATACTTCCTGCGGCAGATTTACATTTCTTTTTTTGGCGGTATTGTTTACGAGAACTTTATTTACAGCTAATTTTTTATTCATAGATTCAACTATTTTATAATTATTAAATTCTATTATATTAATCAGTCCTGAAGCTACAGTACCCATTCCTAAAATGCCCAACTTGACTGTATCCATTTTATCCTCCTTGATTTTTGTGTTCAAAATGAAAACACATGTACATTGAATAAATACCATATCAATATAACACAACTTTTTACCAAGTTCAACAAAAGAATTTTATGTTTTTAAAATAATTAACTTTGATGTTAATAAAATTTAACTTGTAATAATGTGCTGTGAATTGATATAATAATTAAAAAGGAAGAAAAGAGGTTGCAGGATGAGCTTAACAAAGGAAGATTTACAAGCCATATCTGACCTGATTGATTTAAAGCTAGATGAACAAGATATAAAGATACAGAAAAGATTTGATGAGCAGGACAAAAAGTTCAATAAAAGATTTGATGAGCAGGACAAAAAGTTTGAGGCAATAGACAAGAGACTTGAATCAATGGATAAGAGATTCGACGTGCAGGACAAAAAGCTTGACAGCTTTAAGGAAGAATTCAAGGAGATGCTTATTGATAATAACCTGTTAATAGCAGAGCATGTCCAAAGAGTTGTTCAGGAATCCGAAGAGAGACTTACGAAGGAAATTCAGCAAATTAAGCGGGTTACTGCAGATAATTGCTACAACATAGCTGAACTCAGGACAAAAATTTCATAAAGCTTACATAAAATAAACAGCACCCGTTTTCTTTTCAATTCGAAAATCGAGTGCTGTTTATTTTGGGTGTTCTAGTTCGAATCCTGTTGGAATCACCTCTTTCTTAAACTCTATGCAATCAACTGTTCAACTAATAACCTGCATCTATGTTTTTCATTTGATCATTCTGTAGCTGCAATTTGAGCTTTCATTGAGAAATGCTCCTATTTTCAATATCGGTGCAGTGAATGCTGCAAATTACTTATAGATTTTGTGGTTATGCAAGCTTTTTAGTTAACTTAAGTTGTATTAGTAATATACCCAGCAGTATTTGTTTTAAACACAAGAATTAAAATTTTTTGGAAAATAATTTTCGGGAATAAAAAATGTATTCAGCTTAAACCTCAAACTTATATCCCATGCTTCTTACGGTTGATATGAGGTATCTGTATTTTCCCAGGTTGTTTCTAAGCATTTTTATGTGTGTGTCAACAGTTCTGTCCGCACCGAAATAGTCATAGCCCCATACGTCCGTCAATATTTTCTCTCTGGAAAGAGCAACATTTCTGTTTATAATCAAATAAGACAGCAAATCATATTCCTTGGGAGTAAGGTCTGCCTTGACCCCGTCAACAAAGACACATCTTCCTGCAAAATCAACCTCAAGACCATTGCACTTGAAAACTTCGAGTGAGTTTTTCTGCTTGTTTACTCTGTTCCTCCTGAGCACGACGTTCAGTCTGGCAATAAGCTCCTTAGGAGAAAAGGGTTTTACAACATAATCATCTATCCCTATTTCAAATCCATACAGTTTGTCATATTCTTCGCCGCGGGCAGAAAGCATTATTATAGGGATGTCTTTTATCTTTCGTATTTCTCTTGCGGCGTAATAGCCATCAATCTTAGGCATCATTATATCCATTACTATAATATCATAATTATTTTCTCTGCAAAGATTCAAAGCTTCCATGCCATCTCCTGCCTCAGTTACACAGAAACCCTCAAATTCCGCATATTCCCTGATAACCTCACGAATTTTGCTCTCATCATCAACTATTAGTATTTTGAACAAAGTAACCTCTCCCTTGTACATATTAACATAATTATAACATATTTTTATAATATATAAATAATAAAAAAATCAATTTTCACAAAATTATCATAAACCATTCATTAAGTTAACACAAAGGTGATATATCATATAAAATGAAAACGATTACAGTATGACATAAATGATATATGTGTTGTTACTTAAATTAAAGGTATTCCTTTAATTGGTAAATAAATTAATTCAAGGAGGAGTTTTATGAAATCAAAATTAGCTTTGCTGTTAGTGGCAGTTATGTTGATATCAACCATAGCTGCAGGATGTACAAGTAGTGTAACACAGGCACCGGCTGAAGCACCAAAAAATGAAACACCGGCAGAAAAACCTGCTCAAGCTGAACAGCCGGAATCAGGTAAACCTATTAAAGTCGGAGCGGTTCTGCCTTTGTCAGGTTCTGCTGCGGCAACAGGCGTTAAGTTGAAATACGCGATTGAAGTTGCGCAGGAAATAATTAACGGTGAACACCCGGAAATCGATTTACCTCTGGCTAAAACCAAGGGGCTGCCTAATTTAGGAAATGCGCCTATAGAAGTGGTGTTCTCTGATCATCAGGGAAATCCTGAAGTAGCTAAGACTGAATCCGAGAGATTAATTCAGAACGAAGGCGTTGTTTCTTTGGTCGGTGCATATCAGAGTTCGGCAACAAAACCTGCAAGCCAGTCAGCAGAGAGATTTAAGATTCCGTTTGTTGCAGGATCATCAAGCTCAGCTGCATTGACAGAAAGAGGACTTAAATATTTTACTCGTATAGCTCCTAATGATGATATGGAGACAGAAGTATTCTTTGAATATTTGAAATATTTAAATGAAGAAACTGACGCAAATATAAAGACAGTCGGAGTTGTATATATAGACAATGAATATGGTGTTCATGCCGCTGAAATGGTTGATAAGTGGATTGAAGAAAAATATGGTTCTGAAGGATTTGAAAAGGTTGTCTCAGTAAAATATCCGGCAGACGTAACCAGCGTTGACACTGAAGTTCAGCAGATTAAAGCTGCTAATCCGGACGTTCTGTTCCATGCTTCATACATTGGAGACATAACTCAATTTGTAAAGAAATATAAAGAGTTCGATTTTACACCAAAGGCTGTTGTTAATTATTGCGGCGGATTCCAGGACAGTCAATTTGTAGTCAATCTGAATAAAGACGGAGACTTCTTCTCAGGCGGAGCAGCATGTGCGCCTACATTATTTGATAAAATGGAAGTTGTAAATCAGATAAATGAATTGTTCAAAGCAAAATCAGGCGGAGAAAACATTGACGGACCGGCATTGGAAGAATTTGCATCACTTATGGTTGTAGCTGATGCAATTAATCAGGCTAAGTCTACCGATGGAGATGCCATTATGGAAGTTATAAGGACAGCTAAATTTGATGCTCCATATTTCTCAACCGGAGTGATTCAATTTAATGAAAAAGGTCAGAACAGTTATTCAGCATCATTTATAGTTCAGACTCAGGATGCAGAATATCAGGCAGTTTATCCGTCAGATATTCAGACAGCTAAACCTATTGCGCCGTTCCCTACATGGTCAGGAAGAAAGTAAAAAGACTTTTCCTGAATTGATGCAGGATTTCAGGATATGACATAAGGACATATGCCGTTTGAACCGAAGCTTAAGAGTCTCATGTTTTTAATAGTCTGGGATTCTTTGCTTCGGCTTTGGCGGCGAACTAAAAAGGAGGCATTATGTTAGGGCAAATTATAAGCAATGGAATTTTAATGGGATTTATTTATGCCTTAGTTGCCGTAGGGTTAACCCTGACCTGGGGCGTTATGGATGTTACAAATTTTGCTCACGGCGAGCTGCTGATGCTGGGTATGTATTCTGCATTCTGGATGTTTCAGCTTTATTCGGTAGATCCGCTGTTGTCAATACCTATAAGTGCATTGATACTGTTTATATTGGGAGTTTTAATATACAGGCTCATAATTAAAAAGGTTCTGGGTGGAAGCGGGTTGACATCGCTTTTGGCGACCTTTGGATTAAGCATGTTTTTAAAGAATCTGGCACAATTTTTATGGACTCCGAATTACAGGTATATTAATGGGGCTATGGTAACAGACAACAAAATAGAAATCGGAAAAATTATTTTAGGTATGCCTCAGGTTGTTGCCGCAATAGGCAGCATAGCAATGACGCTCGCGGTAATTTATTTCATGAACAAGACAAAGACGGGCAAAGCGATTCAGGCAACTGCGCTGAACCGCAGTACGGCGTCATTGATGGGAATTGATACCGACAAAATTTATGCAATTACATTTGGCTTGTCAGGAGCATGTGTTGGTGTGGCAGGAGCGTTAATGTCATCATTTTTTCCCATATATCCTCAGTCAGGCTCACTTTACAGCATACTGGCATTCGTAATAGTAGCTCTGGGAGGCTTTGGAAATATTAAGGGGGCCTTGTTTGCAGGCCTCATAATCGGGCTGACCGAGGCTGTTGGCGGATTTTTCTTAGGAACTCAATTTAAATACGCACTTGTATTCCTGATTTATTTAATAGTGATACAGGTGAGACCAAAGGGGTTGTTCGGATGGTAAAAGATAAGAAGACACTAATCATAATAATTGCAGTATTTGCCATACTCCCGCTAATTGTAAAATCGGACAGTTTCCATAACATTTTGGTGCTGCTTCTCATATACGCAACTTTGGGAGAGGCCTGGAACATAATTACAGGCTTTGCCGGGCAAATATCCTTCGGACATGCAGCATTTTTCGGCATAGGTGCATATGCATCATCCGTATTATTCTACAAGTTTGATATCAGTCCGTGGATAGGAATGCTTGTCGGCGGAATCCTGGCGGCTTTAGTCGCGTTGATTATCAGTTATCCTACCTTCAGATTAAAGGGAAGCTACTTTGCAATTGCAACTCTTGCTGTTGCAGAAATAATAAAACAGCTGTTTGTGAGCTGGGACTTTGTGGAAGGGGCTACGGGCATATCACTGCCTATAGTTAATGACAGCTGGATTTGCATGGAGTTTAATTCAACAAAGCTTCCGTATATTTATATAGCTCTCGGCTTATTTGCATTGGTTATTTTCCTGTGCAATTATATTGAAAACTCAAAGACGGGCTTTTATTTAAAGGCAATAAGAGAGAGTCATGAGGTCGCAGAGTCCATAGGAGTAAACACCACAAACTACAAAACTGCCGCAATGGTAATAAGTGCGTTTATCTCAGCATTTGCCGGATCAATTTACGCTCAGTACGTTCTATACATTGACCCGTTCATGCTCTTTACTTTGGATATTTCAATCAAAATAGTTTTATTGACGGTTCTCGGCGGAATAGGCAGCATATATGGCCCGCTCATAGGTGCGTCAATACTTATACCGTTGTCTGAAATTACAAGAGTAAAGCTGGGAGGTACAGGCAGAGGCATAGATTTAATGATTTTCGGACTTCTGGTAATATTTGTCGCTTGTTATCAGCCGAAAGGAATTATGGGATTATTGAATAAAATTCAGAAAAAAGTTAAAAAGGCAGGTGAAGGCAAAGTTGAAGCAAATTCTTAGTATCGACAACATAACGATGAAGTTTGGCAGTCTGGTAGCAAATGAAGATGTGTCCTTTGCAATTCATGAAAATGAAATAGTAAGTCTCATAGGACCGAACGGTGCCGGAAAGACCACCTTATTTAACTGTATAACAGGCTTCTACAAGCCTTTCAGCGGAAAAGTGACATACGAGGGAAAGGATATTACAGGTTCTACAACCTATGAAATCTGCCGTATGGGTGTAACAAGGACATTTCAGATAGTCCAGACCCTGAAGGAAATGACTGTGGAAGAAAACATAATGACAGGAGCATTTCTGAAAACAAAAAGCAGAAAAGAAGCACAGTCAATTGCCGGGGAAATAATGGAGATGACTGATTTATCCAGGAAAAAGGATGTGCTTGGAGCAAATCTGACCATAGTAGATAAAAAAAGAGTTGAGATAGCAAGAGCATTGGCAACCGGGCCAAGGATACTCATGCTTGATGAATGTATGGCAGGACTGAATCAGACAGAAATAAAAGATGTAATGAATCTATGCCTTAAACTGAAAGGAAGCGGGCTGTCGCTTTTGGTTGTTGAACACATTATGGAAGCCATAATGCCCATATCAGATAATATAGTTGTTTTGAATGCCGGAAAAAAGATTGCGGAAGGCATTCCTGCAGACATTGTCAACAACGACGAAGTAATAAAAGCTTATTTGGGGGATAAATATCATGCTAAAAGTCAAAAATCTTAAAGTAGGATATGACAATGTCCCTGTGATATTTGATGTATCCTTTGAAGTTAAGGAAAAAGAAGTAGTATCAATTGTAGGCTCCAATGGTGCCGGTAAATCCACAATATTAAGAACTGTTTCCGGGCTCTTAAAGCCTATGGGAGGAGAAATTGAATTTTACGGCAATAGGATTGACGTCTTAAAACCCAATAAAATAGTTGAACTTGGAATTTCACATGTTCCTGAGGGAAGACAAGTATTCGGAAAATTAAGCATAAAGGACAATTTGCTGATGGGTGCTTATATTATAAAATCAGAAGCAGATAAAAACAAAAAATTGTCTGAGGTGTATGAAATATTTCCAAGATTGAAGGAAAGAGAAAATCAAAAAGCCGAGACGCTGAGCGGCGGAGAACAGCAGATGCTTGCAATAGCAAGAGGTCTGATGTCAAATCCAAAGCTTTTGATGGTTGATGAAATGTCTCTGGGGCTTGCTCCTTTAATGGTTGAAACGGTTATGCAGGCATTAAAGTATGTAAGTTCAACCGGACTGACTGTACTTCTGGTAGAACAGAAGGTTCAGGAAGCATTAGAAATAGCCGACAGGGGATATGTTATTCAAAACGGTAGAATGATTATCGAGGGCTCCGGAGAAATGCTAATGGAGTCGGACATAGTTAAAAAAGCATATTTAGGACTGTAAAAACAGGGCGGCCTCAGTTATTGAAGGCTGCCCCTTAATTTTCTGATTTCAAACCATACAGTGCATCCCTTACCTTCTGTACTGTTGATTCCAAAATCTGCATCATGCAGTTTCAAGATACTTTTTACTATGGAAAGTCCAAGTCCGGTGCCTGCTATGGGTCGAGGCTTGTAATCATTCAATCTGTAAAATCTGTCCCACACCTTATCCAGTTGATCGGCCGGTATGCCGTTGCCTGTATCAGAAACTTGAAATCTTATTGAATTATCTGAATTCTTTAATGAAATGTACACCTTCTTGTCAGCACCTGTATAATTAACTGCATTAATTATGAGGTTGTACAAAACCTGCCTGAATTTTTTTCTGTCAACCTCTGCTATGACCTTTTCGCTGCAGCTAAATATAAATTCATATCCATCCTTTGAATACATTTCACTGAAGTTCTTTATAATATTCTCGGCCATTTCGGTAACATCTACTTCTGAAAATTCCAATTCAGTTGTGCCTGATTCATATTTTGAAATATCAAGTATATCGTTTACCAATTCAGTAAGCCTGTCTGATTCATTGATTATAACATTTACATGCGCCTGTCTCTTTTCGGCATTGGAGCCGGATAAATCCCTTATCATTTCCGCGTATGCCTTTATCATTGTGAGAAATATTGGAAATGAGTTCTCTTCTGAGCTTATCCGTCTTTGATAATTCCTTCGTTGCATAGTTTAGCGCATCTGCAAGGCTGTCTGCCTCCGCATAAAAACCTCCCTGAAAGTCTATGTCATAATTGCCTTTTGCCAGCTGGCCCGCTGTGTCTGTAAGCAGAGACAGAGGTTTCACCAGCTTGGAAGAAATAAAAAATGACAATATGACCGCAAAAACAAGTGAAATCATTGTAATGATAACGAGCTGCTCCTTCAGTACGGAGGCTGTGTTGTCCATTGAAGCAAGCTGGGAAAAAATATATAAATATATATTTTCTTTTTCAGTATCTCCCTCTTTCAGAAGTATTCCGTATACCATGTATTGCGAGCCTTCAACACTGGGGTTGTTAACCACATGAGAAATTTCCTTGTGAGAGCCTATAAGGTCTGATTCCGAAAACAGTATAATGTCTATGGGGTCCGGATTTGACAGCTCCAGAACAGAAGAAGACAGAATCCCGATGCCGTCTTTATTGAAAATCCGGACAGGCATGCTGCCGTAATTAGTCTTTCTATATATATTTCCATGAAAAATTTCAGATTCATATTCATGGACCAGAACATTTCCGATGTTTCTGATTTCTCTTTCTTTAAATCTTAAGTAGAATTGATTGAAAAAGACTATTTGAAACATCCACATCAAAAATGCTATGAATATTATTAAGAGCACAAAATATAACCATATTTTTGACTTAAGTCCATGCTTTGCAGTCTCTGTCTTATTTTTTATCATGATTAAACCTCACATACTGTTAATTAGGTATAGTTATTCAATTATAACATAAAAAGCATGAGAGGAAAACATTATTGTTTCCAAATCTTATAAGCTGTGATATAATATAACCTATTGGAAAGTGAGTTGCGTCATTGGACAGAGCGGAGGACACAGGTGAAATTTAATTTTAAAATATTATTGGTAATAATCATCCTGGCGTTGATTTTTACATTATACAGCATCAAGGAATTTAATACATCGGCGGATACAGGAGAAGACACAATAAAAATAGGAGTTCTGCTTCCGCTGTCGGGACCTTCGGAGCCAACAGGCGCAAAGCTTAAGTATGCTGTTGAGGTTGCCGAAGAATTGATAAACGGCGAGCATCCGGAAATAAATATGAGTTTGGGAGATACATCGGGAATTCCTAATTTGGGCAATAAAAAGATTGAATTTATATATGCTGATCATAAGGCAAATCCTGAAGTCGCAAGAGCAGAGGCCGAAAGGCTGATTAAGGAAGAAAAGGTTGCGGCGCTTATAGGGGCATACCACAGCTCGGCGACCAAGACGGCAAGCCAGGTGGCCGAAGAGCATAAGGTACCGTTTTTAGCCGGATCATCAAGCTCGGCATCTCTCACAACAAGGGGATATAATTATTTTTGCAGAATTGCTCCCGACGATGATATGGAAACAGAATTTTTCTTCGAATACATCAAATATTTGAACGAAGGCTTCAATGCTGACATTAAAACGATAGGAGTCGTATACATAGACAATGAATACGGAATTCATGCTTCTGAAATGGTGGACAAGTGGCTGGACGAAAAATACAGAGCCGAGGGCTTTGAAAAGACAGTAGAGGTGAGATATTCGGAGGATCTTGAAAATATCGGAGAAGGAATCAAAAAAATTAAAGAAGCGTCTCCGGATGTTATATTTCAGGCATCATATATTGAGGATGTAACAAAGTTTGTAAGAAACTACAAGGAAGAAAATATAGTTCCGAAAGCAGTTCTGAATTATTGCGGAGGATTTCAGGACCCTTTGTTTATGGATAATTTGGGGGAAGACGGCAATTACTTTTCAGGTTCCAGCGCAAGTATGCCGTCAATCTTTGCAAGCAGCAAGTCGGAATTTAAGATAAACCAGCTTTATAAGCAAAAAACGGGTGAAGATATTGACGGACCTGCTCTGGAAGAATTTGCATCTGCCGTGATTATTGCAGATGCAATCAATACAGCTGCTTCAGTTAACGGCGACGATATAATGAATGTTCTTAAGACAAAGGAATTCAACACACCTTATTTTACATCCAAAAGCATTAGGTTTAACGAAAAGGGGCAAAATATAAGGACCATATCTTTTATGGTGCAGATACAAAACGGCAGGTACGAGGTTGTATGGCCTTTAAATATTCAGGAAAAACAACCGCAGATTTTAGGATTAGAACCTGATTTGCGCAAATAAGAAAATCTCAGCAGGGACTTGGATTACTCCGGGTCCCTGATTTTTTTACTTAGTAACAGTTTGCCTGATTTTCCATATCTTAATATATAATGTATAAAGAAATATTTGCAGAGGTGATTAAATGCAGACAATCAGTCTATGTATGATTGTAAAAAATGAAGAGAAGACGCTTGGGAGATGCCTTGAAAGTGTGAAGGGAATTGCAGATGAAATAATTATTGTAGATACGGGGTCCGATGATCGTACAAAGCAGGTGGCCTCAGAATTTACAGATAAAATATATGATTTTCCATGGGTAGATGATTTTTCCAAGGCCAGGAATTATGCTTTCTCAAAGGCTGAGAAAGATTATATACTTTGGCTTGATGCAGATGATGTAATTTTACCTGAAGACAGGGCAAAGTTTGTGAACCTTAAGTTATTGCTTCCGCCTGATGTTGATGCAGTGATGATGAAGTACAACATTAGCTTTGACAGACAGGGAAAGGTGACGTTTTCATATTACAGGGAGCGTTTGTCAAAAAGAAGCAGGAACTTCCAATGGCGTGAGCCGGTTCATGAATATCTTGAAATAGGCGGGAAAATAATAAATACCGATATATGTATAACTCACAAGAAGGAGCCGGGGCCTCGCTCAGGAAGAAATCTGGAGATTTACGAAAATCTTTTGGCCGGAGGTACTGAGCTTTCTCCCAGAGGAATCTATTATTATGCAAGAGAATTAAAGGATAACGGAAGACACAAAGATGCAGCCGAGCAGTTTAAATTATTTCTTGATGGGGGACGCGGCTGGGTTGAGGATAATATTACGGCATGCGGAGAAATGGCCAAATGCTATATTATGCAGGGAGAGGATGAAAAGGCTTTGTCGGCAATGCTGCGCAGCTTTATTTACGATATTCCGAGAGCGGAGCTGTGCTGCCAGATAGGATATCATTTCAAAAATAAAAACCAATTCAAGCATGCTATTTTCTGGTTTGAAACGGCATTGGGACTTGAAAAACCGCAAGATTCATGGGGATTCATACAGCATGATTTCTGGGGCTACATTCCCTGTCTTGAATGCTCCGTATGCTATGACAAACTGGGAAATCATGAAAAAGCAGAAGAGTATAACGAGAAAGCTGCCGGCTACAAGCCTGATTCTGCCGCTGTTTTGTATAACAGAAATTATTTTTCAAAATTAAAAGAAAAATCCGCAGCCGAAGCTTCCAAATCTTCCTGATAAGTATCGACGATGCTTTAAACATGACATTGACATCTTTAGTCATTAAAATGTAATTGACACTTTATTTCGATTATTACGTGGTTGAAATAAGGTGTCATAATTTTGCTTTATTGTATCAGATATCTTCAAAGGAAACCTGCCTGAGGAAGTGGCTTAAATCACTATTTTCCGATTGATTAAAAATATAATCAGGTGTTCCGTCAGCTTCAATTTTTCCCTTATTCAGGAATACTATCCTTGTGGCAAAACGCCGTACAGCATTAATCTGGTGAGTAACAATGAGCATGGTCTGACCTTCTTTAGCCAAATCACTTATAGTTTCAAAAACCTCATGTGATAACTCCGGGTCCAGAGATGAGGTAGGCTCATCGAAAATCATAATTTCAGGCTCCATAGCTAATGCTCTTGCAATTGCAACTCTCTGCTGCTGACCTCCGGATAAATTATTTGGATATTGGTCATGTTTGTCCAGCATGTGCACCTTGTCCAGCATCAGCCTGCTTTTTTTATCAGCCTCAGTCCTGCTGTATTTCAAAATAGTTTTAAGAGGCATGCCTACATTATCTCCCGCTTTGTAGTGAGGGAACAAATTAAAATTTTGAAAAACCATTCCAACCTTACCGCTGGTGCTTTTAGTACCGTTAATCCTTTCTCCGTCAAGCAGAATTTCTCCTGCATTAATCCTCTCCAGACCGGCGATGCAACGCACCAACGTGCTTTTTCCGCTTCCGCTGGATCCGATTATGGCCACAACCTCGCCTGCTTCAATTTTCATATTCAGCGATTCCAATACAGGAATATTCCCATAGCTTTTTGATAAATCATTGACTTCAATTATTGCTTTACCCATACTGATAATCTCCTTTCCAGCCATCTGGCAAAAAACGTTACAAAATATGTCATAACAAAGTAAACAATTGCCATCGTTATATAGATTTCAAAAGGATGATACGTCTTTGCGTAAATTTGGTTTCCAAGTTTGGTAAGCTCCACAATAGGCAGTACGGACGTAATGGAAGTTTCTTTTATTATGGAGGAAAACCCGTTCATAAAGGAGGGCACCGCTATCCTCAATGACTGGGGTAAAATAATGTGAACCGTTGTCTGCACATTGCTGTAACCGAGCATTGCCGCTGCTTCATACTGTCCTTTGTCAATTGATAAAACAGATGCTCTCACAACCTCCGATAAATATGCTCCGCTGTTCAGTCCCATAGTCAGTATGGATGCGGCTATTGTTCCTATTTTAATTCCGAAGGAGGGTAAGCCGTAGTATACGACGAAAAGCTGTATCAGCAAGGGAGTCCCCCTGAAAAACTCAACATAAGCCGAAAGGATAAAATGAACAGGCTTGTACAGCTTTCTTGTGCGCAAGCTTCCAACGATTACAGCTATAATTAATGTGAGAATGAATGCTCCTATGCCGATTTTCAGCGTAATGGCAACAGCAGAAGGCAATAGATGCAAAAAAGGTTTTATTACCGTAAAATCTAGATTTCGCATAAAAAACTCCTTAAATTACAAGAGGCTGCCTCATTAATGTGACAGCCTTTTATGTTCAATTACTCAGCAGCAAGCCATTCTACAGCTATACTGTCATAAATTCCTTTTTCTTTCAGCTTCGCAATAGCTTCTTCAATTCTTTCAACCAATGACTCAGAGCCATCTTTAGCAACAACTGCTATGCCGACTTCGTGGATAGGGTCATTTATAACCTTGAATTCGGGATTGTTTTTAGCTTGTTCATTAGCATATGTCACACTGACTATAATAGCATCAATTCTGCCGTTGGCAAGCTCTGCATATGCATCTGCGTTTCTGTTGTAATGTTTTATTTCGCTTGGTTCAATTCCCATTTCAGGCAGTCCTTCCGCAGCTTGAGCCGCAGTTGAAGCATCCTGGATTCCGATTATTTTTCCGGACAAATCTTCCTTGGACTTGATTTCATCATTATCTGATTTAACAACTATGACATCAGCCATAGTGTAGTAACTGCTGCTTATTTCAACAGCATCCGTTGCGGCAGTTGCTTCCTCCGGTGACATGGCAGACATTACAATATCAAAATTCCCGTTGTTAACTCCGGCTATTAATCCTTCCCACGGAGTATTGACAAATTCAGCCTTAACTCCCATTTCTTCAGCTATGGCAGCTGCAAGAGCAGGGTCAAAGCCTACAATTTCATTATTTTCATTGATGCTTTCAAATGGGGGGTACTCAGGGCACAAGCCGACGCGCAGGACCTTGCTGTCCAGTACCGACTGAAGTGATTTATCTCCTGATTTATTTCCCTGACTGCTTTTTTCATCATTAGGTTTCGAGCTGCAAGCTGTGAGCGCAAACAAGGATGAAACAATCAGCATTGCAATTATAAAAGATTTAAATGTTTTATTCAATTTTCTTCTCTCCTGTGTATTTATTGTAGTAACTATTCGAGCAGTTTGGCGATGAGCTCCTGTGAGGATGCTTCCGGAGAGTCTTCATCAACCGATAAAAACTTCACAGATATTCCGGCTTTGTCCAGCATTTCAGATAATACCTCCATCATGACACCATATTCAGATATCTTTTTCAAAGAGCTGATTTTAGACTGCAGGTCGTAACCTTCTCCGATTTCTCCGCCCCAGTTTCCGGTGCAGGTGTAGTTAATGCCGCATGAAGGACTGCCGTCCAGACCGATTACTGCAGCTATTTCATATCCGTTTTGACAGAAATCAGCTGCCTGTTCAACAACAGGTTTAAGCAGCTCCAGGCACTTAGACCTGAAACCCGGAAAGTCCACCTGATCCTTTACCAGACCCCAGCGTCTGATACCAAAGCAGCTTTGTTCCACACAAGGCAGCTGCACAATTCCGAAACCGTTATCCAGCAGACCGGAAACAATCTGTCTGCATCCCGCCACCTCCGTAGCAATGCCGTAAACCTTTGCATTTATATTTAATATACAATGTGCCACCAGCACAATTTTACGGTTCCTTTTCAAAGCTTCACCAACTTTCTTTTGTATGTAAAATACCTAAACATTATACATAATGCACTCTGATGTTGTCCAATAACCTTTAGTTGCAATTTATGCATTGGATTATAAAATAAATTCATATCAGATATAGCAGATATGAAGGCACAGCCCCTATTTCTTCGGTAAAAATGTGTATTGCAGAAAAAATATACAGTTAATTAGAAAATATTTCATACCATGCAATATTTATATTGATAAAAACCATTGCAACCTGCTCCATAAGGTGTTAAAATGTTATACGACAAATAAAGACAATTACCATATGGGAGAACAGCGTGAAAAATAAGATTGAAAAAAAAGAAACTAAAGCCAAAAACACGGTTGCCATAGATTACGAAAACAGAAAACTTTCTTTATTGTATTTTTTGCCGCTTTTATTGATAGCAGGCTTTGTGCCATTGATAGTTCATGCAAAATACCTGGATCTGGCAGGAACAACTCAATCATTGTATTGGACAGGCCAGCAGCAGTACCTGGATTTCTTCAGCTACTGGAAATCACGCTGGATAATGGTGCTTATGGCAATCGCGCTAATATTCTATACAATACTGTACAAACAAAAGAAATTACCCTTTAAAAATTTAAAGCAATATTATATTCCTCTTGGTATCTATGCAATATTTGTAATTGTGTCAACATTTTTTGCTTTGGACACTCAAACAGCTCTATGGGGTTTTGTGGATATGTATCAGGGAATGTTTGTGCTTTTAAGCTATGTCCTTATTACATTCCTTACAATTAATTTTGTAAACAGCGAAAGAGATGTAAATTTGTTTATTAACGCTTTTTTATTCCTCATGATTGTTGAAGGGATAATAGGGGTAGGACAATATTTTGGATTTGACATTTTCCAGACTAAAATAGGCAATGATTTAATACTGCCCAGCAACCTTAAGGTGGATAATTTGTCCTTTTCATTCGGACCTAAGACAATATACGGCACGTTGTTCAACACAAACTTTGTTGGTAGCTTTGCTACGTTGATGTTGCCGTTGTCGATAGCCATTTTTCTGACCTCTAAAACCAATAGGCGAAAGGTTATTTCAGCAATCGCTGCAGTATTGATGCTATTTACCTGGATAGGCTGTAATTCCAGAGCCGGTTACCTGGGAGCTGCTGTTTCAGCAATATTTGCACTATGGATATTTAGAAAAACAGCGATAAAACACTGGAAAATATCAGTATCAATTGTTGTTGTGTTAATTGCAGTATTTTTCGGTCTGAATGCAGTTTCAGGCGGAGCAATACTTTCAAGAATAAAAACATTAAACATCAAGCAGCAAGTTGAAAGCATGAAGACAGCAAATGAAAATACTGTTAAATTTGAAGATATAGTATTGGGAAAGGACACATTTACTATAAAAACAAACAAGGAAACCTTGGGCTTTAAAGTTGACGGCAATAAGCTCTATTTCCTTGATGAAAGCAACAAGGAACTTGAAATATCATCCAAGAAGAATCAGATTACAATAAATGACCCTAAGTATGCAAACTACAGCATAACAATACCGGATAAATATCCCGGTGTCAGTGTAGTTGCTTACGGTAAGACCATAAATTTCTATATAACAGATAACGGAATAAAAATAATAGGTTCCGGAGGCAGACTGACAGAACCAAAATCTTCAGAATTCTTTGAACCTTTAAAAGGATTGGAAACAATCGGTTCAAACAGAGGATACGAATGGGGAGCTACAATACCTATGCTTAAGGATTATATATTCAGCGGCTCAGGACCTGACAACTATCCGATAGCATTCAATCAGGATGATTTTATTGCTAAATTAAACTTAATTGATTTTAATGCAAACATAGTGGTAGACAAGCCGCATAATATGTATTTGCAAATTGCTGTAAACACAGGAATGATATCATTAATTGCATTTTTGGCGGTATGTTTGATATATGCTGCAACAGGTCTGACAGTGTTAAGAAAAAGCAGTTTTACCAAGTCAGAAGAAATAATAGGCGGAGCATGCCTGATATCTGTTATCGGATATTTGTTTGCGGGATTGTTCAACGACAGTGTAACATCTGTAGCACCGTTGTTCTGGCTGATATTAGGATTGGGAATTAGTGTTAATTTAAAAATTAAGAGGAATTTTAATATAGATTGAGGAAACATTGAAAGGTGAGTATGAATGAAAATATTAAAGAAATATAAGGGCACAGTTAATCTATTAATGACTGCTACGATTATCTTTATTCAATCATTAATATTTTACCTTACTTGGAATATTGTATATAATGATGCAATGAGATACAGCCCTTTTTATAACAAAGGGCTTATTTTGTTAGTTGCTATCTATGCAGTAATGTATATAGTGTTTTCAAATTTGTATGGAGGATTTAAGGTAGGGTATTACAGGGTTTCGGATATCATATATTCTCAGCTTATTTCTGTATTGTTTGTAAATTCAATAACTTATGCAGAAGTAAGTTTGATGGACAGAAGGTTGTTAAACCCGGATGCCTTTATCATAATGACTTTAATTCAGACTGTTCTGTCCATTTTGTGGACATATTTTTCAAACAGAATTTATTACAAGCTTTTTCCTCCGATGAATATTGCAATTGTATATGGTAATGAAAATGTTGATACATTTGCAGAAAAGATGAGCAAAAGATGGGATAAATATAAAATATGCAAACTGGTAGATGTTGATTTAGGATTTGAATCAATAATGAAAGAAGTACAGGGTTATGATGCTGTAGTAATATATGATGTGGAATCTTATATCAGAAATAGATTATTGAAGGAATGCTACAGAAGATCAATGAGTGTCTATATGACACCTAAGATTTCCGACATAATAATAGGAAGCTCTGATGCAGTTCATTTATTTGATACTCCGTTATTTTTAAGTAAAAATACAGGAATGTCATATGAACAAATATTTTTAAAAAGAATTATTGATATTGTAGTATCTTTTATAGCTATTGTTATTACATCTCCAATTATGTTGATTGTGGCTGTATGTATAAAAATATGCGATAAAGGTCCGATAATATTTAAACAAAGCAGACTGACAATAAATAATAGAATTTTTGAAATATATAAATTCAGGAGTATGGTAGTAAATGCAGAAGAGGACGGAGTTGCAAGGCTTGCGCTAAAGCAGGATGACAGAATAACAAATGTAGGCAAAATCATAAGAAAAATCAGATTTGATGAATTGCCGCAGTTGTTCAATGTGCTGAAAGGCGATATGTCATTAGTGGGTCCAAGACCGGAACGCCCGGAAATAGCAAAAGAATATATCGATGTGGTTCCTGAATTTGAATTTAGAACTAAAGTAAAAGCGGGATTAACAGGCTATGCTCAAATAATGGGCAAGTATAATACAACGGCCTACGATAAGCTTAAACTTGATATGATGTATATAGAAAAATTTTCATTATTATTAGATTTAAAAATTATGTTTATGACTATTAAGTATATTTTTACTCCAAGTAATGAGGAAAGTACGGAAGGCTTTGACAGAAGCAGTATACTAAGAGAAGCAGAATACGAATGCAGCGTTACTGAAAAGGAATAAGTATGGATTTGTCAATAATTATCGTAAATTATAACACTAAAGATTTAACACATCAAACGATAGATTCAATAATGAAAAATACTCACGGTATTGATTATGAAATTATTGTTGCTGACAACTCAACTGACAAAAATCAGCTGTGCAATTATGATAGTCAGCATGTAACAGTTTCAAGAATAGAAAATCATGGATTCGGGCACGGCTGTAATTCAGGTGCAAGACTGGCTAAAGGCAATTATTTGCTGTTCTTAAATTCAGATACTCTGATACACGACAATGCTTTACTAAATTGTGTAGAATACATGAAGTCAAATAAGGGTGCAGGCATACTTGGAGCCAGAATTTTGCTTGTGGACGGAACGCTTGACCATGGCTGTAAAAGAGGATTTCCAACTCCGGGTGCTGCTTTGTATTATTATCTTGGGCTAGACAGAAAATTCCCTGATTCAAGAAAATATGGAGCTTACAGGCAAACGTACCTTAATGAATCGGAGACTAACGAAGTTGATAGTGTATCAGGTGCATTTTTGATGATTGAAAAAAACTTGTTTGAAGAAGTCAATGGGTTTGATGAAACATTTTTTATGTATGGAGAAGATTTGGACTTATGCTTCAGAGTTAAAGAAAAAGGATACAAAGTAATATATTTTGCAGATGCTGTTATAACTCATTTAAAGGGACAAAGCGGATTGCACAAATCATCCAAGACAGTTATTTTTCATTTCTATGATGCGATGATTATATTTTACAATAAGCATTATAAGGATAAATATAATATGATTGTAACGCTATTAATATATTCCGCTGTTAAAATAAAGTATTGGATAACACTTTTAAAGAGAAGGTCAATAGTATGATTGATATTTTGCTAGCTGCTTATAATGGAGAAAGATATATTTCTGAACAAATAGAATCAATTATAAATCAGACTTATACAGATTGGATATTATATATTAAGGATGACTGTTCAACGGATAGAACAGTGGATATAGTAAGAGAGTATGAAAAAAAGTATAGTGAAAAAATAAAGGTAATTGTATCTGATAAACCTTCAGGTTCAGCTAAGGATAATTTTTTTAGTATGCTGAAGTATTCAAAAAATAATTATATTATGACCTGTGATCAAGATGATGTTTGGCTGCCTGATAAAATAGAAATAACATATGGCAAAATGAAGGAAACAGAGAGGGTATATAAAGAAGTTCCTATTTTGGTTCATACCGATTTAAAAGTGGTTGATGAAAATTTAGATATCATATCAGATTCTTTATTAAAAATGCAAAATTTAGACAGCGGAAGAGATAAATTAAATAATTTACTGGTGCAAAATGTTGTTACAGGATGTACTGTAATGGTAAATAAAAAATTGCTTGAGTATATTAAAACAATTCCTAAATATGCAGTAATGCATGATTGGTGGATGGCGTTGATAGCATCATCATTAGGAAAAATTGTTTTTATAGAAAAACCAACAGTTCTTTATAGGCAGCATAAATATAATGATGTCGGAGCTAAAGATGTAAAAAGTGCAAATTATATATTGAAAAGATTAAGTAATATAAATCAAATTAAAAAATCTATAAGAGACACGTATTTGCAGTCAGGAGAAATATTAGATTTACTAGGAAGATTTATAGAAAAAGACAGATATTTAATTATAGAACAGTATTCGTTGATGATTAAGTTTAATAAGCTAAAAAAAATTCAAGTGTTACTAAAATATAAATTATGTAAGAACAGTTTGACTAGAGTTTTGGGACAAATAGTATTTTGTTAATTATTAGATAAAATAATTTGTAATATTATATGATTTTTATTGGTTATTTATTGTTATTATGATATACTATACTTTAATTTAGCTATGAAATGTTCGGAGTATGTTAATGAAGAAAATGCTTATTACAGGTTCTGACGGTCAACTTGGTTTGGAACTGCAAAAAAAATTAAAAGATAAATATGAATTGATTATAACAACTAGGGCAAATTTAGATATTAGTAATATTCAACAGGTTATGGAATTTGTTAAACTTAAAAAGCCATATGTTATTGTTAATTGTGCTGCATATACAGCGGTAGATTTATGTGAACAGCAAGAAGGAGCTGCTTATGAATCAAATGCAATTGGACCTAAAAATCTTGCAATAGCAGCAAATGAGATAGGCGCTAAATTGATTCACATATCAACAGATTATGTATTTGACGGCAAAGGAAATAAGGATGAGTCGGGAAACATACGCCCATATTATGAAACGGATGCTACAAATCCTAAAAGTGCGTATGGTAGAACCAAATTAGAAGGTGAAAGGTTTGTAACCGACAATACAAATAAATATTTTATAATAAGAACAGCATGGCTTTATGGAGATGGCAAGAATTTTGTAAGAACAATGATTAACTTATCAAAAACAAACTCCGAAGTAAAAGTTGTAAATGACCAGATTGGAAGTCCGACAAGCACTGCGGAATTGGCTAATATGATAGAAAAATTAGTTGAAACCGAAGAATATGGTATATACCATGGAACTTGTGAAGGATTTTGCAGCTGGTATGAATTAACTTGCGAAATATATAGAATGTTAAATATAGAAACAAAAGTTATTCCTGTGACGACAGATGAATTCCCTAGACCTGCTAAAAGACCAAAGTATTCAGTAATGGAAAATAAGAAACTAAATGAGCTTGGTATATATAAGTTTAAAACATGGCAAGAGGCTTTAAAAATATATTTAGAAAAAGAAAATGTATAAAAGGAGCATATGAATGAAAGGAATTATACTGGCAGGCGGTTCAGGAACACGCCTGTATCCCATAACTAAACCAATATGCAAGCAATTGCTGCCTATTTATGACAAGCCGATGATTTATTATCCATTATCAACCCTTATGTTGGCTGGAATTAAGGACATACTTATAATATCTACAGAAGTTGATACACCAAGTTTTCAGAGACTATTTGGTGACGGTAGTTATTTAGGATTAAACATATCATATGAAATCCAAAAAGCACCAAACGGATTGGCAGAGGCTTTTATCATTGGAGAGAAATTTGTAGGAAATGATAAGGTAGCGTTAGTTCTTGGAGATAATATATTCTATGGAAGAGGTTTTACAAGAACGCTAGAAAATGCTGCTGCTAATGCCGAGGGAGCTATAATATTTGGATATTATGTTAAGGACCCTACTTCATATGGAGTTGTTGAATTTGATAACAACAGACAGGCAATTTCAATAGAAGAAAAACCCGAAAATCCTAAATCAAATTATGCTGTTCCCGGATTATATTTTTATGATAATGATGTGATTGAAATAGCAAAGAACATTAAGCCTTCTGCAAGAGGTGAATTAGAAATAACTTCTGTTAACGATGAATATCTCAAAAGGGGTAAATTAAAGGTGGAGGTATTTGGCAGAGGCATGGCTTGGCTGGATACAGGAACACATGACAGCTTGTTGGAAGCAAGTAATTTTGTTGATACAATCCAAAAAAGACAAGGGTTGTATATTGCATGCCTTGAAGAAATAGCATACAGAAAAGGTTATATAACAAAAGAAAAGCTAATAGAGTTAGCACAGCCTATGATGAAAACAGAATATGGGAAATATATTTTGGATATTGCTAATGGTCTATAATAACAATCGGAGAGTTAAAATGAAAACAGTTGGGAATTTTACTTTTATTGAAACGGACATAAAAGACGTTTATATAATTGAACCGAAGGTTTTTGGAGACAGCAGGGGATATTTTGAGGAAACATATCAATATGAAAATTTTAAAGATGCCGGATTAGGTATGATTTTTGTTCAAGACAATGAGTCAAAATCAAAAAAGGGTGTACTTAGAGGCCTTCATTTTCAAACTAAATACTCTCAGGGTAAGTTGGTAAGAGTACTGCAAGGTGAAGTGTTTGATGTTGCAGTTGATTTAAGAAAGAATTCTGAAACATATGGTAAATGGACAGGGGTCAGATTATCTTCAGAGAATAAAAGAATGTTTTATATACCTGAAGAATTTGCACATGGTTTTCTGGTGTTATCGGATGAAGCTACATTTGCTTATAAATGTACTAATCTTTATCACCCTGAATTCGACAGCGGTATAATTTGGAATGATGAGGAAATAAATATACAATGGCCATTGGAAGGCATAGAAGAAATTTTATTATCAGAAAAAGATAAAAATCAGCAGAAATTTGTTGAGTATAACAAAAAGTAAATCTGGAGGAATTATGAAAAAAGTACTTGTCACTGGTGGGGCGGGGTTTATAGGTGGAAATTTTATTCATTATATACTAAATAAATATGATGATTATAAAATAATATGTGTGGATGCATTGACATACGCGGGAAATATGGAAACATTAGAACCGGTTATGAATAATCCTAATTTTAAATTTATTAAGGCTGATATATCTGAGAGGGGAACTATATTCAAAATATTTGAGACAGAGCAACCTGATATAGTAGTAAATTTTGCAGCAGAATCACATGTGGACAGATCAATTGATAATCCTGGGTTGTTTTTACAGACAAATATAATAGGAACAGGAGTTTTGCTTGATGCATCCAGGAAATATGGTGTTGAAAGATATCATCAGGTGTCTACAGATGAGGTATATGGAGATTTACCTATAGATAGAACAGATTTATTCTTTACAGAGAATACTCCGATCCATACATCATCACCTTATTCTGCGTCCAAGGCGGCTGCTGACCTGTTGGTTCAGTCTTATAACAGGACATTTAAACTGCCTGTTACAATTTCAAGATGCAGTAATAACTATGGACCCTATCACTTTCCGGAAAAATTAATACCTTTAATGATTGCTAATGCACTTAATGACAAGCCATTACCTGTATATGGAAAGGGAGAAAATGTAAGGGACTGGTTGTATGTAGGAGACCATTGCTCTGCTATTGATTTGGTTATACACAAAGGCAAAGTAGGTGAGGTATATAATATAGGCGGACACAATGAGAAAACAAATCTTGAAGTTGTAAAAACAATTCTTAAAGAATTAAACAAGCCTGAAAGCTTAATTAAATACGTGACCGACAGACCAGGGCATGATATGAGATATGCTATAGATCCGACAAGAATTAAAACAGAACTGGGCTGGGAGCCAACAACTTTATTTGATGAAGGAATTCAAAAAACAATAAAATGGTATTTAGAAAATAGAAGTTGGTGGGAAAATATCATTAACGGTGAATATAAAAATTATTACGTAAAAATGTATAAGGATAGATAGTTAGGAATAGAAATATGTCAAAAAAATTTTCGACTCAAATAGCAATAATGCTATTGGCAATAGCTTTTTCAAATATTATGATTTTTAAATATGCTAACTTAAAGGATATGAATTTAAATTTGAGTTATGCTGTTGTATCTGATACAGAAGACTTTTATCAAACTTTTTTTAGCGATGGTATTTCTGAACTATCAGAAGATAACTCCCAAAGAATAAATTATATTAATTCTGGGAGAGAACAAATTTTAAAATTTAAAATACCGGCTAATACAAAAAAAATAAGATTTGATATTGGTAATAAAATATCAAATATAGTAATTGATGATATAAAAATTTCATATTTAGGTAAAAACTTTAAACTGGATTATGATAAGTTTCAAGCGGACAATAATTTATCGGATATAGAAAGCATTATGTTTGAAAATCAAAGAATACATATAGTTACATCAGGCAATGACCCATATATAACTTATAATTTATCAGATGAGGAGTCATTTGAATTATTCCAACATAAAAATAACGTTAATTTTGCCATAAAGATGGCTTTATGTTTAATAGTTGATATTTTGCTATATATGGTTGTAAAAAAATCAAAAAGTGTTTTAATTCTTGTACAAGATTTATATAACAATAAGATTTTAATTTGGAATCTTGCAAAAAATGATTTTAAAACAAAATATGCAGGCTCTTATTTGGGAATCATCTGGGCATTTATACAACCTGTAGTAACTTTATTGGTATATTGGTTGGTGTTTGAATTTGGGTTAAAGATAGGATCCCCAACTCAAGGAGTTCCGTTTATGCTATGGTTCTCATGCGGACTTGTGCCTTGGTTTTTCTTTTCAGATGCAATAAACAATGCAATGTATTGTTATTTTGAATATAGCTACTTAGTTAAAAAGGTCGTTTTTAAAATAAGTATATTGCCTATAATAAAAATAATATCTTCATTATTTATACATATTGTGTTTATTGGATTTATTATTATAATAGCTAATGTGTATAACTTTTATCCAAATAAATATATTGTACAATTAGTTTATTATATTTTTTGCACATTTTTTTTGGTTCTTGCTATATCGTATTCTACCTCGGCAATAGTGTTGTTTTTTAAAGATTTAAGTCAAATTATAAACATTTTATTACAGATAGGTATGTGGGCTACACCAATAATGTGGAGTTATACAATTGTTCCTGAAAAATACAAATGGATAGTAAAATTAAATCCTATGTATTATATTGTTGAAGGTTACAGAGATACTCTTATAAATCATATATGGTTCTTCGATAAATACTTTCAAACTATATATTTTTGGATAATAACAATAGGTATTTTTGGGATGGGTGCATTTATATTTAAGAAACTAAAACCACATTTTGCAGATGTGTTATAAATAAGGTATATAAAAATGAACGAGATTGCAATAAAAATTGAAAATTTAAATAAAGTATATAAGTTGTATGATAAGCCAATAGATAGATTAAAGGAGTCTTTGAGAATCACTAAAAAAGATTACCATAAAAAACATTATGCTTTGAATAATGTTTCATTTGATGTGAAGAAAGGCGAAACTCTTGGAATAATAGGAATAAATGGTTCTGGAAAATCTACTTTATTAAAAATAATTACGGGTGTTTTAACTCCTACAACTGGTAATGTTGTTGTAGAAGGAAGGATTTCAGCGTTGTTAGAATTAGGTGCAGGATTTAATCCAGAGTATACAGGAATTGAAAATATATATTTAAATGGCACTATGCTTGGATATACGCACGAGGAAATTGATGAAAAGATAGATTCTATTTTAATGTTCGCTGATATAGGAGAATTTGTTTATCAACCTGTAAAGACATATTCTAGTGGTATGTTTGCTAGATTAGCATTTGCCGTTGCTATAAATGTAGATCCGGATATATTAATTGTGGATGAGTCATTAAGTGTTGGTGATGTTTTTTTTCAAGCAAAGTGTTATAATAAATTTAATGAATTTAAGAGTAGGGGAAAAACTATATTATTTGTAAGCCATGATCTAAGTAGTGTTGTAAAATATTGTGATAGAGTAGTTGTTTTAAATAATGGTGAAAAAATAGCTGAGGGAAAATCTCCAGATATGATTGATTTGTATAAAAAAGTATTAGTAAATCAATTGAATAGTGAGATTGAGCCTAATTCAGATACAACATCAAATAATTTAGCTGAACAATGGAAGCAAAATTTAGTTTTAAATCCTAACATAAATTCATATGGCAATAAGATGGCTGAGATTATTGATTTTGGTATATTTGATAGTAAAGGTAGAATAACTAATACGTTGGACAAGGGTAGCATATTTACTATTAAAATGAAGGTTAAATTTTTTGAAGAAATTCAAGAACCAATTTTTGCTTTTACAATTAAAGATTTAAAAGGTACTGATATTACAGGAACAAATACTATGCTTGAGGGAGTAGATACTTCTAAATTAAATATGGGTAAAGTTATTGAAGTAGATTTTAGTCAAAAAATAGATCTTCAAGGTGGCATATATTTATTGTCATTAGGATGTACTGGCTATAGGGAAGGTGAATTTGTTGTTTATCATCGTTTGTATGATTTTTGTAACATTACAGTAATAGCTTATAAAAATAGTGTTGGGTTTTACGATATGAATTCAACTATTAAAATAGTATAGAAAAGAGAGCTTTTATGAGAGAAAAAATAGGTAATGTGTTAATGGATTATACTAATTATTGTGGAAATGATTTATACTCTGAAGGTGATATTGAAGACATAATCCTTGATATAGTGAAAAATAATCATGAAAAAGAATTTGAAAATATTATTTTAAAGCACCAAAATTGGTCTGTTTTTTATCATTTATCGGCTTTAAGAACGAATATAATAAGTTGGTTCCCGTTTGAGAAGGACAAAAATATACTAGAAATAGGAGCTGGATGTGGTGCTATAACAGGTACATTAACAGAAAAAAGTCAAGAGGTTACTTGTGTCGAGCTGTCAAGAAAAAGAAGTATGATTAATGCATATCGTAATAAAAACAAGCAAAATTTAGAAATACTTGTTGGGAATTTTCAAGACATAGAAAAGAGTTTGACTAAAAAATATGATTATATAACGCTCATAGGTGTTTTAGAATATAGTTCTAGTTATATACATTCGAGTAATCCCTATGTGGACTTTTTAAAGGCAGTTGGAAAACATCTTAAAAAAGGGGGAACAGTTATTATTGCTATAGAGAATAAATTGGGTATGAAATATTGGGCTGGTTGTAAAGAAGATCATGTTGGAAAATATTACGAGGGTATTGAAGGATATCCATCTTCAAAAGGAGTACAAACATTTTCCAAAAAGGAAATTGAAGAAATTTCTATGTTTGCTGGATTTAATGATATTGATTTTTATTATCCATATCCAGATTATAAATTTCCTGAAATAATTTATTCCGATTATTTTTTGCCAGAAGTAGGCACACTTTATAAAAATATTAGAAATTATGACATGGATAGGTTGATAACTTTTGATGAAAGCAAAGTGTTTGATACAATTTTAGAGAATGACTTATTTCCTATATATTCTAATTCATATTTGCTGTTTTTAAAAAAAAGTGAGGATTAAGATGAAAAAGATTATTTTCACAAAATATTCTAATGAGCGTGATGATAAATTTAAAATAAAAACTAGTATAATTAAAAATGAAGATGATTCATTATTAGTTGTAAAGAGTCCTCTGCTTGAAGTTGGCAAGGATCATATAACAAATATGTATGATTCTTATATTGAATTAAGTAAAGTATATCCCGAAAATATACTAAAAATCAATAAATGTGAATTGAAAGAAAATTCTATACAATTTGAGTTTATAGAAGGTGAAACCTTAGAAAAAAAAATAGATGACTTATTAAATGAAAAAGATTTTAAGGGGATATTTGAATTGGTTTCACAATATTATAATGTCATAAACGGTGTAACAGGTATAAAACTATTTGAAATTACAGATGATTTTATAAAAATATTTGGAAATACAAAATTGCCATATGGGTTAAAGGCCAGCAATATAAGTAATATTGATATTATATTTCCTAATATTATCATTAATTCTAACTGGAATCTTATAGATTATGAATGGACACTTAATTTTCCTATTCCTATAAATTATACTATTTATAGAGCAGTTTATTTTTATGCTAAATCATCAGTTAAAAGAAGTAACTTTCCTTATATTGATATATTAAAGTTTTTGGGTATAACAGAAGAAGAGATTATAGAGTACGAAGATATGGAAAGGAATTTTCAAAGATTTGTTATTGGAAATTCATCATATATTGAAGATATTTATAATAAGATACATGGGAAATGTATAAATATAAAGCATTTAATAGAAAATAGTACAAATCACGTAGAAAATCAAATACAAGTATTTTACGATTATGGTAATGATTTTAATGAAGAAGATTCAATAATATCATACTACGCACATGATGAAGATTGTAGAATGTCATTTTCTATTAATATAAATAATAATGTTAAACGCTTAAGAATTGATCCATCAGATTATTATTGCATAGTTTCAATTGAAAAGTTTAGAGGATACAATAGAGGACATTATTATGACTTATCCTTTTTTACTAATGGCAATAGTCTTAATGATAAAACTATAATATTTAATGATGTAGATCCACAAATTATTGTTAACCAAATTGAAAATGGCACAAGCTTTATTGATATCGAGATAATTGTAAAAGATATACCTAAATTACTTGCGCTATATTTATATGATTCAATTTATAACAAAAAATATGAAATTGATAGTCTTGCGGAACAGCTAAATATGAATATAGCTAAGATAAGAAGATTAGAAAAAGAAATTGATTTATCAAATGAAGAAAATCAAGATAATACTTATAAAATAAGAAGGCTGGAAGGGCAACTAATTGATTATAATGTCAAAATAGATAAAATAGTAGAATTGGAAAAAGAATTATTATTATTAAATAAGGTAAATCTAGATTATAAAGATGAAATTTTTAATCTTAAGAATATAATAAATATACATGAAAGTAATTTAATTGATAGAGATAATATTATTAATGAATTTAAAAATTCTGCTTCTTGGAAAATTACAAGACCTTTTAGATATATAGAAAAAATAGTTAGAAAAGTTATAGGATAAAGAAAGTTCTGTATTTAGATTAAAAAAGATTTAAGTATAAAATATGAAAGAGGAAAAAATAGGATATATGGAACATGAGATTTTATATAATATTGACCACATTGATGCGCAATTGCAGAAAAATGGAGAATATAAAATACGAATAATGGGCTGGAGCTTTATAAGAGACAGCGAAAATGATTTGGAAATTATTTTAGGAAACGTACCCATTGAAAATGAAAATGTTTATATAAATCTTTTTTTAGATAGAGAAGATGTATCATTGGCTTATAAAAAAGTAAAAGGCTCATTAAAGAGTGGATTTTATATTAGCATTATAACAAGAAAAAAATATGAAAGCATTAAGCTAATCTTTAAGTCTAAGAGCGTACAAAATTATGTGGAAACAATAGTGAATATACCTAATATAGAGGTTGAACGTTACCTTACTACGAAAAACTTTAAGAAGGTTTTTCATAGTATTCGATTGAATGGACTTAAAGATACAATTGATTCAATAAAACGAAAAATTTTTAATGTAAATTATAATGATATAAAAGAGCACAAAGAATATAAATTTTACGAAATTAATATACCACTAAAGTGGATTGAAATTCAAAGATATAAACCTATAATATCTGTAATAATACCTGTGACTGATTACAGTAGTATGCAAGAATATATTAATATTTTGATAAAATCCATAGAGGATCAAATATATAAGAATTATGAAGTCGTTTTTATTAGTAACAATAATGAAACAATAAAAATTAATTATAATGAAACATATAAAATTATTAAATCAAAAACATATATGGAAAAAGATGAATTAATAAAGTATGCTCTAAGTTTTTGTAGTGGTGATTATGTAACTATAATAGAACAAGAAGATGTAATATCTAAAAACATGTTTGCTCATTTCATTGAAATAATTAATCAATATAGAGATTTAAAAGTGCTATATTTTGATGAAGATCGTTTCATAAAAGACAGTGATTTTTTTTGTCCTATAATTAAAGGAGATTTGGCAAATAACGTAAAAATAAGCAAGTTGGTATATAATGCATCTTTTTATGATATTAATTTCATTAACAAAATAGATAGATATTGTGAAAGTTCAATAGATTATTTATTGTCAACATTAAATTCTTATGAGATTATTGGTTCAGATAAAATTGTGTATCATAAAAGGGTGGTCAATGATTCGTGGAATATTAAAGATAGAGTGAAATTAGTTGCGTTTTATCTTCCACAGTTTCATTCTATACCAGAGAATGATAAATGGTGGGGAAATGGATTTACTGAATGGATAAATACTAAAAGAGGGTATCCCATGTTTAAAAACCACTATCAACCAAGAATACCTGGTGATTTAGGATATTATGATTTGGTAAATGATAAAGATATACAAAAAAAACAAATAAGGCTTGCCAAAGATTATGATATTTATGGATTTTGTTACTATTACTATTGGTTTAATGGGAAAAGGCTATTAGAAAAGCCATTGGATAGAATATTAAATGATAAAAGCTTAGATGCGCCATTCTGTATATGTTGGGCAAATGAAAATTGGACGAGACGTTGGGATGGATTAGAAAATGAAATATTGATTGAACAAAATCATACTGAAGAAACGGATGTGCAATTTATTAGAGATATAATACCAATATTAAAAGATGAAAGATATATAAAGATTAATGAAAAACCTCTTTTAATAATCTATAGAGCTGCTTTATTTACAGATATAGAAAAAACAATAAGCAAATGGAAAGAAATATGCCGCCAAGATGGAATTGAGGACTTGCATATATCTTTTGTTTTAAGTACAGGTGTTAATAATAGTTACCTTACTCATGTTGGTGATTCGTGTATAGAGTTTCCACCACATAATATTGCCGTTAAGGATATTAATGATGAACTATTTTTTACTGTGGATGGCTTTAACGGAAGAGTATCAAGTTATAGATATACTGCTAATATATCTGTTGAATTTAAGCCAATAGACTATGTATTGTATCGAGGATGTATGTTACAGTGGGATAATACGGCAAGGAAACTAAAGAATGCACATATTTTTCATGAGTTTTCTCTAGATGATTATGAAAAATGGTTATATAAATGTTGTGAGTATACACGGTATTTTAATAATCATTATGATAACCTTGTGTTTTTAAATGCTTGGAATGAATGGGGCGAAGGAACATACTTAGAACCTGACAAAAAATATGGTTATGGTTACTTAAAAAGTACAAAAAAGATAATAAACAGTAGATGAGGTGGTATAATGGAACAAATAGTAAGTATAATAGCACCAGCATATAACCATGAACGTTTTATTAAGGATAGTATATACTCTATAATAAATCAGACTTATAAAGATATACAATTAATAATAATTGATGATTGTTCAAAAGATAGTACATGTAAAGAAATTGAAAATATAATAATCAATAAGGACATTGAAAGAAGATTTATACATGGAATACATTTTATAAAGCATGAATCAAATAGAGGGGCACACAATAGTATCAATGAAGGATTAAAATTAGCATCCGGTCACTATTTAACAATAATCAATACAGATGATTTATATCAGCCTAACAGGATAGAAGTGATGGTTGAAGCATTGAAAAAAAATAAAAGTAATATAGCCTTTAGTAGAGTAGATACAATAGATGATTGTAATAATATAGGTAGGAATTTTGATTGGAAATATTATAGCTTACAAGATAAAATATTTCAAAGACCTAGAGTTAATTTTGCACTCATAACTGACAATGTTGCTATAAGCACAGGAAATCTGTTTTTTACAAAAGCATTATACAATAAGGTGGGAGAATTTAATAATTACAAATACATACATGATTGGGATTATATATTGAGATGTACATTGGTAGACGAACCGATTTTTGTTAAGGATACATCGTATTTGTATAGAATTCATGATACAAATACTTTTAAAGAACTAGATAAAGATTTAGAGCTATGTGGTAGAGAATATTATGAAGTCATGACTAGATACCTTAAAAATATAAAGAATGGTAATTTTGAAAATGATAAAATTGCATCTATAGATGTATTAGACTATTTTATTAAATATATAATTTGTGATAGAGGTTTAGAACATTTATGGAACATACAATGATATCTATTTATCAGTGTATGCTTATTGAATGGAGGAGTAATATTTGAAATTTGATATAATAATGGTGTCGTACAATTCGGATAAGTGGACTAATAACTGCTTACAAAGTATTAAGGATTCACAATATTGTTTAGATAATATTTCAATATTTATTGTAGATAATAATTCTGATGAAAAGTCGAAAAAGTTTTTGGATATTGTTAGTAATAAATATGTAAATTATTTTAATAAGTTAGAGATTATTAAGCAAAGTGAAAATTTAGGATTTGGAAGAGCAAATAATATAGGATTTGAATATGGTGATTCAGAGTATGTATTTTTTTTAAATATTGATACAGAAATTCATACAGAGACTTTTAATAAACTAGAGGAAGATATAAAAAATTCTGGTGAGGAAGTTGCCATATGGGAGTTGAGGCAATTTCCATATGAACATCCTAAAAACTATGATCCTCTAACAAGATATACAAATTGGAGTAGTGGAGCAGCATTTGTAATAAAAAGAAACATATTTAAAGCGGTAAATGGATTTGATAAGAACATATTTATGTATGCTGAAGATGTAGATTTAAGCTGGAGGTTGAGACTGCTTGGATATAAACTCAAGTATGTGCCAGAAGCGATAGTCTATCACTATAGCTATGTAGAAGCTTACGAGGTAAAGCCCAATCAATATATTAACAGCATAGTTAATAATATATTTTTACGATATAAATTTGGTAGCTTAAAAGATGTTTTGATTGGACATGCCATGTTTGTAAAGTTATTATTTAAAAGAGGGCCATTTGGCCATTCAAGGAAAAAACTTATAGAAAAATTTTTTTCTAAATATTTTAATACAGTTTATAACTATTTGGTTTGGAGATTTACAAATAAGAGTCAAATAAAAGAAAGAGATATTAAATTTATTGGATGGGATTACGAATTAAGCAGGAGAGGGGAGTTTTATGAGAATAAATTGCCACAGAAGTCTCCGTTGGTTTCTATATTAGTCAGGACCTGTGGGAGGCCAAATGTTCTTAGAGAGGCATTAATTAGCCTAAGAAATCAAACATATAAGAATATCGAAATAGTAATTATAGAAGATGGAGAGAATCTATCGCAAAGGATGATTAAAGAAGAATTTAATGATCTGAATATTATTTATAAATACACTGAAAGAAAAGTAGGAAGGTGTGTAGTCGGTAATATTGCTATGGAAACTTCCAATGGAGAATATCTGAATTTTTTAGATGACGATGATGTTCTATATCCAGAACATGTAGAAGTATTAGTAAGTCAGCTAGTGGAGTTTAAAAAAGATATAGGTTATAGTTTAGCATATGAGACTCCGATAAAAATTTTTAACAAAGATCCTTACACATATAAATTAAAAGATTACAGATTAGTGTTTAATCAGCCATTTAACAAGTTGTTATTATTTTATAACAATTATCTTCCTATTCAAACTGTTATGTTCAAAAAAACATTATATGTAAAGTATGGAGGTTTAGATACAGGATTAGATGTGCTTGAGGATTGGGATTTATGGTGTAGGTATGCAGTAGATAATGATTTTTTATATGTGAATAAAATAACATCACAATACCGTGTTCCATATGATAAAACAATTTATAAGAGCAGAAGAAAGCTTTTACTAAGTTATACGGATTTAATTAGAAAGAGATATTCAGATGCTTTCTTAACAAGAGAAATTGATTTGCCAGATTTTGAAACAGACATTAAATTTAATATTGAAGAAATTGTCAGACTAAAAGATATGGATAAAAAGTATTATCGTATATCAGGATGGGCATTTGATGATAAAAAAATAGGCATCGAACAACCAAGTATTTATATTGTACTTAAATCGGATTTTAATACTTATATTTATAAGACATCATTAGTTAAAAGATTAGATGTATCTAATGTATTTGATATGCAACTAGATTATAGTGGATTTACTACATATGTGTGTAAAGACGATATTATTCATGGCGAATATGTTATAGGTATATGTATATGTGGAGACAAAATAGCTCCATCATTATATTATACTAACAATAATTTTAATACTGGGAATTAGTATCAAAGTTAATGTAGGCTGTTATGATATTGAAAAAAGGAAGGATATATATGTTCAGTAAAAGAAAAATGATAAATAAAAATTTAAAAAAAATCATTGATAATAAGTATGTTCCATTTTTAATATTAACAGTGATATTGATTTTAATTAGTATTAGGATGAATTGTAATTATGGTGATGATATAACTAACAAAATACGATTTCAATCTAACAGTTTAAGTGAGATTTTTTCAGCAGAGTATAATACTTGGGGGTCACCAGGTGTGCCTTTGTTTTTTATGTATTATTTGGTTCAATTACCGCAAGAAGTATTTAAGATATGCAATATAATGGTTGTATTGTTGGCATCATATTCAATATCAGTTTTATTAAATCATGATAAAAATAGATTAATTAATTGGATAATAGTATTATTTGTTGTTATATATCCATTTTCACAAATGGGGACGGCTGGATGGATTGTAACATCAGTTGTGTACATGTTTCCTTTAGGATTCGGGTTATATTCGCTTACGCCAATTAAAAGGATACTTATGGGAGAAAAAATTAATTGTGTAACAGCTATAATAGCTTTATTAATTGCAGTAGGATCACTTCAAATGACATGTATTTTAGTAAGCATTTATGCTCTTTTCTGTTTTTATTCTATTATATCCAAGAAGCGATATAAGTTCTTTTTATTACAAACAATTATTTCTATATTAAGTTTAATATATCATATTACAACGCCTGGAAACAAAAATCGCTATATAGCAGAGATACAGCGATGGTTTCCGGATTTCAATATGATATCATTTGTAAATAAAACTAAATTAGGCTTTACTGATACAATAGAACATTTTGTTTCAAATCCAAATATATTTTTTGTTGTATTTTGTTCTTTACTATTTTTAGGAGTGTGTTATAAGTATAAAGATGTATTGTATAGAATGATAGCTGCAATGCCATTATTAAATGTTTTAATGTTTGGAGTATTTAATAATATTGTATTTGCTATCTTTCCGAAGTTAGTGGGTGCGCTGAGCACTAAAAGTAGTGCAATAATAACTGTATACAATTTTGCAAATAAAAGTTCATATATACCAATATTTGTTTGGATTCTTTTATGTGGGTGTATCATGCTATCGATATATATGATATTTAAAAACTCAATTATGTCATTATTAGTAAATGTTATTTTTGTTGTAGGACTTGCTTCTAGAATGATTATGAGTTTTTCACCAACTTTGTATGCATCAAGTACTCGTACTTTTATATTTATGTATTTTTCCATGATTATATGCGGAGTATTTATTTTTAAGGAAATTTGTAAAGATGTATCGTTAGAAAAGCAGCAACATATTTTAGGGTTAATTGCTGTGGTTGCTATAATAAACTTTGCAGAATATATTATTTAGAAAATACAATGAAAGGATAATTTAATTAATGGAGAATGAGATTAAAAAAGGTACGGTAATTATCTTATTACTAGCAATAATATTAACTGGTATATTGTCTAGTGTAATTATTTTCTTGGATAATAATCGGATTGAAAGGGAAGATGTATCCAATATGATAGTTAATAATGGTGAAATTAATTATAACATAGATCTGATTGATAAAGACGATCTAAAGTATGTAAATATTCAAGGGTGGGCTTCTAAATTAGGAAATAGTATTTCTATAGTTGAATGCTATGTATGCGTTAAAGATATTAAAGATAATGAATATTATAGGATAAATACAATGAAGGTGATTCGAACAGATGTTACCGATTACTTTAATGATGGATTTAATTATGATAACAGTGGTTTTTTTGCAAAGTTTTCTGAAAAAAAAATTGGACAAGGAACATACGAAATATGCTTGCTTTATTTGAATGATGGTAACAATATATTAGTTCCAACTGGAAGGATGATAGAGATTAACTAATGATGATTAGGAGGTAGCCACATGAATGTACAATTTAATAACTTATATAGACAATTTGAAATGTACAAAACAGAATATGAAAAAAAAGCAATTGAAGTTTTAAATAGCGGTTGGTATATTTTGGGGAATGAAGTGAATGAATTCGAAAAAGAATTTTCAAGCTATATTGGAGTTGATTATAGTGTAGGTGTAGCTAGCGGTTTAGACGCATTAATATTGGCGTTTAGGGCACTTAATATCGGTGATGGAGATGAGGTAATAGTACAAGCTAATACGTATATTGCTAGCATTATGGGAATCTCAATGAATGGAGCCATACCAATATTTGTTGAACCAAATGAATTCTATAATATTGATCCAAATGAAATAGAAAAGAAAGTAACAAGCAAAACTAAGGCGATTTTGGTTGTGCATTTATATGGACAAGCGACAGATATGCAACTAATTTTAGATATATGTAAAAAGTACAATTTAAAATTAGTTGAAGATTGTGCTCAGTCTCATGGCGCAATGTACAATGGTAAGATGACAGGTAGTTTGGGCGATATCGGTTGTTTTAGTTTTTATCCAAGTAAAAATCTAGGCGCTTTTGGCGATGCTGGAGCTATAACAACAAATAGTAAAGAGCTGGCAGAAAATATTAAAGTTTTAAGAAATTATGGATCTGAAAAAAGGTATCATAATATGATAGTCGGATACAATTCAAGGCTTGATGAAATTCAAGCAGGTTTATTGAGAATAAAGCTTTCACATATACATGAGCTTCAAAAAGAAAGAGAATTTATTGCCAATGAATATCTAGCTAAAATGAATAACTCTAAAGTAAAATTACCGTTAATAAATCAAAACTGCACATCCGTTTGGCATTTATTTGTTCTTTATGTTGAAAATAGATCTAGATTTATACAATATTTGAATGAAAATGAAATAGGCAATTTAGTGCATTATCCTATTCCACCTCATCTATCTGAAGCATATAGTTATTTAGGTTATAAAGAAGGCAGTTTTCCAGTGACCGAAGATTATTCTAATAAGGTAATTAGCATTCCTATATTTAATGGAATGAAGGATGAAGAAATAGATTATGTAATAAGTGTAATTAATAAATTTGTTGGAGATTGATTATATGAATAATTATTATGGTAGCAATTTAATTAAAGGTGATAATGTTAAAATTGGAAGAAATGTAATAATTGAAGATAACGTTACATTAGAAGAAAATGTTACAGTAGGAGACTTTGTTAAAATTAAGTCTAATGTTACTATAAGAAGAGACACATTTATTGGAGATTATTGTATTATTGGTGAGGTGGTTAAGTCGTTTTATAAAGATGAATCATATGTTAATCCAGTAACAATAATAGGTGAAAAATCTTTAATTAGGTCAAATACAATCATATATTGTGATAATAAACTAAATGCTAATCTAGAAACAGGGCATCGAGTGACTATTAGAGAAAAATCTGTAATTGGTAAAAATGTTAGGATTGGTACTTTGAGTGATATACAAGGATACTGTGAAATTGGAGATTATGTTAATATGCATAGTAATGTTCATATTGGTCAAAAAAGTAAAATTGCTGATTATGTATGGATATTTCCTTATACAATTTTAACAAATGACCCTACTCCACCATCATTTGATTTATTGGGTGTAAATGTTGAGAAATTCGCAATAATAGCAACAGGATCAATAATATTACCAGGAATTAATATTGGCGAAAATTCTCTAGTAGGAGCAAAATCCTTAGTAAGAAAAGACGTAGAAAGAGAAACGGTTGTAGCTGGAAATCCAGCAAAAACAATTTGCAATATTAGGGACATTAAAAATAAAATTACTAAGGAATCTGTTTATCCATGGCAATATTATTTTGATAGAGGTATGCCATGGCAAGAAATTGGATATAAAGAATGGAGAAATTTAGTTGAAGATTATGAGGAGTCAATATAAATGAAATATAGGGAAATTTTTTTTAATGAATTAGGAGATGAAAGAGGGTATCTTGTAGTTGCAGAATCTAATAAGGATGTTCCATTTGATATTAAAAGGATTTTCTATATGTTTGGGTCTGCAAGAGATGTTGTGAGAGGTCAACATGCTAATAGGAAATCGGAGTTCGTTTTAATTAACGTTAAGGGAACCTCAAAGGTATTAATTGATGATGGTAAAGAAAAAAATATAGTTATCTTGGACAAGCCACATAAAGGAGTCTATTTAAATAAGATGATTTGGAAAGACATGTATGATTTTTCAGATGATTCAATACTGCTTGTTCTTTCCAGTGAATATTATGATAGCAAAGAATATATTAGAGATTATCAAGAGTATTTACGAGAAGTAAATGACAGAGGAATAGAAGAATGTTAAAAATATCTATTATAATTCCGGTATACTATAATGAAGCGAATATTCCTTTTTTATATGATAAATTAAAAAAAACAGTAATTGAAAATGTAGATTTTGAATATGAGCTAATATTTGTAGATGATGGTTCTGGCGATAATTCTTATAATGAATTAAAAAAGTTAAAAGATTTGGATAAAGGCATAAAGCTTATTAAACTTTCAAGAAATTTTGGATCCCATATTGCTATATTAGCTGGATTGAGCAATTGTTCAGGAGACTGTGCAACTGTAATTGCTGCTGACTTACAAGATCCACCAAATATTATTCTAGAGATGTTCGAAAAATATAAGCAAGGCAGTAAAGTAGTATTAGCTGTTAGGGCAGATAGAGAAGAATCTATAATTCAAAAATTTTTTTCTAATACATATTATAAGCTTATGAGAAAATTTGCATTGCCTAATATGCCTGAAGGAGGATTTGATTGTTTTTTAATAGATAGAAAGGTTATCGAGGTACTTAAAAATATAGAAGAAAAAAATTCAAGTATTATGGGACAAATTTTATGGTGCGGATTTAAAACTGAAAAAATTTATTATATTAGAAAAGAAAGGGAGATTGGAAAATCAAGGTGGACTCTGTCAAAAAAAATTAAATTATTTATTGATTCATTTATGTCATTTTCTTATGCACCAATAAAGATTATGTCACTTACAGGATTTGGGATTTCATTTATTGGATTTTTATATGGACTTTTGATTTTTATAAATAAATTTATCAACTCCGTACCAATACAAGGTTGGTCCTCAATTATGGTAGTATTTCTGTTTGTCTCGGGAATACAAATGATACTTTTAGGAGTTATAGGGGAATATTTATGGAGAAGCTTTGATGAAAGTAGAAAAAGACCAACATTTATTATAGATGAAAAAGAAGGATTTATCGAGAATGATAAAATATTTGATAAAGAAGTATAGTCAATTTATTAGGTTTGGTTTTGTTGGTGTTTTAAATACAGCAATATCCTTAGTGATATATAATTTGTTTATAAAAATAGGCATTAATTATTTAGTAGCAAATGCTATTGGTTATGTTGCTGGAATACTCAATGGATATGTTTTAAGCTCTAAACTAGTCTTTAAGTGTAATATGAATATAAATAGTGGAAGTAAATTTATTCTAACATATATGTCTTCGTTTATATTAGGAACAATAATTTTATATATTTTAGTAGAATACTTAAATATTTTAAAACAGATAGCGCCTTTATTTGTAGCAATATTTAATATTTTTTATAACTATATCATAAATAAAAAATGGACTTTTAAATAATTTTAGAGATAAACAATGCATAAATTGAAATATTTACATTTTAAGTTGTTTTATAATAACTAATATTGAGGTGATATTAATCATGCTACTAATCACAGGGGGAACCGGCTACATCGGTTCACACACAGCAATGAAACTGCTGGAACAAAACGAAGACATAATAATTATGGACAACCTGTATAACTCAAAAAAAGAAGCCTTAAACAGCATAGAAACAATAACAACCAAAAACCCTAAATTCTATCAGACAGATTTATTGGATGTATCAGGTCTGGAACAAATATTCCAGGAAAACCAAATAGACTGCGTAATCCACTTCGCCGGGCTAAAAGCAGTGGGTGAATCAGTTGCAGAACCGTTAAAATATTTCAACAATAACATAACCGGAACCATAAATCTTTTGACAGTCATGAAAAAATATAACTGTAAAAAGATTATATTCAGTTCATCTGCAACAGTATACGGCACTGCTGAAATAATGCCGCTTAATGAAAACTCTCCATTGGGAGTAACAAATCCTTATGGCAGAACAAAGCTGATAATAGAGGATATGCTGAGAGATTTATATGTATCTGACAATGAATTTGGTATTGTGCTGCTAAGGTACTTTAATCCCATAGGGGCTCATAAAAGCGGATTGATAGGAGAAAATCCAAACGGAATCCCAAATAACCTTATGCCATATATTTGCAAGGTTGCCAAAGCTGAGCTGCCGCATTTGAATGTATTTGGAAATGACTATGATACTGTTGACGGAACAGGTGTAAGAGATTATATTCATGTAGAGGATTTGGCGGCAGGTCATGTCAAGGCATATGATAAAATAAAAGATATTAGCGGATTGTTTACATACAACTTAGGAACCGGAAACGGGTACAGTGTGCTGCAGGTTGTAAAAGCTTTTGAAAAAGCAAATAATATTAAAATAAATTATAAAATAGCCCCCAGAAGAGCAGGAGATGTAGCTGAAGTATATGCAGACACTCAAAAGGCGGAAAAGGAACTTGGGCTTAAAGCGGAATACAGTATAGAAGACATGTGCAGAGATTCGTGGAACTTCTATAAAAATGCATAGCCGTAGGTGTTAATAAAAGTCCTGTGTAGTGCAGGAATAGACTAATAGTGCTGAAAACGTAATCACTGAATATTTCTGCATACACAGGTTTAAAAATAGTAATAAAAAAATAACAATACAAATAAAATTTAAATAGTGAAAACAATTCCACATAAGACTTGCTGTTTATTAATTAAAAGGTATGATTTGCTTTTGAATCAAATATTTTAATAAAATTCTTGATTTTGGTAATATTTGTTGCTATAATTATTTATATAAAAAACTTTAAAAAAATATAACATATTGACAACGCTCTATAAATAATTAGAAAAAGGCAAACTAATTGAAAAGTTAGGACGCAAAGCTGGAAGTCTAACGTACCCCATACGTACTATGATGGTTCGGTCACTAAAAAATTATTTATTATTTTTTAGTGGCTATTTTTATACCACAAAAAAGGACAAATATACCTTAAGACTGTAACGTAATATGTCTGGTTTTTATGGAAATTGACTATCATAGAACGATTTAATCCCATATACAAACTTTGAAGATTATATTATTCATACAGTTGATAAATTTTAGAGGTATAAATATAAAATTTATAAATCGATATAATCAGCAAATGTATTGAATGGGGGTATTTGAAATGACTACATATTACCGAGTTTATTCAATTCTTAATAAATATCGCAGATATATTCCTTTGCTTATAGATGCGTATATCGCAATAGTTTCATACATAATACCATATGCTATAACCGGTATTGAACCGGTCAAGGCTGAAATAATCCATGACACAATCCTGATTTATTTAATGATTTATATTCTAACCTTTGTAATACTAAGAGTTTATACAAATATGTGGAGGTACACAGGTGTAGTTGACTTGTATCATTGCATGGTAGCTTCACTTGCAGCAAACCTTCTGTTTTATGCAGTAACAAAGGTGCTCGATATTTATGTAATCTTTTATGTTTATCCGTTCGCTACAACCTTTTCAACTCTTTTGTCAGTTACAGCGAGAGTAGTGTTTAGAGCTGTCCTTATAATAGGTAAAAACCAAAGCTTTAATATGAGCGAAAAAGAAACAAATGTAATGATAGTCGGCGCGGGCCAGGCAACATTGCTTATGCTTAATGAAATAAAGACAAACAACCGTGATAATTATTCCGTTAAATGCATTGTTGACGATGATGTTTCAAAAATCGGAAGGAAAATCAGCTTCATACCTGTAGTAGGAAATACCAACAAAATAAAAGAAATGACAAAGAAATACTGCATAGAATTAATCATAGTTTCTATACCTTCAATAGATAAAGAAAACAAGAAACGAATTCTTAACATCAGTGCTGAAACACAGTGTAAGCTTAAGATATTGCCGGAAATATACAGCTTGATAGATAATAAAAACTCAAAAGACCTTCTTGGTAAATTAAGAGATGTCCAGGTAGGAGATCTCCTGGGTCGTGACCCCATAGTAATGGACTGCCGTATTACCAAGGAGTACATAGAGAATAAAACAGTCCTGGTTACAGGAGGCGGAGGCTCTATAGGCTCAGAGCTCTGCAGACAGATAGCTTCATATTTTCCTAAAAATCTTATAATATTAGACATATATGAAAATAATGCCTACAATATTCAGCAGGAGCTGATACGTACATATGGCAATAAATTGAACATGGAAGTTCAAATAGCTTCAGTCAGAGATAAGACTAAATTAGACCAAATTTTTTCAGCTAAAAATATAGACATAGTATTCCATGCCGCAGCTCACAAGCATGTGCCGTTAATGGAATCCAATCCCGAGGAAGCTATAAAAAATAACATAATAGGTACATATAACACCGTATACATGGCAGATAAGTATAAGGCCGACAAGTTTGTTCTCATATCCACAGACAAAGCTGTAAACCCTACCAACATAATGGGAGCTACAAAAAGAATCTGTGAAATGATAATACAATCCTTTGACAGGCATAGCAACACAGAGTTTGTAGCAGTAAGATTTGGAAACGTATTGGGAAGCAATGGTTCGGTAATACCATTGTTCATGGAACAGATAAAAGCAGGAGGGCCTGTCACGGTCACTCACGAAGAAATAACCAGATATTTCATGACCATACCCGAAGCAGTCCAGCTTGTTCTCAGGGCAGCAAAGATAGGCAAGGGCGGAGAAATATTTGTCCTGGATATGGGTGAACCGGTAAAAATAAAGGATTTAGCATACAATTTAATAAGACTTGCAGGACTTGTTCCTGACAAAGACATTAAAATTACATACACGGGCTTAAGACCCGGAGAAAAACTGTACGAAGAGCTTTTAATAACAGAAGAAAAGGGACAAACCAAGACAGAAATAGACAAGATATTTATAGAAAAGTCTATATATTTTAACGAATCTAACTTGTTTAATACTATTAATAATTTATACACAGCAGCAGTCAATATGGACATAAAAGCAGAATTAAAGTTAATAGAGAATTTAGTTCCAACATATGTAAGGACTCCAAATAAACAAGAAATGTTAAATACTGAATGTGAAAATACTGTACAAGAACTGAAAAATGAAATGGTGTTCAATATTTTTAATGTTAAGACGGTATAAAATTATACATCATGTGTGGAACGGAATTTAAGAGGACACATTTTGTGTCCTTTCGTTTCTGTAAGTGTTGATTTTTAATTACTCACCTTGTTAGTAAATTTGTAGTATGAGAAAAGGATAACCAATCAAGAAAGCCCAGTGTTACAGCGGGCGGATATGATGTAAGGATGACTAAAATATCGACGGAGGCGTTTTAATGGGAAATACTGATAAGTTTGAAATGATTGCGAATAACTATGATACATCTGAAAGAATTCATATAGCAAGGATATCCGCCAATGCAATCCGAGATTGTTTAATCGATACAAAAGGCAAAGACGCAATGGATTTTGGATGTGGAACTGGATTAGTAGGATTAGATTTGGCAGATGAATTTAAAACAGTACTTTTTCTAGATACATCACAGAATATGATTAATGTAGTCAAAGAGAAAATTTCTGACCATGGCATTATAAATACTAGCACATTATGCTTTGACTTTGAGTCAGCGCCACAATCTGATCTTCATGTAGACTATGTATTTATGGTTCAGGTTTTGCTTCATATTCAAGATTACCGATCAGTGTTATCTAAGCTATACGATGTATTAAATGATGAAGGTCATCTCTTGATTGTAGATTTTGATAAGAACACTGAAGTAGTTTCAGACATTGTTCATAACGGATTTGAGCAAGAGCAATTAAAGGAAACGATGTTTGAGATTGGTTATAAAGATATTCAGGTTGAAACTTTTTACCAAGGTAAGAAGATATTTATGAATAAAGATGCATCTATGTTTATTCTTGATGCTAAAAAATAATAGCTGGATGGTCTTTCAGTTTGAATTCAGGCGGGGCTTAAGAGAATTTCAGACCAATATGATGTAAGGATGCCTGAAAGAATGGCAATTTATTTGGCGTACGGAATAAGTGCGTGAGTATAAGATGCAACATAGGAGAAAATCAAGAAAAGTAGACGGACTACAAAGTCGTACTACAGACGAAATCTAGTAGTATCAATGGTTACAGGGTTTTGTAGTCTATGTAGTCTGAGAAAATGCAAACTTTTTGATTGTATGTACATATCATCGTGAGTATCGGAAAAGAATAACATCAAATTTTTATAGGAGACAAGAATATGAAAAAAGTATTATATGAAGATGGTAGTGCTTTATGTGATGTACAAATTATTAGATGTAATCCTCCAACTAGACAAGGTGGAAGATTAATACCAGGCACTATTATTTTAGATTCTCCACGTCCATTAAATATAGATGGAAAATATTCAATAGATATAAATCAAAAGATGATGAAGATAGAGTTAACTAGAACAAATAATAAAGTTTCTGTGGAGAATGGTACTAGCTATACTGCATAGGGATATATTTATTAAAATTGAATTAATTTATTTCTAATTAAAAGAGAATGTTAAAAATAGAGGGATTATCATGGTAGAGAAGATATGGCTTTCATCACCCCATATGAGCGATGAAGGGTATGAACAAGAGTATATTAAGGAAGCATTTGATACAAATTGGATTGCACCGCTTGGTCCAAATGTTAATGGGTTTGAAGAAGAACTTGCATTTAAAGTTGGAGCAAAACATGCAGCTGCATTATCAGCAGGAACTGCTGCTATACAAATGGCACTAAAAGCTGCAGGAGTTGGACAATGTGATATTGTATTTTGCCAAGACTTAACTTTCTCTGCTACAGCTAATCCAATTATTTATCAAAATGCAACTCCTGTTTTTATAGATAGTAATTTTGAAACTTGGAATATGGATCCAGGAGCATTAGAAGCAGCTTTTGAAAAGTATCCTGAAGTAAAGGCTGTTTTAGTTGTTCACCTATATGGTCTTTCTGCAGATATGGATCCTATTGTAGAGTTATGTAAGAAGCATAATGTAACTTTAATAGAAGATGCTGCGGAGTCACTTGGGACAACCTATAAAGGTAAGTATACTGGAACCTTTGGCGATTATGGCATCTTTTCTTTTAATGGAAATAAGATTATTACCACTTCTGGGGGAGGGATGATGGTTTCTGATGATGAGGAGAGAATTGCTAAAGTAAGATTTTGGTCTACACAAGCAAGGGACAAGGCAAGACATTATCAGCACAGTGAGTTAGGTTTCAACTATAGAATGAGCAACATAGTAGCTGGGATAGGTAGAGGACAATTAAAAGTATTAGATCAGAGAGTAGCTAAGAAGAAATATATATTTGAGTTTTATAAAAGAGAATTAGGTTCATTAGAAGGTGTAGACTTCATGCCTGTTAATGAATGGAATGAGCCTAATTACTGGTTATCATGTATAACATTAAGTGGACAAGTTAAGCCTATTGATATAATGGAATCTTTAGAGAAGGAGAATATCGAAAGTAGACCTATCTGGAAGCCAATGCATATGCAGCCAGTGTTTGAAAAGTATGATTTCATTGGTGAAGGAGTTTCTGAGAAGATATTTGAAAGTGGTATATGCTTGCCAAGTGATACTAAGATGACTGATGAAGATTTAAATAGAGTATGTGATGTTGTTAAGGGGTTGTGGGAAAATGAAGAAGCCTACAAGAAATAGCAAGTACTTCTGAGGTGGTTGTAGATGCAAACTGAAGTAAAACCGAGTTATAGACCTTCCTTGCAGCAAGGCGGTTTGTATAGGAGATATTTTAAAAGACCTATGGATTTTATATTATCTTTAATCGCAATTATAGTTTTTAGCCCTGTTTTGTTAGTGGTTGCAATATTAGTAAGAACTAAGCTTGGTAGTCCGGTAATTTTTAAGCAGAAAAGGCCGGGGCTTAATGAGAAGATATTTACACTATATAAGTTTAGGACAATGACGGATGAGCGAGATAAGTTTGGTGAGTTATTGCCAGATTCAGAGAGACTTACTAGGTTTGGTAAGTTCTTAAGAAGTACAAGCTTGGATGAATTGCCAGAACTTTTTAATATTCTTAAAGGTGATATGAGTATTATTGGGCCGAGGCCACAGCTAGTACGAGATATGGTTTTTATGAGTACAAAACAGAGGCAACGACATGATGTTTTACCAGGGCTAACTGGGTGGGCGCAGGTTAATGGACGTAATGGAGTTACTTGGGAGGAGAAGCTGGGCTTAGACTTAGAATATATTGACGATATTACATTTCTAGGAGACTGGAAAATTATTTTTATGACAGTTGCTAAGGTGTTTAAAAGAGATGGCATTAGTGCAGAGGGAATGGATACTGCAGAAGATTTTGGTGACTATCTTTTACGTACAGGTAGTATTAACGAAGAAAAATATGTAGAGTGCTTACAAGAAAGTAGAGAATTATCAAGATAATTCTCTAGAAGAGGTGAGTTAAATGAATAACTTAAAAGATGTTTTAGTTTCAATAATTACTCCTGTTTATAATTCTGAAAAATACATAGGTGAGACGATAGAAAGTGTGTTATCTCAAACATATAAAAACTGGGAATTGATTATTGCAGATGATTGTTCTAAAGATAATACAGCTGGAGTAATTAGCAAGTTTACTGATCCTCGAATTAAATATTTTAAATTAAAAAACAATTCAGGAGCTGCAGTGGCTAGAAATCAGGCATTAGAAAGAGCAAAGGGTAAATATATTGCTTTTTTAGATGCTGATGATATGTGGAAACCTGAAAAGCTAGAAAAACAATTAAATTTTATGATTAATAATAATATAGGTTTTTCGTTTACTGGATACGAAATATTAAGGAGTGGCGATAACAAAGTTATAAAGGTACCGTCAAAACTTAACTATAGTCAATTTATGATGAATACAATTATTGGCACATTAACTGTAATGATAAATATAGATATTATTGGAGAAGTTAGACTCGTTAATGTAAAGAAGGATCATGATTCTATGACTTGGGCTAAGTTACTTAGGCAAGGGCATATTGCTTATGGTTTGAATGAAAGCTTAGCTTATTATAGAAAGGTTGAAGGGTCTATATCAAATGATAAATTTAAAGCTGCTAAAAATCACTGGAATAATTGCAGAAAAATCGAAAAGTTATCATTACTTAAGTGCCTTTTCTATTTCTTTTTTTATGGAATTAATACTATTAAAAAACATTATTTATAAGTATCTTAATTAATATTGATCTAATATAAGTATAGGAGTTTGAATAGTATGAAAGATTTTATTAAGAAAGTATATATAAATTCACCATTTTTATTAAAAGAGGTGTTTGCTAACATAGAAGCCTTAAGAAGAAACTATTATAGAAGAAGTGGTGAGTATAAGAAATATTATTATGATATTCAAATTAGTAAGATGCTTAACCAATATAATTTTAAAAATCAGATAAATAAATTTAATAAATTATTAAAGTATGCCAATACACAAGTTAAATATTATCAAGATAATGTTGGAGTTAAGCATATAGATACAATTGAGGATATTAATAATATCCCACTAACTAGTAAAAATTTAATGAAAAAGAATATTGGACAATTCATAAATAATAATCAGGAAAATAAACTGTGGAAGGGTGAAACTAGTGGTTCCACTGGAAACCCATTTAATCATTATCGAGATCCAAAAAGTATGCAGTATGAATATGCTCTTTATGATAAACTCTATGACTTTTTTTTAAAAGGAAGTAAAAAGTATAATAGAGCAAGAATATCAGGAGTTAATATTGTTAAAGCAGAATGTAAAAAACCTCCTTATTGGTTTTTTATAAAAGTTTTCAATCAACTTCAATGTTCTGCCTATCATATTGATAGTAGTACATATAGATATTATATTGCTGCTTTTAATAAGTATAAAGTTGAATTAGGTACTGGTTATGCTAAAGCTTGGTTATTTTTAGCCCAATATATGAATGAAAATAATCTTAAATTTTTAAATATGAAAGGTATTGTTACAGATAGCGAAGGACTATCGGATCAAGAAAAGTATGAAATAGAAAAAGCATTTAATTGTCCAGTATATCAAACTTATGGGTTGAGTGAAGTTGGTATGTTAGCAGTTCAATGCAAATATAATCACTATCACATATTTTCTGACAGATGTTATATCGAGATAGTTGATGAGAATGGAAATTCATTAAGCGATGGGGAAATAGGAGAGATAGCGGTAACTGATTTACAATCCTATGATGCTCCATATATAAGATACAAGACTGGTGATATGGGAGCTTTAATCCATAGCGAATGCGAATGTGGATGGAAATCACCATATATAAAAGAACTGTCTGGAAGATTAGATGACTATGTTTTAACTGTTGATGGTAGAAAAATAGGTAGGTTAAGCCATATTGCAAAACCTGCACAAGGTATTGTCGGTATGCAACTTATTCAACATCAGCCTGGAAAGTTAAAAATACATGTTTTACCAGCTAAAAATTTTGATGTAGGGTCTATGGATGACGTTATAAAAATAGCAAAAGAATATTTAGGAGATATGAATATCTCATGGGAACTAGTTAACGAATTGGAAAAAAACAAATCTGGAAAAGTAAGGTATGTCATACGTAAAATATAAATAGTTCAATCTTGAAAGGAGGTTATTTATGGGTTTAGAGGTATTAGTTTCATGTATGAATCAAGATGATTACTCAATTATAAATAAACTTAATATAAAAACAGATGTAGTTATTATTAATCAAAACAGTAAAAACTCATATATAGAAGAAAATTTAAATAATAATAGTGTGAAATTTATCTGTTGTAATCAAAAAGGTTTAACAAAGAGTAGAAATCTTGCTTTATCTTATGCATCGAATGAAATATGTATATTCTGTGATGATGACGTTATTTATAATAATAATCATAAAGATATAATTTTAAAGGCTTTCCAAGATATACCGGATGCGGACATTATTATATTTGATATTGAACGAATTAATTATAATAGATTATTAAAACCAATTAAGAAAATAAGAAAAGCTCCTAGATATAAGTCATATGGTTCTGTACGTATTGCATTTAAAAGAAAGAGCCTTGAGCAAAAAAATATTTGGTTTGATAATAATTTTGGTTCGGGTAGTATTTATAGTTCAGGCGAGGAATCAATACTACTTAGAAAGGCACACATGAAAAAGTTAAACATTTATGAATACCCAGCAATTATTGCACGTGTTGACTTTAAACAATCAACCTGGAGAGAAGGTTATAATGAGAAGTTTTTTTATGATAAAGGAGCAATGTTATCAGAAATTTATCCTAATTTAAAATATCTATTTATGTTCTATTACGTGATAAGTTTTAAGAAAAGCTCTCATCTAAAAATTGCAAATATACTTAAATGGATTATTAAAGGGATTAGAGGATATAAGCATCTTGAATCATATATTGATTATATAAATTTAAATGAATAAGGGGTTATTTTATGAGAAATACACCGCTAGTCAGCGTAATTATACCTACATATAAGAGTGGACATACACTTAAAAATGCAATTGATTCGGTTTTAGATCAGACATATAAAGATATTGAGATTATTGTGGTGGATGATAATAATAACAATACTGAATATAGAGAGAAAACTGAATTAGTAATGAAAAACTACGAAAATGAGAACAAAGTTATATATATAAAACATGACAAAAATAGAAATGGCGCAGCTGCAAGAAATACAGGATTTAAACATTCAAAAGGGGAGTATGTTTGTTTTTTAGATGATGATGATGTCTTTTTACCGTCTAAAGTTGAGAAACAAGCAATTTTTTTGGAAAAAAATAATAAATTTCAGGCAGTGTATTGTTGGCGTTATCAACATGGGGAAGTTATAAAATACGAAAAGGTTGGAGATTTATCAGAAGAACTCTTGACGTTGACATTTACTCCTTATACAAGCTCAATAATGATAAAGAAAGAATGCTATCAAGATTTAGGAGGCTTTGATGAATCGTATAGACGGCATCAAGATTATGAATTTTTATTGCGATTCTTTGAACGGTTTTCAATTGGGGTTATAAGAGAACCATTAATTGAAATTATAGGAAACGATGTTAATAATGGTTTAAAGGGGATAGAGTTAGAAAGACTGAAAGATCAGTTTTTAAATCAGTTCTCTCACCAGATTGATATAGTAGACAAAAAACAAAAAAACTTTAAAAAATTAGTATTATCTAAGCATTATTCAACTGTTTTTTTTAGCTATTGTAGATTATTTAGAATCGGGTCAGCGTCAAGAATATTTCTAAAGTACTCATTAATATGCGGGCTTAGTTTCTGGAAGTGTAATTTAAGCTACTTAATAAAATATTTAAGCGTTAAGAGGAAAAATAATGATAACGACTAAATCAAAGCGGCAAAGTTTCAAAATGTTAGTATGGGTATGGGTTGGTATGTGGTGTATAAACTTTATGGGAAAGGGTACACGAATTGCGCTATTTGGAGGATTATTATTATTTATTACCATGACAACAAAGGTAAAAAGAGTACCTCGGTCTTTTGTACTTATATCTTTCGAAATAATTATGTTTGGAATAATCTATACTACATTAATTAATTATTATGAAGATCTAAGTATACTGCGGGGGTATAGAGATATGTTTCTGCCCATTATTTTATATTTTATTGGCTTTTTAAGTATTGATGTAACTAATAAAAAAATTGAAGATAATTTGATTTATTTTAAGGCACTGTTTACATGCATGGCAGTTACTTTGTTTATATATGCATCGGCTAATCTTTTTTTTCAATTGTTTAATTATGGGGAAATAAGCTACTATAATCGTAGAATGTTTGATATATGGACAAGAGACTTAACTGCAGCTACCACCCAAGGAAGTAGATATATATTAATGAGTGCATTGCTCCCAGTTATAATCTTTTCAAAGCGTAGCTATAAATTAATATGGAAAGTAATTCTGCTTGTTTGTGTCCTTATTACAATAATATCTACCCTAATAATGGCTAATAGAACGTTATTAATAATATTGTTGATTAATTTTATAGTTTGCTTATTTTTATTTATGAAATTAGGTGGATACAAAAAGACTATAATTCTTAAGATATTCATAATTATTAATCTGGTTTTTGCGCTTTTTGCATTAATATATATATATGATTTATTTGGACTGCAAACTTTTTATAAACAAAGTAATTTTTATTTAAGAATGGAAGTCATGGATAATACTAATTTGGTTAATAATGTAAGAATTGATGCATGGAAAACAACGTTAATAGGCTTATTTTATTATCCAATGGGAGGTTCAAAAGCTCCAATTAGCTTATCTGCACCTCATAACCTGTGGTTAGATGTTGCCTATACTACAGGTTTAATACCATTTGTGTTATTAATATGTATCACAACATCTTTTATAAATTATTATTTGAAATTAATAAAATCTCATCAAATAGATAATGACTTTAAAATATTTCTTACTTCAGCAACTGTCTCTTTAATACTTAATTGTATGGTAGAACCGATATTGGGTGGGCATTATATACTATTCATGATTTTTATGTTTCAACTAGGTTTAATGCAAGGACTGGTATATGCAAAGAAAGAAGTTTAGAAAAATAGAATTTGCATTAGCATATGTAGTAATGATTAATATTACTCTATAGTAATATTAGGATTTGAATATATATAATAATTCGAAAGTTCAAATTATATATTAAGAAAGGAATGATAATATGTTAAAAAAATGCATTAAATCAGTACTCCCAAGCTTTTACAAGAAATGCTCAACATGGAAAAGTGATAATAAATATAACCATAATATGAAATTGAATTATGATGAGTATCCAAATGAGTTATGTAAAATATATAAAAAGGTATTCGGTGAAGAGTTAGACTTGATAAATCCTCGAACATATAATGAAAAAATGCAATGGTCAAAATTATACGATAATACTCTTTTAAAAACTAACTTAACAGATAAATATTTGGTTAGAGATTGGATAAAAGAAAAGATAGGTGAACAATATCTAATTCCATTATTAGGTGTTTGGGATAATTTTGATGACATAGATTTTAATACATTACCTAATAAATTTGTTTTAAAAACAAATCATGGCTCAGGGTGGAATCTAATCGTAAATGATAAAAATAAGCTTGATAAAAATAATGCAAAAGTCAAGTTTAATAAATGGATGTGTAGTAATTGGTCGTTTATGACTTTTGAAATGCATTATAAAGATATTAAGCCTAAAATCATTGCTGAGCAATATATAGAAGGATTAGGCAGGGAACTAGAAGACTATAAGTTTTTATGTTTTGACGGTAATGTTAATTATTGTTGGATAGATATAGATAGATTTACTGATCATCGTAGAAATGTTTACGATCTTGATTGGAACTTACAAGGTTGGCAACAACATTCATATAAAAATTCTGATTACCCGATTAAGAAGCCTGAGAATTTTGATTTAATGATTCAATTAACAAAAAAGTTAGCAGAAGGATTTTCCCATGTAAGAATTGATTGGTATAATGTTCAAGGTAAAATCTATTTTGGAGAAATGACTTTTACAAATAGTAGTGGATTCGAATTAATACATCCACATAAATATAATCTTGAGTTAGGTGACTTGTGGAAATTGCCAATTCACAAAAATAAAGTTCTTCAGGGAAACTTTACAAAGGTATGATAATTATAAAGATGCATTAAGCAATTAATTACTATTTGAATTAATATGAATTTTAAATAGGAGGAATTTAAATGAAAATAACAGTAGCTGGAGCAGGATATGTAGGTCTATCTAATGCAATATTATTAGCTCAACATAATGAGGTAATAGCACTTGATATTATTCAAGAAAAGGTTGATATGATTAACAATAAGAAATCGCCTATTATAGATAAGGAGATTGAAGAATACTTAGCCACAAAAAAATTAAATCTAACCGCAACGACAGACAATTATAAGGCATTTAAAGATGCAGAATTTATCATTATTTCCACACCCACTAACTATGATGCAGAAAAAAATTACTTTAATACAAGAACTGTTGAAGCTGTCATTGCTAACGTATTATCCATAAATCCGGATGCTGTAATGATTGTTAAATCAACTGTACCCGTAGGCTATACAAAGAAGGTTAGAGAAATGTTTGAAACGAATAGTATTATCTTTTCACCAGAATTTTTACGAGAAGGTAAGGCTTTATACGATAACTTATACCCTTCGCGTATTGTGGTAGGTGAGAAGTCCGAAATAGCAAAGAAATTTGCAGAACTTTTAAAAGAAGGGGCTATAAAAGAAGACATAGATGTATTATTTACTGATTCGACCGAAGCAGAGGCTATTAAGCTTTTTGCTAATACATTTCTTGCACTTCGTGTAGCATATTTTAATGAACTTGATACATATGCAGAAGTAAGGGGTCTAGATACAAAGCAGATTATTGAAGGTGTATGCCTTGATCCACGTATAGGTAGTCATTATAATAATCCATCATTTGGATACGGTGGATACTGCTTGCCTAAAGATACAAAACAGTTATTAGCGAATTATGCTGATGTACCTCAGAATATCATGACAGCAATAGTTGATTCTAATAGGACAAGAAAAGATCATGTTGCAGAGATGATACTTAAAAGAAATCCAAAGATTGTTGGGATTTACAGGCTTACCATGAAAACTGATTCTGATAATTTCAGGCAATCTTCTATTCAGGGGATAATGAAACGCATTAAGGCAAAAGGTATAGAAGTAGTAGTATATGAACCAGCTCTTAAAGAGGACAACTTCTATAACTCAAGGGTGATTAGAGGCTTAGATGAGTTTAAGAAGATAAGTGATGTAATAGTTGTTAATAGAATGAGTGATGATCTCATGGACGTTGAAGACAAGGTTTATAGTAGAGATTTGTATTGTAGGGATTAAATAGAATAGAGCGAGGTAACATTTAATACTTATAAGTAGGTTCATTAAATTGAAAAGGTTTTAGAATGTAATCAATCCTATCTTGATTAAAGGAGAAAAGTATAATGTACAAGAATAACGAAAGCAATCTACAAGATAAGATTGTAAACGCAACTAAATGGGCATCTATAACAGAGATTTTTGCAAAGTTAGTAATTCCTATAACTAATATGATTTTAGCTAGAATACTTACTCCAGAGGTATTTGGTGTTATTGCTACAGTGACAATGATAACTAGTTTTGCAGATATGTTTACAGATGCTGGATTTCAGAAATATTTAGTACAGCATGAGTTTACAGATAAAGACGAAAAGTTTCAAAATACCAATGTAGCCTTTTGGACTAACCTAATAATTTCAATAATATTATGGGTAGTCATCGCTTTATTCTCAGAAGAAATTGCAATACTAGTTGGAAATCCTGGACTGGGTAATGTTATTATTACAGCTTGTATTCAACTACCGCTGACATCCTTTTCTAGTATTCAAATGGCGCTTTACAGACGTGATTTTGATTTTAAAACTCTTTTTAAAGTTAGGATGATTGCTATTTTTATGCCCATTATTGTAACACTGCCTTTAGCGCTCTTAGGGTTAGGATATTGGGCAATTATTATTGGCACTATTTTTACGCAGCTTTCAAATGCAATTATATTGACAATCAAGTCCAAATGGAAACCAAAACTATTTTATAGTATTACAATTTTAAAAGAAATGCTTTCCTTTAGTATATGGTCATTAATTGAAGCAATCTCAATTTGGTTTACTGTGTGGGTGGATGCATTTATAATATCAAGTTCTTTAAACCAGTATTATTTAGGGCTTTATAAAACATCAACATCAATGGTTAATTCACTTATGAATTTAATCACTGCTTCTACTATTCCGGTTCTTTTTTCCACTCTCTCCAGATTGCAAAATGATGATAATAAATTTAAGTATATGTTCTTTAAAGTTCAAAGACTTGTTTCAGTCATAGTGTTTCCTTTGGGCGTGGGGGTATATCTATATAAGGATCTTGCAACAAAGATATTATTGGGGAATCAGTGGAGTGAGGCAAGCGGAGTAATAGGTATTTGGGCTCTGACTAGTGCATTAACTATAGTACTAGGGTTTTATTGTAGCGAGGTATATCGAGCGAAAGGAAGACCTAAATTATCTCTTCTAGCTCAAGTATTGCATTTAGTTGTTCTTGTTCCTACTTGTATTATAAGTTCGAATTATGGATTTTGGCCACTTGTCTATGCTCGGTCATGGATTCGATTAGAGATGATTCTAGTTCACTTATTTATTATGAAGTTTGCGATTGGCATCTCAATAGTTGATACGCTAAAAAATGTACTACCAACAGCTGGTTTGGCAATAGGCATGGGTATCTTTGGATACTTTTTACAACAAATAAGTGAAAGAATAATATGGAACGTTTTTTCTATCATTTTATGTGCTCTATTTTATTTTGTATTATTATTTTTTATTTCTGATTTGCGTAAAGAAATACTAGGTATAATAAATAGAATATTATCTAACAGGATACAGTTTAGATACAAAATAAGAAGGAATAGAACAGAATAGTTGTAAAATGAATAGGGGTATGTACCGGTAACCTATGCATCAACTGACATTCTCCAAAAAGCTGTAGGGTTTAAACCGTCTACTGATATAGAAGATGGATTGCAAAAATTTTCAGACTGGTATGTGGAGTATTATAAAGTAAAATAGGATATGCAGGTGAAGCTATGTCAAATAGAAATGCTTATTTGTTTAAATGTATTGAGTGCGGGACGGAGTTTTTTACAGAAAGGGAAAGGGACTTTTATATCAGCAAAGGTCTCAATATGCCTAAACGGTGCAAGGCGTGTCGTGATAAAAAGAAGATGCGGTATGAGCAGCATCGGAAAGAAAAAGAACTTGAAGATATTCTGCCTACCTTACCATTTAAGCAAATAGGAAAGAATGAAATAAACTTGGCAGATCCTGATACTACTCTTTTTATTATTGGAAACGGGTTTGATTTAATGCATGATGTTCACTCCAGCTATTATAACTTTAGAGATACAATAGGAAAGAGTAATATGCTAAGATTCACGCTAGAAACTTTTATCAGAAAGGACGACGTATGGGGTGACTTTGAAGACAGCCTGGCATATTTAGACAGAGAAAGCATGCTTGGCACTCTTGATGATTGGCTAAGTATTTTTGGTGTACCGGATGAAGAAGAAGATGAATTTTTAGCAGCAGACTTTTTCACTGCGCAAGATATAGCTATATCTCAGGTATATTATTTAACACAGGAACTTCCGGAGAGGTTTAGAAAATGGGTGAACACATTAGAACCTGGGGATATGTTAAAGAAACTGGAAGATATAATAAATTTGGATGCACGGTATATTAATTTTAATTATACGGAATTTTTGGAAACAATCTATGGGGTACCTGGAAAAAATATATTATATATTCATGGTGATAGAAGAGACAAAAAAGCACAACTTGTATTGGGACATGGTCACGATACGGAAGAAGTATTTGAAGAGTGGTATCAATCCAACAAAAACAGGAAGGACTTTCAGCCAAGAATACGAGTGAGAAAAGGACGATACTATAATAACGATAATCCGGTATATTTGGCGTATTTCTTAGCGGATGACACCAAAGGAAACTGGAAAAGCCAAATGAGATATGATGCAATAAATAACACAGTCCGCCTCATCGAAGATTATTATGAAGATTCGGCCAAGAAAACCAGTGAAGTTTTATCAAGGAATCAGTTGTATTTTAAATCCTTGGATGATATTAAAAAGATAGTAGTAATCGGTCATTCATTATCTGATGTAGATTATCCTTACTTTGAAGAAATAATTAAAAACAATGGAAACAGTGCAGAGATGAAGTGGTATATTAGCTGGCATAGTGCAGAGAATTTAGGAAAAATAAAAAAGTTTGCAGAAAAAATGAATATACCAAGCTCAATGGTAGAAATTTTCAGAACATGATCTTTAGATATTTTGAGTAAGACCCTTTATATTATGTAGAATATGTATTTTTAAAATCCTTTTAAAACTACTTTCAAATGTTTGGTTTTAATGTTTAATATCAGTTTGCGATTGTGACTGCGCCTATTGTAATATAATCAATGAAGAGGGAAAAGATGGGTAATGATAAAAAAATAAAATGTGAAAAATAAAAGAGTTTCTTGACTCAAGCATTTGTAAACAAACACCATGCAAGAAACCCATTTTTAACGCAGCGTATCCAGCAGATACAGCATCTATAAATAGATACCTTTCTGTTCATCACAACAATATTTCATTAACATCATTAAAGCAAGACTGCAATATTTAATCAAAATTATCCTTATCAGCAGGCGTTAAAATGATATGTTTGAATTTTTCAGGATTTTTCTTTCGTAAGTGCAAAATAAGAAGGTGCATTGAAGAGTACTAAAGCAAGTGAGATAATAG
>DAMBZP010000004.1:0-91929 GCA_032059885.1 Sedimentibacter sp.
AGTGGGAGATATATTTAAGGTTGTTCCATTGTTAATAGATGAGCTGAAAAAAGAAGTCAAAGCCTAATTATGAGTTTTATAGAATAAATAAGTATAAGGAAGTACTATGAATAGATGGAAGGAATTATATAAGGAGAAGCTTTTAACAGCAGAAGAAATAGCAGGAAATATAGGCTCATATACTGTATGCGCCAGTCCTATTGCTGCCGGTGAAGCTGCGGCAATACCCGAAGCTGTAGCCAAAAGAGCTGTAAGGGATAATTTAACCGGAATAGTCCATTGCTCACTGCTATCTATAACAAACAACTATTTGTGGAATGATAAGAGGCTGGATGGTAGATTTAATCATTCCACCCTATATTGCGGTACAAATGGTGTAAGAAATGCAATATCAGAAAAACGTGCCGATTTTATACCAAGCTTTTATTCGCAAATTCCAAGGGTTTTGGAAGAATTTATTAAACCTGATGTTTTTTATGCAACAGTGTCATCGATGGATGAACATGGATACTTTAGCTTTGGAACCAGTGTCAGCAATGCATTGATGATGAAAAAGACAGCAAAAAAAATATATCTGGAAGTAAATGAATTCATGCCGAGGACTCACGGAAACAGCTGTATTCATATTACGGAGGTTGATGCATTATGCGAAAACAATCGTGAGCTTCCTGAGATAAAAGCAGCAGATATTTCAGAAAATGAGTTAACTATCGGGAAATATATTGCGGCGCTTGTTCCGAACGGTGCTGTCATACAGCTTGGCATAGGAGGCATACCAAATGCGGCTGCCCACGCATTGACAGACAAAAGAGATATAGGCATACATTCTGAATTATTTACAGAGAGTATGGTTGATTTAATAGAGCGGGGCATAGTGACAAATAAAATGAAAAATATTCATGAAGGCAAGAGCATTGCGACTTTTGCCCTTGGCACTAAAAGAACATATAAATACTTACACGACAATGTTGGTGTGGAGTTTCATCCTGTAAATTATGTGAATGCCCCTAATGTTATAGGAATGAATGATAATTTAATATCAATTAATTCTTGTATAGAAGTGGATTTATTTGGGCAGGTTTGCGCTGAATCAATAGGGACAATGCATTATTCAGGTGTAGGGGGACAAGTGGATTTTGTGAGAGGAGCATGTAATTCTAAAGGAGGAAAATCAATCATCGCTATTCAATCAACAGCCAAAAACGGAACTGCCAGTAAGATTAAACCTATATTGACACCGGGATCGATAGTATCAACTTCAAGAAATGAAGTCGACTATATAGTAACAGAATATGGCTCTGCAAAGCTAAAAGGAAAATCTATAAGGGAAAGAGCAAGAGCACTAATTGAGATAGCACATCCTAATTTCAGAGAAGAGCTTAGATTTGAAGCGAGAAAAATTAATTTGCTGTAAATTTGGCGAATAAATTCATATGCTCCTGCTGTATTGGGATTGTATTTGAGCAGGAGCTGTGCTTTAATTATAAAGCTGTTAATTTTGTCAAATCTTAAAAATTAATACCATAAATATATCAGGAGATAAATAATATATGAATTCACTGTTTGTGGAATGTTATTCAGGTGTAAGCGGAGATATGACCGTAGCAGCTCTTTTAGATTTGGGTGCAGATAGCAGAGTGTTGATAAAAGGGTTGGAAAGCTTAAGGGTTAAAGGATATAGCATTGAAATATCAAGAATAATCAAAAATGGTTTGGGTGCATGTGATTTTAATGTAATATTAAATGATAATATAGAAGAAAATAACAATTCTGAAGAAGAAAGAAATATATTTGATATATATAGGATTATTGATAATTCTGACATATCAGACAATGCGAAAAAAATATCTAAAAAAATATTTAAAATTAAAGCTGATGCAGAAGCGAGAGCTCATGGGGTTAGCATTAAAAAGGTGAATTTTCATGAAAAAGGCGCAGTTGATTCCATAGTTGATATTGTAAGTGCGGCAATTTGCCTTGATAATTTAAAAATTAAAGATGTAATAGTTTCTCAAATCAATGATGGGAGCGGATATATAAAATGCAGACGGGGGATAATACCGGTACCTGTTCCGGCTGTAATTAATATAGCATCAGAATACAATTTGAACATAAACATCACAGATATCAAAGGTGAAATGGTAACACCTACCGGTGCTGCAATTATGGCGGCTATACAAACAGGGAATACTCTGCCGGAGGATGTTGAATATAAAAAAGCGGGATTAGGCGCAGGCAAAAGGGTATATCCTAATGAAGGCGTTTTGCGCATGTATTTGTTCTGACATATGTAGCGGAATTGCCTTTTACTTATTTAATTGCTTTTAAATATGTAGGAAGAATGATGATTATTTATTTATATAAACATTATTCTTTTTTTATATATTTGCAAATAAAATATTTGCATAACCAAAAAGTTGATGATAGTATATAAAGTAATAAAAAAGTGACTGAAAGAATAAGGCAATAATCAGTTAACAATACAGATGGCAGAGGATATAAATATGCTGGGTACGGTTGTAAATTCATTGGCGGTAATAGTAGGCGGATTAATAGGTGTTTTATTTAAAAATGTGATTCCGGAGAAAATTTCAGATGCTCTTTTAAAGGCGGCAGGACTTGCGGTTATATCGGTGGGAATTAAATTAAGTCTGGTTGGCGAAAATCTTACATTGTTGATAATGTCCATAATAATTGGTACGGCAATAGGAGAAATAATCGATATTGAAGGAAAACTGGACAATCTGGGTGCATTGGTCGAAAGAAAAATGAAAAATAAACAAAGCAATATAGCTTTAGGGTTCATAACCTGCACGCTTGTTTATTGTGTTGGGTCCATGTCAATAGTAGGGGCTATTCAAAGCGGATTGTCAGGGAATCATGAAATATTGTTTTCAAAAGCCCTTCTTGACGGTATAACATCAATTTCTATGGCTGTTTCAATGGGTATAGGTGTAGTTTTTTCAAGCATCAGCGTATTTGTTTATCAGGGGATTATTACAATTCTTGCACGGCTTGTGCAGTCGCTTCTGAGTGATGTTGTCATTGCTGAAATGACTGCCGTAGGCGGAACTGTGATTATGGCCATAGGACTCAATTTCCTTGAAATCAAGCGTATAAAGGTAGGAAACATGCTTCCGGCAATATTTTTGCCCATACTATATTACTTGTTTTTTTAAAGAGGTGTAACATGGATAATAATAAACTTGCGCTTAACCCTGTGGCAGTAATGTTTGTCAGCCTTGTATTCATAATTTGTTCTATAATATTGTCAATTCCTTTGTATATAGGGTTTCTGGCAGGCATACTTTTTACTGCGGCAGTATTGATTAAAAGCGGATATGCACTGACAGACCTGCTTAGAACAATAGTAAATTCCGTTCTTGAAATAAAGAATTTGATTATAGTTATATTATTCATAGGGGCTACAACGTCTATATGGCTTGCATCCGGCGTTGTGCCAACAATTATGTACTATGGATTTACATATATGGAGGGGGTTAATTTTTTATTTGCCGCCTTTTTAATAATGTCAGTAATTTCATTATTTATGGGTACTGCAATAGGCACTATGAGTACTGTTGGAATTTCTCTCAGCGGCATAGGAATGGGACTTGGCATTCCGAAAAATTTGATTGTCGGAATGCTTGTTTCCGGAGCATTTATTGCTGACAAAATATCTCCGCTGTCCGGTCTTACAAATTTAATGATGACTACAACAAACAAAAGCTACAAGGAAATATTTAAATGCATGATTGTAACCTTGGTTCCTACAATAATTGTAACGGCAGCAATTTACTACATAATAGGTACGAATTATACATCAGGAGATTACAGCAAACTTTTATTATATAAAGAAGCAATAGCTTCGGGCTTCAACACATCACCATTTTTGCTTATACTTCCTGTGATTATTTTAGGGTTATCAATTGCAGGCTTAAATTCGATAATTACTTTTTCCATAGGAATAGGTGTAGGTTCAATATTAAGCATATTATTTCAGGAAGGAACAATAGGAGGCATTGTAACTTCAATATTATTTGGATATCATGGGAATACCCCTTCTGCCGAGCTTAATAATCTGCTTGTAAGCGGAGGAATGATTTCAATGATTGAAGCAATTTGCATGGTAATTGGCGCTTATGCACTTATACAGTTGTTTGAAAAAGGAAATATACTTATGCCTATAATAGAAAAACTGGTTAATGGAATCAACACAAAAATGACTCTGGTGGGACGAACAGGTATTATGAGTTCAATATTGACCGTTGCAACATGCGATCAGACGTCGGGAATAATACTTCCAATAAAGGTTCTTAAAAGCAGATATAATGACATGGACCTGGATTTAGCCGTTATGACAAGGACCATTTCCGACACCGGGATCATAATAGCGCCGCTTATGCCCTGGAACATAAATTCATTTTTAATTAAGCCAATCATGGGTATTACAGCAGCACAATATGCTCCATATGCGGTTTTGTGCTATGTTTGTCCGTTGGTAAGCATGACAATTTCATATCTTTTATATAGAAAACCTAAAAATATTTAACTCAATATTACTAATTGTTTTCTTTATGCAATCTGAGCCGCAGAAAATTTTCTGCGGCTTTTGTTATGCAGCGCATCAATCAAATTAAAAGTATAACATTTAAATTATTTGCTGAAAGAATTCAAACATTTAGTGTGTCATTTTTATGAGTATGAAACAAATTTGTTTTTTTAGGTTTATAATAAGTATTCTTAAAATATTTAAGTAAACGCAATAAAAAGCTTAAATATAACGAAAAAAATTTTTGATATTGAAAGTAATATTAAGACCATATATAATGATTTTGCTGGACAAATATTATAACATATATTTTAATTAAAGAGATATAGTATAACATAATTAATTATTGTAGGAGTGTAAAATGCAAAGCTTAACTTCAAATGTAAATGTTTTAAAGTGGATAGACGAGGTTGTATCAATGACAAAACCCTCAAAGATTATGTGGATTGATGGAAGTGAAGAACAACTTAGAGTGCTTCGTGAAGAAGCATGTAAAACCGGGGAATTGAAGCCGCTTAATCAAGAAAAATATCCGGGATGCTACTATCATCGTTCACAAAAAGACGATGTGGCGCGCATGGAGGATAAAACATATATTTGCTCAAGAAATAAAGAAAATGCGGGTCCCACAAATAATTGGAAAAGCCCGGAAGAAGCTTATGAATTAGGCAGAGAAATTTTTAAAAACTCAATGGCCGGAAGAACCATGTACATAATACCGTACTCAATGGGACCAATCGGCTCAGCCTTTTCTAAAATAGGATTTGAAGTTACAGACTCAATATATGTGGTTTTAAATATGAATATAATGACAAGGATAGGACAGAAGGTTCTGGATGTTCTTGGAGATTCAAATGACTTTGTAAGAGGTCTTCATGGAAAATGTACCTTGGATATTGAAAAAAGATATATATTCCATTTCCCTGAAGATAATACCATTTGGTCATGCAATTCGGCGTACGGAGGAAATGTGCTGCTGGGAAAGAAATGCTTCGCACTTCGCATTGCATCTTATCAAGGCTGGAAAGAAGGCTGGATGGCAGAGCACATGCTTATTCTTGGAATAGAAAATCCGGAAGGAGCAGTGAAGTATGTAGCTGCCGCATTCCCGTCAGCATGCGGAAAAACAAATCTTGCTATGCTTATTCCTCCTGAAATATACAGAAAAAAAGGTTACAAAGTGTGGACTGTAGGCGATGATATTGCATGGCTTAAGATAAAGGAAGATGGAAGGCTTTGGGCCATAAATCCTGAAGCAGGATTTTTTGGAGTTGCTCCTGGAACTAATTTAAAATCAAACTACAATGCAATGATGTCTACGAAGAAGGATACCATATTCACCAACGTTGCCTATAATCTTGATGATGATACTGTATGGTGGGAAAAATATGATGATAATCCGCCTGAAAATGCGCTTGACTGGCAGGGAAATCACTGGAATGGCAAGACATCAAAGGAAAAAGGAGCGCATCCTAATTCCAGATTCACGGCTCCTGCTAAAAACTGCCCATGTATATCAAAAGAATGGGAATCACCGGAAGGGGTTCCTATTTCAGCAATAGTATTTGGAGGAAGAAGAGCCAGAACAGCTCCGCTTGTATATCAATCAAGAAGCTGGCAGCACGGAGTATTTGTAGGTTCAACTCTTGCTTCTGAGACTACTGCTGCAGCTGCCGGAAAAGTAGGAGTTGTAAGAAGAGACCCAATGGCTATGCTTCCGTTCTGCGGTTATAATATGGGAGACTATTTCGGACATTGGCTTGAAATGGGCAATAATATGAGCAATCCTCCTAAAATATTTCATGTTAACTGGTTCAGAACAAATGATAAGGGTGAGTTTTTATGGCCGGGATATGGTGAAAACTTCAGAGTGCTTGAATGGATAATCAACAGATGTGAAAACAAGGTTGGAGCAGATACGGCTCCTATAGGATATATTCCAATGGCAGAAGATATAAATATAGAAAATCTGGATGTTTCAGAAGAAGTTTTGAAAGAACTGCTGACTATAGACAGGAGCTCCTGGTTTGAAGACATAAAAAGTATTGAAGAATTTTATGCTAAAATAGGAGATGAGCTTCCTGAAGAATTAAAAAATGAATTGACTTCTTTGAAAGAAAATTTAAATAATTATACAGAAGTATTATTTGCATAAATGTTGTAAGGGAATGGCGGAAGTCATTCCCTTATTGTATATAAAGTTAAAACAATTGAAAAAATATCAAAAAATAATTGTTGACAAAGGATATGTTTTAGTTTATGATAACAGACAATAAGTTTAAAGCGTTGAAGCAGAGAAAAATATTTCAGAAGTTTACAGAGAATTGGCGGGTGCTGAGAGCCAATGACAGAGAAATATAATATACACTGCTGAGTTGGTTTGCTGAAAGTTGTTAAGTAGGCGGACACGGAAACCTCCGTTACAGGGTTAGGGGTTGTCAGACCTCGAAGAGAGATGATATTATTATCATAATTAGGGTGGTACCGCGGAATCTTTCGTCCCTATAAGCACAGTTGAAATCAAATGTGTTTATAGGAATGAAAGATTTTTTTTTATTAAAAATGGCGGCAGGTTTTAACAGCCCAATACCAATTTATGCGATCGTCAGGGAGCTTACAAATTGGAGATGTAGCCTGCGTGTATAGCTGGCGGTATATTAATAAAATTTGTATGAGTTATTTAAACTTTTGGCCAAGGTTAAATATACAAAATTAAACACAATTACATTGGAGGACATTATGAAATTTAATTTGATTAAAAAATTAACATCTGCAGTGCTTATAACAACAATGCTGCTGACCGGCTGCGCTCAAGACACAGCACCGGAAAATGAACCTAAAACAACAAATGAACCTAAAACAGAGGAAACTGTACAAAAAGAAGAACAAAAAGATGAGTCTTTTACAATAGGGATATCACAACTGATTGAGCATCCTGCACTGGATGCGTCAAAGAAGGGATTTATAGATGAAATGAAAAATCAAGGCGTTAAAGTGGAATTTTCAGAGCAAAGTGCGCAAGGTGATATTGCAAATGCACAAATGATTGCGGAGAAATTTGTTAAGGATGACGTCGATTTAATATTTACAATTGCGACACTGTCCGCACAGGCAGCAAAGCAGGCTATTGCGGGAACAGACATACCTATGGTGTTCACTGCTGTAACAGACCCTGTATTTTCACAGCTTGTGACAGATTTAAATGTGACAGACAACAATATTACAGGTGTTGTGGATGCGGCACCAATCAAGGAAAATCTGGAGCTGTTCAGGGGGCTTAAGGAAGGTATAAAAACAATAGGAATAATTTATAACACAGGAGAATCAAATTCGGAAGTGCAGGTTGAACAAACGAAAGCAATTGCAGAGGAGCTGGGCCTTAAAATAGAAACAGTGGGAATAACGTCTGTTAATGATATACCTCAGGCTGTGGATACAATTTCAAAAAAGGCAGAAGGCCTGTATATAATTACTGATAACATGGTCGCATCTGCAATGTCCCTTGTAGCAAACCTTGCTTTGGAAAATAAGCTTTTGACCGTATCGGCAGATGGCTCACATGTTGATGAAGGCATTTTGGTTTCAAATGGTATCAGTTTCTACGAAATAGGAAAGCAGTCCGCTGTGATTGCAAAACAAATATTAGTTGATAAAAAAAGCGTGGCAGATATACATGTTCAGGCTTCGGATAATTTAGAAAAGAAAGTAAATATAAAAACCATGGAAGCATTAGGACTTACAAAGGATAACAAGGCATTCGAAGGAGCAGAATTTGTAGAGCGATAGAAGAGCAATGGCTGAGCAATTGAAAGAAGTGTGCTTTAGGCACATTACAATATCTCAGCCAGAGCTTACCAATATCTCAGCAATTGTTCACCAATCGTTCAGGGAGGTACTATGAACACATTAATATTGACATCAATAGAACAGGGACTTATATTTTCAGTACTTGCAATAGGAGTAACAATAACATTTAAAATACTGGATTTTGCAGACATGTCCGTTGAAGGAACATTCCCAATGGGAGCATTTATATTTGCAAAATTCATAACCTTAGGCTTAAACCCGGCAATAAGCACAATACTTGCATTCTTATTCGGAACACTGGCAGGACTAATAACCTATACATTAAATATAAAGCTTAAAATCAAGGCACTGTTATCAGGAATACTTACAATGACAATTCTGTATTCCGTCAACCTCAGATTAAACGGTAAATCAAACGTTGGGCTGTTTAACTACGGTTCAATATTCGAAGGAACAGAAGCAATAGCAGTATTAATAATAATTGTTCTGGCAGTAAAGCTGCTGATGGACACATTTCTGAAAACAGAAATAGGATACCTGTTGATAGCAACAGGAGACAATGAAACACTGGTTAAATCACTGGGAGAAAATTCAAACAAATATAAACTGATAGGGCTCATGCTTTCAAACGGATTAGTTGCGCTGAGCGGAGCAATGATGGCGCAGTACCAGGGCTTTGCAGAAATAACAATGGGAACAGGAATCATAGTGGTGGCAATAGCATCAATAATAGTAGGAGATACAATATTAAAAGACAGAAAAATTAAGAACACCACAAGAGCAATAATGGGAGCATTAGTGTATAAATTTATAGGAGCAGTAGCAATAGACTTAGGACTCAAGCCAACCGACTTAAAAGCAGTAAATGCAATAATAGTAATAGCATTTTTAAGCTACAACACATTCAGTCCCGAATTAAAAAAAATAAAGAAAACAAAAGCAGGAGGAGCATATGCTGGAAATTAGAAACATGTCAAAAAGCTTCAATATAGGAACAGACAATGAGGCGTCAATATTCAATGATTTCAGCCTTCAGATAAACAAAGGAGAATGCACGGGCATATTAGGAGCAAACGGATGCGGAAAAAGTACGTTATTTAACATAATAAGCGGAGTGCTCATACCAGAAAAAGGAGACATTATACTGAACGGAAAAACCATAAACAAACTGAAAGAAAACGAAAGAGCCCGGTATATAGGCAGAGTACATCAGAATCCTTCAATGGGAGTGTCACCCTCGCTGACAATACTCGAAAACATAAGCCTGTCAGAAAAAAAGTGCCAGAAGTTCACCCTGAGAAGACTGGTAAAAAAAAGCCGTATAGAGCAATACAGAGAAATACTGAAGACATTGGACCTGGGATTAGAAAACAAGCTTGACACAGAAGTGAAATTTCTTTCAGGAGGGCAGAGACAATCACTTTCCCTGCTTATGGCAACACTCAACAAGCCTGAGCTTCTGCTTCTTGATGAGCATACGGCAGCGCTTGACCCAAAGACATCAAGGCTGATAATGGAAAAAACACAAGAGCTGATAAAGACACAGACAATAACCACGATGATGATATCCCACAATGTAAAAGACACAATAAAATATTCAGACAGAATAGTGATGCTTGATAAAGGAAGAGTAATATTGGATGTGAGGAACAAGGATATAACAGAAAAGGAACTGCTGGGAATATACAATTCAAGGAATTACGGCTCACTGGAGGAAGCGGTGTAAGGGAACAGCAGTTTAACAATAGCTGAATGGCGGCTGAGCAATTGGCAGGCAGTTGTATCTGTCACTTACGGGCGGATGATAAATGGGAAGCTGAGCTTCCTTTTTTTGTGCGGTGATTTCAGAATTGGAGGATAAAATATTTGCGAAACAGGCAATTATTTTTGTTGTGCATAAATATGTAAATTTTATGTCGTTTAATGGTACTTGCCAAAATATTCTGCACATGATATTATAATTATACGTGGTAACGATTTCAGAACTAATAAAGAGCATAATAAGTTATCAAATCAAATCAGAAAGGAAGCAAAATAATGAAAAAACGTTTCAAACCAATTTTTCTAGTTTCAGTCCTAATGATTATTTTGACCTTGTTAGGAGGATGCAGCTCACCAAGCAATGAAACCGACGCAAACACTACACAAAAAGATGTATCAGAAACTTCCGGAACAAATGGAACAAATGAAACAAAAGGAACAAAATTGGCAGTTCCCAATACTAAACCCGAGCCGGGTGCAAAGCTGGATGAGGATATAGTTATCGTACAGGCATTGGATATGGTATCCTTTGACCCTACCAATACTTCAGACCTTTCCAATGGCTATGTAATCAACAGTATTTACAGCAAGCTTTTTGACTTCGATGAAGATTTAAATGCACAGCCTGAACTTGTTGAAAGCTACAAGATGGTAAGCGATACGGAATGGCAGTTTCAGATTTATAAGGGTGTAAAAACTCATGACGGACAGGAATTGACCGCAGATGATGTGGTTCATTCTCTGCAAAGGACACAACAGGGTACTGCTATAGGTGCTTTGTTCAAGCCTGTTGATAAGATTTCCAGGATTGATGATTACACTATCAGCATAACAACTGACGGACCATATCCGGCACTTCCTACAGCTTTGACACATCAGGCATGCTGTATTGTTCCAAAACATTATTCCGAGCAGACAGCGTCTACCGATAACTGGACAAAGCCAATCGGTACTGGACGTTACGTATTTGAAAAACGTACAATAGGCGACAGCATTTATGTGAAACGCTTTGATGATTATTTTAATCAGGATGACAAAGCATGTAATAAAAGCCTGACCTTCAAGATTATTCCCGAAGGCAGCGGAAGAACCATTGCCGTTGAAACGGGCGAAGCGGATATAAATATAGTATTTGACACAGTTGACTATGACCGTGTATTGAATAACAGCAAAGTACAGCTGTGGGAACATTACTCTCAGACGGTTTGGCATCTGGGATATGACAATACACAGGAATGGTTCAATAACAAGCTGGTCAGGCAGGCAATAAACTACGCTGTCGATCGTGAAGCGTGTCTGGAGGTAGGGCACAACGGTCACGGTACAGTTGTGTTTAACAACGCAACATTTGCTCCTACATGTCTGGGCGCAGTTGAAAATCCAAAAGATAAGTACAGCTATGATCCTGAAAAGGCAAAAGCTCTGATGACTGAGGCAGGATGTCCGGGATTTGAAACCGAAATTATCGTGTTCCGCGATGAGGCCGAACGTATGGCGGTTGTTGTTCAGGCATATCTGAAAGAAATAGGCATTGATGCCAAGGTTACGCGAATTGAGAATGCAGTATTTGCTTCGTACATAGCCGACCACAAAGCTCCGATGTTCATTACGAGCTGGGGGGCATACTGGGATCCGGACTTATTCCTGGCACGACGTTTCAGCTCGGCTGGAATAGGCGGTGTTAACAGAGTTTGGTACCTGAATCCGGAACTGGATGTATTGATTGAAAAAGGGCGCTCTTCATTTGACAATGACATTCGCGCCGGAGTGTACAAGGAAATCCAGGAATTCCTGGCAGAGGAAGCTCCTGAGTGCGACTTGTATGTAAATACAATGTATGCTCTTGCAAATAAGGATTTGAAAGGTGTGGAAATTAACGTAGAGATGCCTTATCATTTCCATAAGCTGCATTACTGATTTAAGTTTTCTGTTGAATTAATTTCTGCAGTTTTTACTTAATAAACTTTCGGCATGTTTTCAGCATTTCATGGAGAACATGCCGGTTATTAGGGGTGAGATAGATGATAAAATACGTAGTAAAACGTTTGATTAATATGATCCCGGTTATTTTTGCGCTGATATTTGTGGTTTTCACAATAATGTATTTTACACCTGGCGACCCTACAGCCGTAATATTAGGCAATGAATATTCTGAGGAAGCAAGCATGAAGATAAAACAAGAATTGGGGCTGGATAAACCATTCCTGGTTCAGTTTCTTAACTATGCCGGCAATTTGGTCCGGGGAGACTTCGGAATGTCTTACATTACCAGAGCTCCTGTTTCAGAGCAGCTTTTCGGACGCTTTCCTAATACCTTCAAGGTGGTAGCAGGTGCCATGCTTTTCTGTGTGGCTTTGGGAGTACCAATTGGTGTGTTTTCGGGAACACGTCCGTATTCTTTGCTTTCAAATATCACTATGGTTATAGGACTTCTTGGTGTGTCCTTGCCTATTTTTTGGCTGGGACTTTTGCTTATTTTATTGTTTTCCGTAAAATTGGGCTGGCTGCCATCCAGCGGTATTGACGGGTTTTCCAATCTTATATTGCCTTCCATTGCTTTGGGGGCAAATTATATGGCAAACATTATGAGAACAACACGTTCTTCCATGCTGGAGGTCATACGGCAGGATTACATACGAACTGCAAAAGCAAAAGGTGTCAGCAGGCGTAATGTTATCCGCAGGCATGCGCTTCAGAATGCAATGATGCCCACTATTACTGTAATAGGTATGAATATAGGAGCTCTGCTTGGAGGAGTAGTTTTGACGGAGACTGTATTCTCAATTCCGGGCACAGGAAGACTTCTTGTTGAATCCATAAATAAGAGAGATACACCTTCCGTTCTCGGCTGTCTGGTAATTATGGCTATTTGTGTTGCAATTTCAAATTTGATAGTCGATTTAATATATGCGTATATTGATCCTCGAATCAAGGCGCAGTACAGTGGAGGTAAAAGCGAATGACAGAGGATGCAGTAAAAAGAAAATTCACAAAAAAAGATTTTTTTAAACAATACAGGAAAAAGAGCCGCCTTCAGGAAATTTGGCAGAGATTTTTAAAAAATAAACTGGCTGTGGTCGGGCTGGTTCTTTTCATAATAATTGTTATGACTGCCTTGATGGCACCCTTGATTGCTGATTACGAAAATGAAGCTATAAAAATAAATGTACCGAAACGACTGACACCTCCAAATTCTGGGCATATTTTGGGAACTGATGAAATGGGACGTGATATATTTGCGAGAATAGTGCACGGAGCACGCATTTCTCTTGCAGTCGGATTATCATCGGTAGCCCTTGCACTGTTCATGGGAGGAGCATTCGGAGCTGTTGCCGGATTTTTCGGCGGCAGGACAGACAATATCATCATGCGCTGTATGGATGTGTTTTTATGTCTGCCTGATGTGCTGCTGGCTTTGGCAATTGTAGCCGCATTCGGAACAAATTTGTTAAATATGACTATTGCTATAGGTTTGTCCTTTACGCCGAAGTTTTCACGTGTCGTCCGTTCGGCAGTTATGACGGTCAGCGGAATTGAGTATGTGGAAGCGGCCAGAGCTATCGGAGCAACAAACAGAAAGATAATAACACGGCATGTTCTTATTAATTGCATAGGTCCGATTATTGTCCAGGTAACACTATATGTTGCAAATGCAATATTGACAATTTCATCATTGAGCTTTATAGGGCTGGGGATTCAGGCGCCAACACCCGAATGGGGAAATATGCTTGCTTCCGGACGTGCTTTTATGCGTGATAATGCCTATATTGTTATGGCCCCGGGATTCGCCATTTTCATAACAATACTTTCGCTCAATCTTTTGGGCGACGGTCTGCGTGATGCGCTGGATCCAAGGCTGAAGCAATAGGAGGTGGAGCATGAATATAAAAAAAGTAAATACAGAGGAAAATACTCTGGAAATCAAAGACCTTGTAATTGAATATGTAAGTGACGATGGAGTGGTAAAGGCTGTCAATGGTGTGAATATCAGTATCGGTTCGGGTAAAACTCTCGGGTTGGTGGGTGAAACAGGAGCAGGCAAGACTACCACAGCATTGTCAATCTTAAATCTCGTTCCGGAGCCGCAGGGTAAAATTGTTTCTGGGGAGATATTGCTGGAAGGAAAAAATGTTCTGACAATGAACGAAGATGAATTGGAAGAACTCAGAGGGGATAAGGTTGCAATGATTTTTCAGGACCCCATGACATCATTAAATCCTGTTCTGACTGTGGGGGACCAGATTGCCGAGGGTCTTGAAATTCACCGGAAGATAAGCAAGAAGGAGTCGCTTAAGCAGGCAAGGGAAATGCTTGAGCTGGTCGGTATTCCGGATGAGCGTGCCGGAGAGTATCCATATCAGTTTTCAGGAGGAATGAAGCAGAGGGTTGTAATTGCCATAGCACTGGCCTGCAGTCCTGATCTTCTCATTGCAGATGAACCTACGACCGCTCTGGATGTGACGATTCAAGCGCAAGTACTAAGGTTAATCAATGAATTAAAAAGTAAATACCATATGTCCATGCTTATGATTACTCATGATCTTGGTATCGTTGCTGAAGTGTGTGATGAAGTTTCTGTCATTTATGCGGGACATATTTTGGAGCACGGCACTTTGGAAGACATATTTGACAACATGCTGCATCCTTACACAAAGGGTTTGTTTGATGCTTTGCCTGATATTGATGCAAGGCGCAGCGAACTCAAGCCTATTAAGGGTCTTACACCTGACCCTGCCAGTCTTCCAACCGGATGCCCGTTCCATCCGCGATGCAATTATGTGATGGAGCCCTGCTCTGTGACTATGCCTGAAAATAAATGGATTAGCTCTACTCATTGTGTGCGATGCCATCTTTACAAAGATACCGACAAATGCATGCTTTAAGGAGGAATTGTGTTGAATAATACATTATTAGAGGTGAAGGACCTTAAAAAATATTATAAAGTACATAAAGGAATGCTGCATGCCGTAGATGGAGTAAGCTTTAGCATTGAAAAAGGCAAGACCCTGGGTATTGTAGGGGAGTCAGGCTGCGGCAAGACAACTATCGGACGCGCAATTCTGCGCCTTGTGGAGCCGACAGGAGGAAATGTAATATTTGATGGTGTTGATATACTTAAACTTAATAAAAATGAAATGCGGAAAATGAGAAAGGATATGCAGCTTATTTTTCAGGACCCTTTTTCTTCTTTGAATCCCAGAAAAACAATTGCGCAGACTATAGAGGAACCTATTGTTTTAGCAAACATGATACCTGATAAGGATGAACGCTTCATGCGTGTAATTGAACTCATGGAGACGGTTGGTCTGGCAGAGCGGATGATTAACACATATCCTCATGAGCTGGATGGAGGACGTCGTCAGCGTATAGGAATAGCACGTGCACTGGCAATGAATCCTAAGTTTATAATTTGCGACGAACCGGTTTCGGCTCTGGATGTTTCCATTCAGGCGCAGATATTAAACCTTATGAAAAAAATTCAAAGAGAAATGGGGCTGACGTATATTTTTATAACTCATGATCTTTCTGTGGTTAATCATTTTTCTGATGACATAGCTGTAATGTACCTGGGCCGTCTGATTGAAAAAGCGCCATCGGAAGGATTGTTTTCAAATCCTGTGCATCCATATACACAGGCGCTCCTTTCTGCTATCCCTGTACCTCGCATACACAACAGACCTAAAAGAATTTTGCTTCGCGGAGAGATTACATCTCCTATCAATCCAAAACCTGGATGCCGGTTTGCAAACAGGTGTAATTATGCGGAGCCTGTATGTTCACAGGAAGAACCTGCGCTGATTGAAATAGAACCGAATCATTTTGTTGCATGTCATTCCCGCGAAAATTTTAATAAATATAAAATAGGATAGGATGCATCTTTTAAGTCTGTATTAAATAAATGCTTAATGCATTACAATATTGTGAACGGATGTACTATATAGGTGGAAGAGTATGGACAGCACTAAAATTGATTTTTTGTATCTGGATGAATCAGAAATGGTCAAGGCAGGTGTTACAGACATGCATCACTGCATTGAAGTAATGACGGAGGTTTATGAGCTTATGAGCAGGGGGGATTATGTAATGGGAGGGAAGAACCATAATTCCCATGGCATAATGATAAGCTTTCCTGATGAGCCGGAGTTTTCAAATATGCCTAAGAACGGTCCGGACCGACGTTTTATGGCGATGATTGCTTATTTGGGCGGACGTTTCAATGTTGCGGGTGAAAAGTGGTACGGCTCTAACAGGGATAACCTGGAAAAAGGACTGCCGCGTTCCATTCTTATGACTGCTTTGAACGACGCGGACACGGGAGCTCCCATAGCCTTTATGTCTGCCAATCTGGTAAGCTCTGTCCGTACAGGCGCTATTCCGGGAGTGGGAGCAAGATACCTGGCACGTCCTGATTCAGAGGTTTGTGCGCTGATAGGTGCAGGAGTTATAAGCCGTACCTGCTTCATGGCTTTGGCGGATACCTGCAGTAAGCTGAATACGGTAAAGATTTATGATGTTGTGCCGGAAGCATCTGAAAAGCTTGCTTCATTTATTAAAGAAAATTATCCGCAATTTGAGAAAATTGAAATTGCCGGAAGCATAGAAGCCGCAGTGAATGAAGCAGATGTTGTAAATGTTGCGGCTTCAGGCAGCGTGTACCCATATATCAAAGAGGAATGGCTTAAATCCGGAGTATTTGTATCATTGCCTGCAGGCATACGCATGGACAAGGAATTTGTTTTAAACCGTGCTGCTCTTGTTGTTGATAATTGGAAGATGTATGAGGCATGGAAAGAAGAGCTGTCTCAGCCTTACAGTTCGACTATGGGATTAATCGGTACTTATTATCTTGACTGGATCGCCGAGGGCAGTATGGAGCCTTCGGCCATAACTGATTTAGGAGACATCATAACCGGTAAGAAAGCCGGACGTAAAAGCAATGATGAAAAGGTACTGTTCGGAATGGGAGGAATGCCTGTCTATGATCTGGCATGGAGCTGTGAGATATACAAAAAGGCCTCGGAAATGGGACTTGGTACGAAGCTGAATATATGGGAAAAACCATATCTGTATTAATCAGGGACAGTAAAATATTTTAAAGTCTGGAATGCAGCATTAAAGGCGGTATCCAGACTTTTATTATGCATGTTTATAATCCGTATCGGAGCCGGGGATATGTAAAAGACCAAATCCTCTCTTGTTTTTTGTGCTGTATAATATATAATTACTACTATAACCTAAACAGGAGAAAGGACAATCACTTATCCGGGGTGCAGCAGTGATAAGGATTGAAAATATATTGATTATATGAGAAACATAAAGATGATTATTCAGTATGATGGAACCAGGTACAAGGGATGGCAGAAGCAGTCTGAAAATGTAAATACGGTACAGGGAAAGCTTGAAAATATATTGGGTAATATGCTGGGTGAGGATGTGCAGCTGGTTGGATGCGGAAGAACAGACGCAGGGGTTCATGCTTTAAACTATACCGCTAATTTTCATACAAATTCCAATATGAGCACAGATGACATGCTTAAATATTTAAATGAAAGACTGCCTGACGACATTGCCTTATTGTCAATAAAAAATGCAAGTGAAAGATTTCATGCCAGATACAACATATTATCAAAAACATATTTATACAGAATCAGAAGCAATCAAATAAAAAATGTATTTGACAGAAAATATGTACACAATGTACATGAGCAGTTGGACTTGGAAGAGATGAGGAAATGCGCAGGCGTTTTAACAGGAACACACGATTTCCAAAACATTAAAATCTAAAACAAAATCAACGATAAGGACAATCAATTATATTAATATAGAGGAAATAGGTAACATAATTGAAATTGAAGTAAACGGAAACGGATTTTTATGGAACATGGTCAGAATAATAATTGGCACATTGATTGAAGCAGGCAAGGGCAAGTTAAGCATAAATGATGTGGAGAACATTCTGAATGCTAAAAAAAGAGCTGAAGCAGGGCCCATAGCTCCGGCAAAAGCATTGTTTTTAAAGGACGTAGAATATTAATTCAAAAAATTATAAATCATCATATAAAAGGAAAGAAATATGAAGCTCAGCACACAAATTACCTTTTTTACCGTCTTGATTTTAATATTTTCACTCGGCAGTATGACAGTGCTTTCTTATTACCAGATGAAAGACATTCTTAACGATCAACTGGAAGATAAGCTTATGAATCTTGCCACATATGTTTCCGAGGATTATATGGCAAAGGAAGCATTTAAGGATAAAAATAAAATTCCTGATTTGAATAAACACATTGAGAAAATAAGGACAGAGGCAAATGTGGACTTTATAACTGTATTTGACATGAACAGTATCAGACTCACTCATCCTGTGGAAGAAAATATAGGCAAGGCTTTTAAAGGAGGAGATGAAGCAAGAGTCCTGGAAAAGGCGGAAAAATATATATCAAAGGCTGAAGGTACTCTGGGAATATCACTAAGAGCTTTTGTACCCATATTCGACGGAGGCATACAGCTTGGCGGAGTATGCGTAGGAAGCACGATTGTGGAAATCAACAGAGAAACCTTTAAGAAAACAGAGAGATTTATACCCTTTATAACAATAGGTCTGCTTCTGGGCATTTATTGTGCTTTTGTGCTGGCTTCCAGTATAAAGGAAGAAATACTGGGTCTTGAGCCAAGGGAAATTACTCTGATGTTGAAAGAAAAGGAAGCTATTCTGGATAATGTCAAAGAAGGAATCATAACTTTGAATGAAAACGGAAATCTCATACAATATAACAGAGAAGCTGCAAGAATCCTTGGACTCACAGGCAAGGACATGAACACCAATGTCAACGAACTGGTTAATATTAATAAAATGATACCGGGACTTGATGCGGTTGAAAGTAACAATGATTTTGAAGTCAAAGTCAGAACGGGCGTCACGATTTTATGCAAGTACAGTATTTTGAAAAATGATAAGAATCAGGTAATTGGACGTGTAATAAATTTCAGAGATTTGACGGAAGTCAAAAAGATGTCTGAAGAATTAACCGGAATAAAGAAAATGGCATGGTCATTAAGGGCACAAAATCATGAATTTATGAATAAACTGCATACAATTTCAGGCTTAATACAGCTTGAAGAGTACGATGAAGCAGTAAAATATATTTCCAGGACATCAAGCAGCAGCAATGATGTAGCAGGAACAATAATGGGAAATATCAAGAATGTTAATATAGCTGCTCTTCTGTTGGCAAAGTATTATAAGGCAGAGGAATTAAGAATTAAATTTGAAATTGACAAACATTCTAATTTAAGAAAAGCTTCTTTTCCGGTCAGCGATGATGATTTGGGCTCTGTTATCGGAAATTTGATTGAAAATTCTTTGGATGCGGTAAATGTTGACGGCACCGGAATTGTATACTTTAAAATATCTGAAGCAGACGACATGCTTATTATTGATGTAAAAGATAATGGCCCGGGCATACCGAACGAAATTTCAGAGAAAATATATGAACGGAATTTCAGTACCAAGAACGAACATCAGGGATATGGTATGTTTATAGTGAAAAATATTATAGAAAATGTCAACGGGAAGATTATTTTATCTGTGGATGATGGAACTTCGTGGCATATAGAAATTCCCATGAAAGGCGGTGAAGTAAATGATACAGGTTATGATTCTGGAAGATGACCCTATGGTCAGAGAAATTAATTCAAAATTTTTAGAAAGGCTGTCGGATTTCCGTCTGGCTAAGGCTGCATCCAGCATAGCAGAAGCCCGCGAATTTATGTGTAATAACAAGCTTGATTTGGTTTTATTGGATATATATCTGCCTAAAGAAAACGGAATAGATTTTTTGAAATGGCTCAGGAAAGAAGAAATGGAAACAGATGTAATTCTTATAACAGCAGATAAAACAAGCGGCATGATACAGGAAGCATTTCGCTACGGAGCAGTTGACTATCTCATAAAGCCGTTTACATTTGAAAGATTTAAAGAATCATTGATAAATTACAAAGAAAGATTTTTCAGCATAAAAAATCTTGATACAATTGAACAAAAAATACTGGACAAATATATATTTAAAAATATTTCCGGCAATGAAAAAGAAGATTCTGACAATGATTTGGAAAAAGGAATAAATAAATATACATATAAAATAATATGGAGCGAAATGGCAAAACGAACCGATGAGTATGCGACGTCTGAGGAAGTTTCCGAAATGTCAGGAGTAGCCAGGGTTACTGTCCGCAAATATCTTGATTTCATGGAAAGGGAAGGAAAAGTTGAAAAGATAATCGAATATGGGAAAATAGGAAGACCTCAGCACAAATATAAACTGATGCTGTAATGGTGGGATTTAATTGAATCTGCATCAAAAGTCTGAAAGGATAATTCGATAATTCTTGTCAGACTTTTTTATTTGAGGCTGTAAAGACAAATGATAAAAGAAATGTGAAATGTATACTTTGTTAATAAAAGGTCAAAATATTTTTAATCACCAAAACTATTTAAAGTTCCATAATATTTACTTTAATAATATGTGATGCTAACATATTATGTAAAATATATTGATATAAAGGGAGGAAAGCGATTTGAATTATTTTGAAGAAAGCCTGAAGCTTCATGAAAAAAATAAAGGAAAAATAGAAGTTATTTCCAAGATTAAGGTAGAAACAAGAGACGACTTGAGTCTTGCCTACACACCCGGAGTTGCTGAACCTTGCAGAAAAATACATGAAAATGAAGATGATGTATATAAATACACATCAAAAGGCAACCTGGTTGCTGTAGTAACAGATGGTTCGGCTGTATTGGGCCTGGGAAATATAGGACCTAAAGCGGCATTGCCGGTAATGGAAGGTAAGTCCATACTGTTCAAGGAATTTGCCAATGTTGATGCTTTTCCGATTTGTATAGACTCACAGGACGTTGAGGATATAGTAAGAACAGTTAAATTAATTGCACCGGGACTCGGCGGCATTAACCTTGAAGATATATCAGCTCCAAGGTGCTTTGAGGTTGAAGAAAGGTTAAAAAAGGAATTAGACATACCTGTATTTCATGATGACCAGCACGGTACTGCAATAGTTGTACTTGCAGGTTTGATTAATGCATTGAAGATAGTAAATAAAAAAATAGAAGAATTGAAAATAGTTATAAACGGAGCAGGCGCTGCAGGTACAGCTATTTCTAATTTGCTGCAGGCTGCCGGAGCAAAAAATATATTGGTTTGTGACAGAACCGGTGTTTTGTATACAGGCAGAGACAAGATGAATGATGCAAAGAATGCTCTTGCAAAAGTGACAAATCCTAAAAATGAAAAGGGAAGCTTAGGAGATGCCTTAGTGGGTGCAGATGTTTTTATAGGAGTATCTTCGGCTGATGCTGTAAAACCGGAAATGGTAAAATCAATGGCTAAAGATTCTATAATACTTGCAATGGCAAATCCTGTTCCTGAAATTATGCCGGATGCTGCAAAAAAAGCAGGGGCAAGAGTAATAGGAACGGGACGCTCTGATTTTCCGAATCAGATTAATAATGTCATAGTTTTCCCCGGTGTATTCAGAGGAGCTTTAGATGTCAGAGCAAGGGAAATAAATCTGGATATGAAACTGGCGGCAGCTTATGCCATAGCTGATTATATAGATGAAAAAGATTTAAACGAAGACAACATAATTCCAAGTGCGCTGGATAAAAATGTGGCTAAAGCAGTTGCAAAAGCCATCGCGGATGCAGCAAGAAAATCCGGTGTGGCCGGATTATAAAATAAAAATATTAATTTTTCAGGAGGAAAAATGAAAGACTATAAGATTATGGGAATAAGCCTTCCGGTTTATTTTATATTACTTGCCGTAATTGTTATCGCAATTATTTTAGATGTATTGCCGGGCGGCATGATTGGTGCCTTTGCATTTATGATGATAGTAGGAGCATTGCTGGACGTTATCGGTAATAATACACCTATTGTTAAGACTTTTTTTGGTGGAGGACCGATTGTAATAATATTCGGTTCAGCAGCTTTTGTATATTTTAATCTTATTCCTCAGTCAGTTACGGATAATGTAACAACCTTCATGAAAGGTGGAGGATTTCTTGATTTCTATATAGCCGCTCTTATAACAGGTTCAATATTGGGAATGAGCAAAAAACTTCTTGTTAAGGCTGCCGTAAGATACTTTCCGACATTACTTGGCGGTGTTGCAATGTCTCTGATTTTTGTTGCCATAGGCGGATTGGCATTCGGACAATCACCCGGAGAATCAATTGCCTATATAGGCATCCCTATAATGGGCGGCGGAATGGGTGCAGGTGCTGTTCCGATATCAGAGGTATTTGCAAAAGGACTTGGAATTCCCGCAGAAACTATATTATCAAGACTCGTTCCTGCAGTAGCATTAGGAAATGCAATAGCAATAGTATTCGGCGGACTTCTTGACAGGCTCGGTAAAAAATATCCTAAGCTCAGCGGAAACGGAAAACTGATGGAAGTTGGAGAAGATGACCTTATAGAAAAAGAAGACAATGAACAGCCAAAACTCAGTGATTATGGAATAGGTATTGCAATGTCAACTGCATTCTTTGCATTTGGTGAGATTGTTGCATATTTCATGGTTACTTATTTAGGCCTTGATATTCACCCATACGCATGGATGATTATATCGGTGGGTGTTGCAAAGGCATTCAATATTATACCGGCTCAATACGAGAAAGCATGTTCAAACTGGTATAAATTCGTAGCTGCAAACTGGACGCCTGCACTGTTGATGGGCATTGGTATAGCATATACTGATTTAGGCCAGGTAATATCGGCATTCACACCGGTTTATTTGATATTATGCTTCCTGGTAATATTAGGAGCTATAGTCGGTACTGCTTTGGTCGGCAAGCTTGTTGGATTCTACCCTATAGAAGCAGCAATAACTGCAGGGCTGTGTATGGCAAACATGGGCGGTACAGGAGACGTTGCGGTATTAACTGCCGCTCACAGAATGGAATTAATGCCGTTTGCTCAAATATCGTCAAGGCTTGGAGGAGCATTTATAATACTTCTTGCAACATTCCTCGTACCTATTTTCTTCGGATAAAATTTGTGAAGTGATTTCCAAACATAAGCTCACCTGTTCAGGTGGGCTTATTGCATACCTTAACTACAGAAGAGTGACAGATATTAAAAAAGGAGAAATTAATATGCATGCTATTGAGAAGATATTGGCTAAAAACAGCGGAAAAACAGTTGTAAAAACAGGTGAAATAGTAACGGCAAAAGTTGATTTTGCAGAGGTTAACGACCTGTATCTTCAAACAATTTATTCTTTCAGAGAAATGAATGGAAAGAAGGTTTGGGATAAGGACAGACTGGCATTTGTTTTTGACCATTATGCGCCTGCGCCGACGATTAAGTCAGCACAAATTCACAAAGAAATGAGAGAATTTGCAAAGCAAAATAATTTAACATACCACTTTGACGTTAACGCAGGAGTATGTCATCAGGTTATGCCTGAAGCAGGATTAATATATCCCGGCTCAATTGTGGTGGCAACTGATTCGCATACAACCACACACGGAGCATTCGGCGCCATGGGAACCGGAGTAGGTGCCACAGATATGGCTACAATTATGATATCCGGAGAGCTGTGGTTCAGAGTTCCGGAGGTAATAGAGATAAGGATAGACGGCATTCCTGAAGAGGGAGTCATGCCCAAGGATGTAGTCTTGTACCTTATGGGAAAAATGAGAGCAGACGGAGCTGTGTATAAGGCTATTGATTTCACAGGAAGCTACGTGGAGCAGCTTAATGTGGCCGGACGTATGGTTATTTGCAATATGGCGGTGGAGATGGGAGCAAAGACAGCCTATATGCAGCCTAATAAGGATGTTTTGGACTATGTGAGTGAGAGAGCCGTAAGACCGTTTGAAATTCAATATACTGATGACGATTTTGTATACAGCGAAAGCTATAAATTTGATATATCTGATTTGACTCCTCAGGTAGCTGTACCCAGCAGCGTTGATAATGTATTTCCGATAGATGAGGTGGAAAAGGTAAAAGTTGACCAGTGCTTTGTGGGAACATGTACAGGGGGCAGGATTGAGGACATAAAAACTGCTGCTAATATATTGCGTGGAAAGCATATTGCCGGGGATGTAAGGCTGATTGTTATTCCGGCATCAACAGAGGTAATGAAGGAATGTATTGCTGAGGGCTATTTGCAGGATTTAATAGATGCGGGAGCTACCATATCCACACCCGGATGCGGACCATGTCTGAGCGCACATGAAGGTGTTCTTGCTCCTGACGAAGTGTGCGTCACAGCATCAAACAGAAATTTTCCCGGACGAATGGGCAGCAATAAGTCCAGGGTTTATCTGGCATCACCTGCGACCGTGGCCGCATCTGCACTGACAGGTTATTTGACAAATCCGCTTGAGATACAATAGGAGGCTTCAATGAAGACAAAATTAAGAGGCAGGGTTATAGTATTAGGTAACAATATAGACACAGACCAGATTTATCCCGGAAGATTTTTGGAATTAGTTGACCCTGAAGAAATAGGGACTCACTGTCTTGCGGGAGTAGATGAAAGAATAGCTGAAAACTTTAAAAAGGGCGACATAGTAGTTGCCGGCACTAATTTTGGATGTGGTTCAAGCAGGGAGCATGCCCCTATTTCTCTCATCAACATGGGAGCAAGCTGTGTGCTGGCAGATTCCTTCGCACGCATATTTTTCAGAAATTCAATTAATCTGGGGCTTCCTTTAATTGTATGCCGCAATATAAGCAAACAATTAAAAGACGGAGATGAAATTGAGGTGGACATAGAAGAAGGAACAGTAAAAATAATAAGCACCGGAGAAGTATTAAGCGGTGATAAAATAGGCGATTATGCAATGAAAATATTGGAGGCAGGGGGGATAAAGCCACTGTTTCGTGAAAGAATGAATAATTAAAGGAGACGGTTATTATGAAAATCAAGAAAAAGGCGACAGCAGGAACATTGGAATCAAGCGATATTTATGTTGTGGTTGAACCCGGCGAAAACGGCATCGAATTGGAACTGGAATCAATAGTATTAAATCAGTTTGGTGAGGAAATAGAGAAAACAGCAAGAGAAGTGTTAAGAGATTTTGATGTTACTGATGTAAAAATACAGCTTAAAGACAGAGGAGCCGTTGAATGCGCAATTCGTGCAAGAGTAGAAACGGCTTTAAAAAGAGCAGAGGAGGCCGACAAATAATGAGACGCAGTATGCTTTTTATGCCCGGAAACAATGCCGGAATGCTGTTGAATGCTGATGCTCTGGGAGCAGACAGCGTAATACTGGATTTGGAAGATGCGGTATCTCCTGCCGAAAAGGATTCGGCACGGATATTGGTGAGAAATGCGTTAAAATATTTAGGGTATGCTGATTGTGAAATTATCATAAGGATAAATTCCATAGACACTGATTTTTGGAAAAAGGACCTGGATGAAATAATTCCGTTAAAGCCTGATATGATTATGCCTCCGAAAATAAGCAGCGCTGAGGATGTCCGCATCATAGCTGATTATATAAAGGCAGTAGAGGAAAAACATAATATTGAAGGGTCAGTATCAATCATTGCTCTTATTGAAACTGCATTGGGTGTTGAAAATGCTTTTGAAATAGCCGGTGCTTGTGACAGGGTCAAGGCAATTTTTCTTGGTGCAGAGGATTTGACAGCAGATTTGCGCTGCAAGCGCACAAAAAAAGGAGACGAAATTTTCTACAGCAGAGGTCGTATTGTTACCGCTGCCAGAGCAGCAGGCATAGATGCCTATGATACTCCTTTTACAGATGTTGAGGATGAAGAAGGATTAAGAGAAGATGCGGAATTTGCAAAGAGCCTTGGATTTACAGGGAAGGCAGCCATATCACCCAGACATGTTATGACTATAAATAAAGTGTTCAGCCCTACTGCTGAAGAAATTGAATATGCAAAGGAAGTAATGGATATTATCAGAGTTGCTAAGGAGCAGGGCAAGGGTGCCATATCACTGAGGGGTAAAATGATTGATGCTCCTATAGTTGAAAGAGCAAGGCAGACCCTGGAGATGGCAAGGGCGTTAGGAGGTGTATTTAATGAGTAAGGTTGTAAATTCATTAAAAGAAGCAATTAAGTTAAGCGGATTAAAAGACGGCATGCGCATTTCATTCCATCATCATCTGAGAAACGGTGACCATGTTATAAATATGGTAATGGATGCAATAGCAGAAATGGGATATAAAAACCTGACGGTAAACGCAAGCTCGGTATTTGATATTCATGCACCTCTTATAACTCATATTAAGAACAATGTGGTTACAGGACTTGAAGTAAACTACATGGGAGGAGTCGTAGGAAGAGAAATATCATCAGGCGTTATGAGCAAGCCTGTGGATTTCAGAAGTCACGGCGGACGACCAAGCGATATTGAATCGGGAAAAACTCCTGTAGATGTAGCGTTTATTGCTGCTCCGACATCGGATAATATGGGAAACTGCACGGGCAAGTATGGAAAATCTGCCTGCGGTTCACTGGGATATGCATTTGCAGACGCAATGAATGCCAAAAAAGTAATTGTAATAACCGATAATTTAGTAAACTATCCCCTTGATGATTTTTCCATATCCGAAATATACGTGGATTATGTTGTCAATGTGGATAAAATCGGCGATCCTACAGGTATAGTTTCAGGAACTACGAAAATAACAAAGGATCCTGTAGGATTGATGATGGCTTCATATGCAACAAGGGTTATTCAGCATTCAGGACTGCTGACTGACGGATTTTCATTTCAGACAGGAGCCGGCGGAGCTTCATTGGCTGTTGCCAGGTATTTAAAGGAATTAATGTTGAAAGAAAATATAAAAGGAAGCTTCGGAATGGGTGGCATTACTGGTTACATGGTTGATATGCTTGAAGCAGGATGTTTTAAAACCCTGATGGATGTTCAATGCTTTGATTTGAAGGCAGTGCAGTCATTGAGAGAAAATCCTAAGCATAGGGAGGTCACGGCGTCTCATTACGCAAGTCCTGCTGCAAAAAGCGCTATAGTCGATAATCTTGATGTGGTTATATTGGGAGCAACACAAATTGATACCGATTTCAACGTAAACGTCCACACTGATTCAAATGGTTATATAATGGGCGGATCAGGAGGTCACAGTGACACAGCTGCAGGAGCAAAACTGACTATGATTGTTGCACCGCTTACAAGAGCAAGGCTTTCAATAGTTGTTGATAAGGTTCTTTGTGTATCTACTCCCGGTAAAACCGTGGATGTGCTGGTAACTCAAAGAGGAATAGCCGTAAACCCCTTAAGACAGGACTTAACGGACAGATTAAAGGCAGCAAAGCTTCCTGTTGTGGACATACACGAGTTGAAGAGCATAGCAGAAAAGATTACCGGTGTGCCTGAAAATATCGGTTTGGGTGAAAAAGTTGTCGGAAATGTAATATATAGGGACGGTACTATAATAGATACTATTAAAAGTGTAAGATAATAAAAAGGGGTACATAACTTAAAAAGACTGGTCCTTGCGGTCTGGGTTTTAAGTTATGTACCTAATCAGAGGTGTAATGTGAGCTACGAAACATTTTATGAAGACTACGGCTATCCCATGAAAGGTATGAAGCTTCAAAAATTGAAGGAATTTTTAATTAATGAACAGTTGGACTATGATGATGGAATTGAGTTTACAGTCAATCTTTGTGATGTTTCTGGAAATATAGCCGCCACAGGGTCCCTTGAAAGAAATGTTTTGAAATGTATAGCTGTTTCAGACTCATATACGGGGGAAGGTCTTTCGGCAAAAATAGTCACAGCCTTAACTTCACAGGGAATAAAAAATGGACACAGTCACCTTTTTTTATTTACAAAGGCTGAAAATATTAATATTTTTAAAGACTTAGGCTTTTATTTGATAGCCCGGACAGACAGTGCAACATTGATGGAAAATAAAAAAAATGGAATTTCAGAATATGTAAATTCCCTGAAATCCTATGATGCCAATCAAAGCTCAGATGTTGGAGCAATTGTTTTAAACTGCAATCCTTTTACGAAAGGTCATTTATATTTGATTGAGACAGCAGCATGCAAGTGCAGTCTGCTTCATTTGCTCGTGGTTTCGGAGGACAGAAGTGTGTTTCCGGCAAAAATAAGGTATGACCTGGTTAAAAACGGAGTAAAGCATTTAAACAATGTTGTTGTTCATCCTACATCAGACTATCTTATTTCATCTGCAACATTTCCCACCTATTTTATAAAAGAAAAATATAAAGCAGGCGAAATAAATTGCATTCTTGATTTAACAATATTTTGCGATTATTTTGCTGAAGCTTTGAAAATTAAAAAACGGTTTGTAGGCAATGAACCCTATGATAAGGTTACTGCCTCTTATAATGTTCAGATGAAGAAATTTCTCGGTGAGCACAGAATTGAAGTCATTGAAATACAAAGATATGAAGAAGATGATTTACCTGTAAGCGCATCACGTGTACGAAGACTGATGGCAGAAGGCGATTATGAGAAAATAAAAAAAATAGTGCCGGAAGTCACATATAATTATCTGATATCTGAAGAAGGTATGAAAATTGCTGAAAAGTTAAGGTGCAAAAATGATTGATTCAAAATTAGCCCATATTCTCGGAAATGAAGATGTTACATTGGCTGAAATGCTTGATGCAAGGGAAAACAGGGTATTGGAGCAGCAAAGAATATTGGCAGAATATAAACTTCCCCTTATTTCTTTCACATTGAATATTCCCGGTTCTTTAAAAAATTTTCCACTTGCGGAAAAGTCTTTTTATGAAGGGAAAAAATTAATAGTCAGACAGTTGAAAAGATATAACATAAATATCGTACATGAGAAGAATAATTGTAAAAAGACAGGGTTTGAAGCTTTTTTTGCTGTTGACGGAGAAAATCTCCATATAAAAAGGTTAATGGTTGAAATAGAGGAATACTGCTCACTCGGAAGAATTTTTGATATTGATGTGCTCAGTCAGGACGGAGAAAAAATATCAAGACAGGATATTAACATGGAAAACCGCAGATGTTTGCTTTGCGGCGAATATGCTCACGTATGCGCCAGAAGCAGGAAGCATGATACGGAAGCATTAATAGAAAAAACTATCGAAATCATGACATCATATTTTAATGAAAAGTTTGCGGATATGTGTTCCTCATGCGCTGGCCGCGCAATGATGTATGAGGTGTGTACAACGCCGAAACCCGGACTTGTGGACAGGGCCAATACGGGTTCACATAAGGATATGGACATTTATTCGTTTGTGGACAGTTCAGCGGCGCTTACCTCATATTTCAGGAGACTGGTGCTTGCCGGAATTGAATTTCACAGTGATGAGCCTCAGAATTTATTTGAAAAAATCAGGTATGCAGGAATGGAAGCCGAATATTTTATGTTTAAAGCAGCCAATGCAAACACACACAAGGGATTAATATTTTCTCTGGGTATCATATGTGCGGCTCTCGGATACTTGTTTGCAAATAATAAGGCTGCAGATGTCTCTGAAGTTCTGGAATTATCACGACAGATGACAGTAGGTGTCTTGAATGATTTCAGTGCTGTAACAATGGAAAATGCAAAAACATATGGTGAAAAATTATATGCGATGTACGGTATAACAGGTATTAGAGGAGAGGCTGCGAATGGATTTGTATCTGTTGAGGAATATGGACTTCCTGTTTTAAACGATTTGATTGACAGAGGCTTTTCCTTAAATGATGCGGGAGCATTGGCGCTGATTAATTTAATAGCCAATGTAAAAGATACAAACATAATTTCCAGGTCAAATATATATGTTCAGAATTCAGTTCAGCAGGAAATAAAAGACCTGATAGAATCAAAAGGGATTGAAAATATTACGATGGATGAAATAACCGGGATAGACAATAAATTTATCCGGATGAATCTAAGCCCCGGAGGATGTGCGGATTTACTTGCAGTCACATACATGCTCTGCTTTATACAATCTGCAATTGAAAATGAATAAACAAAAAAGAATTTGCCTGCAAATTCTTTTTTCAGTTTACTTATTGATCAGAGTGTATTAAAATTAATAAGTAAGTATGTAACATATGTTACTATTGAGGAGTGCCTATGAATGAGATTATTAAAGTTATTAAAAACAATCAATTATTTGACAATATAAGCGAAGATGAAATAAAGCAGGTTTTAAAATGTGCAAAGGCTCAGGTTGCAGAATATAAAGATAATCAGATAGTTTTTCAAAAAGATGACACAATTAAAAAACTTGGTATTGTAGTTGAGGGTCAGCTTAGTTTAGTTTCTCATAAATACAACGGAACCAGGGTAATAGTCACAACGCTGGAGCAAAACGATCTGTTTGGCGAAGCATTGGCATTTTCTTCATCCAGGGAAACACCGTATGATTTGGTAAGCACGGGAAACAGCAAGGCCCTCATTATTCCTTACAGCATATTTTTTGTCATGTGCAGAGAGGTGTGCGGTTTTCATAAAATACTTATTAACAATATGCTTTCAATACTGTCCGACAAAATTGTCATGCTCAATAATAAAATGAATATTTTAAATGCCGAAACTTTAAAGGGAAGAATTGCGGTATATTTATTGACACTTTATAAAAAAAATAACTCATTAATTTTTGATATGCCTATGAAAAGACAAGAGCTGGCGGATTTTCTGAATGTAAAAAGACCGTCCCTGTCAAGAGAGCTTTCAAATATGCAGCAGGATGGAATAATTGAGGTTTACCGTTCAACAGTGAAAATAACAGACTTGGAAAGGCTCAAGGAAACAGCTGATTAATGCTGACATATTTATATAAATTATTGAAGGAAAGAATTTTCTGTGATAAAATAATATAAATGAGCTGTCTTGACCGGAGACGGCCAAGGTTAAGTTCTGTTGGGATAGGGGAGCATCCATGAAAATTAAATTTATACATACATCAGACATACATCTGGGAAGGAAATTTGATATTGAAAATTTCAGCCTGAAGGAACGGGAAAAAAGAAGACAGGAAATATGGGATACATTTGATGAGATAATCAATACAGCTAAAGAGGAAAAAACCGGATATCTGTTTATTTCCGGTGATTTGACCGATGGAGAGTATATTAATTTTAAAAGTCTTAAAAATATAGCTTTAAAATTCGGTTCGATTCCGGAAACAAAGGTGGTAATTGCATGCGGCAAGAGCGACCCGTACAATATAAACAGCATGTATGAATATGTTGAGTGGCCTGCGAATGTATATATTGTTAAAAATACTGAGTCTGTGGAGAAATTAAATTTTCCTGATGATAATTTATGCATTTGCTCCATGAGCTGGGACAATCATGTGCAAAACATCAGGACTCAGGCAATATACGATATTTCTGTTGATGAAAGCAAAATCAATGTCCTTTTGCTGTACTGCAATATTGATGGTGAATCAGATAATCTTTTCTTTGACATAGATATAATAAAAAATAAATTTGACTACTGCGCTCTTGGCGGAAGTCATAATTTTTCGAGAGTAAGAGATAATGCTGTTTATTGCGGCAGCCCCGAACCAATGAGCTTTGAAGAGACAGAGGAGCACGGAGTAGTAAAGGGAACATTGGAAAAAAAGAATTCCGAGTTTAAAATGTATCCTATGGCTAAAAGAAGGTTTGTCACACGCAGCATTAATCTTGATATAGATTACAGCTTCAATAAAATCCTTGATTTAATAAAATTTTCGGGAGATACATTTTCAAATATCAAGGATTATGTGAAAATCAACCTCACGGGAACCGTCAATACGGATGTGTCAATGGATGAAGTTGAAAATGAAGCGAAACAGTTTTTTTATTACATAGAATTTGAAGAAAACTATACATATAAAAATTCAGAAGAAAAGATATACGACCACAACGAATTCAATATAATTGAAAGCTACAAGCTGCAATTTGAAAATCATCAGGACAAGCTTGAGCAGCAGGCATTTAAGCTCGGACTTGAGGTCCTCCGTAAAGAAAAGGTGGTAAAATAGCATGTTTATAAATAAATTACATTTGAGGGCTTTCGGCAAGTTTGACCGTAAAAGGTTGTATTTTGAAAATAAATTCAACATTATATATGGTGAAAATGAAGCAGGAAAAAGTACGGTACATAATTTCATAGAGGCTGTTTTCTACGGATTTGATGATGAAGAGGGAATGCCGGGATATAACAAATATAAGCCTTGGAACAACAATCTTTACAAGGGTTCCATAGGTATAAGGGACGGCATGGATGAAATGCTTCTTATTTCAAGAGATTTTTTGCTTGGAACCACCCAGGCTTTTAAAAAGCTCAATGATGAACCTGAAATGAACGAGGAAGAAATATCCTGCCCCGGCGAGCATTTTTTCAACATGAGCAGGGTTGCATTTAACAATACGGTTAGTGTCAGACAGCTTGGAAACAAAACAGAAAAGGAATTGTCAGGTGAGCTTAAAAATAAAATAATAAATTTGAGCAAGACCAGAGACGAATCAATTTCCGTAGACAGAATTCTGCAGAGATTAAGCAGTATTAAGGAAGAAGCCGGAGATGAAAACAGCGATAAAACTCTGCTGGGACAATATTCACTTCGTTTGTCGGAATTGAAAGAGACAAGAGAGAATTCCATAAATGCCAGAAGGCAGGTAATGTTTCTTGCCATGGAAAAGAAAAAAATAGGAAGCAAAATCAGAGAGATTGACTTAAAAATCGAGGAGCTTGACAAAGAACTCAGAGACTATGAGCTTTCTATAGAAAAAGACAAGTATTTAAGAGCGGAACCTGTAAAAAAAGAGCTGGATGAAATTAATGAACAGCTTTTGAATTTTTCAGAAGACAAGCTCATAAAATATTCTGACATTGATTACAGAGAAGCTGTTAATATTGAAGGTACTCTGAATTCAATGTACAGCCGCAGGCGAAATCTTGAAAATGAAAGAAAAGAAAAAGAAGAAGAATTGGCTGAACTGATGGAGGATATATCCAATAAAATCGGGGAAGAATTTAATATTGAAAAGCTAAACTCTGACTACAACAATTTTGAAAGCAATATTATTAAAATAAATGAGCTGATAAATAAGATAAATTCCGGAAAAGAAAATATCAACGGCATAAATATAGATGAAATAAACAGCTTCCTTGGCAGCTATCAGAAAATTGAGGACATAGACAGAAAAATAGAAATGACCAATATTTTTATGGATGACGGAAACTATAAGAGAATGAAAAGCTACAGATTATCCAGGATAAGAAATGTGGTATTTTTATTTTTGCTGGCTGCTGCTTTGACGGGCGGAGTGTGGTGGTCATCTTTTCAATACAAGGAAATAATCAAGAGTTTTATAGACAGATATTATGTAATGCAGGAGTCTGTCAATATAGCGGCAGGAGCTGCAACTGCATTGATAGCAGTAATCTTTACATTAATTGTGAGGCCTGTTCTCAATAAAATAAAGAGTGCCAAAAATGAAATTGACAGCATGGAATGTGAATTTGCTGATTATACAATTTCACTGGGCAGACTGGAACAGGAAAAGCAGGAAATAATCATGGATACAGGCTGCGGCAGCATTGATGGAGCTGTTGAGAAATTTAACAGCTTAAGCACTGAAAAAAGCCTGTATGAAGAAAAAAACAAGCTGATTAATTATGATGTTGAGTCTTTGAATTCCTTAGAGCAGGAAAATTCAGAACTGAAGAGCAGTCTGATGAAGACTTTTGCTTCACTTGATATGCAGGAAATCAATACTTCGAATATAAAGGAATCAAATGATGCATTTTTGAGAAAAGATTCAGTGAAAAGCGAAACCTTGAAATTGAAAAGCAGCATTGAAGAATTGAGACAAAGCATACTTAGACTTGACAAGGAAATTTCCTTTGAAGAAAAAAGGCTGAATATGATTTTAAGCAGCAATGGAGCAGATGATTTGGACAGCTTCAAAAAAGATGTTGAATATAATGAAAAATATAAGGAGCTCATTAACAACAGAGATTACAAGGAAAGTATCCTCAAAAAAATAACAGGTGATGAAAGCTTTGATTCTTTAAGGAACAAGACAAGGAATGTCATCGGCTTCGAAGTCAAAAAGCTTGATAAGCAGGAGCATCAGCTGAATATATTTAAGCTCAGTCAGGAAAAGTCCGGATTATCTAAAGATATCTCAGACATATTAAAAGAAATAGACGAAATTGAAGGCGGAACAAGAAGTCTTGCGGAAATAGAAGAAGAAATAGATTTTTATGAAAATAAAATAAAAACATTCAAAAGAAAAATAAGAGTTGCCGAAATTGCTTCAGACAAAATAATTAAAATATCAGATTCTATCAAGGGTGATTTTATGCCGCTTCTGAGAAAGTCAATAAGTGATAATTTTGCATATCTGACCGGAGGAAAGTACAGTGAAGTCGTTATAGATGAAGATATGAATATTACTGTGATTGAAGAGAATAACAAGCAAAGGAACATCGAGCTTGAAAGCTTGAGCGGAGGAACCCTGGACCAATTGTACCTGTCTCTCAGGGTAGGACTTGGCAATATTTTAAGCGGAAATAAAAACATTCCGCTGATATTTGATGACAGCTTTGTTCAATATGATTCAAAAAGATTGAAAAATTCAATTGAAATGCTTTCAAGGGAAAGCGAAAGAAGGCAGATTATACTGTTCACATGTCAGGAACGTGAAGCAGAGCTTGCCGAACAAATGAATGTTAAATTTAATTATATAAAACTTTAAGGACAATATATGAAAATTTTTGCTATAGCTGATTTGCATTTTGACAGCAAAAAGGAAAAACCAATGAATATCTTCGGTGATAATTGGATTAACCATGAAGAAAAAATAATGAAGAACTGGAAAGAAACCGTTTCAGATGACGACTTGGTTTTGGTTCCGGGAGATATTTCATGGGCGGGCAAGCTTGATGAAGCAATGGATGATTTGAGAAAAATCGATGAACTTCCGGGGATTAAAATCATTGGCAAGGGGAATCACGACTATTGGTGGGCAACATCAAACAAATTAGACGGCCTGGGGCTGAAGTCAATCAAATTTCTGAAAAACAACAGCTATGAATTTGATGGCGTTGTTGTATGCGGTACCAGAGGATGGGATACAATGGAGGAGCATTCGGAGGACGTATCCAATGAAAGAATATACTCAAGGGAAATGAACAGACTTAAAATTTCTCTTGAATCATCGTCCAAAAGTAAAAATACTCTGATTGTAATGCTTCACTATCCTCCCTTTGACAGTGCAGGTCTTCCCAATGAATTTTTTAAGATATTGAAGGAATATGAAGCGGAAATGTGCATATACGGGCATCTCCACGGAGAGGAAGGCCACAAGAACGTAAGAGAAGGAATTATTGATAATGTATCTGTACACTGTGTTTCAAGTGATTATATGGATTTTAAGCTTAAAAGACTTATGTAGTCTCTCCGTGTAAAATTATGTCTGAATACTGTTTATGAAATGTGTACAAATTATCCACTTGGCTCTTGACATAAAAACAAATTTAAAGTATTATTTTATTATAGTTAAACGTTTTTATATTAAAGGATGGTGGTTGTATGGCTAAAATGGATGCACTTGTAAAAAAGTTCAAAGAGCCGGGATTATGGCTTGAACAAGTCGATGTACCCGTTCCTGAAGAAGGAGAAGTTCTTGTTAAAATTCACAAAACTGCAATATGCGGTACGGATGTGCACATTTATGTATGGAATAAATGGGCTCAGGATACAATACCGGTTCCAATGACAATAGGTCATGAATTTGTCGGTGAAATCGTTGAATTAGGAAAAGGTGTAAAAGATTTACATGTGGGTGATATAGTTTCGGGCGAAGGACATATAGTGTGCGGAAAATGCAGAAACTGCCTTGCGGGAAGAAGACATCTGTGCAAGGATACCAAGGGAGTCGGCGTAAACAGGACAGGTATATTTTCTGAATATGTGGCGCTTCCTGCTACTAACATATGGCTTTGTGACAAATCATTACCTGAAGAATTGTACAGTATTTTTGATCCTTTTGGCAATGCTGCACATACAGCATTATCATTTGATGTGCTTGGCGAAGATGTGCTGATTACAGGAGCAGGTCCCATAGGAATTATGGCTGCTGCAATAGCTAGGTTTGCCGGAGCCAGATTTATTGTTATTACAGATGTTAATGATAACAGGCTTGAGCTTGCAAGAAAGATGGGAAATTTCAGAACGGTTAACACAAGAAATGAAAATCTCCGTGATGCAATGAATGATCTTGGAATGAAAGAAGGGTTCGATGTAGGAATGGAGATGTCCGGAAATGATGTGGCGCTTAACCAGATGATTGATAATATGACACACGGCGGAAAGATTGCAATGCTTGGACTTCAGGAAACGAATACGTCTATTGACTGGAACAAGGTTGTGTTTAACGGTATTCAGATAAAAGGAATTTACGGAAGAGAAATGTTTGAAACCTGGTACAAGATGCAGGCAATGATAAAAGCAGGACTTGATATATCACCTGTTATAACGCACAGATACAATTATACGGAATTTGAAAGAGGCTTTGAAGCTATGATAAGCGGAAAGTCCGGGAAGGTTATTTTAGACTGGACCGTTAAAAAATAATTTTAGATGAAAAGGAGAGGCCATGTTTAAAGAAAAGCAATATTATTCAAATGTTTTAAAGGATATAAAGGACAGCGGACTTTGGAAGAATGAAAGAATAATTACAACACCACAAAGCAGCAGGATTAACACGACGATGGTTAACGGCGTTCTAAATATGTGCGCAAATAATTATTTGGGACTTGCGGATAACAAGGAAGTTATTGAGGCGGCAAAGGCGGCTTATGACACGTGGGGATACGGCCTTTCATCTGTAAGGTTTATTTGTGGAACACAGGAAATTCATAAGCAGCTTGAAGAAAAAATAAGTGAATTTTTGAAGACGGAAGATACAATTTTATATTCTTCATGCTTTGATGCCAATGGAGGATTGTTTGAAACTATCACGACAGAAGATGACGCAATAATAAGTGATGAATTGAATCATGCATCCATCATCGACGGAGTCAGACTTGCCAGAGCGAAAAAATACAGATATAAAAACAATGATATGAATTCTCTGGAGGAACAGCTTATTCAAGCCGACAAGGACGGTGCAGGAATAAAGCTTATTGCTACAGACGGTGTTTTTTCAATGGACGGAATAATAGCGGATTTAAAGGGAATTTGTGATTTAGCCGATAAATACAATGCGCTTGTAATGGTTGACGACAGCCATGCGGTCGGATTTGTGGGAAGAACAGGAAGAGGTACTCACGAGTACAGAGATGTGATGGGAAGAGTAGACATTATAACAGGAACGCTTGGCAAGGCATTGGGCGGTGCCAGCGGCGGATATACAAGCGGAAGAAAAGAAATAATTGATTTGCTGAGACAGCGCTCAAGACCGTATCTGTTTTCAAACACATTGGCTCCTGCCATAGCCGGGGCGTCAATTAAGGTTCTTGAAATGCTTACGGAAAGCACAAAATACAGAGATAAACTTGAAGAAAATACAAAATATTTCAGGCAGGAAATTAAAAAAATCGGTCTTTCAATAATAGACAGTGAGCACCCTATAGTGCCTATAATGCTTGGTGATGCAGTCTTATCACAGAAAATGGCTGAAATGCTTCTTGAAAAGGGAGTTTATGCGGTTGGTTTCTATTATCCTGTTGTACCGAAAGGAAAGGCAAGAATAAGGACACAGATATCTGCGGCTCATTCTAAAGAAGATCTGGATTTTGCTGTAAATGCGTTCAGGGAAGTTAAGGAAGAACTTGGAATTTAATTACCCGGGAAATATTTTGGCGAATTTTATAAAAAAACATTAAAGTATGAAGAAATTAAAGAGGCATGTTCATTAAATACATCATAGTGCGGCAGCCTCTTTAATAATACTTTTTTTTAGCTTGAAAAGTACAATGATAACAGTTATACTTATTGCATATAAATAAATTAAGGAGGCAAATAAAATGCAAAAAAAAGATATTAAGTGGTCCGAACTTGGTTTTAGCTACATAAAAACTGACAAAAGATACATATCATACTGGAAAGATGGAAAATGGGATGATGGTCAGCTTGTTGAGGATAATAAAATAACTATAAGCGAAGGTTCCACATGCCTGCATTATGGACAAGAATGCTTTGAAGGCCTAAAAGCATACAGTACGAAGGACGGCGGAGTTCAGCTTTTCAGACCTGATGAAAATGCAAAGCGTATGCAGACAAGCTGCGAAAGAGTAATGATGCCCAAGGTTCCGGCAGAAAAGTTTATAGATGCCTGCATGCAGGTTGTTAAAGCAAACGAAGCATGGGTACCTCCGTACGGTTCAGGAGCAACATTATATTTAAGACCATATGTAATAGGAATAGGAGACAATGTAGGAGTAAGGCCTGCGGATGAATACATTTTCAGTATTTTTTGCACACCTGTCGGCCCTTATTTTAAAGGTGGTATGACACCTGTTAACTTTACAACAACTGACGAAGACAGAGCTGCACCACATGGAACAGGAAAAATTAAGGTTGGAGGAAATTATGCGGCAAGCTTGCACTCACATCATGAAGCAGTGCAAAAAGGATTTGCAGACTGTATTTACCTCGACCCTGCAACTCATACAAAAATAGATGAGGTTGGTGCTGCTAACTTCTTTGGAATTACAAAAGATGATAAATTTATAACTCCTAAATCTTCATCTATACTTCCAAGCATAACAAGAATATCATTGATGCAGGTTGCAAAAGATTATTTGGGAATGGAAGCAATCGAAACAGATGTACATATAGATAAGCTGGATATATTCAAGGAAGCAGGAGCGTGCGGAACTGCAGCGGTTATAACTCCTATAGGAGGAATTGAATATAAAGGAAATATGCATGTATTCCACAGCGAAACTGAGGTAGGCCCTGTTACCAAAAAATTGTATGAAACATTGTACGGAATCCAAATGGGAGACGTTAAAGCTCCCGAGGGATGGATATATAAAGTGCTGTAAACAGATGAACAATAATGAACGATGGCTGAAATATTTTGGCGAACCATAGGAAGATTATTGTTTTTAAAAAGTGTTTATGTTTTATAGATGGCATAACAGCAAAAATTGTTATGCCGTTTTTAATTTCCGGGGACCAATTAGCAACTGTTTTCCAATTATTTAATAAAAAATATTGAATTACAAAAAAAATGGGATATAATATAATAAGTATATGTAAATGAGTAGGTGTAAAAATGGATAATAAGGAAATTTTAGTTACAGAAGAAGGCTACAAAGAACTTGTAGATGAACTTGAATACAGAAAAACAAAGCTAAGATATGAAATATCCGAAAGAATAAAGGGCGCCCTGAAAGAAGGCGACCTCAGCGAAAATGCCGAATATCACGAATCAAAAGAAGAGCAGAACAAAAATGAATCAAGAATAATTGTTCTTGAGCATACAATTAAGCATTCAAAGGTAGTCAAGCATAATGAAAAAAATAAAGATATGGTTCAGATCGGAAGCACAGTAAAATTAAGAGATGTGGAATTTGATGAGATTCTTGAATACAGCATTGTGGGTGCTACCGAATCAGACCCGGTTGCAGGCAAGATTTCAAATATGTCTCCGCTGGGGTCAGAACTTCTCGGAAAGAAAAAGGGAACACAAATTAATGTTGCCTCTCCGGGAGGCATTGTTGTATATGAAATACTTGAAGTAAAGTAAACAAATTAAAGAAAGATTAAGCTTTGTGATGTACAATTACAAAGCTTATATTTTATGTATGGGACTGCACAATAAAAACAAAGACTTGAAGAATTCCGTTATTAATTGTATAATACATTGAATATATGCACAAATTGTATTCGTGCGCGGCAGTTTTGAAATAAGGACTGTGCGTTTATAAGAAAAGGGGACAAAATGAGTGATATAGAAAAAAAAGAGGTTAAAAAAACCAGTATCGGCGGTCAGGCTCTCATTGAGGGTATAATGATGAAGGGTCCTGATAAAATTGCAACCGCAGTGAGAAAGCCCAATGGTGAAATCGAAATAAAGGAAAGCGAGATAAAGCAGCTTTTTAAACATAAATTTTTTAAACTGCCATTGATAAGAGGGAGCTTTGTTCTTATTGATTCATTGGTAAACGGAGTGAAGGAATTAATGTATTCAGCTGAATTTTACGGTGAGGATTATGAGGAGGATGCTCTTGATAAATTCCTTAAAAAAATATTTAAAGACAAAGCTGACACAGCAATAATCTATGCTTCTGTAATAATTGCACTGGTGTTTTCCGTAGGAATATTTATATTGGGACCTACGCTTTTAACAAATGGTTTAAAGAGTGTAATTAAAAGCACGCTGCTGTTAAACCTTGTGGAAGGTGTAATTAGAGTCTTGCTGTTTGTAGGATATGTGTACCTGGTGTCTAAACTTAATGACATAAAAAGAGTGTTTATGTACCATGGAGCCGAGCATAAAACAATACACTGCTATGAGCACGGCGAAGAACTTACAGTTGAAAACGTAAAAAAATATTCAACTCTGCACCCGAGATGCGGAACCAGCTTCATGATTAATGTAATGATTATAAGTATATTGGTTTTTGCATTTTTTGGATGGCCCAATCCCTTGATGAGACTTGTCATCAGGCTTGCAATGCTGCCTGTTATAGCCGGACTTTCCTATGAACTGAACAGGTACGTAGGAAGATGCAGCAGTGAAAATTGGCTTACGAAAATAATAACATACCCAGGTTTCCAGATTCAAAAAATTACTACAAAGGAACCGGATGATTCCATGATGGAAGTGGCAATTGCAGCTATGGAAAGAGTCATTCCTCAAAATGGAGAAGATGATACATGGTAACAATTGAAAAATTGCTGAAAGATGGTACAGAAATTATCAAGCAGAGGGAATTTAACAGTCCCTTTCTTGATGTGCAGCTAATCTTATCTCATCTGCTTCAGAAGGATAGGATTTATTTGCATTTGCACGGTAAGGATGAAATAGATGAGGACATGGCAGAAAGATTTTACGAAATGGCAGCAAGAAGAAATGAGGGATATCCTCTGCAATATATGACAAATTCACAAGAGTTTATGGGGCTTGATTTTTTTGTTCAGGAAGGTATTCTTGTTCCAAGGCCTGATACAGAAACTTTGGTTGAAAAAATTATAAATATTGTAAAAAACAGTTCATTGAAAGATAAAAACATTAATATACTTGATATTGGCACAGGAAGCGGAGCTATTGCTGTGAGCCTGGGACATTATTTGAAAAATTCAAGGGTGACAGCTCTGGATATCAGTGATACGGCAATAGAAACCACAGGTATCAACATAAACAGAAACGGATTAAAAAATGTTGCGGCTGTTAAGGGAGATATATTCAATTATAATTTTGAGAATAAAAAATATACAATAGTAGTTTCAAATCCGCCTTATATTGAAAGGAACATAATATGCACCCTGCCTGCAGAGGTTTCTGTATATGAGCCTGAGCTTGCGCTGGATGGCGGAGTTGACGGTCTGGATTATTACAGGCAGATAGTAAAAGTGTTTGAAAGAATTCATGAAGAAAATGCAATACTTTCCGTAGAAATCGGTTATGACCAGAAAGATGCGGTTACACAAATTTTTAAGGATTCCAATATATTTAAAGAAGTAGAATGTGAAAAGGATTTAGGAGGGAACGACAGAGTTGTGACAGGGTTCTTGTAGCGCAGCAGACAAAAGATTTATCCATTGCTAATTAATATAAAATCAATTGCACGAGGTATAGAATGTTAGAAAAATTAGATGCTTTAAAAGATAAATATATAGAGCTAAGCGAAAAGATTTCAGACCCTGAAACATTAAGTGATTCGCAGAAGCTGCAAAAATTAATGAAGGAACAAGCACAGCTTGAACCTATAGTTTCAAAATACAGTGAATATTCAGATGTAGCGGCGCAGCTTGAGGATTCAAAGGCAATGCTGAACGAAAAATTAGATGATGATTTTAAGGAAATGGTAAAGGAAGAGGTTAAGGAGCTTACCGCACGGGAAGAAGAACTGATGCAGGAAATAAAAATACTTCTTTTACCCAAAGACCCCAATGATGACAAGGATGTCATCGTTGAAATAAGAGCCGGAGTAGGCGGCGATGAAGCAGGACTTTTTGCAGGAGACCTGCTCAGGATGTATTTAAGATATGCTGAAAGGCAAGGCTGGAAGACTGAATTTATTTCTGTCAACGACCAGGGAATAGGCGGTTACAAGGAAGCCATATTCTCCATAAAGGGAAAAGGAGCATACTCAAAACTTAAATATGAAAGCGGCGTTCACAGAGTTCAGCGCGTTCCCGAAACCGAATCAAGCGGACGTATTCATACTTCATCGGCTACCGTTGCGGTACTGCCTGAGGTTGATGACATTGATGTCGAAATAAATCCAAACGACGTAAGGGTTGATGTGTTCCGTTCATCAGGAAACGGCGGACAGTGTGTAAACACTACCGACTCGGCTGTAAGACTTACACATATTCCCACGGGTATAGTAATTTCCTGTCAGGATGAAAAGAGCCAGCTTAAGAATAAGGATAAAGCTTTCAAGGTATTAAAGGCTAGATTGTATGACATGTATCAGCAGGAACAGAATGCTGAGATGGCAGATGCAAGAAAAAGCCAGGTTGGCTCCGGAGACAGAAGTGAAAGAATAAGGACCTATAACTTCCCTCAGGGAAGAGTTACGGACCACAGAATAGGCATGACTCTCTATAAGCTGGATTCATTCCTGGATGGAGATATCACTGAAATGCTGGATGCTCTGCTGACTTCAGACCAGGCTGAAAAGCTTAAGGAAGTTACAGAATAATTGAAAGGAACGGCTTTGCCGTTCCTTAGGCTGTTGAAAAAGCCCATCTGCCCGCGTTACCGTTCAGGCAGTCAATCCTCACGTATGTGGAATACGCTGCGGTTGCCTGCCTTCCGGTGCCTTGCAGCTGAACTTTTACAACAGCCTGTCATCTTGATGACTTTGTTATCAATCTGAGGAACGGCTTTGCCGTTCCTGAAAAGAGGTAAATTATGAGAATAGACAAATATTTAAAAAATGCGCGTGTAATAAAAAGAAGGACTGTAGCCAAGGAAGCATGTGATCAGGGTAGGGTTTTTGTGAACGGCAAGGAGGCAAAGCCGGGTACGGAGGTAAACACAGGCGATGAAATTGAAATAATTTTCGGATCTAAGCCTATGAAAATCAGAGTTGAGCAAGTCCTTGAACATGTAATGAAGGATGATTATAAAGAAATGTACAGTATAATTAATGATTAAAGTAAAAAATTATGGGTATATATAAAACGTTGAGTGCCGGCACTATGATTTGAAGTTGATTTAAATACTATAATTGTTGCTAATATAACATAATCATTATAAACGGCAAAGATATCTGAAGCATTTTGCTTTAAGGATAAATAAATTAATACAGACGAGGTGTACATATGGAATTGAAAGGAAGCAAGACAGAACAAAATCTAATGACTGCATTTGCAGGCGAATCACAAGCACATGTAAAATATACATACTATCAAAACAAAGCTAAGAAAGATGGATATGTGCAAATAAGCAAATATTTCGAAGAAACCGCAAGAAATGAAAGAGAACACGCTAAAATCTGGTTCAAGCTTTTACATGACGGAATCGGCGAAACTCCGTTAAACCTGGAAGATGCAGCAGCAGGTGAACATTATGAATGGACAGATATGTATGCAAATTTTGCAAAAGAAGCAAGAGAAGAAGGCTTCAATAATATTGCATATTTATTTGAAGGAGTTGCTAAGATAGAAAAAGGCCATGAGGAAAGATATCTTGCATTACTGGATAACATAAAGACAGGAAAGGTATTTAAGAGAGAGGGAGAGTCTGTATGGATTTGTGATAACTGCGGCCATGTGCACTACGGCGCAGAAGCACCTAAGGTATGTCCTATCTGTGCTCATCCGCAAGCTCACTTTCAATTATATACTAAGGCATATTAAAAATAAAATTATAATTGTAAAGAGTTGTCTGCAGGCAGCTCTTTTTTTATGCATAATAATTCTCAAATAATCCTTGATGATTCAGAATTTTGTGATATAATTAAACAAAAATCTGAATAAAAACAAATTACGATTAAAAGTGAGGGTATATATGGCTAACTTGTGGAGCGGAAGATTTGAAAAAGGCATGGATAAAATTGTTGAAGAATTCAATGCATCCATATTTTTTGACAAAAGACTGTATAAATGTGACATAGAGGGAAGCATAGCTCATGTTACCATGCTCAGCGAGCAGGGTATAGTCACGGGTGCAGAAAAAGAAGAAATTATTCGGGAATTGAATAACATAAAATCCGAAATAGAAAAAGGTGAAATAGAATTTAATGTCCATGATGAGGACATACATATGGCAGTTGAAGGAATATTGATTAAAAGGCTTGGAGACACAGGCAAGAAGCTTCATACAGCAAGGAGCAGAAACGACCAGGTTGCTGTTGACACAAGGCTGTATGTCAAAGAGGAAATAAGGGAAATTGTTGAAAACCTGAAATTTATGGAGCACGTTCTTTTAGAGAAGGCAGAAAAATATTATGATAAAATAATGGTGGGCTTTACCCATATGCAGCATGCTCAGCCTGTTACGGCAGGATTTCACCTTATGGCATACTTTCAGATGTTTAAAAGAGATATTGAAAGGTTTGAGACCTCCTATGAGAGAACAGATTATAATCCTTTAGGCTCCTGCGCTTTGGCAGGAACCACAATACCTATAGACAGACACAGGACGGCAGAGCTTCTGGGATTTGGAAATGTTACGGAAAATGCTATGGATTCGGTAAGTGACAGAGATTATATATTGGAATTTATGAGTGATGCTTCCATATGCATGATGCACATAAGCCGAATGGCAGAGGAATTTGTTTATTGGAACTCTCAGGAATTTTCCTATATTTCAATTGATGACAGCTTCTGCACCGGCTCAAGCATAATGCCGCAGAAAAAAAATCCTGACATGGCTGAGCTATTAAGGGGCAAGACAGGCAGAGTGTATGGAAATCTTGTACAGCTTTTGACTGTAATGAAAGGAACTCCTCTCGCATACAACAAGGATTTTCAGGAGGACAAGGAGGGCTTGTTTGACACTGTGGATACTCTTAAGAAAAGTCTTCTGATTCTGGCCAAGATGATAGAAAAAACGGAATTTAAACTCACAGACATACAGAAAAATTTAGGCAAGGGATTTTTAAATGCAACAGACGTTGCAGAATATCTGGTAAAAAGCAGCATACCATTTAGAGAAGCACATGAAATGGTTGGGAAAATGGTAAAATACTGTGAAATTCACGATAAAGATTTCAGCGATTTATCCGAAGATGAGTTAAAATCAATTGATGACAGATTAAGTCTGAAGCTGCTTCCCGACTTAAGCATGGAGGGGTGTATAAACGGAAGAGTATCCTTTGGAGGAACTGCTCCCTCAGAAGTGCAAAGACAAATCAACACAGGAAGAAAGTGGCTGGAGGAATTTAAACATATATAATTACCTGTGAATAATAACAATAGTATTTTGGGAGGGCAGTATGTTAGATTTAAAAATTGTAAACGGAAAAATTATTGATGTGGAAAACAAAAAAATCATTGAAGGAGATATTGGAATTAAGGACGGCGTAATAACAGGCACAGGCAATGTTGCTTCAGAAGCAATGTGTGTTATTGACGCAAAGGGTCACCATGTATCTCCCGGTTTTATAGATATTCACATGCATGAAGAGGATTTTTCATTAACACAGAAAAAGGAATATGATATATCAGATGCAATGCTTAATATGGGAGTAACCACATGTGTTGTCGGTAACTGCGGCAACAACAGGCAAAGCATTGAGGAACTGTATGATTTTATTAATGAAAAAGGAAATCCTGTAAACTACATGTCCTACATAGGGCATAATTATTTGAGAAATGTGGCGGGGAATACGTACATATACAGTAAATCATCAAGGGTGCAGATTGAAAGGATGCAGTCGCTGGTTAAAAAAGCAATTGATTTCGGTGCGATAGGTGTTTCCTATGGGTTGGAATACTGCCCCGGGACAGATACCGAGGAGGCAATAGAAATAACGAAAGAAATACAGGGAAGGGATGATCTGCTTCTTGCTGCACACTACAGGAAGGATTCAATATATGCTCTTGATGCAATTGAAGAAATGGCACTGATAGGAAGAGAATGCCGCATACCTTTTCAGATTTCTCATTTGTCAAGCTGCAGTGCATACGGAAATATGACGGAAGCTCTTAAGCTTATAGAAGATATAGTAAAAAGCGGTGCGGATTTGCAGGTTGATGCATACCCTTATGATGCTTTCAGCACTTTTATTGGCTCTGCGGTATTTGATGAGGGTTGCTTGGAGCTGTGGAACAAGGATTATGACTCCATAATGCTTACGGAAGAGCCTTTCAAAGGAATGTTCTGTGACAGGGAGCTTTTTGAAAAAGCACGCAGGGAATATCCGAACATGCTTGCGGTTGCTTATGTAATGAATGAGAGTGAAATAATTCAGGCTCTCAATCACCCATTGGTTATGATAGCCAGTGACGGTATATACAGAAATCATTCCGGACATCCAAGAGGAGCGGGTACTTTCCCAAGAGTAATAGGCCGTTATGTGAGGGACGAAAAGAAGATGGAGTTTTTTGATGCTGTTTATAAAATGACTTACATGCCGGCAAAAAGATTAAAGCTTAAAAGAAAAGGGCTTATTAAAGAAGGCTATGATGCTGACATAACAATTTTTAATTATGAAACTATAATTGATAAAGCAACATTTCAGGATCCTCAGATAAGACCAGGGGGTATCGATTATGTAATACTTGGCGGAAAAACAGCGGTTGAGGCTGGTAAGACTATTAATAATACATCAGGAACATTCTACAAAAGAGGCGAAGCATAAAAAAATGCATGTGAATAATAATACAAATATAATGTTAAAAAAGCTAGAAATTAGTCAAAAAATCACTTGATATGTGGATAAAAATATGATAGTATGATTAAAAATTTATAATAATATTAATAAACTGCTTGGTTAATCAATATTTATTAATATGTAGGACTAAATTATCTTTTAAAAATGGAGGACTAATATGGTGACAGAAAAAGAAGAAAAGAAAAAAAAGGGCAAGGTACCCCATACCTACGTAATATTATTTGCAATGATTATTTTGATGGCATTGCTTACTTATGTAATACCGGCGGGGCAGTATCAGAAAATGGAAATTGAAACTGAAACAGGAAAAACAACTGTTGTTGACCCTAATTCGTATGCTCCGGCCAAAGCAAATCCTGCAAGTCTGTTTGATGTGCTTAAAGCATTTCCCAAAGGACTTGGAGCCGCGCAGAGTATTGTATTTTTCATATTTATAGTCGGAGGCTCTTTTAATATTGTTACACAGACCGGAGCTGTTGAAGCCGGAATCAACAAAATAGCCAAAGGATTAAGGGGCAAAGAAGTGTTGATGATTCCCATTATAGTAATTGTGTTTTCTATAGGAGGAGCAACAATAGGTATGGCGGAGGAAGCCATAATATTTGTACCGATTGGAATTTCTCTGGCCAGAGCGTTGGGATATGACGCCATAGTGGGAATGGCTGTTGTGGCACTGGGCGCTGCCGTAGGATTCACATCGGGAGTTATGAATCCATTTACGGTTGGAGTAGCTCAAAGTATTGCTGAGCTCCCAATGTTTTCAGGCATTGGCCTGAGAATTGTAATATGGATATGTACAATAATTTTAGTAACATTCTATATTCACAGGTATGCTAAAAAGGTTAAGAACGACCCTGAGTCAAGCATGGTATATGATCTTGAGCAGGAAGAAAAGCATACTGTAGTTGATTTGGATAATGTAAAGGAAATGACTTTTAAAGACATTTTAGTTCTTTTGATTTTTATTGCAGGCATATGCATTTTAATATTTGGAGTATTTAAATATGGATGGTACATTACAGAAATAGCTGCAATATTCCTTGCAATAGGAATCTTGTCGGGTATTGTTTCGGGAATGAAAATAGATGATATAGCAACTAATTTTATTGCAGGAGCCAAGGATATAGTAATGGGAGCACTGGTAGTAGGGCTGGCGAGAGGACTGCTTGTAATAATGGAGTCAAGTTTGATTATAGATACAGTCGTTTACGCTCTTGCATCAGTAGTAAAATCACTGCCTAAATCAGTGAGTGCCGTAGGGATGCTTCTTGTTCAATCATTTATAAATTTCTTTATACCATCAGGTTCGGGCCAGGCGGCAACAACAATGCCTATTATGGCACCTCTTGCTGATGTTATAGGGCTGACAAGACAAACGGCTGTACTGGCATACCAGTTTGGTGATGGCATTTCAAATTCCATTATCCCAACAGGAGGCGTATTGCTGGCAAACCTGTCTGTTGCAAAGATTAAATATGAAACGTGGGTTAAATTTGTTGCTCCGTTAATGATTATATGGACATTAATGGCTGCAATATTTATGGTAATAGCTGTTTTTATTGGTTATCAATAATTTTTGAGAGATGTAAAAAAATGCTTCCTGTATCGGGAAGCATTTTTTATCTTATTTTTCAGTATGGTCAAATTCGTATTTTATTTTTTCGTACAATTCCTTATTCTGTATTACTTCTGCTGCTGTTAAAACCAATGCAGCAATTGTGTTCTTCATTTGCTCCTTAGCATAATCGGTCAGTGTGCTTTTGGCCATTTCTACTGTGTGACCGATAATATTTTTATCATTTGTTATGTCAAAATAAGGATGAATCGTAGGGCAAACCTGGCTGACCTGACCTGCATCAACTGAACCCATGCTTTTAGAAGGTTCACCCATTTTAATTCCTGCAGCTTCATAAATCTTTTCGCTGAAAACATCTGACAATATTTGATTTGTAACCAAATTGTCGTAACTGAATTCATATTTTGTAATTTTCAACTCGCATCCTGTAGCAAGTGCTGCTCCTCTTGCGCAGTTTCTCACTTTTTCCAGCAGCTCAAGATTGTATGTCCTGGATGTGGAACGTACATAGAACTGGCATTTTGCATAGTCAGGAACTATGTTGGCTGCTCTTCCGCCATCCAAAATTACACCGTGAACCCTTGAGTCACTTTTTATATGTTCTCTCAATGCATTAATGCTGTTAAATGTTTGAATTGCCGCATCAAGTGCGTTGACACCTTTTTCAGGTGCTGATGCAGCATGTGCTGTTTTGCCGAAAAATTCAAATTGTACAGGTTCAAGGGCAAGGGATGAACCACTTTTTGAATACTCATTTCCGGGATGAGCCATCATCGCTATATCTATATTGTCAAATTCATGATTTTCAACATATGTAACCTTGGCTCCGCTTGTTTCTTCCGCAGGTGTTCCAAAAACAACCACTGTACCGCCTATTTCATCAATTATTTCTTTCAATACAATGCCTGAACCGGTACTGACAGTTCCCAGCAGGTTATGGCCGCAGCCGTGTCCGATTCCCGGCAATGCATCATATTCGGCCATGTATGCCACCGTTATGCCCGGTTTACCGCTTTTATATTCAGCCTTAAATCCTGTTTCAACTCCTGAAAAATTAGCCTGCACATTAAAACCATATTTCATGAGAAGCTCTGAATGGAGCTTGCATGCTTTGAACTCCTCATATCCTAGCTCAGGATTATTGTAAATTTCCAGGCTTAATTCATTAAGCTCAGGAGAGAGTTTGTTAATAAGCTCTAATACTTTTTCTTTCATAATTCCTCCCTTATGCTGCTTATATGTAAGCAATATATTTATAAATAATTATATAACTATAATATTTATGCAATGACATTATTATACTAGCATTATTGGAAAGGCGTGTCAATTTTATATTGAAAATATATTTAATTTATTTCCATATAATTAAATAAATGCGCATATAAAAATATATCTTTAAAAAATATTAAAGTGATGTTACAATGTAGTCAGATGGTTTAGAAAGGGTGAAATAATGGAATATCAATCAAAAATTAGTAAACTGTACGAGGATATGAACTCATCTGTGAGAGGGATTGTTCTCAGAAATGAGCCTTTAAAAAATCACACTTTTTTTAAAATAGGAGGTCCCGCCGATATACTGGCAGAGCCGGAGGATACAGAAGATTTAAAAACAGTTTTAAAGCTGATAAAAAAACATGAAACAGACTGCTTTATCATTGGGAACGGAACTAATCTGCTTGTTTCGGACGAAGGATTCAGAGGGGCAATTGTAAAAGTAGGAGATAAGTTCAGTTACTTTGAAAGAAATGAAAATCGAGTGACTGCAGGAGCCGGAGTTCTTTTGTCAACATTGGCTAAATTTATTGCGAAAGAAAGCCTGGCAGGATTTGAGTTTGCCAGCGGTATTCCCGGATGCCTGGGAGGTGCTGTCTATATGAATGCAGGAGCTTATGGCGGCGAAATGAAGCAGGTTGTAAAAAGAGTGAAATGTGTTGACTTTGATGGAAACATTCACGAGTTTTCAAATGAAGACATGGAATTTACATACAGACATACGAAAATTACCGATTCTGAATATATAGTGATTGAAGCTGAGCTTGAACTTGAATACGGAGACAGGGATGAGATTATGGCGGTTATAATAGACCTTAATGAGAAACGGACCTCTAAGCAGCCCCTTAATCTTCCCAGTGCAGGCAGCACATTTGAAAGACCGGAAGGCGGATATGCGTCAAAGCTGATTGAGGATGCAGGACTAAAGGGGCTGAGATATAAGGGGGCAATGGTTTCAGACAAACACAGCGGCTTTATAGTTAATTATGACAATGCATGCTGTGAGGATGTGCTTGACCTTATGCGTATTGTGATAAGTACAGTATACGATAAATTCGGAATAAGGCTTGAGCCGGAAATAAAAATAGTCGGAACAAGATTATAGCTGAACAATGGTTCAGCGATGGTTTAACAAGAGGTTTTTATGAAAACAACAGCAGATTATCATGTTCATTCAACATATTCCAGACGAAACCACGGGAAATCCACAATTGAAGAAATTGTTCAAAAAGCTGTGGAGATTGGTCTTGAGGAAATTGCAATAACAGATCACGGACCAAGGCATTATATGTTTGGAATACAGGAAAATAAAATAAAAGAAGCAAAAGAAAAAATTATAGAAATGCGTAAAAAATATCCTCAGATAAAAATACTTCTGGGAGTTGAAGCCAATGTGCTGGATTATGAGGGAAACACGGACATAACCCATGAGGTGTTGAAATACTGTGATATTATTTTGTGCGGATATCATGTGGGAGCATTGTTTTCTTCTCCTAAGGATGCCTGGAATTTTATCATTATGAATAAACTGGGAAGAAAAAACAAAAATATATTTGAAAAAATGAGGGCAAAAAATACGTCAGCTGTAGTGAAGGCTATGCATAAATATAAAATAAATATCTGGACGCATCCAGGTGATAAAATTCCTCTCGATACGGCGCTGGTTGCGCAGGCCGCGGAAGAAACAGGAACAATACTTGAAATCAACAACAGTCACAGCCACTTGAACGCTGAAGAAATCAGGATTGCTTCAAAATATAATGTGAAATTTGCAATAAACAGCGATGCTCACATAAAAAATAACATAGGAAGCTATGAAAAGGGCTTAAAGGCTGCAGTGGATGCGGGATTGGATTTAAGCCGCATAATAAATTTAAAATAGAAGGTGAGGAGAATATGGAGTTTGTTATTATTACAGGAATGTCAGGCGCAGGAAAAAGCCAGGCAATAAAGATTTTAGAAGACATAAATTATTACTGCATGGACAATATGCCTCCGGCTCTCCTTCCCAATTTTGCCGAGCTTTGCAAAAGCTCGTCCAAAGAAGTCAGCAAGGTTGCGGTTGTTGCGGATATACGAGGCGGGATATTTTTCAAAGATTTGTTCAACAGTTTAAATGAGCTGAAAAATATGGGCATTCAATACCGCATACTGTTCCTTGACACATCTGATGATGAGCTGGTGAAAAGATACAAGGAGCAGAGGAGGCCTCATCCTCTGAGTACCACAGGGACAATAGTTGACGGCATCAGGTCTGAGAGATTAAGCCTTGAGGAGGTTAAAAAAAGATCGGATTATATTATTGATACAACAAATATGAAGCTCGGCAGATTGAAGGAAGAGCTTCTGAGTATTTTTGTACAGGGCAACGTTACGTATAATTTGAATATTACTGTAATGTCCTTCGGATACAAGTACGGACTTCCACAGGATTCGGATTTGGTTTTTGACGTGAGATTTCTTCCGAATCCGTTTTATATTGAAGAGTTAAAACGCTATACGGGCAATGACAAAAATGTTCAGGAATATGTAATGGGATTTGACACTACAAATGTTTTTATCGATAAGCTCAAAGATATGCTGCTGTTTCTTTTGCCGCACTACATTAAGGAAGGAAAATCCAATTTGGTTATATCCATAGGATGCACGGGCGGGAAACACCGTTCTGTTACAATTTCAAACAGGATAGCATCTATTTTGAGTGAAGAGAATTACAGAGTGTTATTGAACCACAGAGATGTGGAAAAATAAGTGAGGTATTTATGAAGCTGGTGGTTTTTGGAGGAGGAACAGGTTTATCGATACTTTTGAGGGGGCTGAAAAAGTATACCGGGGAATTATCTGCGGTAGTTACTGTTGCCGACAACGGCGGAGGCTCCGGAGTATTGAGAGAGGATCTGGGCATGCTGCCGCCGGGCGACATGCGAAACTGTATTATAGCTTTGTCTGACATAGAACCCATAATGATAAAATTGATGCAGCACCGTTTTAAGGATGGATATTTAAACGGGCAAAGCTTCGGAAATCTCCTTATAGCTGCAATGTATGAAATATTCGGAGACTATGAGCATGCTCTGAAGGAAATAGGAAGTATATTCAGACTTTCGGGAAAGGTGCTTCCTATGACACTGCAGGATGCGCAGCTTAAAGCTTTTCTGGACAACGGAGACTGCATTTTGGGAGAAAAGGACATTCCCGAGTATGTGAACAAGACAGGAAGCAGAATAGACAGGATATCACTTGTTCCGGAGGTATGTATGCCTCTGGAGGAAACCGTAAGGGATATAAAGGAAGCGGATATAATAGTCTTAGGACCCGGAAGCCTGTATACAAGTGTAATTCCAAATATTTTGGTTCATGACATACCTGAGCTTATATCCCAGTCGAAAGCAACAAAGTTTTATATATGCAATCTGATGACTCAGCCGGGCGAAACAGATCACTACAATGTTTACGACCACGTAAATGCAATAATCAAACATAGCAACAGATATGTTATAGACTATGTCATTGCAAATGATGAGCTCATTTCTGAAAGCCAGATATCCAATTACAAATTCAAGGGTGCAAAGCAGGTTCTGATTGACGAGGACCAGGTTAAAATGCTTGAGGAAATGAATATTAAGGTAATATGCAGTAACTTTGTGGAAATAAGGAAAAACTATATAAGGCATAATTCTGAAAAAATCGGACAGTTGCTTTCAAATTATACTAAGGAAAAAAATAAAGCCTAAGGAAGTGATTTCATGGAAATTAAGCTGAATGAGACCCAGCTTGGAATAGCTGATGGAATGATAGACTGGGTCAGAGTTGTGGATAAAGACAATGTCGTACTGTATGCAAACAAAAAAATGAAAGAGGATATGGGAGATATTGTAGGCAAGAGGTGTTATGAGGTTTTTTGTTCGGGAGGGCGCTGTGAAGACTGTATATCTGGAACAACTATTGAAAAGGGAATAATACAAAAAAAGGAATCCACTGTAGGGAACAGAACATTCATGGTGACATCATCGCCCATGCAGGACGATACAGGCGAGGTAGTCTGCTCAGTGGAGGTTTTCAGGGATATAACAAAGGAAAAAGATTTATCAAAAAAAATTAATGAAAAAAACAAAAAAATGAGTGATGACATTAAATTTGCAAGGAATATGCAAATTAGAATGCTTCCGCCTAAAGGCATGTACAACGGCTTAAACATTGATTATTTGTATGAAGCTTCAGAGTCTTTAAGCGGAGACTTTTTTGATGTGTTTAAAATAGACGAGGAAAATACAGGAGTATATATTTGTGATGTCGTGGGTCATGGTGTCAGTGCATCACTGCTGACTGTCTTTGTCAGGCAGTCATTAAGGACTATAGCAAAAGGGAGCATAAACCTGAATAAAATAATGAAGGAGCTGCACAGGACTTTCCTTTCATTGAATCTGGATTATGACAAATACTTTTCTGTGTTTCTTGGAGTATATAATAAGGAAAACCATGGGTTTAACTATGTAAATGCCGGACATAATTCCGAACCCATACTGTACAGAAAAAATAAGGAAGCAGTTTTGTTGAATTCAAAGGGATATCCAATTGCCAATATATTTGACAATGTGAATTATGATGTAAGCAAGCTGAGTCTGGATATTGGGGACAAACTGTTTTTTTATACTGATGGTATTACAGAAGCCACAAATGAGGGAAATGAACAATTCGGAATTAAAAGGCTGATTGATATAATAAAAAAAGAGGGAGATATATTAAATAATTTAAAGTCTTCGCTGGATGATTACTGCAAGATGCACAAGGATGACTATGCAGTATTGAAAGCGGAGATAATTTAATGAAAAAGGGGTATATGATGAAGGATATAGTTTTAGATTTAAAAGGAAGCTTTATAAATGAAGATGAAATGAGAGGCATTGAATCAGAAATCATGGCTGCGCAGGAGCTGCTTTTGGATAAAAGGGGAATCAGCAGCGACATGACCGGGTGGATTGATTATGCAGAATCCATGAATATGGATGAATATGAAGAAATAAAAAAATCTGCAGAGCATATAAAAAATAACTGCGAGGCATTTATACTGCTGGGAATAGGAGGTTCATACCTTGGAGCCAGGGCGGCAATTGAAGCTATCAGGGGAGATTTTCACAATGAGCTTTCAAGCCCCGGGGTTTATTATGCCGGGCAGAATTTAAGCGGGGCATATTTAAAAAGGCTTACGGAGGTTGTTAAAAACAAGGAGATTTGTGTAATAGTGATTTCCAAATCCGGAACAACCCTGGAGACTGCCGTTTCTTTCAGAGTAATAAGAGAGCTTATGGAGCAGAAGTATGGTGAGGAAGCTAAAAGTCGTATTTTTGCAGTAACTGACAAGGATAATGGTGCATTAAAGGGCCTGTCCGATTTATATGGCTATAAAACATTTGTAATTCCCGACGACATTGGAGGAAGATATTCTGTAATTACTCCTGTTGGATTATTGCCAATGGCTGCAGCAAATCTTGATACGGATGAATTCATCAATGGTATTAAAGCAGGCATAGGGGATTACAAAAAAAGGGACTTCAACGAAAATATATGCTGTCTTTATGCAGCTGCCAGAAATATACTGAGCAGGCGCGGCAAGGAAGCAGAAATTCTTGTCAATTATGAACCATCGTGCATATCAATTTCAGAGTGGTGGAAGCAGTTGTTTGGTGAAAGCGAAGGCAAGGAGGGAAAGGGGATTTTTCCTGCTTCTTTAAATTTTACAACAGACCTTCATTCTATGGGGCAGTATGTACAGGAGGGAAGGAAAATAATATTTGAAACAACAGTCTTAATAGAAGGCAGCCGGGATGATATTGCTGTTCCTTTTGATGAAAGAGATTTTGACAAATTAAACTACATATCAGGAAAGAATTTGAGCTATATAAACAGAAATGCTTTTGAAGGAACATTCATGGCACACAATGAAGGAGAAGTGCCCGGAATAGTGATTAAGCTGCCTGAAATGAATGAATTTTATCTGGGTAAGCTTTTTTACTTTTTTATGATGACATGCGGAATAAGCGGGTATACTAACCATATAGATCCGTTTACTCAGCCAGGGGTTGAAAATTATAAGAAAAATATGTTCAGGCTATTGGGAAAAAGATAAAAATTAATTAGGGAAAAGGGTGGAGCCCTCCCTTCAGATAAGGAGAAAATATGATTAAATTAGGAGAAATGCAGGAGCTCGAGGTAACAAAAAAGGTGGATTTCGGAGTGTATCTTAAGAGCCCACAGGACGAAAAGGGTGAGGAAAGAATATTGCTTCCCTTGAAGCAGGTGCCTGAAAACACGAAGGTAGGAGATAAGATTAACGTCTTTGTATACAGGGATTCTGACGACAGAGTGATTGCCACCACAAAGAGACCTAAAATTGCTATGGGTGAAATTGCATATCTGAAGGTTGTTCAGATGACCAGAATAGGAGCATTCTTAAATTGGGGACTTGAAAAAGACCTATTTCTTCCATTTAAGGAGCAGGTGGGAGAAATAAAGCTGAACGGAGAATATTTAGCGGGATTATATATTGATAAATCTGACCGTTTGTGTGCAACAATGAATTTATTCAAGGTTTTGAGGACGGATTCTCCATATAAGGTAAACGACATGGTAAAAGGAACGGTGTTCAGCTTGAAAAGAGGTCTTGGAGCAATGGTAGCCGTTGAAGGCAAGTATCTGGGATTGATTCATGAAGGAGAAATTCTGAAGCCATTGCATGCAGGAGATGTTGTAGAGGTCAGAGTGAGCCACATAAAGGAAGACGGCAAGCTGGACTTAAGCCTTAAGGATGCGCCGAGACTCCAAATCGATAAGGACGGAGAGAAAATAGTAAATGCTGTTGCGAAGAGCAGGGGTTTTCTTCCGCTTAATGATGACAGCAGTCCTGAGGATATAAAGGAAAGGCTGAATTTAAGCAAAAGCTCATTTAAAAAAGCAGCCGGAAGACTCATGAAGAGAAACGTAATTGAAATGACAAGAGATGGAATCAGACTTGCAGATGGCAGCAAAAAAAATGAAAACAGAAGAATTCAGAAGTCAAACCAAAATACAAACAGTAAACATGATAAGGCGCCAAAAAGGAAGTAGATTATGCAAAATCAGATTATCAAATCCTTATGGAAATATAAGGAAGGAAGCGCTTATTGACTATAACGTAAAAAAGTAGTAATATATTATAGCTTTTTATACATAATGTTGTTATAAAATAAAAAATCATATATAAAAGGAGAAAATCATGTCAACACCACATAATAGTGCGGTTAAAGGACAAATTGCAGAAACCGTGCTGCTTCCCGGTGATCCTTTAAGAGCTAAATTTATTGCTGAGAATTTCTTAAGCGATGTTGAGCAGTTTAATGCTGTGAGGAATATGTTTGGATATACAGGAACATACAACGGCAAGAAGGTTTCGGTCATGGGAACAGGAATGGGATGTCCTTCAATAGGAATTTATTCTTATGAATTGATACATATGTATGGAGTTAAAAATCTGGTTAGAATAGGTTCATGCGGGGCATACGACCCGAAATTGAATCTTTATGATATTGTATTGGCAATTGGTGCAAGCACAGATTCAAATTATGCCAGCCAGTATAATCTTCCGGGAATTTATTCGGCTACGGCATCATGGGAGCTTTTATCAAAAGCGAAAAAGGCTGCCGATGACAATAATATTGCTGTAACCGTAGGCAATATTGTAACATCAGATGTTTTTTACGGTGAAGAACCTGACAGCTGGAAGAGCTGGGCGAAAATGGGGTGTCTGGCTGCTGAAATGGAATCATACGCGTTGTACTGCAATGCAAACAGAGCAGGAGTAAATGCGCTGACCATACTCACAGTATCGGATTCAATAGCAAATAACACGGAAACAACTCCGGAGCAAAGGGAAAAAGGTTTTAAAGATATGATGAAAATTGCTCTTGAGCTTGCGTAGATAAATTTGTAATGCATGACAACTGAGGAGGTTTTAATGAAGAAAGCATGGGAAATGGCATATGATTTATTTTCAAACGCAAAGCCTACCGTATTGAACGAAGGCGAGCAGGGCTGGAGTGCCTTAAAGGCGGTTGCAGACTTTTATGACGGGATACTCGACCTTGACTGGGGAAGCAATGTGCCGGGATCGGGAGCACCTGAGATCACTATGATCGCAGCTGTTCAAGCTCTTGAAAACAGAGGATATTCGGTTGATAAAGCGTATGAGCTTCTTGAAAAGGGTTTAAAAGCTCATAAGGAAAATAATATAGTGGAGCTTCAGAAAATTTCTGCAGAGCTTAGGAATGAATTTTTAAATGCCAGGAAAAACGAGGCTTCAGATTATTGGAAATATAAATATTACGACAGCTTTGAACAGTATGAGGGAAGCATCAGATTCCCCGAGGCTGTAAGTGTTGATGTACATTCGGATAAATTTAAAGACATGATTAAAGCCGCATGGACTTCTCAACTCATAGGTGCTGCCATGGGAACAATGGTTGAGGGCTACACTTCCAAAAACCTTTATGAGGCGTTTGAGGATGTCAAGGACTACGTCAGAGAGCCAAATACATATAATGATGACATAACCTTTGAAATAGCGTTTCTTGATGCATTTAAAGAAAAAGGCTATGATGTAACAAGCAGGGATATTGCCTTGTCGTGGATTGGTCTTATACCTGTGGGCTGGTCTGCAGAGGAACTGGCTTTAAGAAATATCCGTTCAGGAATGCTTCCTCCTGAAAGCGCAAAATGGAACAATCCTTTCAATGAATGGATAGGAGCACAGATGAGAGGTGCGGTTTGCGGCATGGTTGCTCCCGGAAATCCGAGACTGGCTGCGGAGCTGGCATGGAAGGATGGAGAAGTGTCTCACATCAATAACGGTATACTTGGAGAGATTTTTAATGCGGTTATGACATCACTGGCGTTTGTAAATGATGATGTAAAGGATGTAATTAAGACGGCAATTTCAATGATACCAGGTGACAGTGAATATTATTCTGTAATAAGCTTTGCATATGACTGCTGCATTAAGTACAGCGACTGGCATGATGCTTTAGCCGAATGTGAAAAGAAATATATAAAATACAACTGGATTCATGCTTATCCAAATGCATGCTGTGAAATTATCGCTCTTATGTATGGTGAAGGCGACTATGAAAAAACGCTGAACATAATAACAATGTGCGGTATTGACGCAGACTGCAACGCAGGTATGATTATGCCTGTGCTTGGAATTCAAAAGGGAATGGGTATCATTCCAAAAAGACTGATTTCGCCTGCATTTAACAAGCTCGTGACATACATGAGATATTATGAGGAAATTATGCTGGATGATTTGGTCGATGATACATTAGAATACATAAAAAAAGCACAAAAAGCTCAATAGGAGGAATTTACAAATGAAAAAAATACTTTCTTTACTGCTTGTAGTCATGATGATTTTCTCATTGACTGCCTGCGCGCAAGGAGAAAAACCTGGTGACTCAAAACCATCCGGTGATGCGAAACCATACAAGGCTGCTTTATTATTAAACGGAAATTTAGGTGATAAATCATTCTTTGACTCTGCAAACTCAGGACTTCAAAAATTGAAAGATGAGTTAGGTGCTGATAAATTTGATTACAAGGTTTATGAAATGGGCGGCAGCGCTGCTGATGAACCGAAGTGGGGACCTGGAGTTCTGGAATATTGTGAAACCGGCGAATACGATGTTATAATAGTAGGTACATATCAGATGTATGAAGCTTTAAAGGCTGCAGCAACAGAATTCCCAGATCAGAAATTTATATTCTTTGATGAAACATTCACTGATTTAGAATCTGGAAATTTCAAAAATATTTATAATGTGCTGTATAAACAAAACGAAGTTTCATTCCTTGTGGGAGCTGCCGCAGCTATGATGACAACAAGCACAGAAATTAAAAACATTGATCCTTCAACTAAAAATATAGGATTTTTAGGCGGAATGGAAAACCCTATAATCAATGACTTCCTTGTAGGATATATTCAGGGAGCTAAATATGTTGAGCCTGATATAAAGGTTGCCATATCTTATGTTGGTGATTTCCTTGACTCAGCTAAAGGTAAGGACCTTGCTCTGTCACAGTATCAAAACGGAAAAGTTGACGTTGGCTACAACGTTGCGGGTTCTGCCGGATTAGGTCAGATTGAAGCTGCTGTGGATGCAAACAAATATGCATTTGGCGTTGATTCAGACCAGGCTGCTTTGATGCCTGAAAAAGCTCATGTAATTCCAACATCTGCACTTAAGAATGTAGGGAACTCTCTGTACAGAGCTATAAAGGCAGATATTGATGGTAAATTTGAATATGGAAGAGCTGAATCTCTTGGTTTTGCCGAAGGCGGAGTTGAAATAGTGAAGGATGATCACTATAAAGAAATGCTGCCTGAAGATATAAGAACAAGACTGGATGAATTAGAACAAAAAATTATAAGCGGAGACATAGTTGTTGATACTGCATTAGGTAAATCAACAGAAGAAATCCAGGCTATAAAGGATTCTGTAAAATAAGCAAATCTCATTCAGCAAAAGAATCAGATTTTAAAACAGTCAGGGGCAAACCCTGACTGTTTATAAAATTACCATTAATAATTAATAATTGCCTTCTATAAAAATATAGCAGTCGATTATTAATTATTAATGATTAATGAAAATATACGGAGGTATTCCAGTGAGCAATAAAGTGCTTGAGATGAAAAATATAATGAAAATTTATCCCAATGGGGTAGTGGCTGTAGAAGATGTTACATTGGAGCTTGAAAAGGGTGAAATACATGCTTTATTAGGTGAAAACGGGGCAGGCAAGAGTACACTGATGAAGGTTTTGTTCGGAATTGAAACCCCGGAGCACGGTCAGATTATATTAAACGGCAGTGAAATTTCATTAAAGTCTCCTCAGGATGCGATAAAAAAGGGAATAGGAATGGTACATCAGCACTTTATGCTCGTTCCTTCGCTTACGGTTGCAGAAAATATTGTTCTCGGCGTGGAGCCGAAAGGCGGCATATTCATAGACATGGACAAGGCGGTTAAATTGTCCGGTGACATAGCCAAAAAATACAATTTTGACATAGATGTCAAAGCAAAGGTTGAAGACCTGCCTGTGGGTATTAAGCAAAAAGTAGAGATATTAAAGGCACTGTACAGAGGTGCGGATATACTTATATTGGATGAGCCTACCGCAGTCCTCACACCGCAGGAAACCAATGAATTGTTCGTACAGCTTAAAAAACTGAAGGAACTGGGACATACGATTATTTTCATTTCCCACAAGCTGGATGAAATCAAATCAATTTGTGACAGGGCAACAATAATGCGTAACGGCAAGAGCAAGGGAACTCACAATGTAGAGGATATTTCCACTACAGAAATGTCAAGGCTTATGGTTGGAAGAGATGTTGTTATGACGTTTGATAAAAAACCTGCAGAGCTCAGGGAGACTGTCATGAAGGTAAGAAACCTCAGCGTTATGGGTGCAACAGGTGTTGTCAGGGTCAATGATCTGAGCTTTGATTTGAAAGCAGGCGAGGTTTTTGGTATTGCGGGAGTTGAAGGCAACGGTCAGGGACATCTGGTTGAAGCTTTGACAGGCCTTACAAAAAAATATGTAGGGGATATTAAGATATTTGATAAGGATATTAAAGACAACAGCATTTACGGTATAAGAAAATTAGGAGTCGCACACATTCCGGAGGACAGAATGACTTTGGGATGTGCGGCAAATATGAATATAATGGATAATATTCTTTCCAACCAATACGACAGCCCTGAATATTCCGGCAGATTTATGCTGAAGATGAAAAAAATAGAGCTGAGAGTAAATGAGCTTATAAAAGAATACCTGGTAAAGTGCAAGTCATATAAGCAAAATGTCGGCATGCTATCCGGAGGTAATATACAGAAGGTTGTTGTTGCAAGGGAATTTTCGACAGATCCTAAAATAATCATAGCCAACCAGCCGACACGCGGTATTGACGTGGGAGCGGCTTCGTTTATAAGGCAGAGAATTATAGAATTCAGGGATGCGGGCTGTGCGGTTATTCTCATATCGGCAGACTTAAATGAAGTTTTTGAGCTCAGCGACAGGCTTGCTGTAATGTACAAGGGAAGTTTTTCAGGAGTGTTTAACGATGTTAAAAGCCTCACTGAGGAAGAATTAGGAAAGTACATGCTGGGCATTAAAAAGGATGACAGATTGGAGGGAATAATGTATGAACAGTAATAAGAAATATAATATTTTGCGGACTGTATTATCTATATGTATTGCTTTATTAATTTCATTCATTATAATTTTTATTACAAGCGACGAACCTGTGAAGGCTATTGTTGAGCTTCTTATAGGACCGTTGAAAAACACAAGAAGAATAGGAAATGTGATTGAGGCAATGATACCCTTAATATTTACGGGTGTAGGTGTCAGCATCATGTTTGCCGCAAATCAGATAAATCTTGCAGGTGAAGGATCATTTCACATAGGAGGTCTTATTGCAGCATCTATTGCCATAAACACGGCACTGCCCATGGGAATCAGCCCATTGGTATGCATTTTGGCAGCAGGATTTTTCGGCTCATTGATTACTGCAGTGCCTGCGGTAATGAAAATAAAAACAGATTCGGACGTACTGGTTTCATCTTTGATGATGAACTATCTGATTACATTTTTTGTAAATTATGTTTTAAGCTATCATTTAAGAGATCCAAAGGCAGGAGCGGTTGTTTCATACGCTATTCCGGCGGCTGCCAAGCTTAATTCAATCATACCGGGTACGAGAATTCATTTTGGATTGGTCATTGCCCTGGCAGTTGCTGTTCTTGGTTATATGTTTCTCTACAAGACCAAGATAGGGTATGAAATTCGCGTAACCGGTGAAAATAAAGATTTTGCAAAGTATTCTGGCATCAATGTCCTGAAGGTTACCTTAATATCACAGCTATTGGGAGGATTTATATTCGGTATCGGCGGAGGTGTGGAGATACTTGGCATGTATGACCGTTTTTCATGGACCAATACACTGGGATATGGATGGGATGCAATCATAATTACCACGCTTGCAAAAAGGAACCCCTTATATGTGCCTTTTGCAGCTTTTTTCCTGGCATATCTGAGGACGGGAGCTTCAAAAATGACAATTGTTGCAAATGTGCCGACAGAAATAGTAACAGTAACTCAGGGTATCATAATCCTGCTGGTTGTTGCTGAACAATTCTTAAGCAAGTATAAGCATAAAATGATATCTAAAGAAGCTAAGGCTACTTTAGGTAATATTAAGGAGGCTGAATAATGATACTTGATGCTCTTTTATCACCTGAGTTTTTAAATGGAGCCCTCAGGGCAACAACGCCAATTTTGTTTGCTGCACTGGCTTCGTCTGTAGCTTCAAAATCCGGCATAGTAAATATGGCACTTGAAGGTATAATGGTATTTTCAGCTTTGATGGGAGTAGTGTTTTCTGCGGCTTTCCAAAGCGGCTGGCTGGGACTGCTGATTACCATGATTATCGGAGGAGCAATAGGATTTATGCTGGCATTTTTCGTACTTAAGCTTAAGACAGATGAAATTCTTGCATCCATAGCAATTAATCTTATTGCCAATGGTGCGACGGTTCTCATTCTTTTGGCAGTGTCAGGAGACAGAGGTGTTTCATCATCAATTGCTTCTGTGCCGCTTCCGAAAATCAATATACCAGTAATAGAAAAAATTCCGTACTTAGGCAGTGTTATATCAAATCAAAACATATTGACATATATTTCATTATTAATGGTTGTCGTTGTTCATCTGTTTTTATACAGAACTCCTCTTGGACTTAGAATAAGAGCCGTGGGAGAAAATAAAAACGCCGCTGAATCAGTAGGCATCAGCTCTAAAAAGGTGAAATATATCGCGTTGATACTTAGCGGTGTATTTGCGTCAATGGGCGGATTTTTCCTGTCAGGCGGATATATGACTAAATTCACAAACGGCATGAGTGCCGGCAGGGGATTTATTGCTTTGGCTGCAAGTTCAATGGGAGGAGATACACCATTAGGTGCATTTTTGGTGTCACTTCTCTTTGGAGGAGCATCAGCCCTGTCAAATATACTGCAGCTTGGGGCATGGCCGTATGAGCTGATACAGATGATTCCATACGCAGCAACAATAGTGGGATTAGGAATTTACAGCTACAGAAGAATGAAAAAAAGAGAGAAACTTAACAGCTAGGTATGGAGGAAAAATGAAAAAAAGAAACATAATAATAGACTGCGATCCGGGCATAGATGATATCGTAGCCCTGTGCTTTGCATTTGCAAACGAAGATAAATTTAATATCCTGGGAATTACAACAGTTGCAGGCAATCAGACAATAGAAAATGTAACGGACAATACAGTAGGGCTAATGTCATTTCTGAACAAGGATGTAAAAATTGTCAGAGGTTCTAAAGGTCCGCTGCTGAGAGAAAAAAAACCTGCAAGCAACGTTCACGGAGCCAACGGTGCGGGGGACTATCAGTTTCCTCACACAAAGGAGCTGTACTCTGACAATGCGGTTATATTTTTAAGAGATACAATAATGTCATCAGAAGAAAAAATAACATTAGTGCCTGTAGGGCCGCTGACGAACATAGCTTTATTGTTTAAGACATTTCCGGAGGTAATGGACAAAATAGAGCTTCTTTCAATTATGGGAGGAGCAACTCACGGAGGAAACACAACACCTACTGCTGAATTTAATATATGGGCAGACCCTGAGGCAGCAAGGATTGTATTTGATTCAAATGTTCCTATAGTTATGAGCGGTTTAAATGTTACCCATTCCACAGGATTGTTCAGGAAAGATGTGGATGAATTGTTGAAGAGTACAGGAAAAGCTACAAGAATGTGCGGAGAAATTTTAAATTTCTATTTCAAAGGCGACCATGTAAAAAAAGGAACATTCACTCCTATTCATGATGCATGCGCACTAATGTATTTAATTCATCCTGAGCTTTATAAATTCAGACATATGGATGTTACTGTCGACTGTTCAGAGGGTCTGAACAGAGGAAATACCGTATGTGATGTAAGAGAATGGATTGAATATGATGAATCCTATCCATTGGTTCTGACTGATGTTGACTTGGACAAATTCAGAGAAATATTGCTGGAAGACCTATATAAGCTGGACAGTATGATAGGATAAAATATTTTTGTAAGAACAGTAACAGCGCACTCCCCGGATTTAAACATGGAATATTGGGAGTACACCGTAAAATGCAGGAGGAACTATGGGAAAGGTAGTAGTTGTGGGTTCAATCAATGTTGACATGGTATTTACATCTGATGTGAGACCGAAAGCAGGTGAGACGGTTCTTGGAAATACATTTTCTCTGATTCCTGGAGGAAAAGGAGCGAACCAGGCTGTTGCAGCATCCAAATTGGGTGCTGACAGCGTCATGATCGGCTGCGTCGGGCTTGATGCAAACGGTAATTTTGCTGTAGATAATTTAAAATCAGCCAATGTTAATACTGACTTTATTGATGCCGTTCATGAAGTTTCGACAGGAGTTGCAAATATAATTGTGGCAGAAAATGATAACAGCATAATAGTTATTCCCGGTGCAAATTATGAGGTCAATAAGGCCATGATAGATAAATACAGGGATGTTATATTATCCGCTGATATGGTTCTTCTACAGCTTGAAATACCTCCGGAAGCAGTTGAATATACACTGGAGCTCTGCAAAAGAAACAATGTCAGTGTTTTACTAAACCCGGCACCTGCAGTGGAGCTTAGCAGCACCATGATAGAAAATGCAGCATATATTACACCCAATGAACATGAACTTAAAATTATCTTAGGAAAAGATTGCGATACAGAAGAAGAAATGAAGAAATATCCCAATAAATTAATTGTTACATTGGGAGCAAAGGGTGTTAAATATTTTGACGGAAATGAAATGAAGCTTGTTCCGTCCTATGAGGTCGAAGTGGTCGACACAACCGGTGCAGGCGATACATTCTGCGGAGCATTGGCGGCTGCTATGGTCAGAGGGGACTGTCTGGAGGATGCAATAAGATTTGCGAACAAGGCTGCCGCCTATTCCATAACAAAGCTGGGAGCCCAAAGCGGAATGCCAACATTGGAACAATTGATGAACGATTGATAAACAGTGGATATAAAAAAATTGGCTTTAGCCAATTTTTTTTGTTTTGCAATTGTTCAGCTGTTGTTTCTCTGTTGCTCAGCCATCGCTCCCCAATTGTTATATAACTGTTACATTAGCGGCCTGAGGGCCTCTGTTGCCTTCCACAATTTCAAATGAAACTTTTTGTCCTTCTTCTAAAGTTTTGAAACCGTTAGATACGATTGCAGTAAAATGAACGAAGACATCTTTTCCGTCTTCTCCTGATATGAAGCCGAAGCCCTTTGCTGAATCAAACCATTTAACTGTACCTGTTTTCATTAAATACCCTCCAAGTTTTTCATAAATATTATTGTTTATAATGAAAAAGAACTACTGCTGTAGTTCTTATCACGTCTCTTTGAAACCAATATTAATATAATAATGCAATATCTATATTAATTATTATTTCTTAAAACAATACTATGCTACAGTAACGTTGCTAGCTTGAGGTCCTTTTTGACCATCAACTATATCAAAGTTTACTTTTTGGCCTTCTTCAAGTGTTTTGAAGCCATCTGAAACGATTGCAGAAAAGTGTACAAATACATCTTTGCCATCATCACAGGATATAAAACCAAAACCTTTCTTAGAATCAAACCATTTAACTGTACCTGTTTTCATTAAAAAAATCCTCCGATATTTAAAAAAGATAACTGTATTGTAACAGCTTTTTGTTTAAATTGCAATACATATTTATTAAAAAACCGAAAAAAATTTTAACAATTAAGATTTATTCCATTTAAAGCATATTAAAAAATATTACCGCTTGTGAAAATGTTTTTATAAGACAAATATTCACAACAAAAAATGAATATAAATACATGCGTACGTTTGCAAAATGAAATTTTAATGTAATGTAATTATTTATAGATAAAAATATATTTTTTAATAATAAATTGAAAAATGAGTAAGACTTTGCTATAATTATTTGGTATAATATTTTATTTAATTTGGAAAATTAACTTAGGTGGATGAAAAAAATGATAAAACATTTTCTAAAGGTTTTTTTTGCATCTGCAATTCTTATTTCTGTTATTTTAAGTGTAAGTGCTTTAGGATATATGTTGTTTGTTGATAAGGATATTGTTATAGGAACGATTAAGACTGTGTCTTCAGAACAGCCTGAACAATTGAAATTTTATGAGTCGAGTTCATTTGATTACAGTACACCGGTGGGCAAGGCTGCTAAAAATCTGAAAAGGTTTAACGTACTTGTGGTGGGACTTGAGGGATTGAGAACAGATACAATAATGGTTGCAAGCTATGATATGGAAAATAAAAAGGCTGATTTGATATCAGTTCCCAGGGATACATATTATCCCCGTAATGCGGATGACAGCCCTGATTTAAAAAAGATAAATTCTGTGTATGCCAGGGAAGGAATTGAATTCCTGGTGCCGGCTGTTCAGAAATTATTGGGGATACCTTTAGAGAAGTATGTTATAGTAGATTATAATGCGGTAACATCATGTGTGGATTTGCTTGGAGGAGTTGAGGTGGATGTTCCTTTCCATATGGTATATTCAGATCCGTACGATGATCCGCCTCTGCACATAGATATTCCGGAAGGAACACAAGTGCTGAATGGTGAACAGTCACTGAAATTTTTGAGATATCGTAAAGGATATCCGAATCAGGATCTGGGAAGAATAGAAGCACAGCAGAAGTTTATAAAATCGGCGGTAAAAAAAGCGTTGGGACTTAAACTTCCTGCGTTGATAAAAGAAGCATTCTCTCATGTCGAAACTAATGTAAAAATTACCGACATATTGAGTCTGGCAGATGATATAGCAGGATTTTCAACGGATAACATTAATCTGAACACTATGCCCGGAACAGAAACACCTTTAGAAGGCTTATCATTTTACATTCCCGATGAAGAGGGTATAAAAAGCATGGTTAATGAAATGTACGGCATAACAGGCACTGTGCAGTCAAATTAGTATTTTCACTGAATTGAAAGGCGGAATTATTCATGAAGCAATTTTTTAAAACGTTTGTATTCTTTCTGGTAATATTCTCCCTTGTTGCGTCAGCGGGGATTTTCACATATGCAAAGTATTCATCATCAGGAGAACTGGCAGAAGCAGACCTGAACAAGGATAAAAATGGTAATGATGAGGAAGGAGCGGATAAGGAATTTGAAACTCCATTGGAGAAAGCTATGCATGAAAGCAACAGAATAAACGTACTTTTGGTTGGACTGGAAGGAACCAGATCGGATACAATAATGCTGGTGAGCTTTGACAGAAAAACAAAAAAAGCAAACCTCATATCAATTCCCAGAGACACTTATTATTACAGAGAAGGATATGGAAAATACACTGAATTTCAGAAAATCAACGCTGTGTACGGCATGGAGGAGGAAGGCATAAAAGCCCTGATAAAAGCAGTTGAGGAATTGACAGGTATTCCGATAGATAATTATGCTACAATCGAATATGATGGTCTTCGGGCGGCAGTGGATGCAGTAGGAGGAGTGGAGTTTGACGTTCCGTTTTATATGAGATACACAGACCCGTATGATAAGCCTCCGCTGGATATTAACATCCCGGCAGGGAAACAGCTTATTAAAGGCAATAAAGCTATGGAATTGTTGAGATTCAGAAAAACCAACTATCCTGGATACTCCGGATATGCCAACGGCGACCTGGGCAGGATAGAGACACAGCAAAAATTCATAAAGGCGGCACTTAAAAAAGCACTGAGCCTTAAGCTGCCAATTGTAATAAATGCCGTGTATGATCATGTGAAAACAGATCTGACATTGACTGACGTATTAGGCCTTGGAAAGGATGTTATAGGATTTTCGGCTGAAAATCTTGAAACCAGCGTATTGCCAGGTACGGACAAATATCTTGGCGGTTTGTCATTTTATCTGACAAATGGTGAAGAAATCACAAAATTGGTATATGAATTATATGATTTGAATTTATCTGCCAATGCAAATGATGAAAAAACATCAGAGCTGAATTAGTAATGACCAAGATTCTTTTAAATACTTTAACAGTATTGAAAGAATCTTTTATGCTATTATAAATAGGGTGTAAATCCAGGAGGGACATTATGGATGAACTGATACGAGACACATACGTTGAAATAAATTTGGACAACATTGCATACAATATGCGGAAGATTAAGGAAGTTGCCGGAGAGAAGGTTACGGTGGCAGCGGTGGTGAAGGCCAACGCATACGGGCATGGCGCTGTGGACATAGCGGCAACAATTATGGAAAACGGAGCAGATTATCTGGCTGTTGCCACACTGTCGGAGGCACTTGAGCTGAGAAATCACCACAGAGATTACAACATATTTATAATGGGCTACACTCCTGATGAATACCTGGAACATGTTGTTAAAAACAACATAACTCAGACCATTTTTTCATTGCATCAGGCTGAATTGCTGAGCGGCTTAGGCATAAAGCACAACAAAATCCCAAAGGTTCAAATAAAATATGACACCGGATTTAACCGTCTCGGTTACAAGGACTGTCAGGAAAGCATAGACGAAATAAATAAAATTTTTGACCTTGATAACCTTGAGGTTGAAGGTATATTTTCTCATTTTGCCCTGGCAGGAAAAGAAGAAGATGAAATTCAGTACAGAAAACTGATGAATGTGATTGAGCAGCTTGAATCCAAAGGAAAGGATTTTAAATACAAGCATATCTGTGACAGTATTTCCGGAATTGATTATCCGCAGTACAGACTCAACATGATACGTCCCGGGGCAATAATTTACGGACTTAAATCCTACAGCGACGATTCTGTTGTGCTGAAGCAGGCATTGACATTTAAAACAAAAATATACCACATTAAGACTCTTGAAAAAGGTGAGGGAGTAAGCTACGATTATTTGTGGAAGGCCGAGAGAAAAAGCATCATCGGAACACTTCCCTTCGGTTATGCGGATGGTTATCCGCGCAACATGAGAGACAAGGGTTTTGTTACCATTCACGGCAGGAAAGCACCTGTTATAGGGGTAATCTGCATGGATCAGTGCATGGTTGATTTAACCGACATACCTGAGTCAAGAGTCGGAGACGAAGTGATAATTTACGGAGACGGAACGGGGAACACGGCAGATATTCAGAAAATTTCAGAGCTTGCAGGTACGAACAAAAATGAAATAGTGTGCAGATTCACAAGAAGAACTCCGAGAGTTTACATTAAGGACGGAAAGATATATAAAATATTAAATTATTTGTTGTAGGAGACATTATGGATATTCAAAAAAGAGTCAATGAAATGTACCAGGAATTGGTTGACATCAGAAGAGACTTTCATAAAAATCCCGAGCTGAGCCAAAATGAATTCAGGACACAAAAGAAAATTCAGAATTATTTAAATGAATGGGGAATAGAAAATTATGTATGTGCCGAAACAGGTGTGGTAGGCATAATAAGGGGAAAATACGAGGGAAAGACTATCGGACTCAGGGGAGATATTGATGCTCTTCCTATAAATGAAAAAAACCAACAGTCATATTGTTCAACAAATCCCGGTGTTATGCATGCATGCGGTCATGATGCCCATACAACAATACTTCTGGGAGTCGGAAAGATGATGAAAGAAATGGCTGATTCTGAAGAATCAATTGCCGGAAATGTGAAGCTGTTCTTTCAGCCTGCCGAGGAAACCATAGGCGGAGGACAAAGAATGGTACAGGAAGGCTGCATGAAAAACCCTGATGTGGACTACATGCTGGGTCTCCATGTAATGCCTTACATAGATGCAGGAAAGGTTGAATTAAAATACGGAAAGCTCAATGCTTCCACGGATTCAATCAACATTACTTTAAAAGGAAAGCAGGCTCACGGAGCATATCCTGATAAGGGCATAGATGCCATTGCGATGGCAGGAAGTGTTATTAACTCATTGCAGACAATAGTAAGCAGAAATATATCACCTCTGAACTCGGTTGTTGTGTCTCTCGGAAGAATATCAGGAGGCGTAAAGGACAATGTTATAGCTGATGAAGTTCAAATAACAGGAACATTAAGGGCCTTAGATGATGATACGAGAAATTTTGCAAAACGAAGAATTTCAGATATAGTAACAAATACGGCTGCTGCATACGGAGGAGAAGGTACAGTTGAATTTTATGACGGGTATCAGTCATTGATTAACAATGATGAAGTTGTTGATGTAATAAAAGAAACGGCAGAGAGAATTTTAGGACCGGAAAATATAGTATTTAAAGAATTTCCAAGCCTCGGGGCAGAAGATTTTTCATATTTTTCAGATGTTGCCAAAGGCGGGTTTTTTCACTTGGGCTGCGGAAATTCTGTAAGGGGCATAACATCCTCAATCCATACGGAAACGTTTGACATTGACGAGGAATGCCTTAAAATAGGAGTAATGCTTCAAGTAAATAATGTAATTTCACTATTAAATAAATAAAAAATTTAGGAGGAAGAAAATGAAGGTATTTATAAGTGTTGATATTGAAGGTGTTACAGGTGTAACATCCTGGAGCGAAACAACATTGGGAGAGTCAGATTACAGTCAGTTCGCAGACCAGATGACAAAAGAAACTGTTGCGGCATGCGAAGGTGCAATTGCTATGGGAGCAAAAGAAATATTTATAAAGGATGCGCATGATTCTGCAAGAAATGTAGACATCACAAAGCTTCCAAGATGTGTAAAATTAAGCCGCGGCTGGACATACACTCCGGACTCAATGGTTGCGGGACTGGACGAAACATTTGATGCAGCAATATTCATAGGATATCATTCAGCAGCAGGTACAGACGGAAGCCCGCTGGCACACACTATGAACCTTGGAAACAATTATATAAAGGTTAACGGCGAAAAGGCATCAGAATTTGTGATTAATTCATACATGGCGGCAAATTACGGCGTTCCTGTTGTGTTCATAAGCGGAGATAAAATGCTCTGTGAGAAGGCAAAAGAATTTAATCCGGGAATTGAAACCCTCGCTGTCAAAGAGGGAGTCGGAGGAGCAACAGTAAGCATCAATCCCGAACTTGCCTGCGAGCTCATTAAAGAAGGAGTAATAAACGGATTGAAGCGCATAGAAAGCTGCAAGATTGCAATACCTGAAAAATTTGATGTTGAAATCAATTACAAAGAACACAAAGATGCAAAGCATGCGGCATACTTCCCCGGAGTTGAACAAGTTGACTCTCATACAGTAAGATACACTGCAGGCAGCGTAAAAGAATTTTCAGTTACAAGAATGTTTATATTGTAAATATTAAGGACAGTTCAATTATCGGACTGTCCTTAAATTTTTATTGCTTTGACAAAACCTTTTATAATAGTATAATTGTACTAACAAAAGATTAAGGAGTAATTATGCTGCAAACAGGAGAAATAATTGAAGCTGAAATAATAGATTTGAATCACACTGTACAAGGTGTTGCCAAAATAGATAATTTTGTTGTATTTGTTCCGGGAGCCGTTACCGGAGATGTTGTCACAGCAGAAATAACAGAAGCCAAAAAAAATTATGCTGTAGGTAAATTAATAAATATCATAAGACCCTCTGGTCTAAGAATAAATCCTACTTGCACTTATTATGAACAATGCGGAGGATGCCAGCTCATGCATATGAATTACGAAGGGCAGCTTAAGTATAAAAAGGAACGCGTAATTAATGAACTCAAAAGAGCAGAAGTAAGTTTCGAGGAAGCTGTTGTTAATGATACCATAGGCATGGAAAACCCGTTCAGGTACAGAAACAAGACTGCATTTTCAGTAACACAAAAAGATAATGAGATTCATATAGGACCATATGAGCAGGGAACATATAACACTGTTGATATAGACAGCTGTCTCATTCAAAGCAGTGAAGCAGATAATATTATTAAAATATTTAAAAGTCTGATGACTAAATACAACATCAAGGCATACGATAAAAAAACAGGCAGGGGAACAGTCAGAAATATTGTAATCAGAAACAACAGGATAAATGATTTAATGCTGATAATAGTTACATCATCTGATGATTTACCGCACAAAGATATGATTGCCAGAGAACTGATTTCAAGCAATCCTGCTGTAAAAACAATCGTGCAAAACATCAACACCAAAAACACAAATCTTGTTATGGGAAATAAAAATATAACACTCTTTGGGGACGGAACCATTAAAGATACCATAGACGGCTTGACCTTTGCAATATCACCCGAAACATTTTTCCAGGTTAATCCTGCACAGACAGAAAAGCTTTATAAAACTGCTATAGAATATGCAGGAATAACTAAGGATGATATTTGTTTTGACATATACTGCGGCATAGGAACCATATCCCTCATGGCCGCCAGACATGCTAAGAAAGTCTATGGAGTTGAAATTGTCGAACAGTCAATAATCAATGCAAGAGAAAATGCAAAAAACAACAATATAAGCAACGTTCAATTCTTTGCAGGCAAAGCGGAGCAAGTAGTCCCAAAGCTTTACAAGCAAGACATCAATGCAGATATTGTAATAGTTGATCCTCCAAGAAAAGGCTGTGAAAAGGAAGTCATCGACACAATCATAAACATGGCTCCCCAAAAAGTAGTATACGTCTCCTGCAATCCCTCAACCCTCGCAAGAGATATTAAACTCCTGGAATCCGGAGGCTTCAAGCTGCAAAAAGTCCAGCCCGTAGACCAGTTCCCTTGGAGCGGACACGTTGAGTGCGTGATTCTGATGCAGAATTGTGGTATAGAGGGCAAAAAGTAGAGTTTAACCACAACATATAGTGGTTTGAAGGCAAAAAAGGTAAAAAACGGACAAAAAATACCATTCTTTTGCCCTGATTTTTTGGAAGAAATATAGATGACACTATAATATTTTGGAAAAATTGCAGTTTTGAAGCATAATTTATAGATTTAGAGAAGTGAAATTTATGGGATAGAAAAATACTCAATGTACTTAGTATTTTACTATCTTTTTTATTATATTTATGGTAGAATAATGTAAAAAAGTGTATAATATAGGAAAATTATATAAATACTTTAGAAGATATGGAAATGAAATTGCTTGGAGAAGAAAAAGAAAAGTAAGATTACATTATAGCAATAATAGGAAGTTGCAAGTAACTAACGATGGAGATGAGACTATGTTTATTCCATGTCAAGAATCAATGCTTAATATGAGTCCTACAGAATTTGAAAGATACTCATTAAATGTACTGAGAGAGCAAGTAAAGGGTCTAGACAATTGTATTTTTCAACATAATAAAACAGTTGAAGTTGATGACGGAAATTATCAAATTGATGGGTATATAGAGTTTACCTTAATGGGGATAACATACAAAACAATTATTGAATGCAAACATTATAAAAGTAGTATAACACGGGAAAAAGTTGCAATATTATATGATAAAATCCGTGCTTGTGGTGCCAATAAGGGTGTATTAGTTTCTACCTCTAATTTTCAAAGTGGGGCAGTAAAGTATGCATTAAAACACGGAATTGCCTTGATTCAGTTAACTGATAATGGCAATGTGTATGAGACTCGTTCGCAGATCAATGATACAAACAACTCAAATAAAACATCAGATAATACGTGTTACATAGGAGTAATGCAGTCAAGCAATGACTATGGGATAAGCTGTTCGTATCTGAGTTGTACAAACTTAACATTAAGGGATTTTTTACTCGCGATAGATGATAATTAAATATTGGAGGTATCGATATGAGCGATATGAGAAAGGCCTTAGTAATAGGTATCAATGATTATCCGGATAATCCATTAAATTGCTGTGTTAATGACGCAATTATAATTAGTGGTTTATTGGGTAAAAATGATAATGGAACAAAAAACTTTGATGTTTGCATTGAAAGTGACATAAAAACAAAATCAAGACTTAAGGGGAAAATTAAGGAGTTATTTAACGGTGAAAATGATGTAGAGTTATTTTACTATTCCGGTCATGGTTATGTCGATACACTGGGTGGATATATTGTCACTCCTGATTATTGTGAAGATGACTGGGGAGTATCTATGAATGAAATTTTACAATTAGCAAACCAATCATCAAGCATGAACAAAATAATAATTTTAGATTGTTGTTTTTCAGGTGCTATGGGTCAATCAAATATTGATAAAAACATTAGCCCTATAGGCAACGGAGTTACAATATTAACATCAAGCAGAAGCAGTGAAACTTCAATGGAGATTAATGGGCATGGTATTTTTACTCATTTGTTAATACAGGCACTTCAAGGAGGTGCTGCTAATCTTCTAGGCAAAATTACTCCGGGAAGTATATATGCATATATTGATCAGGCCTTAGGATCTTGGGGGCAAAGACCAATATTTAAAACAAATATTACCCGTTTTATTTCTGTACGAGATACCTTGCCACATGTCAAAATAGAGGAACTGGCTGTTTTAAAAGATTGTTTTTCCACACGCAATGAATATTTTTCATTAGATCCATCTTTTGAGTTTACAAATTCAATAGATGAACAACATGTAGTAATAGAACCATATGCAAATCCGGATAATGTAAGGTTGTTTAAGATTCTTCAAAAACTTGAAAGTGTTGATTTAGTCAAGCCGGTGGGGGAGAATCATATGTATTTTGCTGCAATGCATTCCAAGGCTTGTAAACTGACACCATTAGGACAATATTATTGGGAATTATTAAACAAAAATAGAATTTAGGAGGATAAAGAAATGAGTAAAAAAAGAACATTTATTAGTTTTGACTATGATCATGATGCGCGTATCAAGGACTTATTGATTGGGCAATCTCGTTATCCAGACTCTCCTTTTGAAATAACTGATATGTCTATTAAACAGACAATCAAGTCAGATTGGATGAGCAATGCAAGGACTAGAATCAAAGGATGTAATGTTGTTATTGTAATTTGTGGGGAATATACTAATACAGCATCAGGTGTTTCTGCAGAAGTAAAAATCGTACAAGAAGAAAAAATACCTTACTTTTTACTTAAAGGATATAGTGAAAAGATATGCACAAAACCTACTCAAGCATCATCGGATAAAATGTATAACTGGACTTGGGACAACTTAAAAGTCCTTATAAACGGAGGCAGATAAAGGAAAAATATTCATTTCACATAACAACAAGATGAATACTACGCAAGAAAAGTTAAACAGACACTTACTTCCTATGGAGTAGATGCATATTTAGATTTCTATATGATACTATATCGGAAGATGGTGAAAAATTAACACGGCATATTAGAAGTAAAATCAGGGAGCGCTCAGATGACATGTTATATTATTTGATAAGATAAGGGGTTTCCTGGTGAGTTCCTTTTGAAATAGGCATGGCTTCTGAAAAAGGATATGCCTATTGGGAATTATCTTATTAGTTACATATCTCTACTAGAATATCTTGGAATATTGACCGAGACTTAAAATCAGAAGTCAATTTTCTGAAGACTTCAGAAAATCAAGAAGGTTGTATGAATCAACTTCAATTTACAATAAATCAGATACACAGGTTTTTTATATAATGATAAAATGTTGATAACGGCCTCATTTTCTTCAATGTAGGATAAATATTTGAGAGGACATGGTTTCCCCCATTATATTCACTCTACTTGATTATAGTGTGATATAGTCCTGAGAGGAGGTGACATAATATCAAAATTCCAGTTTTTCTAAGCTATCCAAAGCCATATTTGAAAATTCAAAAAGATTTTATCAATAAAATTTCAGATTATTTATCTTCGCGAGGGTTAGAGCCCAGAACATTGGGGGTTACTGATTATGATATGGAGGAACCATTGATTGCAATAAGAAGACTTATGACAGAATCAAATGGTCTTCTTGCAGTAGCTTTCAGGCGTGGTTATATAGAGAAAGGCGAAGGAAAGTCTAAAAGCGATATGGGTGAAGAAGCTTATAGTCTTTCAAATAAATGGATAACTAGCCCATATTGCCAAATTGAACCGGCCATGGCATTCCAGATGGGGTTACCAATTCTTATACTAAGAGAGCATGGGGTTATAGCTGATGGAGTCCTTGAAAGAGGCGTAACAGGCACATACCTTCCAGAATTTAATTTGGAGAATCCGGCTGATCCGTATTTTGGTTCTGAGGAGTGGCAACAACTTATTGGAAAGTGGGAAAGCCGCGTAAGAATAGTGGCTGAGAACAGAGGGTGCCCTCCCCGGTTATACTAAGTATTTTTAAACTTCGCATTATGTTTATAACACTAAACTCAAAAGTTCCAATTTACAAAGAGAAATGATAAGCGGGAAAGATAGAGAATTTCTGCTGAAAAAACTGCTAAGACTAAAACCTTCAGTACGCTGAGGGTTTTATTGTTGGGAGCTTTTATCTTTATTAAATTAAACATCAAAAAATGAGAGTTGCCATGTTATAATTAGTACAGCTATTTTATAAAAAGCAAGAGTTTATTGATGGAATCGTTAAAATATACATTGACACCAAGGGGGTATTATACCATATGGTCATCAGAATCACAGCAACAGGGCATACAGAAGTTGTAGTCCTGTTGCAACATCAAGAACATTAATAATTGAAAATAAATATTAAACTATGAGCGTAAGAGCGATTTGCTTTTGCGCTCTTTTTCTTTGAAAAAATAATGAGGAGAATATTGTTATGAAGAAAATTATATTTATTCCTGCCAAGAACTCTTTGATAAGCGGAGGAAAATTAAAGGTTGCTGCATATTGCAGAGTCAGTACAGAGCGAGAAACTCAGAAAAGTAGCATTGATACTCAAATCAAATATTATACTGAGTTAATTCAAACAAATCCAGAATGGGATTTTGCAGGTGTATTTTATGATTACGAAAGCGGTCTTAGAAAAGAGAAACGAAATGGCTTGGATTCTATGCTTAAGAAGGCATATCGTGGTGAAATTGATTATATAATTACCAAGTCTATCAGTAGATTGTCCAGAAACGTGTTAAATACGTTAACTATTATCCGAAGTTTAAAGGCAAAAGGTATCAATATCTATTTTGAAAAGGAAAATTTAAATTCACTTGAAGAAGAAAAAGAAATTGATATTGCATTTAATGGAGTTTTAGCACAGGAGGAGAGCAGAAATTTAAGCGAAAACGTTCAATGGGGATACAAACGCAAATTTGAAAGAGGTGATGATTTTGTCGGTAAAATGCCTATGGGTACAAGCGTGACAATGATGAATGGATAGTCGTGCCAGAAGAAGCTGAGATTATAAGAAAAATCTATCAGTTATATTTGGAAGGCAGTACACTGCAACAAATAAAAGATTATTTGGAAGAACATCATATTAAAACTGCCACAGGGAAAGAAAAATGGGCAACAGCAGTTATTCAAAAGATATTGAAGAACGAGAAATATAAGGGCGATTCTCTACTGCAAAAGACCTATACTGAAGATTTTATAACAGGTAAAAAAGGTAAGAATGTTGGTCAAAGAGATCTTTTTTATATAACGAATAGTCATCCGGCTGTTATTACTGCAGAAGTATTTGATAAGGTTCAGGAAGAAATGGCAAACCGTGCAAGACTAGTCCGTAAAGAAGATGGTACAGTTGAATCCAGCAATAGTAAATATAATGGAAAATATCTCTTAGGGAATTTTCTTGTGTGTGGAGACTGCGGTGCTTCATATCGGAGAAGAACTGAAAGAGGAAAAGTTGTTTGGCGATGTGCAACAAGAATAGAAAAGGGTAAAGAAAGCTGCTTCCATTCCTCAACTATAGATGAAAAATGGATTCAAAATGTCTTAAGTGAAAAGATTTGCGAGAGCAGCAGTTATAATGAAGAGATTGTCAGAAATAAAGTTAATCGTATTTTTGTGTTTAGTAAAGATTTAGAAATCCATTTCAAAGATGAAAGAATGTTTAGCGTTAATCTATAGTAGAGCAAACCAGAAGATAGTAAGATATAAATATTATTCAAATTATTATAAAGATATAAGTGCATGTTGAAAAGCATTAGGAAAGTATATACAATTATGGTAAGGTATTATGAAACCATATAAAGACCAAGTTAATGATCTGAATTGCGGAAAGTACAACCTAATTCCAAGGGGATATTAGATGTTGTGGTCATTAGAATTACAGCGATAAGATATGTGGAGATCGCAATACGGATTCATAAGAAAATAAATAGGATTTGCATGCACATTAAAAATACATTTGTTGCTGTATCATTTATAGGTGAAAGATAATATTTTGATTGTTCTAGTCATTAAAGAATTATCGTTAAGTTATTATTGATAGTTTAAAAATTTTTATTAATAGGAATGAGTATGATGGGTAATAAAAAGAATTTGTACAATGAATTTTGTAAGAAATCTTCTCTAATTATAGAAAGTATTCATAACAATGAGATACAAAAGGTAATTGATTTATTAAGTAAAGAGGATGACAATGAAAAAATAAAGCTTCTAAAATTTTCGGTAAAAAATATTCAGAAAGAAGAAAAAGTCAAAGAAGTTATAACAATGCTTAATATCAAAGATTATTCAGTCATTTGGAAAAGTTTTGAATTTTATTTTCAACTAAGAAGTACCTTGAAAAGAGAGTATTTTTATGCGCTTAATTATATGCTCCAATTGAATCCTTTATTTTTGTTTTTCGAATTAAACAAGATATTAGTTGATAGTGAAGAAGATCCTCAGAATATAATTGATTTTATTAATGCAATATTCAATCATAATGCAAAAAACTTGTCTAGAATTAAGAGAGTTATATATAAGGCTAAGAATATAAAAATAAGTAAGCAAGAACAGGTGAAAATATGTTTCCAATGTTACAAAAATTATAAAATTACTAATCTTTTACTTCAGTTATTTGAATATGACTTTATTGATTTTCAATATAAGGGTAGGAAAAATGTATATGTTATAAATAATCCCAAATATAATCTTAAGGAAATGACTGTGGCAGATTTAGATAATGGTGTAATATTACAATGGCAAGAAATGATATTACAGTTGAACTATAAAAAAAATTTATTCGATATGAATCCCAAAGAATATTTAAAAACAATTGAAAATGAATTGATAAATGCATTTTCAATCAATAAGTTTTTATTTCAAGACGAACATATTAAAAGAGTACCTATTAAATATTGGTTAAAAGCTTTTTTATTAATCTTTAAAGAAAATTGGAAGTGCCTTGAATATGAAGAAAAAATATTATGTAAGAAAAGCAAAAGAGAATGGTGTGAACTTTTTAATGATGGAGGTATTGAAGGTAAGTACCACCATGAAATTTTCAAAGAATTATCTTTTTTAAAATACTCTTATGGAAAAAGAGACATACAAAATTATCCATTTATTGCAGATGAAAATTATATTTATACTATTCCAGGGATTATTTGCTCTTCCGATATAGTCAGAGTCTTAATTTCAATTTTTGAAGAATCTGAAGATAATCTTCAATTTAAAGGAGAATACTATGAAGATTCGATTCGAAATAAATGGACAAGAAATGGCATAAAGAGTATAAAAAAGAAAGAAAAAATTTCAGGAAAAGAGTTTGATTGTGATATGGCTTTTTTGTTTAATGATGATTTGTTTATCTGTGAGATTAAAAATTTGTCACAGCCAAATTCTTTTCATAAATGGCATAAATTTTATATTAAATTAGAAGAAAACTTAGCACAATTAGAACGAATTTCTAATCATTATTCAGAAGTAAGATATTTAGAAGGGATAATTAAAGAGTTATCTGGAGATAAAAATTGTATTCCTAAAAAAATACATTCCATATTACTTTATAGCAGTTACATTGGAAATCCTATTAAAGTCAAAGAAACGTGGGTTGCTTCTGAAATTGATGTATACAATTTTTTAACAAAAGCACCCATAACCCAGTTAGAGATTGTTGAAGATAATGCAACATATTATTTAAAGTATTTAAAGAATTATGAATACTTAAAGGATAAAAGTCATACGTTGACTATTTCTGATTTTGAAAGATATATGCAATGCCCAATGGCTATAAAGTTTCAGCAAAATAGGATTAAAATTCGAAAACAAAAAATCTCGATTGCAGGTGTTTATCTGTTTATAGAATGTATTGATATTGTAGATTTAGATACTAACTTTAAATTACAGGATTGTTAATCCATATATTTACTTAGATAGGTCGATGGATGTTAAATTATGGAGATATATCTTTTAACACCAAGGCGGTAGTAGATGCTGTGGTCATCGGAATTACAGAAACAAGTCATGTTAAAACCGTAATACTGTTGCGATGCTTGGAAGTATGATAAATAGAGGGGTTGCAGGGCATAAAAAATAAATACATTTTAACGTGAAAGAAAGATACTATACTTTCGCGTTTTTCTCTTTTTTTGATAAAATATTAATGTACCATAATATTTTGTGTATAGTGAAGAGATACAAATAAGATTAATTCAATGTTAATTTTTTTGATTATAGAGGAATACTATTAATCAGAAATTATACCATTTTTCATTTTGTTTCGTTATAATACGATAGGCTTTTCCATAATTTGCAAAAGTTTAATTGCCTTAATTGCTATAGTGCTATATAATATGTATAATATTTATTTTAGACATGATGCTTTAAAGCATTATATAAAAACGTAATAGGAAGTGGTCAATAACTGAACTTAATATACTATTTTTGTTTTAAATATATCAGACGCTATTTGATTTGAATCTACTTGGTCGAAAGTCAAAGATGATTTATGAAAAAAATCATTATATGAGGAGGATAGAAGTTTGGATAGCTATTTTAAAAAGCAGTATAAAAACTTAAAATATGTAAAAGCGTCAGAATCATTACCTGGATTAAGGAATGCTCAGATTGGTGCTATTCATGCAATTTCATCATATTTTACACTACCTAGAAGTAAGGCCGCTATTGTTGTAATGCCTACTGGTTCAGGAAAGACGGCAGTACTTATGATGTCTCCTTATGTTTTGGAAGGTAAAAAAGCACTTGTCGTAACTCCAAGCGTTATGGTGCGAGGACAAATATTTGAGGATTTTGCTTCTCTAAGGACATTATGCAAAGCAACAGTCTTAAATAATAGTGTCAAAAAGCCCAATATTTTTGAAATGAAAAACATGTATTCTGAAGATCATTATAAATCAGTTTGTAATGCAGATGTTGTGGTTGCGAGAGGATACAAACCGAATCCAACAAGGAGAGTATACATTCCCAAGGATGGAAGCAACAAGAAAAGACCGCTGGGGAATCCTGCTATGAGGATAAACTGGTGGAAAACGCAATAGAGCAGATACTGACAATGATATATGAACCAAAGTTTCATAATGAGAGCTATGGATTCAGACCAAATCGAAGCTGTCATCAGGCAGTGCGGGAGGTCATAGAAGATGTGCAGTATAGGAAAACAAACTATGTAGTAGAGGCGGACATAAAAGGCTTTTTTGACAACGTAAATCATGAGTGGCTAATGAAATTCCTGCAACATGACATAGCGGACAGAAAGTTCCTTGAGATAGTAGAAAAGTTTCTGAAGGCGGGAATTATGGAAGATGGGAAATACCTTGACAGTGAAAAAGGAACGCCGCAGGGAAACGGAGCAAGTCCGGTTCTGGCGAATATATACTTACACTACGTGCTCGATAAATGGTTTAATGTGATAATAAAGCGGAAATGTCAGGGACAGAGCTCTGATACGATATTGCGACGATTTTGTATGCTGTTTCCAAAACAAATGGGAAGCAGAAGATTTCTACCAAGAGTTAGGTAAAAGATTCGAGAAATTCGGATTAGAACTAGCAATGGAGAAGACGAAGATACTTGAATTTGGGAGGTTTGCCAGGCATAACAGAGAAATGAGAGGAGAAGATAAACCTGAAACCTTTGATTTTCTGGGCTTTACATTCTATTGCGGAATGAACGGCAAGAAAGAATTCTTTCGGTGCAGAGTGAAAACGAGCAAGAAGAAATACAGAAGCAGATAAAGGCAATGAAGGAATGGATAAAGAACCATAGAACACTACCGCTTGAAATGATATTCAAAACAATTAATGCAAAATTGAGGGGACACTATCAATACTATGGTGTCACAGATAACATAAAAGAAGTAAAGAATTACTTTTTGCAGACAAAGTGGCTGTTATTCAAATGGTTAAATCGCAGGAGCCAGAAAAAGAGTTATAACCATGATACTTTCTTCAATGGTCTGCTTAGAACTTTTCCGTTGCTTGAGCCTACAATAAAGGTTAGTCTGTTTTACAGATAGAAAATGAATATAGAGTGAAAAGCCGTATGCGTTAATAGCGCACGTACGGTTTTGAATAGGGGCTTGGACGCACAAGCGTCCTTGACCTACTAGAGAAAATGTATGATATAGAAGAATCAGATAAATGCTTTAGAAGATATAGAAATGAAATTGCTTGGTGAAGAAAAAGAAAAGTAAAATCCCATTATAGCAATAATGGGAAGCTAAGCAGTTGATCTACACATACGGAAATATAGGAGGATAAAAAGTGAAAATTATTTCTTTGTTTAATAATAAAGGTGGTGTAGGTAAGTCAACATTAAGCTACCATCTCGGATGTGCATTGAGCGAATTGGGGAAAAAAGTGCTTTTTGTAGATCTTGACCCACAGTGCAACCTTACTATAAATGCCATGTTTGAAGATGAATTAGAACGAATTTGGAAAGATGAAGATCCATTTATGGATGATTTCTCTGATGCAATGGAACAGGATAAAGATAAGACAATTTTGACCACACCACGTTCAGTACATTTTTTACTAAAACCGGTTGAAGATGGCTTCAGTGATTTTGAAGTATTGCCTCCCGCAAAAAGGCTTTCCCCAAATATATTTATTTTACCGGGAAGACTATCAATCCATAAATTTGAAGCGAAAATATCAGAGCGCTGGAATGGGTTATATCAAGGTGAATCTCTAAGCATACGAACTGTAACGGCTTTTCGTAGTATTTGTGAAAAATATGCCGAGAAATATAATTGTGATTATGTGATTGTAGACACTTCACCAAGCTTGGGTATTATGAATAAAACAATCATTTCCACGGTTGATGGCTTTTTCATACCAACATTTCCAGATATGTTCAGTTTGTATGGGATAAAGAACATAGGAAATTCATTAGAAATATGGCAAAAGGAATTTAGCACTATATATAATTTGATATCAAGCACTAAAATTGCTAAGTTTCCTAAAAAATTTGTCCAGTTTATTGGTTTTACGATTTACAACGCAAAGAAATACACCGCAACAAAAAATCCCAATCCATATAGTTTAGCATCAGCACATTATAGATATGCTTTATTAATTCCTCAAACAATTAAGGAGAACATTAGGAGGGAAAATATTGCAAATATTCCGGATGAAAATATTCAAAAGCCAATAGGTGGTCTTAGTGTTATGTATACGCACAATACATATCCATCAATAGCACAAGGTTTAAAATGTCCGATGTGGTTAGTTCCTGAGGTTTATACCAGAATGAAAAATGACAATCGAGTGTATATAGAAGAGAGTCAAATCGAAGTGAATAATGGGCTTTTTGGTAATTACCGAGAAACTTTAGAAGGGTATAAAGATTTCGCTAAAGACTTCATTGAACGCGCGGAGGTTTTATGATGATAACATTAAGTAATGAATTTAATGATATTATAGATTACTATAAGTCAGAAGAAGTACAATCTTTATTAGACCAATTTTTAAATCAAGTTGAACATTTCTTCAAAACTAATCCCTTATTAAAGCAGCAAAAGTTAATACATTCAATAAAATCAAGACATAAAGACCCTGAACATTTAAGAGATAAGTTGATGAGAAAACAACTGAAAGGACAGACTATAACAAAAGAAACTCTATTTAAGGAAATAACAGATTTAAATGGAGTTAGATTGTTACATTTGTATCAACAACAGTTTCCTATGATACATGATGAAATTATGAAAAAAATTGATGAACTCGAAGATTGGAAACTTGTTGAGGCTCCAAAAGCTTACACTTGGGAACCCGAGAGTGAAGATTTTTTTACAGCATTAGGCATTTGCACTGAAGTGAAAGATACATACTATACAAGTGTCCACTATGTAATTAAACCAAATAACGAAAAAAGTAGCGTTTCATGTGAAATACAAATTCGTACACTATTTGAAGAAATATGGGGAGAAATAGACCATACAATAAATTATCCTCACCAAACAGACAGTATTGCCTGTAAAGAGCAAATTCGTGTCTTGGCCAAATTAGTTTCAACGGGAACTCGTCTTGCAGACTCTATTTTTAGAACATACGATGACCACTTGAAGCGGTAGCACATTTATCCATAAACAGAACACCTATAAGCGAGCATACTCTACGCTTTTCAGGTATTTAATTGAACTTCCCATAATGTTTATAATTTGTACAATAACATTATAGCAATTATGTGAAGTTAGATTATTATAATTAATATTTATAACTTTTTACGTTTGCAGATAATTTGTTAAAAATACAGTAAACATGAATCTAATAACTAATATAGATAGGAGGAATTGAGCATGGCAGATATTGAAATGGAAATATCTATTCCAGCAGATAATAATGGCTATGTATTGTTACAATGTCCCTTTTGTGGGGAGTATTTTAAACTTACTCCTGATGATTGTGAAGATGAAGGCGTTTTAGATGTATTTTGCCCTTCGTGTGGTCTTAGCGGAGAAAGCTTTATAACCGAAGATGTATTAGAGCTAGCTATGGCAATGGCCAAGAATGTAGCGACGGATATGATATATGGTGAGATGAAAAAGTGGGAGAAACAATTCAATTCAGGATTTATCACCTTCAAAGCAGGTAAAAAGCCTAAGCCCGAACCCGAAAACCCTATTCGAGCAGGAATTGAAGCTCTTACTATTATTCAATTTCCATGTTGTAAAAGAACCGCCAAGATTAAACCTATTTTAAAATTTGCCGGATGTTATTGTCCGTTTTGTGGGGTGAAAGAATTTGAACTTGAATAGAAAAGACTTGAAGAAAATCATCTATGATTTTAATGCCATTTCAAACAGGCTGATGAAAGTTGAGTTTGAGGAATATCTTTTTGTACTAAAAAAGTTTTTGAATTATTTAGAAGGTTGCCCTGTTGTTTTTGATTATATTAACGATTGTGGCACCCCATCGTTTGATATTGCAGAAGAAGTTGCCTCTGTTTCTAGGTCCTATGGTAGAAAATATTTTGATTTAGGTGAAACAGAGCAAGAAGAAGTGGCAAATGTATATCACCTGTTAAAGTACATAGTAGATAATAACATTCAAATTCATTTTGGTCTTGCAATGGCCTATGCTACAGGAAGCAATAAGTATCAGGATAAAGTAAAAGGATTTAACGAAAGAGTTGTTTTGGTTTTGATACGCTATATTGAAAGTTATCTTACCAAAATAGGTATTGATATGGGGATAGATGAAACAGTAAAATACTCAATCACTGTAAATGATGGACAAGTTAATCTTGCAACCGATAACTCAGTAATAAATGCAACCCAAAACATCGGAATTAATCAAGCTGAACTTAAAGATTTAATACTTGCCATCAAAAATAATTTAACTCAAGATATTACTCCAGAAGATAGCATAGCAATTTCAGAGAGCATAGAGGTTATTGAAAGTGAACTATCGCAGCCTAACCCAAGAAAGAGTTTTTTACGAACTGCTTTGAGTACAATACAAGCCGTTAAAGGAACCGTTGAATTTGGTGCTGCTGTTACCGCCTTGGTTCAGTTTGTTTCAACCGTCTTATAGGAAGCGTTATAGTTAATAATATCAGACTGCATATTATCACATCTATGCGAAGTTTCGCCGAAGATGATTGCCGGTTACAGCTGATAGCAATTAGAAGAAATCCCGTTTCTAATGCGCGATTTCAATCATGGATTTATTATAGGATTTACAATAATTAACTGTATATAACAAGAAGTAAAAGGACGGGTACATTATGGCAATAATTCATTTGACTACGCAGAATTTCGAAAAGCAAATTGTGGAATATGGATTTTTTGTTGAGCAGATGCCTGCTTGCTTTTCTTCAAAGCAACTTGCCAGAAAACTTGCTGTTTTTCTCCCTTTGATTGATTGCAAGTATCCACAGGTGAAGAACGCCAAAAATCACACAACTGCTCCAACTGTTATTTCGACTTATAAAAACGACATTTCTCGTCGCATATTATCCGTCCCCAATCCAGAAGCGTTTCTGCGCACAGTAAAGCTATACTCAGAAAATTGGAACGGGATAATCGCTTTAGCTAATAGTAGTAATTCTCTCTCACCTATAACATATATGCGTAGTTACAACGAAAATAATTTTCTTGAGGAAATCAATAGCGAAAACCTCAGAGAAGATCATAAAGCTAAAAGTGATTTTGTAGAAGGAATAAAAAGCTGTATTCGTATTGCCTTAGGATATCAGTATCGGCTAAAAGTTGATATAGCAAACTGCTACAACTCTATTTATACACACTCTGCAGCATGGGCGATTTGCGGCAAAGAAAATGCGAAAACATATATGCGGACTAAACAACCGCAGTCTTTAAAAGGAGATTACGAGCTTGGAGATGCCATTGATGCATTTACTCGATTTCAAAAAAATAATGAGATAAATGGAATTGTTGTCGGCCCATACACTTCGCGAATTTTTTCTGAGATAGTCCTTTCGGCTATTGACAAATTATTGCATGATCATGGGTTCGTTTTCAAAAGATATGTTGATGATTATAAATTTTATTTCCGGTCCGAAACACAAGCTCAAGAAAGCGTTCAAATTATCGAGAAAATATTGAATCTATATAATTTAAACTTGAATTTATCGAAAACAGAAATCCTTAGATTCCCTTACGAAAAATTATCTGACATGCAAACCACTTATGCTACAGCATTAAAAAAAGATGGGATTTTTGGGGTTCTTAATGCAGCTGCGCAATTCCATACTAATGGGGAAAAAGGCGCATACAAATATGCTCTAAAATATATCAGAAAACAGAAGCTTAACCTGCAGAACTTTGAATTGGTATTTCCTTTGTTAGTAAATATTATGCTGCTTGACCCAAAGTATGGGAAACATGTAATAGCATTTTTGAAGAAAAATCGTTCTGGAATAGATATCACAAAATTGAGTGATATTGCAAACAACGAGCTTATGCAAAGTCTTAAAAGAGAGTTACAGCAGGAATCATTGTTGTTTTTGAATTTAATACATGAAATTCGGCTAAATATATCTGCAGAAAATGTTATTGCAGCATTGAATTCGCAGGATGATTTTTCAATAATAATTGCATTGGATATTTGGCGACATCATAAGTCATTAGTGAAGCGTACGAAAGCACAGGCAAATGGAATAAATAAAGCAGTGACCACCTTAGCCGCGGAATTAACTGGAGAAAACTACCACGGGGCACGATGGCTATTGTTGTATGAAGCGGAGAAACATAACTTGTTTCCCAAAGGTGTCTATACAGCAATTACAAAGACGCCTTTTTTTGCTACACTTTTTAACAATGATATATCATTTTATGAAACATAGCAGCTTCTCATTATGTTTATAATGCGTAGATTTATATTATGAATATATCGGTTTAGTAAAATATAGTGTAGATGTATTTACAATAACAGTACTAAATACATGGAGAACTCAATGTGATAGAAAAATTAAAAATCCAAGAAAACATCCAGCGTCGGAAAGGTTGATGTAATCAAAGACACTTTAAAAAATGTCGAAAAAGTAGCATTAGGGTACTTGAAAGAGCATGGGGGAAATTAATAATTAGTTTAAATGATGAAGAGTTGATTAAAATGATAGCTATAAAAGAAAATAAATAGAAAGGATGCTATGATAATATAGGAATTTGTGAAATAGATAGGTTTGTTTTGATTGGATAAGTTATATTTATACTGCTTGGAGGGAATATGGAATGAAAAAAGCCACTTTTTTAATAGCTAAATTCGGCAAAAAAGAACATTTGGAATTAATTAAAGAAGGACGCCTATATTTTAATCCAATAAAAAAATACAGGGATGATGGTACTGACTGGAGAGGAGATAAAAACGAAGGAATAAGACCTATTAACCCCTGTGAAATTTCTATAAAAGATAACGAAGGAAAAGATTTTTTTACTGATTTAGGTATACCACGTCCAACAAAAGTTTCAGAGTCTATTCAAGGTGATGAAAATACTTTTATCTTTTGTTCAGCAATGATTACACAAGATGTTTTGATATTAAGAGATGGTTATAGTAATGAATATATTCTAAATGAAACATTTAAAAATGCCATTCATAATTTTGGTGAATATGTTTTGTTTTTCAATCCATATGAAATACTTGAGCGTTTGAGATCCGTAAGATTAAAGCATGAATCTGAATTCGGATATATATCAGGTCCGATAATCTATAGAGATTTAGAAGATTTCTCAGAAATAGGAGATTATAGCACAGCATATAATATAAGCAATAGTTTTTATGATCGTTATTTTGTGAAAGATATAAGTTACAGAAACCAAAATGAGTGGAGACTTTTAATAGATGGTACCCACAAACCTCTCGAACCCAATTGTGGTCGAGGGTTTTCAATATTTATTGGGAAATTGGATTGGGCGTATCTCTTTGATACTTCTACTTTTTTAAATACATTTCAGTATGTTGCTGGCGATTAATAATTAAAATAATCTGTCTAAAAACTTTAAATCAGTTCTATTGGATGATATTCTATAAAAAGTAAGGGTTGGGGTTATAATTCATTGAAATATACCCTGCCACCAAGGGCGTACCAGGTCCAGTGGTCATCAGAATTGCAGCAACAAGGCACGTTGAGTGCGTGATTCTGATGCAGAATTGTGGTATGGAGGGCAAAAATAGAATTTAACCACAACATATAGTGGTTTGAATGCAAAAAAGGGGTAAAAATCGGAGCGAAAAATGCGCGATTTTGACCCCTATTTTTTGCAAAAAATACTGATGCAGAAGCTAATTTTTTAGATTTCAACCTCAAAGTGATGCATAAAAAGCTTTTTGGTAGGATAGATACTAAATTAAAAATCATAAATGAGAGGCAAATAGAGCCGGAGAAATATAGTGGATTTATAGCATATATTCTCCGGCTTTAATAGCCGTTCTTCATTGCAAAAGGCATTTTAATCAAATGCAAAAAGAGCCTTTCTATCCGATTGGCTCATTCATAAAATTCAAGTATATTGAGAGGAGAAAATATGGATCAAAAGGAATGTGAAAATTGGATAGCCGTTACTGCAAGCAGCAGTTATAAATGGGTGGAAGACAGGGTATCATATTTGAATGGCAGAGGTTCTTTGTACTATACAGGTGGGGAAGATGGTGTATATATTCAGATATCAAATGACGGTACATTGAAGATTGGAACTTATGAAGGTGCGTTTCCTCATATTGGAGAGGCGCTTTTTAAGGTAAAGGAAGAACAAAAGTATGCCGATTTTAATGAAGCATTTCAGATGGTTTGTAAAATAGGTGGAAGAAAGTTTCTGATGGATTTATTCATGGCTGACCAAGTAACACAGGAAGTAATAAAGAGCGACAGTAGTGCAAAAAATGAATTTATTATAAATATGTAGAATGAGTTTATAGTTTAAGATATGCAATATAAATTAAAAATCGAAAAATAGATATAGCCGGATAATTAATGTGATTAATGCATTTTGATTATCCGGCTTTTTTTGTTTTCAGAAGGGAGAAACCATGATAGTAAGATATAAGAAAAATAGAAGAAATGCTTGTTATGAATCGGATAGCCTTGTGACTCATGACAAGGCTAAAGCAGAGCCACGGTTACACGGCCCATTTCAAAGCTGTGGAGATTGTCCATATCCGTCCCACGGATTTATATGCTACAGCTCAGAAGGAAACTGCATGAGAGCCTATGTGTAAAAAATGAATCAAAGGAGGAAGGTGAAGGGATGAAAGGAAAAAGAGAATTTATCAAATTACATAGGAGGAAAGTAATATGCTAAATAATCAAAATTCAATAAAAACCGCAAAAGAAAAATATCTATCAGAAAGTGGAATTCATTTGGGAAATATAGAAGAACCATATGCATTGGTTCTACAGGAGCCTCAGACTCTAAAGTTATATATGCCTCTGACGGTTATGAAATATGAACATTATGAATGGAGTGATTTGGCGGAAGATTATCCTATAGAGCTTGATAGTAAAACTGCTTTGTCCTTTCATGATGAAATCCTTGATAGCATGCTTAAGGAAAATATGAAGATGGAAAAAGAACAAGGTCTTATGAAATTTTATAATATTGAGGATAGTATAAAACAAAAGGTTCAGTCTTTGTTTTTCACTGTTGAACAGGTCGGTGATGAACTACTTGGTGTGGCAGAATGCAAAGTACAAGGAAACTTAAGTAATGTGGAGTTAGAGAAACTCAAGAACTATGTTATAGGTCAGGCATTTGATGGACTTGGAGAGAAACTCGAGCAGCATCCTATTAAAGTAGGAACTGCCGAGATATATCTAAAGTTATGGACAGATTCTAAAAGCAGGAGCATTATGACTCAGGAAGAAATAGAATCTAAATGCCAGCAGATGGGAGGAATGCAATTTGAATAAATCAAAAATTCTTGAATTGGAAATCAGGCTATATAATCCTTACGGTAATAACACATTTACAGAAGTATCACTTCCAGCAACACCTTATGAGCTCATAGACGCATTGGAAAAAGCACGCATTGCCGATGAGCATATATATGCATTGGAAATTTTAAGCTGTGAACTTGAGTATTTGCCGCAGCTTATTAGTGAAGATGTGAATCTATATGAGTTAAATCATCTTGCCGGTCGGCTGTCAGAACTTAGCCGGTGGGAATTGGATTGCTTTGAGGGC
>DAMBZP010000004.1:91939-222987 GCA_032059885.1 Sedimentibacter sp.
ATGGTAATGATGGATGCTATAAGAACTAAATATGCGCCAATCGATGTGGAGCTTCTTATCAATATGACCTATAGTACTGCGAATTGCCAAATAGCATATGATGCACATGATGATGCATCACTCGGGAAATTTTATGTGGACAATGAATTTGTTCCCGAGCTGGAAATTCTGGACGAAAGAATATTTAAGTGGCTTGACCATACAAAGATAGGCAAAGAAATGCGTGAGGCCGAGGGTGGAGTATTCACACCACATGGTTATGTGGTGCAAAATGGTGAGATAAGGTCAGTATATATCTTTGTGATCGTGCAGGCAAAGGGACTGACTGCTGGCCTGCAGTAAAGACTATTGCCTCAGACTTGCAGCTGTCCCGCAGCACTGTTAAGCGTGCTTTGAATGATCTGGTAAAGGCGGGACTCATTGAAAAGGAAGCACGATACCGAGAGAATGGTAGTAATACCTCGAATCGATTTATTTTAAAAAGTAAAGGATAGAGTTAAACTGAAAAGTTTCTCCGCAAAGGAGGTGCTATGTTATTTTCTTGAAATCAGGTGTGGTTCAAAAATCTATCATAACTTAGCAGTAAGTTTTGGTATCGTTTGTGCAATATTGCATAAAACTATGAAAGTTAAGCATTGTGGTATTTTATAGCTAATAAAGCCATTGATTAATACAATGGCTTTATTGTGATTTATAACTGGTGTATAAAATCATTCTATCCTTTTATTCTTGAAAACATGAAATATAGGATACTTTACCGGTATTAATATCAAAGAAGATTTTCACATATGTCTGATATCGGACTAAATAAACAACTGAAGGAGGATCTGAATCAGGGTCATCATAGTGAGGTTCTCCTAACTTATCTATGACAGATTTATAATCGTCATCTCCGTTTACTCCCAATAAAGAGGGTACCGTATATTCCAAAGATTCGTCATAATAAAAAGTTCCAACAGAAGTAATATGATCATAATTGATGTTAAATGACACACCATTTTTCAGCTGATAATAATGTTCACTCATTCTTTCCACGGAATTTTCTTCATATATATCAACTGAATCATCATCTAATATCTTCTTGAATAATGTATAATCCATTCCCATTAAGAAGTAGACATCATCTTGAAAATCAAGAGTATACATATTCAACTTTATGTCTTGTTGATCTTCTGGATCTCTTTCTTTTATTGTATCACATCCTTGAAATACCAGCATTAATGTACATAGATAAATAACATATATATATTTTACCATACATCCTCCTACATTTGTATTAAGCTCTATAAAATGCTTTTTTCACTTATTATTTGGTTAACATCATACATATCTTCAAGATTATTGGTTTCAATTAATTCTGTAAATGTATCATCAGTAATATGGAAATATTCTCTAAATTCATTTACATCAAATTCAAACTGAACAGTGTCTGCTTTTTTCTCTTCAAGTATCCATTTAGTTATTTCCTCAACACCTACATAGTCTGCAAACTCCATTGGTATTAATACATCTTCAACTTCATATTTCGAAGATAGAGGTGATTCAGCTAAAGAGTTTGGTTGAGTAAAAATATTTGGCCAAAATAATACTGGATTTATATTATTATTTTCTCCATCAGCCCATGCTTCACCATTCTTAGTTACTTGAAAATGTAAGTGTGGACCAGACGAATCTCCGGTGTTACCTACTAAGCCTATTTCTGCACCTTTAGCAACAGAATTTCCAACAGCACTTGGAATAGGAGTCTCTTTCATATGCATATAAAGGTGGTGTAGATACTGATTTGTTTCTGGATCTGTATTGTATGACTTTATAGAAATAGCATATCCCATACTCCAATTAGGCTGAGGGCTTGGAACGTTAAGGTATATACGAGCAACTGTACCTGAGCTTACGCTTAATATTGAAGTACCTTCAATTCCGCTTTGAGCAATATCAAACCCATTGTGAAAACCGCCGCTTCTTGGTCCAAATGGTGAAGAGATTCTATTTATTGATGTGCTAGAAAAGAAATAACCCCATCCCATAGCACCATAATCTGGATATACCTTTGCTCTTAGCCAATAATTAGATGTGTGATATGAGCCATTATATCCATAAACCTTTATATAGTACCATACATTCGCAGAAACATTCATTTTTATCAGTTCCTGAGAATTTGAGGTTGTTGAACTGCCTATTTTAGTACCAGAGCTATTGTAAAACTCAAGATCGTAATCTCTACCACTAGGAATATTACCTAACCATATGTTTGCTTTGCCTGCAAATGGAAATTTAACTTTATACCAGTCTACATCTGTTGAATCATATATACGACCATATAAATCATCATCGTTATTGATAGTCATTGCTGTAGCCATGGTATTATTTGGTTCAGTTTCATATTTTACAGCCAAAGGGATAACACCTTCTGCTAATGTCAAATTTTCTATAGGGGCATTATACGAATCCATAGATAGAAAAATCTCATTATCTTTTATCGTCATAATGCCATGATATAATATAACCAAATCATCAGAATAATCAGTAATTGATACTAAATAATCTCCATCATTTATTTCCACTTGATCAAATTTTGATACGGCATCTTCAAACAGCTTAGTCTTACTATCATAAGAAGAAATTTCCATTATAGAATCCTTACTAACTGATATTTTATCTATAGCTAAAATACCATCATCTAAATAAAATGTAACTGGACTAATATCTTGAGCATATGCTAAATTAAATGAGCACAACACCATTATAACTAAAAGTAATAAAAAAGTAAATTTTTTCATTGGTATTTTCTCCTTTTTAAATTTTTTTATTAGTTTAGAATTATCTTTATGTAAATGGCTAAGATGTATTTTATGCTAAGTCTGATTAATGTGACCTAAGAAAAGTAATTATGTCATTAATTATAATCCTATGGTGGTTTATCCATACTATAAAACATATTAATACCTCCTCATTAGATATTTTATAGGATTTTTCATTCCCATAACTATAGTTCAAACTGGGAATTTATCCTATACGTGACGTGTAATTGCTAAATGCACTGTTCGTATTTTTGTCTCTCTCATATTATATAGACTGATAAAAATTAAAATTTGCAACATTATTTTTATTAAGAAGAAAAATTTAGTAAAAGTCTTTAGACAAGCTAATAATCATACTGAGTTAATTCAAATGAATCCAGAATGGGATTTCGCAGGTGTATTTTATGATTACGAAAGCGGTCTTAGAAAAGAGAAACGCAATGGTTTGGATGCTATGCTTAAGAAGGCATATCGTGGTGAAATTGATTATATCATTACCAAGTCTATCAGCAGATTGTCCAGAAATGTGTTAGATACGTTAACTATTATCCGAAGTTTAAATGCAAAAGGTATCAATATATATTTTGAAAAGGAAAATTTAAATTCACTTGAAGAAGAAAAAGAAATTGATATTGCATTTAATGGAGTTTTGGCACAGGAGGAGAGCAGAAATTTAAGCGAAAACGTTCAATGGGGATACAAACGTAAATTTGAAAAAGGTGATGATTTTGTTGGAAAAATGCCTATGGGATATAAGCATATTAATAATGAATGGATAATCGTTCCAGAAGAAGCTGAGATTATAAGAAAAATCTATCAGTTGTATTTGGAGGGAAATACACTTCAACAAATAAAAGAGTATCTGGAAGAACATCATATTAAAACTGCCACAGGGAAAGAAACATGGGCAACCGCAGTTATTCAAAAGATACTAAAAAACGAGAAATATAAGGGGAATGCTCTATTACAAAAGACTTATACTGAAGATTTTATAACAGGTAAAAAAGGTAAGAATGTTAGTCAAAGAGCTCTTTATTATATAACGAATAGTCATCCGGCTATTATTACTGCCGAAACATTTGATAAGGTTCAGGAAGAAATGGCAAAACGTGCAAGGCTATTCTATAAAGAAGATGGTACAGTGGAATCCAGCACTAGCAAATATAATAGCAAATATCTTTTGGGAAATCTTCTTGTGTGTGGGGACTGTAGCGCTTCATATCGAAGAAGAACTGAAAGAGGTAAGGTTGTTTGGAGATGTGCAACGAGAATCGAAGAGGGCAAAGATAGCTGCTCTTATTCTCCAACTATAGATGAAAAATGGATTCAAAATATCTTAGGTAAAAAGATTTGCGGGAATATCGGTTATAATGAAGAGATTGGAAGGAATAAAGTTGAACGTATTTTTGTGTTTAGTAAAAATTTAGAAATCCGATGTAAAGATGAAAGTGCATTTAGCATTAAGCTCTTACAGAATAAAATGTGAGATAGTAAGATATTTAAATATTCTGCAAGTTATTGTCTAAAAACTGCCCCGCTTTAGATTGGCATAATATATCTGATTGAAGTAAGCTATCTGCGAGGCGTAGCTGTTCTTGACAAGTATAAACGTTATTAAAAAAGAGTCCTCACCTCTTGTGATTGGTATTTAGGTTATAGGAAGTGATATAATAAAAATTGGAAAAATTTAATATTTTTTGTTGAAATAAGTAACCTTAAGATATACAATTATAATTAGAGATACAAGGTAAAATTTTAATGAATTTTTTAAGTTACAGTAAGTGAAATATAGCATTGATCCAATAAGATTAATATGTAATATTTATTTTTATTAAAAACAATATTAAAAAATGGAATTATTTTTGATTTAAATGAAGGGGAGATACTTATGTGGTTAGATAGAGAATCGGAGATTGACCTATTGGCATATGGTCCATTTGCAGAATTAGTAACCAATATTGTAGCGAACAAACGCCTTAACCCGCTGACAATAGGATTGTTAGGTAGCTGGGGAGTCGGAAAATCAACAAGGAAGAAACATGGAAAACGAAGGTGTATTATGGAAAGGCTATAATAAGAAAAAATAATAGTCAGTATTGGATAAATTTTTGCGACAAATTTAATAATACAGATTTAGATGTCAAATGTTCAATAAAAAAAGAAATGATAGATAATGTACATAATAAATTAGGTTCAATTAATAGTATTGAAAAATTTCTTAGTAAAGAATCATATTGCTTTATACTAGGAACAGTACAGATCACAAATAATACTATCTACATTAATAGCGGATCGTTAGATCATATTGCTTGTTCTTTTGATAATGTAAAAATGATGAGTGATATGATGGAAGATGAATAAGATTATTTGTGGTACAAAAGTAGGTTTGAAAGACGATTTTTAAAAATATACCATGCCTCTAAGGGCCCACCAGGTTAATGTGATATCTTTTTTGTCTACTCAAGGCATGTGGAAGGTGTGATGTTGTTGTCAAGAAAACATTAGCTATAAAAAATTAAATAAGGTGGTGGAATTTATTTTGAATTATATTGATGAAATTAAGAATTATATTCCCAAAGACGCTCAAGAAATCCAAGACAAAAAAGTTATTTTAAACTGTATAGAGCTGTTTCCGCAAAATATTTTGCTGAGGGATAACGAAATTGCACATATAACTAGTTCGGGATTTATATTAAACAAGTCTCTAAGTAAAGTATTAATGATACATCATAATATTAGAAATACATGGGCATGGACTGGCGGACATGCCGACGGAGATGCCGATTTATTAACGGTTGCAACCCGAGAGGCTCTTGAAGAAACAGGCGTTAACGTAATTCCAATTTCTACAAGCATTGCTTCCATTGACATTTTAACAGTTACACGTCATTTTAAGAATAAAACGTACATAAATGCTCATCTCCATCTCTCAATAGCATATCTGTTTACTGCAAATGAAGAAGATTCTTTAGTCGTAAATCCAGATGAAAATAGTGGAGTTGAGTGGTTTTCGATTGAAAAAATAAATGAAGAATTATTTACAGACCGAGATGTATATCTCTATTCAAAACTCATAAACAGAGCTAAAACATGGTTGGGGTAATTTTGAAGCTGTCAATTATGTTTATAATATAGATAGGGTTTTAATGTTGGAAGCTTTTATCTTTATTAATTAGACATCGAAAAATAAGAGTTGTCATGTTATAATCAGTACAGCCAATTTATTAAAAAAGAAAGGTTGAGAGCTGGAATTATTGAAAATGTACTTTGACGCCAAGGGAGTACTAGGTTCTATGGTCATCATTATCACAGCAACAAGGCATTGTGAGATGGTTGTGAAGATTGGAAAGCAATAAGACGTACTAATACCAATGGATTGGGCGGCTTTAACCCATTGAATGTATAGATGACATTCAATGGGTTTTCTATTCATGGGAACATAGACCGCTAACTGATTTTTGGAGCATTGGGAAAGGATATGCCAAAAAGCTTGAGGGTCAAGGACTTTTCACTATGGGAGATATAGCAGATTGACAGATATGAAATATATGGTATTAATTTTTTACGAAGGATGATAGAAATAGCAAAAGATAACATGCCTTTAGCTAGTTTGATTCAATATGATTTTTCAAAAGGGCTATTGTTATGAATGACGGCACATTGATATCTATTGATGAGATAATCAACATAGATGGAGAAATATTTGAGAAATAGGCACATGTTCCTTGGGAGTATGGAGCCATTTTTTATAGTTTTGATAGTTCTAAGCTGTATTTACACAAATAATTAGGAGGTAAAGTATAGGGTGGGTTAATTGAGCTAAGTACCTGACTATCCTTAATGCTTGTCAACCCCATTAACAACTGCATATATTAAATTGTATTTTGTTTATATAATCAAAAGACTGAAAATACGAACCTTAATGTAGCTCGCCATTTTATTTTGCAAATTTTCTCACGATATTTTGCAAAATTTAGCACCTTATAATTTCAATTATTATTTTATCATATGAATAGTAAATATTGAAATAATTTTAAGTTAATCTTTCTTTAAAATAAACATTTTAAAAGAGTCTTTAAAGTTATTTAAAAACCCTTTTAAAGTGTTTATTTAATTGATTCTGTGTTTATGCAGCTACATACTTTTCATATGCAATCTGTAATTGTTTTTCATCTATGGTTACGTAAATTTCTGTAGTAGCAATTGACTCATGTCCTAATAAATTTTGAATAGTACTCATATCCATTCCTCTTGCTTTTGCATGTGAAGCAAATGTGTGTCTTAATTTGTGAGGAGTAACTTTTACTCCAGCATTATCGGATATTCTCCGAAAAATCTTTTCTATACCAGATTTTCCAAGCTTTTTGTTACTTCCTTTTTCGGAAATAAATAAAATATCATAGTTATCAGATCTTTCTTGAATATATTCCTGTAATAGTAATTTGCATTTAACAGAAAAATAAACTCTACGTTCCTTGTTACCTTTTCCTAATACAATTAAGGAATTATTGTTCCAGTTGAGTTCAGATATTTTAACATTTAATACTTCTGACAATCTACATCCTGTGCTTACAAAGAACTCTACTATTGTTTTTTCTCGTAATGTTTCACAATTATTCCTTACGATTTCTAATTCTTCAGCAGAAAGTGGCTTTCTTAAAGTTTTCTTATTAACTTTTAGATTTTTAAGCCTTAGAGTAGGGTCCTTTTCAATAATTTCTTCTTTAACTAAAGTTCCAAAGAATGTCCTTAACACGCTTATTTTATTGTTAACAGTGGTATTTTCATATTTATATTCTTGCTTGGTTGTTGCAAGATAGCCTCTTAAATCATTGATAGCAATTTGTGAAACGGGCTTATGTATATACCTGCTAAACATATTTAATTCATATAAATAAGATTTTAATGATTCCTCTGAAAGTCCTTCCATCCTTTTTAGCCCTATGAAAAAGAATATTTTTTCTTGTAAGTCTGAAATCATTAATGATGTTTCAGTAGACACTAAGATGTAAGGTTCTAAATTACGGTCAAGTACCTCTTTAACCTCCAAATTGTTAATTTCATAAAGTTCCTGTAATTCACTAAGAATTTTAATGATAACCAACTCTTTGCTTTCTTCCATATGAACACCCTCCTGTAAGTGTTATTTGTATTTTTTCCTGATAAATAAATAGAGTAGGCTCGTGTCAGGAAACACTTTAAGTTGAGTGATCAGCTCAACTTTTACCTACTCTTATTATACCATATCATAGAGAAAGTGTAAAGTCAATTCGAACATAAATTCGATTTACTTTCTGTCGTATAATCGTTTAATTCTACAATATAAAACAGCAGCTTGCTCTCTTGTAAGAGGTTGTTCTGGCTTAAATGTTCCATCAGGATATCCAGAGAAAACTCCATCCTCAACAGCTTCTTTAACATCTTTTTCTGACCATCTGCCTTCAATGTCTTTCATTTTCTTTTGTTCCTCCTGAATACTTTTTATAAATATTGACCAGTGGGGAAGAATGAGCCTTGGACAATACTTTCCACTCCAATGCTGATGTGGTTTTACTTTATCTGTTACAGAAAAATTCATTGTCTCTGCAAGTGCCGCAATGAATTTTATTGCTGTTTCTTCAGCTCCATCAACTTCGCATATTTCTATACCAATTGATTTTCGGTTACCTATTCCTTCTGGACCATCTCCTGCATGCCAACCTGACTCAGATATTGGAAGTTGTTGAATAACTACATTCTTTCCAATAGTAAAATGCCAGCTTTTATATCCATTTTGGTTACGTACATAGCTTGATAATCTTTCTGCAGATGCGCCTGGGTCAGCAGTATTATGTACCGTTGTAAACTCTGGATTCATTTTATATCCAGGGCGAGCAAATATATTTGTTGTAGGTATTAGTTCAATCTTAAAATTAATACCTTCTATATTGAAATTTGTTATTAATCCATTTTGAATTTGAAACATTATTTCACCTTCTTTCAAATAAGAAATAAGAGCCTGAAGGCTCTTATTTCTTAGAATAACCTTGGAATTTCTCCAGCATCTTCAAGAGCCTTAATATCTTCAGCAAGCTCTTCATGATTAAGCTCTTCGCAACCAGTGAAATTGTAATAGTAAGCTTCATTAGCAAGCTCTTCAGGAGCCTTGTCCTTATTTCTGTTATGAGCTATAAGCATATCAGTTGCTACACCCATATCTACTTCTTTTTCTCTGCTAAGAATTCTAATCTCCTGATCATATTTTTCTCTAAATTCTTTCTTTGTCATTTTTAATGACCTCCTATTATTTTTTTGTATTTAAAAAGAGCTATTAAACAATGTTTAAAGCTCCTTTAAACCCTTATTAATTGATTTGTAATTATCGCATGTTTTTCCATCTTTATCTGTTGTTATAGCCCAGTGATTTGTTTCGCATGGTTCGAGATTCATACATTTAAAGCAATGTAAAAACGCTCTTAAGGCATCCTTACCTGATAATAATTCTTCTGATTTATCTATCATTCAATTATAACCCAGTCTTCCGCTAACATATCAGCCTGTGATGCAAGCCAAGGAACAAACTTGTTGTCTGCTGTCTTCATACCTATCCAAGGCAATACATTATCTTCACTCGACCAAATAGCAAAGTTATCTTTTTCTCCAAAATCTATTCTATATTTATTAGGTCTTACGATTAACAAAAACATGTTTTTGTCATTCCAACCTTTACGAGCAACCTTATGACCCTTTTTCAAAGCTTCAATAGCAAGTCCAAATGTCAAGCTATCAATTTTTCTATATGCTTGTTCAAAGGCTTCCTTTGGAGACCAGCTTTCATAATTATTGTCATATCTTATCAAATATCCAGGTTCGTTTCCTTTTTTGATTTTTCTTTGTAAATGTTCTTCTGCGGAAATTAACGACATTTTTTCCGCTTCAATAATTTTAACTCCTAAATATTTTTGCATACCTTTCTCCTTTCTAGGACTCTAAACTTTGATTTTGCTGCCTAGTTTAAAATTTGAATTATCGTTTTGTTCCCTAACTTTTAGTTGTCCAAATTTTTCTTTTGTTGCCTATGCTAAGTTCAACATCGCTGTTAATTCGTCATAATTTTCTTGTGTAATTCTATTGTTTAATAAAAATACGTCAAGCTTAATTTGCATTTCCTCTTTCGTTCCGTACGTTCCGTTTGCTATTACTTTTTTACAATAAATGTAAGTCATTTTATTTCTCCTTTTCTATTTTTATAATTTTTATATTCCTAATTCAATCATTGATAATCTGAAATCCAAGTCAATTAAATAATCATCAGTTGTTGGAATTGGAATCGTGATTTGCTCTGGTGGTCTTTCTATAGGCAAAATATCAACTATTTTTTCGTTATCAATAACCAATTCCATGTAAGGTGCATGTAATTTAATCTTTTCTATTAATTCTTTATTCCCTTCATTTTTTTCATCAATAACATAATTATTTTCATTGTACCAATCCAAATTAGGAAATAATGAATTGGTTTCAAATGTCTTATTACTTCTTATAATCATGAGCCCCTCCTATTTAAAAGCAATATAGTTGAAAACTATATTAGCAAGGTTACCGCCAGGTTTTCCATTTATTACAGTGAACCCATTAGAAGATAATTTCGTACCAGTAGACCTACTTACTGTACCGTTATTATCAACGCTTATTGCTTGATAATCATTTGTTATAATTGTAGTATATCTACGTTCTGGATAAGTGATATCTCCTGAATCAAGTATAACTATGCTTGGTTTAAAGCCAAGATTTATCTCTCTTGTAGTTCCATCTCCTGTATAAGAACCTGTAATGACCTTTGAGTTTATTAAATCATTCAACACCTTCCCTTGATACGCACTTAAAGCTGTACCATCAACATGACTTGACTGTGTTAAACCATTTATTGTTTTCACATGACCATAATTATTAGTCGAACCTAACCCATAAGTAGTTCCTGTACTGGCGTGACTGTTAGGTGCTTTATTAGCATTTAAGTTTTTACCTTGTTCAGCACTTAAAGCAGATGTTGTGCCTCCAGTTGTCAAATCATTTACTACAGTTACAGGGGCAGGGATTTGAGCTTCCAAAGAGTTAATTTGTGCCGTAAAATCAAACCCTACTACTGTCCACATTCCTGCATAATCAGCTACAACTTCAACGCATTTGCCAGGATATATTGTTATGCCTGTACCTGTTGCTATAGTATCTGTCCCAGAAGGTACAATACTAACAACACCTGCACCAATATTGCTTATTCTGCATCTGAATCCTAGACCTAAGGTAGCAATAGCGGTTAAGGTTATAGTTGTGTCACCTGTTACAGTAATGTTTTTATCTAAATCACCTGCTACAATTGTATATGCAGCATTCTTTGAAGATAAAGCTCTTAACTTATTAGTTTTATTATTTCCTAATGAAATAATACTATCTGCATTTCCTTTTACAGTTTCTGTTGTTCTTCCTATACCTGCAAGGTTATCAACCTCTTCCTTGCTTGCAAGGATAACCCCTTCAGTGCTTATAACAACATCTACTTCGGATGATATTGATAATGCAGCTTTAAGCATTTTTTCATATCTTACATCTCCATCGGGAGCTATATATTCCGCATCCGCTCCGGCATTGTCATATGCGTATAATATTTCTTGTGCGCCATCCATTGCGAATATGCCCCACTCCCTGAAGTAGAACCCTGCCAATAAACCTTCATTTGAAAAATATCCATCAACGTTTGTAAATTGGTCCTTAGCATTCTTTGTTCTCAAAGGGACGGACTGCTTTTGGGATACAAGGTTTGTTAAAGTTGAAAATGAACCTGCATATGCTCCGTCGCCAATTCCAAATCTAGTTATATTTAATTGAGCAATTAACCCAGCTTGTACTTTTGCAAGTAAATTTCTACCTGCATTTGTAAGTATAAAACCTCCCCAAGCCATTTTAAACCACCTGCCTATTTAAAATTATTCCACCGTCTACTTTAGCAATTCCAACTTTTATTTCTCCAACCGTAGGAGTTAAAAATATTAGATTTGCTTTAGATGATGCTTGTTTTACCTTATTTATTTCTTCGTTTATTACATTCAATTCATTTATGCTACTTAAATAACTGCCACTTAAATATAAATTAAATTCAGCCCATCTTGTTTCATCAGTTAGATAGAGAGGAACTAAAGTAGATTCATCATATCCAAGACTGGAAGCTGCTAGAAGTATTCCTGGTATACTACCTGCTTGTTTTGCAATTTCCATTTTCATTAATAATCTCAGTCTAAAATTTTCAATTGTTTCGCCTTTTAATCTAAACATATTTCGGTCATTACCTAACAAAATAAGAAAGTCTTCAGGTGCTGAAATTATCAAACTTGCTTCTCTTACTATAAAAAAATATTCTTTAATTTTATCAAAATATTTACCAAGAACCTTAAATAGCAAGTACCATTGATTAATTTCTTTTGTTATTTTTTTAAAGGGAGCGTGAAGCAAATAATACATGTAATCACAATACTTTTCAAATCTGCTCATGATTTAAGTCCTTTCTATTGCTACAGTTACAACCCCTTGAGTAACTATCTGTCCTTTTGGAAGTATTACATCTGCAACAGGGGAGAGTACTTGTACATTTTTTAATATACTTATATCTTTCTTAAGTACATATATTAACTCAGATATATACAATTCATTAGGAGCGTTTAATCTTTTTGAAGCAAATAAATTGCTTATAGATGATGTTGCTTTATCTATAAGACCTTCATCTGAAGCAATAGATGATATTACCAAATTTACGCTTATATCTGTTATAACAGCAGTAGCTGATTTTACTAACAAATTATCGTAAGGTCCCTTAATAGCTTCACATGCTTCGGTTACCTGTTGTATTAGAGCTTCAGTCGCCTGTCCTGTAGGTGATATTATACTTATATCTATCGTTCCTTGACCTCTTGGATGTTGATCATCTACCTCTGCCACCAGTACTCCAGTTATACCTTCAGCTATGTTTTTATATTTATCACGAATAGGTGTAACTGCTAATTCTGCCCAACTATTTTTTGTTCTTTGTCGGAGGCTTTCATCACTTTCTTCATCGGATCCTTCTTTTGTAATCCAATTAACATTATTAGTTATTGTCTCAACACCTTCAATATGAATCAATGATTTTGTTATCTGTCCGGATGGAACATTATATATAGAGCCTGGTTCCTCAGCTTCTACCAAAATTTCAATAGATGTTTCTGTACTTAACATTACCTTATCTTCTTGATTTATATAGCTTAATTCTAATCCTGCGCTATCAGGAGCGGTTTTAAAAACATATCCTTTTGGAATTGTTATTTGTTCTCCTGCTGCTAATCTACTCAAAGTTAAATTACCTTGCGTTTTTTCTGCCAGTTTTCTTACTTTTGTATAATCAGCAGCTTTAAGATCTAACCATTCATTTTCTGCACCATCAAGAGTACTATTTTTCAATACATTTCTAGCTAATTTCAATAGCTCTACATATATTTTTATGAATATTCTTAGTATTGTTTTAAAAACTCCGCCACTTTGAAAATTGTTTATTTTAAACCCTTCAGAGGCTAAGTCGATTTTTATTTCTTCCTCCAAATTATCTTCATCCGGAACAGGAATAATTTTATCAAGCAAATCGTCCATGAGCTATATCACCTCCGCTTTTACTCTATCTAAATTTACTTCTAAGCTTAATTCATCATCGTTTGATAATTTGAATCTTATTTTAAAAATAATCATATCTAAATTTTCAGTAATTCCAATGTTTATTGATTGCTGGTCAATCTCCGTATGTTTCTTTAATTTCTCTTTTATTCTTTGTTGAACTTCTAAAATCATTAAATCATCAATTTCTCTATGTAAAAAATCTAATAAGCTCCATCCATACTCTTTATCGTAAAAGCAATCACCTTCAGATGTCTTAGCTTCCAGTTTTATATCTTGAAGCAGCTGATCATTATCAAATACTAACATAGCATTTTTATTAGCAGCTATAGCAATTTCTCCATTATTATCAACTAAAATATCTATCATGTTTTCACCTTCTTTAGTATTCGATATACTTGTCCGTAGAGAATTCCAACAATAACAATATCCCCAACGTTATACATTATTTCATCAGGAATATTTGGAACAACAGGATAATTAATATCCGGTTCTTTGCTTTGATCTAATATCTTTAAGCTGTATAAATAAGTGCTACCCGATGCCTTTTTAGATACTATACTAGCAAATTTTATTTGTCCTTCAGGCGAATTATCCTTCAGGTATTCCTTTATTGATTTTATGATTATATTTTTCAATTTATTTTCAGACATAAATTAAACTCCTTGTATAACCATTTTGAAATTTATGCTTTATTTTTTTTACTTCCATTTGTCCTGTAATCTTTGGATGCTCAATATTAATGATATCGGAATGCCTTACAAAAGGGGATGCAACAGTTTCTAATATCCAGCCATTTTCATAATTTAAACTAATAATATTTTCTTTATACTTAAAATTATAAATTTTCTCATTAGTTGTTTTAGAACCCCAATAAAACATTCTTTCTTTAAAGTAAAACTTATAGTCTATTTTCCAGTATTTATTTAACAATTTTAGTATATCAACACAGTTTTGTTTAACTATAGGTAAAGCAGGGCGTACAATAAAATTATCTCCTGATATATTTTTAGCTGTTATTCCTGCTTTGTTTAAACAATAGTTTATGACTTCTTGAGGTACACAATTTATAAATGTATTTGTAACATAAGTTTTTTCAAGTTTTGCCATATCATCATTGCAATTAACAATATTTGATTCTATGTTTTTAATTTTTCCTGAAAAAACATTGAAATATTGCCCTTCATATCCAATTTCAATATCTACCAAATCGTCTTTATTAAGGCTCATTTGTTTAAGTAAATTTTCTGTTATTATAATTTTAGCAAAATCGGAATAACTCTTCTGGCTTGAAGTTATTTCTGCTTCAGTTCCGCCATTAAGTTCATATGAACTTAATTTAATTCTTATAAGAGGATTGAACAAATTCATTGTTATATCACCTCATCATTTCAAGTTCTTTTTTATATTGCATAGCAAGTTTTCTATCATCAACACTTGGTGATGCAGTCGATTTGTCGCTTATTTTAGGTGCAGTACCACGATTATTATCTAAATAATTTTGATAATTTTCATTTAAATTAGTACTTGATGATGTTGTAGCTGGTGTTGATGCTGCTTGTGTAGTAGATGTTGTGCTTTGTGCAGTTATCGATATAGGAATGTACTCAAAAAACTCAAGGTTAACTATTAAGTTAAATTCCTTTCCTGCGCCTTCTTTTGATGTTACTTTTTTTAGCACAATCAAATTTATATCTCGTGCATTTATATGTTCATTAACTATGTAGTAAGCGTACGGAGTTGGTATGTTAGGCTTTCTAAATATTCTTTGTATTTTATTAAGTTTTTGAAGTACTTCATTTTTAGAATTGCCTCTAAGCTCAAGGTCAATATAAACTTTTGCATCAGCATACCCAGTCACTTGCTTAGGTTTATCAGTTCTACCTTCAATTTCAACATCTTCATATAGTACCTCCGCATCTACTTCAATAGATTTAAGGAGACCAGGTAAAACCCAGCCTCCTACCATTACGGAATTGTCATCAATAAATATCATGTGAATCCCTCCGTTTTTATGCTGTAACTAAATCGTCATCATCAGGAATTGAATTATCAATATCGTCTAAATCTTCAAGTAATCTTTTCATTAGAGTGATGTCTTTTAAATCTTTGATGTCAAAATGATATTCAACCTTTTGGACTATTATTTTTTTATCATTGCCTTTTATAGTTGTTTTGTCAATCGTGTTGCTGTCTGAATTATTTGTAAACTCCCTGAACACCTGTAGTAAACTGTTTGATTTTTTAGGTGATATATTGTTGTTATCAGCATCAGTATTTTTACCAAAATTCATTGCACTTTCAAATGTCTTTTGAGGTACATTTTTTGTTGCATTCATACCGACATTAATAGTTTCAAATATTTTCTTACCACTTAATGTTAATTTACTTAATGGTCCGGTTTTAGCATCTGAAAATGGCAGCATGTTTCTTATTTTTCCTAAACCTTCTTTTACCAGCTCAGCAGGTTTATTAATAACACTTTTAATTCCAGATGTAAGAGTAGTCAGTATTTTAGCTCCTGATTCTTTAACTGAAGGTAAAAAGTTTGTTATTGCATTGTTGAATCCTGTTTGAATATTTGTCCATGTTTCAGTAAAAAAGCCGCCTACAGATGCAAGCTTTTCTTTCATCCAGTCTAGTCCCGAATTAAATCCTGCTATAGCTCCATTCCAAACACCATTTAAAAACTGTGCAACCCTATCCCAGTTTTTATACAATAAATATAACCCTGCAATCAAGGCTATAACCCCTATAACTATCCAGGTGATAGGATTTGCTAAAAGTGCAGCTGTAAAGCTCCATACAGAACCTATTAAACCAGGTATAAATTTCAGCACTGAAAGTATAGCACCGCCAAAGGATTGTAATTTCAAACCAACCAATCCGATTGCAGTTGGTAAATATTGAAGATTAGATGTAAGGAATTTGATTACACCAGCTCCAGCTTTAAGAGCGCCAAATGTTTGAATTCCTATAATTCCCATACTACCTATGCCCATAACCGCTAATCCACTAATAGACATTAATATACCTAGCGCAAGTATTATTTTCATTATAGTTCCGGCTAGTTCTTGATTGTTTTGTGCCCAGGTTCCTACTCTTCCTAATAGCTGTCCAGCACTATTCAAGACATCCATAACTGTAGGGGAGAGCGCATTGCCTAAAGTTTCAGATATGTTACTTATCTGCTGCCGGACTATGTCCATCTTGCTTGGGTCAGTGCTATTTATTTTATTTGCCATTTCTGTTGCCGTTCCTATGCCTTGTCCCATGCTGTCATACAGCAATAATATGTTGCTTTGCAAATCTCCAGTTTTACCATACAATAAATCTATTAGCTTTATTGCTTCCTCAGTTCCAAAAGCTTTGGATATTTTCATTTTCTCAGCTGCATCCAATGTTTCTCCAAACTGCCCTCGTAAAATTCCTAATATTTCTGGCATGCTTAAAAGATTATTGTTTGTATCCAAGAAAGATAATCCTAATTCTTCACCGGCTTTGGCAGCACTTCTTAAGAATGCACTATATTTAGTTCCAGATTCAGAGCCACTCATTGTCGCCTGTAGCATACCCAATATAGCAAATTGCTCTTCCATAGGTACATTTGCATTTGTAGCCGATGCACCTAATGTTTGTATAGCTTGTGCCATTTTAGTTCCATCAGATTTGAATGCTTGTACTGATTTTGCAATACCGGCAGAGAACATTTCACCAAACTCAATATCACTTAAATTGCTATAATAATCTTTATATACTCCATAACCTGTTGCAAATAAATCCGTCATCTGATTTACTGTTGATTTTGTAGCTAATGCTGTTATACCTGCAAACTCTGTATATTTAGCTATGCCTTCATCTGATAAACTTTCAATACCTGATTTTATGTCGTATGCTGCTGACAAGAAGTTAGGTTTCGTTACTCCTGCCCATGTATTTGAAAAGTTTGTTGCTGCATTTTCAAGTAACTCTAAATCTTCAATTCCGACTGAACTTAATTCACCGATTGCTCTTTTACTTTCCATTGTCGCATTAACTGGTTGTAATACTGCGGTTGTTATACTTGCACCTACACCAGCAAGTGCAGCTCCGCCCCTTATCATATTTTGCGATGCTGTTTGCATTCTATCAAGGCTGCTTATTGTAGAGTCAACTTCTTTTCTGACATTTATTATTGGTCTACTCAAATTATCAATCATATTAACTATTACTGATAATTTAAATATACTTTCCATTCCGCTGCTCACTTTTAACCTCCTTCCTATAATAATTATGAAATATTTTTATTCCTCAAAAAGCTTGCTAATTGCTCTAATAAATATACTTTCTTCTAACTCCTGCACGTATTTTGCAATAGCTAATTGTTTCATAAAATCATCTAAATCATCTGTATTTTTTTTTAGCTCTTCCGGAACATATTTTGATATCTCAATAGCACCCGATTCAAAGATATTTGATTTGATGCTATTGAGATTGTCCGTTAGAGCTTTTTGAAATTTACATCTTTAGCAAGTCCAAGAATGAATAACAGTTTTTCTGACAAACTCAAAGCTGCTGCTGGATATTCCTCTAATAATTCATTAACTTCATTCTGCTGTTCAACTACTACATTGTCATTTATAAGAACTTTTGAAGCATGTAGTGTTTCTATTCCGGCCTTTTTTATATATCTGTCAAGACTTGATGTTTTTGGCTTAACAAAATAGAATGTTTTTTCAATCGTTACATCTTCATCAGGAGTGATTGTTATATCAATTTTATAGACCTTTCCGTATGTTTTAATTAGATTTTCTTTTGAGACCACTAAATTTTGATTATCATGGTTCATTACTTCCATTTCGCTCATATTAATTTCCTCCGTTTTTGCAATTTATATTGAATATTTTTATATAGCAGATAGCCCGTCACGAACAATTTCGCCATATATTAACAAGTCTACATCAACCTTTAAATTTTTGTCGCCCTGAGTCCCTTTATGGCTAGTTTTTGTAATAGTAACTTTATTTAAAACATCTGTCTTGGTTTTTTGATAATCATGTGCATAAGCAACTATTATTTTTGATATGTCTGTTTTGTAAAGTGGTGTGCTTTTTTTCTTGCAATAACTTACAAGCTCATCAAAATCCTCTTTAAGCATAGTCATTTTTGCAGTTGCTTTATAATTTCCTTTGCCATATCCTCGTTGCTCAACGCCCATGCCATATACAGGTTCTTTTTCTAATTCATCGTCATAATTTATGTCTTGTGCTTGAAACGTCATCCCTGGCATGTTGATTGATATACTAGACCAATCATATGCCTGTCCATTTATAATGCCCATACGTTATACCTCCTATGCGTTTGGATTTTCAATACCGATATCAATTTTAAATTCTCTTGAAATGCCTTTAGGTATGAATTTTATAGTTAGATTTATAGTCTCGGTTGCTAATATATCCTGTCCTTCAGGTATTATTATTCTTCCTGAACTTATTTCTTTAGTGTCTTTTGCAGCTATATCTAAAGGTGTTGAAACAATTTCAGCTATTACTGTTAAACTCGTTTCTTGATCACTCAAGTCTATTTCTTTTTGAAGCTCAGAAAGAGCAGCGATTCTTACTTGTTTAACAAGTTTAATCATAGTCCTCACGTATTCTGCATATTGATAGTCACTCCCGTCAGGAGCCATCATACGTGCTTGATTAACATAATAACCTTCTATTCCGCTATACTGTCTTACTGTTAAGAATTTAGCCGCATCTAATGTATCAATATGGTTTTCAATTCCTTCAGGTAAAAGTTTTGTAATACCTTGTATTGCAAAACTTTGAACTTCACCGATTGATTGACTTACCCTAGCTCTTGAATATAACCCACATGCTACAGATGCAAAATTTATATCATTAACAGTACCATCCATTCTAGTAAATTCAACTCTCGCAGAAACTACCTGTATAAGATAATTTGCAATTCCTTCTCTTTCAGTCAAGAGAGCTTGTACATACGCATCTAAGCTTAAATCAGTATCTGCCATATTTCTTGTTTCTGAAATAAAGAATAATGGCCTTTTAACTGTGTTAAAAAAGTTATTCGCTTCAACTCCTAGCGATGTCCATAATGCTTTATTGCCAGGTCCAACTATATGTACTAATTCAAAATCTATATTTGCAACTTTAATTTTTGCCAAAGCATCTAATATACCCTGAGTCGATATTGCAGGTGCTGTTGTTTTAAATGTAAATTTATCTCCAGATGCGAAAGTTTGTTCTAATGGTGCTGTAAAAGTTATTGTAATTCCTGTATCAGGTATAACATAAGCACCGCCTAAAGGTACGGTCAATTCATTACTAAAGGTAGTTCCATTATTTATGGAATATTTAAATGTAGCTGCATTTAAACCGCCTTCCTTTAATATTTCAACCACTACGGCAAAAGCATTGTTTGGAGTTCCTGATGCTTCCATAGTTCCTGTGCCTGTTTTAGTACTAGTTACTTCACCTATTGTTCCTGGTGTAGTTGGATTTACAGGATAACAATATATTAGATTGCTTCCACTTGAAACACTATCCATAGCCGCATCAGCTAAAGGACAATTACCTAATAATTCTCTTATTTTTTTATAATCCATGCTGCCGGTGATTGTTATATATCCGCTTGTTACTATAGGCGAAGCTCCTATTTTTATATGGATGCCATCTCCAACATTTACAACAGAGCCAATACCGCCATCGGTTACGCTAATATTAACATCTCTCATGTTCGTACTTACCTCCTACTTTTTATTATTTTAATGGAGCGTTTAAAAATTCCTTAACAGCTTTATTCATTTCTGTTTGAGTTATTTTTTTGCCTTTAACCCAGCCTCTTGAAGCTAAAACGCCATAAAATACCGAATCGCTTATATTTAATTTTACTTTAAGCTCTTCAATATCTACCAATGTTTCTTCATTTTTTAAAGTCTGTGTAACTTCTTTTTTCTTATTTTCTTCACTCATTACTTTCAACCTCCGCAGTTACATTATCAATATTAATTAATTTAAATCCAGTATCTTCAAATATACCACCTTCAAATTTAAATAACATTTGTACAGTCACTTTACTTTTTAGTATACTGTCCTCTTCATCAACCCAGTCTATTTCTTCGATGCTCATATCTATCCAGTTGCCATCAGCATATAAACCTTTATCCAGTATGTTTATGAAATTTTCATAAATAGTGGCGCAAGTGTCTAAACTATATTCGCCGATAATTACAATGAAAAAAATGTTTCTTGTAAACTTCTCATTTCTTTTCTTTTTTTCTAAAGTGACTTCATCTATATAAATCTTTATTTTGCCTGACTTTTCAATTTCTTCTTTATCGATTAAAACAGCAGCCGTATGTTGTTCACTATTAGCTTTTAATTTTTTTTGTTCAGTAAAAATATTAGTTTTAACTCCAGCTGCTTTTAATTTATCTTGAAGGTAATCTCTGCATTCAATTATCATTCGTCTTCACCTACTAACTCTAAGAGTGTAGCCCTGATTTCTTCTATGTCAGCTTCATTTATACCTAAGAAAGGTCTTGCTGGTATGCTTACTTTCAAGCTTGGTATGAATACCTTTTTAACAAAAATATCTTTGCCGCCTACATTAAATTTTAAAGACTTTTTATTTTTGGCTCTTATTGTTATAGGTCCAAGTTCTCGGCTTTTATCTCCAAATTGATGTGTGGCTGCATAAATAACATTAGTACCAACTGCAAAGCCTTTTTTACCAACTTTACTGTTAATGCTACGGCTTAATCTTCCTGTATCTGTTAATACTTTTTCTCTTTTTGTGCTGGTTGCTGTCCTTTTACTAGGTTTCCACTTAGTCCCTTCAGGAGATGTTTCATTTTTAAACCTATCCTTAGTTGATGTTCTTATTGCTTCAGCAAGAGCTATATTCACTCCACGCATATCAAGATTTTCATACTTTGTTAGCCTTTTATATAATTTTCTTATATCACCATCAATTCTGATACCTGCCATTTTACATACCTTTTAAACTATCCCTTCCAAATATTTTTTTATTCGAAGTAATATTAAATCCTATAGCAGCTTTCTGTCCCGGAGAACTTAGTCCCGGAATGTCAGCCTTGCCTGAAGCTACATTTTCAAGATATTTTATTGCATTTTTATATCTAGATAAATAGTTTAATTCCCTTGTTTTTTCATCAATTCCTGAACGGCTAAAAGCATTATATACAGCAATGTCCTTGCTTAATTTATTTATGATGCTTGGTACAGAGGATAGGGGAGTAGGATATCTTTTTGAAAGATATCCGTCTATTTCTGCATCAGCATCATCTATAGAATCTTGTACAATTTTAGAAATTTTTTCAGCCTTCAGGATTTCATCTTCAATAAAACCTAAGCCAATTAATTCATTTAAAGCATCTGGTTTTATCATGTCTGTTACTTCCTGAACTGTGCTATACATATTCTATTCACATCCTATTATGCAGCAGGTTTATCTTGTGTTCCGTTAGAACCATATGCAAGCTGCCATAATCCATAACCTGCATTATCTCTTGAATCAACACCATAAATAAACTCTTTGTTGAAAAATACATTATCATCATTGATGTTGTCTTTTGCAACAAATTGTGGTTTCTGCCTTTGCTGAAATATGAGTGGTTTAACAGGTTTTGTTGTATCCAACAAGAACCACTTCGTAGGATGTCCTGACAATTCACTTGCTACCAATAGCTCTGCACTGTTTTTGTATATATTTGTAGTTGCATCCACTTGTTCAGCAAACAATATTTTTCTTGCCATTCCTTCAAGCTGCGGAGGAACCACAAGTAAGTTTGGAACTATGTTCATTGGGTTCCCTTGTTCATCTTTTAAACTCATCAGAGCTGCTCTCGCATCACCATAAGTTTCAGGAGTTAATTTATATGTTGAACTGTTGCTCTGAATTCCGCTCTTACCTTCTTTGTGGTCAGTAGCAAAAAAGCTTTTTCCATCATAGCATTTGTTTGCAAATCCATTAGGAAGCAAAGGCAATACTATTTCATCAGGATGCATGGCAGCTGATTGTCCCATGCTTTGAACTATAGGATTATATATTCCAATAGTGTCATCCTCAACATCTTCCTTGTCCAATGCTATTGTAGCTTCATAAGGTTTATTCTTAATCTGGTAATCAAATGCACCCAAATTTTGAATTTGTCTTTCACCAATCCATTCCCTCATACGTGGAATTTTTCCAAGCCATTTATAGCTTTCAGTCTTGGTACTTGATGGTACCACTGTTGCAATTTTCTCAAAAATAGGTTTTGACTCTGTGAATGCTTTGTTGAATATAGTTTTAAATCCAACAAAAATTTGTTGTAATGCTGCTTGATTAATTATCATGTTATTTATTCCTCCTGGTTTCTAAAATTTTTTATAATATTTCTACCCAAACACCTTCAGGTGTTATCTCTATTACTTTTCCGGCTTTAGATTTTGTACCTGCACCATCTGTAGCTGCTACCGTTTGATCATCTTCAATATAGCAATCTTTTAAAACGTCAGCTTGATCAATTGCATCTGTAGCACTGTTGTTAAACAAAAAACATCCTCTTCTGATTTTCACATTAATATTGCCAGCTAATCCGTTAGTATTATCTGCATACGAATCAGCTCTTCCTGCTGCTACTAATCCTACAGCAGTAGTTCCCATCTCAGCATAACCTGCATTTAAAACAACTAAGCCACCTTCATAAATAACCTTTCCAGCTCCCACAGGTAATTCAATAACATCTCCTGGTCGTCTTGCTGTGTCTCTTCCTTCAGTTAATGGCATTATTTTTCACCTCCGTATTTTTTAACATCTTCATCTGAAATTCCAAGCATTTTATTTACGCTCAACTCCAAATCTTTATCAACTTTCACTGGATCTTTATTGATTTTCATTTCTTTTAAATCAATAACAACCGGAGCGTTTTTTAAAAACTCTTTAAATCCTTCAGGATCCTTAAGAGCAATTTGTTCTGCCCAAGCTTTTTGTGCCGGAGTTATTTTACCGTCAGATAAAGCAAGTTCAACTAAATCTCCGCTTTCTTTTTTCTGAATAGATTCCTTAAGCGCTAAAAAATCAGCAGCGCTTACATAACCGGCTGGATTTTTCAGAGATATTATTTTACCTTTAACCTCTGTTACCGTAGCATTATCCTTTAATTCCAACGCTTCAAGTACTTCTTTGCAAGCTACCGTATTATTTTCTGCTTTCATTGCATTTAATGATTTGATAGCCTCAATTATTTGTTCCTCTGTTGCATCTTCGCCTAGCCCTAGAGCCAAAGCAATTTGTTTTAAATCCATTTCATTACCTCCAAATTTTGTATTTAAACTATTTACAATTGCCTCCATGCCGTCAATAGCAGGAGTATTAGTTAAACCAATAGAGTGAAGCTGAACTGCTCTCCCATCGGTTTTACGTCTTGCTATTACAGGACTTAAATACCTGTACTCCTTACTTTTTAGATATTCTTTTGCTTTATCTGTCCATTCCACGATGCCGTATATTCCATCTCCTGGTTTATAACTTAAACTTTTAACCCATCCAGCAGCAGGAGCCTGTACTCCTTCTAGTGTTTGATGCTCATAATCTATAACGACATCTAATTTTCGCTCCTTAAAATATTGTGATATTTCTTTGTAACTTAATTCATCAACTTCAAACGGTCCTTTTCTGCTTTCAACATGACCATAAGGTAGTATTCTTATTTCTTCAGGCACGGAAGAAACATCTACTAAGTTGGATAAAATGTAAATATTTTTCACTTTTGCCACCTCTTGCGTTATTTTTTTCGTTAATAGTGTACAAGCCACCGTTAATCAGCGTTAAACCCGCGTTAATTTTAATTATCTTTTTCAAATAGTCCGATAATTCGATTTGAATATTTTTTTCGTTAAATGGCATAAATAATGCCCCAAATTTAATTTTGACTTTTTTCATTTTTTAATAATTGTTATAAATCATCGTTAGTCGCGTTAGTTTTTGTTATTTTAATTGTATTTGAGCGTTAGTTTGTTTAAAAATCAACTGTTAGACGATTAACGCTTATTTAAATGATTTTCATAAGCTTTTTTTAAAGCTTCAGGATAACCCTTTAAATCTGCTTCAAAAGCTTTTTTTGCAGGATTGTATCCAAAGTTTTTATCAGGATGTATTCGAAATAACTCTCCAGTTTCTTTGTCTACTCCTCTGTCTGGAATTTCTTCCATTACAGATAAACCTCTTTGTTCAACTTGCCTCTTAGAAAGAGTAGTAACTCCGCATCTGCATCTGAAGCCGTTAGGTGGGTAGTAAGTATCCCAAAACGAATGATCCGCAGGATAAACTAATCCATCCATAGCCCTGTGTGATGGTCTTGTCTTTCCATCATTTACAGCATCATACTCCCAGTACGGTCTTAATCTTTTAACTTCAGGGTCAGTCATTGCTGTATAATGCCCTACACTGTAGGCTGTTTGAATATTTGTCCTAAATATATTATCTGCCTGATAAGGTGTTATTCCTTCATAGCCTTTGTTCTCAAGAAAACTATTCATGTTTTTTTGAAAATCTTTTAAAGTTGTCCCATTGTCTATTGCATTTTGCAATTCATTCATAAACTTCTTTATTATTTCTGAATTGTTATATCCGGAAACTATAAAAGCTTTAGTTTTATATTCATCAACTAACTTATAAAACTCTGACTTACTAACAGGAATTTTACCTTTAAAATATTCTTCAGCAGCTTCGAAGCTTAAATCCTTACTTATTACTCCGCTAATTTCTGTCATATTCAATCTTCCTTCCATACATGTCAGCCAAAAACATGGTCTTTTGTAGCAAATCATCCATGTCTTTATTTTCCATCTTAACAAGAAGTTTTTCGAGTTCCTTTGAATCACTTATTATTGATGCAAGTTCCTCCAGAGAATTAACATTACCTATAAGCTCCTTAATTGGTTTATATACTTCTTTGAATAAAGCGCTACTTTTATCTATTGCTACATCAGCGATGCTGTCTATTTCATTCTGATAATCTGCTATTGCATTTTTGTGTGAAATAATTTGTGTATCTTTTAACCCAAAGTCACTAAAACCATTAAATGAAGACTGAGGAACTGTAACTATTTTTTGACCCTCTTCTGGCTTAGGTATTCCGAATTTCTCATATAGATGATCCTCTGCAACAGGCAGTCCTATATCTTTAATTATTGTCCTGTAAGTATTAGCATTCTTTTCTGTATCTTCAGGCTCTTCATAGTTGAATTTAATATATGGAGCTAGGTCAACATATTGGCTTCCAAAATTAAATAAGACTAAAGGTTTTATTAAATCATTCCTTATGGTTCTGGCTAAAGCTTTACAATCTGCTTCAACTAAATCTTTTCTTACTCCGTCATGAACCTGAGCAGCTGCTCGGCTGCCACTATCTCCAATATCCGTGGTTAATGTTTGTCCAAGTATTGCCTTACTCATTTCTTTATTGCAAAAATTTGATAGGCTTTCATAAATGTTTAAGGTTGTTCCTTTGTTGGCTTCTATAAATTCTATAGCTGTCCCTTCAGGTACAATTCCAGCTGCATCACTGCCCAATAACATCAATGCAGTTTGTAGTGCATTCTTATCATCTTCGCTTGCACCTGCATTATATTTACCAAGCCTTAAAGGCATACCGTAAACTTCAGCGAATGCTACCCAGTCTTTAACTGTGTAATTTTTAAATAAATACATCCAGGCTATTACTCTCATTATTCCAGCCTTGCTAGGGTGTCCTGAACGTGCTTTATATCTGTGTATAATAAATTTATTGATAGGAAGCTCTTCACCTTGAGGATTCTCAATTGTCATTACTTTAAATTTATCATTGTTGTCCCAAAAGAATTTCTTTTGCTCTCTGCTTTTAATATCATCAATAACAACCATTCCATTTTTATACTTCCATATTATTTCTGATACAGCAAAGCCTTTACCAATAGCATCAAGTAAGTCAGTGAAAATATCTTCAGTGTCTAAATCAAATATAATATCTGAAATAAACTCAGTAATCTTTTTACTTACTTCATCTTCAGTAGAGTAGGGGAGGACCTCAAAATCAATTCCAGTAACAGCATTCTTTCTAGTTTGCATTTGAGAAAATAAATGAGGATCCTTACCTTCTATTTCCTCGAACAATTCCATCTGTCTAAAAACATCTCCTGCATCAGCTTCTTTTAGTATTTTTGCAAGCTTAACAGGTGTTAGTCCATCAGATGGATATGTAGAGTATTTATCATATATGGCAGGTGCAGCAATTTCTCTCGTTATTGGTCTATTCTTTTTAATTGGTTTTCCGTATGCATCTAAAATCAAAATTCGCACCTCCTAATATGCACCTTTTTTAAATTTCAATCCTCTTTTCAGGATACTTTTATATTCACTTGCACCACCAGATGATATTTTCTTCGCTAATCTTACAGCCATTTCTAATGTATCAGGACCGTCATCATGAGCACTCATCGGATATTCTTTTAACTGCTGCATAAGTAACTTATGTTTAATGTTAAATTTTATATATCCGTTTTTAATATCTGGTTGCAGTGTTTCAATTCTCATTCTTTTATCTGCGATGTTTTGTATTTCTTCAACTGGCAGATACTCTCCGGATTTTGCACTTTCCTTTGCAAGTACATCCTTAAAAAAATGTTGGAACTGTACTGTTTCAACTCCTAATTTTGCATATCCTCTTTGATAATCTCTTTTTAATTTTCTGCTACTTTCGATTGTATCTAGGATGATAATATCTGGATGCCGTCTATCAATACTTGCAATCACAACATACATATAACCGGTTTTTGTATCTTTAGCTAATGCAATGATTGTAGAATAGTCGCTTTTCTTGTTTTTCCCAAGCGAAGGGTCTATTGCACCAACAAATATAAATCTCTTATCTGTAAAATCAATTTCCGCTTCATTGTAGTAATCAAACCACTCATCATTAAATACGCAGGATGCTGGATCAATAGGTTCGTTTTGAAGTTCAGAGTTAAAACTTGCTTCTCCTTCAGAGACTTTTAAAACCATTAAGTCGTAATAACTCATCTTTGCTTCCCAGAGTACTTTAGTTCCTTCAAGCATTTTACTTTTATTGTCCAAATAGAACTGTAATGCATCAGCTTCATGATTTTCATTATCAAGGTCTACATATATGCTTTCCCACATGTCCCACAAACTTTGATTTTTAGCTTCACTTATAACTGCTTTATACTTAACACTTTCATAGGAAGGGTTCTTCATTACCTTTGCCAGGAGTGAATCGTAATGCAGCATAGTACCGATATAAACTATGTCGGTATATGAATCTCCGGATTTTGATACAGCCTTATAAAACCAGTTAGAAAGTTTTTTCCTTTGCTCAGATGTATTTACATTTTCGTCATTTTCAATATCGTCAAGAATAATTAAATCAGGTCTCCAATTACGATGCTTTCTACCTCTTATTTTCTTGCCACTACCTATACCAACAACCTTTATATTTGTACTGGTAACAAATTCATCTGTAGCCCATTTATTGCCCTTTAAATCGCCAAAATCTTCATGAATCATCTTGTTATCTTCAAGCTCAGTTTTTATGTCTCCAAGAAACCCTTCAGCCTGATCAGATGCATCAGATAAAATTACTACAAATCTTTTGTATTGATATACAATTGAATGAAGTGCATCTTTGAATGTTAAATTTGTAGATTTAGCATGACCTCTAGGTGCTGCAACAACCTTTCTGCAACCTTTTTCTAAGTTGATTTTTTTGCTGTCAAAATAAGGATTTAAACCTTTTAATACACCTTTTGTCCACAGCTTATTTAAATCCCTGTGAAATTCAGGTGAAGTCCTTGTAAAATAATGGGGGAGATAAGCTCTTCCAAAATACTCTAAATCGAATGCTGCAAGTTGTTTTCTTAAACCTTTTTCACCGGTAATTGATTTTTTTTGCAAAAAATCTTGATAAATTTTGTCCCTTAATCCTTTGTTTTCATCATTTTTTATTACATACTCTAAGAATAACTTTTGTTGGTATTCTTCGTTTTCTTTTTCATCAAGGTCAAAATCAATCTCAAGTTCCTGCAAATATTGATCAATATTAATCGTCATCTTGCATCATCCTATCCTTAGCTTTTTTGAGTACATTAATCATTTGAGGTGCCAATTCTTCATCATTTCTAATTGCTTTAAGCATATCGGATTCAAGTTTTTCAAAAGCCAAGTCAAGTTTCTTTCTCATATCTTGCTTAACTCTGTCTTTATAAACCTTTGTCCTCGACAAACTAGCAATTAATCTTCCTGCTTTATCCAGTGGCATTTCATCAAACTCTTCTTGAGCTGCTGCTAACTTCTTAGTAAGTCCATCCATCAATAGTTGCATACTAGCTTCAGTGTAGTCTGTGTCAGGATTATTCTTCATGACATTAATTAATGCCTTTGTTTGTTCCTGAGCTTCTATTAATCTTTGAGCAGCTCCGTTAGTTCTTAATGCATATCTGCCGACAGCACTTTTAGATATTTCATATCCATCTTCAGCTAAAGCCATTGCTATTTCCATGTATGTATATTTAGTATCTGCAAGCATTAAATCAACGCGTTCCTTAATTTCTGGTGGTAAATTATCAATCTTACAACGTATTCTATTCTTTTTTCTTTGGTTTCCCATTACAGGATCACTCCAGGATCTCTTAAAGTCTCTTCGACTAAGTCTATACCTTTTGCTGTAAGAGTAACCATGTCATCATCTTTTGCATCCTTAACAAAACCATCCTTGACTATTATGTATTTTTTGTCTTCAAGATACGTTAAGTGCTTATCCATTTCTCCAGTACTGGTAACTCCTTTAGTTATAAGAGCAGTTCGAATATTGTTTATGCTTGTTGTGTCCGGATAAAATAATGCAAGAGTTCGTATAATTTGACCACGCATTTGTTTGTTTTTTAATACTTGAGTTTCATCCATTCTATTCACGTCTTCTTTCCCCCTTCATTTCCATGATTAAATCTGTAATTTTATCTAATTTGCAATCAAAGTTTGTAATATTTCTTATGTAACTTTCTTTGTCAACAAAATTTTTATTTACATGGTCCTTAAAATCATCAACCTTTTTATCAACTTTCTCAATTTTTCCAATGAGACTTTTTTCAACTTCAGCTATTTCGTTTTTATTTTCATTGATGTCTTTATCAATGTTCTTTTTTAAATCCTTTATGAGATAACCCAGAATACCAATTCCGAGAGTTGTTATAGTTTGCATAATCCAATCTATGTTCACAAAGATGAAACCTCCTAGTAGTATTTTTCGGAACTAAGAACCATTACATCAATATCATGTTGTCTTTTAAGCATCGCTTTCTGTGCTTCAGATGTCCTGTCCTTGTATTGTTTCTTTTGCTCTTTTCGTCTTTCTTTGTTTATTTCCTTACGTTCTTCCTTTAGTTGAGGAGAGCAATCAAGACTGTTAACATAGGCACTAACAGTCTTTCTACTCTTCCCAATCAAGGAGGATATATCTGTAATCTTTTTACCTTCTTTGTATAGTTTTAACGCTTCGTCTTTCCAATTATCCACCATCCTCCGCTCCTTCCAATTCCCTGTATAACCTTATGCCTATCAATAGGACTTACAATTGTAATTACTTATCATTTCATTACAAAGGTTACATTTTTGCCCCTTATTTTTGGGCGGACAAATAGATTATTCTAATCGCTTAATGAAAATTTGTTTAAATAGTTGATTTGTATAAACTGTTGCCATCGCAATCAATATTCCGTGTATTATTCCATTTACTATAGTTTTGTCAGTTAACCCTTGTTCCAAAACCACAGCAGTGTAGGCAATTATAAGTATTACTGCTGTGATTAACACGAAAATCGGTATAACCCAACTTGGAATCTTTTCCGTTCTTTTTGCAAATTCTGCTATGCAATATACCGCTACCGCAATTATGAAAAGTTCCGGAGGTATCAGATTAATCAAATCTAATTCCGGTGTTTCCAACGTAGCTCCATAGACAGTTACTCCAATTGCTAAAACTGCCAAAATTACAATTACTAAAATTATTAAATTCCTTGTTTTTTGTTTCATGATTTCCCTCCATAAAAAAAGATATTGTTAAGTTTTTAATCTTAACAATATCTTACTATTTTAATATATATTGGTGTTACCAACATATGTGGACAAAGTACTTTAATAATCAAGAATACTAATCTGATTTTCAATTGGTTCATCTTTTAAAATTCTTCTTACACTTTCATAAGCAAGGTTGTATTTCTTAGCTAATGCCCCAATATTATATCTATTATATTCCTGTTTAATCTTTCTATCTCTAATAGTCTTGGTTACTTCTTCAATTTTGTTGAAATAAATCCTTGTGCCTCCATATAACTCGGTAAGTTTTAAAAAGTTGTCGATACCAATCACTTCAGCAATCTCTCTATTTTTTTCGTCTAAGTCATCGATTTTTATCTCCTTCATCCAATTTTCCATTACAACCACCTTTTTTATTTTTTTACATCAAACTGTATTCCGCATATACGGTCTGATGAACCATCAGCAATTCCACCATAATCAAATTTAAGACCATTTTTTAGTAATAAATTGCCGATAGCATTCACAATTTTCAATTCTTTTTCTTTTGGTATATCGTCTATAACTATACTCATTTTGCTTGTCCAATCAGCTTCCGGTTTTAGATTTTTCTTTGGTTTTGTCACTTTAGTATTTTTCCTCCTATACCATCCCAATGAAACATATCCGCATTTTTTACATTCTAGTACTTCAACTTTGCAATTATGAATAACTTCCGTAACCTCAAGCTCATGAGCAACATTCTTGCCTTCAAGGAGCTTAATAACTTCCTCCTTATTGCATGCATGTGTACATTCCATAAAACCCTCCTTAAAGGTCTCTAATTGGTTTAATTACATTATCATAAATGTCACCAACAGTTATTTTAGCATCTGGATCTTCCTTCTTGCGTTTGTCAGCATATTTTCTATACTCTATTGCCATTTTGCAAACCTTTAGTACTCCGACTTCCTCATCGGTGATTTTAATTTTATGCTCTCCAGTTGGTCGCATAAAACTTATTGCATAAGCCAACTCATAAATACTGCATCCTTGTAGTTCCTTATCAATTTCCTGTGCAAATTTACGACGGTTTAAAGGTGTTTTTCTAGGAGGCAAAACACCTTGTTCAATCAAACGAGCTTTTATATCTTTATTAATTTTCTTTTCAGCATTTGTTAACTTCTTATATTTTTTCTTTGCTGCCATTATTTGCCTCCATTCCTGTCCTTTTAATCATACTCTTTAAGGCTTCAATGCAACTGGATGCCTGTCTGGCACTTAGCCACTTTATATGTTCAATCTTATATCTGCTTTTGATAAATCCATTTATTCTAACATCATTCCATCCAAGGCTAGTTGCAAGATCCTTTATCATGCCCATTTGATTATCACTAATTTTGCCTGATGCACCAGTATTACCATATTTTCTATTGTTGATTTTATCAAGAACCTTTGCAGCTTCAACATAAGTCAACTCTGTCATGTGTTCTTTTTTAGAAATATTGTAAATGACACTATATATGTCTTCCTTTTCAAGTCCATTTTCCTTAGCAGCCGTCCATATAGCTTTTTTCTGTTTATTATCAATCATATTAACAGCCATAATATACCTCCATGTAAGAGTAGAGGAGCGATGCCCCTCTATTTTTCATAATTAAGCCCTACGCTCAAACTGTCTTCAACACTTATACTTTTCTTTACTCTTTCAATGTCTATTTGCCTTAAATCGAAAAACTTTTCAACTAGCTCATAGTTTTTCTGCTCTCTGATTGCATCCAGTTCTTCCTCAATATCAGATTTAACACCAAGACTTTCAAGTAGCTCTTTATCCTTTTTATAATCGCCCTTCAGCTTTTTTAAAGCTACCTTTATTTGCTTATCATCTAAATACAAATCTTTCAAAATTTGAGTTATATCATGTTGCTTATATTCACCCTTATAAAGTGCTATTAAAGCCTCTTGTAACTTCTTATCAACTGTGATTTTTACACTTTCTTCTTTTGTATATTTACCTTCAATAACTTCACCGACACTATCAATAAGTGCCGGGAAATTATCCACTTCAAACTTTTCTTTATATGCTATTGCACAGCTGCCATCAGTCCCAAAATATTCAACATATTTTAAATTTTTATTTTCCATCTCCTGAAGAGCTTCAGCCTGAAGCTCCGCTTTAATTATATCAAGCTCTTTTTTGTCCTCTTTTATTCTTTTATCAATTTCAATTGCCTTGCTTACTCTTTGTTCTAAGTTAATCATTTATTTATTTCATCCTCCATTTCATTTATAAGCTTCCTGAGTGTTTCTATATGACTTTCATGAAGCTTTATCATGTCTTTGTACATTTCAATATGTGTTTTTATAGAATCAATATAAGTAAATTTATCAACTATATTATTTGATTTATAAAACCTTTCCTTGCATTCCTCATGAACAATATGTTTTCCCATTAAGTCCCATTCATCTTCATGTACAGGTTCTCCACATATCCAACAATCCGAAATAACACAACCGCTTGCCATTTTATCCTTTTAATTCTTTCCGGCAATCGTCACATATAAACTTTCCTTTGAAAGGTTCAACATTATCAATGCTTTCGCAGAAAACACATGAGCCTTGAATTCTTTTGATTAAGATATCTCCATTATCCTTCGTAATTAATGCTACCTTTTCCTTGCCCTGGATACCTAAATCCCTTCTCATTGAACTTGGAATAGTAATTCCGCCATTTTTACTAATTTTTCTTTCCATTATTCCTTACCTCCTTATTTTCTTAATCTTCCATATGCAAATTTATCACTATATTTTTCTATCCTGTCTATAAGAAAAAATGTACAGGATATCTTATTAAACCTTTCATCCATTTCATCATCACTGTACAATTCATAAACTAACAGATGTGACCCTGTATCCCTAATATAAACTGTATATTCTGCCTTCTCTTCAGTTTTTTTACTGCTGTACTCTTCACCATACCACCTTATTTTCCCATTGCTTCCTATGACTCTAGGTTCAAAGTAACATTCCTCTCGTGTTATGATTGGCATCAGGACTCCTCCTTGCAATTCATTTCATAAATCCTTTCCAGTACTCCTGTTAGCTTTGTTATCTCGTCATTTTCAACAGCACAGCTGCAATATATACGTGCTTCATCGCTATACCTATAACGGAATCTCCTTAGATGTTCTTTTGCTGCCGTCCTAGTTAAAAACTCCCCAGTATATCTTAATTCTTTAGCATAGTAAAGCACTTCATATCCAACATCATAATCCTCACAATAATCAATTATTTCTCCTAAATTCTCACATTCATTAAGACTATCCAATGCATCATTATCATCATCAAATATGTACTCATAGTTAGTTTTAATAAACTCTTTTGCCCGCTCAATCTTGTCCTCATCAAACACCATTGTATCTACATCGCCAAAATCAAATTGTATTTTCTTAAAATCTTCATTGCCTTGTACACATTCAACCAGTTCTGTATCCTGTATTCTGAAAATTAACGGTTTTCTTGTTCCTAAATTATCCTGAGTCTTCAGCTCTTTACCTAAGTCAATCAAGAAATCTAAATCCTCTTTATTACCCTTAAATACATCACTTATCAATAACATATCTTCCTCCTGGACAAATTTTAATATTTCCTTATTTGCAATTTCAGTTGCAATATTATGTTTGATATATAAGTTTTGTAAACTCTTAATCTTTAGACTCATCTAAATATACAAACCCACTATGCATGGATCATCTTCCTGATACCTTGGAAGAAAGTTTAAAAACCATGGCATTTTATTTCTAATTTCATTCATCGAATTACCTGTTACTATATATTTTGTTGGAATATGACTACCTTGTGGAAGTAGAGAATTGAATCTCTTTTTATTTAAATTTCGATATTTCCATAATCTTGCTACATAAAGCTTGCCATAATCAGTTGTGTTGTTATAAACAACAATCATAGGTGTTCTTGCTACTAAAGAAGCTATCTTATTGTCCTTAACAAGATTTTCAATTTTAAAGTTTTCTAGAATTACATCATCCTCTTTAGGCATTGATTTACACCTCCGATAATTCTTTTTTTCCTTCAAATGCAACTATCATAAACTTTTTGCCACAAAGACATCTGATTAATCTGTTTCTATCAGTATCATTAATTTGATGTGGAGTTTTACAAACCGGGCAATTAACTGTCTCATACTTATTTTTCAAAATTTTTCACCTCTTAGCTTATTTATAATAACTTTTAGCCTGCCAAGTTTTTTGGAAGCAAGGACAGCATATTTACTATCACCTTGCTTCTTATAATATTCTAACCTCTTTGTAGCTCCATCAATTTCATCATCAATTAAGTCTATTACTGTAGCAACTTCCTCAGGAGTAAGTTGTGCTTTTATAATTTTGTTCATTTCAGCACTCTCCTAACTTTATGACTATTTTTGTTTATGATTTCCATGTATTCGTCTCTATCATTAATAACTAGCCAGTGTATAGGGTCTAATTTCTTATTGCTTAAAAATTCCTTTTGTCTTCTTGTTGGTCTTAAGCCTCTTTTCATCCATCCATCCTCCTTGCAAACATCATCACAAACATTATCTTCAAAATAGACCTTCAATCCCTTTTCCCATTCAAAAACAATTACTTTGTTTTTGAAAAGAATCATAGATACAAGTGTCAAAATCCAAACAATGCTGAATAGAGAAAATCCTAAACCAGACATATAATTTACCTCCTATTTGCAATTTATCTTGATAATTAATGTTGTTTAAATAACATTTTATAACGCATTGCATTTTCAGTAATTTCCTTTGTAATCTTTTCGCCATTAGTTTCTTCCAAGCAAAGCTCTAAAATTTCTACAAAGTTGCCCATGCCTCCGAATGCGTAATCTATAGCAACATCTACCAATATGTCAGCGCTTTTTTTATCGATATTGAAATCATCAAGTATGTCATAGACTTCCTTTTTCTTTATACCTTCAAATTCAAACTTAATAAGTCTTCTATAGAGCTGAGCTAAATTATCCTTACCGTTTCCACCTGTTACAAGGTGCTTTTTTAATTTCTCAGTACCAACTAGTACTATCGGGATTCTTGTTTTGTCCCAAATTTTTCTTAATACTTCGAATTTGTCAATGTTCCATTTTTTTAAATATTCAGCCTCATCAATTACAAACATTATTTCTTGTTTGTCATACTCCTTGATTATTTGACCGATTTTTTTATGAGAAGACCCATTTTCAAGTACTATGCCAAGGCTATCAGCCATTTCATCAAGCAAGTCATTTTCTCTCATTCCACTGCATGCTTCTATCACAACTACATTTACATTTCTTTTTGAATATTCTTCAATTACAGTTGTCTTTCCGCAACCAGGAGCACCAATCATGCAGCCCATTTTTTTTCGTTTATAGATATCATCCATGAAACCCAAAGCTTTTATAAATTCTTCAGTAGGATAAATTTCTATTTCTGTTTTAAAGTTTGCAATTGTATCTATATCAACATTATTGCTGTAATAATTAGCTAAAAAGCTTGATACAGCATCCTTAACTTTGTCAGTTGCAACGAATTGATTTGCTAAATTAGATATATTTGCTCTGTTGTATCCTATTTTCAGAGCAACCTGAGTATATGTTAAGCCATGTTCATCTTTTAATATTTGCAGTTCCTTTCCTAGTTCTTCACAACTCATATTTTTATAGTTCTTAACTTCAGTATTTGACATTTAATCCTCCTATTTTCCGATAGCTTTTTTAAAAATTTCTTCTCCGGCTTCAATAAATCTTTTATCAATAACGCCTTTTTCATTATCCACAGCATCAATCTGCTGCTTTTCAAATCCTTTTTTTGTTCTTTCGTTTAGCCTGATGACCTTAGCTTCCTCAATGGCTTTAGTGTTTTCTTTCGGTGTAAACAATGTTTCCAGAACTTCATTGTCAACATAATTACTTAACATCATACGTCTTACATCGTCTTCTTTAACACCATAAGATCTAACAGCTTCTCTGGTCGCTTTAAGTGCCTTACCTTTTAATTTGTGCCATCTCTTTATGTCATCCTCAGATGCTTTCATTGATAATAATTCTTTGTTTTGAGCTTTGCATACGAGCTTACCTTCAACATAAACATAAAGTTCTCCGATGTTGTTCAAGTCATATCTAACAACGCATCTCATTCCAATATAAGGAATAATTTCATCAGTCCAGTACCATCTATTGAACTTCTTAATTCCTGATCCAGTTATTTCTCTTACATCAGCCTTAGCCATAAACATGTCTAATTCTTCAACTGTAGGCATATCATTTCTGTAGAGTTTAATCTCATTCATTAATTGTGCCGGTGATTTACCACCTAAAGATGAATGAGTGTTATCATTATTGTAATAATTCATGTACCCTTCAATTACTTTAACTACATTTTCAATACCTATATCTCTGACTAATATCTCATTTTTGTCTAAATTATGAGGTCTTTCATCAATACTTTCCCCGCAAAATCCGGGCATGTATCTACTTAAATTACTGCTAAATGTTTCAAAAAATCTCTCAATTGGTTTAGCTTTAGCATTGTAAGGTATAGCGAACTTAGTTTCTATGTCAAAAGATTTGAAAACGCCATCATATGTATTAAAAAATTCTTCTTTTGTCTCAGCATTTAAAAATCCGCTTTTGTAGTCAAGTCCATTATCCATATAGCAAGTGCCTGGCATTCCGCCTTTTAAATCTCCGTTGCCTAAAATACCACTTCTTAATGCTGCTGCAATAACAGATGAATTATTATGTTTTGCTACGCACCATCCAACAATACCTCTGGACCTCATATCCATCCAGGCTGACAATGTATACCTCTGTATTTTTCCGCTCTCGGGTGTCCATATTGCAAGGGTATGTCCATCTCCTACCCATATTTCATTGATTAACAAATCATCATATGTTCTTGTAATGCATGGGCTATACTTTGCTTTATACGCTCTCTCACCATTAAAAGCTAAATACTTTTCAGTCTCAGCAATACTTTGAGTAATTCTGCTGATTGTCGAAAGTGATGTTTCGTCCCATCCCATTTCTTTAGCTTTTTCATTGTATATCTTAAGCACATGCTTTTTCTTAGGCTTTATAGGCTGTAAATATACACCTTTTATAAACTTTACTGCTTCATCTGGTAGAGAGAAGGACCCTTTATCGCTTTTGGGCTTTCGAATCAATCCGGTTATTCCATCCTGATCATATTGCTTTTTGTACATATATAAAGCCCTTTGAGAATAGCCATATTCATCGCAGATTTTTTTTACACCATCTTCCTTTTCACCATGTTTTAAATCATAAAGCTTTAAAACAGCTTCTTTCTTTTTCAATGCTTCTTCAAGTTTTTCTTCAAATTTATCTTCATACATTTCTTTTAATTCTCCCAAAGTGTAACTTTCGTTAGAACGTTCGTTTTCGCTCAGATTGTTGGTTGTATTTATGTTGTTACTTAGCAGATAATGTTTTTGTTTTTCTAATGGTAGAGAATGAAGATCTATCATATATGATTTATTTTTTTTAAAACCTACAGTTTCTTTTATTGTCCATTCATTTAATCTTCTTTGGATGGTTCTTTCTGTAACACTATACAGTTCCGCTACATCTTTAACACTTATCCAGCACGCCATACATTTCCTCCTTTACATTTCTGAGGATTTTGGTATAATAATTGTAGAGATATTTTAAAGTCGTAGAGCATCGGAGCGGTACATTGGGAGTGTGGGCGCTCCTTTTTTCTTGTTGGACCTTAAAATATCTTTTTTCATTTTATGCCTTCCTCGATATTGTCACTGTTTAAAGAATCTCTTATTGAGCCAAGATTAAGCGAACTCTCCGAAAGACGTTTTATAGTATCTTCAATTACCATTATCCTTGCTGTCTTAGTTGCAATGTATTCCTTCAATTCTTTTACTTCTTTTTCTCTCATTTCATCAAGTTTATTCACAACCTCAAGATGCATATACAGCTGCTCTTGCATAGACGTTTTCAAATAATCTTCTTTCAAAAAACTATTATCAAACATTTTATTAGTTATACTTGTTGCATGCTTTAGATTTAATTCTTTAAAATCTACTAATTTAGCATTCATTTAAACAACTCCTCTCACACTGTAAAATTCATCATCTTCATCAGGATCTAAATCTAATTCTTCGTAAATTCTACCGATATACATATTTCCTGTTCTTCTGCCACGTATTATGTCTGCCAAATATTGCTCATTCATGTTTATTTTTTTAGCCAAATCTCTTTGAGTCATATTTTTATCAACAAGTCTTTTTTTGATTTTTATTCCTCGTGGTGGCAATGGTAATTTTTTAATTTTCATTACTCATCAACTCCTTGTATTACTTACTTAAAAATTTAATGATTATAATTTTTCTAGGCGAAAGGTAGGACCGCCAATATTTAAATTTGCATAGATGAGATTGAATTTTTGCAAATTATGTTGAAAACTATTGATTGTATTTTATTGAAATGAGTGTTATTATGTTGACGTAAATTTATATCATAACAGTATTATAATTGGTATTTTCCAAATTGTCAACACAGTTTTTGGAATTTACCAAAATTGTTTATAAAAAGGAGTGTACCAATGATAGATAGGATATTAAATTTAATGGATGCTCATAATATAACTGCTGCAAAACTAACATCTGATTTGGAAATTGCCAACAGTTCAATTACTGATTGGAAAAAAAGAAAATCAAGACCTTCAACTGAAGCAATAATAAAAATTGCTAATTATTTTAATGTTTCTACAGATTATCTTTTAACCGGAAAAGAATATAAGAATGATAAAGAGTCTACAAACCTTATTCAGGATTTAAATATTGAAAAAAAATTCTATATTACTGATAGCGATGAAAGAAATCTTATAACAGGTTTCCGCAAGTTGAATGATAAAAACAAAGGTATAATATTGGGTAAGCTAGAAAGCATATTAGAAATTTATACAAACGATAAGATTTTTGAATTATATGCAGCTGAAAAAGAAACGGTGTATGATATATGTAATGATAAAAAGGAACCTCGTATAAAACATCTCCCAATTTTGGGACAAACAGCCGCTGGATTTCCTATAGATATAATAGAGGTAGGCGGTGGTGATTATGTGGAAGTTCCTGAAACCGCAGATGCTGACTATGCGCTTTTTGTCAACGGTGATAGTATGTCACCGATGATCCAGGACAAGGACCTTGTTTTTATTAAAAGTATGCCAGAAGTCGAAAACGGAACTATTTGTGTTGTAGATATAGATGGTGCTGTAACCTGTAAAAAAATACATAGATTTAATGGTAGGATAGAGCTTATATCGTTAAATGAAGACTACGCCCCAATCATCATAAATATGAAGGATCGTAAACCGTTTAGAATAATAGGTAAAGTTACTTATTGTCAAAGACCCAACACGGATTTTTTTGCCATTTAATGACGTAACTTTATATCATAAAATTAAATAAATAGGAGGTAATAATTATGTATTGTTTAAATTGTGGAAATGAGGTAACAGGAAATTTTTGTTCAAATTGTGGATGTAAACTCGATGATTCAACACTAAATTCTAATATTGATGAAAATCTAGTAAAAATAAATAATATTGATGTTGATATGTCTGAAGTATTTGAAATGTTTGGAAAAAATCAAGTAAAAGCAATAAAATATATTTGTGATATTACCGGTGCTGAATTAAAAGAAGCTAAAATTGCATTTGATAACTACTATAATGTACGCTATCCTAAATTAAGTTTTGCAGAAAAAAGAAAATTGAAAAAAACTCAGCAAGCAACTAAATATAGAGAAATAGAATCAAAAAAAAGACAACTGGATAAAGAAAATATTGCTTGTTGCCCAAAGTGTGGATCAACATCTCTAAGTGCTCATAAAAACGGACTTGATGGTGGAGCTACATTATTAGGAGTCTTCATAACTGGTCCTTCTGAATGGATATCACCAGGAAGCATAAAGGTTACATGTTTAAAATGCGGTCACCAATTTAAAGCCGGAAAGAATAGATAATTTATTGTAATTTACAAAAAAATAAAAAAGCATGGTAATTATTGAAAAATGTTTGAATCTCAATTAATTCCATGCTTTTTTATTTTTAAAATTAGTAATGTCGGCATGTCGCCTATCGTTTTTTTTTAACAAACTTTCTCGAACAGTATTATTGTTGAAAATTAGCCATATTTTAGGAATGTCGCCTATGATTAAAAAATTTTCAAAAATGTCGCCTATCCCAAATTTAAAATTCGCTAAAAAAGCATCCTATTTTTTCACAATTAACGCGAATGTAAATTTTCTAACGGTCTAATTTTCAATAAAATAACGCTGTCTCTCAAAAACGTTAATCAGCGTTAGTATAAAAATCGTTCCGGAACAAATTTTGTGTGTCAAAAAACTATTTGCAATTAATCTTGAAAACTTTTTATATAAATTTTATCCCACCGTAACCCTCTTCAACCCTTGTTATCCCAACATTTCCCGGTTATTATTTATATAAATCATTATATTTCTGAATTTGTAATTAATCTTGGTTGTTTACACTTAATATAAATAAGCAGTAATATTAGTGCTGGAACGGGCTAATAGAAAGGAAAATTAATAGCAAAGTTCATATGTTGACTATTAAATGGTGGAAATAATGACAAGCAACTTGTATGAGATATTAAAAAAAGCACAAAATGGAAGTGAAGAGCATGTAATAGAATTATATAATAAATTTTTACCTTTAATAAAGGGATATGGAAGAAAACTTAATTATGAAGAAGCAGAAAGTGACTTGATCATTTTCTTATTAGAATATATTAGTAAAGCCAACTTTGATAAATTTAGAAATAGAAGTGATGGCGAGATAGTTAACTATATTAAACTATTATTTAAAAATAAGTCTATTGATATATTAAGAAAATTAATGAATAAGAAAATTGAAACAAAGATAATAGATACAGAAATCATATATAACGATTACTATAAAAATCTCGAAGAAGAATATATTTTTAGCTTAATGAAGAATTTAAATGATACACAAAAAAAGATCATAATAGGAAGATATATTTATAGTTATTCTGATGATGAGTTATCAAAAATTTTTAAAATTTCAAGACAAGCTGTATATAAGCAAAGAAAAAAGGCAATAGAACTAATTAAGATTGAAATTGCCAAGATAAAACATGATTAAATACATCAGTTGAAAGCTATTATCGGTATGTCGGGTAAAAAATTCTCTAAATAGGTTTACAAATAAATAATATATTTCGCTTTTAATATATGTAACAGATAACTTCAGAAAAAGTAAAAAAAATATACAGTCCAAATTGATTAATACTATAAAATCTTAAAGAGATTAACAATTTGATAAATGACAATAAAATTGAAATTATGCGGGAGCTTTTAATAAAAGGAATCTTCAAGACATTGAAATTCAAGTGCTGAAGATTCCGAGAGAATATATTATTTAATGGAGGAAAACATTATGAGTTTTAATACAACAAAACCTTATCATATCGTTAGTTGCAACAATACAAATCAATACTTGAACGTAAGCGGAATTGAAGCTATATCTGATGGTAAAAATGTAGATATATATGCATTGGATTCAGCAGCGTCAGCACAAAGATGGTTCGTTAAAAATAGTACGGGAAATACAAAAATATTATCGGGATTAGATTTTAAGGCGTTTTCTTTAGATTATAATACAGGAAGTCCGGTAGGCAATTGTGATATGTGGACAGATAAATCTGCATATGACACAGATCAAATTGTAGAAATTTCAGGCGATGATACCAATGGATACAGAATTAGAGTGGTAGGTCGTGATAAATATCTTACAGCTATCGGTACAACTAACGGAAGTAATGTTAGATGGGACAATTTAGTCAGTTCAGGAAATACTCAGTTGTGGAAATTTAATTTGGTTCCCAATACAACAACGGCAGGACTTGCAGATGCTACAGGTACTGTTGCAACAAGTAACTATACCACTACTGCATTCCAACAAAATCTTAATATTGTGAATGTTACCAGTACACGAACAATTTCAAGCGCGACTCCATCCGGAGGAGTATGTAAGATCCCAAATATTAGCGTACCGTTTAATCAATACTCTACAAAGATTAAAAACTTGAACTCAAAGTTTGGAACAGCATGTAAAGCATTCGCCTGTGCGGCTATTTATTCTTATTATACTCAAAAGTTAATAAGTCCTTATTGGTTTCCAATTCAATCTGATGGATCCTATAATCTGGACATTAAAACACCAATAGGACAAATAACTAAAAATGCATATAAATGTTTTGAATTTGTCAAGGTACCGACAACAGCTTTATCCAGCATAAAATCAACATTAGAAGAAGGTAAACCTATATTAATATGCTGTTCATTAAGCGGTGCAACACATTGGGTAGCAGCCTATGGCTACAAAAATAACTGTGCAAGCAAATCAGATATTTTGGTCGTGGATTCAGTAAATCTTAATAATGCTGTAGAATATGGTACAGCTAAGTATAAAGATGGAGTAACAGATTTGGATTTATCCGAATCAATGAGGATAAGTTTGGTAAATGGTTCCACTTATGCAATACAAAGTGCATGGACAATCAATATCAGAGACTAAGTAAATTAAATATCTATTTTATACATCACATCAAGGATTAAATAGCGGTTGAAAATAATAAAATTACAAAAAGCTATGACTATAATTTTAAAGGAATAGTTTTTTGTAATTTTTTTAGGAGTTATGTGTTTTTTACAGATAATAATTTATAAATTAATATTCCATATTTCTAAATATAGTGCTAAAATTATCTTATAATTTGTAAGGAGGATGCCATGAAACGATCCAAAATTATTTATGTATTGATTATATTACTTATATCGGTTTTGACAGCTTGCGGTATTAACAATAAAATTAAAGATACTGACAATAACGATGTTGACAATAATGTTGCAGAAGAGGACAATACAAACAAAGAGGTTATCACAGATAATGATGATTCTGACGAAACTTCTGAAGATCCATTTGAGCCTATTGTAATTAACACGGATATTCCCCCAACCTACAGTGTAGTTGAGGGTTCAGTGAGAAAACTGGCAGGCAATTCTTATACTTTTTATAATTTGAATTGGTCCACTTTGAAATTGTCGCCTTTGAACGAAATATTCTATGCAGGTGACTATTATATTTCTATTCCCGAATATTTAGAGTTTAATATAGACACTTCGTTTTCAATTATTCCTTGGGATAATTATATGTTCTCCGGGCTGCCTCCATCTTCCTTTGTAGAATTAGCATTGAAAGCAGAGGCGCTCGGTACTTATGATGCGGAAAATATTATACGAAGTAATGGGAATGTGGTATACAAAATATCTGATACGGAATATATGTTTTTACAAGGGGAAATTTATCCTGATGGTGATTTGGGTAATTGTTGCGTCCTGGTACTGAGTTTTACTACCATTCCTACTTCTGAAGATTTGGATGTTATGTGTAACAGTTATTTAGCTTCCTATGCCAGCGACAGTGATTTATGGAGAGTGGATTTAGACCGTAATTCTTTATATTATGCTATATATAGTGATTTAACAGGTTATTATCCAAAAAACCATATTGCAATCTATTGCCCCAGATATCCTTTAGATTCCTGGGATGAGTTTAAAATGACTATTACCGATTCTACGGACAATATTTTTGATGATCTGATTACATTAACTGATTTTCCGAAGGTGGATTTCGAGGAATATATTTCAGAAAATGAATATGTACCATATACCTTAAACTATCGTCGTGCTAATGAAGAAGATGAGTATCCACAAATATATCATTACAGGATATATCAGATTGCTGAAAACAGATACCTTCACTTTTATTTTTCTCATCCAAGAGATGTTGGGGATATGTATAGTCAAGGATATTTAAATAATAAATAAAGACAAGGATTCCAATAATAGGCAAAGGCAAGGAAGACAGGGGAAGGCAGGGGGACGTTTTGTTTGCCATTATTTACTGATGCTTATGATAATAATTGGGATACACCATATATTCTCAAAAAGAACCGAGAGATTGTAAAATCAGTGGGTAAAATAACAAACCCTATTGCAAGTAATGGAAGAAAGCGTGAACTAAGATTTTGGTCTATGACAATTGAAGATGTGTATAAAGGCGGGGAGCAAAATGCAATTCTAAATATTAATAAATGGAAAGAGACAATAAGAAATGAACTAAGAAATTATTTATCTACTTAATGGAGTTGCTGAAAAGATAGTATCCTCTTACTCGGATTTTGTAACCGGTCAGATAATAAGCCCAAATGGAGGCTTTGTAATTTAATCTAATTCATTATAAGTATGTAAAATGAATTTATAGAGTACATGCGATATAGAATTATAAATCGAAAAATAGATATAGCCTGATAATTAATGTGTTCACTGCACTTTGATTATTCGGCCTTTTTATTTTCAGTAAGGATGAAAGCTATGTTAATAAGATATAGGAGAAACAAAAAACTGCTTGCTACGATTCGGACAACCTTGTGACTCATGTCAAAGTAAAAGCAGAACCACGGTTACACGGACCATTTACAGGCTGTGGTGATTGACCATATCCATCTCATGGATTTATATGCTATAAAGAAGAAATATCTTGCCTCATAAATATGACCTACGTTCAATGTGTTCTATACGCTATCCATTTAATAAAAATTGCTCATTTTTTATGAATAATTACAATCGTATCCAGATTGACATTACATCTATAACATGTTACAATATTCAATATAGTTAGCCGGCTAACTATATTGAAAGGAGAATTGTTATGGATAACTTTACTTTTGTTGACCGCCCCGATAATCAACGCCTTAAACTGATGACGGATATATATTCAGCAAGGGATTCAACAGGGGATTCAGTTGTGTCAGAAGTATTTATTGATTTTCAGTGGACATATCGCAATATGCAAAAAGTATACGATTCTGCACTTGCTAAACACGATTTGAGTGAATCAAGATTTATTATCCTGATGTTTTTAAAAAACGCTCCAAATCATGAATTGGAGCCATCTGTAATTTCTGAAAAATTAGGGGCAACTCGTGCAACTGTTAGTAAGTTATTGAAAGCATTGGAAGCGAAAGGCTGGATTATAAAACACAGTTCAACTACAGATAAGCGCGTCATTCCAGTTCAACTTACCGAAGAAGGCAATGCAGTTTTAGAGGATTTTCTACCAGAAAATTTTTATGTTGTTCATTTGCTGTTTGAGAATCTGACAAAAGAAGAAATTAAGCAATTTTCGCATCTGCTAAGCAAAATCAAAGAGGGTACTCAAAAATGTACCACAAAATTAGAAAGGGAGAAATAAATATGCAAACAAAAAAAATCGAATTGTTAGAAACGTACCTTAGCTTATATATCAATCATTTTACTGTCTTGGAGAATATGGATAAGGAAGATTCACCCTATGTTGTGTTAGATGTTCGTAATGCACCGGCACAAGTAAAAAAAGACCAAATCAAAGGAGCAATTGCAATGCCTGCAAAAGATTTGGCAAGCCACTTAGGAGAACTTGACAAAAATAAAATCTATGTTGTATATGATTGGAACGGTGGTACAACCCTAGGAAAAACAGCCTTACTCATCTTATTATCGGCTGGTTTTGAAGCCTATGAACTATCAGGTGCTATTGAAGGCTGGAAAGGTATGAATTTACCTATTGAAGTATTATAATTATTTGCTTGTAAAAAACGCAGAGCTGATAACTTGAGATTAGTATTCTCATTTGATCCGATGATAATGGCTGGTCAAGGAACTGTTGGATTAGAAATGCTTCTTATGCTATTGGAAGTTGAGAATATAATTACACATTCGTCCCAAAGTTACATATGATAACGAGAATATAAATTTATGAGAGGATGATAGAAATGCAATTTCAGCCGGAAGCGTCAACAACTATTAGTCTTAATGATGATTATGTACCTAACCAAATTGATATAGAATTTGAAAGATTAATGCAGTTCATTAAAGAAAAAGATATTTCTCAAATGATATATGCGATTAAACAAAATTTAAAACGTTTTAGTACAGTAAATCCTCAACAATATAATAGCTCCATAAATTTTATCAATAAATATAAGCTATGGGGGACTTATTATCCGGAAAAGGAAGATTATGAGCTCGCACATAATAGAGCCCATGCACTTGTTGAGCATATTGAAGATTTTGAGTGGCTTTATAAATTTCTTAAAGATTATCGCTCAAAAAGAATACTAGTAAATATACTTTATTACTGGCTTATGTCGGAACCACACAGAATAGGGCAAATACATGATAAAATATATAATCAGTATTTTGATCTAGATATTATAAAATGCAGTAAAAATGAGGTTTTTGTAGATATCGGAGGGTATATAGGAGACACTCTTATCAATTATTCAAAGACTTTCGGAAATAACTGCTATAAAAGGATGTACTGTTATGAAATAATGCCTGCAAATATAGAATATATAGAGAAAAATATTAAACTATTTAATCTTGATAATGTAGTTATAAGAAAAAAGGGTGCAAGCGACAGAGCTGGTACCATGTATCTACCTTCTGATGTTTTGTCTTCCGTAAGTCAGCTTTCTGAAACCGGAACTATTGCTGTTCCTACTGTAAAAATAGATGATGATATAGAAGAAAATATAACCTTTATTAAAATGGATATAGAAGGTGGCGAAGAGGAAGCGCTATTAGGATGCTTAGGTAAAATAAAGAGAAATCATCCTAAACTTGCATTAAGCGTATACCATAATCACAAGGATATTTGGAAACTTCCTCGCATTATTCATGACGCTGATCCTTCCTATAATTTTTATATACGTTATTATGGAACGCCAATTTATCCTACTGAATATGTCCTGTATGCAGTTTAATATCTATTTGATTAATTATATCCATAAAATAAGGCAAGATGTAGGAAAAGAAGCAGAGAAAATAGAAGAGCACATAAGGAATATTGAACCCCTTTTTCCTGAATTGAAAGAATTATATATTTTAAATCATTAAATATTAAGGTGAAAGGGTTCAAAGTATCTTTCTAAGAAGTATTTAATAATTTTCACAAATATAAGGTAACTTAAAATAATTATAAGCTATAGCATGACGCCAAGGGAATACTAGGCTCGACGGTCATCAGAATTGCAGTAACAGAGCACGTTGAGACGTGCGTATTTTTGTCCCACAAAAATTCGTAAACATCTCCACCGTCCTTATAAACAGGAAAATTGAAAAAATAGATTTTAGAGCAGCTCTGAGTCATCACATGGGGAAATCTCTATTTCTTTGATTAGCGAAGAAATTAGGGATTTTCTTTCATCGCTTATTTTGTCATATACCTTTTCAAAGTTTGCCAATAGAGTGTAGATATTGCTACATACATGGTAGTAAAATTCCCTGTTTTCCGGTTTGATGTGTTTATTGCAAACCTCCAAGTTCTTTTGCTTTTGCAATTTTTTTGAGCATCCAAGGTCTTGTCATCTCTTTTTCCGAAAATGGATAAGGTGAGTTTTTGTCAGCCAATATTTTATATCCCAATGCGGCAACAAGGAATCCTAAGACGAAAAGCATAACGATAACGCCTAAAATCCAATCCCATGCACCGATTAAGTGATTCATTGTGCCGTAATAGATAAAATAAATGCCGATAGGAATATGCCCGAAGATTAACGCAAAGTTACCGGGGGCGTATGCATTCTTGAGCATTTTTGCCACACCCAGATGAACCGGTGTTTGCGTAAGTCCTATCAGCACGCCGCCCAGTCCAAACCAGATTTGATTCGAGAAAAAGACAGGAAGTAGATAAAAGCAGTAGACCGTGAGCATATTTCCAATCATTACGGAGTTTGCGTTTTGGGGATAGCGGTCAGGTTGTTCACTTTTTTTTACTTCGACATTGAACAAAATCGGCATTCCTCCGGGAAAACCAAATTCCTCAAATTGATGCACTGTCATTACGATAAAGTTTAGCAATAGTAGTCTTTGAATTACTGATATGTCTTTCCAAACAAATACTAAGATTACTGCGGTAATCATGCCAATAATAAGTCCAATAGAGTACCAATTTCTTCTTAAAAATTTCAATTTTCTAATCCTCCTACGAGTTTAATTGATGATATATATATATAATCCCTGCATAACCCTTTATCATGGAAAATTCTGTGAAATAGAGTATGCAGGGGTAAAATCAGGGCATTACATTCCTTTAAATTCCTGAATCATACCTGTGATTTTTTTCTTATATGCAGGAACAGGAATCATTGCTTCAACTTCAGATAGTGTTTTGTGGTTGAATTGCTTAATAACCGGGCGTTCAAGCAACTTACCTAAATGCTTTTTTGCAACATCTAATCCTTCCGGACTTGTCAGCACCTCTTCCAAGGTACTGTTTTCATCAAATTTTTTCATATTATTTTTCCTTTCTTCGCATTTTCGATTTTATTTAGTTGCTAGCTTAATGCCCTCGTAAAACTCCAGTGCTAGGTGCAAGGAGTGTCCGCTGACCAAATCATCCGGCACACCCTCGGGCCAATAGACCGCCATCTTCACAGAGAAGCCGTCGCCGGTGTCCTTAAACTGGTGATAGGGTACATTGACTGCGGTCACACCATCACGCAGGAAAGCACGTCCCACTAAGTCAATGGGATAATCGGGGTCGTTATCTGCCTGAATCTGTGTTCCAACATCATCAAGAGTAGCAAACATTACTTGGCACATGGTCGGAGTTCCGTACATTCCGAAAGCCTCAATCCCATAGATTTTGTCGGTTTTACCGTCCTCAACTGTGTTGAAATGCTCGGGGTGGGCGGCAAGACTATTTTCAATATCAGACTGAATATCCATAATCATTTCCATATAATCATCCAGAGAAATGCCTGTCACGTCCATGTTACAGTGCGAAACTTTCATCGGTTTGTCGAGGGCGAAGCCAAGTTGCTTCCACATTGCGTCGGACTTTTCAAAGGACTCTTGATAAAATTTGGCAACCGACGAACCGGGATATTTAGCACGAGTAGCAATAGACACTTCCCATGCCTTTTCTTTGGTCAAAAAGTCGATGTCATCGTCAGACAAAATCTTGTCACCTTCCATAATTTCGATTCCGTGTCGCTTCATCTGATGAAGAATATAGAGATTTCGTTCATATTCGATTCGTTCGATGTGACAAGCCTGCCATTCTACTCCATCAATCGTAATTTTGTACGTTACTTCTGTCATAAAAAATACCTCCTAAATTTATAGTGATATACTTTGTATCTGAATTAAATTATATCATTATAATTAGAAGTTTTCAATATAGCAACCTGAGTCAATTCGCTTGTATATATATCACATTATAATCTTATACAATTGACATCTCGAGTCATATATGATACACTTTGTGTCATATATGACTCGAGGGAGGATAATTATGGATAAGCGGCTAATAGAAAATGCAAGAGTCAAAAAAAATATTGAAGAAGCATTATTTATTTTATTAAAGAACAAGAAATTTTCGGAGATAACAGTATCTGATATTGTCAATACATCTGGTGTTGCGAGGGCATCTTATTATCGAAATTTTGAAAACAAAGAGGCGGTTATAGAATCATATATGGCTCGGCAGCGCCAAGAGGTTGCCGTAAAAATAGAATTTACCGAAAGTATCAATGACCTATTTATACAAGACAAACTTGCGACCAGTTTAGAGCATTATTTGAAGCAGAAGCACTACTTTTTATCCCTTTATGACAACGGATTTGGAACTCTTATTCTTGAAGAACTAAATAAATTCGCAGAAGAAATACTGGGAGATATGCCAAGCCATTCCATTAAGCGATATAGCTTATATTTTTTGTCTGGTGCAATGTTCAATATGACAATTCAATGGCTAAAAGGAGGCGCAATGGAATCACCAATGGAAATGGCGCAGACTTTTATAGAATTTTTAAATATGTCTCCATTAAAACCCAAAGATGAATAGAGCCTACTTTGCAATTGTCAAAAAATATACCAATAGCCAGCCTTGCGGTAAGCGGTGTAAACATTTCGGGTTTTCGCATAATTTATGATGTGCTTTTTCAGCACTAATATTTCTGTAATACGCTTTTAAGCCGCCTTAATTTGTGTGTTCAGTTCATCGAAAGTGGCGGTGCATTTCTTTGCTTTTTTTTCTAAATCGGCATAGACAAGCATGTTATGCTATTGCAGGAAATTAACAGTTTGACCACTTTGTTGTTTGCTTTAAATCTGGAATTGATATGGAAATATAAAAAAGAATAAAATAGCTCATGACTCAGATTAGAGTTGTGGGTTCATTTTTGTTTGTTTCAAATATAAAGCTATTGCGTTTATCAACCAAATGGATTACAATATATTTTAGTGTAAATTGGAGGTGCTGTATGACTACGGCAGGAATGATTAAAGAACTATGTGAACAAATGAACGTAAGTGTTTCAGAACTTGCCAGACGAATTGGACAGACCCCGCAGAACTTTAATAAGAAATTAAAACGCGAAACTGTGTCCTTGGATGAATTGAAAGCAATTGCTGATGCGCTTGGTGTCAGATTTGGGCAGGTTTTCATTTTACCCGATGGGAATGAAATAAGGACAGGAAATGAGGAGGTGTAATTTGTATTGAAAATCAAACATCTACCTTTAACTGAAGAGAATATTGAGGAACAGCACAAGGTTGTAGGAGCAAGCTCTAATTATGGAAAAGAGGATTTGATAACAACGGGCTGCATTCTGCGACAAAGCCGCATTACGACTGAAGAAGCAGATTTCCCAAGAGAGGTAGCTAAATGACGATTTTTAACCCCGAAAAAAGCTGTTAACTATAGAAAAATTTTACAACCGGTTAGAAGCGCTTAGCGTAGAATAACGGTAGTATGGAGGAAAAAATGACTGAATTATTAGCTCCGGCAGGAAATATGGAAGCTTTAAAAGCTGCAACTTCTAATGGTTGTGATGCAATATACTTAGGAATGCAAAAATTTGGTGCACGTGCATACTCATCTAATTTTGATTTAGAATCGTTAAAAGAGGCTGTTATGTATGCGCATCTGAGGAATGTTAAAATCTATGTAACAATGAATACCATTGTTTTTGAGAACGAAGTTGAAGAGATGAAAGAGCAGATGGACGAATTAAATGAAATCGGTGTTGATGGAATTATCGTCCAGGACTTGGCTGCTTTTGATTATTTAGTTAAAAACTTTATTGATATGGAGGCACATTGCTCAACTCAAATGGGAATAGACGATTTAGACGGAACTTTATTATTTAAAGAACTTGGTGCAAAAAGAGTTGTTCTGTCCCGTGAGGTTGAGATTGAAAAAGTAAAAGAGATAAGAAGAATAGCTAAAATACCTTTAGAAATTTTTGTTCACGGTGCTTTATGTGTATCTTATTCCGGAAACTGTCTGATGTCTGGATTAATCGGCTATCGAAGCGGAAATCGCGGAAGATGTGTCGGTTCATGTCGTAAGGAGTATGAACTAATTGATAAGACAACAGATACGTCTTTAGGTAAAAGCTATATTCTATCTACTAAGGACTTAAACACAATCGATTATATCGATGATTTAAAGGAAATTGATTCTTTAAAAATAGAAGGTCGGATGAAAGAGTCTGCGTATGTTGCCAATACTGTATCAAAATATCGCATGGCCCTAGATAATATAGTAGACGAAGAAGATAAAGAAAATCTGAACAAAACATTCAACAGAACATTTACTAAAGGATATTTGTTTCACGAAGATAAGAAAGATATTACAAACATCTTAAGACCTAATAACTTTGGTTATGAAATTGGAAGAATCAGCAGAATTGTTAAGGACATGTATGAAATAACACTTACACGTACTTTAAATCAAAACGATATAATCAGAATAAGTCATAACAATGAGGATGTTAATTTAACTGTTGTAAAACTGTACGATAAAGACGGCAATTTAATCAACAGAGCAGATGATGTCTGCTATATCAAAATCAAAGAAAAGTTGTCCAAGGGTGATTTAGTATATATAACGAAGGATTATCTATATTACAAAGAGTTAGAATCATCACTGGAAAAAGAATTTAAGCGTTTTAACCTAAATCTTAAAGTGTATGCATTTCCGGATTCAAAGCTTATTATAGATGCAGAGGGCTTAGGCTTTAATTATTTATATGAAAGCGAGGAAATACTGGGCGAAGCAATTAATAATCCAACAACAAAACAGCAGGTAATAAAGCAGTTTTCAAGATTAAATGATACTATATTCGAACTTGGCAATGTAGATTTTGAGGAAAGCAATGTATTTATTCCGGCTAAACTGTTAAATGCAGCAAGAAGAGATATTGTACAGGGCTTATATGACTTAAAGCTTAACAGCCAAAAGAAAAGAACCAAAGCTCTGACAGTAAAAGAAAAAATAAGCTTTGCCCCTGAAAAACCATACCTTACGGCCTCTGTAACGACCAAGGAACAGTATGATGCATGCGTGAGCTGTGGAATTAAGGAAATCTATTTTGAAAACATTATTAGAAGAAACCAGAATGATTACAAAGAAAAAGAAGGGCAGCTGTTAATCGGAGGATATGGCGGAATTTATCACTACAGAAAAACTAACCCCTTTGTTGCGGATTATTCTCTGAATGTTGTTAATTCTGTAAGCTGCTACGAACTATATAGATTAGGTGCTAAACGGGTAACTTTATCTTATGAATTGAATAAGAGGCAAATTGAAGATTTAATCAATGCCTATTATAAAGAAAATGACGGCCATCCCGCGCTGGAAATGATTGTATATGGCAGGGCTCCTTTGATGTTTACAAAATATTGTCCGATGAAAAAAATGAATCAATGCAGTATTTGCAAAAGGTCGAGCTATGAGTTAAAAGATGAGCAGGGAACGTTCCCTATCATTTCACATGATGATTGTACAACGACTGTCCTTAATGGGAAGACTCTTAATCTTTTAGATGAGCTGCAAAGCATAAAAGGAATCGAGGCATTCAGATTAAACTTCACAGTTGAATCAAAAGAGCAGGTTATGAAAACCATTAATAAGGCTTTAAGCAAATTAAATGGCGGAGTGGATAAAGCTGTCTTTGATCAGCAAACAGACACAAGAGGACATTTTAATAAAGAGATTTTGTAGGAAAATTCATTAAAATAAATACTGAAAACTTGTATTTTTCTAATCGCTTTTATGATAAGATACTAATCATATAGAATTATAATCTGCCCAAATAATGGAGGTATGTGTGAAAAAATATATTATTACAACTGAAAGTGGTTCGGATCTATCTAAAGAAATAATAGATCGCTATAATATACAAGTCGTTCCGATGCATGTAACAATGGAAAATCAAACGTATGATGATGGTAGTTTTGATGTTCAGAGAGTTTTTGATTATTATGAAGAAACAGGAAATCTACCTAAAACATCTGGCTCTACACCTCAAGATAATGCCGAGGTTTTTAAGCAGATTTTTGACAAACATCCAGATGCATATATAATCCATATTGGATATTCTGCAGTAACAACTGTTTCATTCAATGCGGCAAATATTGCAGCTCAAGATTTTAAAAATGTTTACCTTGTAGATTCCAAGCATGTTTCTATTGGAGCAGCTGCTGTTGTTAAAGCAACAGCCCAATTTATTGAAGATAATCCTGATACAAGTCCTGAAGAAATTATTGCTTTTGTGGAAGATATCAGAGAGCGCACACATATGGTTTTTCTGCCTAAAACACTCCTTTATCTAAAAGCTGGCGGTCGAGTTTCAAATTTAGCTTTTTATGGGGCAAATCTGTTGAAAATTCATCCGACCATTATATTAGAAAATGGATACTTAGTCTCCGGGAAAAAATATCGTGGTCCTTTTGATAGCTGTCTAAAAAAGATGGTTAATAATTTTTTTGAAAGTTATAATATTAACCCTGAAACCGTTATGGTAGTAGGTGCTCCGGGTGTTGAAGACAATCAGAAAGAGATGATTAATAATCTGCTAAGAGAAAACGGCATTCAAACATCTGGATGGATGAATGCGGGTTCTGTGATTTCCAGTCATGGCGGACCAGGGGCAATTGGAATTACAGGGATTGAAAAATAGATGATTAAAAAGGCAAAGTCTGCGGTCAACTTATGATCGATAGACTTTGCCTCTTTTTTATTTCAAATTAAAATATTTTACTGTACTCACAGTATATAATTTGAATATTTATTTGTCATTTAAAAAACTGTAATTTTCTTATAAATTACATCAATACAAGTTTTAAAGTAACTTAATCAGGTCTTCTAATTTTTTAGATAAAGTTTTCGCAAGTTCAAAATCAGTATTTTTTAAAGCTAATGCTATTTCTGTTTCCACGCATTTTTTCTTTTGCTCAATTTCTAAATAGTCCTTATCAAAATGTTTGGCATAAATCATCTGTCTGAATTTTCGCATACTCATTTTTCTAATTGTCTTATCTTCAATGATTAAAACATAATCCATACAATTTACTATAAAATTGTAGTCATGAGAAATCATTAAAATTGCACCGTTATAATTTTTAATGGCCTTTTCAAGTGCTATTTGTGAATAGGTGTCCAAATGGCTTGTAGGTTCATCGAGAAGCAGCAAGCTGGCGTTACTGGCAGAAACTTTAGCCAATTGCAGTATGTTTTTTTCTCCGCCGGATAAAGACCCTATCTTTTGATTAACGAGTTTTTCATTAAAACAATAATTTGAAAGATATGATTTAATTTCTTGATAAGTTTCAAATCCAACATCTGCAAACTCTTCAAGTATTGTGTTTCTTTCGTTTAGTATTTCCCCTTGATTTTGAGATAAATAAGCAATTTTAACGTCACCATTTATTTCAATGGAAGCATGATCATTTTTATAGATGTCTTTCAATAAGGTTGTTTTTCCCGTACCGTTTGGACCAATAAGAGCTACTTTATCAGTAGATTTAATCTCAAAATTAACATTTTCTAAAAGTATTTCATCAAAGGCAACGCTATAATCATTAACTTTTAAAGCAATGGTTTCTTCGATTTTACTATCAGTAGTTAAACTGATATCCGGCTGTTTAATATCTACGAATGGCGGTTTAATCCTGCGTTCCATTAATCTTTGCTGAATTTTAACCCTGGCTTTCAAGGCTCTTCCTTTAGATGCATCAGAAACTTCAGTTGCAAGAAATCTTAATTTATTGATTAAAATATCGTTTCTCTTGATTTCTTCTTCATCATCAGCAGCAAGCTCTTGTAACTCAATTTTAGCTTGCAGCAATGAGAAGTTATAATCAATATATGTTCCGTCAAATTCCTGGAGTTCCATGTTTTCAAGGTGTAAAATTTTATTAAAACAATGATTCAACAGATATCTGTTGTGAGTAATAACCAAAATTGTTTCCTTGTGAGAATTAATCAGGTTTTTAAGCGAATCAATATTTTCAAAGTCTAAAAACACATCCGGTTCATCCATAATTATTAAGTCAGGGCGATTAAGCATTTCCTTAATAACCTGAACAAGTTTAAATTCGCCGCCGCTAAGCTCAGATATCATTAAATCTTTATGATTACTTAAGTCTGCAAGATTAAGCTTTTTATTAATGTTGCTTTCAAATTCATCGCCATTAATTGCATCAAACGCGTCTTGTGCTTGCTGGTACTTTTCCAGCAAAGCATTTATATCCGAAGATGTTTCCATTTCAGCACAAATAGATGTTATTTCATTTTGCAGCTTAATATACCTTTCGCCTATATATTCAAAAACAGTAGTTTCTTTTGGTTTGTCCAGTTGTGAGAACTGACTTACATACCCAATTCTACAATTTGGGGTTATCTCTAACTTACCATCAAACATATATTTATCCGGATCCATAATTATATCTATCAGTGTGCTTTTTCCACTCCCACTTGTGCCTATAAAAGCACAATGCTGACCATCTTCTAATGTAAATGAAATCTTATTATATAGATTTTTTTGTGGAAATGAGTAGGACAAGTTTTCAACTTTTATCATATTATTACCTTTCTTTATCATTTAAAAAAGAGCTTATAAAACTAAGTTCTTCAATATATAATCTTTCCAATTGCAATTTTGTAATTTATTATAATGCAGTTATGATATTTTTTTGTTTACCTCGGGTAGCATAACATTTTTTATGACTAAATTCAATCATTTCATATTAAAAATTTTCAGAAATGCTGTATTGAAAGCAACTGAAAAGGAAATCTCCGATATAATGCATTACGATAGGCATATTTCGAAAGGAAGGCTTCGCAGCTGTAAACAACAGTCTATGCAATAATAAAGAAATTTAGAATAATTGTAAGTTACAGCTTGACAACAATAGGCTACCAGGTTCAATGGTTATAATTATTGGACGGAGCTTGACACATATAACGTTGGATGGAATTTCAACTTGAAATACGGTAAAATGGTTATGCATATGAAGCGGCAAAAGCGTTATTCAGCGCTTTATTTTATGATGGGAAGATTTACCTAGCGGAGTAATATAGCCTTATGCTTAAACAATACACGGATCTGCGAAAAAATATCCTGCAAAACTAAGCCTCATATCCGAAAACTGTAATTTGATTTTTACCTGCCATACAGATTTCAATTTCTATGGCATCTAACTGTACTGTATTTCCAAGACCTAAACCAGTATGTGTTCCGACAAAGGATGTTTGTAAATTATTGATTACCTCCCAGGGGTCAGATGCTCCCAATACCATATCTGTAATATCATGTTCAATTGGGTTGGTTAAATAATTTGCAGATCCTATGATAGACAGGCTTATTTCTTGTAAATTAATCCAATCCACCTGTGTATTAGGCCTCCAATAAAGAATCATGGAACTAACACCTACTGCAAGAGTTAGATTAAGGCGGCAATAATATTTTATTATAACCTGTTCAATCTCTAAATACCTGTATTGCGTTGGTAACATACTATATTCTAATACAAGCCTTCCACGGGTTTGATTAAGCAGGCCTGAGCTTAGAGTAGCAAGTGTCCCGTTGGAAAGCCCGATTGCATTATTAACATTAGTGAAATCACTTCTGCCATTATAGGCAACCTGAGCAGCGTTTACAGCACCAGAAGTATTACATGATATTTCCTCATCGGAAGTACTCAACATAAGAGGATTACCGGTTGTAAGTCTGAAGGGTGAAGAAAAGGCCTGACTTACATTACTAAAGGGCTGTGTTACTCTCAGAGATAAAAAATTGATATCAGCATCACTTAATAAAATTGATGCTGCTAATGGAGCAGATATCTGAACAGAGGTGAGATAAATACTTTTTTGTGGGTCCGGTGTCCAAAGAATTATTTTTGAAGGTTGTATACCTAAGCTATAATTATTAATGATATCAGAGCCTTCTTCAATGGTTAACAGGATTTGCCGGTTAACTGCCGTTACGTTATTTCTGGCCTTAGTATTATGTTTCATTATATAACTCTCCCTTAATTGCCGATTAATTCATTAAAGCTCATAACCTAAAAGAGTAATATTGACTGTTCCTGCAATACTGGTTGTAATGGAGATTATCTCATCTGGATTAAATTCAACCGGTGAGGAAAAGCTTATACCATAGGTGGCAAGACTATTGGTAAGAGCTATTGACATAAAGGCAGCATTATTTCCTCTGTTTAATTGGACAACCAGCGGGGAAGGTGCAGAAACCTGCAATGCAGTGAGGAAAATGCTCTTATCATTGCCAGGTGTCCATATAGGTGTATTCGTTTGAAGTGCTGTAAAAGTTCGAAACAGGACAATATCAGATGGATATTCTCTTGTGAACAGGGGATCTTCTAAATTAAAAACGATACTCATCAGTTTTGCATTGCCGTCCATTAATAAACTCCTATCAATATATTTTAAAATCCATGTAATCTATATATATGAACTTTTCTTTAAAATGTAACCTGTTATACATTTGCCTAAATAATAATTTAATTTAAATATAAAGAAATAAACTTTACTGATATAGGAGATTTTTCTATAGGAGCATATGCTGCCGTCAATGTAAGGACTCCTGGCTCAATTGCATAATTGATACTTGGCTGAATTACTCCATTAACAAAAAGATTGTTATAAGAAGTTTGATTAGGGTCCAGAATTCCCCTGTCTCCATAAGCAGGTAATTCGTCTGCATCGGTGTAAGTTTTTCCTCCGTTTGACAAGGTATTATACTGATAGACTTCTGCCTTGATCAGCTGATCGTCTTCGTCTTTGATTACTAAATATTCAAGAATAATGGGTGCATTTTCTTTAGGCGGCTCTGCTGTAGTCAGGGTCAGAAGACCGGGAGCAACATAATAATTAGTTTCCGGCTGCAATACTCCATTAATAAAAAGATTAAAGAAGGATACATCATTTGGGTCAGGTATACCATAGTTTCCATATATTAATAATTCGTCGGTATTTGTAAATTCTTTTTTGATGCCATTTGAAATGGTATTATATTGATAATCAGAAACATCAAGGATTTTATTTTCTTTCTTATAAAAAGAGCCGGTGATTTCTGCCAGTAATACAGTTGTATTACCGGAATTTAAAGTTCCGATATCCCAGGTTATTACATTGTTTTTTTTACATATGGTACCTTTGGTAAAGCTTATGGGATTAAAACAAGCTAATTCATCCAATAGTAAAGTATCTGTCATGACAATATTATTAACAGGACCATACCCACAATTGGATATTATAATTTCAACTTTCCAAGTATAAATTTTATTTGCATTAACCTCTGAGGGTCCTGATACAATATACTTCTCAATCGTTAAATCACCGAATATGTCAGGACAATCATTATTCCTATGAATATCGGCTGACGTGTTGTAAACAGATAATAAATTTTCTGCCATTACAAAATCAGGACGAGCCTTCAGTCCCGAAATGTCACATATGGGTTTTATAACCGGATTGCTGCAGGCAAAAGATTTTGAATAGTTAAAGCAGGGCATGAACTGCTGAACCTTGCTTACGGCCCTGATAACCATAAATACATGCATTGAAAAATTGAGATTCGTATCTGATATAACAGGTGCATTCGATATTTTTGAATAAGTCTCTGCTTCTATATCAAAAGAAAAATCTTCTTCTGATGCTGGCATGGACATAATAACGTTAACGTTTATTACTGCATCGTACAGATAGCATTTTCTTATATTCCTATTATCGGTAGTTATTACAATAGGAATTTTCAAAAGAAATTGAACTCTTTTCAAGTCTGGACTATTTCTTATATTGATAATATTTAAAGTGTCTTTCATAATAAATCCCGGCTTAAACAATATATCGCAGAGCCTATGCTTTCCTATGTCTATACTGATATTTTTGACGGACTCTACATGTTCACATTGGGCAAGAACCTTGTCTGATAAAATACAAGATGCCTTAAATTGTTTTTTATAATCAAAAACCTTGACAGGACATGCCGAAGTTATATCAGATATTATACATGAATTTGAATCTGAGCCGCAGGCAATCGCTCTGCTCAGTGAGCGCCATCCTTTGGTATTGAATAAACCATCAACTTCAATAACAGCATTTAAAGTTTCACAGGGCAGAAGCTCCTCAATCTTCCATATAACAGAGCTATCAGAGATAAACATTTTACCTGATGTTACAGATTTAATTGTTATGTTCTTAAATTTATCTAAAAGAATATAGTCTATGACAATGAGGTTTCTTATAATTTCATTGTCTGTGTTAGTAACATCCAGAGAAAAAGTCCATTTTTTAGCACAGCCTGACAATGTCATCATAGATTTATTTAAAACATGAGTTTGTAATGACAATTGCTTTTTTACCATATTTTCATTTGGAGAAACTACTATTTGAAAATCCTGAGAAGTATTAGAAAATATTTTTTTTGTGCCCACACATCCTGCTCCTAAGGCAGTACCCAGAGTTTTAAATCCGCTTAGGCAGAAGCTGCCTATGATATCTACCATAAGAACTGAGGTGTCTAATCCTCTTAGTGCATCAATTTTCCAAAGAATTTTATTGCCTGATATATATGCTGTTCCATGAGAAATACTGATGATTTTTATACATTTGATATTATCAATAAATAAAATATCTCTTATCAGAGTATCAGATATAGTATTAACACTAAGATTAGATATTTTTATTTCCACCCTCCAGGTGTTGACCGTATCAACATTTACTTTTGCAGGGCCTGAGGTAATGGTTTGAGTGAGTTCTAATCCTTGACTGACATTGACAGGGTTTATGCAAATAATATCAGTGCTTACGGAATCAAAGGCAGTACTTCCATGTGCCATACTTCTGCCAATACAACGAGTTCCCTCCGCTTGAAAGAAACCCTCCACTCTAAAATTAGCAGTAGCGGATTCACATAGGTCAAGAGTATCGACAGCCCAGGTAATTATCCCATCCTGTATCAATATACTTCCGCAGGAGACATAGATATTTTCAATATTGGTGATTAAATCCAATAAGATTGTATCTGTTATAACAATATCCGTAATGGATATATGACTTACATTACTTATTGTTAAGGTGAAATCCCAGATTCCGTTACAGCCTGAGGGAATACATGCAGGCCCACACAAAAGAGTACTCTCCAAATGTAAGTAATTACTTATATTATCCCGTACACAAATATCTATATCTGTTGCATAACCGCCGGAAATTACGCCTGAAGGAAGGATACCTTCAGCTAAAGCAGCATTAAGTTTCGCTGACTTTATATCTTTAAAAGTAATGAAAGAGATAATAATGGGAGAATCCTTTATAGGAACATCTTCCGTTTTAAGAAGAAGAAGGCCTTTTTGAATTTCATAATTAGATTTCGGCTGCAGCACTCCGTTAACAAATAAGCTGAAATAAGATACATCATTAGGATCAAGGATACCTCTATTACCATATTGAATTAATTCATCATCATTTGTATAAATTTTTTTGGATCCATCTGATAGCGTATTATATTGATAGACATCGGCATTTAATAGTTTCTTTTCCTGATTTAAAGCAGGTATGTTACATCCGAACATAGTGACTACCTCGACATATTTTATTTATAAGGAGTAAGTTAGATGAAACGGGATGTACAATAGCAGCACATCCCAAATTTGATAATTAAGTTGTTACTGTTGTGTCAGAATCAGAGGTTGAAGCAAAGTTAGTTACAATTAGAGTGATTGGAGCTCCTACGGGTATTGATTCTGCGTCATTGACAGTAACCTGGGAACCGTCAGAACTAACGACATACAGACTGCTTTGCTGTAATACACCATTTATAAATAACAGGTAATATCCATTGGCTGTGGCAGCAGTCGTAAGGTTGCCGGTCATGACATTGCCGGTATCGTCTGTAAATTTCGTTGCCGGAATAGTAAGAACATCGTCTGTTCTGTCATCTTCATTCAGTAGATAAAAATACTTTTCGATTTCCGGAGTAATTTCAACATCAGTTGTAGTAGTAGCTTCAATTGCAAGTTTAAATAATTGAGTAGCCATATCGTTTTCACCTTTATATTTTATTTGTTAAATAATGTTACACCTTAGTATATTGTACAAGGTGATAATTTGTTACATATTTCGACTGATAATAAAAACATGCCCTATCTTGCCCTTTTAACAATTGTTAATAACTTCGCAAAGAATATTAAAAATTTTAAAGAGGTTCTGTAATATTTTTTAGATATAATTTGGCTGGGAATGAAGAAACGAGTAGAAATTTTGAGGAGGTAACAGATAAGAAAGGAGAGGATAAATTTTGGAATTTGTTGTAGCTCTTATTATTTTTGTTTTTATTTTGGGTGTTTATGAACAAATAAAACATAATAAAAGATTAAATCTTCTGAATATTAGAATTAATATAAACGGGACAAGGGGTAAATCAACTGCAACAAGATTAATCACCGGTATCTTAAAGGAAGCGGGGATTAAGGTCGTTGGTAAAACAACAGGAACCAGTGCGAGAATTATTTATTGGAATAAGGAAGAAGAAGAACCAATCGAAAGAGGACCTCTGGGCCCAAATATTATAGAACAAAAAGCTGTCGTTAAAAAAGCAGACAAGCTTGGGGCTTCTGTATTTGTAACAGAGTGTATGGCCGTAAATCCCGATTATCAGATTACGTTTCAAGAAAAGTTAGTTAAAGCAAATATAGGTGTTATTGTGAATGTTCGTGAAGACCATATGGATTTGTGCGGTCCGACTTTGGACTTTATAGCAGAGTCCTTTACAGCCACTATTCCACACAATGGAATCCTTGTTGTAGCTGACAGTAAATATAATAATTATTACACTCAGGAGGCAAAGAAAAGAAACAGTCAGATAATTATTGCGGATGAAAAGGAAATCCCGGATGGTTATCTGGAAAAATTCAAATATTTAATTTTTCCTGAAAATGTGGCCATTGCACTGGCTGCAGCTAAAGCACTAAACATTGACAGGGATACCGCCTTAAGGGGGATATTAAATGCCAACCCGGACCCGGGAGCGTTGATGATATATCCGTTAGATGATAAAAATGCATCATATTTTGTCAATGGCTTTGCCGCTAATGATCCAAATTCAACACGAATGATTTGGGAGCATATAACAGCTATCGGATATCCAACGAAAAATCCAATGGTAATTGTAAACTGCAGACCTGACAGAGTTGACAGAACACAGCAGATTGCAGAAGAAGTCCTGCCGAATATGGATATTGCCATTCTCGTTGCAATGGGGCAGACGGTCAAGCCAATTACTGAGGGAGTTAAAGCTAAAAAAATATCTCTGCAGAAATATATAAACGCAGAGGGTTTATCTCCACACGAGGTTTATAAATTAATTAAAGATTATTTTATAAACAGAATGATTTATGGAGTTGGAAATATTCACGGCGGTGGAGACGAACTGGTTGAACTGATAGTCCACGAAAGTTTTAATTTAGAAACAGTGCCGTAATTGACCTTAAACTCCGGGATTTAAAATAAAAGATTTTATTAAATATTATTAAAGGAGGCAAACAGTTTGCAGCTTACGGATATTAGTACAGTAATAGTTTTAAGTGTAATTTTCAGCTTGTTGTTTACAGAAATCACAGGAATTTTACCTGCTGGTCTTGTTGTGCCAGGATATTTAACTTTACTTATGAAAACACCCCAGGCCATATTCATGACCTTGGTTATCAGCATTTTAACCTACTTGATAGTTTTTTTTGGAGTAAGTAAAGTCACAATTCTATACGGTAAAAGAAAATTTACAGCCATGATAATAGTGGCAATATCATTACAGTTTATTATACGTGCAGTATTACCAATTGATTATGGTTATATAGCCGGGTTGGGCGCAGTTGGTATTGTTGTGCCTGGTTTATTAGCAAACACAATTCAGCGTCAGGGTTTAGCAGCAACATTTTTAAGCACCGGCTTGCTGATTGCGGTAACATATGGGTGCACAATACTTTTAAATATCAAAATAGTATAGGAAAGGAGGTGAAAATTATAAAATGAATACTTCGTACAAGCTAACAAAAAAGGGATATAGCCAGGAGCTTAGCGAAATAAACAGTAATCAGCATGCTCTTGATGCTTTCAATGAATTAACATTGAAAGAAAAATGCCTGTATCTTGTCAAGGTCAGCAAGAGAAATACCAGCTATCAGGCGCTTGTGCTGCTGGTATTAGCTATATCGATATTTGCTGCGAATTATCTGTTATCAGTAATGATTTAAATAACGAAAGGAGTAAGATTAGTATGAATAAGAAACTCGAAAAGATTTTAGCTTTTGTTTTATTGTTTACATTTAGTATTGGTGTAAGCATATATGCCTTAGTGCCAGGTTTAGGTTACAATAGTTTTGCCGAACTGGCTGCAGCTGAAGACTCTTCAGTCTATACCATAAAAACCAATGATACCGGAAGCGATACAACAATTTTAGGTATACACGGCGGCGGTATTGAAAAAGGCACCTCAGAATTAGTTGAAGCATTGAGTGCATACGGTAAATATAACACTTATTTATTTGAAGGACTTAAATTGACGGACAATGGAAGCCTTTTTATAAAGGCTGTCAATTTTGACGAACCAACAGCTGTTAGTTTAGTTAATAAGTCAGATTATACTGTTTCTGTCATCGGAGCTGCCGGTGATGACGAAGTTGTTTATGTTGGCGGACAGAATAGGATGCTGGCAGAATTGATCAGATTACATCTTGCTGCCAAAGGATATAATGTAAAAACTTTAAGTATTCCTGATCGCATTGCCGGAGTAATGAACAGCAATATAGTGAATAAAAACAAATTGTTTAATGACAATTATCAGCTTGGCGGCGTTCAGATCGCTATTTCTAAAGGGTTAAGAGAAAGGCTCGCAACTGATTCCGGTATCTTAAGCGATTATTCAGGAACCATCGATCAAGCGCTGAGTGAAAGCTGGCCGACAATAGTTAAACTTATGGAAAAGATTGATAATGATAAGTCTCAAGGGTTTTTACAAATGTTTAACTCTCCAAAACCTGATTTGGAAGAGAAAGTTGAGAAAGCATTAGAGAAAGGTGCAAAAACTCCTGATGAATTAATTAAAGATTTTGAAGATGTTGTACTGACAGAAGATTAATTTAAAAAATTGTATCTGTAAATAAAGCTGACAAGCTGCCTTTGGCAGCTTGTCAGCTTTTATTTTATAGATATTACACCTGCGTACATTTTCAGAAGTTTTTATAGCCCAGCAGAAGCTGAAACTATCTGAGTCCTTCTTAATTGCTGTTAAACAATCGTCTTGCTCCCTTGTATCAATTACTCCAATTCTTTAGATGCTTCTATTGAATACTGTTGACTGCCTCACTTATGGCGAGAACATAGCTTTGCAAGGTATCCTCATCATCCGATAAAAATTTTGTCCTTAAGCCCTCAGATATTTCAAGCTGTATTCCACGTTCGTCTATATTCCTATTCACTATGTTATGTGGAGATATACCTGCCAGATCTTTCGGAGTGTCTTTTTTTACAGTAAAACCATACTTAATCAGTGATTCTTTTATTCTGTCTGCCGATTCAGTATCCCGGCCTCCGATATATGTGAATTCTTCTGTACCGCCACACCCGTGGATTGACAATGTCACTTTGGATTTAGAAACCATTTCCAGCGCGTATGTTTCAGCGAATTTATCTGAAGAAACATGCAGCGAGAAATTATCTGTGCTTTTTAAACCCAGAAATGAATAATAGTTGTAATTATTATGGGAAGCTAAGGCATAGGCTAGCTCGGCAGTACCTTTTTCAATTTTACCTCCATGAATTGCCAAAACAGTAACACCAGAACCTGTTTCCGTAACTTCAATTTCAAAATCAATATTTTTTTGAGAATCCAATAAAGATCTTAAATCATTAAGTTCATTTTTTTGTTTTTTTATTTTTTCATTTGCAATATATAATTGTTTTTTTAGCCTTTCATTCTCATCCTTCAATTTTACGCATCCGTATTTTACATAAGCTGAATAGCCTGCCAATAAAAAGGATAAAGCAATTGCCGCAATTGTTTTAATATGCTTTCCCATGTTCATTTGTTCCTCCTCCTGGTACTGTCAACACACCCACAGGTATCTGAGACTTGAAAAAGACCCTCACCTGAGGGCCTTTTCGCATTTTAATATGACTACTCATTGATTTTTTCATATCGCCTTGCACCAACATAGCGTGGAGTCCAATAACTGTCTGATATATTAAGATCACGAATTGCTGCACCTTCAAATTTTGTTGCGATGATAAACTGCCCATTTCCGATATATAATCCCGGCAGCAGTACCTCAGATCCCTGGAAGAACAGAACATCTCCGATATTTAAATCTTCCTTTTTTATTTCAGCTCCTAAAGCCCATTGTTGAGATGAATATCTTGGCAGATCAATATCTGAACCTGCTTTCATAACGTATTGTATAAATCCAGAGTAATCAAAGCCTTCTATGGTATTTCCTCCTGCTAAATATGGTACACCCAGGATTTTATATGCTTCTTCAACTACTCTGGAATCCGGCTGCAGACTAAGCGAGTCAAAGCGCTTTACTACCGCAAGCCGATCCAGCAAGTTATGTCCTAAATAGCTGATAGTAGTTATACCCTCGTCGCCGGATGCATGAATTATATAATTATTTCCCAGATAAATTGCAGCATGCGATATCTCCTTCGGCTGATCTTCTTCTGAAAAATAAATCACATCTCCAGGGCGCTTGTTTTCATAAGCGATAGTTTCACCTACTTCACACTGCTTATAAGTTATGCGGGGCAAATAAATATTTTCAGCGTCTCTAAAGACTGTCTGAACTAAATAAGAACAGTCAAAAGCATCAACTGTTTCGCCGCCTAACAAATAAGGAGTTCCTATGTATTTCATTGCTTCCCGAACAGCTGAATTCTCATGTTCCTTATAATTTTCAGGCTGAAAATAATATATGTCAGCCTCCGTCAGACGTTTTGCACCTGCATATATATCTGCCCAGTACTCACTCTCAATATCCCTTTCGGCAACTCCTTGTGCAGTCTGAACTATAAACATGCCATTTCCTTTATAAATACCCGGTATGAGACTGCTTCCCCTGAAAAATACCAGGTCTCCTGCCTGAAGCTCTTCTTCAGAAACAGATTCGCCTATTTCATAGATTCTATCTGAAAAGACGGAGAGTTCGATGCCGAGAACGTCTTTAAAAACGTAGCGTACAAAACTGGTCGTATTAAAGCCTTCGTCCGGTGTTTTCCCCTCATAATTATAAGGTGTTCCAAGCAGGTCCAGAGCTTTCATCACAATTGGATTATGAACGGTAACAGCCTGCTCAATAATATCTCTGGTAAACCGTCTTGCTCCCAACAGTTTGGGTTTCCAATAATCACTTGTTTCGAGGTCTGCTGATGCGACACCATTCGTTGTAACGATGACAAAGATATCATTGTCTATGTAAATTCCGGGCAGTGGCACGTTGCTGCCCTGAAAAAACAGGACATCTCCAGATGCTAGATCGGTCGTATCTACCGGAATACCTGCACGCCATTGTTCGTTTGACGTCCTTGGGAAATCCAGCTCGTATATTTCACTAAAAACGTATTGTACAAAGCCTGAATGATCAAAGCCTTCGGAATCATTACTTCCGGATTCATAAGGAGACCCTGTTAGTTCAAGGGCTTTTATGGCTAAAGGATTTAATTCATCAGCGATATTTGTGTAGCGCTTTGCCCCTTTATACCGATCCCTCCAATAGGAATTTTCTGCTATATTCCGTCTTACTACACCCTCATCAGTTGATACAACGATAATAGTATCATCTCCTGTATATATTGCCGGTATCAGATTGCTGCTTCCGGTAAAGAAAAGAACATCCCCCGGTTGTATTTTACTACGTTCTATAGGTTCTCCCAATTTCCATAACTGTGAAGGCGATCCGGGGAGTACTATATTCTTGCCCTTTCTAAATAGATACTGAATAAACCCGGTGCTGTTAAATCCTTCATTCGGCGTATTTCCCCCTTGTTTAAAAGGTGTGCCCAACACACTTTCTGCTAATTCTATAACGTCCTCATTATTATATCCATAGGCCGGGACCATAATAGTCAACAGAGCCAATATGGCTAACCATACGATATTTAGTTTTTTAAATTGCTTCATATTAAATCCTCCTGTTATATTTTACAATTATTTTGCAGTACCCCGTATATAATTGTTTTCTCTGAACTATTATAGTACAAAAATAAACGTAAAGACAAATTTGTAACATTTATTAATATTTTTGAAATAACTTTTTATATTTTGGTAAAGGATAGTTAATATTTCTACAATATAATCATTTTGTGGGAAATAATTAAATGAAATTTGTTGATTATGAGTGATGCCATTGCAGCAATAAAAATGAAAACAGCGTCAAATTATATCAAAACAAAAAAAGCGGTAAATGAAAACATAAGCTTTCAAAAACAAATGTCAAGGGGGATAATTTCATGTTAAAAAGAAAGATTGTTAAGATTATTACAACGCGTGTTTTGTGGCTGAATCAGCCCGGCATAAAGAAATAACTTCTTGTTGCCGGGCTTTTTACGTATTTTAGAAAGGAACAAAAAAGCGATAAAGGTTGACAATATAATTTTGGTCATATATAATTTAAAATGTTAAAATATAGTTTTTATAAATAAAAATTCAATCTACTTATGAAATTACTGGAAATTTTAAAAAATAAAATGCATTAATATGCATTAATAGTGGTACAGATAAGGAGGGAAAAACATGCCTTATTTGGGTAAAGTTTTAGTTGTGGATGATGATCCAAATGTATTGGAATTAGTTAAGTTATATGGAGAAAGAGAAGGCTTTAATGTTATAGGTATAAATGATGGTAATTTAGTATTATCAGCCTTTGACAGGGAAAATCCTGATGTTGTAATTCTCGATATTATGCTTCCGGGTATAGATGGGCTTACCCTTTGCCGGAAATTAAGGTCTATCAGAATGATTCCTATAATTATGCTTACAGCTAAAGGAGAAGAAGCAGACCGAGTTTTAGGTCTGGAGATGGGTGCGGATGATTATGTCTCCAAGCCTTTCAGCCCAAGGGAACTTGTTGCAAGAATTAAAGCAGTTCAGCGACGTACACAACCTATCGATGCTGTTAAATATGGTAAGTTAAAATACTGCGAATTAGAAATACAGGCTGATATCAGAAGAGTAAATATGGGTGATTCGGTAATAGAGTTGACTCCCAAAGAGTTTGATTTACTCTATCATCTGGCTCAGAATCCTCGCCGTGTTTATACAAGAGATGACCTTTTGACAGCAGTTTGGGGCTATGACTATTTTGGCGATCAGCGTACGGTAGATGTTCATATTCGAAGGTTAAGGGAAAAATTAAAAGGGCTGCCACATGAATATATAACGACAGTTTGGGGTGTTGGATACCAGTTTACACCTCCGTCAAAGGAGGAATGATACAATTTGAGTAAATCTATGCATGGTACATCTATCCATAAAATTAAATTTTTTTTATATAAAACCAAGGTTTTTTTGCATGAAACTAAAGTTTTGCTGAATAAAATCAGGCACAAATTGTTAGAGCAATTCAATAAGAATATATATACCAGATTACTTTTTACAAATGTAATAGTTTTTAGCATAGCTCTTGTTTTGTTAATCAATTTTTCTAATTTTATGGTAAAACAGTCAGTATATGGACAGATTGAGCAAGATTTATTGCGCAAATCTAAAAGAGTTAATTATGCTTTATCCAGAGAAACTGTGGCAGGAAGCCAGTCCGGAACTGAACAAGAATTATTAAAATTTTTAGCGGACAGCTTTGATGCGCGTATTACCATATTCAATCAAGGCGGTACAATATTAAGTACATCAGCAGAGCAGGAAATAGTGCCCGGTAGTAAAGTAGACATTAAATTTATAGAAGCGTTTACAAGCGGTAAAGCCACGGCTGCGCATAAAATTGACAGTGAAACCGGGCAGCTTACTTTTACGGCAGTTATACCAATGGGTGATGCTGAACAAACAGTTGAAAAGGGTATATTGTTAGAGTCGCGTTCTACTAACACAGATCTTATTTTAAATAAAATGGGCTTATTTTTGTTTCTCGGCGGAATAATTATTTTAATGATTGTTATAGTCGTTTCTGTTTATTTGGCAATGTGCATTTCAAGACCTATTACGCGGTTAGCTACAAGTATAGCAGAATATAATGGCGGCAATTATATATTAAATAATGAAAAATATTCATTAGATGAGATAAATGTCATTTCGGAGCAAATTAAAAAATTGACTGTAACTTTAGAAAACATCCAGTCAAAAAGCAGTAAAATAGAAGGAGAAAGAACAAGGTTATTTGCAGAAATATCTCATGAATTACGTACTCCTCTTACAGCTGTTCAAGGATTTGCCGAGGCTGTCCGTGACGGTATGGCCGAAGATAAAGCATTGCAGAATAAGTATTTAGATATGATCTGCACGCAGACACATCATATTACAAGACTGGTAGATGATATATTGTCATTAAGCCGGCTGGAAAGCGGTGACATCGCTGTAGAAAAACTTCCGTTGGATTTAGCAGCTTTAGCTCAGGGTGTAGTCATGTCTATGGAAGGGATAGCTAAAATTAATAACAGCACTATTCTATTTATGAAGAAATCAGATAAATCGGCGGTGCTGGGAGATGTTGACCGTATGGAACAAATTATCAGGAATTTGCTGAAAAATGCAATTAATGCTACTGATAACGGAAGTATAAATGTTATAATAGAAGCGTATAAAGATGAAGTTCAACTCACCATTAAAGATAATGGCATTGGAATTTCTCCTGATGAACTTCCACATATATGGGATAGATTTTATAGTGTTAAGAACCAGCGCAACACAGATTTAGAAATAAAAGGCACTGGTTTGGGTCTGGTAATTGTTAAAAAACTTGTCCAACTTCAAGACGGGAAAATTGATGTTGAAAGCCAACCTGGAAAAGGTACGGAATTTCGCTTGAGTTTTCCGGCATTTACTCTCAATTCAGAGCTGACAATTACATAATATAGCATAATGACCCTATGATGTAAATTAGAAAGTGAGGAGAATTATATGTTAGATATGTTACTTGCAAGGAGGAGCTGCCGTAAATTTGAAGATAAGGCTGTGGAAGCGGAGAAAAAAGAAAAGCTTCTTCAGGCAGCACAGCTTGCACCTACCGGGAAGTGTACACGTCCCTGGGAGTTCATAGTTATAGAGAATAAAGAAACACTTCAAAAGCTTGGAGACTGCCGTAAACCGAATCAACCGTTTTTGCCGAAGACGCCTCTTGCTATTGTAGTATTGGGAAATACACAGAAAACTGATACATGGATAGAAGATGCATCTATTGCTTCTGTCATTATGCAGCTGGAAGCAGAAAAATTAGGGCTTGGCTCATGCTGGGTGCAGATTCGTTTAAGAGAATCCAATCAGGGAATGAGCAGTGAAGAGTATGTGCGAAGCCTTCTTGGGATTCCTGAGCACATGGCAATTCTTTCTATCATTGCAGTTGGATATCCTGAAGGGTCAAAATTTAAACCACATACATTAGATGAAGTGGATAAGGAAAAGATTCACACAGAAGCTTGGTAAACCGCCGAAGTGATAATTTAAGAAATCAAGGAATTAATCCTTTACTTATAAATAAAATAAGGATATCATTACTATGTAGATTTAGAGCAGGAGAAATTTTATGTCTGAGAGTGTATCTAACCAATAGATTAACTTAATATGGATTAAGCATCAAGGATGTATATCCTTTGGTTTTCATGCTTAATTACATTATCTATGGAAGATACACATGGCAAATTACTTTAAACAATATTGTTAAAATAACTATTGTTATTTTTAATGAATATGGAATTTTGCAGCCGTGGGTTATCCGCGGCTTTTTGTATGCCCTAACCCCATTTTTCCGAGTCTTTTTTCGGAAAAATGGATGGTAGGTCAACCGCACAAAATGCCAAATTTGTGCGACGAAGGAGCAGACAAATTTGCTGCATTTCCCTGCGCACTTCAAAAATATACTAAATCTGCTTCGTTACTTGTAGATTCCATAGATCTGAGAATTTATTAGAATTAAGAAAGGAATATGAATATGAATGATATAGCTATGGAAAAATTACAATATAATGAATTGAAAGAGCATGTTAAAAGGTACTGTACAAGTAATTTAGGGAAAATTATGATAGATAAATTAAACCCTTCATCTCATATGGAAACCGTTAAAAAAAGATTGAATGAAACGACAGAAGGGAAAATACTGTTGGAAAGCAGCGCAGTGCCATTGCAGGGAATTGTGCACATAGACAATATTATTTCAAAACTAGAGAAAGGAATGATATTAAACGGTGAAGCACTTAGCAATGTTTCAAGCTTTTTAAGAGGCTGCAGAAAGCTTAAGGCTTATATGGAGGATATGAAATTCTATGCTCCTGTTTTAGCCGGCTACTCAAAGTCAATAGAGGTGTTGGAGCATATTGAAGAAGAGATAAATACTTCAATAGTTAATGATAAAGTGAGTCCTGATGCGTCTAAGGAATTAAAAAGAATTACAAGATTAATAGAAAATCTTGAAATAAAAATAGAAAATAAATTAAACGAGTTTCTGAGATCATCAATAAATAAAAACTATATACAGGATTTCTTCATTACAAAAAGAAAAGAAAAATTTACGATACCGATTAAGTCTTCCTATAAAAATCAGGTATCAGGTACAGTGATAGAAATTTCCGGCGGAGGAGCAACGGTTTTTATGGAGCCTGCAACTGTGAGTAAATTTTCTTCTGAGCTTGAGCAGCTGATTGCCGAAAAGGAAAATGAAGAATATCAGATATTATCATTTTTAACAGGTTTGATTAATGATTGTATCAGAGAGCTGAAGCAAAATGCAGAGGTTGTGGGAATTTATGATATGATTTTTGCAAAATCCAAATTCAGCAGAGAAATAAACGGTATTTCGCCTGATGTAAATAATTATGGATATATAAATATAATAAATGGCAGACATCCCATGCTGAAGAATAAGGTTGTACCATTGAATTTTACTATAGGAAAGGATTACAGGACATTGGTTATCACAGGTCCGAATGCAGGAGGGAAGACTGTAGTATTAAAAACAGTGGGACTATTAACCCTGGCAGTACAATCCGGATTTCATATACCATGTGAAGCAGGAAGCGAATTTTGTGTTTTTGAAAATATATTTGCAGATATAGGAGATGACCAGAGCATAGAAAATGCTTTGAGTACATTTTCATCTCATGTAAAGAATATTGCTCAGATTATTCAGGAGACCAACAAATCCACTCTCTTATTGTTTGACGAAATAGGGAGCGGAACAGAACCTAACGAGGGTGCTGCATTGGCAATTTCAGTCTTGGAGGAAGTTTACCACAAGGGTGCAATTACTGTATCTACGACCCATTATGGTGAAATCAAGGATTATTCCTTAAATCATCCTGATTTTGAAAATGCAGCCATGCTATTTAACAGTGAAACATTAGAGCCGCTGTTTAAACTCCTGATAGGTGAGTCCGGTAATAGCAATGCTTTTTGGATAGCTGAAAAAATGGGAATAAGCAAATCGGTAGTACAGCGTGCCAGAGAATATATTTCCAATAAAAAATATAATTTTAATATGATAAGTAAAAACAAAGTTATCCAAATGAAAAATGAGGAAATGAATGCGGATGAAGAGGTCATTAATTTTGATATAGGAGACAGGGTTTATTTAACAGAGTACAAGGAATCAGGTATTGTTTACAAGCTAAAGGATAAGTTTAATAATTTGACTGTTTTCTATAAAGGTGAATTTAAAGAAATCAATGTCAAACAATTAAAATTAGAAAATAAAGCCGGAGAATTGTATCCGGAGGGATACGATTTGAATACTTTGTTTGTTAACTATTCAGAGCTTAAATTAGAAAGAGATATAAACAGGGGCTCAAAGAAAGCCTTGAAGAAAATAAGTAAGGAAATAAAAATTAGAAGAAATGATATTTAAAAAACAGACAGAGCTAGCAGGGGTAATCCAAAAGGTGATGAACAATATGGATTAAGCCGCATTCCAAAGCTTTACAAAGCAGCTGCATCTTGAAGTTACATCTTTAGGATAAGCAGACTTCTGGAATTATCAGGTGGGTAACAGATAAAAGAATTTATAATTCTTATCATAGATAATATAACAAAAGGAGAAAATTAAAGTGAATAAAAAAATATCATTAATTCGTTCTGCAAATTTAGCTTCGGTAGATTATGCTTATGCCGGACATATACCTTCAGGAATGGACTTATTGTTTTTGGCAGGATCATGTCCCATTGATAAAAACGGAGAAGTACCCGGCTTGAATGATTATGAGCTTCAGGCAAGACTCTGTGTAGAGAATTTGAAGGAAGCACTGAAGGACTGTGGTGCTGCGTTGGAAGACGTAGTATACACCAGAGTTCTTGTAGCTTCTCAGGAACGGTCGGATCTGGTAACAGCATGGGAAACAATAAGAAAAGAGTTTGGCAAACATGATGTTCCAAGCACCTTGTTTGGAGTCACAGTATTAGGATATACAAATCAGTTGGTAGAAATTGAAGCAGTAGCAGCAGTAGAAAGCAATACAAAATGATTGATGTATAGAGTTAAACTAATTTGTACCATTAATGTTTGAGTGGTCTGTGGACTAAAATCAGGGTAGAAAACCCATGATTTTAGTCTTTTTTTATTTTGCTGTAAAAATATATTGACATTACATAAATTGTAATGTTATATTAAATGTAACGTTGATGGTGGAGGAAATGATGGATAAGAAAAACTATATAGTACTTAAAACTGATAAAGACCTGAAAATACTGATGTCCCCTGTGAGGCAAAAATTAATCAGAGTGATGAGAAATGAGGGAAAACCGGTGACTGCTAAATTTGTAGCTGATAAACTGGAAATTTCACCTTCATCTGCACAGCATCACATAAAAAGGTTAGAGCAAGTAGGGATTATTGAATTTGACCATAATGAAATTATAAACGGTATAACTGCAAGGTATCTTAGAGTAACAGAAAAAACTGTAAGCATAGGTCAAGATATAGATGATGATTTAACAGCAGAGCGCGATATATTGGCGAGAAACGTATTAAGCTCAGTTTACGATAGTTATAAAAGGCTGATTGATGAAAACAGATATCTTTTATCAGAAGAATATAAAAAGGGAAATAAATTTGCTGATCAATTGACAGGAGTCGTTCATTTATCCATCGAAGAGGCCAATGAATTGTTTTATATTATTGATGACTTTTTAAAAAAACATTCAAAAGCATCGGGGAATTCTCATCCATATGAATATGCCCTGGTTGCTTACAGAGCAGATTTAAAAGATAGCAAAAGTGAGATATAGCATGAGGGTAAGACTGTATTCTTTTATATTATTACTGAATTCGTTTGTTACAGGACTTCTTGTTCCAGTTTTAAGTTTATTATTGATGCAGAAAGGTGCCACATTCAGTATGCTTTCTGTTCTTATAGGAATATATTCTTTTTCGGTAATAATATTAGAATTACCAACCGGAATAATGGCAGATATAATAGGGAGGAAAAAAACTTTCTGTTTATCACTTATTGTTTCCTTGATATTTTCGGCAGTTGTTCTTTTAGGGAACGGCGTGGTAATTTTGTATATCGGAATGTTGCTTTACGGATTGAACAGAGCTATTTCCTCAGGATCATTTGAGGCTTTGTTCATAGACTCATATATTAATGAATTTGGCAAGGACAAATTACATGATGTTACCATCAGGATAAATGTTATAGATGCTCTTGGATTATCTGCAGGAGCGTTAGCCGGGGGTTATCTGCCTGAAATATCCGGCAAGTATTTTCCTTCATCAGGTATGTATGATCTAAGCCTTATTGTAAGAATAATACTGACATTTATAGTTTTAATATTTGCAATGGTATATATAAAAGAAACGGTTATAAATGAAAATAAGAAACAGGTTTTTCTATGGGAACATATTAAAATCAGTTCAAATTTAGTCGCTAATAATAAAAATGTAATATGCATATTCATTTCTGTATTTTCTACAGGCTTTTTATTTAGCTCTTTGGAAACATATTGGCAGCCACATTTTATTTCCTTAATGCCTGACAATAGTACCATGTTTCTTTTAGGCGTAATGGCTTTTATGTATTTTGCAGCATCCATGACAGGCAATATTGTCTATGGCAAAATATTCAGCAAGCATAATACTAAAAAAATGTACTTGTTACTCAGGAGTATTCTTGTAATGGCATTGATCATTACTGCATTACAGACAAACATGGTTTTATTTATGTTCTTTTACACGTTAATTTATTTGTTTTTGGGTATGTCTAATATACCGGAAGGTGTTATACTTAATGGAGAAATACCTAATGAGCATAGGGCTTCAATTTTATCTTTAAATTCATTAATCTTGCAAATAGGAGTTTTATTTGGTTCGTTTTTTAATAGTATTATGATTAATCATTCATCAATCCCGGGGTTGTGGTTTGTGGCTTCTGGTATGATTGTGACAACTATATTGATTATTTTTAAGAAATTTATACATGTGTAAATTCAAAAATTCATATCTGTTGAATCTTACTGACTTCGTTTATTTAGCCGACAGTACGCTGTGGGTTTTATTGCTGGCAGCTTTTATCTTTGCTAAATTAAATATCGATAAATAGGAGTTGCCATGTTATAATCAGGATAACTATTTGTTAAAAAAGGAATAAATAGATTTGTATATAATAGATAAGATTTTTCATTTTAAGGAGGTAAATATGAAAGAAATTAAATTCTCAATCCAAATAAATGCTTCTAAGGAAGGCGTTTGGGCAACGCTTTGGGAAGATATAACATTCCGTGACTGGGCAAGTATTATTGATGAAGGTACATATATGAATGGAGTAATGAATGAGGGAAATGAAATCCAGTTTGTATCATCTGTAAATGGTTACGGTGTGACGAGCCTGATAGAGAAACTTAATCTAAATGAATTTGTGTTATTCATACACAGTGCGGACACAAAAGAAAGCGGACAAGAAGAACGCGAAAAAGAGTGGACTGGGGGGACAGAGAGTTATTCCCTTACCGAAAAAGATGGAATCACTACATTAACTGTTAAAACTGATGTTCCGCAAGAACAAGAAAAAACATTTAAAACCAGGTTTCCCAAAGCTTTGGAGCGTATAAAAACTCTTGCAGAAAAAAAGCAATAAGAATTTAACCGATGAATGAAAAATGAAACTCAAATCTCAAGTTTTGGAACGCGATATGATGACGAATATATCTGGCCAATAATGTATAATTATACACCTAAAAAACTATTTTATGTTGAAAAACAGGTGGTAAGAATATACAATTAAATCAATATTGTTAAGACGCTCTAATGGTGAAGAAGGATATTTAAAATTAAGGGAGGCTTTATAATGAAATGTGAATATGAGCTTTATGATCCATCATGGTGCCCCGGTTGCGGCAACTATATGATAAGGACTGCGTTAAAAACGGCTTTAGAGGAATCAGGAATTGAACCGCATGAGGCTGTGATTGTATCAGGCATCGGTCAGGCGGCAAAAATGCCTCATTATATAAAAATAAACGGGTTTAACGGATTGCATGGCAGGGCCATACCTCCGGCTATTGGCATTAAATTGGCAAACAAGAACTTAAAGGTTATAGTAGAATCAGGGGATGGAGATACATATGGCGAAGGTGGAAATCATTTTCTTCATGGAATAAGGAGAAATATAGATATAGCACATTTTGTTCATAATAATCAAATATATGGATTGACTAAGGGACAGGCATCTCCGACGACAGCTGTGGGGCAAAAGACTACATTACAATTTGACGGTGTTAAAATAGAGCCGGTACAGCCTCTGGCATTAGCACTTACAATGGGTGCCGGATTTGTTGCAAGAGGTTTCTCAGGTGATATTCCACATCTTGTAAGTCTGATGAAGGAAGCAATTAATTATAAGGGATATGCATTAATAGATATATTACAGCCTTGTGTTGTCTGGAACAAGGTTAACACATTTTCATGGTATAAGAACAGAGTTTATCATTTGCCGGATGACTATGATTATACCAACAAAATAGGAGCAATGGAAAAAGCACTGGAATTTGAAGATAGGATTCCTACAGGAATTCTATATAAAGAGGAAAAAGAAGACTATGGAAGTAAGTTTGAGTTCATTAAAAACGGACCGCCTCTTGCATACATGGAACCGGACCCACTGGATGCTGAAAAACTAATGGATGAATTTAAATAATGTGTATTAACGATACTGATTTGGAGGTGCTATAATTGGACTACTGTTTATTAATTGGTGGAGCTGCAGGGCAGGGCTTAGATACTTCTGCTGATATATTGGAAAAGGTATTAAAGAGGTCCGGGTTTTATGTATTTACATACAGAGATTATATGTCTATGGTAAGGGGAGGGCATAATTTTACTCAGATTAGATTTTCTGACAGAGATATAAGTTCTTTTACGGAAAGAGCAGACATAATATTGGCTTTAAATAAAGAGACAATAGAAATTCATAAAGACAAATTAAAAAGTGATGGGAATATTATATGTGATGAAGAGACAGCAGACGGAGAGAATATAATATCTCTGCCTATCGGAAAAATAGCATCAAATATTAACTCAAAAGTATATAATACTATTGGTCTTGGGGTTGTTTTAAAATATTTTGGACTTCCGATTAAATTGGCAGAAGATGTATTGAATGAAAAATTCAAAGAAAAAATTGCCCGAGATAATATAGATGCTGTCAAGGAAGGATATAAACTTATAGATAATAAATGTAAATTGGAAGTTAAGGAAGATAATAATATTATAATCAATGGAAATGATGCATTATCTCTTGGAGCAATTGCTGCAGGCTGCAAATACTATTGTGGATATCCTATGACGCCTTCTACCAGTATTTTAAAATATTTTTCTTATAAATCAGAGGCTGCCGGGATTGCAGTAGATCAGGTTGAAGATGAGGTAGCAGCTCTTAATATGGCATTAGGGGCATCTTATGCAGGGGTCAGAGCTATGACCGGTTCATCCGGCGGAGGATTTGCACTGATGGTTGAAGCACTGAGCTTTGCAGGAATAGGTGAGTTCCCTGTCGTAATAGTAAACGCTCAAAGATCAGGTCCCTCTACAGGAATGTCTACAAGGACAGAACAAAGTGATCTTCGGTTTATAATACACGCAGGCCACGGAGAATTCCCTCGAATGGTAATAGCATTAAGGGACCCCGAGGATGCATTTTACCAGACAGCAAGGGCTTTCAACATAGCAGATAAATATCAGATTCCAGTAATAATATTGACGGATTTATATTTGGCGGATTATACAAAGACTACCTCACCGTTTGATTTTTCTAAAATTAAGATAGAAAGACATCTTTGCATAGAAAAGGACACAGGGGACAGTGAATATAAAAGATATAAAATAACTGAGAGCGGTGTATCTCCCAGGATGATTCCCGGAAAGGTTCCCGGTGAAGCAGTGCTGACAGATAGTCATGAACATGATGAATATGGTCATATTACAGAAGATCCGAAGCTAAGAACTGAAATGGTACTTAAGAGAATGAGAAAGCTTGAAGGATTAAAGGAAGAGGTAGAAGAACCCTGGTTTATAGGAGAGGAAAATCCTGAAAATATGATAGTATGCTGGGGTTCAACCTATGGCGCGGTAAAAGAAGCAGTATACCGATTAAAGGATGAAGGATTCTCAGTAGGAGCTTTAATATTTGGTGATATATGGCCATTTCCGAAGAAAAGGCTTCTAAGTTTGTGTAAAAACGCAAAGAATATAATAGATATAGAACAAAATGCTACCGGTCAGCTAAACAGCATTATAAAAGAAGAAACGCCATATGAGTCGAATTTTAAAATTTTAAAATTTGATGGCAGACCTTTTAGTGGAGATGAAATATACAGGCGATTAAAGGATGAGGTTTTGTAAAATATAACATTCAGCATACGTACTATATAAAGGATATGAAAGTTATTAAGGCTGAACTTTCAGCATGGGCTACATAAAATAAGTATTAGAGATTCCATGATTATAATATTATGAGGAGGAAATAAAAATGAACAGGTATGAAGAAGGATTAAAAATAATTGATGAAAGGTGCGGCAACGGAAAAGATAATATCATCTCTCTCTCAACTATTGCAATGGAACCGAACGCTGACGGCAATCTCCGTCCTTATGTCCGTGACGTGGACGCTTATTATGAAGATGGTGTGTTCTATGTTACTACCTGGGCAAAATCAACTAAAATGCAGCAGATAGCTAAAAACCAGGAAGTTGCCTTTGCGGTTTGCTTTGAGTGGTTTTCCGGAAACGGAATAGGCGAAAATCTCGGATGGGTTTTAGATCCGAAAAATGCTGAATTAAGGTCTAAGCTTCGTGAAGCATTTGCCGATTGGTATGATGACGCAAATAATGAAAAAGATGAAAACTGCATTATTCTGGCAATACGCATCACAAGAGCCACGGTAATTAAAGATCACGGTGCTGTTCGTTACAATATGGACTTTGTGAATAAAATGGAGACTGAAGAAGGCAAAATTAAATAAATTGGTAAGCCTAAAGCCGCTGCGATTATCACTGATATAGGAGCACCTTTATCCCATGCCGCCATTGTTGCCAGAGAACTTGGTATTCCTGCTGTTGTAGGATGCGGAAACGCAACTGCAAGACTCAGTACAGGAGATAGGGTTATTGTTGACGGTGGACATGGAGTTGTTCATATTTTGGGGTGAAAATTCTTACAGAAACAGTATTTTAATAAAAAATTTCTTATATATAGTATGTTTTATACAGGAAATTACAATAACTTGGAGACGACTTTGGTCTTCCATAAGTATTTATGATATATTTACAATATAGATTTATATATAAATTTTGTCTGGCAGTCCATCTTATGGGCTGTTTTTTTATTTTAATATTTTTCAAACAATTCTTACACATTACGTAAACAACTGACCTGTAAAGTATGAGTATAACAAATAAAGAGAGGTTAAAAAAATGAAAAAAAGTAGTTTTGTCGCAATGATAATGGGAACCATAGGGGGTATTTTATTTGCTATCGGCATGTGTATGTGCCTGGTGGCTGAATGGAATGCTTTTAATCAGGGGATTGTGATGGGATGCATCGGTCTTGCAGTGCTCCTGGCAACGTTGATTGTATGGAGAAGGATGGAAGGTGTGGCTCCAATTGAACTTAACGGAAAAACAATAGGAATTGTGCTGCTTGGAATAATAGGTGCACTGTTACTGGGTGTTGGTATGTGCCTTACGATGGTTTGGAATAATATTGTGTTTGGCATTATTGTTGGTATTGCCGGTATCGTACTGCTTCTTGCCCTTATTCCGATTATTAAGGGCTTGAGATGAAATCATCAAGATGTATTAAATGATATTTATTAACGTATAAGGAGAATCGGTATGACTAATAAAGATAACTTCATTGCATATGAATACAAAAATATTACAGTCAGGAGTAATTACGTATCATTATATACGGATTGCCTGCTCAATTTTGGCTGGATACTGATTGAAAAATGTGAGTATGGTCCTGCTTTGACGAATGGGAACGCTGTTAATAAAGGTGTGAATCATGTTTATTCCATACAAACACCTCCTGATAAGGTGGAAGGTCCTGACATGGTGACATTAAAATTCAAGCGTGACCGGCATATCGGCAATAAACCTGAACTTAACAGGCTTGAACGTAAATGCGAAGAAGCATTGTCTACAATCTGCGGCATGGAGAGAAGAAACAGCGCATATACAATGAGCGCGTCTTTAGGGGCGGGAATTGTCGGGGCTGTATTTATCGGACTCGCAGTATACAGCTTTATTTCCTCAAATATTGCTATAGGAATATTATTGACAATAATCGGTTTTGCCGGATGGGGAGTTGGATTTATATCCTATTATAAAGTTGGTAAGAAGAAATCTGTGCAGACAGAACCAATTATTCAGGAACAATTGAATATTGCATACAGTGCCTGTGAACAGGCACATGCACTGCTTGTGCAATAATTACAGGAGGGAAGCTATGAGCAAATTTATAAAGACAAACAAAAAAATTGAAGAAACTGTGGTTTCCGGATACAAGAATATCGAAAAAGGTGTAGTCGACAGCTATAAAACAGTTGAAGAAGCTGTAGTGAACGGCTATAAAAAAATTGAAAACAAGTTCGTCAAGGTCTTTCTTACACCTGAAGAGGAAGCTCATGAAGTGGAAAGAGATGTTGATATAAGAAGACAAGCCACTGAAGGAAGTAAGGACAATGAGTGAATCAGCAGCAAGCAGCAGTAATTTTATCGGTAAACTAAAACCGTTATAAGTGCATTGATTATCGCCTGCCGGCTTATGCTGATATGGCGGCAACGGTGCCTTACAATAAATAGGACATATAAATGTATTAAAGAGAGGAGATGAAGCTATGAACCCTGTCGTAATCGTAGTTGCACTTGTCGCTGTTGCAGCGGTTGGTATCGGTATTGTTGTCAAAAAAAACAAGTAACCGAAGCCTGTCAATCATAGCGGCCTGAATGGTTCATTCCGGCCGCTGATTTTATAATATGCAAAGTGGTATTTTAACCTAACAAAGGTCAGCCTTTTTGTAAACTATTGAGAGTTAAAAATTATTGCTTCAGGAGGTAAATACATCATGATTTATACTTATCCATATTGGACAAAACAGGAGCAGGCAGCAGCGCATAAAAGATATATTTATCTTCTCCTGTTTCGCTATCCCGATGTATTTTCAAAGATATTCAGATTTTTTTCAAGATGTTATTACAGTCATGTTTCTATTGGTATCAGCGATAGTAACGGGACCTTTTACAGCTATGTAACTAAAGGTTTTCGGAAAGAGCTGCCCAAACAGCATCCCACATTCAAGCAGCGTGAGGTTCCCTGCAGATTGTATAGAGTTGAAATATCAAATGAAATACATGCCGTAACAAAGGCTTTTTTAGATAATCATGAAAAACAGGCACACAATTTTAAATATAATAATCTGGGAGTGCTTCTATGCTTTATACGTATTGTTTATCCGAGGAAAAGACGCTATTTTTGTTCACAGTTTGTGAGTGACGTTTTAGAGCAGACAAAAGCTGTGCCTTTGGAAAAGCATAGTGCTTTATATTTACCGGACGATTTTATGAATATGAATAGTTTAAATTTATGTTTTACAGGGAATTTGAGCCAACTTGTAAGCCTGTCTGAAACTTTTTAGCTTTCTGCCGAAGATGCGTCTTGTTTTAAAAGACGGCAGCGGGTTGATCTAATAATCACATCCTTTAAATTATATCATTTCTATATTTCCTGGACAATTATTAAAATTGATAATATTTAATACATAAGTCTGACAATTTTAATGGAAGTTTTCTTCTGATACAATGAAACAGAATAATAAAATACAAATGTTTGCCCACACTCGTGAGTGGTTTGAACGTATTTGAGTTATAGGGCAATCCTAAAAAAGGAGGAACAATATATGGCAGCTGAAAAAGAAAACTCTGGTGCAGAAGAAGAAAAAAAAGAAGTTGAAATTGAAATCAAGAAAGAGGACAAGAAGATAAAGTCTTCACTTATGAAAAAGGGCCGTAAGACCATAGGTTACTTACAGAAGTGTAAAGATGAGGGAAAGAAACTTGTACAGGTGTGCCCTGCCAACAGAGATCAGTATTTTGCTATGGCCGCTGATATGGCTGATTGTGACATACTGCGCCTGACTACTCCCGGAGAAAACATAGAAATGCAGATTGCTAACGCATCCTGGTGGATTCGTACTGTTCGTAACGCCGCTCAATTTATCCACATCAATTTTGTAATGCAGACACCAACCTACTATACTAAAGAAGAAGCATTAAAAAATGGATCTATTTACATGGCCAATGGTGCTGACTCTGTTCTTCCTATGGGTGTTAACAATGAGACACTGAAGTTTATGACTGATAATCACCTGGTTGTGTTTGGTCACGTTGGAGCATTGTCAGGCTGGCATACCAGCAAATATGGATATAAGCGTTTAGGCAAGACAGCAGATGATGCTATGAGGGTTTTCCGACAGGCATATGAGTATCAGGAGAATGGAATGTCAGCGATGACAATTGAATTGACTCCTATTGAGGTTACCAATGCTATAGCAAAGAAACTAAGCGTTCCTGTAATCAACATTGCTGCCGGTGGTGGTGCTGATGGTTCAGAGATGGTGGATTTCGATACATTCAATATGATGCCTTCGCTTGCTTCTCATGCTAAGGCTTATGCAGACTTCTTTAAGTGGGCGGCTACAGCATACGGTTCATGGGCCAATGATGTGCGTACCGGTGCATATCCTGAGGATAAACATGGTTTCCATATGGACGAGTCAGAACTTGACAAATTTTTAAACATGTTGGAACAAAAGTATTAATTAATTTTTACGGTACTTTAAAGAATTATGACTGACAGAATAGCATTTACTTATAATCTCTGCTGATGAATTGATTGGCAGAGATTATTTATACATGGCTCTGCTGTTGCAGAAGGGGGGGCTCTATTGATGGTTCAATAAAGCTTTGGCTGATGCAGCAATGATAAACCGATAATTACGAGATAAAAAAGGCAAAACAAAAAGCGTGCAGTAAAAACCAACACGCGGCAAGAGATAACCAAACTTGCTTTCAGCCTAATAATCGAACCAAAAGTTCCTGTCGGGTCGAAACATGCATCTTTTCGTAGATGTTGGATATGTGTTTATATGTTGTGGACTGTGAGATATAGAGTGATTTACTAATGTTAGCCGGTGAAACACCTTGACACAGCAGATTTGCAACTTCTATCTCTCTTGCAGTTAAGTTTGTTGTTTCCCAGGAAATTTTATCTATTCCTTGTCTGCTTATTTGATGGGAGAAAAACTTTTTATGCAGGTTGTTTAACTGTGGAACTGCCAAATACAGCGCCATAAGCTCATCATCTGTGAAGTTTTCGTCTTTGGTCCTATCCAGGGCAAATACAGATCTTGGCAGGCCATTTATGTCATACAATGTAAAACCAAGAGAGTATTTGAGACCGCGGAGACGAATATAATTGGGTACAAACTCAGTCGAAGATTCCTTTTCCCATGCTCTGATATTAACTATAGGTTTGTTATGAGCTTCCTGCAAGGATTTTTCGAGACTATAACATCCATTATCAGTTTTTGAGAAGTATCCAAGGTACAGCGTGCTCCATTGCTTGTCAATATTCATCAGATACTGATTGCATACTTTGCCGTTTCCATCCAGAAAATAGACGAGTGACTGGTCAAAATTGCACAACTCTGAAAGGCCATACAGAACATTAATCGAAAACGATTTCCATTCGTGTACATTTCCACAGGAAAGAGTAAAATCATAAATTTTTTTCCAGGGTATATTTACGTTAGTATTCATTTTCATTTCCTCCATACTCATGTCAGAAATTTTTTATTGAGAGTCATACCAAGCTATTGCTTTTAATTATATTAGCAGGCCATATGAATGTCAATAAAGAATTTGTACATAATTATCCATTACTAAAGTAAGAACAATTGACCTTTATCTATACTATGAGAAAAATACTGTTATACACTATATGTGTAACAGTGTTTTATCAGCCTTTAATCAATTTGTTTCCCTTTTCACAGATTTCATAGATTTCATCATATTTCTGTTCAATTTGCGGGGTAATTCTGGCGGTTTTTTTCCTGACCCTTGCTTTGTAAACGAAATAAGGAAGTATCCAGCCGGTAAATGCAGGAATGGCTAATACGATGCACAGCAAAATGTGCGGCGGCTTGCTTGTAACCGCAAAGACTGAACCTGCCATGAATGCCGTTCCGATAATACCAATTACTAAGGCCCATATGGTAGCGTCTGAAGTTTTTGATTTTTCCATTGCGTCAATTTCATTCATACATGCTTCAAAGTGTCGCTGCAACCTGGTCAGCTCAGTTTTGTTTACTATTTTGCGGTCGCGCTTGAGCTTAATCATCACTTTTCCCATGACCATGGAAGGCTGGATATTTTCATCGACAGTCCAGCCAAAATTCATATAACCGTCAATATATACAGATGCACGTTCTCTGTCTGCGGTTATTTCTTTATAATCATATCCGACAAAATTATTGCCGTTTTTTGTGATTTCGCCCATATTATCAACTCCTTGCTGAATTGGATTTATATTTATATCATTATCTTACTAAAAAAATGTTGTCTAATTGCTTTTGAAATGTTTACAAAACGTTAATTTATATGCCTTGCTTTGTATTCAACAGGAATACGAACGGTAAAAGAACTGCCTTGCCCCAGAACACTGTTGGCTTTTATCGTTCCATCCATGAGCTGCAATATGCGAAGCACAAGAGCCAGACCAAGACCATTTCCTTCGGTGGAATGAGACGAATCGCCCTGATAAAACTTATCAAAAATGTGGCTGAGAGTTTCTTCGCTCATTCCGCAGCCGGTATCTGACACAGATACAATGATCTCATTCTGTGTGGAGCTTTGCTGCAATGTTACCACTCCTCCCGGTTCAGTGAACTTAATAGCATTGGAAATCAGATTGTTCCATACCAGCTCCAGCAGGCTTGCGTCTGCCTCAATAGTTGCCCTGTCTTCAATATCTGCCACAAATTCAATACCTTTTTTGGTCCACACGTCTTCAAATCGTAATGCACATTCACATAGCTGTGCGCACAAATCATATGATTCAGGAATCGGCTGCAAGTTTTGTTTTTCCAGCTTATTCAGCTTCAGGAGATTGGCAATCAAATTGTTCAGGCGAATGGCAGATTCTAAAATGGTATCAATATATCCCTCCCTTTGCATTGCAGTCAGATTTTCATTTTTCAGTGCCTGCGCGTAGTTATGAATAATTGATAAGGGTGTTTTAATTTCGTGGGATACATTTGAGAAAAAATCTGTTTTCAATGTTTCAATGCTGCCAAGCTCTTCTACCATTACATTAAAATCTTCAATGATTACATCAAGATGATCTCTTTCATCCGGCAGGTGTCTTGACGGGATATAAACAGAAAAATCACCTTCAGCTACTTTGCGTGTAGCCTTGGCAAACTCCTCCATAGGTTTTTGATATCGCTTGTTTATCTGGTAGTTGGTTATAAGTGTAAATAATGCGGCAACAAAAGTCCAGTAGGTCAAAACTCCAATGACATATCCATGAGATAGACGCTGATAGTCTAAATAATTTTGCAAAATAAGCATCTGGCCTGTGGTCAGACCTGCAAGTGCAAAAAAAGTAATTACGAAGATTGATATTGGAAATACCTTTGATTTTACCCTCGGATCAGAGTTTTCATGTTTTTTATTCATAAAAGCACCGCCTTGTAGCCAAGTCCTCTTACGGTTACAATTTGAAATCCATCACATGTGGAAAGCTTGTCACGGAGTTTGGTGACATAAACATCTACGGCACGAAGGCTTGTGTCGCTTTCCATTCCCCAAAATTCATCCATGAGCTGAGCACGGGTGAAAGTCTTTTTGGGATAAGAAAGAAGTTTGTAAAGAATATTGAATTCTCGAAGTGTAAGCTGGATTTCATCGTCATTAATCGCTGCGGTCATTGCATCGGCATCCATCGAAAGGTTACCTACGGTCAGTTTTCGTTCTTCCATGATATTGGCACGGCGCAGTAAAGCACTGACTCGCATGATGAGCTCATCCATATTAATTGGTTTGACCATATAATCGTCAATACCAAGCTTAAACCCTTTTTGCTTAGAAACAATGTCATCCTTGGCAGACATAAATAGTATTGGTATGGTTTTGTTTATCTGTCGCACTGTTTCAGCAAATTCGAATCCGTCGATTCCCGGCATCATAATATCAGAAATAATCATATCATATAAATTACTGTACATCAGGTCATAGGCTTCACTGGGATTCATACAGCCCTTTGCATTGTACCCTCTGTCATTTAAATAGGCGCATACGATTTGGTTGAGTCTGACATCATCTTCCACCACTAATATGTTAATCATTTATCATCCCTCCAGTTCGAGTTTACTCTCTATTGATAAGCTGTATTTTTAAATGGTGCTTTCTGAATTCTGTATAGTTTTAAAATCTGCTTTGGGTATGTTATCCAGAAGCTTCACATATAATACCGGATCAATTGCCATATCGTTTAATGAAGTTTCCTTATGCCGTATATGACACCACCTCATTATTATACAATATTAACAGTAGAATAAAAGCTGCATTCTTATAATTTTATAAACTATATTGTACTTTATCAATGTTTAAAAATTGTTTGAGATTTGTTTGAAATTTGTTAATAAAAAAAGGAAATCATTCTTTACGTTATAAGCCGGAGAAAAAATATCAATTGATGACACTCAATTTATAATAATTATTAGTTTCTTCACTTAGAAAGCGAAATAATTCTTTTTAGAAAGGTTTCCCACTCTGGCATGTATCGCTCTGCTTTAAAAAAGGTTACCGGAGTGAAAAAGGACTGTTGAAGCAGACAATATCATTAAGTTAAGAAATCAGAATTGAAAACAAAGTATGTAAAATCCATACTCTGTTTTTTATGTGAAGAAGCTTTTCAAAAAAGTTGGCGCATCCCCTTAGATGTATAATTTTTAAGGAGATTCGATTGTGAATGAATTTGCAGGTTCAATAAAAGAAAAATTAGTTATTATATGTACAAATTGGGGTATATTAAAGTCAAAGTTAAAATCATAAGGAGGATTTATTTATGAACAAGTTTACTTTCAAAGATTATTTTTATGAGCCTCAGAGAAAAATTGCCAAACGAATGCTTTTCAAAAGCGATAATGTAATTGCTTTTGTTCTAAACATTGCAAAAGGAGAAATGCTGCCTGGACATACACATCTGGAATCAACCCTCTTCCTTCAGGTTATGGATGGCAATGCCAAGGTTATCACAAATGGTAATGAAACTTCGTTACAGGTTGGCGAATTAATGCAGGTTGATGGGCAGGAAAGCATGCAGGTTGTAAATACCGGCGATGATGTCTTGCGTCTTTTCGTTACAATTTCCCCAATAGGCTCAGAAGCTTTTGCAAAAGATGTAGATATTTAATGAAATGGTTTCTGCCGGTTGGACTCTGCAGCCTCGCGCCCTCAGTACACTGAGGGCTTTGGTATATGCAGCCTTTATCTTTATTAATTAGGCATCGAAAAATAAAAGCTGTTATGTTATAATCAGTATAGATAATTTGTAAATAAAGGAGGAAGTTCAAGTGAATAAAAAAATTGGAATTATTGTAGGAAGCTTACGCAAAGAGTCATACAATCGGAAAGTCGCAGAAACCTTTGCACAGCTGCTTCCTGAAAATTATGAGGCAGTATTTATAGAAATCGGAGATTTGCCATTTTACAATGAAGATTTGGAAACAGAAGGCAAAGTTCCTGAGAGCTGGACACGTTTACGTAATGAAATCAGTGCCGTGGATGGCGTTTATTTCTTTACACCGGAATACAACCGCTCGGTACCCGGCGCGCTTAAGAATGCATTGGATGTTGCTTCTCGCCCCTTTGGCAAAAATGTATTGAATGGCAAGCCTGCTTTAGTGGTATCTGTATCACCTGGGGCTCTTAGTGGATTCGGTGCTAATCACCACCTTCGTCAGACATTGGTTTGTTTGAATATGCCGGTTTTGCAGCAACCGGAATCTTATGTCGGCAATGTGTCAAAATTGATTCAGGAGGATGGAACATTTATTGAATCGACCCTTGATTTTTTCAAATTGATTACTGCAAAATATATTGAGTTTTTTAAAAAGCTTGTTTAATGTATTACCGTCGACCATTAATTTTAGTGCATAAATATAAAAAAGAAAGCTTTCCGGGGAGGTTTTCTTTTTCATGTGCAGGCCTTACAGGACTGAGGGAAATCAAGGTGTCAATCTTGCCTGGACAGGGGGCAGTTAGATTCAAAGCTATTGTCCGCCTAACGGCATAGCCACTTTTCGGCTTCTTCTTTACTTTCAAACAATCTGAAATGATTACCTTTGTTTGTCTCCATAGCCATCTCCTTAAATCTTCCCTTTTGAGTAGTTTCCTGAGGAACAATGGCAGCAGCCTTTATATTATAGTTTATAAATTTCTGTATAATATCACCGGCAGCCTTTGTCTTAAGGTTGAAAAAGTCTTCAGATAAGGCGGCATAGTGTATCATAAATGCATATACCTCATGCTCCCAGCATAAAGCTATTAAATCAAGTGCATCATTCTCGGTGCGTAAAGGATTAGCTGCAGAAATCAGTTCAATATATTTTTTATTCCCTTTTTCTATAATTTGATATTTCATTTGTTTTTTCCCTCCATAGCTTCATTTTCAAACAACCTATGACGAGTTTCACGAATCCAGTTAAGTTCATTATTATAGGTTGAAATAATATTTTCTGAAATCATCTCCCATATTAAGTTTTCTCTGGGACTTCTGTCAGGCGAATAAAGAGACCGTCTGTATTTTTCTTTTTGCATAATTAATTGCTGTTTGATTTCATTTTCATATTTTGATAGTATCTCGTTTAATTCTTGATCGCTTAACATATCTGACCATGCAAACTGTATCAAAAATAATTTTTTTATCTCAGGGGCCTCCGGAGATGACACGAGCCAATTTTTTAGTTTTTTAAGTCCTTCTTCTGTTATTGTATATATTTTTTTTGAAGGGGAGTTATCCTGGTGAACAACTTTACTGGCAACAAGTCCTTCGCCTTCTATATTCACCAGGGCTTTGTAAATTTGATTATTGTTACCTGACCAATACATGAAGGAGGAATCCTCAAAAATTTTTTTAAGTTCATATCCGGTTGATGGCTTCCAACTCAGTATACCTAATATTGCAAATTGTATTGACATAATATACTCCTTTATAAATAACATAGGTTAATAGTAACATATGTTATTACAGCTGTCAATAAAATTTATTTGTATTGATAAATGCGGAACGAAGTATTCATTGGCTTTAACTTTGTTTTTTCCTGAAAATACTATTTTCTTAGGAATAATGTTTAAAGGAGACAACCGGCAGCGGTTATTATAATAACTTATATGAGGATTCTTCAAAGGATACGGTAAATCCTGATGAATATGAAAATTTACAGGAAAACTATTCAGATGACTCCGATGAATCAGAAGATTTACAGGAAATTGGATTAGATGACTTTTAACTCATTGGAAGCAATAAAAGAAGAAAATTAACTTAAACAAAGTGGGGATTCCCCACTTTGTTTTGTAAATATATATTATAATAAAAGCTGATATCATGGAAATTATGCTTTGCTTTTCGGTCTGCTGGAGAAAAAGCCGGCTGCCCATAATGTTCCGGGGATTGTTGTGAATCCGACCAGCAGCAATTGCACAGGCAGTAAAGGATTTGTGATTTGGTACTGTAATACATGAAGATAGAAATCGGGTAAAAAGAAGACAAAAATCTGCAATGGTTTTATGTGCCAAAATATTTCAATAAGCATACTTTCCAACAAAATAAACATCAGGCAGGCAAAAGTTCCTGCGGCTTTAATTTTACTCATAGATCGTATAAAAAAGAAAATAGACATATAAATTACTAAAACAAAAATCTGCAGCAACAAGTTAACAAGGCTCCACGGATTGAAAGTACCGAAGCCCAATGTGTTGGTCAGGCCAACTGTACATAATAAAACATGAAAAATTATCAGCAGAAGCATACAAAGGACAGCTTGCTTGAACCTGCGTATGTAGTGACTGAATGAGGTTCTCTCTGAAGTTGAGTATCCATAAAAAATACCTGATAAAAATAGCATGAAAATAGTGAAAAGGTGTGGCGGAACAGAGAGTGTATATATTGCATTTGCTCCGAAAGGAGGAAAACCGAGAAAATGTTCCGCATCAATTACTATGCCATCAATAATGGGGTTTGTACTCAGATAAGTCATTTTTATAATGGTAAACAACGAATATACTGCAGTTATAAACCCAAGGATGATTAATCCTTTTTTTCGCACAGGTGATCCAAGCAGGTTTTTAGATTGCATGAATATGCTTGCAGCAATAACTAATGTGCCGGACAGTACGGCTGTAAACGTTGTTAAAGTAAAGTACATGGCCTGAAAGAATACTTTGATGGATTCATCTTCAAAAATCATCTGCATAGCCATGAATACCAGGTAGCCGGCACACAAGTATGTAATTATTGTGTATTTATCCAATAATTTAGATACTGCCTTTCCGAAAAACAGAAGAATAGGCAGACTAACGAAAAGAGCGATGACAATCTGAGTTAATTCGCTAATACTTGATGTTCCCCCACTCTTTGCAGCAATAGACAAAATTGATATGCTGCTTTCTAAACTAAGGGTAAGATCAGCGGCTATAATAGACAGAACAGCCACTGTTAATCCTTCACTTCTGAAGTTTTTATCTTTCTTGTTATCCATGTGGCGCAGCACATTGTAATTTACATAGAGCAATACTATTCCTCCGAGTATTCGTATGTGCATCCATGATATATTAAGCAAAAAGCTTGCTAACCATATAAATAAGAGTACCAGAAATGGTGCCAGAGAAATCCCCAGCAGCTTTAAAACACCAGATTGCTTAGAGTGTAAATTTTTTGTAGCACTTGCGATAATTACTACATTATCACAGGAAAGAAGTAAATATGTAAAAAAAACTTGAATAAATACTGACATTTTTTCACCTGCTCTTGCTACCATTATATGAACGGCTATGTAAAATATGTACCTTTGGATTACTTCAGTCATATACTGCTGAACTCTATGAATTTCCAGATTCTACAGGAAAGTATATATTTTAAAAAAATTTAGCGTCAGGTACTTGACAAAACGAAGGTCAGGTACTATACTATTATTTGTCAGGTAGATGACGATTATGATTTGACATATTAAACAGGAGGAAAATATAATGAGTGAAATTAAGACATTTATCATTGAACAATTACAGCAGCTTCAAATGCTGATGCATCGTGCAGCCTTTCATCCATTTATGGGCGGAGGGAAATCATACAATCCCCACAGAGGTCAGGGTCGTGTGCTGGCTGTACTTAAATTGAAGCCGGAGATCAGCCAGAAGGAACTTACCTTTTTATTAGGCATGAGCAAACAGTCGATTGCCGAATTGCTTGTTAAGCTGGAAAAGAACGGGTATATTAAGCGTGAGCCTTCCGAAACGGATAAACGTGTTGTGAATATACGGCTGACCGAAGAAGGTATGAAGGCTGCCGAGGATATTGATGAAAGCGTCCCTGAAACAGAGAAAATTTTTGATTGCCTAAATGATGACGAACTTTCCGCTTTCAGCGAATACCTTGCTCGTATAATTGCACAGTATGAGGAGCAGTTTCCTGATGAGGACTTTGAACAGCGCCGTAAATCTATGGAAGAATTTATGGCACATTTTGGGCATGGACGTGGATTTGGAGACTTTAACAACCCTGGTGTGAGGTATCACAGAGATCACCACCAGGCCGGGTTTTTTAACGGGTATGGTGCAGGACACGAATGTCATGGCAGAAAGGAGAAGGAATAATTTATGGAGGATATGATTTCAGTATCTAATCTTGTGAAAAAATATAAAAATACAACTGTTCCAGCTGTTGACAGCATCAGTTTTGACGTAGGTAAGGGTGAGTTTTTTGCTTTTCTCGGTCCAAACGGAGCCGGGAAAACCACAACGATTTCTATTTTAACAACCACACTGAACAAAACATCAGGTGATGTCAGAATAGCGGGTTTTGATATTGAAAAAGAGGCTCGCGAGGTGCGTGAGCGCGTTGGAATTATTTTTCAAAAACCAAGCCTTGACCCGCAGCTTACTGCGGAGGAAAATATCCGGTTCCACGCCTGCCTGTACGGAATATGCGGGTATCGTCCAAGTTTTAAACTGATGCCTGCCGCATATCGCAAGCGGGTTTTAGAGCTTGCGGAAATAGTAGGTATTCAGGATGCACTGTTCAAACCGATTAAAAATCTCTCTGGCGGAATGCAGCGTAAGCTGGAGATTATTCGCAGCTTAATTCATACACCGGATGTGCTGTTTCTTGACGAGCCGACACAGGGGCTTGATGCGGTGAGCCGCCGCGGACTGTGGGATTATATCAATAATGTGCGGCATGAATTTGGTACCACGGTTTTTCTCACCACACATTACATTGATGAAGCAGAAAATGTAGATAAAGTGTGCATTATAAACCGTGGAAGAATCGTTGGATGTTCCTCGCCTGACGAAATGAAGCAGAGCTTACTTCGACAGGAGCTTATTCTGGATGCGGATGATAGAGATGCACTTGTTGCCGAGCTTTCCGGGTTGAACATTTCCTATAAAGCAAACGGCCAAATTGTGGTAACTCTTGCAGGGCAGTCTGCTCAGGATACTATCAGAAGGTTGAAAACACCCTTATCGGTACTAAAAATACATGAACCGTCATTGGAAGATGCATACATTGAATTTTTAAGTAAAACAGGAGGTGCGGCTTAATGGATGCAATAACATTGCAAAGAAAAAAATCGAGAATAAGCCGTGAGTTAGGGGCAATAGGTGCTGTATTTGCACGTGAGGTTACGCTGTTTTTCAAATCTCCGGGAACCATTATTATGAGTCTTGCCATGCCGCTTATTATGATGGGAATGATCGGTGGCAACCTTATGCAGAATATGGCAGGAGGAGTTGGTTTTCAACTTGGAGAATTTATGCTGATAGGTATGCTTGTGAACATGCTGTTCATGAATACAACAATGGGAATGTCCAGCCTTGTTGATGATCATGAAACTGATTTTAATCAGGAGATGCTGGTTTCTCCCATATCACGATACAGCCTGGTTATTGGAAAAATTTTTGGTTCTTCTGTCGGTGCTATTATTAGTATGGCGGGTACGTTGATTGTAGGAATGATTATGGGAATAACATTACAAATTGGGAAGTTACTTCTGATTTTATTGCTTTCGCCATTGATTTGCCTGTCAGGAGGCGCACTTGCAATGATCCTGATCGGATTTATTAAAAACAAAAAGACTGCAAATTTTGCTGTAATGATTATTACAATGCCGCAGATGTTCTTATCAGGAGCGATTATTCCCATAAATAACTCTGCCGGTGTTCTAAAAATTCTAAGCCGATGCATGCCGATGACTTATTGTCTTGACCTTGCACGCGCAGTAGTCTACGCCGGAACATCAGAGTACAGCAATGTGGTGCTATTCAATCCTATGGTAAATTTCGCGGCGATTGCCGGGCTGACTTTGATTTGCCTTTTCTTTGGCACTTTCTTTTTCGCCCGCACGGAGAAAAACAGATAGTTCTTTCAGCTATTTCGCACAATATTAAAAATATGTGGCTCTCAGTAATGATTTATTGAAATGTGCAAATGGATATATTAATTTTATTCGAAAAATAGAAAGTATTGTGATATTATAAGATGTAAAACAATATAAGTTTAAAAATTTATAATAACAAGAATTTATTGAGGAGTAATATGAATAATATAAGTCCATTTTGCACATGCACTAATTTAGAATGTCCACTGCATCCTACGAAACATGACAAAGGATGTGCCCCGTGTATCAGCAAGAATCTAAGGCTCAAAGAGATACCGAACTGTTTTTTCAGCCTTGTTGAAAATGCAGATATGAGAAGCGGAGATTCACTAAATGATTTTGCACAACTGATTTTACCCGATATTAAGTAAACTCAACGTTATTTATTTTGTTAAAAATTGAATTTATATGGTTCATATTGCGTTTATTTATGCGCTCAATTTAAGTAAAATTATATTTAAAACCTTAATATTTTCCTTATTTTATGAAATATTTCCCCTATTATATTAATACTTAAATGTTATAATATTAACATTGGTATATAAATTTAATTAATTCAGGGAGAATAAGATGAAAAAAAGTAAAAGTTTAGTTTCAATTTTGTTAATTGCAGCTATGATTTTAAGCCTTACAGCTTGTAATCAACATGCTGCAGATAATCAACAAAATTCAGAGGGGACAAAAAAGTCGGCTGAAACCGGTAAATCTTATGTGGATACTATAAAGTGGGATGCTGCTTATGACGTTGTTGTTGTAGGTTATGGCGGAGCTGGTGCAGTAGCCAGTGTAACAGCAGCAGAAGAAGGAGCAAAGGTATTGCTTCTTGAGAAAGCACCAAAAGGCGAAGAAGGCGGAAATACAAAATATGCAGCTCAAATTATTCTGGCACCTACTGACAGGGAAAAAGCAATAACATATTTTGAAGCTATTCGTGGCGGCTATGATAATCAAAGCGATAAAATTATTGAAACCATAGTAGATGGAAGCATGGCTACAAGAGATTGGCTGACAGCTCACGGAGCTAAAGAAATTGTTGAGTATCCATTAATTGAATATCCTGAAGCACCTGGTTCAGATGGAATCAGCTCAGTTGTTATCGATAAAAAGGAAGCTTTTACAGGGTTGTTCTGGCAGTTGTTACAAAGAAATGTTGTAGAGCATAAAGATAAAATAGATGTTTGGTATGAAGCACCAGGTACTGATTTAATTCAAGATCCTGAAACAAAAATTATTGTTGGTGTTAAGGTTTTAAAAGATGGAAAAACATTAAATGTTCGTGCACAAAATGGTGTTGTTCTGGCAACAGGCGGATTTGAAAACAATGAAACAATGGTAGAAAATTATACTCAGATGCCTGAAGCTTTCTCTAAAGGTGCTCATTACAACACAGGAGACGGTATAAAAATGGCTATGAAAGTTGGAGCAGATTTATGGCATATGAGTACATTGTCAGGTCCTGATTTAAACTTTAAAGATCCTGAAAGTGAAATTTCATTTGGATACGGTATTCAGCTGTACGGCTTTAATAAAAAAAGTGTAGTATTTGTAGGATCTGATGGTACACGTTTTGTTGATGAAGCATTTTTTCCAAGACATGGACATATAAATAACAGCGGCACATGGGTTTCAATGCAAATTCCTTCACCTTCATTTGCAATATTTGATGAAGCTGCTCGTTTAGATGGTCCAATATATCCATCATGGAGCAAAGACAGTTCAGATGAAATTGCTAAAGGCTGGATAACAAAGGCTGATACACTTGAAGAATTAGCAGAAAAAGTCGGAGTTAATGCTGAGGGATTAGTAAACCAGGTTAACGAATATAATTCATATTGTGCCGGTGGCGATGACCCGCAACATGATCGCTCACCTGAAACTTTAGTACCACTTTCTGAAAATGGTCCATATTATGCAATGAAACTTGTTCCATCATTTACTAATACACAAGGTGGTCCCGTTCGTAATGAAAATGGAGAAGTAATTGACCTGGACGGTAACCCTATTCCTCATTTATACAGTGCAGGAGAACTTGGTTCAGTATATGCAGACATATACAATGGCGGCGGAAACTTAGCTGAATGTGTATTCTTTGGAAGAATTTCAGGTAAAAATGCAGCTCAGCCTAAAAATGATACTCCAGTTACAGTTGCAGAAAATACAATACCTTCAGAAATAGAAAGCACAGCTGATGTTGTTTTAGGAGAAAATGAATATCTGGGAGAAGGTACTGGCATGGGGGGTACATTGCAGGTTAAAGTTAAGATGGATAAAGATAAAATTGAATCAGTTGAAGTAATAAATCATACTGAAACACCAAATGTATCAGATAAAGCAATATCAGATATACCGCAAGCAATAGTTAAGGCTCAGTCTGCAGATGTTGATACTGTATCAGGTGCAACTGTTACAAGCAATGCGATTATTAATGCTGTTAAAGATGCTTTAAGTAAAGTTAAATAGTAATTTTAATTATAATCGGCAGGAAATTCAAATAGTTAGTATCTCCATTGCAAAACCCAAAATAATATTTGGGTTTTGCTTTTATTACAAATTGTTATATGTTATAATATTAACAATCGAGGAGTGGTTTATATGGAGTTAAATATTGACAGTATCAGTATTGATGATAATCTAAAATTCGGTAATTCATCTTTTGTTCATAAACAATTTTTAAATGAAATAGTTACAGGTCAGAAAGAAGATTATGTAATTAGGTCATTGGAAGTTTTTAATGAAAAACTTAATATTAATTTTAATAACTATTATATATTGCTGACGGGTATTAAGAAAGAAATATATTTTAACGTGTACAATATTGGTGCGGCTGAGTATATGAGAATATTTACTAAAATAGAAGACATAATTTGCAAATACATGACTGACAACAACTACCCTTGTGAACTATTTATGTTCGTTTATTTTAATACAAAACAAATATGTATAATATTTAATCGCGGAGAGCATTCAAATGAAGAAGTAGGTTACTTAGCAGAATATACAAATGAAGTAATTCAAAAAATTTACGAGCAGGAAATATTTAAGGGCGATGAAAGATATTTCAATTTCACTGTTATGTCACCATTATTGGATGGCTATGAACAACTGGCGCCAGCTTTTAAAAAGTTACAAGACTTAGATATGCTTTCATTTTTCCATAATAGTCATATTGTCATGACATACCAAAAAATGTCAGAGTGGAAAAAAGAGTTTACATATACACAAGCACAGCATTTATTGACAGAGATTATTGAATCGGTTACTGCCGGACAAGTAAATTTATGTGAGAATTTATTAAAAGAGCTATTTTTGGAGCAAATGAGAACGGGATATAACATTAGCCTCTGCTGGGACATAATGACTGAAATAAAAAGGCAGGTTTATAATTTAAATATAATATTGGACTTAAATTTAGATGAGGAAATTGAAAAAAAGTTTAAAATAAACGCATATCCTAATATTTTTGAAATGTACAAAACTGTTGATTATATATTACGAATATGCACAAATGAAGTAATTAAAAATGGGAAAAAATTAAGCGGTATTTCTTTGGAGGCTATCAAATATATAAAAGAAAACTACAATAAAAATATTTCTCTTAATGACATAGCTGAACATATTAAGGTAGCACCAAATTATTTAAGCGGAATATTTAACAAAGAAATGAAAATTAGTATTACCCGATATTTAACAAATATAAGAATAGATAAATCTAAAAAATTATTGATTGAATCTAATTTAAAAATATTTGAAGTAGCTAAATCAGTAGGAATAGAAGATTCAAATTATTATGGTAAAATATTTAAAAAACATGAAAATATTACTCCTTATGAATTTAGAAAGAAAAATAAAAATATACAGAAAATCAGTAATTTTTCTTAGGTTTTTTATGAATTGGAAGCTATATTCTTAAACTTTTTACCATCTACGTATAAGACAATTTTATTATTCAAATCAATCAATTCCTTATATTGTCTTAATTTGCATTTATACGCAAATACTGCATAAATATTTTTCGAGATTTTGTTTTTGAAGAATGTGATGATTTAAATCGAAGTTCAAATTTTTGATGAAGTAATTATGTAGATTATTTAGTAAAATCTTAAAAAACTTCCATTTCAGAATTTTTTGAATTTGGATATATATGCAACATTCTAATCGTCAAGGGTTTATGCCAGCTTCGAAACCGACATCTAATAGGCTCCTGCAAATTTCTTAAAATATCCTTCAGTCATTACGACCCTGGCTCCTCATGAGCTTCTCGTCTGTTTCATCAGGTGTAAAAGGAAAGTCCAGCATTGTCGTACAACAATATTTTCAATATGAACACCACTCCTGTATAGTTCTGTTATTATTGTATTCTTCAATACGTCAGTTGTTACAGATGCTTTGTTCAGAAAAAGGTCACAAATGTGGTGTGGAAGCTTTTATTTTTACTAAATTAGTTATCGAAAAGTTATATATGTCATGGTATAATTAATAAAACTAAAGTTGAGAGTTGGATTATTAAGGCAAATATATAATAAATGGAGGTGATTTCATGCGCAGTGCAATAGAAAACAGAGTTTCACGCAGGAAGTTTGAAAAGGAATCTATTACAGATTTGGAAAAAGAGAAAATCATTTCTCGTATTAATCAATTAAATGAAGTCTCCGGTTTAACAATGACATTCGTGGAGGATGGAAGCGGTGCCTTTGGGAAATTGAGAAAAAGCTACGGCTTATTTACCAATGTGCGCTCGATCATATTGATGAAAGGCAATAAGGATGATAAAGATTTGAAGGAAAAGGTCGGATATTACGGAGAAGATTTAGTCCTTGATATAACCGACTTAGGTATTGGAACATGCTGGGTTGGGGGAACATTTGATAAGGATGAAATACACATTGGCAGCGGCGAAGAATTGGTTTGTGTTGTAGCGGCGGGTAAAGTGGAAGCCCCTTCTCTGACAGAAAAAATGGTGCGGTCAGCCACACATAGAAAAGAAAAGAGTGTTGAAGAACGAATAATAAGTGACTGTGCTTTGCCTCAATGGGTTCAAAATGGAATGAAAGCTGTACTACTTGCTCCAAATGCAAAGAACACACAAAAAGCTACGTTTAAGTATGAGAACAATACTTTAAGCGCCCAAATTGCCAATGATTATTCAATGGATATGATTGATTTAGGCATTGCAAAGAAACATTTTGAGATAGGAGCAGGGGGAAAGTTTGAATTTGGTAATGGAGGTATCTTTCATTTAAAATAAATAATTTGCTGACCCAGAATGTATTGACTGCGGTGAGGCAATTATGAATCAGGTGAAAAAGTATATAAGGAAGATACAGAGACGATGAAGCGAGTTTTAGAAGAAAATTTAATTTATGAAATTCTTTCTGTTGTAGAGGAAATTCCGGAGGGTAGCGTAGCTACATACGGGCAAATAGCAAGACTAATCGGAAGAGATAAAAACTCGAGGCTTGTCGGAAGAGTCCTCAGCATGGCAGAATATTACGGAGAATATCCTTGCCACAGAGTAGTTAACCACGCCGGCAGACTGGCACCAGGATGGATTGAGCAAGGTTATATGCTCCGCAATGAGGGTATTCCTTTTAAGGATAAAACCCATGTTGATTTAAAGAAATGTCAATGGGATTATTGAGATATTAAGGAGACAACTTAAATTTGATGTAATATTATTTTAAAATAATATATGAAAAGATTGGTAAACATAATAAGAAAAAAGCGGGAGCATATGGACGCGCTTTTACAACTCCCGATGATCTTTTAATTAGCAGAGGGGTACATTGATGCAGGCAGTTACTATGGAAATCTTGTGATGGTTTACATATTTACGGCACTTGGAGCAGTACCGGCAATTACCAATATTTTGCTCGGCAGAAAATTAAAAAAAGAAAGCTATAAAATGAATTTTAGAGGAGAGTTATTTGAAAATTACGAATAACCTTTGTTGATAAGTAAAACTGTGACAGCAATCAATATGACTGAAAATCGGATGAAAAACAATGCAAGATAGTGGAGGATATTGTGAGTTTAAGTATAAAAGAAATTGACCAGACAAGAATAGAGATGGCCGAGAATTTTGAGATATTAGGAATGTCTCCTGAAGAAATAGAAAAGGAGTTGGGTTTTAGTCCGCTGGATTTTAAGAATGCCCTTGGTGTTATTCCACACTATAATCCAACAAATGTATGGAAACTGCGTGACTACATGGAAGAGAAGATTAAGGAGCAGGGAAAAACACCATACCCATTCTCTATACTTACAAAAAACATATACTATCCGTACGACAAAACGTGGTAAGCTTATGGATGAAAGAATAAAGAAAGCAATTTCCAATTTGCAGAAGAATAACATGGCAGGATTTTATGTTGAAAGTATACAGGAATTACTTCCCCTGCTTTCCACACTTCTGGATGAAGATGAAAAAGTCGGCTGCGGAGATTCGGTTACATTGGAGGAAACAGGAGTATTCGAATATCTTCAAAACGGTAACTTCATATTTTATAACAAACATCAGCCAAATTTAACATCTGAAGAAAAAAGGGAAATCTATCTGAAGAATTTTGATGCTGACACATTTATTACCGGGACAAATGCTGTAACTGCAGATGGTCAATTGTTTAATATTGATGGGAACGGCAGCCGTGTTGCTCCTATGATTTATGGGCCTAAACAGGTTATTGTGGTGGCCGGTGTAAATAAATTAGCAGATACCCTGGAGGATGCTGTTTATCGTGCCAGGCAGGTTGCAGCTCCTCTGGATGCAAAGAGACTTAATAAGGACACGCCGTGTGTAAAACTTGGCAGATGCATTAATTGCAAGCATGAACAGCGTATTTGCAACGACTTTGTTTTGATTTCCAGACAGTTTATAAAGGACAGAATAAAAGTGATTTTTATAAACGGAAATTATGGTTATTGATTATCATCTTCATAGATTGATAAATAAATAGAGTTTAAAAAAACCAAATTAATGTAAAGATATAAATAAGAGAGCTGTAAAGCAGCAATAAGAAAAAGAACCGAAAGCGGAAATCCTTATTGCTGCTTTTGTTTTCATTAAAATACCACATATATATATTTACCGATGAACCGCTTAGGCAGTGAAACTGTTTTTTGAATTGCAAGAGCTTGATTTTCAGCATAATCCAACAGAAGTCCTAATTCCTGTTCTGTAAGCATGTGCTGGCTGAATCTCGCTTTTAATACAAGGCTGTATAAATCTTTTGGTATCTTTTGGCCGGCTGTTTTGCCGGAGCCTGCATATGTATATAGATTTAGAATGTAGTTATAAACTTCGATTGCTGCTTTGCTGCGGTCACTTTGAATAAATTTTTTATTGCGCAAGGTAATTTGCAGTTTCCTGCTGCCTGCAAAAAATGCTGTAAGTAAGCCCAGCGTTACAAGAGTTGGCAGTATACGAATTATAGCATTAATTAAATAATCCGTATCTGAATCTTGTGTTTCATCATGGGTATATTCATTCTTTTCAGCATCAGGCAGATCTTCGGACTCAGGTGGTCTATGGGTATCAAATTTATCATTGATTACGTCTTCATCCGGATGATTGAGAGCGGAGGAAGCTTCAGACTCAGCAGCTTCGTGGTCAATTATTCCTCCATTGGCACCCGGTGTTGCCTCGACAGGAACCCAGCCAACCGCATTGAGATAAATTTCAACCCATGCATGCGTACGATAATCCGGGATATTTGCCCATTCACTGTGTTCTTTAAAATCAGCGGGAGATATAGCATAACCTTCAACATAGCGTGCGGGGATTCCTGCGGATCTCAGCAGTGCTGCCGCCGCAGATGCAAAATGTGCACAATATCCTTTGTGGTTTTCAAACAGAAAATATTCTACAAAATCCCGGTCTTCAGGAGTTAAGCCCGGAGAGAGTGTATATGAATTTTCACTTTGAACTTGTGTAATGATTGCATTTGCAAATGCTCTGGATGTGAAATAATTTTTAATATCCAGGTTGTGTTCCTTTAGGTATTGGCGGAGCTTTTCTTCAAGCTCTTCCGGCAGCTGTGTGTAATGTGAATAAACAAAGCTTTTATATTCCGTTGCAGCATGTGCAAATGATGAATGCTTCGAAACGGAGGAATTAAGTATTGAATCTGATAAATTTAATTCATATATCTGCAAGGGAGATGCAGTCATGCTGTATTCACTTGTGCCAAATAGCGCATTGTCGGACCTTAATACACCGTCATTTATAAAATTTATACCCGGTAATTCTTCAGGTGTTGATACCAGACCATAAGGAGCATAAACACGCAGTGAATTTACTTTCACATTTCGAACTGTCAAATCATATGTCTTTGCAGGCCTTCCAAGAAGCTTATTAAAGAGTGAATAAAAATTTTGAACCTTACATTCATTTAATATTGAATCAAGCTTTTCATATTCCTTCTCAGGCAGGGGGTCCCAGCTATGACCGGTGTAGATGCTGCCTACAAACCCCTTGAGATAATCTCCTTCAGAGCTGGAGGATTTTACACGCAAGACAGTCTTTCCTGTAAATGTAATATCTCCCATCAGCTGAAGATTGACACGGTCAGTATACTTTAAAATGCTTTGTATTGGAATCTGAATTGGTGATGGAATCCTTGGAACATTGAGTAAGCTTACTCGCATATCCTGTATAAAATCAGAGCGCTTAAAGCTGTCTGTCGGAAACAGGGAAATTACGATAATGAGACAAGCAGCCAGAACAGGAAGAAGAATTAGTGACTGAGGATTAGCTGTGGTTTTTACACCACTGTAAAATGTACCTTTCTTCTTGTTAAATTTACTTTTATTTCGCAAAAATGAAGAGTTAAAAATCAAAAACGCCCAGAAAATATATAATGCTCCTACTGCGGTATAACTGGGCATAATGCCGAATATGACTGACACAGCCAAAAAGGGTGCGGTAAAAATAAAGCACATCAGCATATTTTTTCTCCGAATAAGTATCCAGGCCATAAGGAATATAAAAAAGAATGAAGTAAAAACTGAAAACATTGTACTGAAAGCTGCTGTTTCGCCTGGACTGGCAGGAGCAATCGGAAAGGTGATTAAACTATATTGTGTTTTTCTGGCATATGCCGAAACAACAGCATTATATGCAATGAAATATCCTTGAGTAAACTGATTGACTAATACGTTTATTAAATTCTTTTTTAGAAAAAAAACATAAACTGATGCTGCCAGCGACAGAATCAACAGCAAATAGAGGTTTGGTTTAGTTAAAAACATTATTGTAAAAACGGCACAAAACACAATCGCATAGAATATAAATGCAGGCACCATAAGAGGCAGAGAAAAAGTAGTATAAAAGCACCCGTACGCACCGAAAATCCCTGAAATTAAAAACAAAAAATAAAAAAGAAATTGCGGTACTAAAGATTTTTTGGATTCAATCATGCTGGGATTATCAAATTGAAGCCCATGGTCTGACTTTGGAATTTGGCGTCTCATTATAAGTCTCCTGTATGGAAAGTATTAAATTACGAGATTGCTGATGCTCTCCTTTATATTTTTCAGATCTATTATTGTTAAGCCTGTTCGAGTGACTGGAATGCCTGTGATAAGTAAAATATTAATCCGGCTTCCTGCCAGGCGCTTATAAATCAGGTCAACAGAATTTGATGTGATTTCAGAGCATAAATACAACACAACTGAATATGGTTTGTGTCCATAAACATTGCTGCAGTTTTTCAATACCCAGGATTGCTTTTGAAACCTGCCATTGGTCATTACGGCTTCAAAGGCTGACTCCAGGTCATTTTCCCGGGAAATGTCGGTATGTACTAAACGTTCATGCAGACTGTCATGCCACTCCATTTCAAAGGTAATTTGATTTTTTATAAGAAAATTGGAGATAGAATAGGCCGCGTCAAGCAGTCCGTTCATTTCTTCGTTGTTATTACCATTTAAATCGAAAAGCAGCAATACATCATTTGAAACAGGATCTCCAAAATCCTTTACCATGAGCTGTTCGTACTTGTCAGAGAGCTTCCAGTGTATTCGTGCGAGCCGGTCTCCGTCACGATATTCACGGACATCCATTATTTCAGAAGGATCATTCCCCTTCATAGTTCGTGAAGTTATATTGTTTTGAATATCCTGCAGTATTGGTGAATTAATTGCCAGCAGAGGATAAACAGAGGGAAGAACTGCAACTGAATAGCTGGATTCTGCTTTTATGCGAAATGAGAATAATCCCAGCGCATCATATACTCGCAGCTCCGAAATGCTGCATTTCAGCATACCGCAATATTTTGAACAGATTACTTCTGCGACAGTCTGGCCGGAATGTTTTGCTGCCATAAAAAACGTCCTGGTTTGTTCCTGCTGGAGCAATTCATTTTGTATGGTCAATTTTGCTCTGCACATGCATGTTGAAAATAAGTACTTGCTATATATTTTTAGTTGTATTGTAAGTGGTTCATCTTTTTGTACGGAAGCGTTTGTTATTATAAGTTCAGCTGTTACTCCGTTCATTGTCAGAAGCGTAATAAGCAAAGAAACCGGTGGAAGCATAATCAAAAATGCAAGAAACCAAAATGAAATGTAATCCACTACAAAAATATGAAATATTAGGGCTGCTGACAAAAATATGACATATTCAACCTTTTTTATTATCATAGTGAGGTTCTCTTTCGTGAGATGTCCGGTGGCATAACAGTCTGCATAATTCTGTCCAATATGCTGTGAACAGTTGCATTTCCAAGGTTTATTTGAGGATTAAGAATTATGCGGTGCTCAAATACATCATAAAATATATATTGCACATCTGATGGTATTACATAATCCCTTCCTGAAAGCCACGCGGCAGCCTTGCTCATTCGTACCAGTGCAATGGAACCTCGGGTGCTGACTCCGAGGCGAATCAATTGATGGTCTCTTGTAGCTGTGGCGAGCCGGGCAATGTATACATACACATCATCATCTATATGAACGTTTTCCACCTGCTCCTGCATTTGTATAATTTCCGCTGAACTCGTGGATTGTTTGAGTGATTTCAGTAATTCTCTTGCCTGCCTGTTTTTTAAAATCTTTATTTCATCCTGAAATTCCGGGTAGCCCATAGAAAGCTTAACCATAAAACGATCCATTTGAGATTCTGGCAGCAATTGTGTACCAGTTGAACCTACAGGATTCTGTGTGGCAATAACAACAAAGGGTTCAGGCAGGTCGCGTGTTACTCCATCCACTGTAACGGAGCCTTCTTCCATGGCTTCCAGCAAAGCACTCTGTGTCTTTGAACTGGCTCTGTTAATCTCATCTACAAGCAGCAGATTGCATAATACTGCTCCGGGCTGATACAACAGTTTTTCCTTATCCTTGCTATAAACAGAAAAACCGACTACGTCTGCAGGCATGATTTCCGGTGTAAATTGGATTCGTTTATAATCCAGTCCCATTGTTTTGGAGAAAGCAAGTGCAAGTGTTGTCTTACCAACGCCTGGTGTATCTTCCAGCAATATGTGGCCTTTAGCCAGAATGGTCATAAGCACCTTTTCAATAATTTCATCCTTTCCGATGATTGTTTTATTAATTTCGTTTATAACCATTAATGCTTCCGGCTGAACAGAAATAAGTTCATGTTTTGACAAATAAACCGACCTTCCTTCTTATATCATTTTGATTTAAAATATGTTGCTGTGCTCGATTTACAATATATTATCATGAAAGCAGAAATTTGAATTTTAGGGGGATAAGTTAGTTTATGAATGAAATTTCTGTTAATTAACACTCTACCACTTTTTTTATAAAATCTAAAGTATATTTTTTATTTTATCAAATAATTTAATTACATAAAACGCTGCAATAAATTAACGTATGAGTTGGATGATGAGATTCCGTTTTGGGACAGAGATATTATCTGTGTAAAAAAGAGAATATTTTTAATTATAATTTAGATAAATTGCCATATTAATGCTATAATTGTATTAAATGGATTGTTTTTTGATGATTCAATTCAATAGCTGTAAAGGAGGATTTTTTAATGTCAGAAACAATGAATACAATATTGACACGAAGAAGTACAAAAAAATATAAGCCGGATATGGTCCCAAAAGAAATAATTGGTGAAATTTTGAAAGCTGGAACATATGCTGCCTCTGGTTCCGGAAAACAGTCACCAATAATAATTGCCGTTACAAATAAGCAATTGCGCGATAAGCTTTCTAAAATTAATGCGGAAATTATGGGAGTTGACAGCGATCCGTTTTATGGTGCTCCTGTAGTGCTTATTGTGCTTGCTGATAAAAATGCGTCCACTCATATATATGACGGAAGTCTTGTTATGGGAAATATGATGCTCGCCGCACACAGCAATGGAATAGGAAGCTGCTGGATTCATAGAGCAAGAGAAACTTTTGAGAGAGAAGAAGGAAAAGAAATACTTAAGAGCCTTGGAATTACAGGAGAATATGAAGGTATAGGAAACTGTGTTCTTGGATATTCCGCTGACCCGGAAAAGCAGGCTGCTCCGAGGAAAAATAATTACATATACTATGCAGAATAAGCTGTTTATCCTCGATATTTCCATGAGAATATCGAGGATTTGTTTTTGTGTAAGTTTATTTGCTCAGTGTACAGGGCTTGATTATCAAAGTTTCTGACCTATATACATTGCATGATTGGAATAGCTTAACAGTTCATCTCTTTCGCATAATTGCACAGAAATCTCTAACCATTTATCTATTATTTCCTGAGGCTGATTTAGTATATTTATTTCGCATGGACCAAGAATGCCTTCTTGACCAAAAAGATGCTTCTTTTTTAAATGAAAATTATTCATAAATGGAATGATGCTTTTTTGATCAATAAAAAATGCTTTTGTAAATGCATCTCCGGCATAGGACTTTCCTCTTAAAACAGAATCAATAAAAATTTGCTCACTTTCCGAAATCAGTATTTCAGGAGAGCGTGTCATACCAAAAATCATGCCTGCAAAGATAATAATAAAGGAAACATATATCTGTCCTTTGTCTTTAAGCAAAGATATGGCTTCATTTAAAGCTTTGATTCTGTCTTTTTCTTCAAGCAGATGATACATTGGTCCCATAACAAATACATGATCAAATTCTCCATTAATAAATTTACTGACTCGCCTTGCATCGCCTGAAACAGCCTTGATATTCACATTTGCTTCTTTGGATTTTTCGAGAGCAAATTTTACGTTCCCTTCAGACAAATCAACAAGAGTGACATCACAGCCTTTCTGCGCATAATAAATGGAATAGCGTCCCGGCCCTCCTCCTATATCCAGAATTCTGTCACCCGGCTTAATGTATTTATCCATTATTTTAGTGGTTATTGCAAATTCAAAAGGATGCCTTTCAAGCCTATCCCATTCATATTGCACATCACTGTCATAATGCTCCTGAACAATACGTATGCATTCTTCCATAGATTTCCCCCTAATCATAAGATTTTTAAAATTTTACCCCCATTTTCCAAAATAGTCAATGTTAATTATCCTACAGTTATTAACTTGGTAAATACAATTTATTATTAATTTGTTTAAAGACAAATTTTGTTAGAAATTTAAATGCAGCTGATATATACTAATACTATAAGTTCATATATTTTAATAAATAAAAATTTGTGGGGGAGTTCATGAAAAATAAAATTTTTGCGTTTTTTATTGCATTAATCATGATGATATTGGTTTCCTGCTCAGCTGTAAATGAATCAGTTGATGCAGTTTCACCTTCGGATAAATCATCAGGTCAGATTTATCTGTACGGAGAACATCACGGCATTGAAAAAATAATGGAAAAGGAATTAGAGCTGTGGGGTGATTACTATAATAAGGAGAATATGAGGCATTTATTTATTGAGTATTCGTATTATGCTGCAGAGCTTTTAAATTTATGGATGAAGTCTGACAATGATGATATTCTTGATGAATTATATGAGGATTGGGAAGGGACAGCAGCTTATAATCCCTATACTAAGGAATTTTATAAGAAAATAAAGAGCGAGTATCCTGAAACCATTTTTCATGGCACGGATGTAGGCCACCAGTATGATACGACCGGACAACGGTTTTTAAAGTACCTTGAAGAAAATAATATGGAAAACTCTGAACAATATTCATTGACACAGGAAGCAATTGAGCAAGGAAAGTATTATTATGAGCACTCCGATGATGTATATCGTGAAAACAAAATGACAGAAAATTTTATACGTGAATTTGACAAACTAAAGAACGAAAGCATTATGGGAATTTACGGCGATGCTCATACAGACTTTGATGCTATGGATTATATCACTAATTCTGTTCCCAGCATGGCGAAACAGCTGAAGAAACGTTACGGTGATAATATTCATTCCGAGGACTTGTCCTGGCTGGCGAAGGATATTGAGCCATTACGGGCAGATACAATCACGGTTAATCAAAAAAAATATGAAGCGTCCTATTTTGGCAAACAAGATTTAACAGGATTCAAGGATTTTGCATCTCGTGAATTCTGGAGACTGGAAAAAGCATATGAAGATTTTAAGGGAAATAAAAAAATAAGAGATGTGCTTCCTTACGACGAATACCCCATGCTCATAGAAGAAGGGCAGGTTTTTGTTATAGATTATACAAAGACAGATGGTTCTGTAAACAGAGCATATTATCGTTCTGACGGATACATTTGGAATGGCTTAAAGTCAACAGAAGGATTTGTGGTTAAATAAAATGAAATGTATTTAAGTTCTGTTAAGAAAGTGAAATAAGTTATTTATATTGTCAGAACCGGCTATTCGCCGGTTCTGATTTTTTAAAAAATTTATAGCAGTTGGCTATAAATAGTATTTGTGGATTTAATAAAAACAGTTGACAACGAAACTATTTTTTGATAAATTAGTTTCAAAGGAAACTATTATGAAAGGAAGAAAAATTTTATGGAAAGTATAGGCAGGTATAGCGCTGCTATTTATAGACTCAGCCAAAGTATATTTAATAATAAGCTTAAGGAATTAGATATAAGCAGTGGACAATACGATTTTTTTCTTGTCATATCTAAAAATGAAGGTATAAATCAAAAGGAACTCGGTGAGAGGCTCTATGTTGAGAAGTCAACCACTGCAAAGGCTGTCAGGAATTTAGAGTCTAAAGGTTATATTTATAAAAATCAAGTTGAAGAGGACAAACGATGTTATTCGTTGTATTTAACAGATAAAGGCAGAGAAGCAGCTTCAGCGGTGGAGTCTGTTTTTACCGAAATGTTAGAAGTTATTTCAAAAGATATTTCTGAAAGTGTAATAGAAGAGACAATATCTGTTCTAAAAAAAGTAATAAATAATCTGCACGAAGAAAAAAGCAGATATGCTGTACCAGGGAATAATTTGCAGCAGATGAAAGACAACATATAAAATTAATTGAAATATTATTTACCGGAGGATTATTAATGGGAAGAGATACAGAATTTCAAAAGAAAGAACCGGTTTGGACCCGTGATTTTATTTTAATATCAATAACAAGCTTATTTATAACACTTGGATTTCAGATGCTTTTACCGGTACTGCCTGTCTTTTCGGCCAGTATAGGAGGATCAGATTCTTGGGCCGGCATAGTTGTGGGTGTTTTCACAGTTTCCTCAGTCGTAATGAGGCCTATTTCCGGTAGATTATTGGACATGTATGGGAGAAGAGGAGTATATATTGCAGGTTTAATAGTATTTCTCATATGTGTAATGGCATACAATTGGACCTCAACAATTTTAGTATTATTGATACTTAGATTTATACATGGCTTTGGCTGGGGGGCTTCCAGTACGGCATCAAGTACAATAGCCTCGGATATTATACCGAAATCCCGGTTAGCAGAAGGTATGGGGTATTTTGGACTGACAAGTACCCTTGCAATGGCCATAGCTCCTGCGTTGGGATTAAGTCTGCTCAGCAGCTATGGATTTAACGCGGTTTTCTATACTTCAGCAGGAGTTGTGCTGATTTCAATTTTTATTTCCCTGCCCATAAAATATCACAAACCAGATGCAGATGCCATTCGGAAATCTGAAAAAGGTGGAATAATTGAAAAAACAGCTATTCTTCCTGCAACTGTGATTTTCTTTATCACGATGACTTATGGAGCGATTGTATCTTTTATCGCACTTTATGCAAATCAAAGACATGTTGAGAACATAGGATTGTTTTTTACTGTCTATGCTGTTGCTCTGCTGATTTCACGACCTTATTTCGGGAAACTGACCGATAAAAAAGGTGCCTCATTTGCAGTGCTTCCGGGAATAACTTTTGTAATAGCAGCTATGTTGTTGATTTATTTGGCTGATTCTCTCGTGTTATTTCTGATAGCAGGATCTATTTATGGAGTTGGATTTGGTGCTATACAGCCTGCATTGCAGGCAATGTCGGTGAGTAAGGTTAACCACCTGAAGAGAGGTGCTGCAAATGCTACTTTCTTTCTTGGCTTTGACCTTGGAATAGGGGTAGGATCTGTTATTTGGGGGTTAATAGCTGAACACCTGGGTTATCAGTTTATTTATCTTCTGGCCGTTATACCCGCAGTTGTCGGAGCGTTAGTCTATATTAAATCAATAAAAAAATTAACAATTGTTTAGTTATTAAAATAAGGCTGTATCATTTATGATATGTGTATGCTTCAACGGGTGATGCATTTTCCATATATGGCAGACAGCATCTTATACAGATTAAATTTGCGTAACTGAAAATTACAGTTGTATTTTTTGCTATATTTTGGTACAATGTAATAGTAATAATCGATTTCAATTTAATTTCAAAAAGGTCTGATTAGAATGATTAATACTGATATGGTGATTAATCAATAATTTAATATATGAGTATACAGTATGTTTTTATATACTCTTTGTAAAATCAACCCTTTTGTAAATGCTGTATAGCAGGACTTGCCAACGGGCAAGTTTTTTTATACAAAAAATTGAAGGTAATTTATCAAAATTAAAAATTTGAATACAGAGTTCCATATGAGAAATATTTTTTGAATGTTTTATAAAATCATCTATTAAAATATAAAGAAACACTTTTGTATTAACAGGAGGGCAAATTGGAAAATAAAAAAAAGAAATTGGATGTCAGGGTCGCATGTTTGCAAATGGATATTAAAATAGGCAGCATTTCGGAAAATATTAAAAAATCTGTTCGTATGATAAATGAAGCTGCAGACAATGGGGCTAAGCTTATAGTCCTGCCCGAAATGGCCAATTCCGGGTACAACTTTAATAATAAGCAGGAAGCTGTTCAATCAGCGGAGAATCTGGATGACAGTGAAAGTGTCAAATCCTTAAGTAAAGCTGCACGAGACCGAAATGTCTACATAGTGTCAGGAATTACAGAAATTGATGGCCCTGACTTATATAACACTGCTGTATTGATTGGACCGGAGGGGTTAATCGGAAAATACAGAAAGCTTCATTTGTGGGAAGATGAGTTTCTTTGGTTTGAACCTGGAAATCTCGGTCTGCCTGTATTTCATACTCCAATTGGAAGAATTGGAATTATAATATGCTATGATATGTGGTTTCCTGAAACATATAGGATTCTTGCCGCGCAAGGGGCAGATATTATCTGTGTCCCTACCAACTGGGTTACCATAGACAGCTTGCCGGATAATATGAAAAATTTCGGTCCCGTTCTTGCCATGGCAGCCGCACATTCAAACGGAATATATATTGCAGCAGCTGACAGGGTTGGAATAGAAAGAGACATGCCATTCCCGGGCAAAAGCTTAATAGTGAGGACGGCAGGAATTCCAATTGCCGGACCGGCAGATGATACAGAGCAGGTTATATATGGTGACTGCAACTTTGCAAAGGTAAGGGCTCATGGAACAAATAAATATAATTCAACAAAGAAGGACAGAAGATTAGATGTATATGGTGAATTCTTAGGATATGATCCATTAAGATTTTAGTTGATTTAATATGCAGAGTAGTTTTTGATTGGCAAAGTTTTTACTGCATTTCCAATTCAGGAGGCTGTAACTAACATGGATTTTATGAAGGATATATATAGAGCAGTGCTGTTATCGTTTAATTATCCTTATATTTCAGAGGAGTTTTTAAAAAATATAAAAAGGCCTATACTATTGCACATAAGCGACACACCGGTAGGTATATACAATTATATCTTCAGAATAATCAATATTTTAAAACCTGAATATATCATACACACAGGGGACATGGCGGACGACATCAAGCTTGGTATCTATAAAGATAAAATTGAACACTACCGCAGAGGGGTTAAAAGGCTGATTGAATGCTTAGAAAAAAATGAATATTCAAAAGTCTATTATGCGTTAGGCAACCATGATGATTATGAAACTGTAAGCCAATTGACAAGAAGAGGAATAATTCTTAATGATGAATTTGTGTCAATAGAAGGATGCTCCTTTACAGTATGTCATTACTATAAAGAATATTCGCATAAGGCTGACTTCAATCTTTACGGTCACAGCTTTGATCCTGTGAACTATAAAGAAAATGATACAGTTGGCCTAAATGGCTTACTGCATATCAATATAATTGATTTGTCATCCAAAGAAGTGTTTTATTTGGAATATCCTACAGACACAAACAGGTTAAGACGTATGGAATTAAAAAGAATAGGATTATAAATGAAGGGAGGATACATATGCTGTTATTCAGAATGGGACCGCGTTATTTGTTTATCAGAACTGAAAATGTTGATGAAGTTACAAAATTTCTTGAGGAAAAGCTTAAAGGTGAGATTACAGATTTGCGGAACGGATTCGAGAAAGCATCAGAAAATAGTACGCTTTGCTTTATAACGGGCATTAATCTTGAAAAGACTTATGTTGAGGATGCAAAAAAAATTGTGGTAATTAATGATGTCTCTACAGTTATACTGTCTTCGTTTATTAATAATCACGTCTGCGGACTTATACATAAGATTGACATGGGACCGGCATCGCTGATTATGCGTATTGCAGCCGGAAATGAAAACAAACTGATAGATAAAATTAAGGAAATTTATGACGGTAAAGATGTTGAGCTGATAGAGGGTATCGGATTGGGAGAAAAAGATGATACCATGATTGCCTTTACCAATAAGGTTATTAACGGTCCGGTTGCTTTGGATGATTTTTTGGACAGAAAAATATTGATTTCCCGGCCGGTCAGAGAAGTTCAGACACGACTGCGCACAGACGGATTGAGGCTTATTACTCAAAGCTTAAATGACAGCCAATGGTACGAACTCAGAATAAATATATATGATTCTATGGGCAAATATCGTGAACACTACGACAGATTGATGTATATATTTTCCAGGTTGGAAATAGGAATGATTTTAGGAGAAAGCTGGACCAAGGATTATGCTGTAATGCTTTATTCGGTTATGACCTACCAGGTCAGACTGTTTACATTTTTCCAGCCAAATGAGGTTAAAAAAATTATGATGGCACTGGAATTTACGGCTGATGGCAAGAGGCTGGTAGACTTTGACTTGTATTATAAGAATAAAAAGATTTATTGGTTTTATGTTAATGATAATAAGAAAAGAAAAAGTAAGCCGGAAGCAGCTAAATTCTACAGACAAGAATTGTATGAAAAGCTTAAGCCGGAGGATATTGAAACACTGGAGGCCATGGAAAGATCTATTATGCAAAAGTCATAGCCGGCTGGCAATGGATTTCATATTTAGGAGATTTAAATTTAAACTTAATTCAGGCACTGAAGAATTAGGTTTTATATAAAAATAAAAAAGAGGGAGGATAATCTTCAGTGTATGAATTACTGTAAGATTACCCTTTTTTTATTAGGTCTTTTATTTTATAATTGAATTAAAGGCTTCACCATTTAAAAATTCCTGCAGTATACTGTTGAAAACTTCCAAAGATTTTAGCTTGTTTGGTATAAGATGTTTATTTATAACCTGATAGCATGCTCGTTCCGGCGGGGAGTCTGCTATTTCTGAAATTGTAATATCATTATTGCATAATTTTCTGGCAGCGGAAATTGGGACAATTGACCAAAAATCAGGAATACCGGTAAATGAGCTGAGTAATGATACAGTATCTACGGTTGAAAACCTCGCTGATCGGTTTTTCCATAAATCATCATGCCACATCTGAAAGCTGGGACCGTGATACATAAATATTTCTTTTTCAGGGTCTAAGTCAAGCGGATGAATAATTTCAGGAAAGCCGGAGCAGGATGAAGAAATTAAAACCATTCTTTCGCTGAACAGCCTCCTGCATGCAATATTTTTATACGGCAGTTCCCATAATACAAATCCAACATCAATTTCATGGTTTTCAATCATTTTGTAGATGGTAACGGTCCAGTGAGAGCTTACATTTATGATGAATTGGGTATCATTTTTTAGGATAGCCTTATACAATTCATTAAATATGCAGGTGTTTAAACTGTCAACACCGCCTATATTAAGTCCGTACAATGTTTTTTTAGTTTTCCACACCTCTGTGTCTTTGTACAAGGCTATCCATCTTTTTGCGATATCAGTAAACTCTTCACCTTTGGCAGTTAGATTTATAAATCCTTTTCCTTGTTCACGCTTTATGAGTTCGGCTCCTATTTCCTGCTCAAGTGTCTTTAAACGATAACTGACAGTCGATTGTGATAAAAAGAGTACTTCAGCTGCTTTCGATAAGCTTCTTGTCTCTGCAATAGCCAGAAACGTCTCTATGTTAGAATAATCCATAACACTCTCCAAGTATATAATATCGAATTTTTAGATATTATACATTAAAGTTTTCAGTTTTACAAATATTAAAAGAAATATTATAATGGGGAAAACGAATTCGTATTTAACAGCTGTTATAAGGTTATGTATGTTTGCTTATTAATAAAACCCATATTCTAAATTTCACGCAGATCAAAAATGCATCTGCAAATGAACATAAAGGAGTGTTTGTATGGAAAAGATTAAAAAATTATCTCTTGGAAAACAAATCTTAATAGGAATAGCGGCAGGTCTGGCAATCGGGATTATTTCTCCAAAATCGGCGGAAATGATTTCACCCTTAGGAGCAGTATTTTTGAGGCTGTTGAAGATGCTCATTGTTCCTCTGGTACTTTTCAGCATTACAAGCGGAGTTTGTAAAATGGGAGATGTGAAACAGCTTCGAACCGTAGGATTACGATTTGTGCTGTATATAATTATTACATCCGGATTAAGTTCAGCTGTTGGAATAATGGCCGGGTTTATTGTCAGACCGGGTACGGGAACAACAGAATTCCTGAACACCGCTCAAATTGTTGAGAGTGCACCTTACAGCTTTATTGAAAATGTTGTTTCCTGGGTTCCTGATAATATTGTGCAGGCAATGGCAACAGCAAATATGCTTCAGATTATTTTCTTTGCTATTTTCTTGGGAGTAGCGCTGTTATCACTTGGTGAAAAAGTAAAACCAATGATTTCTCTCATTGACCAGGGAAGTGACGTAATGCTTAAGATTACGGAATTTGTTATGGCGTTTTCGCCAATAGGTATTGCTTCTTTAATGGCCACAATGATAACAACAATCAGCGGTTCTACTATGAAAGAAGTGCTGGGATTCATAATAACAGATAACATTTGTGCGCTTCTCATCTTGTTCATTATTTATCCATTAATCATTAAGGTTTTTGCAAAGGTTAACCCCATAGACTTTATGAAGAAAATTACCGAGCCAATGCTTGTAGCTGTATCTACAACGTCTTCGGCAGCTACGCTTCCTGTATCGATACGTACAGCGGGAGAGAAACTTGGGATCCCAGAAAATATTTACGGATTTACGCTTCCTCTCGGAAATACCTGTGGTATGAACGGATTTGCTCTTTTTATCGGGTTGTGTTGTATCTTCGCATCCAATTTGTATGGATTTGACATTACATTCGGCAGAATAGCACAATTTGTTTTTCTTGGAATTATTCTGTCAATAGGAGCCGCGGGAGTAAAAGGTGCAGGCATTGTAATGTCTACGGTGTTATTGGAAGCATTGGGAATGCCTTTATCACTTATTCCTATATTGGCGGCAATTTGGCCTACAATTGATCCTGCTCATACTACGCTGAATAATGTCAGTGATCTGGTGGGGACAGCTGTCATAGCAAAACAGCTGAATAAAATGGATATGGAAGTATTTAATGAAACTATATAAGATATTAAAATTATTTGGAGGAAAGAAATGAATGACAAAATTAATCAAGGGCAGCTTTTTGACGGACAGCTGTCGAGAGAAATAAAAGGGCTGTTTTATCATGTAGATGAAGACCCTGTCCTGAATAAAAAAAGAATCTTTTTCGATAATGCAGGTGGGTCCTTAAGGCTTAAAAAAGCAAATGATATGTTTAAGAAAATGGATGAACTGCCTGACTGCCCTGAACATTCCAACTATACCGCAAAAGGGCTGTTGAGTGTTCAGGAAAAAGCATATGAAGATATCAGAACAATATTCAACGCAAAATCTGGAAGTATAGTAACCTCATTGACGGCTTCAATGGCTATCTTTGAGATGAACAGAACTATAATAGAAAATATTCCCGGCACAAACGTTGTGACTACTGAGCTTGAGCATCCTTCAGCATATGATTCCGTAGTGAGCTATGCCAAAAAATTTGGAAAGGAAGTTAGAGTTGCCAAAACAAATCCGATAACAGGAGGAGTTGATGTAAACGAGATTACAAAATTAGTCGATAAGAACACCTGCCTTTTAAACTTCATATATGCTTCGAATATTTCAGGTGCTATTTTGGATGTAGAATCTATAATAAGAGAGTCCAGAAAAATTAAGCCGGACCTTTATATTGTAGTTGATTCAGTACAGCATACACCTCATGGAGTTTTAGACCTGGAAAAGACTCCTGTTGACGGTATTAATTTTGCACCGTATAAGTTTTTCGGTACAAGGGGATTTGGTATTGGATTCCTGTCTGAAAGAGCTGCAAAGCTTCCTCACAATAAGCTTATTGCAAAGCCTGAGGAAGAATGGGAGCTGGGAAGTCCTGTGCCTTCTCAATTTGCTTCAATATCTGAAATAGTCAATTATGTATGCTGGATAGGATCAAAATTTACAGACTCAAAAAATAGAAGAGAACTATATGCAGAAGGTATGAATAGAATAAATCTTCATGAAAGAGCATTGATGTACCGCATGCTTAATGGTTCAGATAAAGCAGAGGGACTCAGAAATATTAAGGGTGTTAAGGTCTATCTTGATTACGAAGACCTTTCAACAAGGGATTTCATAATGGCGGTAGGATTTGACAACATTGAATGCTCTGAGGCGGTCGAACAATATGAAAAAAGGGGAGTAATCACATTTGAACGAGTTGCTTCAAGCTTATATTCCTCAAGGATGCTCAATTCATTCGGAATTGATGAAGTAGTGAGAGTATCTCCGCTTCATTGCCACGATGTAGACGATATTGACGAATTCCTGAAAATAACTAAGGAAATTTCTCTGCTGTAATCATAATAAATAAAAATGTGGACTGGCTCAGTCCGCATTTTTATTTGCAGGATAAATTTCATTTTGAAATAGCTCCAATGGAAAATTTTTTACTGATGTGCATTGGTATTTTTTGAAAGCAAGTCAAATTTCGTTTTCTAGTAATTTCCAATAAAATTATTGAAAACAACTGTAATATGCAATATAATAAAGGAACGGGCACGATACAGATGCACCTATTTACAAAAATACGGGGATGGCAGAACCCTATTTTATTCTTGCTGTTTCCAATATTGAATTGCCATGGTATTCTGATGAAAAAGGATTTGCAGGAGATGTTTTATGGAAAAAACAAGAGCCGTTGTCTTTGACTTATTTGATACACTGCTTCATGATATTAAGTTTGATATTAATATGGGGTTATCCTATATATATGAAAATATTTTATTATCAACTACTAATAAGGATGAATTTCTGGATTATGCATATAAGTATTGGAAGGTTCTATATGATAAGAGAATCAAGGATAACTTTGAACTGGCATTTGAAGATGAGCTTTTAGATTTTAAAAATAAATATGGATTTAAGGTGAATTATCCTCTGGAAGAAATTTTATATAATTGTGCACTTAAGGTAAATGATACAGAATTGTTTGATGATACTATTTCTATCTTAAATCGACTTAATTTATTAAAAATTCCAGTCTATTTATTAAGTAATTCTATATTTAGAAAGAATGTAATGAAAAGATTTATTAATCAATATGATTTGGAAAAGTATTTTGCAAATATGTATTTTAGTGCGGATTATAATGTAAGGAAGCCCCATAAAGACTTATTTAAAATTGTATTTGATGATATTAAAAAATATGATGCTAATATAAAAATGAGACAAGTTTTATTCGTTGGCGATAATTTTGAAACGGATATTCTAGGAGCTGAAAATTTTGGATTTACACCGGTTTTTATTAACCGCAGGCATGATGCGGATAGTAATAATAAAAGTTTTATTGAGATTAAATCACTGGATGAATTATTGGAAGTAATTAATGAGAAAGATAAAAGTGAATTAATTTTAAATCTGGATAACCTGCATACAACTGATTTAGGAATACAGAGAATTAAAAGAAATCTTTGTTTAGATGCAGATGATGTTGTAGTCTGGTGCAGGGAAAAGATTGAAAATCCTGATAGCAGCATAATCAGGAGAGGCAAGAATTGGTATATATACGTGGATGATTGCAAATTAACGGTCAATGCATATAGTTATACGATAATTACGGCTCATAAGTTAAAAAGTATACAGTAACAACTTATAGCTTATTATAAGCAAGCAAATAAAGATGTGTGGAGGTAAGAATGAAAGTAATCGAATATTTTACCAGTAACAATAAAGAGCACTGGAATGAGCAAATTGCACTTGCAGATTGGGGAGCGGCAAAATTTTTGCTTAAGTTGCTGAATGATACACAAAAATCTTATGAGTTGTTTGGAAGTGATGGAAAGTTATTTTTGCTTGTTGATGGAGGAAATATAGTTTCATTCGTGACGCTTACAAAGCAGGATTGCATTCGTGATGAAAATATGTTTCCGTGGCTTGGCTTTTTATATACGTATCCGGACTATAGGGGAAATCGGTATAGTGAAATGATTTTAAAATATGCTGAGGAAGAAGCAAAATCGAATAATAATTCAATCGTATATCTTGCAACCGATCATATAGGGTTATATGAAAAATATGGTTATATATACTTGGAGACACGTAAAGATTGCTATGATGAAGATTCAAGAATATATTACAAGAAATTGTGATTATAAAAAGTGATCTGAATATTATAGCAACCATAATTTATAGAAGAGTTATTTATTTAAAACATCAAGGATAACAGTAAATGGTTTACTTATATGTTAGTGATGTTTGGATTAATTGATAAGGTGCTTGAAGTTTGAAGGTATGAATATGATAAAGGCAGTATTTTTTGATTTGTTTTTTACACTTGTTTATCCGATGTATTTAGCTGTGAATGAATATGACATTATTGGAATATCTTCAATTGAATGGGAAAGGTACGCTGAAGATAATACATTGTATTGTGAAAGGGCATTAGGTAAAATCAGGACAGAAAAGGAAATAATCGATAAAATTGTTGATATTATGCCATATGATTTGAGTGGGCATCAGAAACAAGAAATACTTAAGAGACGACAAGAGAGAATGAAAAGAGCATTGCTAAATATTGACGATGAAATTCTTAATACTCTTAAAATTTTGCATGATAAAGGCATTAAGGTTGGCCTTATCAGTAATTCGGATATAATTGACTCAAAGCATTGGGAAGATTCTCCTTTGGCAGAGTTTTTTGATGTGTCTGTATTTTCGTGTAATGTGGGTATAATGAAGCCTGACATTGGAATATATGAGATAGCAATGTCCATGATGGGCACTCGTCCTGAAGAAAGCATGTTTATCGGTGATGGTGGTTCGGACGAACTGTATGGTGCAAAAAGAGCAGGAATGAGAACAGTATTTACCGAATATTTGGAGCATAAGCCATTAGATAAAATTGAGAAGATAAAATTATATGCAGATTTTCATATTGATAGATTTGATGAATTATTAAGATGTTTAGAATAATCAATTTTTAATTTGCCAATTTTGTATTATTTCATAGTTGCATGACAGGAAAAACTATATAAAAACGTTAAATTTGAATATAATATAATGCAAATAGCAAAGGAGTATTTTAGATGGAGAGACCACGTATTTTTGCAATGTCTTTTTCAAGCATTTATCCTCTTTATATTCAAAAAGCGGAAAAAAAGGGCAGAACAAAAGAAGAAGTAGATGAAATTATTTTCTGGCTTACCGGATATGATGAGCATTCATTGCAACAGCAGATAATTAAAGAGACAGATTTGGAAGCCTTTTTCAAACAAGCACCTCATATTAATCCAAATGCTGTCCTTATTAAAGGAGTTATTTGCGGATATCGAGTAGAAGAAATTGAAGATGATTTAATGCGCCAAATAAGATATTTAGATAAATTAATAGATGAATTGGCGAAAGGCAAAGCAATGCAGAAAATATTAAGAGAATAAATGAATAAGACATATTGTTGAATTTTAATAAAGTACAAGCGGCGGTAAACAGTTGCACAGAATATCAAAAAAGGGAGATGCTATGTTATGTACGGGCAAGAATTTGAATGGAAAGCATGATAAAGGGATGGTCAGATTTTATGCTGCATATTTTGCATTACACATATGATGAGGAGGCTGATTTGCTGTCGTTCTGAATTGTTATTAAAACAGAAATTGAACAATATAAAATATTAGGAGATGTTGATATGATACGAGAAATATTGAAGCTTGGAAATCCGAATCTATATGAAATAAGTAAAGAGATTACGGAGTCGGACATTGATTATTTGCAAAGCTGGATTACAGATTTGCATGATACACTCATGGATTATAGGAAAATATATAATGCTGGCCGTGCAGTTGCTGCACCGCAGATAGGAATTCAAAAGCGGCTGCTGTATATGTTTCTGGACAAACCATATGTTTTTATCAATCCGGTGATGTCTTTTCCAAATGATGAAAAATATGCGTTAATGGATGATTGTATGTCCTTTCCCGGATTGATTGTTAAGGTGGAACGTTATAGATATGCTGATATATCCTATCTTGATGAGAATTTCCAACCGCAGCAGATGCATCTTGAGGGTGATCTTTCAGAGCTCTTGCAGCATGAATATGACCATCTGGATGGGATCTTGGCAACTATGAGGGCGGTTGACAACAAATCATTTTTCATGCAGCAAATAGTACGTGACTTTTGAAATATCAAAATACATCTGTCAAATTCATTTTGTCATTAAATTTGAATTAAGATAGCTTGTATGTATAACAAGTAGATAAATAGAATTTTATCGGCTTAGCTGCAGATTGTTTATATAATGAGCTTTTATGGGGAGGAAGATTAAGTTATGGAAAAACATCTTTACTCATTACTTGTAGTATTTCCTACGCCAAATATTGAAGAAACAGCAAAGTATTATAACGAAATTATGGGGTTTAGAATTGTTCGGTATCTAGATGTAAAAGAACCCCACGTATGCCTTTACCGCGATAACACGGAAATAATACTGACACAGGCAAATAGTAAAAAAGTATTTCCCAATAGAGAACTTTACGGCTATGGGGAAGATGCTTATTTTATTACGGATAATCAAGAAGCGTTGCAGAACGAGTTTGAAAGTAACGGTGCTAAAATTGTTCGTCCATTACATAAAACAGATTATAATAATTATGAATTTGTGTTAGAAGACATAGATGGGCGATGGATTGCGTTTGGAATGAAACAAAAATAACAATCGCCAAAATGAGAATAGCATGAAGATAACAAATTCCAATTTGCAGTAGAGTATAATAGATTTATGCATCTTGGAGGCATACGGAAAATGATAGTTCTCTGGAGCTGGGAGGAATATTCTGATGAATGGGCAGTCACTAAAAATTGGTGGAAGTCAAATGGGATTATTTTAAATATACTTTATCTTAGAAATTATGGTATATTGCAGATAGTATTTAAGCAGGGTGACAAGGTGGAAAGTCATTGTCACTTGATTTTAAGGAGATAATGAGGAGATAATTATGAGAATGCATGATAAGTGCCTGCCATGTGTGGTTAACCAGGCTATTAAGGTGGCAGGCATCACAGGTGTTGATGAAAAGGAAGAATTGTTGAGAGAAGTTTTTACTTATCTTAGTGAAATGGATTTTGATACAACTACACCGGAAATTATAGGAGAAATTTTTGAAATAATAAAAAAATATACGAATAATCCGGACCCATATAAAGAGACAAGAAATTACTATAACAAATTGTTTTTAAAATTGCTCCCTAAATTTGAGAGAAAGATTGAGCAGGATGGAAATTCGTTTCAATCAGCAATCAGATATGCTATTGTCGGCAATATCATAGATTTTAATCCTATTCATAATACATTATTAGAAGATGTACTTGATTGCTTTGAAAAAATGGAGCAGCTGGAGTTAGCAATAGATGATTCCAAAATGTTAATGGAAGATGTTCTGAATGCAGAAATGTTGTTGTATTTGGGTGATAACTGCGGAGAAATCTGCATGGATAAAATTTTCATAAAGCAAATAAAAAAAATTAACCCCAATATTAAAATACTGTTCGGAGTACGCGGAAAACCTGTCGTGAATGATTCTACAGCTGAGGACGCATATATTGTTGGAATTGATGAATATGCAGAAATTATAGATAATGGTGACGGTTCTCTTGGAACTGTGCTCAGTCGGACAAGTTCTGAATTCAAAGAAGCTTACAAAAATACAGACGTAGTAATTGCCAAGGGACAAGCAAATTATGAATGTTTAAGTGAGGAAAACAAAAATATATATTTCCTGTTAATGACCAAATGTGATGTGATTGCAGAAGATATCGGTGTTGCTGAAAAGAAAATGATTTGTATGAAAAACAAGGCGGATTAATAATATAATTGCTGAAGGTAAGGTATTGCAAAATGACTATAAGGAATTTGAGAGGGAGAAAGATGTTATGAGTAAGTATAATGCTTTATGGGAATGTATACAAAAGAGAGGCGAATTGTCAATGAAGATGTCTTTTGATGAAATACGTGGAATTATAGGAATTGATATAGATCATTCTTTTTTGAATTATAAAAAGGAATTAATTCAATACGGATACGAGGTCGGAAAAATTTCTCTTAAAGAAAAGACAGTGATCTTCAATAAGATTGTTTAATGTCATGACTTTTGATTTTAATATAGTTTATTTAATACCCTGTTTGTTTTTGAGATAATATTGATTAGGCAGGTATTTAAAATGAAAGATTTTAATAGAGCAAATTGGAAGGCATCAGAGGTGAATAATATGAACGTAAGCAATGAGGAAATACTTAAACAGGCAGGGCAACTGTATAATGTCAGAGCTGCCAATGCAAACACGATGGGCAATTCAGGCAATAAGATATTTGAAGTGAAAACTGATCATGAGTCCTTTATTTTAAGAGCATCTGAATACAGTCAAAAAAACAAAGAGCATATAGCATTTGAATTACAATGGATTGACTACCTGTCTGATACTCTGGACAGCATTGTAAAGCCTGTTAAGAGTGTAAATGACAATCATTATGAGATAATACATACAGATAATAAAGACTACATATTATGCTTATTTGAAAAAGCTCATGGTAAAATTATTGACAGCAATAATCCTGAAGAATTTAATGAGGACATATTTTTTAGTCTCGGCGCGCTCATGGGAAATATGCATAAATTAACCGTAAAATATGAAGGAAACATTATAAATCCTGAATTTGAATGGGATAACGATGAATTTTCCTGGCGGAAAAACTATCCGATTTTGGATGAGGACGTACGGCTGCATGAAAGAAAATACTATAATTATATTCGTGCTCTGCCAAAATCAAAGGATAGCTATGGCATAATTCATTATGATATACATACAGATAATTTCTTTGTTGAAAATAATAAAATTAAGCTGTTTGATTTTTATGACTGCCAGTTTAACTGGTATGCTGCCGACATTGCCAGTGCTGTATTTTTTATGGTACAGAAAGGAGCCGGACCGCTTAAACATAAAAGTGAAAAAGAACGAACGGAGTTTGCAGAGGCATATTTAATTTCATATTTGAAGGGATATCTTCAAACAAATTTGATGCCTGAATATTGGATAGATAAAATTAATTTATTCATGAAATATCAAATGACAGATGAATACAGGGCTGCACAAAGTTACAGGTCGGATGAACTTCTCCATTTGCGTCAATGGTACCTGAATTGGCATAAGGACAGGATAATCAATGATTTACCATACGTGTACATTGACTATAAAAAGGTTATTAACAGCATTCCCCCCATTTATATTGTGTAATAAGGGAGAAACAAGCTGATAACAGAAAGATAAATTACATGAGAATTATGCAAACATGATTAATAACTATCGGAGGGAAATTACATGAATATATTGGTGCTGGGCGGAACACGATATTTTGGCAGACATATGGTTCAAAGCCTGCTGGAATACGGTCATGATGTTACAATTGCTACACGAGGGAAAACAAAGGATGATTTTGGCAATCAGGTCAACCGTCTTAATGTTGAGCGTACGGACCCTGATAGTTTGAAGAAAGCCGTTAAATTTATCCATTATGATGTTATATACGATAATCTGGCGTATTGCTCAAACGATGTAAGACATATTTTAGATTTTGCAGACTGTGGGAAATATGTTATGACTTCCTCTGCATCTGTGTATAACAAGCATATTGATACAAGGGAAGATGAATTTAATCCTGAAAGCAAGAAATTAATATGGTGCGACAGAGCAGATTTTCCATATGATGAGGCTAAACGACAGGCAGAGTGTGCTCTTTGGCAGAAATATCAGCATGTGAAATCGGCAGCTGTACGCTTTCCGTTTGTCATAGGTAAGGATGATTATACAAACAGGTTATATTTTTATGTTGAGCATGTTATCAAAGGTATTCCTATATTCATTGATAACATAAATTGTCAAATGTCATTTATCAGATCAGATGAGGCAGGCAGATTTCTTGCTTTTCTGGCTGAAAATAATTATTCCGGTTTCATTAACGGCAGCAGTGAAGGAACAGTTTCCATTAATGAAATTATTGAATACGTCACATTAAAAACCGGAAAGATTCCAATATTGTCACCTGACGGTGAAAAGGCTCCCTACAATGGTGAAAATGAATACAGCATAAATGTTGAACGTGCAAGAATCATAGGATTTACATTCACTCCCCTGAAAAGCTGGATCTATGAACTGCTTGATTTTTACATTGATAAGGCAGGCTTTCAATAAGAATAAATACTGATTAGGAGGTGTCATAAATAAAGAATATACCCAATACTCTTACTATAATGCGGATTATTATTTCTGTTATATTATTATTTGTTGAACCGTTATCTTATTTATTTTTTGTTCTTTATACTATATGCGGAGCAACCGACATTTTGGATGGATATATAGCCAGAAAAACTAAAAATACAAGTAAGGCTGGAGCAGTTCTTGACAGCGTTGCAGATTTTATTTTCATAATTATTATGCTGTTTATAATGATACCGATTATAGATATATCGTTTTGGACTCAAGTATGTCTGATTAGTATAGCAATAATTAAAGGAATTTCATTATTAATAGGATTTGTTAAGTACCGTTCTGTTTCATTTTTACATACATATATGAATAAAATAACAGGATTTTTACTATTTATATTCCCAGTGCTTTATAATATATTTGGGATAACAATAACTGCGTTTTTACTTTGTTGTACTGCAGGTATTGCTGCAGTCGAGGAATTAGCAATTAATCTGACATCAAAGGAGCTTTCATATAATATTAAATCCATATTTTCAAAGTGATACAGCGTTGCTTTTTGTGAATTTTAATTGATAATTACTTGAAATTATAGTAATATAATAAAAAATTAGTGAGGAATATAAAATGGGGCATCCGGGATTTTCTTATGTAGGTTTGATATTTCTGCTTATGTTGATTGTACCAAACCTGATATGGACAAAACATAAACCTAAGGATTATAATAATCAAAATGAGAACAAGGTATTGCTTGCTTTTGAGCAGACAGGGCAGGTATGTGTTACTTGCACATCACTTATATTTTCGGATTTTAATATTCATTACTGGTCACTTTGGAGCCTATGGCTGATAGCGGCATGTGTACTCATAATTTTATATGAGTTTTGGTGGATACGATACTTTAAAAGTAAAAAAGGATTAAAGGATTTTTACAGCAGTCTCTTCGGCATACCTGTTGCAGGTGCCACGCTGCCTGTTATAGCTTTCTTTTGTCTTGGCATATACGGGAAAGTAATCTGGATGCTGGTTTCAGTTGTGATCTTGGGAATAGGACATATTGGCATTCATTTGCAGCATTACAGGGAGGTGTTATAGCAATTTTTAAAAGTTTTAAATTATAGTTTAATTACAATCAAAGAGAAGGGACATTTTTATTGTCACATACGTGGTTGAAGGAGGATAAAATGGATGATCCATTAAAATTTGCAAGTGTGGTAGAGTATAAAACTTTGATGTATGCTCTTGGAATATTGATGCTGTCAGAATGTGTAATTATGTTTATGACTTCAGGAGGAAAACACAGATCACGTAAAAATTCTGACCGGGGTACAATATGGCTGGTTATGATTGGCTGGGTTTGCAGCGTTATGGCGGGAGCATTCTTCCGAAGCCAGGATGTTCCGGAGGCTGTAAGAGGGTGGTTACTGCCGCATCTTTCATATTATATAGGAGTTATTTTAATAATCTTCGGTGTGGTTATTCGCTGTACGGCAGTTCTGACACTGAAAAAGGCATTTACATTATCTGTACAGACTACAAATGAACAGAATCTGATAAAAACAGGCTTATACGGCATCGTAAGAAATCCGGCCTATACCGGAAGCATAATCAGCTTACTTGGAGTTGCACTTGCTTATCGCCATATATTAGGTGTTATTGCTGTAATAGTAATATGCTTTATTTGCTACGGCATCAGAATCAGTATAGAGGAAAAGGCGCTAAAGGTACAATTTAAGGGTGAATTCGAACAATATTGCAATCAGATAAAATACAGACTTATACCGCGAATATATTAAACAGCAATTTGCAGGCAGTGAGATGCTATGAGTAAATATAATAATTTATAGGAATATGTTCACTTAGGGATTAAGCTGTATTGGAGAATTTATTAGAGGTGGATTGATACAAATAAGATTTGGATTGTAAGAACCAATTCAGCAGTCAGGTCGGCATGTTGAAATTCAATAATGAAAGGAAATAAAATATGAATGTTTCAGAAATTGCAGCAAAAATGATTGAATATTCCAATGGCAATCTTCACGATATCAATCATTTTATGAAAGTATATGCCTATGCAAAAACTATTGGAGAGTGTGAGTGCCTGGACAGCAAAACACAAGCTGTACTTGAGTCTGCAGCTATTATGCATGATATTGCGTGTCCGCTATGCCGAGAAAAATACGGTAATACAAACGGCAGATATCAGGAAATTGAAGGAGAAATTTTAGCAGGAGATTTTCTTAAAAATTCCGGTTTTCCTGATGAATTTATTGAACGTGTAATCTTCTTAATTGGACATCATCACACGCTTAAAGATATACAAGGAATGGATTATCAGATTTTGATAGAAGCAGACTACCTTGTAAATGCAGATGAAAGTAATTACTCAGAAGAAAATATCTGTAATGCGATGGAAAAAATATTTAAAACAGAGACGGGTATTTCCTTGTTGAAATCCATGTATAAAATATAAAACCCGGATAAGTCCGAATTTTGTGATATAGTCTGGATCACGTTGCTGTGATGAAAGGGCCGTTTATTTGTATTGTATAAACAAGTTGTAAGTATTGTTACTTAAATAATTTGTTTGCTGATAAAAAGCATCAACAGGAGAAAGGTAATACTGAAATGATAATATACTATAGCTCAACCGGTAATTCCAAACATGTTGCTTTAAGATTACAGGAAAAATTTAAAGGAAAGCTGATAGATGTCTGCTGCCCTGATAACCCCGGCATATTTTACTTAGAAGATGATGAGACTCTGTTTTTTGTAACCTTTAATTGTTTTTGGGGGATATCAAACAAGATGGAATCATTTATTCGAGAAAGCGAATTTCGCAATGTCAGCAAAATAGTTGCTGTCATCACATGCGGAGGATATTTAGGAGGAGGAGACTTTTCATTAGAAAAGATATTTTTGGAGAAAGGGCTTCCCGAACCTATTGTATACTCACTTGTCATGGTCACAAATTATTCAATACTGCATGATTTACCGCAGCCTGAGGAACAGAAGAAGAAATTGGAACATGCTGAAAAAACACTTGATAATATTATTAACGGAACACAGACACCTTATCACAGCAATTGGCTCATACGCAAGCTGACGCCTGTTGCTCATGCCCAGTATGAGAAAGTCAGAAAAACTTCACCGTTCAACGCGGGCATTTCCTGTACAGGATGCGGTCTGTGTGCAAAAAATTGTCCTGTTCATGCGATTGAAATGAAAGAAAGTAAGCCGTCCTGGGTGCTCTCAAAGTGTGATAATTGCTTGAGGTGTCTTCATCATTGCCCGGTTGAAGCAATCAACTACGGAAACTCCACTCAGAATCGCCTGAGATACACTTATGAGTCTTGCTTTAAGAAGTAATTTGCAATACAAATTATTCATAACCTTGTGCATTAGAAGGAGGGCATGTTAAATGAAAAAAATAATGATACTTATTTTTTCGGCGGCTTTATTTATGGTACTTGCTGCTTGTAACAACAATCAGGCAAATATAGATGATAACAGTGAAAATCCGCTTCCTCCTGTTATGCCGACAGATCCGGAAACGGGAGGAGGCAAAGTGTCAGAGCCTGACAGAGTTGTTTTTGATAATATGTATGATGCGTACTATGCTGCACTTGAAAATCTGATTCAAAATCGTGTGCTTCCGGACGGAATGGAAGATTACTGTGAACAGTCGGGAGATATGTCCGAAAATGAATTTGCCCTTTGTGATGTGGATAGTGACGGAAGAGATGAGTTGATTCTGATCTACACCACTACATGCGGTGCTAACTGGACAGGATATGTCCTTGATTACGACGCAGAGACAAAAAAACTGAAAACAGAACTTAAAGAATTTACTGTGCTTGCGTTTTATGACAATGGGCTTATCAAGGCGGATTGGTCCCACAATCAAGGGCTTGGCGGCGATTTTTGGCCATACAGTCTATATAAATATGTGCCCGGCTCGGACAGTTATGTGCTGGTAGGCATGGTTGACGCATGGGATAAAAACTATTTCCGCTCAGAGGAAGAAGAGAAAAATAATCCGTTTCCGGATGATATAGATAAAAGCGGTACAGGTTTTGTTTACTATGTTATGGAGGATGGGAAATATGACAATACACATCCGATAGATGCATCAGAATACAATGAGTGGGTTAAGTCTCATATGGGAGATGCTTCAAAAATTCAAATTCAGTATGAACCTTTAACAGAAGAAAATATCTCACAATTGAAAAATGTATCATGAATTTATCGTGTCAAGGGGACGGGGTTATTGTCATCT
>DAMBZP010000005.1:0-96119 GCA_032059885.1 Sedimentibacter sp.
TAGGGGGTCAGAATTAAACTGAAAAAAGGGTCAATTTTCACTTGACAAATACATTACCTTTAATAAATTCTTTATCTGCTTTTTTAATCTCATATGTGTTAAAAACATAAGATTCTTCACCTGCGGTTCAGAATAACAACAGAAAGAACTGACTTTTTCATCAATCTCAAGCCGATGTTGCGGTTTACTGCAAAAATATCTAATTCTGAAATAATAGCCCTTTGGTCCATTGTTTCCATTATCTATAATTGCATAATGCCTCATGTGTACTAAGTCAAAAATTATTAGGAAAAAAATTGTAATTATTATTAATTTTAGTTTTTTCATTTCATGCCACTTTGTACTCTTTAAAGTTATCTAATATATTTATTCTAAACAAAAACGAGGAGCTCCGCCTCAATACCCTTCACCGCAGTTACACTAATAATTTTGCAAACTATAATCAGCAACTATCATATTATATAGATTGTTCAAATTTGGATTTCCTATTATTTTATAATATTTATTATTTATCTCAATATATTCGTGATTAAAAATACTGATATATTGAATTTCATTTTTTGAATTATAAAAAACTATTCTATAAGTATTTTTAAATTCAGGTTTATAAGTCTTTACAGTCTCCATCTTATTTTTAACTTTAATATTTCCTAAAAAATTGACAATTTCTTTTATGGCAATGTTTTCATCCACTTCATACTGTTTCATATAATTTATTGTATAGACATAAGCAATTATTTTATCCGGTAGATTTTCGCTATTATACGGTTCTATTAAATATGACACCTTTATAGTCTTAAAATGAAACAAAATAATAGCTATAAATAATATACATATTAAACTAAATAATATTTTTTTATTCATTATAGTCGCCTTATAAAATAAATTTATAATAAATTTATTTTACTCTCCTTTTTGATTATTTTTTATATAATTCTAGTTTCAATGAATGGTTAAGCATTTCTATATATTATTATGATATATTTTATAAAAGGTTGCAACATAATGCTGCAACCTTAATCAGGTATATGAATTTAATATGAGTTAAGTGTAATATTATCTTTTAATCTCAATGAGTTAATCTCATCAAGAAGGATTTTTCTAAATTTCCAAAACCATTTGATTCTAAATTAATATCCTTAACCATTTTTCACAAACATTCAATTTTTGCTGTAAGCCTATAGCATTTTCATTAATGTTGTTTTTATATTACATTGACCAAAACTGTATATGTAGAATTAGCATTGAAATCAATTTTATATACCATATAGTTACCTAAATCTTTATTGTAATCCATTTTAGAAACCATGGCATTCACATTTTCAAAAGTCGATAAAACAATCATAAGCGATAAAGTTAAACAAATTATTTTTTATTTCCTAAAACTAGCATTAAACTTAATATAGGCAATGAAACCAATATGCATTCAGCAATACTGTTCTCTCCAAAATTTATTACTAAAGCTAAAACACCAAGCTCAATACAAAGTATTATCCTTGCCCTTTTACCATATATCCTAACTTCCACCGCATCCAAGGGTTTATTCATATCCTCCACCGGTGAGAGAATGAATATGATCATTCCTGAAATTGCTGCAACTACTGTAACAATAAAGTTTGTCCATGGTATAAACTCTACTGCCAGAAGTACAGAAATGGTTAGCACTACAGAACAGATATAGCACCTTAGCTGCGTTCTCGCGTGATACCCTCCGGCATATATCCTCAATGGAATATATGCAGCAAGAAAAATTATTGTCTTAAGAACTTTGTTAAACAAGAACCCTATAAATAATGTTGTAAGTATATTGAGCAAAAGTATAAATCCCTGTTTAAGCCCATATACATATATTTCCTTGTCTTCAGAGGATATTACTTCATTTTGAATCATAAAATCTACTGATTTTTCACAAAGACTGTTCATGTTTAAAATTTGCGAAGCTTATTTGCTTCTTCAGGCAACCTTGGCTGATGTGCAATGAACAAGCATGCTGTATTAATATTCAGGGACGTAATCATCAAAGCCAAAGACGCTAATAGTTTTGAAAACCTTATCATATTCCTTCTCATAGGCACCTCCACCTTCCTATTTTTTACATTATTATATCAAATATTTAAGCTTGTGCCGCATTATGTAACGAAATGTATGTATTTTTGTAATGAAATGTCATTATTTTTTGAACAAGGCGTCAGAATGCTTATATATTCTTATGCCGGCAATATTACCGTAGTTTTAAAGTTCTTATCATCATAGTATATTTTCATATAGCCGTTATTTCTGTTAACCGCTTCTTCGGCGCTTTTCAGACCCATGCCGTGATTTTTTTCATCATTTTTCAATGTCAGCAATATCCCGTTTTTCTCTTTTATTTCTCCATTGTATGAATTATTTAATGTTATTATAATATTACCCCTGCTGTAGTTGATTTTTATAGAGAAATGCTTCTTTCCTTCACATTTTTTTAATGCTGTTATGGCGTTGTCCATGAGATTTCCCAATATAATAGTCATATCGTAGTCAGATACATCTAATTTTTTCGGTATTGTAACATCTACATTCAGTTCAATATCCATGTCGGCAATTGTCTGCAGCTTGTAATTTAAAATACTGTCTATAATTAAGTTTTCAGAATTTGAATATATTGTATTGGAATTGACTGAGGAAATAATACTGTCCACATATTCGTCAAACTTAGCATTTTTTTTATCAGAATTAAGGTTTTTCAATGCAATCATATGGTTTTTTATGTCATGACGCACAATTTTTACAGAATCCAACGACTGTCTAATCAAATCCAATTGTTTTTCATAGGCTTTGTTTTGCTGCTCTAAAAGCATTTTTTCTGTTTTAGCTGAAAATGAAGAATACAATGTATCATATAAAAATAAAATAGCAAAATTTATTCCAAGAATACAAATAGTCATAATTATCATTTGAAACTGACTGAATCTGCCATAAACAAAGAAGTTTATAAATATATACAATGATGCTGAAAAAACAAATATTGTACTGAACCAATAAAAATCAGGTACAGGAATATCATTTTTTATATTCTTCATATTGGTAAGTATAGTAACAAGAAGCATGGATAAAATTTGTATAAGCACCAGACCTATTGATGAGTCATAGCCGCTGTATTCAAAAACAGGCACAGAAAAATACCCTGTAACAAGGACCACCAAGGTTTCTACAAGCATTAGTATGATATATGAAAGACACGAAAAAATAATTTTTTTCGCTAAGGATGCATGATAGTTAAATGACAAGCCTAAAAAAAGAGCAATATTTGCCGCAAGCAGAATAACAGGCTTTCTGACAGTAAAAAATACAAGCAGATTGATAAAGTAATAAATTATATATGACAACACCTCTGTTTTCCTGCATGTTTGAGGTTTATCAAAAAAAAGCCTGAACATTTTATATATAACATATGTACCAAAAATGCTGGTTACAATGTAGGTAATTTCATATGAATTCATAAACCGTTTTCCTCCTCATATGCAATCTGAAATTCATGTACTTCTTTTGCTTTCAGTCTGCTTATGGGAATAACATCCCCATTGCACGTTTTAATTACATCTTTTTTAATATCCTGAGAATTTTCATAGTTTACAATGTAGGAACGGTGTGGCATAACAAACCTGCTCTTTGGAAGCTGTTCAATTATGGAATCAAAAGTTCCGTAAAAATAAAAGATATCGTTTATGCTGACAAGCTTTATCTGCCTTCCAAGGTTTTCAAAATAAATTATATCCCTGAAATGAAGTCTGTGTATATGAGTACCTGTTTTGAACGAGAAAATATTGTTTTCTGTTTCTAAAAGCATAGCTGCAAGCCTTACAACACCTACTACCTTATTTTTGTTCAAGGGCTTAGGCAAAAAATTAAAGGGCTGTACATCAAATAACTGCCTGTCATAGCCTGTCTTTGATGAAATATAGACTATTTTAGCAATATAGTCCTTAAGCTCATCCCTTACATAGTGTCCTACCTCAACCCCGTTGATTTTTCCAATTTCTATATCCAAAAAGATCAGATCATACTTATTCCCTGATTTCATGTAATCTATAAACGTTTCTCCGGAGAGGAACGTATCTATTGTTAATTTAATTCTTTCTTGTTTTTGAAAGTCTAAAATAATATTCTCAAGCTCCGAACAAATTGTATCCATATCATCACACACAGCAATTCTTAACATATGCAAATCCCCCTTTGCTACATGTTTAATATATTATAATGTTAAATATTTTGATATATTGATATCCCGTTAAAGCTTTATCTGTCACAATAGGTGACTTCACCTTAATGTGCTCCTATTAATTTAGACGATACAACTGACAAAAAAGTTCAATTAAATTATAATTTTATACCAAAAATAGAGATTTGTAATTTAATATCCTTACCTATGACAATCAAACTAAAATGTATTTTTGCACGGTATGCCATCATTAGTAAGGCACTATTTCATCAGAAACTCTCTTTTACTAAAAAAGAAGTTAGCTAATGTATATAATGCTACCGTTATTACTATAAGTGCTATAGCAACTACAGCAGAATTATAGTAGGGATTTGGATTGCTCCATTGAAATGGGTAAATGAAAGCTGACACACCTCCTCTGGTAGAATATATAAATACAGAAAAAATCCCCAAAACAGTAAATAAAATAAGGTTATTTTTTGCAATAACGGCTGTAAGAAAGGAGAATCCAGAATAAAAAAATATAGATAAAACAGGAAGGTATATGTCCTGAAACTGAAAAGCATAGTTTCTTTTTAAAGTCAAAAACATTATTACAAATAAAAAAATATAAAACATTATAACATATACTAAAGTTAACTTTAGTATTCTAAAAACCCCATAATAAACATGATTATATGGCATTGACAGCAATAATTCCCTGCCCTCGGAGTCAAGTAAATCTTCAAAAATATAAAAAACCCATACAGATATGCCCATTATAGGAAATATACCAAAACCCTTTCTTAGCATTATAGTAGGCTCACCGAATTGATATTTAGTAAAAATAATATATATTCCACATAATGCCATAATCATCACAGGAACATAAAAAAATATTCCCATGTTTTTTATATCAGTCAATATCGGATATTTTTTTGTTCCATATTCCATACAAGATATCCCTCCTCAACAGTAGGATGTGCTTTTACAGCATCATGATTTGGCTTTATATCCGATATAATTCTAAGTTCAATTATGTTATTTGAGGTCTTTGTAGAAATAATTTTAAATTTTGTATCTATTTCATTATAATCCTCAGTATCAATTCTCCATATCCATACTTTATTTTCAGCAATATCAGTCAACTGCCCCAATGATTTGAACTGATCAGCATGTCCTTTTCTTATTACAGCTAAAGCCCGGCACGTAGCTTCAATATCCGCTGCAATATGTGTTGACAACAAAATAATATGCTCCTTACCCAAACTTCTCAATAAGTTTCTGAAATGAATACGCTCTTCCGGATCTAAACCTGATGTGGGCTCATCCACTATAATTATTAAAGGATTGTTTATCAATGCCTGAGCAATTCCTAATCTTCGTTTCATTCCTCCTGAAAATCCGCCCACCTTCTTGTCCCTGTATTCGTATAAATTAACATCCTTCAATGTTTGCTCTGCCTGTTCTCTCGCATTATTTTTATTTTTAATTCCTTTTAGATGCCCTATATATTCCAGGCATTCAAGTGCGGTTATATTTTTAAATACACCAAATTCCTGAGGCAAATATCCTATCATTTGCCTGACCTTGTCCGAATGCTTGGACCATATGACATCGCCAAAACAAATTTCTCCTTCATCAGGTCCTAAAACAGTAGCAATAATGCGCATTAATGTGGTTTTTCCAGCTCCATTTTCACCCAAGAGACCAAAGACCCCTCTCTCAATATCCAAATTTATACAATTTAATGCGTTTATATTTTTAAATGATTTTTTGATATTTCTTATTACTAAGTTATCCATTATAAATCTCCCGTTTTAATTTCTTCAATCGTATCAAACCAAATATTTTTTGAAATGTCAGGCTCTCTCTCAATTTTATTATACATTATTTTTACTAATTTCTCTAGGTCATCATCATTTTCATTGAATAGATCCATTGTTTTTTTTGATAAGTTTACTAAAAATTCGTTATATTTATTAATTTCATTTCCGTCTATTGAAGCGTATTTAAATAATTCCGTATATTCATCCTTTTTTTCAATAAATTCAAGCATCATTTCGAATACATGACCATGAATATCCTCAGATGTTGTATAAGCATAATTCCAGAAAAATGCTCTGAATACACTTTTGATATCAGCTATGGCCGATAAGCTTTTCAAATCACTGCTTACAAATAAGCAATCCTCCGTATATATCAATTTATATTTCGGATAGAACGAATACAAAGGCTTGACACATATTGTTTCAGGTATGTTCTTTTTTGGTCTGCCAACAATATTAGCAATAAAATTGATTTTTCTTTCAATTATGGATAAGGATGATTTTATAATATTTATTCTGTCTGGGGGAACTAAATATCTTTTTCCGTCAATTTCTTTAAAAATCAACATTCCACTAAACAATCCCGCTCCCTTACTGAATCCGTGAAATTCATTTTGCCCTATTTTTTCAATATTGCTGAATACTAAATCCTTATCACCTGTTACTATATGAAATTCTGCAGGCTCATTTAAGTGTATATTTTTATATTCTGGTTCATAGTTATAAAAACTTTTTTCAGCTATTATAAATATGCCTGGAACAGGATACCAAGGAAATGTTGGAGACAAAAAGAAGGAACTTCCTGTTATAGGACACAAATCACCCGTATTGCCGTTGACCTGAAACGAAATGTCTAATGTATCCATATCATTTTTCGATTGAACATATATCCAGTCACCTTCTCTTTTAAATTTGGCAAGCTCTCCGTTTATTTCCACAGAAGATACATTCAACCCATGATACAATGTAAAAGGTAAAACATTTTTATTATTTTCACTTAATTTCACATCTGCTGTATATCTTAACTCAAGTTTATCAAAAGAAATTCTAATGTCATAAGACTCAGCCCTCAGCTCATGATCAGCGGATGCATTATCGTAAAATATACTTTCATTTACTTCATTGCTATAATATTCAGCATCTTCTAATTTTTGTATGTATGATTCAGAGCGTTTATTAAACAATATAACCAAAAATACAACAGTAATTATCATGAATGTAAAATATATATTTCTTTCTATTATATTGTACTTTTTATACCTTTTTATAAAAAGCGCTCCTTGAAAAAGGAATATTGCCAGCAAAAAAAAGGCAACTTTATTCATCACAAATGAATTTGCAATATTTAACCCTAAGTAATCATCATAATTCGTTACAATAAAATTTTCTCCTAAATTTATATAATTCAGAATATCATTGGGTATAATAGATGAAAGCAATATGTTAAAAGGCGATATTAAAATCCATACAATAAATATTAAAGCTATATTCCACCATTTATATGGGAATACAACTTCAATAAAATATCCTAAAATTCCTGCAACAAACAAAGCTCCTGACCAATATGCAGCAATGTAAATAAAAATGTCTTTTTTAAAAAACAGGAATTCAGTTCCCGCTATTCCAAAATAAACAATAACTTCAACATAAGCTATTAAATTTATTATTAAATTTAATATAAACCACGACATGATTTTGCCATAAGGTCTCATGTTATTTCCTGGCAAGGAACTAAGTATCTCTTGAAAATGCTCCCTTTTTTCACTACTTGCAATTATATATCCAAAAAACAAGCCCAACAATGATGCCGCCATATTGATATATGATGATGATTGAAGCATTTGCCCTGCCTCAATATAATCATTTCTTAAATAATGATAATAACCAATTCCTATATAGACCGTTAAAATTAATAGTGTGAAATAAATTATCCGGTTTCTTTTGTATGTTAATAATTCCATAGAAATTATAGTTTTCAGCTTTATCATTAATTTTAACTCCTTCTTTATCTACATATGTTTTACTCGTATTTGAATTTAAATATTGTATGTAATAATATTTTTATCTATCCATACTCTTAAATTACTGTCCAGTTTGTCATATACAATTAAAACTAATTTATGCCTGTACAACTATGCATTCTTAGGTATTAATCCTAAGAATGCATAGTCAATAAATAAATCAAACAACACCCCTATAACATAAAATACTTAATCCACATATCTAGTTGTTAATTTGGCTTTTGCATGCGGGCTTCCTTTAGATTGTCTTATATTGACATAATATAAATTCTTATAGGTAAGATCTTTTAAATCTATGGTAGCACCCGTATCAACTGTATCTGAAAAGAAAGAGGTAATTACACTATCTGGCCATAATTCTACAACTTCATAAACACTTATATGCACTTTTCCCCCTTCTTCTACAAGTCCTCCACCAACCTCAGCCTTTCCTCCATTGATGTTGTTACCCTTTGCCGAAGATGAGCCTGATTTTAATTCTGCAATTGATTCTTGAGTTGAAGCATTTACTATGCCTCCAATAACTAGCATGCCTATTACTGCTACAATAAAAAATACTTTTTTCCTACTTTTCAAAACATTCACTCCTCTCTAAAGTTCTAAATTTGTTGTTTTATCTATGGTCTTATCACAATTAATACCACCAATGAATCGTATACGAATACACATAATAAACATTATTTTCTCTCAATACATTAATCTAACACTCGATTTCTACAATATTTGCTCTTTATCAATTATAATTATAAGATATGAACTACACTATATTTACTATTCAACCGTCACAGATGTATTTTCCCAAAACCAACATCACGCTCAACTCCAGCAATAAACTTGCCACATATTAAGAACCTATGTTCTTTCTACAAGTTATCAACAAAACTAACACGATAAATTCAGTAAATAAAATTAATTCTGTTTTCTTACCATAAACCCTAACTTCTGCAGCATCCAAGGGCTTATTTGTACAATCAATCCTTAAATTGCGAAACCCGCTATAGCAATAGAGTTTGTCCATGGTATAAACTCTATTGCTAAAAGTGCAGAAATAATCAGTACTACAAAACACATTAGCTGCGTTCTTTCTTGATATTCTCCCGTATATATTACCAATATAATACATGTAAATGGAGGAAAGGATTACTTCATTTTGAATCATTAAATCTGCTACTTTTCACAAACATTACCATGTTTAAAATTTGCGAAATTTATTAGCATCTGTAGGTAGCTTTGGCTGATGTGCGATAAACAAGCAGGATGTATTAACATTCAAGGATGTAACTATCAAAGCCAAAGATGCTAATAGTTTTGAAAACCTTATCAAATTCCTTTTCATAGGCACCACCGCTTTCTTATTTTTTTCTTTCATTATATCAGATATTTAAGCTTGTGCCTCTGCATGTAACGAAATGTATATATTTTTGTAATGAAATGTCAGTATATTATTGAACAAGAACCACCTGATACCAGTGAAAAAATTTATTCATTATACTGAAGCATTAGAGAAGAATCTAACATGTGTTAAAAACATTAAATTTTTCACCCCCGGTTCAGAATAATAATAGAAAGAGATTATATTCTCCAGCTTATTTATACAATACAACTCAGAAAAAAGTTCAAATTATAGTTTTGGGCGGACAAAAATAAAACTTAACGCCTTCGATATCACCGTGAAAGCACATTAAAAAATGAGCTCTTGCATTAAGAAAGCCAATGCAAGAGCTCATTTTCACATCAAATCTAATGAATTAATCTTTATATTCTTGTGTCATTTGCACATTTTTATGTGTATCAAAGTATATCATTGTTTACCATTATAGAGTATTCTGCACCATCTGCGGTTACAAAGCTGATTTTTATATTAACCTAACTCTATGGTAAACTTTCTTTCCTTTTTTTATAATCAGCTTGCCTTCTTCAAAATCTTTTTCTGTAACCAGTGCGTTGACACCGTCTACAACATTGTCATTGACAGCCACTCCGGATTGTTCAATCAATCTTCTGCCTTCACTTTTTGTCTTGATCAATCCGGCTTTTGCCATGAGGTCGATAACGGTCATTCCTTCGCCCAGCTCAGCCCGTGTCAATTCTGTTGTAGGCATGTTTTCTGAATCGGTTCCTGCTCCAAACAATGCTCTTGCAGCTTCCTGAGCCTTTACGGCATCTTCTTCGGAATGGATAAGCTTTGTAACTTCAAATGCCAGAATTTCCTTAGCCTTGTTTATTTCAGCGCCTTCCAGTCTTCCGAGCCTTCTTACTTCATCCATAGGGAGGAAGGTCAGCAGCGCCAGACATTTTTCAACGTCAGCGTCATCTATATTTCTCCAGTATTGATAGAACTCATATGGTGATGTCTTGTTTCTGTCCAGCCACAGAGCTCCTTTTTCGGTCTTGCCCATTTTCTTTCCTTCGCTGTTGGTTAAAAGAGCGAAAGTCATTCCGTAAACCTGTTCCCCTGCTTTTTTCTTTGTCAGTTCTATTCCGCCAATTATGTTTGACCATTGGTCATTGCCGCCTAACTGCATCTTGCAGTTGTACTTCTGATTTAAAACATAAAAGTCATAGCTTTGCATGAGCATATAGCCGAATTCGAAGAATGTAAGTCCCTGCTCCATTCTATTTTTATAGCATTCTGCGGCCAGCATTCTGTTAACTGAAAAATGAACGCCCACTTCTCTCATAAATTCAAGGAAATTAAGAGGCAGCAGCCATTCGGCATTATTGTCCATTATTGCTTTTCCATCGGAAAAGTCCAGGAATTTCTCAAACACCTTTTTAAAGTTTTCTGCGTTTTGAGCAATTATTTCCTGTGTCATTATGGAACGCATGCCTGTTCTGTCGCTGGGGTCTCCAATCATTGTAGTGCCTCCTCCCAGCAAAGCTATAGGCCTGTGTCCGTACTGCTGCATTATGGACATAACCATTATTTGTATGAAGTGGCCTATGTGCAGGCTGTCTGCAGTTGGGTCAAATCCTATATAAAATGTAACTGCTTCCTTTCCTAACAGCTCTCTTATTTCTTCCTCATGAGTACATTGCTCCAGATAGCCTCTTTCTTTCAATACATCAAAGACATTTCCTTGTTTCATAATTCCCTCCGTTTGTTTATTTAATATTTTGTCTTTATATCAACATTTAAATTCCCGGTCTGACTAACCAAATTATTTGATTGCTGCCAAAGAATACAAAAAAGGATTATCTGTCCGCAAAGGACGAGATAACCCGTGGTACCACCTTAATTCACAATTATATTGCCTCAAACCGCTTTATCGGTTGGTCTCCGCCGTGGTTTCCCACAGTAACTCCGGAAATGTATTTCACATTTTGTACTGAAGGTCTTTCACCTGCCGACCAACTCTCTGTTTTGTAACCAAAATGTTACTTAGTTTCTTTCACAGTTATGATAGTATATGTATTATAAGAGGAATAATAATATAAAATCTGAATAATGTCAAGAATTTATTCTCGTCTCATCATTTGTTCATGTGTAAATATTGGTGATGATTTATAATTAATACCAATCTAATTAATAGTTTCTTAAGTGTTTATGTATAATTACATGATATTTGTAATATTATTGTAATTATTTTTTTTTTTTTGCAGATGTTGTAATATTTTTGACGCATTTGTCATTTGGAGAAATTATTGTGCGTTTTATTACTGCCTTTTTGGTGCTATAATCTGTTCATGACGAAAAGCTCATTAACAAGTTCTAAAATTTCCAAAGAAGTAAGGGGTACCTGCTTCTCAAAAATCTAAAGACTAAATAGGAGTGAATTTATGAAGAAAAAAGTATTAGCATTAACATTGACAGCAGCACTGGCACTTTCATCAACAACAGCCTTTGCTGCACAAACAACTTGTACAAAGACAACAAACTATGATTTCAGCAACTTATTGAAAGAGTGTTCAACTAAGCTTAACAATTCAAATGTAAAATACAAAGTTACTGTAAACGGAAAAACCATAGACTTTAATTCAGCAGAATTCAAAGACTTGCTGAACAAGAAATTAAACAAAAATAAAGAGACAACGGTTGAGACTCCGGAAACTAAAGATCCTGCAGTTACTCAGCCAAAAGATGAAGACAAGCCTACTGTACCGGATAGAACCCCTGCAGAAGACACTGACACAAAAGATACCAACACAGAAAACAATAACACAGCAGTTTCGTCATATGAACAAAAAGTAGTAGAACTTGTAAACGTAGAAAGGCAAAACGCAGGTCTGCCTGCACTTAAATTAGACGCTTCAATTTCTAATATCGCAAGAATGAAATCAAAGGATATGGCAGACAACAACTATTTTGCACATCAATCACCTACATACGGCAGTGCAGGAGACATGCTGACAAAATTTGGTATAAAATGGTCAGCATGGGGTGAAAACATCGCATCAGGTCAAAAAACACCTGAAGCAGTAGTAACCGCATGGATGAATTCACCAGGACACAAAGCCAACATTCTTTCATCTAACTATTCAAAAATAGGTGTGGGATACGTTACTAACTCTAACGGAACATCTTATTGGACACAGATGTTTACAAACTAATATACTATTAACATAAGGAAAAGCAGGCCGCAAATAATTATTTGTGACCTGTTTTTTCTTATGCTAATTTAAAGATTTACATGTTACATTATTATATCGTTATTAAAATTTTATCACATTTTCAACACATTGCAAAGATAATATATTGTAAGGAAATTATGTAAATATGAAAAGGAAAGGATTATCGTATGAAAAACAAGAAGGTAAAATTGGCAGTAATTATTACAGCGGTCTTAATCATTGCTGCGGTGGGCATTAATATGGCAGCAAAAAAAACTTCGGCAAAGAATACCGCAGGCAAGATTCTGAGCAACGAAATAGAATATAATGTTGCCAGGGATAACATATCTGTATCGGTTTCAGAAAGCGGCAGTGTTAATCCATCTGACAAAAGAGTTATAAAATCCGAAATTGACGGAACAGTTGATGGAATTTATGTTACCGAAGGAGATTTAGTTGACAAAAATCAGATGCTTGTTTCACTTCAATCTGACAACGCAAGCGGAAGTCAAACTGAAATTAACAGTATAAAACTAAATATTGAAAAAACTCAGCGTGAATTAAACAACTTATATGAGAATCAAAAAGACTTAAATATTTACGCCCCAGTTTCAGGTGTTATTTCCGGTTTAAGTATTGAGGCAGGGGATCAGGTAAGTGCTAATTACAATATAGCCAGCATTAAGGACACCGGCAACTCATATATTGAGGCATATTTTACCAAGGAGCAGTTTGATAAAATTTCAATTTCAGACAGCGCTTCAATCTTTATGTCAAAATACTTCGCTACAGAATCAGGTACAGTTGCGGAAAAAGACAGCACCCCTGTTCAAATGGGAGGAGGAATATCCGGATACCTTGTAACTTTGAAAATGACCAATCCCGGAGGATACAGCACCGGAGACCTTGCTCAGGTTACGGTAACCAATTCTCAAGGCTCATATCAGGGAATGGATATAGGAAAAATAATTGATGTCAAAGAAGAAAAAGTCACTGCTAAAGTAAGTGGTAAAGTTAAATCCGTAAATGCGGAAAACGGAAAGTATATTAATAAAGGTGATGTAATAGCAGCAATTGAAGGAGAGGATATCAGCCTTCAAATTGCAGAAAAACAAAATTCCATAGAAAAATACAATTCTCAAATAGAGGATTTAGTTGAAGGAGATACCATATATTCTCCTATGAAGGGCACTGTGCTGAAAATAAATGTATCTGAGGAAGAAGTTGTTGACAGAACAACCGCATTATTGACCATTGCAGACCTGGACGACATGGAAGTAATAATATCAGTTGACGAGCTTGATATAAATAAAATTAAGCTGGGACAAACAGCAAACATAACAAGTGATGTGTATCCCAACGAAAAATTCACAGGCAAGGTATCAAGAATATCAATGGAAGGAACAAGTCAAAACGGTGTAACCACATATGATGTCAAAATTAAGCTGGATGACAGAAAATCTCTCATGTCAGGAATGAACGTAGATGTTGATATATTGTCTGACAGCAGAGAAAATGTTCTGGTTATACCAATAGGTGCCGTACACAAGCTAAACGGCGAATATATGGTTACTGTAAAGGACTCAGCCGGAAATAAATCAGATGTAAAAGTTGAGCTGGGTCTTGCTACTAAAGATAAGGTCGAAATAACCTCAGGTCTTAACGAGGGAGATATTATCGTCTATAACGCAGTAAAGTCTGAAAATTCTCAAATGCCTTCAGGTGTGAGCGTAGGTATGCCAATGGGCGGAACACGCCCCGGCGGTGGCGGCAACACAGTTATACGACAGGAAGGTTCCAGACCATGATAGATTTAAAAGATATTACAAAGACTTATGACATGGGTTCAGTGCAGGTTCAGGTCTTAAGAGGAATAAGCATGCATGTGGATGAGGGTGAATTTTTAGCTATAATAGGTCCTTCCGGTTCAGGAAAATCAACCCTTATGAATATGGTCGGATGCCTTGACACTCCAACCACAGGTGAATATTATCTTGATGGAAAGGAAATAAGCACTTACAATGAAAAGCAGTTATCTAAAATCAGGAATCAAAAAATAGGCTTTATATTTCAAAAATTCAACCTTCTTCCAAAACTGACGGCACTGGAAAATGTGGAGCTTCCTCTTATATACAGGGGAATGAATCATAAAGAAAGAAGGCAAAGAAGTGTTGATGCCCTGGAAAAGGTTGGGTTAGCTGACAGAATGAATCACAATCCTACTGAGCTTTCAGGCGGTCAGCAGCAGCGTGTTGCCATTGCAAGGGCTCTGGCAGGTGATCCCCCTGTACTTCTTGCAGATGAGCCTACAGGTAATCTGGACTCAAAATCCGGCAATGATGTTATGAATTTAATCAAGCAGCTGAGCAAGGAAGGAAAAACAATAGTCCTCATTACCCATGATAATGAAGTAGCTATGGAAGCGCAAAGAATAATTACAATAAAAGACGGTCTGCTTCTTAACAACGCTATTTAGCCGGGAAAGGAAAGAGTTATGAATATAAAAAGTGTTACAAAAATGGCCTTTCAATCTATTTTATCCAACAAGATGAGAACATTTCTTACAATGCTTGGAATAATAATAGGTGTCTTTGCTGTGGTTGTATTAATATCCATAGGCCAGGGAGCAACATCCGGAGTCACGGAGAGCATTTCAAGCATGGGTTCCAATATTATAAGCGTCAGCGTATTTGGAAGAAGAGCGTCTATTAATTACAGCGATATAAGTGAATTTGAAAAGCTGAAAGGCGTTAAAAGCGTAACTCCTGTTTACACCACCAATGCCACCGTCAAATATGATTTGGAAACGACAACCGTCAACATTACAGGCGGAAATGAAAATTACATGGCTATCAATAATTACGAGATAGGCTCCGGAAGAGCAATAAGCCCCGTCGATGTTGATTACAGAAATAAGGTTGCCATAATAGGGCTGACGACCGCGGAAGATTTATTTGACAAAGATAATCCTATTAATAAAGAGATATCCATCAACGGAGAAAAATATACTGTTGTGGGTGTACTTCAGGATAAAGGAAGCTCCATAGCAGGCGATGGCAATGACATTGTAATTGTGCCTGTTACTTCCCTGATGCGTCAGTACAATACAAAATCCATTAACAGCATAACCATACAGGCAAATTCTGCTGAAGAATCTGCTTCTGCAAAGGAAAATATAGAAAATTATCTTTTTGATTATTTTGAAGACGAGGATTCCTACAGAGTGTTCAGCCAGGATGAAATGCTTAAAACAATCAGTGAAGTAACAGGAATGCTGACAACAATGCTCGGAGGAATTGCAGGAATATCGCTTTTAGTAGGCGGCATAGGAATTATGAATATTATGCTTGTCACAGTAACTGAAAGAACAAGGGAAATAGGTATCAGAAAAGCTATAGGTGCAGGAAGAGCGAATATATTGATTCAATTTTTAATAGAATCTTCAGTAATGAGTGGGGTAGGAGGAGTAATAGGAGCTGTCTCAGGTGTTGCTGCTTCATACGTGGTCAGCAATATGATGGGAATAAGCTATAAAATCAACATACCTGTCATTTTAGGAGCATTTATATTCTCACTGGCTGTGGGAGTGTTCTTTGGATTGTACCCCGCAAACAAAGCTTCTAAATTAAAGCCTGTCGATGCATTAAGATATGAATAATGTCATATAAAATAAATAAGAATCTCTATATAGAGATTCTTATTTATTTTATATCAATATAATTTATTTTACTTCAAGCACTGCCCCTCTGTTGCCTGATGTAACCAGAGCTGCATATCTTGCCAGGTATCCGGAAGTAATTTTAGGCTGTCTCGGCTTCCATTCTGCCCTTCTTTTTTCTAATTCTTCTTCTGATATGACAAAATCTATTGTATTCTCATTTATATTTATTTTTATTATATCTCCTTCTTCAACAAGAGCAATATTTCCTCCAACAGCAGCTTCAGGGGAAACATGGCCTATGGCAGCTCCTCTTGTTGCTCCGGAAAAACGTCCGTCAGTTATTAAAGCAACACTGTCGCCCAGACCTCTTCCCACAATTGCGGACGTTGGGTTAAGCATTTCTCTCATTCCCGGTCCTCCCTTTGGTCCCTCATAGCGTATCACCACTACATCACCTTCAACTATTTTACCTGCATTGATTGCTTCTATGGCATCCTCTTCACAGTCAAATACCCTTGCAGGACCTTCATGAACCATCATTTCAGGGCCAACCGCAGAACGCTTTACGACACATGTATCAGGTGCCAGGTTTCCTTTTAATATGGCAATACCGCCTGTACTGCTGTACGGATTTTCAATCGGTCTTATTATTTCATGATTTTTATTCGTGCATCCCTGAATGTTTTCAGCAACAGTCTTTCCTGTACATGTTATTAAATCGGTCCTTAGCAGCCCCTTCTTGTTCAGCTCATTCATAACCGCATAAACTCCTCCTGCCTCATCCAAATCCTCTATGAATGTACTTCCGGCAGGAGCCAGGTGGCACAGATTCGGAGTTTTAGCACTGATTTCATTTGCGATGTCAAGATTAAGATCAATTCCAGCTTCATGTGCGACTGCTGGAAGATGGAGCATGCTGTTTGTGCTGCACCCCAGTGCCATATCCGTAGTAAGTGCATTTAAAAATGCATCTCTTGTCATTATATCTTTTGGTTTTATGTCTTTTTCAACCAATTCCATTATTTTCATTCCTGCATGTTTAGCAAGCCTGATTCTTTCAGAATAAACAGCAGGAATTGTTCCGTTTCCTCTCAATCCCATACCAAGCACTTCTGTTAAACAGTTCATGCTATTTGCGGTATACATTCCTGAACACGATCCGCAGGTCGGGCAGGCTTTGTTTTCATATTCCTCAACTTCTTCCAGCGACATCTTTCCCGCATTGTATGCTCCTACAGCCTCAAACATATCTGAAAGGCATGTTCTTTTCTCTCCCATTTTACCCGCCATCATAGGGCCGCCGCTTACAAAAATTGTTGGAATATTGATCCTTGCTGCCGCCATTAACAGACCGGGAACATTTTTGTCGCAGTTGGGTACCATTACAAGCCCGTCAAAAGCGTGAGCCATTGCCATTGCTTCTGTGGAATCAGCAATCAATTCCCTTGTTACAAGTGAATACTTCATTCCCATATGTCCCATTGCAATTCCATCGCATACTGCAATGGCAGGAAACACCACAGGGGTTCCCCCTGCCATTGCAACGCCCATTTTTACTGCCTCAACAATTTTATCCAGATTCATATGTCCCGGAACTATCTCATTTTGCGAACTCACTATTCCGATTAACGGCCTCTCCAATTCTTCGCGGGTAAATCCCAGCGCATTAAATAGCGAGCGGTGAGGAGCCTGCTGTACTCCTTTTTTTACTGAATCACTTCTCATATTTTCCTCCTGATATTTTTATTTATAAAAATAAGACCTCTCGTCTCTAAACACATGACATGTATTCAGGGACGAAAGGTCTTTCCGTGGTACCACCCTATTTCGCGTAAACCGCCTCATTCAAGTCGAAAAAATATATTTTTGAACTTTATCCCGGTAACGCAGGAATGCGTCCTCTCCTACTGATTTCAGATTGGCAGCTCTGGAGTGATCATTATATCAGGCAGCACCGATTCGCACCACACATCGGCTCTCTTAAGCTGCTTTAAGTACTTTTGTCTCCGTCAAAGCTTTTTGATTTTTTTCATTATATACAGTTTGTACATGTGTTGTCAATATATTTTTTAGAAAAATATATTGCCTATTACCTTAAATTAAGCTATAATACAAAAGTCAAAATTAAATATTAACGCATCAATATAATGTGGATGATATGGTTCCAAAGTTTCTACCAAACAGCCTTAAATTGTTTGACTATTGATTGAGTTTGCTTTGTCTGATTATGAAGCAGCCTGATTTTGTTTTTAATTGATGCGAATAGTTTTCTATTCGTTTTTTTATTGCTTCAGAACTTATATTAATGTTGTAATTGGAAATAGTAAACAAAGGATTAATATTTGTATTATTTAATAACAGGAGGAATTATGGATAATTTTTTTAAACTGAAAGAAAACGGCACAACCGTATCCACGGAAATAATGGCCGGATTTACAACCTTTTTTGCAATGTCTTATATTATATTTGTTAACCCGTCAATCCTGTCGGCAACAGGGATGCCGTCACAGGCAGTATTTCTGGCAACTATTATAGCTTCAGCAATAGGAACCCTGGTAATGGGACTGTTTGCCAATGTTCCCTACGCACAGGCACCAGGAATGGGACTTAATGCATTTTTTACGTACACAGTTGTTTTTGCGCTTGGTTTCTCTTGGGAGCAGGCACTGGCACTGGTATTTATATGCGGCTTGTTAAATATATTTATTACAATTACCAAAATAAGAAAAAGCATAATCAAAGCCATACCTGAAAGCATTCAGAATGCTATCAGCGGCGGAATCGGTATCTTTATTGCCTATATAGGAATAAAGGGCGCAAACATTGTCCAGTTTACTTCTGACAATACTAATATACTTTCAATAAATAATCAGCCCTTTGTGGCTGAAGGAACATACAGCGGCATATTTTCTGTTGTTACAAGCGGAGGAATTGTACCGGCCCTGGTAGATTTCACCAATCCGTCAACACAGCTTGCTCTTATAGGACTTGTGCTTCTTGTTGTCTTACTTGTTTTAAAGGTAAAAGGTGCCGTACTTATAAGCATTATAGCTACAACAATAATAGGTATACCCTTTGGAGTTGTAGATCTTTCTCATCTCACAATGAACTCAGGATTAGGAACGGCATTTTCGGAGCTTGGAATTACATTTGGTGCAGCATTCGGTCCTAAGGGAATGCAGTCCTTATTTATTGACCCTTCCCGAATTCCTCTCGTCCTGATGACTATATTTGCATTCAGTCTGTCAGATACATTTGATACAATAGGAACATTTATAGGAACAGGCAGAAGAAGCGGAATATTCAGTGAAGAAGACCAGAAATCCCTTGAAACAAGCACAGGCTTTAAATCAAAAATGGATAAAGCACTGTTTGCGGATGCAATTGCAACATCAGTTGGAGCAGTATTCGGAACCTCAAATACCACAACATATGTTGAAAGCGCTGCAGGTATAGGTGCGGGAGGACGTACAGGTCTTACAAGCGTTGTAACGGCACTGCTGTTCATTGCATGCATATTGATTGCCCCTATTGCAGGAATAGTTCCTTCCGCAGCAACATCTCCTGTATTGATAATAGTAGGTGTCATGATGATGTCATCATTTACAAAAATCAATTGGGAAGATTTAGATGAGGCAATACCCGCATTCTTTGCATCAGTATTCATGGGATTCGGTTACAGCATTTCTTACGGAATTGCCGGAGGCTTTATCTTCTACTGCATAGTTAAAATCTGCAAGGGACAATTCAAAGAAATTCATCCTATATTATTTGTTTCAACAATATTGTTTCTGTTAAATTTTATAGTGCTTGCATTTATACAATAAATTTCAGCACCAACTTAATCTTAAAATGAATGCTGCATTACTGATTAATGCAGCATTCATTTTTATATGGCTTTGAATCAAGTATTGATTTCCTTGCACCTTTTACAATAATTTGATTTCCTTTAAAATAAATCATCCTGCATTTTTGAATTCATAGACATATAAATTGCAAAAGCAATTGTTTTCCTAAAATTTTCTTTATATTTTTTGCATTTTATTGTTTACAAATTGCATTCAAGGTGATATAATAAGTTATCATATAAATTACGGAGGTACGGTTATGAATATGACAATGAAAGATATTAAAGACGTTGTTGCAAAAATGACTTTTAGAAAATGTGGGACCATCACATGTATATATAATGTTGACAACAAATGCAGCCAAAAAGAATGTGAAATGCATGAAAGAGGATTAAAAAAAGAAGAAGACTAAAGATAAGGTGTTATATGAATAATAAAAGTCACACTCAATAAAAAGCGGAAGCATCTGGTTGATTCTTCCGCTTTTTATGTATACAATTCTGAAACCTTATGACGCTAAAAATGCATTTCTATGCTGTTATTTCTTCCGTTTGTATTATTTCCAGATACTTTAATGCTTCTATTGCATCCCAGAATACCATGTCGTTCCCGACTAATTCAGTCATTCCCGAGCGATCAAACATTTCTTTAACATTGGGCTGAATTCCACAAAATAAAATAGCAGTATCACCTTCTGATATTGTATTGACCACTTCCTTAAACTCGCTGACAGCAGATTCATCTATTGTTGTCACTGCACGCATTGAGATTATTATATTTTCAGTATTGCGGGCATATTCAACAAGTGTTCTGAGCTTTTCTCTCGTTACAAAGAAAAGGGGGCCTGTCAAATAAACAATTTTAGTATTAATATGATTTTCAGAAACTTCATGCCCTTTTATTCTCTTTATATCTACGGGGCTTGCATCAATTTTTAATTCAGAATTCTTCACTACATAAATCATAATTCCAAGGAATACTCCCATTAAAATAGCAATTGTTAAATCAAACATGACTGTTGCTGCCATCGTTACGACAAACTCTATTATTGCAGTACCAAATTTTTTATCAAATATGTATTTTATTTCATGCCATTCGTTCATCCTCCACGCAGTGACCATCAAAACACCTGAAAGTGCAGCCATAGGAATTTTAGACATGACAGGGCTCAGTAAAAACATGGATGCAAGAAGCCCTATTGAATGTATTATGCTTACCAGCCGTGTTTGTCCTCCAGATTTAATTGCAACGCTTGTCCTGGCAATTGCCGCCGTTGCAGGTACGCCTCCGAAAAAAGGAATTACCATATTCCCTAAACCCTGGGCTATTAATTCCCTGTCCGCATTGAGCTTCTCATTTTTCATTTTCCCTGCTGATGCTCCGCACAGCAAGCTTTCAATCATACCAAGCATTGCAATGCTCAACGCAGGACTCATCATGTTCATTAAATTCGTAATAGTCAGCGTTCCAGGCATAAGTCTGCTTTCTGAAAATAATGTGCGCGGTATGTCTCCCACTACATTTACAGGAAGATTCAAAACCCAGTTTAATGCGAGAGCTATAATAATTCCGGCCAGAGATGAGGGAAACTGGCTCCACTTTTCAGGCCACAATATCATTATTGCAATCACCAATATACCAAACATTACCGCATACAAATTTGGTGTAAAACCAAGCCCGGCGTAAGATAACAATTTTTGCACAGCATTCTCCCCGACAGATGCTGTTCCAAAAAAATTATCTATCTGTCCAAGAGCTATAATTATTGCTATACCTGAGGTAAATCCTGTAATAACAGGTGATGGTATGAAGGATACCAGCTTCCCGAAACGAAAAAATGCTGCTGCAAGTAAAATTATCCCGGATAAAAAGCCTGCCAGAAAAACACCCTGCATCCCATACTTCACTGCCAGCCCCATTAGTATTGCTGACATAGCTCCTGTCGGTCCTGAAATCTGATAAGAAGAACCTGATAATCCACCTATCAATATTCCTGCGATAATTGCCGTAATAAGTCCGGCCGCAGCGTCCGCACCTGAACTGACACCAAAAGCCAAAGCCAATGGCAGCGCCACTGCAGTAACCGTCAGCCCTGCCATAGCATCCTGAGTAAACTTTTTGCTGTTGTAGCCTTTGAATTCAAGTTCTAAATCACGAAAATATTGTTTAATCATTTCTTTCTCCAATTATAATATTATAACACCCTGTGCATAATATCACACATGAAAACTATTAACAATAGAAAAAAGCACAAAAATCGTGAATTTCAAATGATTTTTGTGCAAACATTTCCACTGGACAACGCATAAATATTCTTAAATTATATATTAAAATATTATTTTGTCCCTTGTTATGTCACTCAACTTTTTACAGCCGGACATAATCATCACGTCCCTGAGCTCCGAGCCTATTTTTTCAGTATAGATTTCAACGCCTTCTGCTCCGCCGCCAAATGCAGCTATTACATATGGTCTTCCAATCAATACAGCATCTGCCCCAAGAGCAATTGCCTTAAATACATCCGAACCTGAACGGATTCCACCGTCAACAAATATTTTTAATTTATCGCCTACTGCCTCTCTGATTTCAGGAAGCATTGAACATGGTGCCGGAGCATGCTCCAAAACTCTTCCCCCGTGCGAAGATACGACTATGCCGTAAGCTCCTGCTTCTATTGCTTTCAGAGCTCCTTCCCTGGTCATTATGCCCTTGACTATAAACGGAATCTTTGTTGAACTTGTTATTTCTGAAAGCTCCTTAACACTTTTTGCTGACACAGGTTTGCCTGCCAATGCTAAATTTATTAATCCTGCTGAATCTATATCCATTGCAAATGCCATGGCATTTACATCCTCAACCATTTTTAACTTTTCTAAAACCTTATCATTCTTCCATGGTTTAAGTGTTGGTACAACCATTCCGTTTGCTTTTTTAATTATAGGAAGGCTGTCCAAAAAAAAGCTGTCATTTGCACCATCTCCTGTGAATGCAGCCGTACCTGCTTTTATGGAACCAAACACAACGGCTTCATCATATTCAGATTCCGTTATTGCGCCGTTGTAATTTAAATCCATTCCGCCTATTGGCGCCACAAAAAAAGGATACTTAAATGTTTTACCGAACAATGAGGCAGCTGTGTCTTGTCCTTCATTCTCATAAATTGTGTCAAGCTTAATCTTTACTGATGATAAAAAATCAACGCTGATTTTAAATGCAGCTCCGCTTCCCTTTCCGCCTGTTCCCGGAATTTCGCCCTTACATACAACACCATTGCATTCCTTGCACACCCTGCACTGTGGTGCAATCCTTTCTTTTGCTCTCTCCAGCAATTCCTGATATGTCATAATAGCCTCCTTTATGGCGACGGTTCTTTTAATTGACTTTTTTGTCAATTTAAAAGAACCGTCTTTTATTTACTTACTTATTTGCTTTTTAATTGTTCCAGTCTTTCCGACACCTTTTCCATCATTGACTGATATTTTGCAAGTTTTTCTTTTTCCTCATTAACAACACTTTCAGGCGCCTTGCTGGTAAATTTTTCATTGTTAAGCTTATTATAAACTCTTTGAAGCTCTCCATCAAGTCTTGATTTTTCTTTTTCAAGTCTTTCTATTTCTTTTTCGTAGTCAATCAAATCTGACAGAGGCAGATAAATTTCAGTTCCATCTATTACAGATGATGCTGTATCTTCCTCTATCAATGACTTATCGTTAACTATTTTTACTTCTGTTATATTTGCCAGCGTAGCAAAGTGCTGAGCTCCCGACTGTATAATTTCACTTATATTTTCCTTGTCAGGCACAAATATTGCTCTTGCTTTTCTTGATGGTGCAACATTCATTTCTGCCCTCGTGTTACGAATACTTCTTACTGCTTCCATAATAAATTCCATAGAAGTTTCTGCTTCACCAAAGTCTTCTGCTTCACTATATAATGGCCACTCTGATTTAACAAGCCTTGAATCCGTATCAGGCAGATATGACCATATTTCCTCTGTTATAAACGGCATAAACGGATGCAGAAGCTTCAGCATATCCTTTAATACCTTTATAAGAACAAATCTTGCCGTATCCTTATCTGTTCCTTCTGCCCCATATAATCTAGGTTTAACAATTTCAATGTACCAGTCGCAGTATTCATTCCATATGAAATCATAAACTCTTTGAGCCGCAGGACCTAATTCAAACTTATCAAGGTTTTCCTTTACTTCTTTAGCTGCTTTGTTAGCCCTTGAAATAATCCATTTGTCCTCAGTCTTGTAATTTTCCCTTGCCGTATCCTTATCTGTTAAATCGCCGTCAATATTCATGAGAACAAATCTTGATGCATTCCACAGCTTATTTGCAAAATTACGGCTTGCTTCAAGCTTATCATTGTTAAAACGGGTATCACTTCCTGGTGAAATTCCTGTCATGAACATAAATCTCAAGGCATCAGCACCAAACTGATCGATAACCTCAAGGGGATCAATCCCATTTCCAAGGGACTTGCTCATTTTTCTTCCTTCCGCATCCCTCACCAGGCCGTGGATAAACACATGCTTAAATGGTGACTCTCCTGTTGCTTCCAATGCAGAAAATACCATACGAACAACCCAGAAAAATATGATGTCATAACCTGTTACCAGTACATCTGTGGGATAAAAATATTTTAAATCCTCTGTTTCATTGGGCCATCCCAATGTTGAGAAAGGCCACAAGCCTGATGAAAACCATGTATCCAGAACATCCTCATCCTGTTTGATATCAGTGCTGCCGCATTTAGTACATTTATCCGGAGCTTCCTTGGAAACCATAATTTCACCGCATTCCTGACAGTAATATGCAGGTATTCTGTGTCCCCACCAAAGCTGTCTCGATATGCACCAGTCTCTTATGTTTTCAAGCCAGTGAGTATAAATTCTTGTAAATCTTTCCGGAACAAATTCAACCTTTTTTTCCTCACTTGCTTTCAGTGCAGGTTCAGCAAGAGATTTCATGCTTACAAACCATTGGTCCGATACTCTCGGTTCAATTATGTTGTGGCATCTGTAGCATGTTCCAACGTTATGGTCAGTCTTTTCTATTTTAAGCATAAAACCGCTGTCCTCCAGATCCTTAACAAATGCCTTCCTGCATTCATAGCGGTCCATGCCGTTGTACTTTCCGGCCTCTTCATTCATAGTTCCGTCTTCGTTCATGCAGTTGATTTGTTCCAAATCATGACGAAGTCCGATTTCAAAGTCATTGGGGTCATGACACGGAGTTATTTTTAATGCTCCTGTTCCTTTTGACATATCAGGATATTCATCAGCAATAATCGGTATTTCCCTTCCTACCAAAGGTACAATTACCTTCCTGCCTATGAGATGTTTGTATCTTTCATCATCAGGATGTGCTGCTATGGCAACATCACCGAACATTGTTTCAGGTCTTGTTGTGGCAACAATGAAGTATTCATCGGAATTATCAACGTATGGATATTTTACATAGTAATAATTTCCCGGAGTATCCTCGTATTCAACCTCAGCATCCGACAATGTTGTGTGACAGTCCGGACACCAGTTTATAATTCTGTTGCCTCTGTAAATAAGCCCTTTATTATACAGACTTATAAAGAATTCCTTAACTGCCTCATTGCAGCCTTCATCCATTGTAAATCTTTCTCTTGACCAGTCACAGGAATTTCCCAGCTTTTTAACCTGCTCAACTATTCTTCCGCCGTATTCTTCCTTCCACTTCCATGCCCTTTTTAAAAATTCTTCTCTGCCCAGATCTTCCTTTGACTTTCCTTCTTCTTTTTTGATTTTTTCTACAACCTTAACCTCAGTTGCAATGCTGGCATGGTCAGAACCCGGAAGCCACAAGGCCTCGTAACCCTCCATCCTCTTCCATCTCGTCAATACATCCTGAAGAGTCATATCAAGGACGTGACCCATATGAAGCTGTCCTGTAATATTCGGAGGCGGCATCACAATTGTAAATGGTTTTTTGTCAGGGTTGACTTCAGCCCTGAAGCAGTTCTCCTCCAGCCAAATATTATAAATCTTTTCTTCAAATTCTTTTGGATTATACTTGCTTGGTATATTATTCATAACATCATTCCTTTCTCACATATTTATATTTTGAGCTCTGACCATTCAAACCAGAAAAGTCTGTCTCCATATTTTACCGCAAAACAAAAGCGGGTTTTCTCCTCATAAAAGGACGAGAAAACCCGCGGTACCACCTAATTTCCATTACTGGCTCTTTATTTTATAACGGATAAACCGTTTAATCCTACTGCTGTTTCAGATTAAATGCTCCAAAGCTACCTTCAATGCAAATTGACCTATGAAGACTCTCAACCGCCGGTCTTCAATCTCTGTGAAGTTTATGCACTTACTCCTCTTTTTCATCGCTTTTTATTTAATTACTTACCATAATATTAAATATTCATATTTTTGTCAACAAATTTTTTTATTACAGATTTAATCCTTTTGTAATTTAAAAATCTTCTTCGCCGCTCCAGAGAACTATCGTATTTTTATCCAGCGATTTTTTTATATCTATTATTCTTTGGTTTGTTGAACCTCTGAATCTTAGATTGTTTTGAAAAAACCTTTTGTCAAACCTTCCGTCAACCAGCACATCACAAAATTTAAGCAGATTAAGGTATATTTCATCCTTAACTATTTCCTCATAAGTATGCCCGCTGTATATCCATATATCCTTGCAGGTATTGTTTTTAATCTTTTCCGCCAGCAGGGTCAAAGGTCTTGCCTGCATCATAGGTTCTCCTCCTATGAAGGTGATGTTTGTAAAGCTTCCGGTTATTTTTTCATATACTTCGTCAATTTCCACAGCATGTCCTGAATTAATATCCCAAAGCTCCTTGTTGTGGCAATCTTCACATCGTATGTCGCACCCGCTTAAATACAGGGAAGTCCTGAAGCCTATGCCGTCCACTATTGTATTTTCAACTATATCTGCTACATAAAGCAATTTATCATTCAACTGTGTTTCACCCTGTCTCTTAATTCCGCTTTTTTTGCATTGTTCCAGCTGTCCACTCCGCCAACCAGGTATCCTGTTATTCTCTGAATAGTATCAATGTCCCTGCTTCCGCATTCCGGGCACACTTCAAGATTTTCAGAAGCGTCCTCATATCCGCAGTCCTTGCATCTGTTTCTGGTGTGGTTTACCGAGCCGTATCCCATATTGTATTTGTCCATAAGCTCAACCGTCTGCATAACCGCCGATGGATTATGAGTTGCATCACCATCAAGCTCAACATAAAAAATGTGTCCGCCCTTTTCATATTCATGGTAAGGCGCCTCTATACGTGCCTTATGTTCAATTGAACATTTGTACCACACAGGTACATGTGAGCTGTTTGTATAGTATTCCTTATCGGTAACATGCGGTATGCATCCAAACTGCTTTCTGTCCTTTTTTATGAATCTTCCGCTTAAACCCTCTGCAGGTGTTGCTAAAAGGCTGTAGTTCAAGTCGTAAAAATCCGATTTTTCCTTTATCTTTTTATTCATATATTCAACTATTTCAAGTCCAAGCTCCTGAGATTTTTCATCCTCGCCGTGATGCTTTCCGGTTAATGCTATCAATGCTTCAGCCAATCCTATAAATCCAATTCCCAGAGTGCCGTGCTTCAGCACGCTTTCGACACTATCATCAGGTTTGAGGTCCTCACTTCCTAACCACATTCCTGACATAAGCATCGGAAATTGCTTTTTAACAGCAGTACACTGAAACACATATCTGTCATACAGCTGTTCTGCCGCCACATCAATGCATTTTTGAAGCTTTTTGAAAAATTCTCTTTTTTTGTCGGCAGGATCTTCAATATCCCTGCATTCCAGCGCAAGCTTCACTATATTAATAGTTGTAAAAGAAAGGTTTCCTCTGCCTATGGATGTTTTATCACCGTGTCTGTTTTCAAAAACCCTTGTCCTGCAGCCCATGGTTGCAACTTCCTTTTCAAATCTGCGTGAGTCATTTGCATCCCAATCTTCATGCACGTTAAATGAAGCATCCAGATTCAGATAGTTGGGGAAGAATCTCTTAGCGGTAACCCTGCAGGAAAACTTGTACAAATCATAATTCTTGTCTTCAGGCAAATAGTTTACACCTCTTTTTTTCTTCCAGATTTGTATGGGGAAAATCGGGGTCTCTCCGTTTCCTACTCCCTTATAGGTGGAAGTTAAAAGCTCTCTTATTATACATCTGCCTTCTGCGCTGGTGTCCGTACCGTAATTTATTGAGCTGAATACAACCTGATTTCCTCCTCTGGAGTGTATTGTATTCATGTTGTGAATAAATGCTTCCATGGACTGATGCACGCGTTTTACCGTATTGTTTATGGCTTGCTGCATGTATCTTGAATTGCCCTCAAGTCCTGCAAGAGGTCTTTCAATGTAATCTTCCACTTCGATATCATATATTTCACTTAAATCCATATCCAGAAGTTCTTCAATTTTATTAACCTCTTCCTTATAGCTTAGTCTTACATATGGAGCCAGGTAAAAATCGAATGCAGGTATGGACTGTCCTCCATGCATCTCATTCTGTATCTGTTCCATTGAAATACATCCTATTATGGATGCTGTTTCTATTCGTTTTGCAGGTCTGCTGGACCCATGTCCCGCTCTGAAACCGTTGGTCAAAATATAGTCCAGAGGATGCTGCAGACATGTCAGAGACTTTGTTGGATAATAATCCTTGTCATGTACATGTATGTAGTTATTTCCCACATAAGATTTTGACTGTTCAGACAAAAGGCAGTCATCAACAAAAGGCTTTGAAGATTCACTGGCAAATTTCATCATCATGCCTGCCGGAGTATCGGCATTCATATTTGCATTTTCCCTTGTAACATCATTGGGAACAGCATTGACTATGTCCATGTATATGTCATACTGCCTTCTGCCTCTTGCAATATTCCTTTTATTTCTGTATATTATATACTCCTTGGCGACATCCTTCCTTTTACTTGCCATGAGTTTCTTTTCAACCAAATCCTGTATATCTTCAACTGAAATGGTTTCTGTTGTTTCATCCGTTATTTCCTGCGCTATTTGTCTTGCAATACCAATATCCTGTCCCATTGCGGTGTGGCTCATAGCCTTTAAAATCGCATCCGATATTTTGCTTTTATCAAATTCTATAAGCCTGCCGTCTCTCTTTATAACATTCATTACATACCCTCCATGAATTAATATTCATAACCTCTTCTGGTTATAATTTTATTTTCCTTAATATAAGTTGAACTGTTTCCCACTATAACTATGCTGAGCATGTCAACAGACTCATAATCAATTGTATCTACAGTGCAAACCTGAACTTCCTGATTCTCTCTTCCCGCATTTTTGACTATTCCCACAGGGGTTGAGCCTGATTTATGTTTCTTCATTATCTCAAAAGCGCTCTCCAGATAACCCGGTCGTCCCTTGCTTCTTGGATTATAGATACAGATGACGAAATCACCCTCTGATGCTAAAGCAACTCTTTTATATATTAAGTCCAGCGGTGTCAATAAATCACTGAGGCTTATGTGGCAGAAATCATGCATCAACGGTGCTCCAAGGACCGCCGCGGCGGCTGTTGATGCCGTAACTCCGCTGATGATATCGACCTCCTCATCCCCTGATAATTCAAGAACCAGGCCTGCCATTCCATATACTCCCGCATCTCCGGAGCTTATGACTGCCACTGTCTTTCCTGTCTTCGAAATTTCAACTGCTTTTTTCACCCTGTCTATTTCCTGTTTCATGCCGTTTGAAACCACTTCTTTATCTTTTATTAAATCCTTAATTAAATCAATGTACGTCTTGTAGCCTACTATAACCTCTGACTTTTCAATGGCATGCATTGCTTCATAAGTCATTGACTCTTTACTTCCGGGACCTATACCCACTACATATATCATGATGCCTCCCATTTTTTATTTATTAATATGGTTGTGAAATATGAGACATCACTTTTGGCAACATCGCCGATATTCCTGTATATTATTTCATCATCCTTTGATGAATTGCTTACAATTATAGAGTTATTCTGAAGATTTTCCTCAAGGAGCATATCCACAATTTCATTAAAATTATTATACACCTTCATTAAAACAATTGAATTTTCATTTTTTATATAGCTTCTCAGCCTTTCCGTTCCTATGGTGGCGGGCAGAATTACTAAAGGATCATCGCCTTCCGCAAGAGGAAAGTTATTATTTGAGGCAATATCCAAAAATGATGTTATTCCGGGTATAGTTTCTATCTTGACTTTGTTTCTCAATAATCTTAAAAGATATATATAAGTGCTGTAAATCATAGGATCTCCTATAGTTATAAATCCTGTATTTTTGTCTTCTGACACATCCTTTATTATTTCAGAAGCAATTTCATTCCATGAATTCTGAAGCTCTGCGGAATCATAATTCATGGGAAAATATCTGCTTTTTATCAATGTTTTATCGTCTATGTATTCCTGCACAATTTTATAGGCTGTGCTTTGCTTTTCTTCTTTTTTAGCTGCCGGTACATACAAAACATCCAGTCTGCCCAGCACATCTATGGCTTTTTTTGTTACCGCATCGCTGCTTCCGACACCTACTCCAATACCGTAGAACATAAAACCTCCTAAACGCTGCATTTATTATTCGATGTTGTACAGCAAAGCATTGCATATTGCGGCAGCTATGTTGCTGCCTCCTTTTCTGCCCTTTGCAACAATGTATTCCACATCCTCAAGACTCATTATCAGTTCTTTTGCTTCAACCACATTTACAAATCCAACGGGAACACCTATTATAACCGCAGGCTTAACAGCTCCTTTTTTAATAAGCTCGTAAAGCCTTATTAATGCTGTGGGAGCATTGCCTACTGCAAAAATTACAGGTCCTTGTATACCGGAGGCCTTTTCCATTGATACTGCTGCTCTGGTTTCTCCAAGCATGGATGCTTTTTCCGCCACATCCTCATCGGCCATGAAGCAATGTATGCTAACCCCGTATTTTGCAGCTGCTTTCTTATTTATTCCCGAATAAGCCATGTTTGTATCGGTAACTATCGCCGCTCCGTTTTTTAAAGCTTCCTTTGCTTTTTTTACGGCGTTTTTTGAAAAGCACATGTTGTTTAAGTAATCAAAGTCAGCAGATGTGTGTATCACTCTTTTTACTATTGGCTCTATTTCCTTATCCAGATGTATTTCTCCCATTTCTTCCTGTATTATTTCAAAGCTTCTCTTTTCAATGTTATGAGGTTCCACAAATTTAATATTTTCCATACTTCCTCCCTGAACCTTAATATATCAATTCAGACTCCTGAATAAATTCCACTTCATAATCGTCTGCTGCTGCCGCAACAGTAACAGAATTTACAACGGTCTTTTCTATAATTAACTTTTGCAGTCTGCTTCCTGCAATTGCTGCTCTTTCACATACAGTATCAACTCCGGTAATTTTTTTTACAAAATCAGAGTTTGAAAAACTTCCCTGTATTTCATTAAGCTCTTTCGCAGAATAAGTGTTAAAAGGAACCTTCATCACCTCAGCTGTCTTCTTAATTCCCTCTTCTTCCTTTTTTAAATCGATTGAATTAATGGATTTAACAGCAAAATGTGAAATTCTGTTACTTGACAGAGCTTCTCTTATGGCAGTATAGATATCCATGAAGTCTGTTCCTTTTTTGCAGCCTACACCAACTGATACAATTTTCGGAACTAAATTTAACGTATTTTCAAATGGAGACTTATCTGAATCAAGGCTTATACATATGCCGGTTTCCTTTTCATCTAAGTTTATTTCCGGAGGTAAATCTCCTGTCACCTTAAAATCTGATGCAAATCCGACTTTTTCGTTGCAAAGTATACGCGCAGCAATATCTCTTGCCTTCTTAAGGCTCGTTATGTAAAGATTTCTTTCATTAGCCCATTCGTCAACCGCAAATTTTCCGTTAACATCCGTAGCTGTGGTAATAACAGGATTGCCGCCCACAATTTCTGCAATCTTCATGGTAAGCTTATTTGCTCCTCCTATGTGACCGCTTAAAAGAGATATGACATTAATCCCTCTTTCATCCATACATATGACCGCAGGATCGGTTTTTTTACTTTTTACAAAGGGGGCTATTGCTCTTACAGCTATACCGACGGCACTCACAAATATTATGCAGTCAGCATTTTTAAAGGAATGTTCCGCCGCCTTGTACAAGTTTTCTTCGCGCAGCTTAACCCTGCTTGCAAAATGGATATATTTTTCAGGAACATAGGCATTGACCTCATGACAGCTTAAATTTTCTGTCAATTTATCGCACAGCTTTGCTCCGTTTACTGAAAAAGCATATATGTCAACCCTCATTTTTTCACCCCTTTGGCATCTGGTGCCGTTCAGTCATAATGCTGCATGGTATTCATCAGCTTTTCTGATAAAATTTTCTGCAAAGCTGATGTTTCCTAAAAAATTGATGTGAGGATAGCCAACAAACTTTGTATCATCTGCTGTTACAGCTTTCCAGCTTCTTTCAGATTCAGGTTTTGAAGCTAAAAAGGATTCACCGTTGTTGGTGCTGTCTGAGTAGTGGAATTCATGTCCGTTTATTGACTCGCCAGTGCCGCACATCAGATTTCGTACCCGGCTGGTCAATGTAACATATCCAAATCTTTTCAGAGAACCTGTCATAAAGCTGCTGCCTTCCACTGCGCCTGCAAGGCTGTATACCTTTCCTTCCTTGTCCGTGAAGCTGTCCATTAAATACATGTATCCTCCGCATTCTGCAAAGGTTGGAATTCCTGACAAAATCTTTTTTCTTATATCGTCAAGCATTGTCCTGTTACCCGAAAGCTCCTCCATATACAGCTCCGGATAACCGCCTCCTATATATAATCCACCTATATCATCAGGAAGCTTTTCATCCTGCAATGGACTGAACTTAACAATTTCAGCTCCCATTTCTTTTAATATATCCAGATTGTCATGATAGTAAAAGCAAAATGCCTTGTCCCATGCAACAGCAATTTTAACACTGCCTATGTAATTTACGGCAGGTTCGTTATATTCAATAACGCCTGCTCCTTCAGCCAGCGCATACAATCCGTCCAAATCAACGCTCTGCAATGCCTGCCGACCCAATTCCTCTGTTATTGATTCCAAATTTCCTATTTCCTCTGCGGTTACAAGTCCTAAATGCCTGCTTTCAAGCCTGCAGCTTTCAAGATGGGGCATGTAGCCGTAAACCCTGATGCCGGTTCCTGATTCTATTATTTTTTTATAATATTCATACATTGCATGTGTTGTGTTATTTAATATGACACCACTAATGCTGCTCTTTTCTCTGAAGTTCTTAAAACCTTCTATAATTGCGCATACAGATGCTGCCATGCCGTTTGGGTTAACGACTAAGACAACCGGGCAGCCCAGGACTGACGCAAGCTCATATGAACTGCAGGAAGTGCCGTATCCTATGCCGTCATAATATCCCATTACACCTTCAATAATTGAAATATCCATGCATGCACTATTCTTTCCCAATATATATCTGCAATTATTTTCGCCAATCATAAATTTATCCAAATTTCTTGATGGGACCTTAATAATCCTTGAATGAAACATGGGGTCGATATAATCAGGTCCCGCCTTAAAGGCGGCAATTTTTTTCTCTTTCAATACAAATGCTTTTAAAATTGCAGATGTTACGGTTGTTTTTCCGCTGTTGCTCCCTGCGGCGGAAATCATCAATCTCGGTGCTTTTGATTTCAATGTACACCACTTCCTTTTCCGCTGATTATATAAATGGGGTTCTGTCCAATCATCATGTCATATTTTCCTGCTTTTTTAGCCTTAGCCGATGAAATATTTACAATTTCCACATCAGTGAATCCGTATTTTTCCATGCAGCTTATTGCCTCATTTAAGCTTTGAAGCGTAATTGTATTTATAACAACATTCACATATGGGTTTTTCTTTAAAACAACGGATACTATTTCATCCATATTTCCGCTGCTCCCTCCTATGAAGCACGCATCAGGACCGGGGAGATTTTCTATGGCAGACGGAGCTGTCCCTCTTATGACCTCAATATTCCTGGTTTTAAATTTCTCTATGTTTTCATCTATTAAATCAGCGGCTTCCGTATCTTTTTCTATTGCATACACCGTGCCGTCATAGAGCTTCAACGCAGCTTCAACTGATACAGAGCCTGTCCCGGCGCCTATGTCATAGACTGTGTAACTGCTTTTTAAGTTAAGCTTGCCTACAGACACAGTTCTTACCTCGCTTTTTGTCATTGGAGCTCTGCCTGTAACAAATTCCTCATCTCTTATTGAGCGGTGACCTTCGTCAATGGATATGCAGTCATCATTGTGCACTATCATCACAGCCAGTCCTTCAAACTTCATTCCGGCAATGGCAGACGCTTTATCCTCCATTATAATTTCGGCATCATATGATAAATTTTCACCTACACTGACTTTTAAATTTCCTAATCCTTTTCTTGTGAGAATTTCACATATATGACCCGGGCCGCAATCGCTGCCTGTAAGAATAAATGTTTTTTTATTGAAGATAACATTGGATATAATATTCAGACTTCTCCCGTGAGCACTGACATATTTTATATCATCCCAGGTCAGATTCAATTTTGATGCAAAATATTGGAGTGAGCTGATTGCAGGAATGTTTTCAAGCTGAATATCCTCGTTTTTTTTCAAAAGCTCCGTAATCCTTTTAGAAAGGCTGTAAAATCCTGAATCTCCAGAAACTAAAATTCCATATGTACTGAGATTACTTTTGTTTATATATTCATAAATACTTTCGGCATTTGAGTTTTCATAAATCTGTTTATTTAAATCCAAAAAATCTTTTAGCATTCTTTTTGCGCCTATTAAACAATCAGAGGCCCTTATTGCTTCTGCCGCCTTTTTGTGCATGTAGCTTGTACTCCCTATACCAAGTCCGATTATAGAAACCTTCTTCATAAATTCCCTCTTATAATTTGCTTAAAATTTTCAAGTGTGATGCCTTCTTCTTCAGGTTTTTTCAGCACAAGACACTTTATATTTGTTTTAATGCATGCATTTACTTTTTCCTCAAATCCTCCCGATGAGGCACTTTCTTTTGTTACAAGGAATTTTGCACCGACAGAATTTATCATTGCTATGTTCAGTTCTTCACTGAAGGGCCCCTGCATACAGATTATATTCTTATTGGAAAAGCCCAGCTCCAATGCTCTTTTAAGCGAGCTTTCCATGGGCAGAATTCTTACAAAAATTCTTTCCTTATAATCATTGATACCTGTAAATTTATCTAAATCCTTGCTGCCGGTAGTCAGCAATATATTACCGTCAGTATTATTCAGGCAGGAAACAATCTCGTCAATGCTGTCAAAATATATGCCTGATTTATCCTGACCAGTCTCTCTTACAATTCTATAATATTTCAAATTACAATATTTTGCCGCTTCTCTGGCATTCTGTGAAACAATTTTTGCGAATGGATGAGTTGCATCAATGACACAGTCAAAATCCTTCTGAGCGAACAATTCTATCATCTGATTTTTATCAAGTCTTTTTTGATGAATATTTATACTGCTTAATTCTTTCACAAATTGCTCGCCGTAATCTGTAGCGACATACAGGTCAGCTTTTACATGACAACTATCCAGAAATTCTGCCAGCAGACGGCCTTCTGTTGTACCTCCAAGTATAAATAGGTACATTATTCTGCACCCTTTCTGAACTCATGTGTAAACGCAGGATTGTACAATTCGCTTCTTTCATATTCATCACCTAAAAAATTACCGACCAGAATTAATGCTGTCTTGTTTATATTGTTTTCCTTCATTGTTTTCGGAAGACTTTCAACCGTGCATCTGAATATCCTTTCATCAGGCCATGTTGCCTTGTAAACCACTGCAACGGGTGTTTCCTTGTCATATCCTCCCGCAATAAGCTCCCTTGATAACTCTTCGGTCAATCCGGAGCTTAAAAATAAAACCATGGTTGCTTTGTGCGCTGCAAATGAACGGATACTTTCCATTTCGGGAACAGGAGTTCTTCCTTCCATACGTGTTATAATTACGGACTGGCTAACATCAGGCAGTGTATATTCCGCTTTCAGGGATGCTGCAGCACCGCAAAAGGAGCTGACACCCGGAACCACATCATATTGAATATCAAGAGACCTTAAAATATCCATCTGTTCTCTGACAGCACCGTAAATGCTTGAATCTCCGGTATGGAGCCTGACTGTTGATTTATTTTCTCCTTCAGCTCTTTTTACAACATCTATTACTTCTTCTAAAGTCATATGAGCACTGTTATAAATTTCAGCATCTTTTTTTGCATAATTCAAAAGTTCTTTATTGACCAAAGAACCTGCATATATAATCACATCCGCTTCCGATAGAAGCTTGTGCCCCCGCATTGTTATTAAATCAGCTGCACCCGGACCAGCACCGACAAAATGAACCATTTTAATCTCCTTACAAATTTAAAATTCCATGATTATTTGAATAAATAATTAATCTGGTTTTTATCTTATATTCAACTCTTTTGTCTATGTAGAAAAGCGCTCTTTCGCTTATCTTCTCCATAACCTTCTTTTCAAGTTTTTCTCTTATTAAAACATCAATAGCCTGTTCTGTTGTGACACAAGATAGTATCTCTCCGATAACACGGCTGTTTGCTCCGTAAAGTCCAGCATAGCAGGCAAGCATTTCCATCCTGAAGTCTCCTGTATGAGAATGCGTGTTCATCATGCCTCCGGCAACCTTTACCATCTTGCCTATGTGCCCTACAATCAGTATTTCTTTGTAATCAAGCTCCAGGGCAAAATCCAGCACTTCTCCCAGATAATTGCTGAACTTAAGACTGTTTTCTCCACGTATACCAAGTGTACGGTCAATGAAGTTCTCCGCGTAATTGCCCGGAAATGCCAAAAGCGTATTGAATCCTCTTTCCTTGATTACCTGCATTTCAACCTTCAAGCTGTCAATCAAAGCCTTTTCACTCATGGGCTCAACAATTCCGGTTGTTCCTATAATTGATATACCTCCCAAAATACCAAGCTGCGGATTAAAGGTTTTTTTAGCAACCTCTTCACCGTCAGGAGCTGATATTACAATGTTTACACCTCCATTGTATCCATAATCACAGCATATCTTCCGTACATTTTCAGTTATCATTTTTCTTGGAACCGAATTTATGGCCGGACCGCCTACGGGGCAATCCAATCCCTTTTGTGTAACCCTTCCTATACCTTTTCCGCCTTCAATATGAATTTTACCCGAGTCATCCAGATTTACATCTGCATATATTAAAATTCCATCCGTTGAATCAGGATCATCTCCGCTGTCCTTTTTTACACAGCATCTTACTCCATGAACACTGAAGGTCGGCTCCTTAATATCAATAATCAGAATTTCGCCTCTGGGAAGCCTTACCGAAACATTATCAACAGTTTCACCGGTGAATATCATCAGTGCTGCAGCTGTAGCTGCTGCTGCAGCACATGTACCAGTAGTAAAACCGCACCTTAATTTTTTTCCGCCTTTAACAATATACTTTTCCATATCCACCTCATAATATCGGACAGCCCCCAACTTAATGCTGCATTGCCATTTTTCCGTACAACCGGACCGAAGCCGTGTAATATCATGCCCAAAATGGTTCGTTAATCAAATGGGATTAGGCATACAGAAAAAATCTTCTGAATTTTCAGAAGATTAAATAACAAAAATACTTTTAATTATTTTATTATTTTAGATAATCCTCCCGAAAATCTATAAATACACACTTTGGCAGGTCTCCTGACTTTCGGTTCATCTGACACTCACCTTCCCATGCGCAGCACAGTGGTTCGAGCATCATCACCTTTCACAGTAGCGGGGGCTGTAACAGCTTTTACTGTTTTCCCTTTTAAAACAAGTGTTTCCTCTTCAAAAACAAATGTTACCAAAATATCGATATTCAATTTGCCTCAATTATATATCAATATTTTAATGATGTCAATAATTTAAAGCCTCAAATAACTATGCTCATCAGGCATTGATATACGAACACCACATATGCTGTTCTTCTGACTTCCCTTCAAATAATATTGACAAAATGTTTCTGATGATGCTATACTGATTTTAATTGAATATGAGAAACAGGTCATGGAAGTTGGGTGCAAATCCCACGCAAGACCGTTGCTGTAATTCGCTTATGATTTGGCTTATACCACTGGAAAGGACTCTGGGAAGGTGCCGAAGATTGTGCTTTAACTAGACACATAGCGATAAGCCAGAATACTTGCTTGTTTCCCTGCCGCGTTTATCGCGCGGCGCGTACAGCCCTGCGGAATTCCATGGCTATGGATGCGATAAAGCACATATCTTTTGTTTTAATACAAGAGATATTGTCTCATGTTATATTTACGTCTGCGGGTTGACCGCAGGCGTTTTTTACTTTCGGTTTTATTAGCGCTGCCAAATTCACTGTAATTTCAGCAGCGGTGATATAAAGCAATATATTATAAAAAACAATAAAAAGGAGTATTAACAATGAAGAAACAAATCAAAAAATTACTTTCACTTATGCTGGTGCTGTCATTGTTGCTGACAGCAGCAGGATGTTCAAATTCAACAAATACCGCAGATAAAAATCCTCCGGCTGAAAACCCGGGAAACTCATCCGGTGAAAAGCCTGCATCTGATTCACCAAGCAAAGTTCTGCTTGCAGTAAGCTTCGGTACAAGCTATAATGATAATCGTGATTTGTCAATTGGAGGAATTGAGGAAGCTCTTAAAAAAGCTTATCCTGACTATGAAATCAGACGTGCATTCACAAGCCAGATCATCATAGACAAGCTTAAATCCCGAGACAACCTTGTAATTGACAATGTGACAGAAGCAATGGACCGTCTGGTAGCTGATGGTGTGAAAGAGGTTGTAATCCAGCCTACACATGTTATGAACGGCTTTGAGTTTGATGATATTGTCAACGAAGTTTCCACTTACAAGGATAAATTTGAAAGCTTTAAAATCGGCAAACAGCTTCTCGCTTCGGATGAAGATTTTAAAGAAATTGTTTCAATCATAATCGAAGAGACAAAATCTTATGACACAGACGGAACAGCTATAGTATTTATGGGACACGGAACTGAACACAAATCAAATGAGGTTTATGCAAAGCTTCAGCAGTACATCACCGACGCAGGTTATAGCAATTACTTTATCGGCACGGTGGAAGCAACTCCGGATCTGGATGATGTTGTTGCTCTTGCTAAGGAATCCGGAGCCAAAAAAGTTGTTCTGCTTCCTTTCATGATTGTTGCAGGAGACCATGCCAACAATGATATGGCAGGCGATGAGGATGATTCATGGAAGACTAGGTTCGAAGCTGAAGGCTTTGAAGTTGAAGCAGTTCTGAAGGGCATGGGACAGTACACAGGTGTTCAAAATATGATTGTTAAACACGCCGGTGAAACTATCGCTCAATAAAAATAAAAATCGGCCGGCCGTTTACACGGTCGGTCAATATTTTTTGTATACCCTGACAACTGCGTATACCCTTAACTATATAAACTAAAATTAATTTCAGGAGAACTTTAATGAAAAAAATATTAACTTTTATTCTGGCCGCTTCACTGACATTGTCAATGCTTGCAGGCTGCAGCACCCAAACTCCTCCACCAGAAGAAAAAGAACCGGTACAGAACGCCGCTGAGGAGAAAGAGCCGGTACAAAATGATAAGGAAGAAAATACAACTGAAGAAAATACTGAAAATGTGACTGAAACAAAATTGGAGCCTGTATACGGTGATCAGATTAAGGATGGAACATACAAAATTGAAGTTTCCTCCAGCTCCTCCATGTTTCGTATAATTGATGCACAGCTGACTGTAGCAGGCGGCGAAATGTCTGCTGTCATTACCCTCAATGGAAAGGGCTATGAAAAGTTATACATGGGCACTGGTGAAGAAGCTCTTGCAGACACAGATGATAAATGTATCTATTATATCGAAGACGCTGAAGGCAAATACACATATGAAGTACCTGTGGCAGCACTCAATCAGGACATAGACTGCGCCGCATGGAGCATAAGAAAACAGTCATGGTATGACAGAGTCCTGGTATTCCAGTCCTCAATGATACCCGAAGATGCCATAACTTCTAAAGCAGTACCTGACGGAAAATATACGTCAGAGGTAACACTTTCAGGAGGTTCAGGCAAGGCAAAAGTGGAGTCTCCTGCAGAGCTTTCGGTGGAAGGCGGTAAAATAACTGCTACCGTTATATGGAGCAGTCCCCATTACGAATATATGCTGATAGATGGTGTTTACTATTATCCAACAAATACCACCGGAAATTCAACATTTGAAATTCCGGTGGTATTGGACAAGGATATTGAAACAACTGCCCAGACTGTAGCTATGAGCACACCTCACGAAATAGATTATACACTTCGTTTTGATTCGTCTACTCTTACATCAAAATAAAGAAAAAAGGAAATGTTATGGTAAGAAAACGATGCATGTTTATTGCAATAAATATAATGGTAATTTTTTTATTTCTCTCCGGGTGCGCTGAAAATAATGACATAACCGAAAACGGGCTGGGTAACGGCTGGCAGCAGTCCGGAAGGATGGAGCTTAAATATGCGAAAAATTTCAATATTGACTATTACAATGACAGTTATGCGCTGATAACAATATCTGATGGCAGCAAATATCTGGTTGTGCCACAGTCTTGCGATATTCCTGAGAACATAGATAAGAATATTACAGTGCTGCGTCAGCCGGTTAATAATATTTATTTAGTTGCTACTTCTGCTATGTGCCTGTTTGATTCCTTAAATTCCCTTGACAGCATCAGTCTGTCAGGAACAAAGGCCGAAGGATGGAGCATAGAAAACGCAAGAGCGGCAATGGAATCCGGTCATATTGTATATGCCGGAAAATACAGTGCACCTGACTATGAGCTAATTGTATCAAGTGATTGCAGCCTTGCTGTTGAATCCACAATGATAAACCATACTCCTGAGGTTAAAGAAAAATTAGAGGATTTGGGAATACCTGTGCTTATAGACCAGTCAAGCTATGAATCTCATCCGCTTGGGCGCACTGAATGGATAAAACTTTATGGAGTGCTTACCGGAAAGGAATCAGCAGCACAGCAGGTTTTTGATGAACAGGTTAAGTATTTGAATGAAGCCTCCAGCCAGGAAAGCACCGGTAAAACAGTTGCATTTTTTTATATAAGCTCCTCCGGCAACGCTATAGCAAGAAAGTCGGGAGATTATGTAACAAAAATGATTCAGCTTGCTGGAGGAAATTATATATTTGATAATCTTGGAGATCCAGAAAGCGCCACAAGCACAGTAACTCTTGAAATGGAGAATTTTTATTCGACAGCAAAAGATGCCGATTTTATAATATACAACAGCACCATAGACGGCGAATTGTCCTCCGTTGAAGAATTAATAAGCAAAAACCCATTATTGGAGGACTTCAGGGCGGTTCAAAACGGAAATGTATGGTGTACGAACAAAAACATGTTTCAGGAAACAACACAGTTTGGTCTGATGATTTCGGATATCCGCCGGATGCTTACGGATGATGGTAAAAATCTGACAGAATTAAATTTTATGTACAGGCTGCAGTAATTTCAGCGGAGAAAAATAAATGGATATAAAAAACAAAGGTGCAAGATACTTAAGGTATCTTATCACATTGACTGCATTAATTATAATCTTTGTGATATTGGTGTTATTAAATATTAAGTCAGGAAGCGTAAATGTTTCTGTAAATGATATTGTCAGAATATTATTTAAGGCTGGAGGGAACGCAACTGATTACAGCATAATCTGGAAGGTACGGCTTCCAAGAACAGCTGCATGCATTATACTTGGCGGCGCATTGGCTTTGTCAGGATTTCTGCTTCAGACGTTTTTCAACAATCCTATTGCCGGACCTTATGTCCTGGGAATTTCATCAGGTTCAAAAATGATGGTTGCCATAGCAATGATTTTAATACTTAGCAGATATCACATAGTCAGCTCAGGTGTTTTGATAGCCGCAGCCTTTGCAGGCGCCATGCTTTCTATGGGTTTTGTGCTGATAATATCAAGAAGGGTGCAGAAGGCATCAATGCTTATTGTATGCGGAGTTATGATAGGTTACATATGCTCTGCCGCAACAGACATTATGATTGCGTTCGCAGATGATGCAAATATCGTAAATCTTCACAACTGGTCTATGGGCAGCTTTTCAGGAACCTCATGGATGGACGTGCGTGTAATGGCTGCAGTGGTAATACCCAGCTCAGTTGTCGTGTTTCTCATGTCAAAATCCATAGGCGCTTACCAGCTTGGTGAAAGCTACGCACAGAATATGGGCGTGAATATTAAATTATTCCGCATTATGCTTGTATTGCTGTCCAGCTTTCTGTGTGCATGTGTCACTGCTTTTGCCGGTCCTATATCATTTGTAGGTATAGCGGTACCTCATCTCGTGAAATCATTTTTAAAAACATCAAAGCCTCTTATTGCCACCCCCATATGCTTCCTTGGCGGTTCTGTTTTCTGCCTTGGCTGTGATTTAATAGCAAGGACTTTATTTGCTCCTGTTGAACTGAGCGTAAGCTCGGTGAGCTCAGTATTCGGGGTACCAATTGTAATTTACATTATGCTGAGAAAGAGGGTGCAATGATGAGCATGGAATACTTTTTTTGCACAAAACAGCTGACTGTGGGATATAACGGCAAGCCCCTGATAAAAGATATAGAAATACAATTAAAAAAGGGGCAGGTGCTGACTCTCATAGGTCCAAACGGCTCAGGCAAATCAACAATTTTAAAAAGTATAACAAAACATTTAAACAGCATCTGCGGTACTGTATATATTGACAATAAATCAATAGACACAATGAGCAACAAGGATATGTCCTATCAGGTATCTGTTGTATTGACCGATAAGCTTAAAACCGAACTGATGACCTGCCAGGACGTGGTCGCAACCGGCCGGTACCCATATACAGGAATACTCGGTATACTTTCAGAGGAGGATAATATCCAGGTCCGAAAGTCAATGGCTCTAGTGAATGCATGGGAATTAAGAGACAAAGATTTTAATGAAATAAGTGACGGACAGCGCCAGAGAATACTTCTTGCAAGGGCAATTTGTCAGGAACCTGAAATAATAGTGCTGGATGAGCCAACCTCTTTTTTAGACATACACTACGAGCTTGAGCTTCTTAACATTTTGAGAACACTGGCAGAGGAACGAAACATAACAGTCATTATGTCGCTTCACGAACTGGATATGGCGCAAAAAGTGTCGGATTTGGTTATGTGTGTAAAGGGAGAATATATCACACGCTTTGGAACTCCACGCGAAATATTTCAAAAAGATATTATAAATGAGCTTTACGAGTTGTCCAGGGGAAGCTACAATCCATTGTTCGGAAGCTTTGAAATGGAACGTCCGAAGGGAGAGCCTTCCGTCTTTGTAATAGCAGGCGGCGGAACAGGAATTGCGGAGTACCGGGCACTGCAAAGAAAGAGGATACCATTTGCAACAGGCATACTGCACCAAAACGACATCGATTATCAACTTGCATGCGACCTGGCAGGCGAAGTATTTTTTGAAAAAAGCTTTGAACCTATCGGAGATGACGTATTTCAAAGCGCCCTGCAGAATATGCGGTCCTGTGACATTGTAATAAACTGCCTTAAGAGCTACGGTGAAATAAATAAAAAAAACAGAGATTTGTACGAAATTGCTGTATCCGAGGGAATGGAAGTTTTGGAAACGGCTGACTTACTTTAGGTTAAATAATACGACTAAACACCTTCATGCTTTGAATTTTGAAAATCCCTTATTTTATTGACATCAGAAAGTTTATATACTATACTTGATTTAATTGAAAATTTGTTTATATTGGTGCATGTAATGCGATAATATGGATACAATTCAAAGCATGTAGGCTTTACGTTTCGATTTATCGAGACGTTTTTTTTATCGAAATAAAAACGGAGGAATACAACAATGAAAAAAAATCTTACTTTAATTACCTTTATATTGATTATTTTGATGACCCTTGCAGCCTGCTCAAATGAATCAAAACAGCAGCAGTCTGCAGAACAGCCAAATCAGGAAAACGGACAAATTCAGCAGGAACCCGCACAGTTACCTTCTGAAGACAGAGCAGGCAACAAAATAACCATACCGTCCAAAATTAATAAAATAATATCCATATCGCCTGCCAATACGGAAATAATCATAGCCTTAGGCCTGGGTGACAAACTTGTGGCAGTAGACAAATACTCGGATGGTATAGAAGGAATTCCTGAAAATATTCCATATTTTGATATCATGAATCCTGATGTAGAACAGCTTGTTGCATTGGAGCCGGACATAGTATATGCAACAAGTATGAGTTTAAGCGATGGTAATGACCCATTTAAGCCGATTAAGGACATGGGAATTACAGTGGCATACATACCGGCAAGCGACAGTATAGAAGGAATTTACAAAGATATAATGTTTATTGCAGATTCCCTGCAGTCAAGCGATAAGGGTAATGAAATTGTAGATACAATGAAAGATAAGGTGGAATATTTCAAAAAAATAGGTTCAACCATTAAAAACAAAAAATCCGTATACTTTGAAATTGCTGCAGCACCAAATTTATACAGTTTCGGAAGCGGTGTGTTCTTAAATGAAATGATTGAGCTGCTGGGTGCCGAAAATATATTGGCCGGACAGGAGAAATGGATTTCAGTGTCAGATGAAGTAATAGTGGCCGCAAATCCCGACGTCATACTCACAAACGTTAATTACATTGAAAATGCAGTGGATGAAATTAAAAGCCGCGCAGGTTGGGAAAATGTGACTGCCATAAAGAATAATGACGTGTATTATATTGACAATAATGCAAGCTCACTGTCAGATCATAATATTGTCAAAGCATTGGAACAAATGGCCGAGGCTATATATCCGGATGTATATAAAAAATGAAGACCAGTATAAAAATAATAATGTGTTCTGCAATTTGTATATTTGTTTTATTGGCAGGCATCGCATTAGGAAGCATCTATGTATCTATCGGTGATGTTGCAGGCATAATTTCAAATAAATTATTTTCAACACCACTGTCACCGGACATATCAAGTGTTTCCATATCCATTGTATGGAATTTAAGACTTCCGAGAGCTTTGCTGGCATTTTTAGTCGGCGGTGCACTGGCTGTAAGCGGAACTGTCATGCAGTCTGTTTTAAAAAATCCCCTTGCATCATCCTACACCCTTGGAGTATCGTCAGGTGCCTCATTGGGTGCAGCTTTAGTAATAGTAACCGGGCTCACCATTCCCCTTTTAGGAATGTTCACTCTTCCTGCTGCAGGCCTGGCATGCGGACTTTTAACAGTCTTTGCCGCAGTTAAATTTGCTTCCAAAATGGATAAAAATCTAGAAAATAATACCATTATTTTAGTGGGGATGGTTTTTTCCTTATTTGTAAACGGAATATTGACATTAGTCACTTCCATGGCAGGCGAGCATGTGAAACAGCTTACATTCTGGCAGATGGGCTCCTTTGCTTTAAAGGACTGGTTAAGTGTGTTTGTCCTGCTTCCCATTGTTTTGACGGGTGTGGCAGTTATAAGATATTATTCCAAAGAAATGGACTTAATGACATTCGGAGAAGAACAGGCATTTACAATGGGCGTTGATGTTTACAAAATAAAATGGCTGCTTCTTGGTCTGTCTGCGGCACTTACGGGAAGCGCCATTTCTTTTGTAGGCGTAATAGGGTTTATTGACCTGATTGCACCACATATTGTAAGAAAAATTTTTGGTTCATCACATAAAATTGTAATACCGATGTCAATGCTTTTTGGCGGTTCATTCATGGTAATATGCGATTTAATTGCACGAACAATCATATCGCCTTCGGAACTGCCTGTGGGAGCCATAACGGCATTAGTAGGTGCCCCATTCTTTGCTTATGTGTATTTTTCTAAAAGGAAGGAGCTATAATGCTTACTTTAAAAAATGTATCTTCAGGCTATAACGGTTATGATGTTATATCAAATATAAACTTAAGTGTCGGTGAAGGTGAAAACCTGTGTATTTTAGGTCCCAACGGATGCGGAAAAACAACGCTTATAAAAACAATAGCGGGCATCATTCCTCATAAAGGAATCATTAAAATAGATAATTTAAATCTTTCATCAATGAAAAGAACAGATGTTGCCAAAAAAATTGCTGTTATGAGCCAGATATCCACCATATATTTTTCATATACCGTTTATGAAACCGTGCTTCTCGGACGTTATCTTCACATGAAAGGCCGGGCCTTTAAGGAACCCTCTGACAAAGATAAGGAATATGCCGACAAATGCTTAAAGGCTGTTGATTTATTAAGCCTGAAGAATAAACAAATAAGCACACTGTCAGGAGGACAGCTTCAAAGGGTCTATCTTGCAAGAACATTGGCACAGGAACCGAGCATTATACTCCTTGATGAGCCCACAAACCACCTGGATTTAAAAAATCAGGCGGAGCTGATTGACTTTCTTAAAGGTTGGTCCAAGCAAGAAGGCCATGCAGTGATAGGAGTTTTGCATGACTTAAATTTGGCCATGAAATTGGCAGACAACGTATTGCTGCTTGATAAAGGAAGTATTGCCGCCTACGGCAGGACAGAAGACATTGTTTCTTCCGAAATAATAAATGAAGTATACGACATGGATGTTACGAAATATATGGTAGATTCCTTAAAGCATTGGGAAGACTTTCACAGCAAAAATATTAAGCTTCGCAAAATCAAATGATTGGTGATAATATGAAAACATTAAACGGGAAAAGATTTATTGCTTCCTACAGCGGAGGCAAAGACAGCACATTAGCAGTTTACAGGTCGGTTAAACAAGGCATGGAGCCTCTTGAACTGTTTACCACATACAACATTGACAGAAATCAGTCATGGTTTCATGGCATGCCCGGAGCTCTTCTGAACAGAACATCTGAAGAAATTGGAATTCCCATTACACTTTTAGAAACATCCGGCGAAAGATATGAGGAAAACTTTGAAAATTACCTCAGATCAGCCAAAGAAAAGGGAGCAGAAGTCTGTGTGTTCGGTGATATAGATTTAGAGGAACATCTTAAATGGTGTACTGACAGGTGTATTAATGCAGGAATTGAAGCATTTTTCCCTTTGTGGAAAGAATCACGTAAAAAATTAGTCCATGAATTTATAAACTCAGGCTTTAAAACCATAATCACTGTTGTGGACACATCAAGGCTTTCCGAAAAGTTTGCCGGAAAAGTTCTTACCATTCAGGTCGCGGAAGACATTGAAAGCAGCGGAGCAGATATTTGCGGTGAAAACGGAGAATACCACACATTTGCATTTGATGGTCCGCTTTTCAAAAATCCTGTAAATTTTAAATGCAGCAATATGATTTATCATGATAAATATGCAGTTATTCCAATAAATTGAATTCCTATTTTATATATTTTATTTTTGGGTATAATACAAAAAATATATAAAATAGGAGATTTATATGAGAAAGCTGCTTTCTATAGTATTAATATCAATATTAATTTTAACTGCATGCAATAGGGGCAATGTTGCCGAAGATCCGAATAATGTTTCCAATACACTGAAAATAGAAGACTTTTTTCCATTAACCGAGAATACGAGATACACCTATAAGGGTGAAGGAAATGAGTTTGCATCCTACACTGTATATATAGATTATGTTACTGACAATAGAATCCAAACAAGAACGAATAACGGCGGTTCAGAAATAGTAAGAGTTTTTGAAATAAGCAATGGACAGTTGACTGAAATCTTTTCCAGACCAGAAACCTATTTCAGAGAAAACTTTACGAATGACGAATATAAAAACGGCAAGATACTTCTGAAAGAACCCGTTAAAGAAGAAAATAAGTGGTCATCAGGTGAAAATTCAACAACAGCCATTACCGGTATTTCTAAAGAGGTGGTAACGCCTCAAGGTAACTTTAAGGCTGTTGAAGTTACCACTGAAGACAGCCACGGAACCACAATAGAATATTACGTCAAGGATAAGGGACTGGTTAAGGTGACAAACGAAGGAGACGGGTATGAGTCATCGTCAGTATTGTCCGAAATTGAAAGCAATGTTCCTTTGATTCAGACCGTAACCCTGTTCTATCCTGACGCCGATGGGATAAATTTAAATACTGTTGATGTTCAGGTATCATTTAAAACAAATGATGAACCCAGGGATGTAATAGAACAGACAGTAAAGGACTTGTCTGTTTATGAAATGCTGAGTAAAAACGCCAAAATAAACAAACTTTATTTCAATGAAAAGGAAAACAGCGTGCATGTGGATTTATCAAAGGAATTTGTAACAGAAATGAACGCGGGAGCTTCATTTGAGGGCTTGATTCTGCAAAGCATAGCCGATACTCTGGGGACATATTACGGCGTACAGAATATTTTTCTGACAATTGACGGAGGTCCCTATGAATCAGGTCATATAGTGCTTAATGAAGGTGAACCCCTAACAGTGGATTACAGCAACATAAAGGTATCTGAATAAAACAATAAAAACGGGCTTAAAGCCCGTTTTTATATTGCATATTCGTTTAAGGAAATAATTTTGCTTCCTTTTTTGATTTCCCTTGCAGGAATTCCTACCAGAGTTGAATTTGGGCTGGTGTCACGGAGTACCACGGCATTCGCTCCTACTTTTGTACCCGATGCTATATAAATGTTGCCCAATATTTTTGCAGAGCTTCCTATTGTCACATTATCCCCTACTGTGGGATGCCTTTTTCCCTTTTCATTTCCTGTTCCACCCAGTGTTGCCCCATGAAACATGGTTACATTGTTTCCCACAACCGCAGTCTCTCCTATAACAACACCCATGCCGTGATCAATGAATAATCCTTTGCCTATGGTAGCCCCGGGATGAATTTCAATTCCTGTCATATGCCTTCCTATATTTGAAACCCATCTTGCCAGGAAAAATCTTTTTCTCATATATAATTTATGAGAAATCTTGTAGGCTATCAGGGCTTTAATATGAGGGTACAAAAGAAACACCTCAATTCTGTTTCTTGCTGCAGGATCTCTGTCAAATACCGAATCTATATCTTCAATTATTGATTTAATAAATTTAATCATAATATCATACCTTCCTTTTAATGATTGATTAGCAGTTGATAAGCAGTTGTTTTTGTAATTCTCCATCATTGCTTTATCCATTGTTAATCTATTCTTGTCTACCCATTGTTAATAATATTTAACCATAGACATATACTTTTCTCCGCCATCGGGTGATATGGTCAGTATTTTTTTGTTACTTCCATACTTTTCAGCCAGCTTTCTTGCTGCCGCCACATTAGCTCCTGTGGAAATGCCCACTAAGATACCTGTCTTTGCTGAAACCTCAACAGCCGTGTCAATTGCTTCCTCATCAGTAACAGTCAGTATTTCATCCACGTTTTCACCGCTGTAAATACCCGGAATAAATCCGGCACCAATACCTTGTATTTTATGAGGTGACGGATTTCCTCCTGATAATACCGCAGACTTTGCTGGCTCTGTCCCAACCACTGTGATTTTCTTATTATATTCTTTGAGCCGTTTTGCCACACCTGTGAGAGTGCCGCCTGTTCCCACTGCTGCCGTAAATATATCTAAATCATTTAACTGATTAATTATTTCCTGTGCTGTTGTTTCATAGTGAAACATGGCGTTCGCCGGATTATTGAATTGGTCAGGCATAAAGTTGTTTTTATTTTCTTTTAATATTTCATTTGCCCGCTCAATTGCGCCCGCCATCCCTTTTTGTGCTTCCGTCAAAATTAATGTTGCTCCATATGAGGATATTATTGTTCTTCTTTCTGCGCTCATTGATTCAGGCATTGTTATAATTACCTTATAACCCTTGAGCCTTCCTATCATTGCAAGTCCTATACCCGTATTTCCACTGGTCGGTTCAACAATTATGCTGGTCTTTTTTAAATATCCCTTGCTTTCAGCATCCAGAATCATGCCCAGTGCGGTTCTGTCCTTGATGCTTCCTCCCGGATTAAATTTTTCCATTTTAATAAAAATATTTTCTCCAGTCAATTGTACTACAGGCGTATTTCCTATTAAGCTTAACGTTGTAAAGTTACTCATATCATCCCATCCTTTTTGAACCCCTAAACTAGAAAATATTTTTAATAGCTAATGCATGCAGATTTTTTCCCTAACCGTTAGGTAATATCACAGTCTCATTCACCAAATTACTTGCTCGCCGCCGCTCACATAATTTGGGAATTCGCTGTGGTTGACCTACCAACCATTTTCAGAAAAAACACTCTGAAAATGGGGTTAGGGCATACAAAAAACTCCATCTCTGATACAGAGACGGAGTAATATCCGCGGTTCCACTCTTTTTGGCATATTCCGCCCACCTTTTGCTAGCACCACCATGCTATTATACGATAACGGATATGCTCCGCAGCAGCCTACTTAATCCTGATTTCGGTGCTGTACTCCAAAGGGCACTTCACATATATATCCAATAAGCATCCTTTCAGCCCGGAGATGCTCTCTCTGAAAATTCAATATATACTACTTTCCTTCTTCATTGTATTTCCTACTAATTTAGTTGGGTATATTTTTTACTCATTATATTATAGTCGCATCAAAAATGCAACAGGTTTTTTTATTATTTTTGCAAATATATTTTAGCTGCTAAAAAAATTTGTTTTAGCTGCTAAAATATATTGCTTTTTTATTTAAATGCTGTATAATATGTTTTAGTTACTAAAATATATTATTATCCACGAGGTGGCTAAATGCATCCAAATCAATCTCTTATTGAAAAATTTTATCAGGCTGTAAACATAATAACCTGTGAATCTAAAATTGCAAAAAACTACGGAACAGAACATAAGCTCACATATTCTGACATCAGTCTTTTAAAGTGTGTGCAGCGCAATGAAAATTCAAAGGCCGGAGATTTGTCTCAATATCTTGGTATGACAAATGGTGCTGTGACTCAGCTTGCTAAAAAACTCGAAAGCAAGGGATATCTTGAGCCTTATCGTATGCCGGGAAATAAAAAGGAAATATATTACAAGCTTACAGAAACAGGCGAAACAGCATGTGAAGGATACGATCTTCATTATGATGAAATTAAAAACAGAATTGAATCTTACATTTCCAATTTGGACGATGAAACAATCAAAAAAATAACAGGCTTATTTGACGCTGTTGCAGAAAGTGCTTCTGTGGATAAAAACTGTTCCATAAAGCATTCTGCCTGCAAAGGCGATAATTCTGAAAAAGAAAGCATTGGGAGGTGCGAAAAGTGCAAAAGAATTTATTAACTGTTGAAAATCTTCACGTTTCCATTGAAAACAGGGAGATACTGAAAGGAATAAATCTGCAGGTAAATCCCGGAGAGGTCCATGTGCTGATGGGTCCTAACGGTGCGGGGAAATCTACATTGGCAAATGTGCTCATGGGTGACCCAAGATATTCTGTAGATAATGGAAAAATTTATTTTGAAGGCGATGATATAACACATGAGAAACCTGATGTGAGAGCAAGAAAGGGTATGTTTTTGTCCTTTCAAGCTCCTGAAGAGATCCCGGGTATCTCTGTTGAAAACTTCCTGCGTCTTGCAAAGGCTGCATATACCGGCAGAGATGTACAGCTTATGAATTTCAGAAAAGAATTGAAATCAAAAATGCAGGAACTTGATATGGATGAGTCATATGCATCCAGATATCTTAATGTAGGATTTTCGGGAGGAGAAAAAAAGAAAAGTGAAATACTTCAGCTTTCAATGCTCAATCCTAAGCTTGCCATTTTAGATGAAACCGACTCCGGTCTTGACGTAGATGCAGTGAAAATAATATCGGAAAGCATACAAAAATATAAAAATGAATCAAATGCTGTAATTATCATAACTCATATTACACGAATTCTGCAAAATCTTCCTGTAGATTATGTCCACATTCTTGCTGAAGGATCTATAGTTAAAACCTCAGATGCATCTTTAGTGGATGAAATAATCCAAAACGGATTCTCATCTGTTCTGGAACAGTTTTAAAGTCTGGAGGGTATCATGGAAAAACAAAAAACACAACTTGAAGATATAAACAGAGAAATATATGACATAAGAGATGAGGATTCAAATAACTACAAGACAAGTACAGGCCTGACTGAAGAAATCGTAAAAGAAATTTCCAGGAAGAAGAATGAGCCTGACTGGATGTTGAAACTGCGTTTAAAATCCTTAGAAATATATAACAAAACACCACTCCCGTCATGGGGACCTTCTCTTGATGAGCTGGATATGGATCAGATTGTAACTTATGTGAAACCAAATACAACTATGAAAGATGACTGGAACGAAGTTCCTGAGTATATAAAAGATACATTTGAAAGACTTGGAATCCCCAGGGCCGAACGAGAATCCCTTGCAGGTGTGGGAGCACAATATGATTCTGAGGTCGTCTACCACAACATAAAAAAAGAGCTGTTAAACCAAGGGGTAATTTATACGGACATGGAGACAGCATTACACGAAAATGAGGACATTGTAAAAGAGCTGTTTATGAAGCTTGTTCCTCCGACTGACCATAAATTTGCTGCTCTCCACGGCGCTGTGTGGTCCGGAGGCTCCTTTGTTTATGTGCCGGAGGGAGTACAGCTTTCCGTACCTCTTCAATCCTATTTCCGCCTGAATGCACCTGGTGCAGGACAGTTTGAGCATACTCTCATTGTGGTCGAAAAGGGTGCCAGAGTGCATTTTATCGAAGGCTGCTCGGCTCCGAAATATAATATTCTTAATCTTCATGCTGGGTGCGTTGAGCTTTATGTGCGTGAGGGTGCATCTCTACGCTATTCAACAATTGAAAACTGGTCAAAAAATATGATGAATCTGAACACCAAACGTGCTTTGGTTGATAAAAACGGTACTATTGAATGGATTTCGGGCACCTTCGGCTCACACATTACAATGTTATATCCATCCAGTATTCTAAAGGGAGAAGGTTCGAAATCTGAGTTTACCGGAATAAGCTTTGCTTCAAAGGGTCAAAATCTTGACACCGGAGCAAAGGTAGTACATGCAGCACCAAACACATCATCAACCATCAAATCCCGTTCTATATCCAAGGACGGCGGTATTTCCGTTTACCGCAGCTCAATCAACATCATGCCTGAAGCCACAGGAACTAAATCTTCAATTATTTGTGAATCTCTCATGATGGACAGTTCTTCACGCACAGATACCATACCCGCAATGGACATACGAAATAATCAGGTAGATATCGGTCATGAAGCAAAAATAGGAAGAATCAGTGATGATGCAGTTTTTTATCTGATGACCAGAGGTCTTACGGAAGAACAGGCAAAAGCTATGATTGTCAGGGGCTTTGCTGAACCTGTTGCAAAGGAACTGCCATTGGAGTACGCGGTTGAAATGAACAGGCTCATAAGTCTGGAGCTTGAAGGAACCATAGGTTAGAGGGAGGATGAACATGAACCAATTATCGAGCAACATTAAAAGGATGCCTGTAAATACATGGAATTGGCTTAGAGTAAACAGTAAGGAAGTAACCCTTTACTCTGAGAGGGAAAACAGCTCCAACTGCACGGATTCTGTGCAGTCTGCCGCACCGGAGCATAATTTCAATGAGTTCAGCTCAAACGAGGATTTTGAATCTTTTTTCGTCAATGATGAAATTCGTTCATTTATCAGCAAAAATAAAAATAGATGCCGTTATTTCAAAATTCCAAAGGGACACATTGAAAATACACCTGTTACTATATCCTTCCATTTGAAGAAAAGGTCCGCTCTTATGGATGATATCATCATAGAAGCAGAAGATGACAGCAGTTGTACTTTTATATTTAAATACACGTCAGAAGAGGGCGGCTTCGCTCACCACTGCGGCAGGGTCCGTATACTTGCACGAAAAAATTCAAATGTAAAGGTTATTAAGACCCAGCTCATGGACAGCGGGGCAACTCACACTGATATTACCGCAGGTATTGCAGAAAGCGGAGCACATATTCATGTGATTCTGGCAGAAATGGGTGCATCAGAAACAGTATCAAGCTGCAATCTGGTGTTAAAGGGAGATGAAAGTAAAGCTGACCTTGATATTTTGTATCTGGGTGACGGAACACGCTCTGTTGATATTTCTTCTGTAACAGAGCACCAAGGAAAAAAATCTGTAAGCCGCATCCGCTCCAGCGGAGTTTTGCTGGGACAAAGCAAGAAGATTTTCAGAGATACAATTGACTTTAAAAGCGGTTCTTCAGGATCCAGAGGCAGAGAGGAAGAAACTGTGCTGATGCTGGAGCCCGGAGCAGTGAATTTATCCGTTCCTATACTTTTGTGCGGAGAAGACGATGTTGAGGGAGAGCATGCCGCAACCTCAGGCCGACCCGACGATAAGCTTATGTTTTACTTGATGAGCAGGGGTATGAGCGAGCCGGAAGCAAAGAAGCTGCTGGCAGAAGCAGCATTTTCATCCGTTCTGCAGGCTGTACCCGATATATCGCTTCGGAACGAAATTCTTGAAGTTCTGCAGAAATCCATTTTAAAAGGAGATAAAAGCATATGAACAATTATATAAATGACTTTCCGCTGTTATTGCAGAGGGACGAAGATGGACGAAGAACAATCTATCTGGATAATGCTGCAACGACACAAAAACCCCGTTCTGTACTTGATGCGGTTTCAAATTATTATGAATATTCAAATGCAAATCCACACCGCGGTGCATATGATTTGAGCATTCAAGCTACAAATATATTTGAAACGGCAAGAAAAAAGGTCAGCAGCTTTATCGGAGCAAAATCGGACAATCAGATTGTATTTACGAAAAACTCAACAGAAGCATTAAACATCATTGCACAAAGCTATGGAATGACATTTCTGAAACCCGGTGACCATATAGTCCTGGCGATTTCCGAACATCACAGCAATCTTGTTCCCTGGCAGGTGGCAGCAAAAGCAAAGGGTGCCGTAATTTCCTACTTATATACTGACAATGAAGGAACAATATCACCGGAGGAAATAGAAAAAAAAATAACTTCACAGACAAAGATAGTAGCCGTAGCCTACGTTTCCAACGTAACAGGAAAAATTAATCCTGTTGAAGCAATAATTGAAAGAGCGCACAAGTTTGGAGCTGTCGTGGTTATGGACGGCACTCAGAGCACTCCTCACATACCTGTGAATGTATCTGAACTGGATGCCGATTTCTATGTATTTTCAGGTCATAAAATGCTTGCACCGATGGGAACAGGTGTCCTGTGCGGCAAGGAAGGACTGCTGGAATCAATGCCCCCCTTTTTGTACGGAGGTGACATGATAGAATATGTCGAGGAACAGGAATCAACTTATGCTCCTCTGCCCCAAAAGTTTGAAGGAGGAACACAGAATGTAGGAGGCGCAGCCGGTTTATCTGCTGCCATTGACTATTTAAACAGCATAGGAATGTCAGACGTCATGAAGATTGAAAAAGAGCTTACGGAATATATGCTGGAAAGACTGAGCGATATTCCCTATTTAAAAATAATAGGTCCTGCTAATGCCGAGGGTCGTATAGGCGTGGTACCTTTTGTAATGGAAGGAGCTCATCCTCATGATATATCCACAATACTCAATGCGGACAAAATAGCCATCAGAGCCGGTCATCACTGTGCTCAGCCTTTTCATAAGCATTTGGGTATATCCTCAACCTGCAGGACAAGTGTGTATATTTACAATACAAAGGATGACATAGACAATATGGCCGAAAGTCTGAAGGAAGTAAGGAGGTGGCTGGGCTATGGAGCTAAACGAATTGTACACTGAAATAATAACACATTACAGCCAGTCAAATAAACACCGAAACCATCTTGAAAATCCAAATATCACAATGCGTGGCGTGAATCCAAGCTGCGGAGATGACCTCACGCTTTATCTGGATATTGAGGATAATGTTATAAAGCATGTAGAATTATCGGGAGAAGGCTGTGCCATATCCCAGGCATCTGCCGCCATCATGGCGGAGCTTGTGGAAGGAAAGAGTGTTGATGAATCAAAAGGGCTCATAAAAAAATTTACGGGTATGATAAAAAAGGATATAACTGATGAAAGAGAGCTGGAAGAACTGGGCGATGCGGTAGCCTTTGAAAATATATCAAACATGCCTGCAAGGGTTAAATGTGCCGTACTGGCATGGCATACACTGGAAGAAGCCCTGAATAAAAGCCAGGATTAACTCTTAAATACAGAAGAACGTGCCGATTCGTTTTAGTATTATACACGTTTTCGGCCGTTCTCTATCTTATATATTTATTTATCTTTATTTGTTTTTTGTGTGATTTTTTTTATAAAGTTGTATGTTATTTTTGCTGTAAGGCCCCAAATTATATACTCCTTATATTTATAAAAGTAAACAGGATTTCTTATGCTTTGCCAATTATAATTTTTTCCCTCCTTGAGCATATGGTACGGAAAGTCATTGTCTGCCTTAGGATAGTAATTCATATAGTATTTTTCAGGTTCATTTTTCAGGAAATAAGATAAAGGTACAAAAAACAACTCTGAAACCTCATCTCTATTGTAGTTTATTTTTAAAGCCTCTGTATTTTTTATATGTCCTAAAAATGTATATACAAACGAGCCTCTATTGCTTGAAGCGTAATCCATCTCTGCGATAATTTCAATATTTTTCTCATCAATGTTTAATTCTTCGTGTGTTTCTCTTACAGCAGCATACTCGGGGCTTTCATTTTCTTCTATTTTTCCTCCGGGAAATGACACTTCACCGGGCTGCCTGATTGATTGGGACCTGACTTCATAAATCAAATGCATCTCTTCATCAATTTCTATTAATGGCAGCAGCACTGAAAATTTTAAATCGCCATCTATGGGCTGAGGAAGTGTATCTTTCATTTTGTCTTTTATTTCGTTCAAATTCATTTATTCAATAAACCTCATTATTCCAAATATTATAAATATCAATCCTGATAATGTTCTTATTATATTAGAAGGAATGTATTTAGTCAATGTTGTTCCTATAATTATTCCAACTAAGCCTATGGCCAGCATTCCTGAAACAGAGCCTGCAAGTACCATCGCAGGATTGTGTGCCTCCATGGCAAGGGTCATGGCTGTAAGCTGTGTTTTATCCCCCATTTCTCCCAGTAAAAACGTAAGCGCTGTTGTAAGAACAGGTCCAAATTTAAAGCTTCTGCTTTTTTCATCTTCGCTGTCAAATACAATGGTTATTATACCAAAAACAATAAAAATAAACCCTGCGAATATTTGAAGCAGTCTCCCCTCTATTACGCTGGACAGACAGCATCCGATAGCTACGGCAGCTCCGTGGTTTGCGGTAACGCCGAGCAGTATACCCAAAAGCATTTGCAGCACAGTGTACTTTGCAGCTAATGTCATAAGCAGTAATTGTGTTTTATCTCCTACCTCAGCAACAAAGACAAGCACAAATGCTTCTAAAAATTCTTCGAACACATTTTCCCTCCATATGAATAATTGTACTTTTATTAATTTGATTTATATATTATAATATTTGAGAACACACATAAACAGAACATTAATTTATTGATTTTCTATGGAGGCATTATGGATTTAAATATTTTAATAACGACTGCGCCTTTTGGAAACGGACATAGGATGGTTGCAACGGCATTAAAGAATGCTTTTATAAACAAAGGCTACAATAATGTATTCGTTGTTGACCTGTTCACAGAAGCACATCCGAAAATCACCGAAACCATAAAGAAAGCATATATTAAAAGCTATGACTTCGGAGAGGCATATTCAATATTGTATTACGGCTCAGAAAAGCTTACAGATAAAAGAGTAATTGAATTATACAGAAATTTTGGATATAAGAAATTAAATGATATATCAAAGGAATTCAGGCCTGATGTAATAATAAATACCTTCCCTGTATTAGCTTCTTTAAAAATTAAAAACAAGCTTGGAGAAAACATACCTGTATTCAATATAGTTACGGATTTTTATGTTCATAAGCTTTGGCTGAGTGAAGAAATTGATAAGTTTTATATTGCTACGGAAGAGCTGAAGGAAGAACTGAAGAAAATGAACATACCGGTTGAAAAAACCGTTGTATCAGGAATACCAATAAGAGCGGCATTTGAAGAAGCAGAAAGCATATCAATGCTGTATCAAAAATATAATTTTAAAAGGGGAAAGAAAATTGTACTTATAAACTCGGGAGCCTTTGGAGTATTTAAAGATATAAAAAAGGTTTGTATGGAGCTTTGTAAAAATAAAATGATTCAGGTTGCAGTAGTATGCGGCAACAATAAAATGCAGAAAATGAGACTTGAATCACTTGGTCTTAAAAATTTAAAGGTTTTCGGGTTCATTGAAAATATTGACGACCTTTATAAGATAGCATGCTGCATGATTACAAAATCAGGAGGCATAACCCTGAGTGAAGCGCTGGCTGTGCAGCTTCCGCTTGTTATAATAAAGCCTGTACCCGGTCAGGAAAAAGAAAATGCACTGTACTTTGAAAAAAAAGGAGCAGCTATTATAGCAGAAAATTCATACCAAATAATCAACAGCACTATTGAGCTTATTAAGAACCCTCAGCTGCTTAATGCAATGAAGAAGAATATGAAAAAAATGTATAACAAGTCATCTTCTCAGAAGATTGTTGAAGATGTGGTTGAAAGTATAGAAAAGTGATTGCTTTTATGTCATGAATATTATTTAAAACAAGGCGAGGTATAAAAGTTAACATACCTCGCCATATTCTGAACCCATCCGTTTCAAATATCTATATTATATTTTTTTAATTTATTATAAAGGCTGCCGCGATCAATGTTCAATAATTTCGCCGCTGATGTCTTGTTTCCCTTTGTCTCAATTAGAGTTTTTATTATTTTTTCCTTTTCCACTTCAGCTGTAATGTTGTTCAGTGAATTGATATCGTTTAATGATTCATTATTAAATTTATCTTTCTTATAAATTCGTGACAAAAGGAAATCAAAATATTCCAGCTTTAAAGGTCCTGCTCCTGCAGTTATGCATGCGCGTTCCAGTACATGCTGCAATTCTCTGACATTTCCGACCCAGTCGTACTCATTAAAAAGAGCGTAAACCTCTTTTTTTATTTCTGTTATATCTAATCCATAGGATTTATTTATTCTGCTTATAAAAAAATTACTGAGAGGCACTATATCTTCTAAGCGGCCCCTCAAGGGCGGTAAATTTATTTCGATGACATTTATTCTGTAATACAAATCTTTTCTGAACAATCCCTTCTCAACCTGTTCTTCAATGTTTTGGTTCGTACTGCATATGACACGCACATCAAGTTCAATCGGTTTAAGTCCGCCTACCCGCTCAAGCTCATTTTCCTGCAGCACTCTCAAAAGCTTTGACTGCAGCGCAAGAGGCATTTCACCTATTTCGTCCAAAAGAAGCGTCCCATGATTAGCAAGTTCAAATTTACCGATTTTTCCGCTTTTCAATGCACCCGAAAATGAGCCCGCTTCATATCCGAACAGCTCTGATTCAAGCAAATCTTTTGGAATTGCCGCGCAGTTTATTTTCACAAAATTCTCATTCCTTCTGCTGCTTAACTTATGAATGGCATTAGCGAACACTTCCTTGCCAGTACCTGTTTCTCCTGTGATTAAAAATGTAAGATTTGAATCTGCAAACCGTTGTACTATGTTTTTTACCTCCATAATCACTGCAGAATCTCCAATAATCTGATCAATAGAATAATTTCGTTTTGAATAAAGCTCGGTTATCCTTTTCTTATATTCCATATTTTCTTTTATCAATTTTTTAACTTGATTGTTAAGCGATACTACTTCGCTTAAATTATAAAAGGTAGCTGAACTGATTACACCATAAAGTATATCGTTTTCAATTATAGGAATCCTGTTGCAAACAACCGTTAATCCATTCTTTAGGGTAAACAGATATCCTATTTCCTCTTTTCGGCTTTGAATGACTCGAGGAATTTCAGAATTCTCTATTAAATCCTGAACCGGTCTCCCTACATAGTCCTCACCATGAACGCCAAGAAGCTCCTCATAGTTTTTGCTTAAGCATATCATATTACCCTTTTCATCAGTTACAATAGTGTAGTACATAGATCTGACAGCACGGTATAGTATATCGTTATAGCTTCTCATCTTACACCTCTTTGTATTATATATTAATCAGATTACATTTTCACAACAAATAAACCATAATATAGATTATACATAAACAATCTATCTTTTACAACAGGTGGAGAGTAAACTCCTTATTTTGGCATTAAAGAAATAAAATCTGTAAATAAAATTTAAATTTACAGATTTTTAATTTCATAAAATATTTATAGTACGCCTGTTAAGATTTAAGCCGCTTTTCCCTTCTGATTGGATTTATATCATCATTTTGGCGGCAAAACCACTGCTTCACCGGTCATAACAACATCCCCGTCTTGATTTGTGCAGTATGTATTTAATATTACCCTGTTTTTTTCTGTTAATATTTCTGATACTTCCGCATTTGCGGTTATAGTATCTCCGAAATGAACCGGAGCTGTAAATTTCAGAGTTTGAGAAGCATATACAGTACCCGGACCCGGAAGCTGCATTCCTATTACCGCAGAAATCAGTGAGGCAGAAAGCATACCGTGAACAATTCTACCCTTAAAAGATGTATTTTTTGAATATTCCTCGTTCACATGTGCAGGGTTAATATCTCCGCTTATTCCTGCAAACAAATATACATCTGTTTCTGTAATTGTTTTGGAAAATGATGCTTTTTGTCCTACTTGCAATTCATTTATATTATGTCCGCTCATATTTATCCCCCTGTTTCTTCAAACCTTAAAATACCTTTCTCGTAAGTCCGTAAATTTGTCTGGCTTCGTCAGGAGTTGCCGCCTCAAGGCCTGCCTCCTCAAGAAGTCTTTTTGCCCTTGCCACAAATTGTGCATTCGAATCTGCCTTAACTCCCTTATGATACATTACATTGTCTTCCATACCTACGCGAAGATGCGCTCCCATTGCAATTGCAGCCAGCATCATGGGCATATGACCACTCCCTATACCACAGGCGGACCAGGTGGATCCTTCAGGTATCAAGCTTTTCAAAAAAACAAGATTTTCTATAGTGCTTGTCATTCCGCCGGGGCATCCAAGTACAAACTGGAAATGCAGCGGCGCCTTAAGCACTCCTTTTTTCAAATAATACAGAGCCTCATATACCATTCCGGCATGGAAAATTTCAATTTCCGGTTTAATATTTGATTCTTGAAGAGCAAATCCCAGTTTCTCCAAAAAAGAGGGGCTGTTTTCAAATATTGTCCTGTGCTGCCAATTCAGCGTTCCACAATCATATGAAGCCATTTCCGGCAAAAGCTGCTGAAGAGGATAAATCCTTTCATCATCCTTAAATCCTACGCTCCCCGAGCTTGTGATATTTATGCATATGTCACAATCCTTTTTAGCACGTATTAACTCGATTGTTTCCTTATATTTATTAAAATCTGTGGATGGGGTACCGTCATCATTTCTTACATGAATATGTGCTATTGCAGCTCCTGCTTTCCATGAAGCATAAACATCATCTGCAATCTCCTGAGGTGTAACTGAAAGATTAGGATTATCCTCCCTTGTAGGCCATGAGCCTGTAATGGCTGCGCATATAACTCTTTTTCTGCTTAAATCACTCATATATTCCTCCGTAATTTTTTAGTTTATGTAATCTAACCTAATTAATAGCAATATCTGTGCCATAATCATCAAAGGGTTAAAATACTGCCGTATTTGAGAACCTGATTATATGTGTGATCTATATGTGTTGAGATTTTAATCAATTTTTACACAATAACTGGTTAAAACCTCAACACATATTCTCTGCCCTAGCCACAAAGTCAGCAGAATGCCTGAAGTTTGTATTTGGCACATTAATTGCATTTAATCATATAAGTTATGTGAATTCAAAAAATGGAGGTAATGTAATGAAAGTAGCAATTTATGGCTGCGGAGCCATGGGAACCGTGTTAGGTGCTTACTTAACAAAGAATGGTCAGGAAGTAGTGCTGATTGATAATTATCTTGAACATGTAAATGCTCTTAATGAGAAAGGGGCGCACATAGTAGGATGTGCAGATTTTACTGTACCTGTGAAAGCAATCACACCCGTGCAGATGGAAGGAAAGTATGATATAGTATTTTTATTTACAAAACAAACATCAAATTCTGAAGCACTTCCCAATTTAAAAAAATATTTAAATGATAACAGCATAGTGTGTACCTTGCAAAATGGTGTGCCTGAATATAGTGTATCGGAATATATAGGAGGCAACAGGACTGTAGGAGGCACCGTACTTTGGGGAGCAACTTTTGTAGGCCCGGGGGTTTCCGAAGTAACCCAGGACGTGACCTCAGGTGATATATTATTTGATATAGGTGAAATTGATGGCAAGACTACCCAGCGTATAAAAAGTGTTGCTGAAGTTCTTGAACATATGGGACCTGTCAGCATAGTGAACAATCTAATGGGTGCACGATGGTCCAAGCTTATATACAACAGCTGCATGAGCGGAATGTCCGCAGTCACCGGGTCAGTTTTCGGCGATGTTCTTGATAATCCCAGAGCAAGCGCATGCCTAAGCTACATTGCAAAAGAAATTGTGGAAATCTGTGAAACATCTAAAATTAAATTTGAACCTTCCATGGGTATGGATATGCGAGATTTTGGAAGAGTTGACACCTATGAAAACTTTGAACTGTCTCAAAAATGCTTTGAAAAATTTTATGCTGACAAGAGAACGGCAAAGGCAAGCATGCTTCAGGATTTAGAAAAGGGCAGAAAGACAGAAGTTGACATGATAAACGGCTTTGTTGTGGAGCAGGGAAAAAAATATAATGTACCGACACCATTCAATGAAATTGTAGTTAATATTATTAAGAAAATAGAAAATAAAGAGCTTGAACTCAGCATGGATAATCTCAGATTCTTTGATATACCTGAATTAACAAAATAAAGAAAACCTATAGTTATAAAATAAATCAACTTTATAAGGAGATAAATTATGAATGCTATTGCCATTATTGGTATTATACTTTCTGTTGCTGTTCTTGTAATCGGAGCATATAAAGGACTCGGAGCTCTTCCTCTTACACTGCTCGCGTCCCTTGTTGTTATACTGGCTAACGGAATGAATGTGTGGGATGGTTTTGCCACTCACTATATGACCGGTTATACCGGAGCTTATATGAGCTACTTTTTACTTTTTGCAAGCTCCAGCCTGTATGCTGAATTAATGAATTCTTCGGGCTGCGCCACATCTATAGGATATAAATTTATTGATTGGTTCGGCAAAAAAAGAGTTTTACTGGTTTCGACACTTATTATAAGCTTTCTTACATACGGAGGTGTAAGCCTGTTCGTTGTGGTATATGCAGTGGCTCCCATAATGTTTCTGCTGTTCAGAGAAGCTGATATACCGCGCCATCTGACTATGGCTTGTCTTATTACCGGTGCTGCAACCTATACAATGACATGCCTTCCGGGAACTCCTGCCCTTACAAACGTAATTCCTACACAGTATCTTGGTACAACCCTTACAGCTGCACCCATAATGGGTATTGTTGCCGCCATAGCTATGTTTACGCTGTGCATGACCTATATGAGCTATGAAGAAAAAAAAGCAAAAAGGAAGAATGAACATTGGTCAGATGTTGCCTTAACGTCGGATTCCTCAATGTATGAAATCAAGGACAGAAGCATGCTTCCTTCAGTATGGAAATCATTTACACCGTTAATAGTCCTTGTTCTCATCATAATAATAGGAAGTCATTTCATATCAAATTCAACAATGCTTGCCACTATCGCCATGCTTCTTGGAGCACTTTTAACATTTATTCTTAATTTTGATAAGTTCAGAGATAAAAATAAGAAGACACTTGTAACCAAAGGGTTAGAAGGAGGAATCAGCGGTATCGGCGGTTTGGCGGCTGTAGTCGCTTTCGGAACTGTGGTACAGAATTCGGAAGCCTACGCAAACATAATACAATGGGTACTCAGCTTAAACCTCAACGCCTATGTAAAAGGGGTACTGTCTACAATGGTAGTATCCGGTATCACAGGTTCTTCATCAGGAGGTCTTAAAATCATGTACAACTCATTGGCAGAAACCTTCATAAATTCAGGAGTAAATCTACAGATTCTTCATCGGTTGACAAATATATCTGCCGGTGCTCTCGATACACTTCCGCACTCGCCAGGATTGTTTTTAATGTTTGCTGTTCTTGGACTCACTCACAAAACAGCATACAAGCATGTGCTTGCATGCAGCGTAATTATACCACTTATAATTACTATAGCTGCAACGACTATTTGTGTCATGCTTTTTTAAATAAGTCTTTGATATATTTATATGGGACCGCTGCATTAGACATAATGCACGGCTCCAAACAGTTTAATGTCCGGAAAACCTTGTAAGGACAGCAGCCTGACCAGAGAACCGTTACAGTCCTCTGGTTTTATTTTTTGGTTTATTTCTTAATCTTTCGTGGAGGACTTTGTAAAGACATTTCTGGAAATTTTCGTCCTGCTCCTTTGTCCTCTTGGAAGGACCTTTCGTCTTGCCACCCTGCTTCCTTACTTTTTCACTGATATATCTTGATTGCAGAAGGCTGTCTATGTTGTTTCTGTTTATGAAAAATCCCGCAGTGTGAATTACGGCTGATGCCTTTGACAAAACAAGGCTTGCAAGACCGTAATCCTGAGTTACCAGAATATCTCCCTCTTTAAATATCTGTACTATTTTATAATCAACAGAATCTCTTCTTTGCTCAACTACAATAACCTGGTGATTGCTGACAATATAATGGTCTGTATCTACAACAATAATCAGCTCTATGCCGAATTCCTCAGCAGCTTCCTCACATATTTCCTTTACTCGCTGAGGACACGCATCTCCATCTATAATAATTCGCATGAAAAATCTCCTTTTTATTTTAAATTATGACATAATACATGCAAATGTTAAACATTAGTAAAATAAATTTTCATAATTATTGTTATTTTTTTAAATACCTTAAACCTGCTTCTGTAAGCACTGTTCCCTGCCTGCCCCTCTTTTTAAACAGATACCCCTGATCTTCAAGAATATCAAGTCTTTTTCTGACCTGAGAGCTTGTGAGGCCATATCCGTATCCTTCCAGCATATCAGATATTTTTTCTCTTCCGGCAGCAACATTGTTGTCCTGCAATTCCTTTATACATTTCAATATGCATACCAGCTCACCATTTAAAACATTTGAATCATTTGTTTCATAATATTCTGCTTCATTCAACGCCTCCTCAAAGAAATTTCTGTCAGGAAGGTCGGAAACAGCAAGGACATTTCCATTTCTCACAGCCATCATGTATTGTATAGTACTTTCAAGCTCCCTGATATTCCCCAGCCATTTATATTTCATAAATTCTTCTATAACCGTCTGTGAAATCCTGACATCTGCTGTTGTCCCGATTTTAATGAAATATGCTGCAAGCTCCCTAACATCACTGATTCTTTCTCTTAGAGGGGGAATATATAAATATCCTATTTTAAGTCTGTAATATAAATCTGCCCTGAACTGTTTTTCTAAAACCATATTTCTAAGGTTCTTATTTGTAGCTGCTATTATTCTCACATCCACCTTTTTAATGGAGGTTCCTCCAACCAGCATAATTTCTTTCTCCTGAAGCACTCTTAGCAGCTTTGTTTGTACCTTAGGAGACACATCTCCTATTTCATCAAGAAAAATTGTTCCCCCGTCAGCCAATTCAAAAAGCCCTATTTTCCCGCCCTTTCTTGCTCCTGTAAACGCACCCTCCTCATATCCGAAAAGCTCGCTTTCAATTAAATCATCCGGAAGGGCACTGAAATTAATTGCAAGATAGGGTCCGTATTTTCTTTTGGAATTCTGATGTATTACGCTTGCAAATAATTCCTTCCCTGTTCCGCTTTCTCCTTCTATCAATACGGTTAAATCAGTTTTTGCAAGTTTTAAAGCGGTCTTCTTTGTTTCCTCCAAAAGAGTGCTGGACCCTACTATATTTTCAATATTATATTTAGCTACATGACCTTTAAGTAAATAATCGTTGAGATTGGATTTGCTTCTTTCATCATTTCCATTTACATCTGTCAGTATTACAATGTCCTTGCCGTTTGGAAGCATGAATTTTGTCACCTTGATATTGGAACCCATTATGCTGAGTATTTTGTTTTCAAAGGTTTCGCTGCTGAGAAAGTACGGATATAATTCCCTGTCTATAATATTTTTGATATTTTTATTTTCAAGCTCTTTTTCAGTCAGTAAAAATTTTTTTATTTTATCGTTAGCATATTTAATATAGCCATTTTCATCATATACCAATATTCCGTTGACTAAATTATGAACAATATTGTCCAGATAAGTGTTCAGTGCATTTACCTTATTATTTACAGATGAAACATGCTTTGAAACATTAACAATTTTTTGCATGTATTTTTTTGTAATAAATGTTGTGTCCTTTTGATTAATATTTAATTTATCCATTATTAAATACATGGAATTTATACTTATAATTCTGGGACCCAGGTCAATCATATTCGTTACACAAGCAGGAACCTTATCAGTCTCTCCGGGTGTAATTGCAGTTTTTAATTTTTTGTAGCTGGTGATTCCGGGATAATACGGATAATATTTAATGTGGCTGAGTCCAAGCTCCTTTAAATCATTGATTGTACTGAATGCAGTTTCCTTTTCGTCATTTACAAGCAATACTTCTTCATTTACAGGCAGGTTGGCGACCTGATCTATATAATCAAAATTAACACTTCTTTCACATATGATCATGTCCTTGCATTCAATATTTATATTCATTGAATCAAGCTCGTTCTTCATATCCTTGCTTGATATTATCAAAAGATCGCATTTAATTTCCTTATTTATTCCTTCTTCCTGAGAATATGCTTCTAATATGTACTTTTCAGATATAAACTCTTTAAGCTGTCTGAGCAGAAAATCCTTAGTATTAACAGATCCTGCTATAAACGTAATCTTTTCCATCATTTTATCACCAACATTTTTTATTAAATTATATCATAAAAGGGACTGTCTCAAAAATGATTTTTTGAGACAATCCCTCTTTAACAGATATATTTATTTATTTTCAAAAGTACCGTATACAACGACCTTTTTATTTTGTACCATTATTTTTCCTTTTGCAATAACTGTATCAATATCCAGATTTTCATCCAGCAGGCATATATCCGCATCCATGCCCGCTTCAATCCTTCCCTTCTTATTCAGCTTCAATATCCTGGCAGGATTGCATGTTATGGCTCTTATTGCCGTTTCAAGCGGTATGCTTTCTCTGAATACACATTCCTTTATGCCTTTAATCAGACTGGTAGATTTTCCTATGCCTATACCCACGTATTCTTTTTTCTCATTGAATATTGGCATACTGCCCTGACCATCAGATGTAAATGTGAAGTTGTTTTGATTTACACCTTCCTCCAGCAATCTCTTAAGACCCTTGCTGAATCTTACCTCGCCGTCTGTCTCTTCCCAGAAATCAGGGTCCTCACTGCCTGTGAAATCTATATAACCGCCTTCCTTTGCATATTGAACGCAATCTTCAAATAACTCTGGATTTCTGTTTACATGGGTAGGCAAGAACTGCGTTATAGGTATCTCTGTTTCTTTTACTGCCCTTCTCAGTAAATCTATCTTTCTTGCTCCATCACCCAGATGAATGTTTATTATGCCCGCTTTTCCCGAAAGCATTCCGGCAACCCTTGCATCAGCAACAGCTCTCACAAATTCCTCAAATGTGGGCTGTGATGAGCGGTGGTCTGATATGGCAACCTCACCGATACCTATTACTTTATCAACTGCCATAATGTCCTTCATAATTTCGCCGGTTATGGTTTTTAAAGGCAGTCTGTATGAACCGGTATAGATGTAAGATGTTATTCCTTCTTCATCTAGCCCTCTTGCCTTTGCCAGAAGTGAAAGCATATCCCTGGCTGCTCCATCTGTCCCCAGGCACCCTACAACTGTTGTGACTCCTGCGGTTGTAAGACCTGAAAGTGTTGCCTCAGGTGTTCTGGTAGAAAATCCGCCTTCACCGCCGCCTCCTAATATATGTACGTGGCAGTCAATGAATCCCGGGGTTAGTTTTTTACCCTTTGCATCAATTTCTGATACTTCTGTAAAACCCTTAGTGTCAACTGAAATATGCTCACCAATTGCAGCTATTTTATCTCCCAGCAGCAAGACGTCCATAACTCCTGCAAGCTCAGGCATATAAACCTCTGCATTTCTAATTATAGTAATCATGATCTTAATTCCTTCCTTATTGTAAACCTTATTGTAAATTCATAGATATGGCAATGATTATGGTTATAGTTCCCAGCAGGAAGAAAAATCCCTGCATTTTTATCTGGTATTTAGCCCATTTTGACCAGTCTATTCTGGCAACACCAAGCACTCCTATCAAGCTTGCGGAAACAGGTGTAAATGCATCCACAAAGCCTGCTCCCAACTGGTACGCAAGTACTGCAATTTGTCTTGAAACTCCCACTATGTCTGAAAGAGGTCCCATTATAGGCATTGTAAGAGCTGCCTGACCTGAATTTGATGTTACCACCAAATTGAATAAGCTTTGGAATAAATACATGCTCCATGCCGCAATAAATGACGGAACTCCGTTCAACGCATTTCCTATGCTGTAAAGAACCGTGTTCAATGCAGAAGGAACGTTGGCGTCGGAACCCCCGAGAACCAGAAGTATACCTTTTGCCATACCAACAACTATTGCGGTCCCGGCTAAATCGGCAACACCACCCTGGAAAGAAGATGCCATATCATTTATTGTCATATTGTTGAGTTTGAATATTATTGCTATAACTCCGGCAACAAATCCCATAACAAAGAATTGTGATGCAATTTCAGGAATGTAATATGCCTTTGCAGTAACACCCCATACAATCCAGATTAGTACTGCCAGCATTTCAAGAAGTATAAGCTTATGACCCAGAGTAAACCTTTTTTCTTCTTCATTTGCATTTTCCAGTCTGCTTCTGAAGTGTTCATCTGTTTTATAAACTGCTGACAGCTCAGGTTTCTTTCTTATTTTTTCAGCATATACCATCATGTATCCGGCAGACAAAGCTGTAATAACTATCCACATCACAAGTCTGAATGATGCTCCCGACAGTACCGGAATACCTGCAATTCCCTGCGCCACAGCAACACTGAAAGGACTCATCCATGATGCGGCATTACCAACCTGAGATGCAACGTATGTAACCGTTACCGCAACTATTGAATCATATCCCAAGGCAATGACAAAGGGTACCATAATCATTGCAAAAGGAATTACCTCTTCGGACATCCCAAAGGTTGCTCCTCCCAAAGAAAATACAAAAAACAGCATAGGGAGCGCAAGCTTCTCAAGACCCTTGGTCTTTCTTATAAAAGCATAAATTCCGGCATCAATTGCCCCTGTTTTCATAATAATTCCGAAGGAACCTCCTACAACCAGGATCAATGCGACTATCCCCACAGCCGAACCGTACTTGTCTCCTGTTACTAATCCTTCAAAGATATAATTCATGAATCCAAATCCGCTGTAGTCGTCAGTGCCCCAAACTTTGGCTGTTTTATGCAGCTTTTTGCTTGTATCATACATTGATTCTCCATACTTTCCATAGAGAACATCATCAGTCAATCCCAGGTCATCAAGTTCTGACTGGTTCCATGTACTTGGGTCTGACGCAACAAATTCCTTCAAAGCCTCCTGGTCAATTCCCATTTCCTCGAGAACAGCCGTATCATCAGACAATTCTTTTAATTTTTCAGATAAGAAGTTAGTATTCAAATTATAACTGTATCTGAATGTTTCTGCCTGTAAAACGGTTCTTGTCTTCACAGCGCCGTTTGAATCAGTGTATTCAATCTGGTGAATACTGAATTTTCCTGCCGGAACAATGAATGTTAAAGCCCAACAAAGCAGTACTACAACAAAAATAATTGCGTAAGTATGTGGTGTACGTAATTTTGTCAGGTCCTTTCCACCCTTTAAGTTTGTTTCTGGTTTTTTGGACATAATATTCCTCCAATATATTATATTTGTCTTATATCAAGCAAATTTCGTGCCAATTAATAAGTCCCTGTTTTTCAACACCTATAGCATGCAGGGATTAATTTGGTTGTCAATTGGTTATTTTTTGCATCAATTGGCTTTTATTTCTATATTATATCCAAAACCCATCCTTTTATTACCGTTACAAAATCTTATTTAATGAATATACATCCTTCCTTATATGCTTCAATAAAGGAAGCTCATTTCTTACCTTTCTTACATAATCCAGATCAATCTCCTGTATTATGAAACCTTCCTTTTCATCCATCCTGTTTACTACGTTTCCCCAGGGGGATGCAACGATGGAATTCCCGTATGAATGATATGATGCTTCCATGTCTCTTGCCGGAGAAACACCTATTGTGTAGCACTGGTTATCGAGAGCCCTGGCTCTGAAATGAAGCTCCCAGTGGGCAGGTCCCGTAGTCATGTTGAACGCTCCCGGAACAATTATTGCCTCAGCACCCTCATACACCATTAATCTGCTTAATTCAGGAAATCTTATATCGTAACATATCATAATGCCCATTTTACAAAATTCCGTGTCAAACACAGTTACGTCCTTACCCGGAGTAAAGGTATCAGATTCCTTAAAATACTGTCCTCCCTCAATATCTATATCAAACAGGTGCATTTTTCTGTGTTTAGCCAAAAGCTCGCCCTTTCTTCCAAAAACATATGCCGTATTATATATCCTGCCGTTTTCATACTCCGGAATTGTTCCTGCGGCAACATAAATTCCGTTTTTCTCTGCAGTCTCCTTAATTGCACTGTATGCCGTTCCCCCTTCTTCCTCGCTGAATAATTTAAAATATGAATTATCATAAGGACAGCAGAACATTTCAGGCAGTATCGCAATATCGGCTCCTTCCTTTGAAACCTTTTCTATCAATTTAACCGCATTTTCAATATTTCTTCCCTTATTGTCATATACCAAAGTCTGCAATAATGCCGCTTTAAATTTACCCATATTACACCTCCGCATTTTTTATCTTCATTATAAAATATATGCCGGCAATGTGCAAATTAAAAATGAGATTCACTCAGTACTCATTGTGAATCTCATCTTTCATTGCCTTTTATTCTAACTCTGCTATTAATTCTCCTGCAACAACCCTCTGACCTTCTTTGACATAAATTTTTGCAACTGTACCAGCCAAAGGTGCCAGGACATTTGTTTCCATCTTCATAGCCTCAAGCACAGCTATAGGCTGGCCTGATTCAACCTTATCCCCTTGCTTGACAAGTATTTTGTAAACATTGCCCGGTATGTTCGCACCTATTTCATATTGATTTCCTGTATCAGCCATTATTTTTTCAATTGATGCGCTTTTTAGGTTCACCGCATTTTTATCTTTTACGGTTATAACCCTTCTGTTCCCGTTTACTTCAAATGCAAGATCCTTGGTGCCATCATCATTTGTCTTTACCTGTACAAGCTTTATAATCAGCTTATGACCTTCAGCAACCTTGACTTCGCATGTTTCTCCTTCTTCTAGTCCATGGAAGAATATATCGCTTCCCATAAGTCTTAAGTTTCCTTCTGTTTTTATACTTTTAAGGTAATCTTCAAAAACCTTTGGATACAGTGCATAACTCAAGGCTTCTTCGTCTGTGCCTTCAACACCGTATTTTTCTATAAGCATTTTTTTAATAGCATCAAAGTCTTCCGGAGGCAGAAGCTCACCCGGTCTGCATGTAATAGGCTCTCTTCCTTTTAATACAAGCTTCTGCAGGTTCTCAGGGAATCCTCCCTCCGGCTGCCCCATCATTCCTTCGAAATACGATACTATAGAATCGGGGAAATCCATGTCCTTCGCTTTTTCATAAATATTTTCAGGAGTCAAATCATTTTGAACCATGAATATTGCCATGTCGCCCACTGCCTTTGATGAAGGAGTTACTTTGACTATATCACCAAGCATTCCATTTACGGTTTTAAACATTTCCTTTACTTCTTCAAACCTATGTCCAAGTCCGAAGCTTTCAACCTGAGGTTTAAGATTGGAATACTGTCCTCCGGGAATTTCGTACTTATATATTTCAGCAGTACCCGTTTTCAGTCCCGATTCAAATTTATTGTATACAGGTCTCACAGCTTCCCAGTAGTCAGATATCTTCTGCATATCATCCAGGTTGAGCATTGTATCTCTTTCTGTATTGTTCAATGCCGCTATTACAGAGTTTAAAGGCGGCTGGCTCGTCAATCCCGCCATTGAGTTAAACGCTGTATCAACTATGTCCACTCCTGCATTTGCTGCGGCATAGACTGTTACAACACCATTTCCGCTTGTATCGTGTGTGTGCAGGTGAACCGGTATTGACAGCTCATTTTTTAAGGCCCTTATGAGCTTATCTGCCGCCATTGGCTTCAGCAGTGCGGACATATCCTTTATTGCTAATATGTGAGCTCCCCTTTTCTCAAGCTTCCTGGCCAAATCCACATAATATTTCAATGTATATTTATCTCTGGTCTCGTCAAGTATATCTCCTGTGTAGCAAATACTTGCTTCCACTATTTTATTTTGATTAAGCACTTCATCAATCGCAATTTCCATACCATCAATCCAGTTGAGCGAATCAAATATGCGGTACACATCTATTCCATTTCTTGCGGATGTCTTAACAAATTCTCGTATTACATTATCAGGATAATTTTTATATCCTACCGCATTTGCACCTCTCAAAAGCATCTGGAACAAAATATTAGGCATTTTCTCTCTTAATGTGCTCAATCTTTCCCACGGGTCTTCCTTTAAAAACCTGTATGCAACATCATATGTGGCGCCGCCCCACATTTCAACAGAGAACAGGTCACTTGCCATATCTGCCATGGCAGGCGCGATTTTTTCCATATCAACCGTTCTTACTCTTGTTGCCATCAATGATTGATGCGCATCACGCATGGTTGTATCAGTCAACAGAAGCCTTTTTTGATTCAAAACATAATCTGAAACTTCCTTAGGTCCCTTTTCATCCAGAAGCTGCTTAAGTCCTGTTTTTACTTCTTTATTTTTCAGTTCGGGAACCCTTGGAACATCAAATTGAGGCTTTGTACCCTTTGTTATATTGACTACAATATCGCCTATATAGTTTAATATTTTCAGCTCCTTATCTTCTCCGCCTCTGACATTCAGCAGGGAGGGATTGTTTGCTATAAAACCTGTATCGCACTGTCCCTTCTTAAACGTATCATGATTCAGCACATTTAATAAAAATCCTATGTTCGTCTTCACGCCATGAACTTCCAGTTCCTTTAAAGCTCTTGTATTTTTGCCTATGGCATCATTGAATGTTCTTCCGTGTGCTATAACCTTCACCAGCAGGCTGTCGTAATATGGGCTTATTACAGCTCCTGTAAACCCGTTTCCTCCATCAAGCCTTATGCCAAAACCTGAACCTGTCCTGTAAACATCTATTTTTCCGGTATCGGGAGCGAAGTTGTTTGCCGGGTCCTCTGTTGTTACCCTGCATTGTATTGCATATCCGTTTTGCTTTATATCTTCCTGAGATTTAATGTTTATTTCTTCGGAATCAAGTCTGTAGCCCTGTGCAACAAGAATCTGTGCCTGAACAAGGTCAATTCCGGTTACCATTTCTGTTACAGTATGTTCCACCTGAATTCTCGGATTCATTTCAATAAAGTAATGGCTGCCGTTTTTATCAACCAAGAATTCCAGTGTACCTGCGTTTCTGTAGTTTACAGCTCTTGCCAGTTTCAATGCATCCTTACAAATGGATTCCCTTTGTTCATCAGTAATGCTTAATGCAGGTGTAAACTCCACCACCTTCTGATGTCTTCTCTGAATGGAGCAGTCTCTCTCAAACAGATGTACTATATTGCCGTAATTGTCTCCAAGGACTTGTACCTCAATATGCTTTGGGTTTTCCAGATATTTTTCTATAAATATATCATCAATTCCGAAAGCCTTTCTTGCTTCACTCTGGGCACTTCTGAATTCCCTCAGCAAATCCTCTTCACGCCATGCTATACGCATGCCTCTTCCGCCTCCGCCTGCAGAAGCCTTTAAAATTACAGGGTATCCGCAGAAATCAGCAAACTTCTTTGCATCATCTTCCGATTTAACCGCTTCTTCAATTCCGGGAACTGTAGGTACTCCCACTGAGTTAGCAACCATTTTGGATTTAATTTTATCTCCAAGCTTGCTCATCATAATATGATCGGGACCTATAAATACAATACCTTCCTCCTCACATTTGCGTGAAAATTCAACATTTTCAGATAAAAATCCATATCCGGGATGAATCGCATCAACGCCTTTAGATTTAGCAAGATTTATTATTTCATCTATTCCCAGGTAAGCATCAACCGGTTTTTTATTTTTTCCTATTTGATAAGCTTCATCAGCCTTTGTTCTGAAAAGAGAATTTTTATCTTCTTCTGAATAAATTGCAACACTTCTGATACCAAGCTCTTCACATGCCCTGAAAACTCTGATAGCAATTTCACCGCGGTTTGCTACCAGGACTCTTTTAAATTTTTTCATATGGTCCTCCTTTATATTCAGCCGTATTCAATGGCGGTCATTATGAAAAATAGTTTAACATTATTTTATTAAATTTTCAACTCTTAAATCTAATAAAATTAAATTTTCAATTAAAAAACTTTATAATATTTGTTTGGATTAATAAAATATCTTGCTATATCGTTTTCAGCCTTTTATTATTATGCAATAATCTATAAAAAAAATCAATCTGCCATGTTTTAAAAGGCAAATTGATTAAATGTGTTATACTATTGAATTATTTTTTAGATTAAATCGATATATTTTACCATTTCCCGGGAAATTGCGACTGTTTCCGACATTAGTTATACGCAATGCTCCCCTTCAGATGTTCGGTATCATTATAAAATATTTCTTTTACCTCACCATTTTCATTAACATCAAAGCAGGAAAGGCTGCAGTTTTGTACGACATTGCCCATCCAGTCCTTGTTTAACTTAAATTTTCTTATATATGATTCAATACATTTTATCGTACCGCCGTGAGCTACTATTAAAATGCTCTTATCCCTGAACTTGTCAATCATTTCTTTCAACGCATTTTCAACTCTGCTGTAAAACTCCATTAAGTTTTCTCCGTTCGGATAGCGGTTGTTAAACGGGTCTTCAGTAATCCCGTACAGAATGTCTCCATACATGTTTTCAATCTCATCCCATCTCATTCCTTCAAAATCTCCGAGATTGATTTCCTTAAAGCCTTCATGCTTTAAAATGTCTATTTTTTTGTTTCCTCTAACTATTTCTGCAGTCTGATATGCTCTTTTAAGTGGACTTGAGACTATACCGTCCAGGTTTATTTCTTCAACGCGTGATGCTAAAAGCTCAGCAGCCAATATTCCCTTTTCAGTCAATTCAGAGTTTTTACTTCCTTGAAATCTTCTTTGCCTGTTCCACTCGGTCTCACCGTGTCTTGTCATATATACTCTGGTCATGATGCTACATCTCCTTAATATTTATGAAACTAAAACTATATGCTCAAAAACAGATTAATAATTTCTATCCATTGCCATTCTGTTGTTATATCAGTCCCACAAAAATCGGAACTAATACGGTTACCGACAATGATATGATAACTCCGCTGATAAATGAAATTACAGCTACTTCCTGATTTGTATTTTTTGTTATCACAGGAAGGCCTGTATCCATGCTTATTGCCGCACCTGCTGCTATGGTTTCTAAATATCCTATATGCTTTGCGATAAAGGGAATGCTCACAAAGGCTAATATCTCCCTGAACACATTTGTAAGAAAAGCAACCGCCCCTAATTGCGACGACACAGGTGTTATAATTATTGCCGACAGCGTGTACCACGACATTCCGGAAGCAACTGCTAAAGCGCCGAATATATCCATCTTGAATATTATGCTGCATACTACACCGCCTGTCAGACTTCCAACTATTGTTGCAGCGGGTACAATAAGTATCTTGAATCCCGCTGTCTTTAAATTCTTAAAAATTTCACTGTTGTTTCCCAAATCTATACCAACGAAAAATAACAGAAGGCATAGGCCTATGTCCATGAGGAGGCCTGTTTTATCATATACTGATTCAGGCATTATAAATAAGCCTGCCAATATACCTGCAATTAAAACAATCAATATTTTTTTAGTCATTCCTGCCACCTGCAATTCTTTCATCCTTAAAAAACTTTCTTCTTGCCAGATGTACAAAAAGAATACTGAAACCCGCAGTTATAACAGCAAAAATAAAAGCTATAACTCCTATTTGTCCTATAGATGAGACCACCTGCTTGTCCATGCCGACCCTTATGCCCATAACAAATATAAGTCCGAATAAAATTACAGTTTGAATATGAGATATTTTACTTATCAGCTTATCATTAAAAAATCCCTTGCTGCTTAAAAACCAGCCAACAGCCAATAATCCAAAATACAATAAAATCCTTAATGCCATGTCTGCCTCCGCCCTTAATAATACTGATAATATTCTATCATATTCAAAGCATTACGTAAAGGCTATTTGCTATTCGGGCAGAATGCCGTTATTCATCCATTGTACAAATTCATTTTCTGTAATGATTCGTATACCCAGTTCTTTTGCCTTTCTATTTTTTGATGAGTTCGACATGTTGTCATTGTTTATTAAATAATTTGTCTTTGATGTAACAGAGCCTGTGACCTTTCCGCCTCTTTCTTCGATAATGTCCTTCAAATCATCTCTGTTTTTAAACTGTTCAACAGATCCTGTAATAACAAAATTTATATTTTCAAATAATTGTTCTGCCGTGTCTTTCTGTATATTTTCAAGCTCCACTTCCTTGAGAATATCATAAACTATCTTTTGCTTTTTCTCGTCCTTGAAGAAAGCAATATAATTATTTGCCATAACATCTCCGATACCTGATATTTCTATCAGATCATCAAAACAGGCACTTTCAATTCTGCTCCAGTCATCATTGAATTTTCTGCATATGATCTTTGCATTAGACAATCCTATATTAGGTATGCCAAGACTGTAAAGAAGTCTTGCGGCAGTTGTTTTTCTTGCTTTGTTTACAGAATTCAGCAGATTGTTAAATGACTTTTCTCCAAAGCCTTCCATCTCCGTTATTTCATTTTTGAAGCTTTCTATATGGAATATATCAGCCAGCTCCTTTACCAGCCCCTTGGCAATAAGCTTCTCAATTGTTGCCTCTGACAATCCTTCAATGTTTATGGCATCTCTGCTTACAAAATGTGTGAAGGATTTTATCTGCTTTGCCAGGCACTCATCATTGGTGCAGTACAAGGTTTTTATATCATTTTCATTTTTAATGAGAGTTTCTCCTCCACATACCGGACAGTTGTGTGGTATTTCAACATTGCTGCTTCTTGTAAGATTGTCTGAAATCTGAGGAATTATCATATTAGCCTTATATACGCTTATAGTATCTCCGACTCCAAGCTCCAGACTCTCCATTATACTCAGATTATGCACACTTGCACGGCTTACGGTCGTTCCCTCAAGCTCAACGGGTTCAAATATTGCAATCGGATTTATCAAGCCTGTCCTTGAAGCACTCCATTCAATTTCCAAAAGCTTCGTTTCCTTTATTTCATCTCTCCATTTAAATGCAATGGAATCTCTGGGAAACTTTGCGGTTGCACCAAGGGATTCGCCGTATGAAATATCATCATATGTCAGCACCAAACCATCTGATGGAACATCATTTTCTGTTATATTCTCTGCAAACCATTTAACTGTTTCCTCAATATTTGATGAATTTACTGTTTTAAATTCCACTGTTGTGAAGCCCTGCTCCTTAAGCCAGTCAAGCTGTTCTTTTCTTGAATTCCTGAAATCTATGCCATCTGCCTTAACAAGTGAAAACGCATAAAAGCGCACATTCCTTTCCGCAGTAATTTTATTGTTCAGCTGCCTTACAGAGCCGCTGCACAAATTTCTTGGATTCTTGTATCTGGCATCCACATCCTTTATTTCATTGTTGATTTTTTCAAAATCTGAATAGCTTATTACAGCTTCTCCCCTTAATACAAGACTTCCCTTGTAGCCTATATTAACCGGTATATTTGAAAACACTCTTGCATTATTTGTAATTACCTCTCCAATTTCTCCGTTTCCTCTTGTAACAGCCTTTACAAGCCTTCCATCAAGATATGACATAACTATGGTAAGTCCGTCGAGCTTCCATGAAAGAATCCCTTCGTAACTTCCAAGCCAATCCTTTAATGTTGATACATCTTTTGTTTTATCCAGTGAAAGCATAGGTTTTTCATGCTGTTCCTTTGGTAGATTGGACAACAGCTCATATCCAACATGAATCGTGGGACTGTTTGATAATGTTATTCCGGTTTCCTTTTCCAGCTCCACAAGCTCGTCATACAGCCTGTCATATTCAAAGTTGGACATTATTTCTCTGTTTTCCTGATAGTATGCTTTGCCTGCATCATTTAAAAGCTTTATTTTCTCCTTCATCAAAAGAAGCTTTTCGTCCATAACATATTCCTTTCGGGCTTAAATTTTTTCAATAGGTGCATATTCCATATTTAAATTCTTCAATCCTTTATTTTCAAAAGCGATGACTGCTACCTTGCTGTCTCCTTCATCCTTAATTTGCACAACAGTCCCTACACCCCAGGCCTTGTGCATAACTTTGTCACCGGGTTGTATATTGTCAGATTTGAGTCTCGGCTTGCTTTCTTTATCCTCTAAGTCAAATCCTCCCTTAAAAAAATTGTTTTTAACAAATGAAGGTCTTTGCCTGGAGGAATAATCAACACTATCAAGCCTTTCAAGTTTCTTGGCGGCAAATGACGCGGGATCCTTTTCTTCTATACACTCACATGGAATTTCCTTTAAAAATCTGGATTTAGCTTTCATTTCATGGTTTCCGAAGCGCATTCTGTCGTTGGCATGAGTGATATAAAGCATTCTCTTTGCTCTTGTGATTGCTACATAGAACAATCTTCTTTCTTCTTCCAGATCATCATTCAAATCATTCTGGTCAATAATAGGGAACATTCCTTCCTCAAGACCAGAAATAAATACTGTGTCAAATTCCAGACCCTTTGCGCTGTGAACAGTCATAAGTGTAACAGTATCCTGTTTTGTTTCATCAGTTTTATCAACATCCGCCAGCAAAGAAACATGGGCCAGAAAGTCCTCAAGGCTGTTTTCCTCATATCTCTCCTCAAAATCCTTGGCTGCTGACAGAAATTCCTCTACATTTTCGATTCTGCTTCTGCCATCCTCTGTATCCTCTTCAAGGAGCATAGACTTCAGCCCTGTTGTTTCGTAAACCTCCTGAATAAATTCCGACAAAGGCATTACATCCTTTTTAATCATAAACATTTCTATCATTGAAACAAAGCTCTCTATACTCTTAGAAGCTGCCTGGGGCAAATTAAGCTCTTCCGTATCAAAGCACGCCTCAAATTTCGAAATACCCGCCCTGCCTGAATATTCGGTTATCACATCAATTGTTTTCTGCCCTATTTTTCTTTTAGGAACATTTATGATTCTTTCAAAGCTTATGGCATCCTTCTGATTGTATATAAGCATTAAGTATGCCATAATGTCCTTTATTTCTTTTCTCTCATAGAACTTCAGACCGCCTACGATTTTGTATGGTATTCCTTCTCTTATCAGTCCTTCTTCCAAAGCTCTTGACTGGGCATTTGTTCTGTATAAAACCGCCATATCCGAATAATTAAGGTTGTTTTCTCTGCGTTCTTTTCTCATTAATGCAGCAATCGTAAATGCTTCATCCTTTTCATTGTCCGTCTCGATTATGCGTATAAGATTTCCACCTTCAAAATCCGTATAGAGACTTTTGCCCTTGCGCTGGCTGTTATTGCAGATAACTCCGTTGGCCGCATTCAATATGACATTGGTAGAGCGGTAGTTTTTTTCAAGCTTTACAACCTTTGCTCCCTCAAAATCATGTTCAAAATTAAGGATATTTTTTATATCTGCCCCTCGCCAGCCGTATATGGACTGATCCTCATCCCCAACTACAAACACATTGTTTTCACCGTTTGTTTTTTGTCCGAGAATCTTGACCAGGTTATACTGCACCAGATTTGTATCCTGATATTCATCAACCAAAATATACTTGAAACGCTCACGGTATAATTCTCTTACGTCTTCTTCTGTTTCAAGAATCCTCAGTGTTTTAATAAGTAGATCATCAAAATCCAAAGCATTTGCCCGCTTTAATTTTTTTTCGTAAAGAGCATACGCTTCGCCTATGTTTCGTTTGATAAAGTCCGTATAATGCTCGGCAATATATTTGTCAGGACCGTTTCTGAGATTTTTCTCACTGCTTATAACTGCTCTGATTGAATTCACATTGTATTTCTTAGGATCAAGATCCAGTTCCTTAATGCAGTCCTTGATTATGGATTTCTGATCATTTGTATCATAAATTACGAAGTTTGTATCATAACCTATTCTGTCTATATTTCTTCTTAATATTCTTACACAAATAGAATGGAAGGTTCCAATCCACATCTTATCTATGGAATAGTCTATAAGCTGTCCTATTCTTTCCTTCATTTCATTGGCAGCTTTATTGGTAAATGTAATTGCGAGAATCTCCCACGGTCTTGCTTTGCCTGTTTCTATCAGGTATGCTATCCTGTGGGTAAGGACTCTTGTCTTGCCTGTCCCTGCACCCGCTATAACAAGTATAGGACCCTTGTCATGGGAAGCAGCCTCTCTTTGCTTTTCATTTAATTTATCTAATAAATTCATAATTCCTCCATTTGAATCCATATTACAACTCAGCTAATGCTCCATAAATTATAGCACATTGCTGATTCCCTAACAATAGAAAAGCTGTTATTCCATATTTATCGGCTCAATAAATAAAATGTCTTTGTTATAATATTTATTTTATATGGTTAAAATTGTTTATATGAATTAAAATAAGGTATATATGTTATAAGAATAAAATTTTAGCTGTTTTAAATAAAATGTATTCCAGGAGGAAATCATGAAAAAAATATTAGTTCCTGTAGACGGTTCAAAAGCCTCTCAAAAAGCAGCAGAAAAAGCTGTATCCATAGGAAAGCTGCTCAATGCGGAGATGACCTTTGTAACTGTCGTAAATCTTCCCTCGGAGGATAAGTATTCATATTTCGGAATGAATGTAGAAACAGCATTTGATGCAAACAGAAAAGAAATGATGAAAAAGCTTATTCACGAAGAAACTAAGATGCTTGATATAATTATAAGAAATATTGATTACGAAAACTTGCAAATCAATAAAAAGATAATAACAGGAGAGCCCGCCGCAGAAATTGTAAAACTGGCGTCAGAGGAAGGTTTTGACCTTATAGTAATGGGCAAACGTGGTTTTTCAAAATTCGAAAGATTTTTTGTAGGCTCTGTCACCCAAAAAGTAATTTCATCATCTCCATGCCCTGTAATGGTTGTAAATGAATGAACAGACAAAAACACAGAGGGAACAGTTCCCTCTGTGTTTTTAGCTGAACATGCACTGCAGAAATTCCTCTTTAGTAATTCGCCCGAGATATTCATCTATTGACACCTCCATTAAAGCAGTGTTTACTTCATCAATGTCATATTTTAGCCCCTGAAGCTTTTCTTCCAATTCCCCTATATCACCTTTTCCGAAGAAATCACCATAAATTTTGCAGCTTTCTATTAATCCGCCTTCTACCTGCAGCCTTGTCTCAACACAGCCGCCTCCAAATCTGCTGTAGCCTTTGTAGTTGAATTTAGGCGATCTGCCGTAATTCCATTCCCATGTACCGTATCTTTCATCAACCATTTTTTGAATATTTTTTCTGTCGTTGTCTGTAAGCTCATATATCTCAACAGGCTGATTGAAATAATCAAATATATTGTTGAGCAGAACCTGTTTGAATTCTAAAACATCTATATCATCCTTCACGTATGGCTTAATATTGGTTACTCTGCTGGCAACCGATTTTACACCTTTAGATTCAATTTTATCTCTTTTTACATTCAATGCCCTAGATAAGATATCCAGCTTTGAGTCGAAAAGAAGTGTGCCATGGTTGAGAACCCTGCCTTTAATAATGCTTTGTGCAATGCCTGAAAATTTCTTTCCATCGATTACAAGATCGTTTCTGCCCGATAATTCGCAATTTACTCCTATTCTTTCCAATGCCTTTATCATGGGAACATTATATGTTTGAAAATCTATTTTTTCGCCGCTGTCTGCTTTTGCTATAAAGGAGAAATTTAAGTTTCCTAAATCATGATATACGGCACCTCCGCCTGTTACTCTCCTCACAACGTTAATATTATTTTCCTTAACATACTCCATGTTTATTTCTTCAACTGTATTTTGATTTTTTCCTACTATTATTGAAGGTCCGTTTCTCCAGAGCAATACAAAATCTTCGTTGGAATCTAAATTTTTAAATACATATTCCTCAAATGCAAGGTTATAGTGGGGATCAATCGAAGTATTTTCTATAAATTTCATTTTTTCTCCTTTTATATTGATTAAATTTTCATATCAAAACCCGGAACATTTTTTAAATTAATACGTCTTAATGTAAGGCTTAAATATTAATTGTATTAATCAGATAAATTTTTATAATTATATAATAAAAAAAAATTACATTCAAGTTAAATTAATTTCGTAACAATGCCGATATTAATTACGTACCTAAAAAAAATATAATTAAATTGTCGAATAATATCAATAATGCTATAATTGCAGTAAGGAGATGATGACATAATGATAAAAAGACTTACATCGATTTTTTTAGTTTTAATGATGGTATTAACATCAGTATCACCCACATATGCATACGGCTCAGCGGAAGACTTGCCGGAACATTTTACAGAAAAATCAGCGCAGACCGGCTATTACATAAACCTGTATATTGAAACGCTTGCAAAGGTGCTGGCAAATTCCAGATTGACTGATCTGACAATAAATAAATCCGGCATAACTGTTGAGAATAAAACTGTGAGGAACATTCATATTACAAAGGAAGTGGGTAATGGCAGCGTAACACTGAAAAATGTCAATATTATTGGAGAACTTCTTATAGAGGGCGGCGGTAAGAACTCAATAATAATTGAAGACTCAAGTGTCAACCAGTTAACTGCAAACAAAAAATCAAGCAATGTCAGAATATTGCTTGAGGGAAACACAAGCGTCGGTTCGGCTTCTGTAAAATCAGATTCCATATTGGAACAGGGGCAGATTACAGGCAGCGGCTTTGAAAAAATAACGCTTGATGTGGGAACTTCTGTTTCGTTGAAAGGCTATGACAAGCTTAAACTTACTTCAGATAACAGCAAGGTTGCAGATATTGACTCCAGCGGCACCATAACCGCTAAAAAATGGGGGACTGCTGAAATTTCAGCGGTTATTAACGGAAAAAACACTAAAATATGTGAAGTAACTGTTGAGGATCCTTCTTCAAAAACAATAAGAATATTGTGCATAGGAAATTCATTTTCACAGGATACAGTCTATTATCTTTATGACATTGCAAAATCCGCAGGCATAAATATGGTAATAGGAAATCTGTACAACAGCGGCTGCTCGCTTGAGAGACACAACACATACGCATTGAATAATGAAAAGGCCTATATATATTACAAATGGACTTCTTCGGGTATGACAGAAAAAGAAAACTACACTTTAAACAATGCAGTGCTTGATGAAAAATGGGATTACATAACCTTTCAGCAGTCATCGGAATATTCCGGAATATATTCCACATACCAGCCATACTTAAACACCTTGATTGCATATGTAAGAGGCATAGCCCTGAATCCTGATGTAAAGCTGGCTCTTAACATGACCTGGGCTTATTCCTATAAGAACACAAATGACAGCTTTATGCGCTACAGCCGTGACCAGAAAATCATGTATGAAACTATCATCAATGCATACAAACAAGCTTCATATGATACCGGCATTGACATACTCATACCTTGTGCAACATCCATACAGAACGCAAGGACAAACAAGGACCTGAAGGCTTTAGGAAATGAACTGACCAGTGACGGATATCACCTTGATGCAGGTATGGGGCGCTACATTGCAGGCCTCACGCTGTTTGAAACAATTATTGATGAAGAAAAGCTTGACAGAGATTTATATGACGATGTTAAATTTATTCCAAATATAAAAAACTGTACAAAGGATATGATAGCACTTGCTAAGAAATCCGTTAAAGATGCTGCATCTGAGCCATTTAAAATTACATCCGAAAAAACGGAATCACCTAAGAAGTAGCAGCATGATAAATGAATTCTAAAAAGGCCTATGGACTTTCATATCCATAGGCCTTTGTATATTTACTATTAATTATTAACTATCTGCTTGCTTCAAATTGTTTTAAAAGTTTAACAAACAATTCGGGAACCTTTAACATATTTTCAGGTGTTTCAACGTATGAAATTCTGAATTGAGTGCTTCCTGGATTCTTCTCTCCCTTTGCAATATCATAGAAGCCTTTCATAGGTGCAACCAACAGTGTAGTTTGAACTCCGTCAAGGTCTACAGCACCTTCACCTGCACAGTACAATACGAAATCAATTGCATCAAATCCAGGTTTTACAACATTTCTAACATCTATAACAGTATAAATTGATGCATCAGGACTTGAAACAACCAAACCTGGTTCTAAATCCTTCAATCCTTTAGTTACCTTGAAAATTAAATCCTGATAGTAATCGCGAAGACCTTTGCACCAGCCGGCAATTTGTTCTTTGCTTTCATGAGCCAATGCTCCGAATATATATTGTCCTATTGCATTAGCACAAAGATTTGCAGTATATTCTGCTGTACAGCGATTGTTGAATTCAGGATTGTCAGTAACCAACGCACCTATTCTCAATCCGCACGCGTTCCATACCTTTGATGCAGTTTCAATGCTTATTCTTCTTCCTTCAATTCCAGGAACTTCTTTATCAGTTATTCCCCATATGCTTACCAGCTCGCTGCCTTCAACATAATATAATTCACGGTAAGCTTCATCGCTGACCATCCACATATTATATTTTACACAAAGCTCTGCAAGACCTTTTAATGTTTCTTTGTCATAAAGTTGTCCTGTAGGATTGTCATATGGTATAACAAGAAGTGCACCTGGGTCATTAGCTTTTATCAGCTCTTCAATTTTATCAAGCTGTGGAAGACTGAATTTTCCGTCTTCATTTAATTCACGTTTTATTGTAGCCGTCTTACGCCCTGTTCTTTCCGCAAAAGAAATATAGTTTGTATACGCCGGGTCTATCATCATCAGAGGTTTTTCATCCGTCCCTGCAGGTCCGCATACTCCAAGCAATAATAATTCCATGCTTGTTGAACCGCCATCTGTTACTGTAACCATCAGCTTACTTGTATCAAATCCTTCACATTTGAGGATGTTCTTAAAAGCTTCCTGAGTTTCGTCAAATCCGCCTGTAGCCGTGTATCTGATTACTCCTTTAGCGAACGGACTTTCAGGTGCATCCAAGTTAAACATTCTTTTCATCATAGCTGGATTTGTCGGAAGAGAAACGTTTCCTATTCCTACATTGATTACAGCTTCCGGCTTAACCTTGCGTTCTGCATATTTCATCTGTGCCAGTCTTACATCTGAAGGCATTCTTGATTCAAAATGTGCTGACAAAATTGGTTTACTCATTTATAAAAATCCTCCTAAAATTTTAATAAATTATATTGTATATGCATTTTTGCACACTACTACCTATTAACATTATACCGAACTATTATGCTTTTGTCTATACATTTCACAATATATTTGAATGGTACAAAATCATAACCAGCTAATACAATGAATAAATACATTAAATAGTATTTGAATATTACTTTATTTTAAACATAAAAATTAACGGATATCAATTATTAAATAGCATTAAATAAAAAAAGATGAATAATGTATTACTTGAATTTCTTATTGAATTTTCGTTTTCTTTTTTTATTATATTGATTTTGAGAGTTGCTTTCATTGAAGCTCTTGTTGCTTTTTTCTTTTCTTTCAATCCTTTCTGTTCTTTCCGGTTTTGCTGCTTTATCTATTTTGACTTTTCTTTGAGTTCTTTCTGCTTTTGGCAATACATAATTAATCATCATAGGATAAGGATTATTTTCTACAATTTCTATTGTTTTTTTAATTAATTTTTGTATATCTTTTAAATACGGCTTCTCTTCATATTCGCAAAATGAAATTGCGGTTCCTCCAAGACCAGCCCTTCCAGTACGTCCTATCCTGTGAACATAAGTTTCCGGAATATTTGGAAGATTATAATTTATCACATGTGATAACTCATCAATGTCAATACCTCTGGCTGCAATATCTGTAGCAATAAGAACTTTTATTTCTCCGCTTTTAAAATTGTTCAACGCTGTTTGTCTGGCATTTTGTGACTTGTCTCCATGAATAGCCTGAGATCTTATATTTCCTGATGCAAGAAATTTTACTACTTTATCTGCTTCATGTTTTGTGCGTGTAAAAACCAATGCTGAAGAAATATCCTCCTTTTCAAGAAGATGAAGCAGCAGTTTATTTTTATTTACCTTATCTGTGAAATATACAGACTGCTTAATTATATCAACAGTTGATGATACAGGTGTAACTTCTACCTTAACAGGATCAACTAATATTGAATTTACAAGATCTGTAATTTCCCTTGGCATTGTTGCTGAAAAAAATAATGTCTGCCTTTGTTTTGGTATACATGAAATTATTTTTTTTACATCATGTATAAATCCCATGTCGAGCATGCGATCAGCTTCATCAAGGACAAACACCTTAATATTTTCCAGATTAACAAGTCTTTGATTTATCAAGTCTTTCAACCTTCCAGGTGTAGCTATTAAAACATCTATGCCTTTTCTTAACGCTTCAGCCTGAGGATTCTGCGAAACTCCGCCATATATTGCATAATATTTTAATTTTGTATATTTTCCGTATGACAAGAAACTATCTGTTATTTGTACAGCCAGTTCTCTCGTTGGTGTCAATATCAATGACTGTATTTGTCTTCTTGATCCCTTGTTTTTCTGCTCATGGATTTTTTGAATGATCGGAATAGCAAATGCAGCAGTTTTTCCAGTTCCTGTTTGTGCGCAACCAAGTAAATCCCTTCCCTGGAGGACCGGTGGAATAGCTCTTTCCTGAATTGGTGACGGTTTTATATATCCTTCATCTTTTAATGCTTTTAAGATTGGTTCAATTAAATTTAAGTTTTCAAATTTCATATTTAGTTTTTTCTCTTTCCTTTATCCCAAAATCTGTATAATGTTGTAACTGATTAAACATATTTCAGTACTGATTTTATTTGTATTATATTAACCTATATTTATTCAAAAAGCAACAAAACAAAAACTTCTGTCAGTATAAACGCATGAAAATATCAAGAATTTTAACATTCACTCATCAAATACATAAAATATTATATAAACCATTTAAAGGAGTAATTATGATTTCATATAATAATATAAATAATAACTTAAATCAACCGGAAAGAAGATTAGAATGCGTTACATTAGGAAGATTAGCACCTGATTTTATAGCCCTGTCCACTCATGGATATATCAGATTGTCTGATTACAGAGGAAAATGGGTATTGCTGGCAAGCCAGCCGATGGCTTTTACTTCGGTCGCAACAACAGAATTAATTGAATCTGCTCAGTTTTATCCGGAACTACTTAAAAGAAATGCGGTAATGCTCGGATTAACTACAGATAATGTTTACTCTAACTTAGCCTGGATATATGATATTTACCAAAAAACCGGAACAGCCATCCCTTTTCCAATTATTGCAGACGCAGATTTAAAAATATCAGAGCAATATGGCATGCTGAACCCTGACAGATTGTACGGTGAAACTGTAAGAGATGCTTTCTTAATAAACCCGTACGGAAGAATAAGATCAATTTTGACCCTGCCGATATCCTGCGGAAGAAGCAGCAAAGAAATACTAAGAATACTTGATTCACTTCAAATCACTGAACAATATGACCTTTATACCCCCGGAAACTGGACCCAGGGTGAACCTGTCTTAGAACCCACCCCGGCTACATATGATAAACTTACTAACAGGGTAAACATATCAGATAATCAAGACATACAATGCCCTTTTTGGTATGTGTGCTATACCGATGTACCAACTTCACCCATTGAAAACAATACAACATCTACTCAGCAAAATAAAATTAATACAAATAACTCAAATATATGGCCTATCTAATTAGCCTTTTGTGGCTTATTTTTCAATTCCATGTGCAAATCCGTCTGCAATTGCATTCATATTTATAGCCGTGTCAAACTTTTAAACATAAGGTTTAACACGGTTATTTTTTTATATTTTAATCCAAACACTAAAATTATAATTGAACCTGACAATATAAAATTCATGTCTGCGTAAATATAACAATTAAATAAAAAGGATGAATAGTGTATATGAGAAAACAAGACAAACAAAACTCAATTGAGCTTAAGAAGAGATTGTCACTAGGCTTTGGTATAGTAACAATGATAACGTTTTTAGCTGTCTTAATAAGCTTTTTTACACATTGCTGACACAGAGTATTTGTGAATATTGTTTTTTATTACTTTTACTTTCGTCCTAAGATCAGCGCTGCTTATTTTAAAATATCATTCTCCATTTCAAGCTGTTTATTTCGTTTACGAAGTTCTATTAATTCCAGCTGTTCTGGAGTAAGGTTATCTTTTTCTTTAAATGAACCGGTTGATTCTGCTTGCTTAATCTACTTGTCAAGCAAAGAAGGTGCTATATCATATTCAGTTATTATATCGCATTTTCTTTTACCGTTTTGATATAACAGCACTATTTGGCTTTTAAATTCAGCTGTAAAAGTACAGCGTTGTTTTCTGTTTGATTCTGGCATGGTCATGCTCCTTATTTTTTATATTTTAATTGTACATGACCTTAAAATATCTGTCCAGTTTATTATAGCCGATCCATTAAAACCCCTTATTAGTAAAAATAAGAGGCTTTATAAAAGTAAATAATCTAAAAAATATTAAAGAATTATAATGTATATCTCTACTCTATAACTTTTTTAATATACTTATAAATTCATCTAAAACATAAGAACCATCAAGCTTTAAGTCTTTATTTTTAAAAACCATAAAATATTTATAGCTTATTCCTGCATTTGATTGCCACAGTTTACCCAGTGTCAATTTCTGCTTGCTATCTGAGTTATCAAGATAATCCCCTTTTGTCTCAACCAAAACAAGCGTTCCACCCTTAGTCATAACAATAAAGTCAGGATAATGATTTATAAAGCCATTAATGTAAAAATCCTTTCGTTCAATTATTTTGTGCCACCATAATATATTTTCAAGGCTAGCTATTTCTGTGATTACTTGATGTTCAAAATCATTCATTCCTGTCTCAGCTTCATACAAAGAATTAGGAATTGAATCTATACTGTATACAGGAGATATTATATTATGAAGATTATATATAGGTTCACATGTAATTTCACCTGTTTCAAGCATAGTTTTAAACTGCTTTTCTCTATATTCAAGTTGTAATTGCTCAATTTTATCCCTTATTTTCTGAGCATATATTAAAACAGATGTTTCTAGTACAGCTAGTTCATCCTTAGTCATATTTGAGACAATTCTATTAATGTATTCACGCAAATCTATGGAATTCATACTATTTGATTTATTTAGCTGTTTATATAACATATCTTTGCACGCCTTAATTTTACTTTCATTTGGCAATGTATTAAAATATTCTTTAAAATAGATACTTTCCTTATTAGTAGCTTTTTGATATTTTGGAACAGCTTCACCTACTAATGAAACATCGACTTTATATACATCATTGGTTGATAACTGAAAGTTAATTTGTGTATCTTTATCTGACAAAGTAAATCCTTCATTCAAAAATTCTTTAGTAAGTACAATTGTTTCGTCTATGTCAAGCACTGGAATTATTTCTTTGTGTACGAATTGAGGAATAGGTGTTAAAGAATATTCATATTGAGCATTTAATCTATATCTGTTCATTAAATCACCAACTTCGCCTCCTAAAAATCCTTCTTCTTCTTTTTGCTGTACTTCAGCTTCATATTCTTCATTTTGTTTTATGGCTGTTTCAAACATCTTATCTATATTATCTACTTTTATGGTATTATCTACAGCATTTACAATATCTAAGTTTTGTTTTATAACTGCAAAATCTATATCCAAAAACTCCTCAACAGAAACATCTTCATGTTCAAATTTAATTTTTTCTTGAATTTGTTCTGATTCCTCAGAATCAATTATACCTTTTTCAATTACACGGCAATCTCTCTTGCTAAACCCTGCTTGATTTAATCCCTTAATAATATTTTCGAGTGTATCTCTAAAATCATTAGAACTAGTTAACACATATGATAAATTAAGTATTGAGTTTTTATGCTTTGTTGCATATGGTAAACGTAATATACGTCCTAAAATTTGTTCCACATCAACTTTTGAACTTTTATTGGCAAGTGTAGCAAGAATATAGGCAAATGGACAATCCCACCCTTCTTTTAATGCATTAACTGTAATTATATACCTAATCTTACATTCCTTGCTTAAAAGATTGATGTCTTTTATTTCATTAATCATTGAAGTTTTAATTGCAATTTGATTTTCAGGTATCCCTAACCCTATAAGCTCATCTTTTAATTTAATAAATGTTGCATTTTCTTCTTTTCCCTTCGGCTGCGCTTGAAAAAGAACAATAGGACGTATATATTTACCTGATAAACGTTCTTCTTCTATAGCTTCTTTTTCAAGATTACAACGTAACTGTATGGCATCTAATAAAACATCATATTTACTATTTCTGTTATAAACAATTACAGGAAGCTTAACCATACTTTCTTTTTTTAGCTCTTTTGCATCTACATAAGCAATAATATTGCTGTTATCTTTTGGTGTTGCAGTCAAATCTAAAACAAAAGATGGATTTAGATTATTAAGCATCTCAACGCTCAAATCTGATTGTGCATTATGACTTTCATCTACTATTACAACAGGCGATAATTGATTTAACACTTGTATTAAAGCAGTATTATCCACGTTTTCTATTAAAGTTTCTGGCGTTTCAAAAAATGATTCAAAATGTGCAAGATTGCTGTTTTGCTGATATACTTTTCTACCATCTTTTTTATTACTTCTAATAGAGTCAAAGCTAAGTATGCAAATAGTGAGTTGTTCTTTTACAGATGTAGGATTAAATCCTTGCCCATTGAGTAACTGTTCTTTTGTTAGAACTTCTACTTTGTTTCCAAAATCAGTATCTATTCTCTGCCTATATGGGTGATTTGCATCACTTAATGTACGAATTGTCTGCTCTAAAATGGCATTTGATGGAACAAGCCATGCTACAACCTTTGTTTTTGATAATGGCATTTGTTCAAAAAATGGTTTTAATGAAGCACATCCAATTAAAGTTTTTCCACCTCCTGTTGGCACTTTAAAACAAACATGAGGTGTACCTATTATAGTATCTTTATATAAAGGTAATCCACCAAATCCTACTTTAATATCTTTATTATGCCAATGTTGAATATATGCTTCCTTTATATCATGTGTCTCGTTTAACAATTTTAAGTAACTTGAAAGATCTCGAAGTACCTGTTTTTGATAATTCTTAAGCTCCATTTAATCACCTACAATCTCGCTATATCACGAGGAATTTTCTTAAATGTAATATTATATTTTAATAATTCATCTTCACTTAATGTTGTAACATCAGCATAAATCACATATCTTTCTGCTGATTTCTCAATCTTTCTCAAGAATTCATAATTAAGAGTAGTAATACTGTCTTTTTCATAATAAAAATAATAAGCAATATCATTGTATGAATCAAGGTAATAGTTATCATTTTTCTGATGTAAAGCCTGTTTTGTTTCCATAAAATATACATATTCTCTAATTTTATTTAGTGGTATATTTTCATTTATACAATCATTTTCAATTAATAACGGCTCTCCCAAATCATAAAAACTAAAGTTTCCACCAGTTCCCTCAACACCATTATAGCCTCTAATTACACGTCTTACCCGTTCGGCTGTTATATTCTCCGCATACTCTTCCATTTCAACAAGAATAAATTTACGTTTACCACTATCTTCTTTATTCAAATTTAGTACAGCATGAGCAGTAGTGCCAGAACCAGCAAAGCTGTCCAGAATAATTGCATCTTTATTGGCAGATAAGCTAATTAGGTCTGTAATAAGCTTAACTGGTTTTGGTGTAGAAAACTCTTTTTTACTTCCAAAAATCTTTTCCATTTCATCAGCTGCATCCTTATTGCTAACTTCATTAAGAATTGAGCGGAAAACTCTACCTTCAGGCATCCTTACTTTATGTACTACAGTAAATCCACCATTTTTATTTTCTATAAAATTAACTTCACCCATTTCAAGTTCTTTTCTGAATGTACTTTCCGAAATTTGCCAAGTACCATTCTTAATAATAGATCCATCTGGGCATTCCACATCATAAATAATTGGATTGTTTAATCCTGGACGAGAAAGCGTATCATAATAATATCTACCTTTCTCATCTTCATATTTATATCTTTTTAAATAATCTTTTGAGTATGGAATACGCCACTTTTTATTTTGCTTTGTTTTATCTTTTGCATAGACAATTATATATTCATGGTCTACACCAATGAAAAACGAGTCATTACCTCCACCTTTTCTTTTTTGCCAAATCATCTCAGAAATAAAATTTGAAGCCCCAAAAATTTCATCACAAATTAATTTTAGATTAGCCTGTTCATTATCATCAATGCTTATAAAAATTGCTCCATCATTAGCGAGAAGTTTTTGAAGTAGCTTCAATCTAGGATACATCATACAAAGCCATTTATCATGACGAGATAAATCTTCGCCCTCTTTCCCCACAACTTCACCCAACCATTTTCTAATCTTTGAGTCATTTACATTATCGTTATACACCCATTTTTCATTCCCTGTATTATAAGGTGGGTCGATATATATGCAATCAATTTTACCTTCATATTGCGGCAACAAGGCTTTTAATGCCTCTAAATTATCTCCACGAATTATTTTATTTTCATAATATTTTTCTTCTATGTATTGTTCGTCATCATAAAAATCATACTTACGCTCTAATACTTTGTATGGAACATCCAAATGATGATTAATTACTTTCTCCTTCCCTATCCAATTTAAGATTGGCATTAAATATCCTCCTTTGATAATACCTTTAATATGTCATTTGCATGTATTTATTTTAATTTAATATCCTTACGATATATTTCACGTACAAAAGCAATACTATTGTTTAATTATATACTTTTAAATACTTAAATACAACCTTAAAACAGCCATTTTATTTGCTCGTGGAACATTTACATCAACTTTGTATTAAGTACAATCTTTAGTAAATACACCGTCTTCAATAGTTCCATCTTCAATTAAGGATTGATATCTTTTATTTTAAAAGATTTTTCTGAACCTATAGCAATTTTAGAGACATTATGTACAATCATTTTTTCACCCTCAACAGTTGCAGTTGCATTAGCTCCTCTATCATTCTTACAATAAAAATAATCAATATCGTCTTGCTTTTCAAGTAATGGTTTAAGAATTTTATAATTCAGCATATTGTTAACTTCTTTCATGCTTTCTATAAATTCTTCTATTTCAATTTGTAATAGTATGTGTTCTTGTAGTAACAAAATCTTTCATATTAGGCTTTTCCAATAATGCTTTCAGTTCATCCCCTGCAAATTCAAGGAAATAACTAATTTGATGCCTATGACTTTTTATCGTCCACTCTGACAGCCCTCTTACTTCTGAATTTCTTAAAAATTCTTCGCCTAATTCTTTGAATGTCTCTTTTTAACTAGGTTTACTTGCCATTACCCTGTTCGTTTTAATATCTCCACGCTTCATCTCGTACACGCCGCTCCTTTTTGGCTCAAAAAATTTAAAATGACCGTATATGATTTTCAAAAATACTTCAAAAATCTAACACGGTCATTATAAAATCTAAATCAGAACAATAATTGAAATTTAAACAATTTTCTATTCCCACTCAATAGTAGCAGGCGGCTTGCTTGTAATATCGTATACAATTCTATTTACATTGTCCACTTCATTAACAATTCTGTTTGATACCTTTTCCAACACATCATATGGTATCCTTGACCAGTCTGATGTCATGCCATCCGTTGAATTTACCGCTCTCAACGCTATAGTGTGAGAGTATGTTCTTTCATCTCCCATGACGCCTACGCTTCTGATGTTGGGAAGACATGCGAAGTACTGCCATATTTTGTTTTGGAGATTTGCTTTTTTTATTTCATCTCTGAATATGAAATCAGCTTCTCTTAATATTTTTAATTTGTCCTCGGTTACTTCTCCAAGTACGCGAATTGCCAGACCCGGTCCGGGGAATGGCTGCCTTTCAACTATTTCTTCAGGAATCCCAAGCTCTCTTCCTACCTGACGAACCTCATCCTTGAATAATTGTCTTAATGGTTCTAACAGCTCAAAGTCAACATCTTCTGGTAGCCCTCCAACGTTGTGGTGGCTCTTGATAACAGCAGCAGTTGATGTACCGCTTTCTATAACATCAGGATAAATTGTTCCCTGCACGAGATAATCAATGTGTCCAAATTTATCTTTAAGCTTTTGTTTTTCTTCTTCGAATACGCGGATGAATTCTTCTCCGATTATTTTTCTCTTTTGCTCAGGCTCAGTTACTCCCGCTAATTTACCTAGGAATCTTTCTCCTGCATTTACTCTTATTAAATTAATATTAAATTTTTCTTTAAATATTTTTTCGACTTGATCTCCCTCATCTTTTCTCAGAAGACCATGGTCGACAAACACACAAATTAAATTTGAACCTATTGCTCTGTGAACCATAACTGCGGCAACAGATGAATCAACTCCTCCGGACAATGCACAAAGAGCCTTTTTATCTCCCACCTGAGATTTGATCTTTGCAATAGTTTCTTCTGCAAAATTGCCTATATTCCAGTCTTTTTCCATTCCGCACACATTAAACAGAAAATTATTGATTATTTCCCTGCCTCTTTCGGTATGCTCTACCTCAGGATGGAACTGTACCGCATAAATTTTCTTTTCATCGTTTTTCATGGCACATACTGCGCATGTTTCTGACTTTGCAGTAATTTCAAAACCTTCCGGCGCCTTTTCAATGTAGTCTGTATGGCTCATCCAGCACAATGAATCCTGTTCAATCCCTTTAAACAAATTATCATCTGCCAATATTTGAAGTTTAACTCTTCCGTATTCTCTTGAATCAGCCTTGTTAACCTTTCCTCCGAATTCCTGGGCTATAAATTGACCGCCGTAGCATATGCCCAGAATCGGAACTCCCAGATTAAATATTTCATTTGAAATACTTGGGGCATTTTCCACATAAACACTTGCCGGTCCTCCGGAAAGTATAATTCCCTTTGGATCTTTTTCTTTAATTTTATCGATTGAAGATGTGTATGGCACTATTTCACAATAGACATTTGCTTCTCTGACTCTTCTGGCAATGAGTTGACTGTACTGTGCGCCAAAATCAACTATTAATATCATTTTTAACTCCTCTTAGGTGCAACCTTTATTTTTATATAGATTATCAAAAAAACTTATGCATGTCAATTAATAATTAAACACCAGGACTATATATCCCTCAATGCATAACAAGCAGGACTCTGCCTGCTTGTCATTGATATTAACCATATTATTTAATTATCTTTTCTTTGGTATTGAATGTATTGCTTCGCCTGTACACCCGCATACAGCCTCATAAAAGACCTCTGACAGCGTCGGGTGTGCAAATACGGATTCCTTAATATCTTCAACTGTGAGCTCGTATTAAGGAATCCGTATTTG
>DAMBZP010000005.1:96129-185043 GCA_032059885.1 Sedimentibacter sp.
AACTGTGAGCTCGTTTTGTATGGCCAGTGAACCCTCATGGACTATGTCACTGGCATGGGGTCCCATAATATGAACTCCTATTATTTTATGGCTTTTCTTTTCAGCCAGAACCTTGACAAATCCTTCGCCTTCACCCATTGAAAGCGCCTTTCCGTTTGCTCCGAACATTGACTTTCCCAAAATGTATTCTACATTGTTTTCTTTGGCTTCGTCTTCTGTCATACCCACCGACGCAGCTTCCGGTAAAGTAAATACACAGGATGGTATTGCATTGTAATTTATCTTGGAATTATGTCCGTAAATATTTTCCACACATGCCTTTCCTTCTTCTGAAGCGACATGAGCAAGCATAGTTCCTCCAATGACATCTCCTATGGCATAGACACCATCTGAAGATGTTTTGTAATTGCCGTCAACTTTTATTCCTTTTTTGTCGTATTCAATGTTCGAAAGCTCTAAATTCATCCCCTCAACATTAGGCTTTCTGCCCGCTGCCGACAATAAATAATCACAAACTAATTCTATGGTTCCTTTATCATTTCCCACTATTAGCTTTAATCCTTTGTCTGATGACTGAATTTCCTTCAGTGCAGATCCTGTTATAATTTTTATGCCTTGCTTCTTTAAATAAACAGTCAGTTTTTTAGAAAGTTCATCATCCAGTCTGTACAATATTTTGGGCAGGAATTCAATTATTGTAACCTGAGAGCCAAGAGAAGCAAATATACCTGCAAGCTCAATTCCTACAACACCTCCGCCAAGTATTGCAAGATTTTTAGGAACATCATTAAAATTTAATATTTCATCGCTTATCACTACACCGGGCAGATTAATTCCAGGAACCGGCACTGTTGATGCAGAGGAACCTGCTGCAATAATTATATTTTTCGCAGTCAGCTCCTCAGTACCCTTTTCAGTAACAACTTCAAGAACCTTACTTCCTTTAAATGATGCTCTGCCTTTTATTACTTCAACGCCGTTTCCTTTTAACAGCTGGTCAATACCTGTCACCAGCCTATTGACAATTTCATTTTTCCTGGATTGAACCCTTGTCATATCAACCTTGTAATCACTCAGCTGAACACCAAATTCATCCATATTTTTAAGTGAGTTAATAATCTCAGCATTCTTATAAAGAGTCTTTGTAGGTATGCACCCTCTGTTCAGACACGTTCCTCCCAATTTATCTTCCTCTATGAGAGTAACACTTACTCCGAGCTGTGCACCTCTTATTGCTGCCTCGTAACCGCCGGGACCCCCTCCTATAATTAATAAATCCCTTTCCATATTACACCTGCCTATTGTAACGGAGTGTCGGCTTCCTTGCCGCAGCCGCTTCATCGAGCCTTGAAACTACTGTTGTGTGAGGTGCTGAATGAACAATTTCAGGATTATTTTCAGCTTCATCAGCAATTTGTCTCATAACAGATATAAATTCATCCAATGTTTCCTTGGTTTCACATTCAGTCGGCTCAATCATCATTGCTTCTGAAACAATAAGCGGAAAATAAATTGTAGGAGGATGATATCCGAAATCCAACAGGCGTTTTGCAATATCAAGGGTTGATACTCCGTTTTCCTTCTGCCAGTCTCCTGAAAGTACACATTCATGCATGCATTCTCTGTCTACAGGCATATAATATTTATCCTTTAGCTTACTTGCAATATAATTGGCATTTAACACTGCATTTTCTGAAACTGCCCTTAAGCCGTCAGGTCCGAGACTTTTTATATATGCATATGCCCTCACGCAAACTCCGAAATTTCCGTAGAATGACTTAACCTTTCCTATTGATAAAGGTCTGTCATAGTCAAAGAAAAACTCATCTTCTTTCTTATCAGCAACCGGCACAGGTAAAAATTCGGTTAAATGCTTTTTAACACCAACAGGTCCTGAACCCGGTCCTCCTCCGCCATGAGGTGTGCTGAATGTTTTGTGAAGATTTATGTGTACAACATCAAATCCCATATCTCCGGGCCTTGTTATACCCATTATGGCATTTGTGTTTGCACCGTCATAATACATTAATCCTCCTGCTTCATGGACTATCCTGGATATTTCCAAAATATTTTCATCAAACAATCCAAGTGTATTGGGGTTAGTAAGCATAAATCCTGCCACCTCACTACTCATTACAGCTTTTAATGCCTCCACATCTACTAATCCCTTTTCGTTTGATTTAACCTCCACAACATCGAAACCTGCTACGGCAGCAGATGCAGGGTTAGTTCCGTGAGCAGAGTCAGGAACAACTATTATATTTCTTTGATCCCCTCTGTTTCTGTGGTACGCCTTCATTATCATCAGTCCTGTAAGCTCTCCGTGGGCTCCTGCCGCAGGCTGAAGCGTGAATTGGTCCATGCCTGTTATTTCCGACAGCATATCACCAAGCTCATACATAATCTGAATTGCACCCTGTACGGTTTTTTCGGACTGAAAGGGATGAATCTTCGTAAAGCCGTCAAATCTTGCAACAGCTTCATTTACTTTCGGATTATATTTCATTGTACAGCTTCCGAGAGGATAAAAACCGGAGTCTACACCATGATTTCTCTGAGAAAGCTGTGTGAAGTGTCGTACAGCATCAAGCTCGCTTACCTCAGGAAGTTCCGGTGCTTCTGCTCTTAACATTCTTTTATCTATGATTTCTTCAGCAGATACTTCAAGCACATCACATTCCGGCAGAGAATATGCCTTGCGTCCTGCTTTGCTTATTTCAAATATCAATGATTGATGTTTCTGCATGTTATTCCACCGCCTTTCTTGCCAGATTGTCTATATCTTCTTTCGTTCTCTTCTCAGTTACAGCAACCAGCCAGCAGTCTTTTAATTCAGGATAGTCTTTTTCAATGTCGTATCCTCCGATTATATTGCTTTTTAAAAGCCTTGAATTAAGCTCTCCTACTGCCTCACTGCTTCTTACAACAAATTCTTTAAAGAACGGCTTCGTAAACACAGGACTGAATTTGCCCGTTTTAATCAGTTCGTTGTATGCATAGTGAGATTTCTGCAGACATAAATTCGCTGCTTCCTTAAGTCCCTCCTTACCCATCAATGTAAGATAAATTGTGGCGATTAAGGCATTTAGAGCCTGGTTTGAGCATATGTTTGAAGTTGCTTTTTCTCTTCTGATATGCTGCTCTCTTGTCTGAAGAGTCAGAACAAATCCTCTGTTCCCATCCTCATCCGCTGTTTCACCGACAATTCTCCCGGGCATTTTGCGCATAAGCTTTTCCGTAACTGCCATAAAACCTAAATAAGGTCCCCCGAAGCTGAGCGAATTTCCTAACGGCTGCCCATCGCCTACAGCTATATCTGCACCAAGCTCCCCGGGACTCTTTAATATAGCAAGGGATACAGGATCTACACTCATAATCAGCAGACTTTTGTTTTCATGGGCCATAGCTTCTATAGCTTCCATATCTTCTATAATGCCAAAGAAATTTGGACTTTGAACAATCACCGCAGCAGTATTTTTGTTTATCATGGTTTTTAAGGCTTCTGCGTTGATTTGTCCGTCTTTATGCCCCAACTCTCTTACAGTAATGTTTCTGAACTGAGCATATGTATTCAATACCTGTCTGCTTTCAGGGTGAACGCTGTCCGCAATTATAATTTCATTCCTTCTTGTGGATTCACATGCCATGATAGCCGCTTCCGTTGCTGCAGTGGCACCGTCATACATGGAAGCATTAACAACGGGAAGCCCCGTCAGCTCACTTATCATTGTCTGATATTCAAATATAGACTGCAGTGTACCCTGACTTATTTCAGGCTGATACGGAGTATATGCCGTGTAGAATTCCTGCCGCAATACAAGCTGGTCTATGGCGGAAGGAATATAGTGGTCGTATGCACCTGCTCCCAGGAAGCAGTTGTAATCGTCAAGATTTAAGTTCTTATTTGATAATAATTTCATTTGCTTAACCAATTCCATTTCAGACTGTGCAGGCGGTATGTTTAAACCTGTTTTCAGCCGTACGGAATCAGGAACTGCCTTGAACAAAGAATCAATGCTGTCACAGCCTATTTCCTTAAGCATCTGTTCTCTGTCCTCATTTGTATTTCCTATATATCTTGACATAAATGCCTCCTATTCACATATTTTTTCGTAATCAGAAACTGAAAGCAGCTTATCGGCTTCTTCCGGATGCAGCATATTTAAAACAACAAGCCATGCATCATAAGGTGATTCATTAATTAATCCGGGATTATCAGCAAGCACCTCATTTACCTCAACTATCGTACCGGATAAAGGAGCATACACATCTGATGCGGCCTTCACTGATTCTAAAACTATAAATTGGTCTCCGGCTTCAACAGTTGCGTCAACCTCAGGGAGTTCAGCATAAACAACTTCTCCTAAATGCTCCTGAGCATAATCTGTGATTCCTATATAAGCCTTATTTCCTTCTACCTTAATCCACTCATGAGAATCTGTATATTTTAATTCATTCAATAACTTCATAATTTCCTCCATTTTCTATTAATTTATTTGATTTTTATTTTTAATTATTACCTTAATTTTTTTTATATTTTTTAGTATAAAATGGTTTTTTAACAACCTTAGCTTTTAAATTTTTATTCCTTATTGAAATTTCTATTTCTGTTCCTTCTTTTGCATATTCGGCTTCTATTAATGCAAGACCTATATTTTTCTTTAATGTAGGAGAAAAACTTCCTGTTGTTACATATCCTATTTTTTTGTCTGAAACATAAACATCATAATGACTTCTGGGAATTCCTCTGTCAGACATTTCAAAACCGACTGCCTTCCTTTTCAACCCTTCTGATTTTTGCTCAGCCAAAGCATCTTTGCCTATAAAATCATCCTTCATCAGTTTAACACAAAATCCAAGCCCCGCCTCAAGAGGAGTTATATCCTTGTCAATTTCCTGGCCGTATAAAGGAAGCGCTGCCTCAAACCTCAACGTATCTCTTGCCCCCAGTCCTGCCGGGACAAGTCCTTCATCCTTTCCTTCCTCCATAAGCATATCCCACATCTTAGGTCCATCCTCCGAAGCAAAATATAATTCAAAGCCATCTTCCCCGGTATAGCCTGTACGGGATATCAATGTATTGATTCCGCCTGCATCAACACCGCTTTTAAAATGATAAAATTCCAATTCATTCAAATCGTCCTTTACAAGCTTTTGCATTATTTTCTGCGCAAGCGGTCCTTGGAGAGCAAGCTGAGCATATGAGGATGAAACATTTTTCACTTCAATATTGCCTGATGTATGCTTTTCCAGCCATTGAAAATCTTTGTCAGTATTTGAGGCATTTACAACCAACAGGTAGTCCTCAATGTTATTTTTGTAAACCAGCAAATCATCAACCACTCCCCCATCGGTATAACACATTGTTGTATATGCAATCTGACCGTTTTCAAGCACCGAAATGTCATTGGTCACAATCATCTGCAGATATTTTTCTGCATCTTCGCCCTTTACTGTTATTTCTCCCATATGAGAGACATCAAACAAACCTGCCCTGGTTCTTACCGCTTCATGCTCTGAAAGTATTCCTGAATACTCAACAGGAAGTGCCCAGCCTCCGAAGTCGATAATTTTTCCTTTTAATTCTAAATGTTTTTCATACAATGGTGTTGTTTTCACTTAATCACTCCTTCCAATTTTATTTGCAGGCTATAGCGCTGCTATAAAAAAAGACAAAGGTAATAACACTGTTGTCATTACCTCTGTCTTAACATTCGTTATTCAGAGTATTGTCCAAGCCTGGTCCTTTTGCCTGAAAGTTTCATCGCACTCCGACCAGTGCAATTTGCTTCTTCGGCGCCCATATTGGTCTCTCTCAGACTTTTCATTCAATATTATATTTATTAATTTTTTTAATAATAAATTAAAAAAGTAATATTGTCTTAACATTGATAGATACATTATATGACCTAGGATCTCAAGTTGTCAATAGTTTTTGATTCGTGAAAAAAACTACTTTTATAATGAATATTTTTTGTATTATTATGATAAGTTTATAACAATACATATTTCTTGACATTTGTCTGCCAAAATATTATGATTTTATATATAATATTACGCACGGAGCATAAAATGAACATTTTAATAGCATACGCAAGCTATAACAACACTACAGGTGAATGTGCACAATTACTGGCTGATAAACTTCCCGGCTCACATGTGGTCAATTTATCTAAAAGCAATGTAGACATATCAAATTACGATATAGTAATAATTGGAAGCTGTGTAAGATTTAACAGCATACACAAATCCGCAGTAAATTTCATCGAGGATAATCTTGATGCACTTATGAAAAAAAATACTGCCATTTACTTATGCTGTGCATTTACGGAAAAGATAAATCAATATCTGATTCATAATTTTCCCAAAAAATTATTAAATAAATCAGTGTCCCTCCAATGCTTTGGAGGCAGATTAAAAGTAAAACCATATAGATTGCATGATAATTATATTATAAAATTAGTTAGAAAAAATTTCAGGTCAGAAAACATAAATTTTCCAGAAATAAATTATGAAAGTATTCAGAACATGGCAGATAATATATTAGAAATTAAATAAAAAAGAATGACCGCTTGGATCAGGCGGCCATTCTTTTTTACTTTAATACATTTAAACGTTATTTGAATTTATTCTCGTTGTTTTTGTTCTCATTGTTTTTGTTGTTGAGCTTGTTATTTTCTCGATTTTCTAGTCTGTTGTTGTTAAACTTGTTATTGTCCTTATTTTCAAATCTGTTGTTATTATCCTTATTTTCAAATCTGTTGTTATCTTTGTTTTCAAATCTGTTGTTGTTATTTTCTTTGTTGTTGAATTTGTTGTCTTTGTTTTCAAATTTGTTATCATTCTTGTTTTGATAGTTGTTGTTCATCTGCTTCATCTGCTCCCTTAAGTTTTGTTGGCTGTCTAATTTCGCTTGTTCTTCCCAGTTAAATAACTTCACATCGTCATCCATATCTTTGCTGTTTTTAATGATCGATCACCTTCATTAACATATATTTAGGGCAAGTTTCGTAATTCGATGCCTCATACATATTATTTACAACAGCAGACTAATTATTTATCCTTTATATGCCATATTGTTATTTTTTTACCAGCACATCATCCACAAAAATGATAAATTGCAATTCCGGCAGCTATGGTAAGATTCAATGAATCTATTCTGTCAGTATGTTTTATGTACACACTGGTACCGACAGAGGAGAAGCTTGAGTCAAGCCCTGTGGCTTCATTGCCGAAAACCAATGAAAAAATTTCATTATTGTCATGCTTTAAATCTTTTAATGACCCGGCTCCATCGAGCATAAACGTATAAATTTTATGGTTGCTGAATTCCTTCTGATACATGGCAAAACTGTCAAAATATTTAAAATTTATCTTGAATAAAGACCCCATGGAAGCTCTTAAAACCTTTGGATCAAAAATGTCAACACCGGGGCTGATAATCACCAGGTCGCTTAATCCAAATCCAGTCAAGGTTCTTATAATCGTACCCATATTCCCCATATTGCTTGGATTTACCAAGACTATATGAGAACTACCAGCATTCAATACACAATCGTATTTATGAAAAACTCCGACAACATAATTATTTTCCTTGTCACTTATACGATTTATTGCCTTATCACTAACTTCAGTCTTAATATTATATTTTTTGCACAGCTCAAAAATATCAGCATTTGATTCCGACTTATAATTGGAGCTTACCAATACCTTTATTACCTTGTCAGGTTTTGAATGTATCAGCTCCACCGTTGGAAACATTCCAAATGTATAAGAATAATCATAACCTTTTTTATATGATTTTATATCCATTATATCCTCCTTAAAATATGCCTGCAGTCTTTAGGACAAATATAAAAAGAAAAATTGTTATTGGACTGAATAATGATGTAAAAAACACTATTTGTCCTGCCAGCTCATCATTGCATTTATACTGGCACGCCATTGTATAGCTTGAAACTGAACACGACGGAGCTGCCATGCTGAACAACGCGCCCAGTTCAACTCCTCTGAATCCAAATGCATATCCGGATGCAATTACAAAAGCGGGTATAACTATAAGCTTTCCAATTGAAACAATAACAATATGCCTGATATTTTTATCAATACCCTTTATGTCAATTTCGCCTCCGAGTGCCATCAAAGCTAATGGTGTTGCCATTTCTCCCAATTGATTTATGGTTTTTTCCGCAAACAGCGGAAGCTTAACGTTAAAAAATGAAACAGCAATTCCAAGGAAACAGCCAATTATTAAGGGGTTCTTAATTATACTTATAAAGGTTTTTTTATAATCACTCTTGTCATTAGAATACCAGTCCAATAATACGACAGCTATAAAATTGTAAAGCGGTATAATTATGGCGATTAAGGTCGTCACAACAGCTATATTTGATTCACCAAACAAATTTACGCTCAAAGGAACACCGAACAATACAAAGTTGCTTCTGTAGAGACCTTGTATTATAATTCCTCTGTTTCTGTTATCTTTCTCAGTTTTCTGTACTATTATAACAGATAATCCTACAATTATAATTACAATAACCACAGCAAACAAAATAAGCTTAACATTTACAGTATCCGAAATTTCACTTTTATAAATATTGTTAAAAAGATAAACAGGCAATAAAACTTTAAATGCAAAGTTGTTTGCTCTCACAAGAAACGCTTCATCAAACAGCCCAATTTTTCGAAAAAGTGCACCTGAACACATCATTAAAAATATAGGAAGCACAACATTAATTGAGAATATTAAGTTTTCCACTGCTACGTCCCCGTTCTTTTCTTATTCTGTCAAATATGCATACATTAATTTAATTGTATTGTTTATACCATCAATATGCGTTCTTTCCATTCCGTGAGAAGCGTGTACACCGGGACCAATCAGACCTCCTCTTATATCATTTCCTCCCTTTAATGAAGCCGATACATCTGAGCTGTACATGGGATATATGTCCACGGCATATTTCAATTTGTGTTTTTCAGCAAGTTCAATCAATTTACCTGTTATATCATAGTCGTAAGGTCCTGAACTGTCCTTTGCGCAAATGGAAACATCCTCCTCCGTGCATGATAAATCCAGTCCTATGCACCCCATATCAATTCCCACAAGCTCATCAATATCCTCAGGAATGCTTGAGCAGCCATGCCCCACCTCTTCGTATGATGAAATTATTATTTTTACATTATTTTTTGGTTTCGTACCAAGTCTTTTGAACATCTCTAAGAGACTCAGAGCACATGCGGTTCCTGCTTTATCATCAAGATATCTTGATTTAACGTATCCTGAAGGAGTAACTGTAAATTTAGGTTCTATGGATATAAAGTCCCCTGCGCCTATTTCCAGTGTCCGTACATCCTCCTTGTTTCTAACTTTTTCATCCAGCCTTACCATCATATTTTCTTCGGTTCTGGCTTTTTCCTTTGCATCAGCATAAACATGTACGGCAGGTGAAATGGAAAGCATTGTTCCCGTGTATACTTTTCCGCTGCGTGTATGTATCTTGCAGTACTCTCCGTCCAGGGTAGAAAACATATTTCCTCCGATAGTCGTAATTTTCAACGTTCCATCTGAATTAACAGACCTTACCATAGCTCCGAGAGTATCCACATGCACGGGTATTCCTATGCAATAGCTGTCATCCGTTCCTTCTATTTCAATTATTCTGTTACCTTTCTTATTTTGTGAAACCTTGTATCCAAAATCACCTGCAACCTTTTCTATGTGCAGCATTACATTTTTGCAATATCCTGTAGGACTAGGTATAGTTACTATTTCCTCAAGAAACTTAAGTGTATAATCTATATTCGTATCCAAATTCATATGTACCTCCACAATTCTTTAAATAAAATTATACTACTAATACTTTAAATAATACAATACTAAAATTGGATATATTGCATATAACCAACATTGCATATATAATGATATAATAATGATATATGCAATATAACAAATGGAGGTAATTAAATGGAAAACTTAAAGCTAAGAGATTTTTTGGATTATAAGTTTTTATCGGGACTTGAACTTTCTCCTGACAAGAATTATGCTGCATTTGCAGTTCACAGCCTGGACTATGACAACAATAACTATTTATCAAATATCTGGATTTATAACTGCATGACTTCTGATTACAAAAAACTTACGAACATGAACAAAGAAAAATCATTTATCTGGCTTGATAACAATACTCTGTTGTTTCCATCCCTGAGAGACGAAAAACTAAAGAAAAAAATAGAAGAAGGGGAGAATTGGACAGTCTTTTATGCAATTGATGTACATGGAGGTGAAGCATATGAATATATGAGGATTCCCATGAAGGTCAGCGAATTTAAAAAGCTTGCAGATGAAAAGTTTCTGATAACCGCCGAATATGACCATTACGGAATAAATCTCCATTCCCACAAAGGTGAGAAAAAAGAAGAAGCAATTGACATGATTAAAGAAAACAAGGATTATGAAATTTTGGATGAAATACCTTTCTGGGCAAACGGCGAAGGATTTACAAACAAAAAAAGAAGCCGTCTATACTTGTATGACAAAGGAACGAAGGATATAGTACCCATATCGAATCAGTTTGAAAATGTATCTGTAACCGGGGTTAAGGACGGCAAGGCACTTTACGTATCTCAAAATTATACAAATAAACTTGAGCTTACAAATGAGCTGTACTTATATGACCTATATTCTGAAAAAGCAACCAGGCTGATTGGAGATGATGAATTTAATATAGACTTCGCAGAATTTGTAGGGAATGAAATTATTTTTGCGGCATCCCCAATGGACCAGTACGGTATAAATCAGAACCTGAATTTTTATAAATTTAAAAATGGTGAAGCAGAACTATTATGTGTTCACGATTTCGGAATGCATAATTCTGTAGGTTCAGACTGCCGTTATGGAGGCGGAACAGATTACAGGGTGCTGAACGACTGCCTCTACTTTGTAGCAACAGAAAGCAAAAGCTCTTTCATCAAAAGGCTTTCACTGGACGGAAAAATCGAAAAGCTGACAGCTGACAACGGTTCTGTGGAATGCTTCGACATATGCAGCGAAAATATTATTTTTATAGGTCTTCGAGGTACTAAGCTTCAAGAAATTTATATATATGAAAACTGCTCTGAAACCCAGAAAACAAAATTTAATGAAAAAATTACGGAAACAAAAAATATTATTAAACCCGAAAGATTGGAATTTGAAAATGACGGTGTTAAAATTGAAGGTTTTGTTTTGAAACCTGCCGATTATGATGAAACTAAATGCTATCCGGGAATCTTTGATATACACGGAGGTCCGAAGACAGTATACGGTGAAATTTTCTATCATGAAATGCAATATTGGGCAAATGAAGGCTATTTTGTGTTTTTCTGCAACCCCAGAGGCAGTGACGGAAGAGGAGATGAATTTGCCGATATAAGAGGAAAGTACGGAACAATTGATTATGACGATTTGATGAAATTTACGGATTTGGTGCTGGAAAAATATACTCAGATTGATAAATACCGCATAGGTGTTACGGGAGGCTCCTACGGAGGCTTCATGACCAACTGGGTTATAGGCCATACTGACAGATTCAAATGCGCCGTATCTCAAAGAAGTATTTCCAACTGGATTTCAAAATTTGGAACAACTGACATAGGGTATTATTTCAATGCTGATCAAATCCAGTCAACGCCCTGGGACAATGTAGAAAAAATGTGGTTCCATTCACCTCTGAAATACGCTAATCAGGCAGTTACGCCCACACTGTTCATTCATTCAGAGGAAGATTATCGATGCTGGCTTGCAGAAGGTCTTCAGATGTTCACCGCACTAAAATATCACGGTGTAGACGCAAGATTATGCATGTTCCGAGGTGAAAATCATGAGCTGAGCAGAAGCGGCAAGCCTCGTCACAGAGTAAGAAGACTTGAAGAAATGACTAACTGGTTTGAAAAGTACTTAAAATAAAATTAATATTACCGGGGATAATCAATCCCCGGTAATTTCATTAATTCTGAGTTTGTTAACTTTTGCCTTTCAGTTTCATTTTATTGCTTTATATGCAAGCTGTTCAGAGATCTTTTCTGCGGTATCAATAACTATGTCCTTAATTATCTCTATATATTCCATAGTCATACGTATAGTCGGTCCGGATACACTTATGCCTGCAACATATCTTCCCGTATAGTCTTTTATTCCGGCAGACAGGCAGCGGGCTCCAAGCTCACACTCTTCATCATCCAAAGCATATCCCTGAAGCTTCACTTTTTCAATTTCTGATAATAATTCCTCTTCAGAAGTAATAGTATTAGGAGTTAAAGCTTTAAGTCCTTTGATTTCTATCATCTGCTCAAGCTGCTTCATATCATAATTAAGAAGCATAAGCTTTCCTATACCGGTGCTGTGTATAGGCGCAAGTTTACCTATTCTCTGGGTTATTTTCAGCATACCATCCGGTCCGTCTATTACATCAATGTATACAATTTCCATATCCTGCTCAATAGCCAGACATACAGATTCATTGCATTTCTTTGAAAGCTCTGCTAAATATGGATGAGCAACATCCCGTATGCTGATTTGTGAACTTACAAGGCTCCCTATGTACATGAATTTAAGAGTCAGGGAATATCTCAAGGTAACAGCATCCTGATGAGCGTATCCACATTTCATTAAAGTATTAATAAATCTCAATGTGGTGCTTGCAGGCATTTCAACCTTCAATGCAATATCCTGAAGTCTCAGGGGTTCTCTGCTTTGAGCCATAGTTTCTATAATTTGCAGCATCTTTTCTACAGATTGATTTTTTTTGGCTAGTTTTTCATTCATGACATAGCTCCTTGTATAAATTGTATTTTACCAAGTGAAATTTTAGCATATATTATTAATTAAATCAATATTATTTGATTTCATAACATAATGTTAAAAAATTTGCATCTGATATATTGACACATGGAAAAAGATGTATTATACTATTATTAAAATTAAATTTCATTAAATGAAATTACAAAAGGAGGCTACTATGAAAAACCAAAAATTAGTAATGATACCTGGACCTACTCCGACAGTCAGAACGATTACCGAACAAATGGGAAGAGAAACTGTCGCTTTTGGGGATCCTGCATTTGTAAAGGATTTTAAGGAATTAGTTATTGATTTAAAAAATTTATTAAAGGTAGAGGGCGAGTGTTTCGTTGTTGCCGGGACGGGAACTCTGGCAATGGAAATGGCTGTTTCTAACGTTACAAAAAGAGGAGACAACATTTTAATTGTATCAAATGGATTCTTTGGTGACAGATTCATTGATATATGTGAAAGAAAGGGATTAAATGCTGATGTGCTGCAAGCTCCCTGGGGTCAGGTAGTTTCATCGGAAGAAATAGAAAAAAAACTAAAAGAAAAAAAATATGCCGCAATAACAGTATCACATGTAGATACAGCAACCGGTGCTGTTGCTCCTATTCAAAAAATAGGTAAAATTATGAAAAATCATCCTGATACAATTTACATCGTTGACGGCGTTGCAGCAACAGCCGGAGAAAGAGAATATGTAGATGATTACGGAATAGACATTTTATTTACCGGTTCACAAAAAGCCTTCGGTGTTGCCCCCGGTCTTCTTATTTTATGGGCAGGTAAAAAGGCCCTTGAAAGAAGAAAAGCTTTAGGAACAATTCCTGAATACTATGTAGATTTTGAAAAATGGATTCCGATTATGAACGATCCTTCAAAATATTTTGCAACTCCTGCTGTTAACTTGATTTGGGCCTTAAAAGAGTCTGTACGGCTTATAAACGAAGAAGGAATCGAAGCAAGATATGACAGACATACTAAGGTCTCAGAAGCAATTAACAAAGCTCTCGAAGCGTTAGGCTTTACAATTCTTGCAGATGAAAACAACAGATGCTCCACTCTTTCCAATATTCTATATCCCGAGGGAATAAATGACGCTGAATTCAGAAGCACATTGGCTGAAGAAGGAGTAATGGTTGCCGGCGGCCTGGCAGCATACGCAGGAAAAATGTTCAGATTAGGACACATGGGAAACATCGACAGCCATACAGTATATTCTTCAATAGCCGCAATAGAAAGAACGTTAATCAGATTAGGTTATAAATACGAAAAAGGCATGGGACTTAAAACATTGCTTGAAAATATGTAATTACAAAACAGAAGCCTCTCTGTGTGAAAGGCTTCTGTTATAGTTTATTTTTCATTTTTAAGCACGTGCTTGATTTTATATCCGCTTGCAATAAGCTTTTTCTCTAAATCTGATGTATCAACCGCATCTGACCTGATTACCACATCGCTTGTTCCTTCTCCCCTGTATACTGCAATGTGAGTAATGTTTAAACCAAAAGATTTAAATATATCAGAAATTTCTGCCAAAGCTCCGGGGACATCTTTTGCTTCAATGGTAATTCGGCTGCCTATGTCTTTGAAACCGAGTAAATCAATGAATGCATCGAATATGTCGCTTTCTGTTATTATTCCCACCAGCTTACCGTTTTCAACAACAGGAAGAGTACCTATCCTCTCTTGTCTCATTATAACGGCAGCCTCTTCCAGCAGACTGTCCGAATCAATAGTTATAGGTTTTTTTGTCATTGCGTCCTTCACTGTTGTTTTAGACAGCAGGTAGTTAATTTCAAAAATACTCAATGATGTAGCTTTTGTAGGAGATACTTTTTGAACATCACTTTGCGTAAGTATGCCGACAACCTTATCTCTGTCCATAACCGGGATTCTCTTTAAATTCTTTTCTCTCATAAGCGCTACTGCATCTGTAATAGGTGCATTTGCACTTATTGTAATAGGATCTTTCGTCATCCTGTTTTTTACATACATACTATTCACCCCCAAGATATGCTTTTTTGATTTCATCGCTCTTAGCTAATTCTTCCCCTGTGCCGCTCATTACTATGGAGCCGGTTTCAATTACATATGCCCTGTGAGCAATTGACAGCGCCATTTTAGCATTTTGTTCAACAAGCAGTATTGTGGTACCCTCAGCATTTATATTTTTAATTATATCAAATATTTCCTTCACAAGCAATGGTGCCAATCCCATTGACGGTTCATCCAGTAAAAGTATTTTAGGTCTTGACATTAAAGCGCGTCCCATAGCCAGCATCTGCTGCTCACCTCCTGACAGCGTACCTGCTGTCTGTTTCTTACGTTTGCCGAGTATGGGAAAAAGTTCATAGACATGTTCCATATCTTTTTTTATGTTAGCTTTATCTTTCCTCAGATAAGCACCCATTTCCAGGTTTTCCAGAACGGTCATGGCAGGAAATATTCTTCTTCCTTCAGGAACCTGTGATAGATTCATTTCAACTCTTTTAGGAGCTGATATTCCGGTAATGTCTTTTCCTTCAAGGAGAATCTGGCCGCTTGTGGCTTTATTCAAGCCTGATATGGTTCTGAGAGTTGTTGTCTTTCCTGCACCATTTGCTCCTATGAGAGTAACAATTTCTCCTTTATTAACTGTAAGCGATGCATCTTTAAGGGCATGAATAACGCCGTAGTGAACATTAAGATTTTTTATCTCAAGCATATTATACATCCTCCCCTAAATAAGCTTCTATAACCCGCTTGTTATTTTTTATTTCAGAAGGAACACCTGATGCAATCATAGTTCCATAATCAAGAACATATATACGCTCACAGATTTTCATTACCAGAGACATATCGTGTTCTATCAGTAAAATTGTCAGATTGAATTCATCTCTTATTTTGGCAATGGTTTCTGTCAGTTTTGCGGTTTCATTGGGGTTCATTCCGGCTGCAGGTTCATCCAGCAACAGAAGCACGGGCTTGGTTGCCATTGCCCTGACTATTTCAAGATGCCTTTGTTCTCCATAAGGCAAATTTTTAGCAAGTTCATTCTTCTTATGAGTAAGTTTAAATATGTCCATTAATTCTTCTGCTTCATGCAAAAGCCTGCTTTCTTCCTTATAATATTTATTCGAGCGAAAGAATGCAGAGGGAAGTGAATATTGAATATTTTGATGCATTGCAATTCTTATATTATCAAGCACCGTCAAGTCCTTGAATAATCTTATATTTTGAAAAGTACGAGCCATACCTGACTTTGTGATATTATATGGCTTTTGTCCGCCTATATCCTTTAAAACACCATTTGTTTCTAATTTTATGCTTCCTGATGTGGGAGCATATACACCTGTCAACAGGTTGAAAAAAGTTGTTTTTCCTGCACCGTTAGGGCCTATGAGTCCTACAAGCTCTCCTTTTTCAATATACATGCTTGCATTGGATACTGCAGTAAGTCCGCCAAAGGACTTTGTTAATTTATCTGCTGATAAAAGTGGCATACGACCCCTCCTTTACTGAATTTTTTCACTTTTTTTCTTAAATAAATCTGTAATTTCTTTTGTCCCCATAATACCTTGCGGTCTGAAAAGCATTATTGCCACCAAAAGCAATGCGTAAATTATCATTCTCAATTCTGAATAGGACTGCAGAAATGTGGTCAAAACTGCCAGAACCACGGCTGCAATGACAGAACCTGTAATGCTTCCCATTCCGCCGAACACAACTATTACCAAAATGTCAACTGATTTCATAAATCCAAATATACCCGGTTTTATAAAATAGAAGTATGATGAATACATCGCTCCTGCTATTCCTGCAAAGAATGCTCCAACAGCAAAGGCCATGACCTTATACCTGGTTGTATTTACACCCATTGATTCTGCTGCAATTTCATCTTCCCTGATTGATATGCAGGCACGTCCCTGGGAGGATCTTACAAAATTATTGATTAATATTATGGTTAAGGCTGTAAATATGAATAGCCACAACCAATTTGTATATCTTGGAATACCATTTAACCCGGCAGCACCGTTTGTAATGTCATCCATATTTAAGAAAATAACACGAATTATTTCAGCCATACCCAACGTTGCAATTGCCAGGTAGTCACCTTTCAGCCTCAATGTAGGTATGCCGATTAATATGCCCACAACAGCCGCTGCAACGGCTCCTGCAAAAATTCCAATCAAGAAACCGCCTGTAGAATTCATCTCCATGTTAATCAATGCTCCCACATATGCACCAATTGACATAAATCCCGCATGTCCCAGAGAAAACTGACCTGTAAATCCTGTAACAAGATTTAAGCTTACAGCAAGGATTATGTTAATACAAATGGTTGCAAGTGTTATTTCATAGAAATTGTTTATTATTCCATTCGTGATAAGGACCTGAACAACTGCATAAAATGCAATAATTAATACTAAAGTCAGAATGTTTTTCTTGTTCAATACTTTCATACTACACCTTCTCTTTCGTATTCCTGCCCAATAACCCGGAAGGTTTCAATATCAATATAATAATTAAAAATGCAAATACTGCCGCATCTCTGTACATTGAATTTCCGTAACCGGAAACGAGAGTTTCCAAAACTCCTATGGAAAGCCCGCCTATCATTGCGCCCGGTATGCTTCCTATGCCTCCGAATACTGCTGCTACGAACGCTTTTAGCCCCGGCATCATACCCATAAGAGGGTCAATTGAGTTGTAATATATGCCTACCAGCACTCCTCCAGCACCAGCTAACGCTGAACCGATGGCAAAAGTAAAAGATATTGTGCTGTCTACCTTTATTCCCATTAGCTGAGCTGCGTCCGGATCTGCCGAAACAGCTCTCATGGCCTTTCCGACCTTAGTTTTTTTGACAACAAACTGAAGGACCGCCATTAAGGCTATGGCTGTAAAAATAATATATACCTGCTGCTTATTTATAATTATATTTCCAAATTTCAGTACCGCATCGGACAATAGCTTTGGATAGGATCTTACTTCCGCTCCGGCAAAATACATCATTACATATTCCAATAATAATGAAATGCCTATAGCTGTGATTAAAACTGCAATCCTGGCTGAATTTCTAAGCGGCTTATATGCTATTTTTTCAATAGCCATTCCAAGAAATGCACACACAGCCATAGAAATAATTAAAGCGGGAACAAATCCGACTCCTGCGTAAGTGGTTACTGCAAAACCCACATATGCTCCAACCATATATATGTCTCCGTGGGCAAAGTTTATTAATTTTATAATTCCGTAAACCATAGTATAACCTAAAGCAACTAAAGCATAAATGCTTCCCAAAGAAACACCGTTTACTAATTGTTGTAAAAATTGTTCCAAAGCTGCACCTCCTTATGTGAAACTAAACAATTAAGTTAGCATGATGTCATGCTAACTTAATTATTTCCTGCTTTTTATATTTTAATCCTGTTTATTTTGGCTCTACTTTTACACTTGTATCTTGAACTCCGTTTTTCAAACCTATAACTACCGCTGCTTTAATAGGGTTGTGATCCTCACCCATATCAAACGAACCAGTAACACCCTGGAATCCTTTTGTTGACTTAAGCGCATCCTTAACTGCTACAGGATCCTGTGAGCCCGCACGTTTTACTGCATCAGCTATAAATCTTCCAAGGTCATATCCCAGTGCATTGAATGCATTTGGTTCTGTCCCGTTCTTCTCTTTATATGCTGCTATAAATTTCTGAACTAACGGATCCTTGTCTAAAGATGAATAGTGATTTGAATAATATACATCATTTAGCGCATCCGCTCCCGCAAGCTCTAAAAGTACAGGTGAATCAAATCCATCTGCTCCAAGAACAGGAGCTTTTATTCCTAATCCGCGTGCTTGTTTTATAATTAATCCAGCTTCCTGATAATATCCGGGAATAAATATAACATCAAAATCTTGTCCCTTAATCTTAGTCAAAATAGCGTTAAAATCTTTTTCTTTTGATACATATGCTTCTTCAGCGACTACTTTTCCACCCAATTTTTCAAATGTTGCCTTAAAGTTTTCAGCAAGACCTTTGCCGTAGTCACTTGAATTATCCTTGATTATTACTGCATTTTTAGCTTCAAGGTTAGTAAATGCAAAATTAGCCATTGTTACTCCCTGGAATGAATCGTTAAAGCACAGACGGAATACAAATTCATTTACATTTCCTTTACTGTCTACCGTAACTCCTTCGTCAGCTGTTGCTGATGCAGATATTACAGGCACCTGATTTTGCATTGCGACAGGTATAGTTGACATAAAGTTACCTGATGTTGCCGGTCCAAGCTCCGCAACAACTTTTTCCTGTGTCATAAGTCTTGTTGCAACAGATGTTGCTTCGGCAGGGTCTGACTTGTTGTCTATTTGTACAGGAACGATTTTCTTTCCGTCAATTCCGCCTGCAGCATTTATTTCATCAAATGCCATATTAATACCATCGATACTTGACTGACCGTATGAAGCAACCTCTCCTGTCAATTCATAATTTATTCCTATCTTGATTTCCTTTGCATCTTCTGAACTGTTGCCTTTTTCTTCATTATTGCTTTTTACATCACTATCGTTTTTTGCTCCGCTGCTGCATCCCGCGAGCAATGTTATCACCATTATTATTGCAATTAATGATAAAATTGTTTTTTTCTTCATTTTAAAACACCACCTAGTCTTTTTTGATAAATTTAAAGATGATGATAATACATTTTTAATTTCTTGTCAATATAATTTTTTTATCGTTTGTTTCTCCTTATGAAACTAAAAACGTTTTTTTATTTTTTCTATTTAATACAAATCTCTATTATTTATTCATTTTCTCCTGTTTCCGGACTGTGATATGCCTTGGGCAGAATGTACAAAAAATTTTTATCAGAATGCCTGATTTTCAATTAAAAAAATCTTCCCTGAAAACCAAGGAAGATTTTAGAAAAATGTACTATGTTAAGTGTCTAGCAGCGATCTCCTATTCCACCTACTCTGTCGCAGTTGCAGAATAATACAACTAATAATAAGAAGAAGAATAACAAGCTGTCATTTTCTCCAAATCCGCCTACTCCGCCAAGCAATCCGCCGCCGTCGTCTCCACAGAAGCATGCAAGAACTACTAAAAGTAAGAAGAAGAACAATAAACTGTCTCCGTTGTCTCCTAATATATTGTTAAACATATAGAACCTCCTAAAATTAATTTTTCTATATATTATTCATTACACCGATTAAGTGTTACTTTATTATTAGTCATTTAAAGATTTTAAGAAAAATAATATTTTATCTACAAAACCGCCAGAACCATAGCCTTTATCCGGATAACAGCCTTCACATTTATTGCAGCCTATTCGCGGCGGCTCTCTTAAAGGCTCTCTGATTCTATATTTGTCGAAATTGCTTTTAATTGATTCAACATCATTCAGCATTCCTATCAGATACTGTTTTGAGCGATTATCTATATATGAATTATTAGACAATCTGTTTAAAATATATATCAATTCAATCATATCATTCATTTTGTCATACATTTCCCGGTCATACGGTCTTCTGCCCACTTTCACCACCCCTAATCTTTTATATTCATTATATGAAATTTTTTATGATAATGATAATAAGTATCCAGCCATATTTCACAAAGTAAAAAATATAAAATTGTTTATTTTTTTTAAGATTTAATATATAATAATCTTATAAAATCATAATTGAGGTTTATATATGAGAACATTCAGCAATATTATTATAATAGCACTGATAGGCTTATTTTCATCTACATACTTGTTTAATCTTTCACCCATCGATTACAGAGGGACAATTGAAATAGAAACGCCAAAAGAGACGAGTACTTTGAGTCTCGAGTCAAAGGAACATGACTTATTAAATCCTGAGTCAATAACCATAAATCATGTATCTGAGGGGGAAGAAATAATTAAAAGTGTATCTGACATAATTTTCACTCTTGATATATACAAGGGAAATGATTTGATAAAGGGTGGATTAAAAAATCTTGAGCTTGTTTCTCCATCAGTTAATATGTCTATATCTGTCAGCTCAGGAAATCCAATTGTGACAACATTGGATATAAGCCAGAAAAAATTGGGCCTTGAGGATGGTAAGTACAAATTTGTTTTTAATTCAAATTTGATTTCTGATTCAGAAAAAGCATCGCTTTCTGTAGATGTCACCTATGATACTGGCGGAAGCTACTATCCTGCAATAAATCAAGCTCCATCAGGAACAAAAGGACTGACACTGTATTTCACAACAGAAAATAATGACATATTAATTCCTGTTACCCGTTTTGTTGTTGAAGATAAATCTATTACAAGGATGGCAATTGAGCAGCTTCTAAACGGTCCTTTAAACAGCGGAATGAAATCAGTTATAAAGGACGTTACAAACACTACCTACAACAACGGTAATGTGGTAATTGACCTGCCAGGCTCATATACAGGCTACGCTGCAGGAACAGAAGCCCCGTTGGCTTATAAAGCATTTGTAAAAACAATATTTTATGTTGACAGATATTGGCCGATACACAACGTTACGTTTACAGTTGACAGGAAAAAAGTTGACACATATTTTAACGGCCTTTCAAGCGAAAAAATAAACGCCCTTCCAAACAGCGGAAGAAATTATCTTTTGTACATGGCGTATAAATTAAATGACAGATATTATCTTTTTGATTATGAAGTCGATTTGCAGAGTGCCGGAATTACATCAAATGACACCCCGGAGCTGAAGGCTCAGAAATTATTTGATGCTTATTCCGATACCAATATTCCATTTGGTATGAACCCAATACCTGCTTCTGTTGAATTAAACAGTGTCAAAGCTCAGGGAACCATGCTGATTTTAGACTTTAACAGTCCATTTTTAGATATTTATAAGGACAAAGATGACCTAAGACGATTGGTGATTGAATCTTTCATATATACCTTCACTTCAATACCGGGAGTTGACAGCATTAAAATAACCGTTAATGGAGAGGATCTGAAAAACTTCATTGATTTTTCAGACGGAAGAGACTTAAAAGGAGCATTGTATCCACCGGTATTTATTAATCCTGAGACTGCAGGAACACAAAATTGAGAAGGAGATAAAATGAACGGATTTAGAAATTTCATGACAGGCAGGTATGGAGTTGATCAGCTCAACACTGCACTGCTTGTTGCTGGCATGGCCTTCACATTTACAGGAAATGCATTTAATTTATATTTATTTACTGTAACAGCTTATGTAGTATTCTTTGCGTGCATTTACAGAACAATGTCGAAAAATATTTTGGCAAGACAAAAAGAAAACAATAAATTTCTGCGGTACTGGAATCCTTCAAGAGCATGGTTAACAGCAAAATACAACATTATTAGGTCGAGCAGAGATTATAAATATTTTAAATGCCCCAACTGCAGGCAGGAACTGCGCGTTCCGAGAGGAAAAGGCAAAATTTCGGTAACTTGCAGCAAATGCGGTACTAAATTTATTCAAAAATCATAAAAAACAGGCGGGATTCAAAACCCCGCCTGTTTTTTAACATTCTAACGTGTCCTTTCCCAGCGGAGTATGCTTAAAAACTCCCATAAATACGGCTGCTGAAATTATACCTGCAGCAGACTGAATTGCGTTGCCGGGGATTTCACTTATAGTTGAAATAAAGTTTCCTACCATTAGGGATCCAACCACATAGTAAGCTAATACTTGCCAGATACTTCCCATTACAGCACCTGCAACCCATTTATATTTTATCTTCTCAGGCAGCTTCTCAATAACAATACCCATAATTAACGCCATTACACCCTTAATTATGAAAGTGGGAACTGCATAATAGCTGTATCCTCCTAAGACATCCGCAAGTGCTGCTCCTATTGCGCCTGCCCATGCGCCGTTTTTCCTGCCTATTAATAATACAGAAATAAATATAAAACCATCACCTAAATGAGTATATCCGTTCGTAACAGGTGAAGGTACCTTTATTATAAAAGTCGCAACACATATTAATGCCGCAAGCAGTGATGTGTACACCATTTCTTTTATCTTTTTATCTTCCATTTTGCCACCTTCCCATAAATAATCAATCATCTTTAACTTAATTATATATTAATCTGTACTCTTTAAAAGATACAGATTAATGTTTTGTTTAGATGACAGTTGAAAATTATTTTGCTCGCTGCTGTTCAGACATATTGGTAATTCGTTGCAGCTGACCTGCCTCTATTTCAGAAAAAACTATAAAAATATAAAAAACCATAAACATATTTATATGTTTATGGTTTGAAATTTTGCTTAATAAAAGCTGCGCACCCTCTTTCGACAATACATCACAAGCGTACTTTTATAGTTAGCTCTAACCCAGCACCCTCACGTCACACGAAATGGTCCACTTACTGCTGCTTCCTTCCGGACCTGACAGGGTTCATAGGATTTCATTGCGCGAGACCAGGTTATCAACGCCACTTAAAAAAATCAGACCTCACAATGTAAGCCTCGAGAGGGAATTCCACCTTGCTGCAGCGGATTGCAAGTACAGGGCACCGCTACCTCCCCATGTAGCGCAGCATAAAGATAATAACATAAATAAAATATTGTGTCAATGTAAATTATATGAAAAAACCCCTTTATTCTGCCTCATTTACTTTAAAACCTCAAGAGTTTTTTCCTCTTCAAACTGTTTTGTATAAAGTGTATAATAATATCCTTTACTTTCTATCAGACTTTTATGTGTGCCCTGCTCTACAATCTTTCCATCCCTGACGACTAAAATAATGTCCGCTTTTTTAATCGTTGATAATCTATGGGCAATTATAAAAGATGTACGTCCTTTAAGCAGGTAATCTATTCCTTTTTGAATCAGCATTTCCGTATTTGTATCTATAGAGGAAGTAGCTTCATCCAGCACAAATATTCTTGGATCTGAAAGTATTGCCCTCGCTATTGAAATAAGCTGTTTTTCGCCGGTGGAAAGTCTGTCCCCGCCTTCCCCCACCTGGCTGTCATATCCTTTTTCAAGCTTCTCTGCTATTTTATCTACCGATACTATCTCTGCAGCCTTTATTATTTCTTCTTCAGATGCGTCCAATTTTCCGTATTGTATGTTTTCCTTGATGGTTCCGGAAAATAAATGTGGATTTTGAAGAACATAACCGATGTTTGAATGAAGCCACAACTGGGATCTTTCTTTATAATTAACTCCATCTATGAGTATTTCACCATCTGTAGGCTCAAAAAACCTGCAAGCAAGGTTAACCAAAGTGCTTTTGCCTGCACCGGTTTCCCCTACTATCGCCACATTTGTTCCGGATTTTATGTGAAGATTGAAATTTTTTAAAACTTCTTCATCTCCATCAGGATATTTGAACGTTACATTTCTGAACTCAATTTCGCCGTTGATTTGTTCCCAGTTTTCTTTTTTGGGATTTATGCTGTCTCCGTATTTTTCTATCACATCTTCTCTGTCCTTAATTAAGGGCTCTTTTTCTAAAAGCTCTGTAACTCTCTCCACATTGGCCTGCAATGATACAATGTCGGTGTATGTTCTTGCAAGATTTTGAACAGGTTCAAATATATTTATGGCATAGGACAGGAATGCTGACAGTGTTCCTATTTGAATTGCCTGATTCATAGCAAGGTGTCCTCCTCTTGCCAATACTATTGATGAAGCAGCAGAGCCAAAAAATACAATAATCGGAATATAAATAGCATTCAATTTAGCCATCCTTACGGCAGATAACTCCATTTCACAGCTTACCCTTTTAAAGTCCTCCAGATTTCTGTGTTCTATGACCAATGTCTTAGAAGTTCTGGCACCTGTTATTCCTTCATTAAAATGACCTGTCATTTTTGAATTTACTCTTCTCAGCCTTCTGCTTGTAACAAGAAGCTTCTTTTGAAAATAAGCGGTAATCAGTGCCATTATGGGAACCACCAAAGCCACAATCAACGCAAGCTGGAAGTTAAGTATAAACATTGCAGCGAAAGCACCCGCTACATAAGCAAATGACCAGAATACATCCACCAGACCCCAGGCAATCATAGTTCCGATTTTGTTTGTATCGGATAGTGTCCTTGCCAATATGTATCCCACAGGTGTTGTGTTGTAATAGGAAAGAGACAGCTTTTGAAGATGAATAAAAATATCTCTTCTCAAATCCTTTCCTATATGCATTTCTACAATAATTGCAAGTCTTGCAAATACGTTGACAGCTACAGTCATAATTATTAAATCCAGAATATATACACCTATAAATTTCTCAATACCTTCAGTTGTTTTTGGAACAATAAAGGTATCAACTGCATATTTTTGCAGCAAAGGCAGTGATAAATCCATTGCTGCGGTAATAAGCATAAATATTATTATTCCGGATATCTTTTTGCTGTAAGGCTTGAAAAACTTACCAAGCTTCAGCCATGGCTTTATATTAAATGATTTGTATGTGCTGTCATCCTCAAAGTATTCCATTACATCACCGCCTTGTCTGTATCGGACATATTCATCTGAACATTATAAATACTTTTATATATTCCATCACGGTTGATTAATTCTTCATGTGTTCCTATTTCTGAAACTCTTCCTTTGTCAAGAACCAATATTGTGTCCGCCTGCATAAGAGTTGTTATACGATGAGAAATCAGTATTACTGTGGAATCCTTCTTCCTTTTTTTAAGTGCAGAACGAATTTTGGCATCTGTTTCAGAATCAACTGCGGACAGGGAATCGTCAAACACCATAACAGGAGTATTCTGCAAAAGCATTCGTGCAATTGCAACTCTCTGCTTCTGTCCTCCTGAAAGTGTAACTCCTCTTTCACCCACTATTGTGTCATATCCTTTTGAAAAGCTGTCAATCGCCTCATCCACCTGAGCAATTGATGAAGCTTCTCTCACAGCTTCAAAATCAGCTCCGGTATTTACAATGATTATATTTTCTTTGATACTTCTTGAGAACAAAAATGGTTCCTGAAGCACCATTCCTATATTTTTCCTCAAATGCTCCCTTTTTATATTTCTTATGTCCACACCTCCGATTGTAATATTTCCACAATCGTCAGGCAAATCATACAAACGATTTAGAAGGTGCATGAGTGTTGTCTTTCCGGAACCTGTTCCGCCCAAGATCGCAAATGTGCTTCCTGCTTTTATTTTAAAGCTCACATCATTTACAACAGGAACATTTCCTTCGTAATTAAATGTTACATTTTTAAATTCAATATCCTTATTTATATCCGGCATTATGGAACCAGGTCTGTCCTGCTCCTCAGGCTCTCTTAAAATTTCGCATATTCTTTCGGCAGATACCTTTGTTTTACTAAGCTCTCCGAGTATTCTGCCAAAACTTCTCAAAGGCCATGCAATCATTGATGTATATGAAACAAATGCCATAAATTCTCCTAATGTTATAACATCGTTTACAGAATACACCGAACCTGCAATTACAATCGTCATTACTATGATACCGGTTACCAAATCTCCTATTCCCCAGTAATATCCCAATTGATAGCCCAGCTTAACCCACAGTTCTGAAAATCTGTTGTTTTTTTCGGTGAATTTCTCTATTTCATATCTTTCTCTTCCGAATGCACGGACAACTCTTACTCCTGTCAGATTTTCCTGAGCTGCGTTGAACAGTTCTCCTTCCGCCTCATCAGCCAGTAAAAACTTCTTGGAAAGTATGCCGTAAAATATTGCTGAATATAAAACAACAATCGGTATAAAAACCAAGACTATCTGAGTCAGTTTAACATTCATTGAAAACATCAGCATGAGAGAAATAATAACAAGAATTATGGTTCTGAACATTTCAGACAATTGAGTGCTTATAAAATTACGAACAACTTCCACATCAGAAGTTGACCTTTGAATTATATCTCCTGTCTGGTTCTTAATATGCCAGCTGTACGGCAGTTTTTGAATATGATCAAATAAATTATCTCTTATGTTTTTAATTATTCCTTCCGTTCCCCTTGCCATTGTCAGTCTTCCTATGTAGTCACTCACAGATGTAATTACCGCAAGAATGAGCACAAATACTGCACACAGCCAGATATTCTGACGAATGCCTTCTCTTCCGCCTATAAAATCAATAAAATTCATCACAGTCCGGCTGAAAGAAAACGGAACATCACCGATAATAGAATCAACAGTAAAACGGATTATCTGAGGCGTAGCAAAGCTGGCTCCAACCCTGATTATGGTTGCGGCGGCGGAAATAATTATTAAATAAATGAAACCTTTTGCATATGATAAAATAAGTTTTAAATTTAATAAGTTTTTATTCATAATACCCCCACATACATTGTATCTATATATCTGTTTATTTGCTTGATACCCTAAGCAAATCAAGTATACGGCCTATTCATTGTATATTAAACTGGTTTAAGTGTCAACATTGCGCACAAAAAAGCCCTGATGAATGTCATCAGAGCCTTTTTATTTTACAAATTATTTTGCTGTTGCAGCAGCTTTTCCTATTACTAATTGGAATTCATCAATTGCAACTGTAACTGAAGATACCAGATCGGCATCTGTAGCTTTACCTGAATCAACCGGGATAGCTGCTACTTCTTCGGCAGTCTTTCCTAAAACATACTCAGAAAATGCAGCAGACTGTTCGAACCATTCTTTGCCTATTTTAGATGCTTTCTTCATTCCATATTCATCACCCAGCTCAACCTTTGTTTTTACAGGTACGGTTAAGTCAGATGTAATTTTTCCTGCAGCATCAAATTTAACTTTTGCTTGTGAAGCATCTATTATATTGCTTGTAACTTTTCCATCAGCTCCAAAAGTAGCTGCAGTATAAATAGAATATGCTTGGGTCTGACCTTCAGCATCAGCAGCATCTTTTGAATCATCAATTGTTGTGTTAATTCCTAATCCTAATTTATCATCTGCAGCCGCTCCTAAATTCTGGGCATTAGCTATAGCTTTTTCAGCAGCTTCTTTATACTCATTAATTTTAACAGTTACAGAAGAAACTAAATCTGCATCAGTTGGAACTCCAGCATCATCAGTTGGTATTGCTTTTATTTCCTCTGCAGTTTTTCCTACGAAATAATCTGCAAGAGCATTAGCTTGTTCATACCATTCTTTTCCTAATGATGATGCCTTAGACATCCCATATTCTTCTTTAAGTTCTTGTTTACTCTTATAAGCAGCTGTTAAATCAGATGTTATCTTTCCTTCAGCTGAGAAATTTATTTTAGTTTGTGCAGTATCAATTGCTGCTTTAACTACTTTACCATCCTTGTCAACTGTAACAGCCACTACTATAGATTCAGATTGACCGTATCCTTCCGCATCAGCAGCTGCATCTTTTGATTTTTCTACAGATGTTATAACAGCCAATCCTGTTTTCACCGCATTATCAGCCAATGGCTCTTCTTTAGAAGGTTCCTCAGTTGGTTCTTCAGTTATAGGTTTTTCCTCTTCCGGCTTTTCTGGTGCCGGCTGTTCTTTTGCACATCCGACAAATGCAAATAATGACATCGTCAGGACTAACAATAGAGCTAGTAATTTCTTCATGTTTCCTCCATTAAGTAAAAATTAATTTTTATATAAACAGCAAATGCTGATTATATCATTTTTTTGATTCAGTTGCAATTTTAACAAATCGTTTGCATCCAGTCAACATCTATTTATTTCCATTACATTTCAATATCCTGTAATACGTTGATATGACTATTTTCTCAGCTATATTCCATAATTATCGTATATAACCAAATTAAAGTTATACTTCATTTTTATTACTCATTGACGGCAATTTATCAAACCTTATCTGCTCAAATTTTCCAAAAAAAATAAATACTATAGACATGTTTTATTAAATAAGTTAAAATCATTTTAATAAAATAAGAATTGAAGGAAGGGATTTGAATGATTACAAAAGAAGAAGCCTGGGTATTGCTCAAGGAATATAACAAGGAAGAATTTCATTTAAAGCATGCCGAAACTGTCAGTTTTGTAATGGAATATTTCGCAAAAAAATTAGGATATGAGGATGAAGCAGAATTTTGGGGAATTGTAGGTCTTCTGCATGACCTTGACTTCGAAATGTATCCGGAAGAGCATTGTGTAAAGGTTCAGGAAATATTGAGTGAAAGAGGAATAGATGAAAAATTAATTCATGCAATTGCCAGCCACGGATATGGTATGACAAAGGCTGCAGCCAAACCCGAGCATGAAATGGAAAAAATATTGTTTGCTACAGATGAATTAACCGGTTTAATCGGTGCTGTTGCTTTGATGAGACCTTCGAAAAGTGTGTCTGATCTTGAACTTAAGTCGTTGAAGAAAAAATTCAAAACGCCGAACTTTGCGGCAGGCTGTTCAAGAGAAGCAATCCAGCGTGGCGCAGATATGCTTGGCTGGGAATTAGATGATTTGTTCGAACAGACAATTCTTGCGATGAGAGAATACGAAGTAAGTGAACAAGCAATTTAAATAATGTCATTCCGGAAAAATTGAAGAATTTTTATTCCGGAATGACTATTATTTTTATTCTTAATCATGTGAAGCAGCAAGAGCTGCTTTTTTCTTTTTCCTGATTTTATTTCTTGCTGCGGTAAATAGCAAACAGGCACAAACAGTTATAGGCACCACTGTTGAAAAATAAATTATCAGCCTTTTTGTAACAGACAATATACCATTATTAGTAGTATATTCAATCATCCATGTCAGTATAAGAGGATGCATTAAATATATATAATAAGAGCTTTGTCCAAATAGTTTTATAAAACCATAAATCCTGCTCAATACCTTCTTCATAATCAAGCCAACTTGATATATAAAAAGCACAGAAAAAACCGAAAATAAAAACCAGGTATATATATATACCGAAAAATTATAATAAGAAACTACCGTGTATATTGCAGCAATAACAACATATCCTGCAGCAATTAAGATTTTGTTTTTATTAATCCATGAAATATATTTTTCGTATTCCAATGTCACATATATACCAAGTATATAAAAGAAAACATATTTTAAAAATATTCTGTCAGAATCCTGAAATCTCATGTATTCCGCACAAAGAGCCGTAATTATTGCCGATACAATCAATATGGCTATTTTTTTATCGGAATTTTTCATTATCTTATAAAAAATCGGACCTACAATATACATTTGCGTAATTATTATTACAAAGTACAGATGATAAGACATCTTTCCCAGTCTTACATGTTCTATGAAAAAGCTGATATCACGTGTATAATATCCCATTCGTATATACACTTCATAATAAATAACACACCATACAAGGTAAGCTATAAGCACTTTTTCGAGCCTCTTTACAATAAACGGGAAATATTTAAATTCCTTTTTTCTGTAGCTGTAAAAGCTTGTCACTCCGCTTAGGAAAATGAAAATTGGTGTAGTAAATTTAAAGCTTCTGTTTATAATCAGTATTAAGATATAAGGAAGGCTGCCTCTGATATAACCGTTTGTATCTATAGCCGTAGCAGTTATATGCACAATCATTACGGCTAAGCACGCAATAAATCTCATGTAATCCAATTCATAAAGCTTGTCTTTTTTAACTTTATCAATTGCATCAGAGCTTGAAATTGAACTCATTGAATCACACACTTTCTAGTTTTGTTTTATTTAGTTTATCATGATAAATAATTATTTTCAATTGTAAATATTTCACATTATAAATATTAACTCTCTTCATAAATGCATATAAATTTTCAAAAAAATCAGGATGTAAGCAAAAGCTCACATCCTGTGATTTTAATTTGCATTGACATTTTCGTTTTCGCTTTTAATCTTCCTTAACAGATAAACATATTTTTTTTCTGCTGCTTCTATGTTGTAAATGGCAAAATCCACCAAATCAGGTTCAGATACATTTTCAAATATGTTTTTAGCTTCTTCCCATTCTTTTTTTGCATTTTCTAAATTAATATATAAGTCATTTTTAATGTCAGAACCTTTTTGAATCTTAAAGTTATCAAAAATATTTTTAATTTTTAATTCTTTATTTGAAATACTGCTCATGGAAAAAACCTCCTATCTATATTATTATAGACACAAGATTCCTTTTTATTCATGTTGTTCCAAAATTAAAAAGTATCCTATGATAATATAGGATACTTTAGCTGCTAAATATTCTCGTCATTTTCCTTTTTCAAATTTTCATATCTTGTTATTAAATCCTCTGATTTTTCCTGATAAGGCATGGCTAATCCTTTTTTGTAATGCTTTCTGCATAATGCCATATAACTGTCGTTGCCGCCGACTAATATTTGCTCACCTTCGTAAACAACCCTTCCATCAACAATCCGTGCATTTGTCAATGCCTTTTTCCCACACCAGCAGACAGTTTTAATTTCTTCTATTTTGTCTGACATTGACAAAAGCCAGTACGATCCTTCAAATAATTCATTCTTAAAATCTGATTTCAATCCATAGCACATAACAGGTATGTTTAAATCATCTACTATATCAGTCAGCTCCATCACATGATGCTTTTTTAAAAACTGGCATTCATCTATTATAACAGCATCTACCCTGAATAAATCATTATACTCCTTCACAATATCAAAAATATTCATATCGTCATTAACTGCAATTGCCTTCCTTTGGAGACCTATACGTGATGCTACCATACCTTCTTCGGCAAACCTGTTATCCAAAGCAGATGTGAATATAAGAGGATTTTGTCCCTTTTCCTCATAATTGAATGCAACCTTTTGTACCTCTATGCTTTTTCCCGCACCCATTGTGCTGTATCTGTAATAAAGCTGTGCCATGTCTTTCTCCTTATTAATTTCAACTTTGTATCATTTTTTTATTTTAGCTTATTGTTAATCTTTCAGTCGGCTTCGATGGTTTTTATTAAGCTTCCGTCTGTTCCGTCAAATATCAGCTTATAATTTATTCCCTTGTATGTCATCTTTGCAATATATTCCGCTTTTCCATCAATATTTTTTACTTTATAAATATCATTAACATCTGCTTCCTTATGTATTTTATTTAGAATTTCCTGACTGTCAATGAAATGTAAATTCTCAGTATCATCTCCGTCCATTATATAAAATTCATTAACCAGACCATATGCATCCATCACTAACTTTATCTTTTGCTGCTGATCCCATACATCATCAACTTTATTTATATAAGAATAGGTTATGCTTGAAAGCTCAGGAAGATCAAAATTGCTTACGGTCCTCTCACATAAAACACCTTCATAACCGAGCCTTGCCAATATATCCTGTACCATTGAATCTATTTCTTCTTCTTTAAATGTATTCCCGGGTATTGTTCTTCCTGCAAGTCTTAAAGAAACCTCCCCGCTTACCTTATCATATTCAATTTGGTATGGCGGTACCTGATACACCATCCCTGTCTTTATTTCATCTTCATATGTTGTAAAGATGAATTTGTCATCATATATATCATCTTTATTATTATAATCCAACACCCTACCAGGTACAACCTTAGAAAATAAATCATCAACAAATTTTTCTGCTTTGTCATAATCAAAATTCGTAAAATCACCCTTATACTTCTTTAGCATACTGTAATCTTCCATGTTTAAAATTTCTTCTGCCTTATTTGAAAATATATTGTAGATTTTTGTAATTTTTTTGATGGCTTTGTTTTCATCAATATCTTTTTTAGAACTGTCGGATAAAGATTCTAAAATATTTTTGTATTCGTCTGCTATTCTTTCATTATAATCATATAAGGTGTTTATATATTCTTTTTCAGAACTGCTTACAGTCCCATCCCTCATGATGCTGCTTATATTATCATTAGCCCTCCTGTAAACGTCATCATAATCATTAAAATAATCAAATTTTCTGACTTTGCCGGCATTAGTTTTTGATTTTCTAAAGTTTATTAAGATTTCGTTATTAATATATAATTCTTTATCAAAATAATTATAATCCTCAATAATCAGCGCTCCTGACAGTTTTTCATTAAACCCTTTTATTTCCTCAGCATAGTTTTTTAAATCATAATACATTCTGTTTCTATAATTTTCACCTATTCTTAAATCAGGATTTCTGTAAATTATAAATATAAAAGCCAAAATTAAAATTATATAAATAAAATTATAATTTATTTTTTTCATATATTTCTACCTCCTGTTTAATTTTTATTTATGAGTCCATCGAATGCAGCTCCAAAACATACTCCAAATAAATAAGCAGCCAAATCGCTCCATAAAAATCCATATCCTAAAATCAGGCCTCCTAAAGTAGTCTTTCTTACCTCGTCAATCCAGGCGCTATGATAAAGCTGGGTAATCTCTATAAAAAAACAGAACAGGATTCCGAAAACAGAAGATTTCTTTAACGAAAAATTTATAAATATTGTCCTCATTATAAAATATATCATCATTGCCCACAGAAAATCTCCAAGAAACAAATCAATTATATCAGGAATGTATGCAGTCATTCTTCTGGATAGCAGACCAAGAAACATAACTCCCAATACTAAAAACAAATAATGCACCCTCTTCACATTTTTATTCCTATCAGTCATGTGTTCACCTGCATTCAAAATAATAATTGCCTTATTATACCATAAATAGCCTATCAGAACAATATGAGATATTATAGACTAAAAAACAGTAAACTTAGATTTTTTATATTGCAAATTTACTTATATCTGTTTATAATATATAAAATTTATACATGTGAGGTACTTATGTTAAATTTAATTCAGCCAATTTATATGGAAACAGAAAGACTTATCATCAAAAATCCAAGCATGGATGACTTTCCCGAAGTTCTCAAGATGAAATGTAACAGAGATGTTATGAAATTTACCGGCGGAGCAACTAAATTATCCTACGAGGAAGAAATGAGTAATTATTTTAAAAAGATTAATAATTTTGGTGTAAATAATAATTATGTTTTTTCGGTAATTGAAAAAAGGTCAAATAAATATATAGGTTACTGCGGATTTAAATACTGCGACGTAATCAACAATATTGAGATATTGTACGGTTTTACAAAATCATCATGGGGGAATGGATATTGCAAGGAATCTGTTAAAAAGGTCCTTTCATATGGTTTTGATAATTTAGGTTTTGAGGAAATATCTGCAGCGGTTAATCCCCAAAATCATACATCTGAGCATATAATTAATTGTGTAGGATTAAAATATACAGGTCAGATCGATTGGCCAAGCAAAGGAAAAGCGAATATTTACTCTTTAAAAAGGGAGGAATTTCAAAACAGATAAAGGCTGTAACCCCTTTATCTGTTTTTATTTTTGCATAATAATACATCAATTATTAATCCAGTAAACCATGTATGCTTCTCCGTCATCAACTATTTCCATTTCCAGAATTCCGTTGTTTCTTTCGATTACCTTTTGGGAGGCCACGTTGTCCTTTTTGCAGGTTAACATCAGCTTATCAAGATTAAGCTCCTTTGATTTTTCTAATCCCATACGCAATATCTCCGAACCATAACCCTTGTTTCGCTGATTCGGTCTCACAGAATATCCTATATGACCGCTGTAAAAATGCTCATCATTCAAATAATGTCTTATATCTATTATTCCGATTATTAGTTTTGTTTCACTATCTGCAGCAACATACGTACTCGAAGAAATCCTGTCCGCAATCAATCCCTTTTCGACATTTTCTATATAATTCAGCCAGTCAGAATATTCGTCATACCTGGTCAGTCCGCAGCATCCGTTAATTGTATGTTCATTGTACTGCGTGAATTCCAAGACAAATTCCAAAATCATCTCTTGCATTTCTAAAGTCGGCTTTACCAATTCTAAAATCACAATTTCCCTCCTGTTAAAAATTTTCACTCTAAATTTTATTTCCTAAGTAATCCTGTAAAAATAATGTTATTCATCAGAAGCATTGGATTTATGTGCATTAGTAATATTATTATTTAAATTAATCCAATATCGCTGAAAAATTTCTCCGTTATCGGTATCTTCTGATTCAAGTATTCCTCCGTTATTTATAATTGTTTTTGCAGACCCTAAGTTGCTTTTTAAGCATGTAATTAAAACATTTGATAGTCCAAGATCCTTGCATTCTTTTAATGCTAATGACAGCATCAAAGTTGCAAGCCCCTTCCGTCTCTCACTTGGCCTGATTCCATAACCTATATGACCGCCCCTAAATGCCAGATGATCATTCAATCTATGCCTTATATCAATAACACCGAGAATTCTGTTATTTTCATTTATAAGCCAGAATGTTGAACATTCAACAAACCCTTCCGGAAGTCCTGTTCCGCTGATATACTCGTTCAACTTTTCTATCATCAGGCTAAAGTCACTGTTTTCAATGCTCAAACTCCATGGAATTAATTCTTCGCCTGATTCCCGCCATTCAGAAATCATATCAGAATATTCATTTTTTAAATTAATGCATGGCTTTATTATCATTATCTTTGCCATTACATTTCTCCATTTCTTCAGTTATGTTTATCAAATTTGCTCGAGCATTCTATTGAAAATTTCAATATGTCGTTCTTCATCCAGAATTATGCGCCTTAATATGGATGTTATATTTTCATCCCGTATTTTATCTGCCTGCATTCCGTATTTTTGTATTGCTTCATTTTCTGCCCTTATAGAATTATAAATTACAGCCTTTATTTCACGAGGATAGTTAATATACGCCGGAGTCCAATATGACATTTTCTTATTCCCTATACTCCAAAGTCTAGGATCGAGTCCCATTTGAAATGCAAGGTCAGCAAACATTTTTAAATGCCTCATTTCTGCAATTCCAATTATGTTAAAGCAATGTGCAAATCCTTTATATTCAGGGTTTAGTATAACGCTGTTATAAAAATACAGACCCACAGCACTCATTTCCGAGTTGCTTCCTCCTACATTGCTTAACATTGCATAGGCATAATCAGGATTGCGGCTGTTTGTACGAGCCTCCGGATATGGTAAATCTACGGTTGCATTGCAAGAGAACTGTTTTTCTTCACTCATGATTACCTCCTGTATAATTTTCTGTAATACTACTATTATATTAGAAGATATCATGTACTATGATGTATATATATAATTTATCAAGCTCAGTTGAAATACACTGTATTCTTATACTCTTCCCTTAAAATATCCATGAACACATCATCATAATATTTACACTTTAAATAATAGGCCTGTCTTCTTCTGCCTATTTCTTTAAACCCAACTTTTTTATAGCAATTAATCGCTCTTTCATTAAATGAAAATACTTTTAACATTATATTATTTAAATTCAAATAGTTAAATGCATAATACAGCAATAAATTAAGCACTTCCTGTCCATATCCTCTATTGCGGTTTTCTTCATCTCCTATAAACAATCCTGCATCAGCACATTGCTTTTTTTGGTCAACATCATGAATTGAGCAATTTCCTATCAGCTTATCATCTTCCAATCTGACTATTGCAAATTGATATTGATTTGAATTCTCAGAAATCCATTCTCTTTCACTTTCCAATGATGTAACCTTATCAGATACTCCTAAACCGTCAGTTACACTGAAATCATTAAGCCACTCAACGTAAATCTCAGCATCTTCAGCATTCATAGGTGATAAATAAACTCTTCTTCCCACTAGCTTTTTGTAATATTTCATTGTTGTCTCCTCTCAATATAATTTATCTATTCTACAATTGCAATGGCATCACATATATCTTTAGCCGCCATTTCAACCCATGCAGTTTTATATCCGCATTTAATAGCATGATGCATCAGTTATTTCTGCCGCTCTGATTATCATATTAACCCCCCAGTTATTTATAATCATTGTATCATATCCTACAATCAATTTTCATGCCCATAATATGTTTCCTATAAGTTTAATATTAAAAATTGTTTTATTATATCACAAACAGCTATCATGGTACAATATGGAATTATGAGCGTAAACAGATAATTATTTTGTTCTGCTAAAAAATAAACAAATTATCTTTATAAACATTATTTATGGTTATCGTATTATTTAATAAGTATAAACTTTAATTTGCTTGACAATGATATTTTATAAGTCTATAATTCTTATAATTTAATATTTGCATAACGATATTGCGGGAACATACGCATTTCGTAGTATAAGATTAAAATTTTAAAAGCTGTGATAAGAAAAAGTAGTAACCTGCATCGCACACAGAAAGTTGCCGGATGATGAGAGGCGCGTGGCAGACCGGTTATGAATACCTCTTTGAGCTTCACACCGAAATTTTAGTAGGCTGTGACGTTTCCTCGCACACGTTATAGTGCTCAGGGTATAACCATGTATCATGACGTACCCGGTGAGGCGGTCAGTGTGAATTGTCCGCAAACGTAAGGTGGTAACACGGGAACTTGCTCTCGTCCTTCATTCCAGAAGGATGGGAGCTTTTTATTTTTTATCTTATGGTCCTTGCTTATATTAAATGAATACTTAATATTAGGAGAGGTGAAAATGAAGACTGTTGAGGAACAACTGCGAATTATCGCAAAAGGTGTAAGTATGCTTGTAAATGAAGATGAGCTTCGAAACAAGCTATGTGAATCCTTAAAAAACAACCGTCCTTTGATTATTAAACTAGGCCTTGACCCAAGCGCACCGGATATTCATCTTGGTCACGCGGTGGTGCTGCGCAAAATTAAACAGATGCAGGATCTAGGGCACGAAGCAGTAATTATCATCGGCGACTTTACCGGAAAAATCGGTGATCCATCGGGAAAATCAAAGGGACGCAATGCTCTGACTAATGAGCAGGTTAAGGAGAATGCAAGGACATATTTTGAGCAAATATTCAAAGTACTGGATAAGGAAAAAACCACTGTCCGATACAACAGCGAATGGCTGAGCAAGCTGAATTTTGAGGATGTTCTCAGGTTAGCCGCCACAACTACGGTTGCCAGAATGTTGGAAAGAGATGATTTCCAGAACCGCTTTAATAATAACACGCCTATAGGAATTCATGAGTTCTTTTATCCCCTGATGCAGGCCTATGATTCCATAGCATTGAAAGCAGACATTGAGTTGGGAGGCACGGATCAGACCTTCAATATTCTGATGGGGCGAACCTTGCAGAAAACTATGAACCAGCCTCAACAAGTCGCTATTTTCATGCCATTGTTGGAGGGGCTGGATGGTGTAGAAAAAATGAGCAAAAGTCTTGGAAATTATATAGGTATTTATGAATCAGCTGAAGTGATGTTCAAAAAAATCATGGAAATTCCCGACGGATTGATTTTAAAATACTTTGAACTGGCAACAGATGAGCATCCAAATCGTATTGAAGCTATCAGAAAAGAAATAGATGCAGGTAAAAACCCGAGAGACATTAAATATTCCCTTGCTGAAATTATCACGCGTCTATACCACACAGAGGATGAAGTTATTCAGGCAAAGAAATATTATGACACAGCATTCAGCAAAAAAGCTGTTCCCGATCAAATACCGGAGCTTGTAGTAAAAGCTCACAGCCGCCTGGTTGAAATCATTCCTCTGCTTGTAGAGAAAGGATTCATAAAAAGTAACGGAGAATTTCGCAGAATGGTTCAGCAAAACGGTGTGCAGCTCAATCAGCAAAAGCTTGATAATATTGATGTCACTCCTGAAAATGGTGATGTGCTTAAAATCGGAAAAAAACGCTTTATCAAAATTATCCACAAAATATAATTTTATCTTATTAATTTCTGAGGACAGATTTTAATTTCAAAACCTGTCCTCAGCATCTTTATGTTTACTTTTGAAACATCCTGGCAGTCATTTGATTTCACGGTTATGATTGTCATATTACTCTGGCAGCTTGCTTTTATACCCCCAAAATGCAGCACCGCATAAAATTATTTGCAGTATGCCTGAAATTAACAACTGGCTCGTTGCCAAATACCATTCACCTAGAATATATCTTTGTGCCATAATACAAATCAATAACAGTACGCTCATTAAAACAGACATTTTCAGCGCCTTGGTCTTTGATTGCCAAAAGCTGAATATAACTGATATAAAGTTTCCCAATCCAAATACTAATATGGCAATTGCACCTATATAAGCCCAATTATCAAAAGGAAGCTTACCAATCCATTCTGATGGAAATTCAGCAAATACACCTTTTGAATTTATCATCATTATCCCAATATAAACCGCCCCCAAAGACAATATAAAATCATAGATTCTCAACAGCAATATTCCTTTATCCTGCTTCATGTCGAACAACCTCCAACTAATTATTTATACTGCCATTCTATCACACATACCCTATAAGTCAACAGCTATTTATTGTTTATCGATAAATTTTTAATGTATATTGATAATATTTGTCCTTTTCCAATCAAAGGGAAAGATTAAGTACTTAATAGCAAAGCAAAAAGCCACTTTGTAAAGAGAAAAGCAATATTTGTAATTGACAATTGGATATTTGAAAGCGAAACGCAACTTTTGAAAGCGAAACGCAACTTTTGAAAGCGAAATGCAGGTTTTGTAAATAACCTATTTTTATTTTATTCTATTGCTTATTTTGAATTATTTGGGTTGCTTTTCTTTATTTAATTAGGTCATAAATTAAAACTCACTTTCAAATCTTTTAAAAAAATCATAAAATATACGTATATTTTCCAGCTCGGTCCATAACTTTACATCAACAGGATTTGCGTCAAGATCATAAATCTTGGCTCCTTGTATTGACAAAAGGAAAGGTGAATGCGTAGATATAACAAATTGACATCCAAGAATCCGCGAAAAGTCTTCTATAAATTTCATTAATTCCAGCTGACGTTTCGGCGAAAGGCTGTTTTCCGGTTCATCCAATAAATACAGACCGTTTTCTCGTATTTTTTCTGTGAAATATCGAAAGGCGCTTTCACCGTTTGAATATTCTCTAACATTATTTATAAGCTCACTTCTTATAAATCGTGATTGAGTCTTACTTCTGGAATTATTTACTCTCTTTAAATGCTCATAATCTTCTATTGATTTTATTTGATATTGAGAATATTTTAAGTTTAAGTATTCACCAAAAAGCTCTTCTCTTTTTTGGTCTATTCCTTGGTTAAGATTACGAATATTAAGCAAGTAGTCAAATACATCATCACTGGTAATAATACAGCTGTTTTCAGGTAATCTGTTTCCGATAATTCTTACATTACATATATTGACATAATCCATAAAAAAATTAGATTTGTTATAAATAGCCTCACGGCTAATTCCGATCTTTTCAGCAATAATATTCAGAGCAGTTGATTTTCCTGAGCCGTTTCCTCCGTAAAAGATCGTAACCGGTTCAAAATCAACCCTTTCAAAGCTGTTTCTTGATAATACCTTAAATGGATAAAATGAATCGTAGCACGTCCTTTCTATACCCATGAAAAAAGCAAATTCCTCATCTTCATTCGGAAATATGAAACTCTCTAAATAAACCATATTGCATACTTACTCCATTCTTATCCATTATCTTAGTATACATAATTAATATATAATTATTTCCCTATTTCTTCTTTTTCTTAGATATTTGCTGCTTCTGATTCTTTATTGCCTATTATCTCTGTACTGCTAACAGTATACATTACCTTGGCATGATTGGTTTTTATAAGTTCCCTGGATATTAAATTTCCGGTTTTTGAATCAATGCAATGTCTGAATATCTTACCATTTCTGTATATCTGACTATTTTCTATAGAAAAAAACTCATCCTCTGCCTTTATATGATATTTGCAGGCAATAGGCTTATCAGATCGTATTTCTCCATTTAAATAATCCTCCGATGTATACGTTATCAGCTGAAATGTTGTATCAGTTGTATTCCTGAACCGGTAATCAAGGTAATTATAAACTATGGAAGTACCTGTTCCAAAGGGAACTTGCCTTCCATAGTCAGGAAACAAATCGATACCGTCATGGTGATGATGCTCAATAATTTGCATTGGTGTATGCAGCACAAGCCAATGAATTAAATTTGTAAACTGACACATACCGCCGCCGATACCTTTTGTTGTTCTTTCACCGCTTATCATCAGCCCTTCCTTATAGCCCTTTTTAACCGAACAGGCCCCCACAAGCTTCCAAAAAGAAAATATTTCACCTGGCTTTATAATTACTCCGGATACTTTTGGGGCAGCAAGACTTAGGTTTACAGCCTTATTGTTCTGAAGAACCGGGTCTACATCACCCAATTTTCTCCTTATGAGCGAGCTTTGTTTATATACTGTAAATGGCAGCAAATTATCGCTTTTAGACACTGCTGTATTTCTTGTAAATAAATTACTTATATGCCGCAGAATTTGGCATTTTATTACCGATATTTTATAAGTTAAAGGTGATATTTCACAAAACAATTTTCGTTTCATATACCCGCTTCCCCCGCAATAAATGCTCAACAGCATAAAATTTTCATATTTAAATCTATTGTAATTTTAACGTAATTCTTTTCCTAAGACTTTTGCCAGCTCTTTATATTCACTATTTTCAACATCTTCTTTTGTACGCGCTTTGAGAGCAAGCACCATTCCGCCTTCCTGCCAGCGAAGGTATCGGCATATTGCTTTATAATGTGATTTCAAAGCATCCATTGCCCAACTTTCCGTATCAGATCCTGCCGCAATCAAAAAGAGCTTCTTTGGTTTTTCCCTGAGCAACGCATTGACAGAGTAAAAGCGGTCAATCACGCTCTTCAATTGTGCTGTCATTCCAAAATAATAGAGAGGTGTTACAAGAACCACTGCATCTGATGTCAGCAAATTCGTACAGATTTGTGCCATATCATCATCGAATACACACTTGCCGTCATTTCTGCGGCAATGATTGCAGCCTGTGCATGGATGAATATTTAATTTTGACGTTTCAATACAAATTACTTCATTACCTTTTTCTTCTGCTCCAATGCGGAATTCATCAGCTAAAAATGCCGTAGTCCCATGTAAATGGGGACTTCCCTTCAATACTAATACCTTCATTCATTTCCTCCGTAATATAGATTCTTCCTGAACAGCTATATACAATTATTATAATTTTCATTTTTATATCAATTTTCAGGTTAAATTCATGTAATATAATGATAGCACAATTGTATGTAATTTTCTACCAATTTATTAGATATGAAAAACAAGAAATTTGTAAGAATTTAAAAGGACACCCTCCTGCAGCTACAGGTAAGTGTCCAAAAAACCGTCCCTTATGGTTTTATTTAAGTCTTAAATCTTAAATTTTAAAATTAATGTTTGTAAATTTTTTGCCAGAGCAGTTAATTCTTCACTTGTAGCCGAAATTTCCTCCGCAGATGCAGCTTGCTCTTCTATTGATGCAGTCGCCTGCTGTGTCCCTGCTGAATTTTCTTCAGCTATTGCGGAGAGGTTTTCCATACCGGATAATATCTGATCCTTCATTTTATCCATTTGTTCCCCTGCTACATTCAGTTGTTTTACTGCAGCTCCTGTTTCCTTCATTGCCTCATCTATGGATTGGTATTTGTCTTTACTTCTTATTACGCTTTTTGTCTGCTCTTCTGTTATAACCGCTACTCTTTCAATTGTTTTAACAGCACTTTGAGAATTTAATTGTAATTCACTTACTATTTCATCTATTTCTTCTGTAGAGGCAAATGATTGAAGTGCCAGATTTTTTATTTCCTCTGCAACCACCGCAAAGCCTTTTCCTGCATTTCCTGCTCTTGCTGCTTCAATTGCAGCATTTAATGCTAAAAGATTTGTTTGTTGTGCTATAGATGAAATAACACTGCTTGCTTGTCCGATTTTTAATGAACTATCGTTTGTTTGTACTATGACATCCTTTACTTCATTTGTCGCTTTGCTGCTTTCTTCTGCTATTTTATACAGGCTTTCAATTTCTTCTAAGCCCTCCTGAACAGCTATTGTTACCTTCCCTGACTGAACATTTAAGTTTCTTACATATATTTGATCTTCTTCAATAATTCTGCCTAACTCATTTGCGCTGATGGAACCTTTTTGTGTACTTTCTGCCTGGTCCAGTGCACCCTTTGCTATTTCTTCAATCGTTTGTGATATTTCTTCTGCAGCAGATGCTGATTGACGTGACGCAGATGATACTTCCTCGGAAGCAGCGAGAACACGTGATGAAGTATTCATAATTTCATTAATAATATCCTTAAGGCTATCCATAATTATTTGCAAAGCACGTGCCAAATCACCGACTTCGTCCTTCTTTTTAAGAAACCTGACGGGTAAACCTTCTGTTAAATCAAGCTCAGCTATCTTTTTAAAATGCCGTACCGCAACTATAATTGGTTTTGTAATTGAGCTTCCAATTATATACACGATTACAACACTTACCGCAAGCACAATTGCAAGAACTCCTATTATAGAATCTCTTAATTCCGGAATTGATGATAAAACTTCATTCTTATCTGCAGTTATAACGAATATCCACTGGCTACCTTCTATGGGAGCATATCCCGCATATAAATCACTGCCTTCATAAGAATATTCGCTGACTCCTGTTTTTTCAGCCAATATCTTTTCAAATAACTCTGCTGATGATTTCAAACTTTCATCTTTCTCTAATTCTTTAATAGGGTTAAACTGCTTCATTACTTTACCCTCATCAGGATGAGCAACAACAGTACCGCTATTATCTATTATATATCCATATCCGCTGTTTCCAAATCCGGCATCTTCAGTTATGGCACTTAATGCGCTTCCGTCCACTCGTCCTACTAATGCTCCCACAACCTTTCCATCCCTTTTAATAGGAGATGCATACATCAGATATAGTGAATTATTTTCTTTGCTTATCATCAAATCAGATACATTAGACTCACCGCCCAACGCTTTTTTCACATAATCTACGTCCCCCATTCGGTTTGTTAATCCTCCTATATAATGAGCGACACCATCCATATAAACTATGAAAATATCCTTAAAGTTTGTATTTTTCACCTGTTTTTCCAATATTGGCTTTTGCAATTCCCATTCCATTGAATCAATGTCCGGAATAAGCGCAATCATATCCAGTGTTCTCTGCTGTGTTTCTATTCTGCTTTCAGTCAATTTTGAAGCATCCTCAGCTAATAAACTCAGCGAACTTTTAGCTTGTTTTGTTATAATATCACCGGCACTTTGTATTGATATAACTCCTAAAGCAATCGATGATGCTAAAATAAGGACAGTAAAACCAATAACCAATTTTGTCTTGATACCTCTGATGTTTATTTTTTTCATTAATATCCTCCGATAATAATATTAGTTAGTGTATTTTATAATTAAAAAATAATATATTTATTTTACGAAGCCAAGATAATTATTATAAGTTCAGCTAATTCCTCAAATTCCAATTGACTCAAAAGTAAATATATCATCTTGAATTTTTATTCTTAGGTACTGATATAGTTTAAATTCATTCCACTTTCTAATATTTCGGCTGATTTTCGATAAACGTTATCTTTATTTTAAAAAATTTATTTTTGTTATATAAAAATATCAATTAATTGTATGGATAAAAGGTATGGTAAGAATTATGATTTTTTGCTGAAACCGTGACGCTCGTTAAATATGTCTTAACTTCCTTTACATCCGCCTTTTTTAATCCATCAGTATTTACAATTATGTCCCAGCTGATTTCAATTTCCTCATTAGGTTTTATTTCTTTATTAATTGCAATATAATCATCATATTCTACAGTATTTTCTATTTCTTTTTTATAAGTCGGCTTGACTGATATTATGAACTCATTTTTAGTGTTACAATTAATCAGAGAAAATGTATAAGTGAATTTTACCCTGTCAGAACCCAATTCCTTTAATTCATAATTCCATTTACTAATCCGCAATTCTTGATATTCAATCTTTTTAGTCTTCAGATTGGTAACATAGCCTGAAGCAACAATTATTAAATATAAAACTATAATGATTGTTACAAAATATGATACAATTGATTTTTTAAACATTTCAGCCCCCTTATTGAAAAATTCACGATAATATTTTAAACTTATAAAAAAACAGGAGCACTTTGATAGTTCAAATCTGCTCCTGCCTTATGCAACTTTATTAATTTTCAGATGTACATTACATTTCTCTTCTGCCTTCCATAGCCCTCATAAGGGTAACTTCATCAGCATATTCTATATCGCCGCCCACCGGAATTCCGTGTGCTATACGGGTTGTTTTAATACCCATTGGCTTTATTAATCGTGATATGTATACTGCCGTAGCTTCACCTTCGATGGTAGGATTTGTGGCTAATATAACTTCAGATATATCAGAATTAAGTCTTGTAATAAGGTTCTTAATATTAATATCATCCGGTCCTATTCCATCAAGAGGAGATATGGTTCCATGAAGTACATGGTAAACACCTTTATATTCCTTTGTTCTCTCCATTGCGGATATATCTCTGACATCTTCCACAACGCATATGGTTGAATGGTCGCGTTTAACGTTGCCGCATATGCCGCAGGTATCTCCTTCTGCCAGATTGCCGCAGATTGTGCAGTGCCTGGTAAACTTCTTGGCATTGACTATTGCTTTTGCAAGCTCCACCACGTCATTACCCTTCATATCCAAAATATGAAAAGCAAGTCTTTGGGCTGATTTTCTCCCTATTCCGGGAAGCTTGGCAAGTTCTTCTATCAGTTTAGTAATCGGCGGGGTGTATTGCTCCATTATAATAACCCTGGTATACTTACTCCGCCGGTGACTTTTTTCATCTCATTTTCCATCATTTCATCTGCTTTTCTGAATGCTTCATTTATTGCAGCAACTATCATGTCCTCAAGCATTTCAACGTCATCCTTATCCACTACCTCAGGATCTATTTTAACTTCAAGCAAAGCCTTTTTACCTGTCACCTTAACAGCAACTGCTCCGCCGCCTGCGGTTGCTTCAACTTCTTTTTGTTCAAGTTCTTTTTGCATATCTTCCATCTGTTTCTGCATTTTTTGAACTTGCTTCATCATATTATTCATATTTCCGCCTCCGGGCATACCCATCGGCATTCTTCTGCCTTTACTGCTCATTTCTAATCCTCCTGCTTAAATTCAACTATTTCTTCACCAAATTCATTTTTAAGATCTTCATATACATCTTCTATGGTTTGCTTAGCTCTGCCTGTATTTTCTTCTTTTTTTATAATAAATTCAACTTCACAGTCATCATTTACAAAACCGCTCAAGATTTCCTTGAACTTCTGCTTGTTTTTAGGCTGATTTGCAGCACTGATGTGAAAGGTGAATTTAGGGTCAAATTCAAATACTGCTTTTTTATTTTCCACTTCATATAATTTTGATTCTCTTATAATCGCCTGCAGTCCGGCATTTTCACTTCTGACCTTTTTAAGTATAGTCTGCCAGCTGTTCATAATTATATTATAAATTGCTTCATCGCTTTTATTGTCAAAATGCTTATCTTCTTGCTCGGTCTCTGAAGATTCCCGGCTTGTAAAATGTTCCATCTCTGTATGCTCAGGCGCCTTCGTCCGGTCAATTTCAGCCTTTACATTATCCTTGGCTGTATTCTTTTTAACATCTGTCTTGGGCTGCTTCACTGTGAAACTTTTGTCTTTAATATTACTTTCCAATTCCTCAATTTTGCTCATAAGCTCATTAATATTTAAATTATTAACGTCATTAAGCATCTTTATAAGCTTTGTTTCTAAGAGGACTCTTGAATTCAGGGATTTTTTGCATTCTAACTGAGCTGTTGAAAGATCTTCTATTATTTTCACAATTTCATCAACAGAAATATTGCTGCTCGACCTTTTAAGCTCCTCTGCTTCATCCTCAGATATCCTCATTAAATTATCTGTTGAATTCGTTGTTTTAATAATGAGCATATTTCTGAAACATATTATTAACTCATCCAGAAAAATTGAAATTTCTTTTCCTTCATTCAATATGTCATCAACCAATATCATGGTATTTTTAATGTCTCTGTTTATTATGTAGTCCGCAGCTTTTAAAATAACCTGATAATTGACGGTGCCAAGCAAATTTATTACAGTTTCGTAATCAATCTTTTCATCATTAAATGACAGACATCTGTCCAATATGCTCTGCGCATCTCTCATGGCACCTTCAGAATTTGCAGCAATAAGCTTTAACGCGTTTTCCTCATATTCAACGCCGATTTCATCGCATATCTTTTTCATATTCTCTACAATTACAGGTGTTTTAATTCTCTTTAAATCAAATCTCTGACATCTTGATAATATTGTAGCCGGTATTTTTTGAGGCTCCGTTGTGGCGAGTATAAACAACAAATGTTCAGGAGGCTCCTCCAATGTTTTAAGAAGAGCATTGAACGCACCCTTTGAAAGCATGTGAACTTCATCTATTATATAAACCTTATACTTACTTTTTACAGGAAGAAACTTGACCTTATCCCTTAACTCTCTGATGTCTTCAACTCCATTGTTTGAAGCTGCATCCATCTCTATAACATCCATGTTTGTTTCATCTAATATGCTTTTGCATATTTCACACTCGTTGCATGGGTTACCGTCATGATTGTTAAGACAATTTACTGCTCTTGAAAATATTTTTGCTGTGGATGTCTTGCCTGTGCCTCTTATTCCGCTGAAAAGATACGCATGAGCAATATTACCTGACAATATTTGATTCTTCAGTGTCCTGGTAACATGCTCCTGCCCAAGAACATCATCAAATGTTTTAGGGCGAAATTTTCTGTATATAGCTTGATGTGACAATTATAACCACCTGACCTCATAATGGTAATTTTTAAAAATTATATCATAAAAAAATACAATGCACAACAACATTGTATTTTTTAAATTCCTAGGATTCTACACTGCAGCTTGATTAAAGTTTTAACAACATGATTTTTCATGATTTTATTTAATTATCTATCTTGTCCATATAGTATCTTACCGTGCTGTACAGCATGTATAATGTTGAAATAATAATTGCAATCAGACTAAAAATTAATAATATTTTATTCATACTGGGCCTCTGTTGTTTTGTATTCACTATAATAGACGTTTGACTTCATCAATTTGTTTCAGATTTTTATAAAATATATTAAATTATTAACTATTGATAAGTATTACTGCAAAACATACTCTTTTTATTTGTTACTATATATATTCTTGTATATACATAATATTATTAATTTTTTTTAATATTTGCAATGCATGTATCTGTGAAATTTATTGTTTTATATGTTAAAATTAATATTATTAAATTCAGGAGAAAAAAATGAATATTAAGCAGATAAGGGACTTAACTGTAATAGATTTTGATGAAAACAAATATTTAGGAATTTCATGTGATTCATGCGGAGGAATAGGATTAAAAGAACATGATTTTGTTAAAGCGGATCCTCAGCTTGTTGCTTATCAAACGGGAAAGGTTGCTCTCGCTGAACTTATGAGTATGGGATTTACACCTACGATACTTGCAAACGGACTGGCAGTTGAAATGAATGATACCGGGAAACAGCTTATAGAAGGCTTCAATAAACTTTTGGCAAAGCTTAAAACGGCAAAGGTTCATTTAACAGGCAGCACTGAGGAAAATATTAAAACAGTCCAAACCTCTCTGGGTATTACATGCATAGGAATGTGCGAAAAAGATAAACTGAAATATAAAAAAACTGTTAAAGGTGATGTATGCCTGCTTGCGGGTATTCCTCTCGTCGGAAATGACGTGGTAAATAATCCTGATAAAATCCTGGACATAGATGATTTTGAAAATTTATATTTATGCGACTACATAAAAGAAATGCTTCCTGTAGGCTCAAGGGGGACTGCCGCTGAGCTTAATGATTTGTGCATATACAACAATCTTGAAATTATACTGAACGAAAATATTTTTATTGATCTGATACATTCAGGAGGTCCTTCATGCAGCTGTATTGTAACAACCGATGAAAAATATGCAGATATAATTAAAAATTTAGTTAAAAAGCCTGTCAATTTTATTGGAACCTTTTGCTAAAGAAAGCACAGTTTTATTTCTTGGCAAAACAAAAGGCAAATCTTGAAACTCGCCCAAGATTTACCCAAAATGGATTTTCCATTTTTTTACATGCCGTATTTCTTTTTAAATCTGTCAACTCTACCGCCTTTATCAACAAACTTTTGTTTGCCGGTAAAGAATGGATGACATTCTGAACATATTTCAACTTTGATTTCGTCAAGCACTGAACCAGTTTCAAATGTATTTCCACATGCGCATTTAACAGTAACAGTTTTATAATCTGGATGTATTCCTTTTTTCATCCTGTTCACCTCTTTCTCGCTCTATATTAATTAAATAATATTTATCAATTTACCCTTAGCATTATATCACAGGGTAAATCATATTACAATGTTTTTTTGCTTATTTTTATTTGTTAATAGTTTCTGTCTAAAAGATCATCCTTCATTTTATCTATATTCAACAGCTGTGTTGATGCTTGTTTTATGAATTCTTCGTTAGTCTTGGTTTTCACCAGACCGTCTATTAGTCTTTCAGTAACATCTGCAACAGAGAAGTTGCTCATTGCTTTTCTTAACTGCCATATTGTCTGAAGCTCTTCACTGTTTAACAGCAATTCTTCTCTTCTTGTTCCGGATTTATTTATATCCAGAGCCGGGAAAATCCTCTTTTCAGAAAGCTTTCTGTCCAGGTGAATTTCCATGTTGCCTGTTCCCTTGAATTCTTCAAATATCATGTCATCCATACGGCTTCCTGTTTCTATCAAAGCACTTGCCAAAATTGTCAAACTTCCGCCATCTTCAATATTTCTTGCTGCTCCAAAAAATCTTTTAGGTCCATATAATGCTCCGGGATCAAGTCCCCCTGACAAAGTCCTTCCCGTAGGAGTTATTGTAAGATTATATGCTCTTGAAAGCCTTGTAATACTGTCTAAAAGGATTACTACATCCTTGCCTTGTTCAACAAGTCTTTTCGCTCTTTCTAAAACCATTTCCGCAACTTTAATATGATTTTTAGGTAGTTCATCAAAGGTGGAGTATACAACATCACCTTTAACAGATCTTTTCATATCTGTTACTTCCTCCGGACGTTCATCTATTAGAAGCATAATAATTTCAACTTCAGGGTAATTCTCTGCAATGCTGTTTGCTATATTTTTTAAAATTGTTGTTTTTCCTGCCTTTGGGGGTGCAACAATCATACCTCTTTGACCTTTTCCGATAGGAGCAATCAAATCAATCAATCTCATTGTTATATTAATGGTTGAACTTTCAAGCCTAATTCTTTCATTGGGGTAAATGGGGATGAGCGAATCGAAGTCTTTTCTGTTTCTTGCCAATTCGGGATTTTCATCATTTACTTGTTTTACATACAACAGAGCCTTGAATTTTTCACCCTGTTTCGGGGGTCTTGTTATACCTGTAATTTTATCTCCTGTCTTCATATGAAATCTTCTTATCTGGGAAGGTGATATGTAGACATCTTCATCACTTGTTAGATAGTTGTTTGTTCTTAAAAACCCGTATCCGTCAGGGTGAGTCTCCAGAATTCCCATAACTCTGACTGCGCCTTCACCGCTTGATTCAATTTCTTCAACTATCTTATCGGGAAGGTTTGTAACATTGACTCCACTTCCGGATTCTTCTGTTTCACTTTCAAATTCTTCTAAATTTTTTGCACGTTCAGTAAAATTAACTTTGTCTGATTCTTTATTTTCTGAATGCTCAACTGCTTGAACACGGTCTTCTTCAATTGAATTTTCATTCTTATAATAATCGCTTAATCTTATAAGCAGTTCATCTTTTTTATACTTATAGGCATCACGCATGCCGTTTGACTTGGCCAGTTCCTTCAATTCAGAAAGCTTCATACCGGCTAATTGGTCTTTATCCATAAAAACCTCCATTCTATTCAATTTTTATTATTTATGGAATATACAAGATAAGTGTTTGATAAGTGTTACAATAATATCATTTAATTTTTTATTAGTCAAGGATTAATTAGGAATATTGTTCCATGCCTTTTTGTTAATTTTTTAACTCATATGTTGATTTTTATTTTATTCGTAATATAATGAATATATAGATAGTATTTGTGAGGTATATAATGGCTGATTTAAAAATTTGTGTAGGAAGCGCATGTCATTTAAAAGGCTCAAATGATGTTATCGAAATATTTAAGCATTGTGTTCATAGCAGGGAAGTTTCGGACAAGGTCGTGATTAAGGCCGCTTTTTGTCTGGGACACTGCACAGAAGCTGTCTCTGTATGTTTCAATGATAAAATTTATTCAATAAATACTGCTACAGCAGAAAATTTCTTTGATGAAGTAGTAATGGAACACATGAGGAGCTAATATGAGAATACTTGATTTTTATCCTGCTAATTGCAAGAATTGCTATAAATGTGTGCGAAACTGTTCGGTAAAAGCAATTAAAATGATTGACGACCAGGCACAAATAGTTGAAGAAAAATGCATTGCATGCGGTACTTGTTTCTCTGTATGTCCGCAAAATGCACGAAACATCCACAGTGACCTTGAAAAGGTAACTGCCGCCCTGAAGGAAGACCGAAAAATAATTGTATCTATTGCTCCTTCCTATCTCGGAGTATATGATGAGCCTTATAAGCTTATATCTGTTCTTAAATATCTGGGTGCGGCATTTGTTGAAGAAACCTCCATTGGAGCATCAAAAATAACTGAGCTGTACAGAGAATATATTAAAATCACAGATGCAAAAAATGCAATAACCACATGCTGCCCAACGGTAAACATGATGGTTCAGACTTATTATCCTGATTTGATAAAATATCTCATGCCGCTGGATTCTCCAATGATCGCCCATTGTAAAATGATAAGAAAACGACACGGTAAAGATGCATTTATAGTATTTTTAGGACCCTGTATTTCAAAGAAATGTGAAGCATACGGATATCAGCTTTCCGGACTTATTGACGGAGTTATTTCTTTTGAAGAGCTTGACAAGCTGTTGGAAACCAGAAATATAGATATTTCATCCTTTGAAGAAACTTATCCTGACCTGGAAGGAAACTATATCGGCAAGAAATATCCCCTTGAAAATGGAATCCTTTCAGGAATGAAAAACATTATTTCAGAAAGCAGATTTACCCCTCTGACAATATCAGGCATTGATAATTTAAGAGGTGCATTTGATGCTATAGCTGATGGTGATTTATCAGATGTGCTGATAGAAGCCAACAGCTGCATAGGAGGATGCCTTGGCGGTCCGGCAGTTCCAAAAAAAAGCAAAAATGTCTTTGTAAGAAAAACCAAAACAAAGTCAAGAATACACCCGTTAATAAATAAAAGTTACCAAAACTATAGTGATGCGGAAAAGAATTTAAACTATTTAAGGGAATTCAGAAACAAACAGTACAATCGTCCTTATTATTCAGAAGAAGATATAAGAAATGTGCTGGAACAGACAGGAAAGCACACAAAGGCAGATGAGCTGAACTGTGGGGCATGCGGATATGATACATGCCGGGATAAAGCTGTGTCTGTTCTTGAAGGATTGTCATATCCTCAAATGTGCATGCCCTATATGCGCAGTGAGGCAGAAAAAATCTCAAATATTTATTTTGAATACTCACCAAGCATCATTATAATTGTAGACCTGGACTTAAATATACTTGAATTAAATCCGGTAGGTGAAAAAGCGTTCAAAACTACCAGCAGCATAATACGAAATAAACCTCTTTCAACTATTATGCCTGATGATGATTTTAAGGCTGCAATAAATTCAGAGGAAAATATGGTCGGAAGGAAGCTGAATCTCGAAAATTACCATATGATTGTATATGAGCGCATCATCTACCTTCCTAAGAATAAAATCTTGTTTGGAATATTAAATGACATTACTGCAGAAGAAATAAAAAAGGAACAAATAGTTAATTTTAAATTAAACACCTTGGAAACTGCAGACAAGGTAATTGAAAAACAAATGAGGGTTGCTCAGGAAATAGCAGGTCTTTTAGGCGAAACAACAGCCGAAACAAAAGCTGCTCTCCTTAAACTTAAAAAAGTTGTTTTAGAGGAAAGTGAAGATTAGAATAATGAATAATTTCATTGATATTAATTATAAAAGTATAAACAAATATACAGAGGAATTATGCGGAGACAAGGTCGAATATATTTATGATGATGATGGCTGTATCATTGTTATGTCTGATGGTCTCGGAAGCGGTGTAAAGGCAAACATACTGGCTACGATGACAACAAAAATTGCTGTTACCATGCTTAAAAACGGGGCATCTATCGATGATACCATTGAGACCGTAATAAACACCCTTCCCGAATGCAAAGTCAGAAAGCTTGCCTATTCCACCTTCACCATTATCAGGATTGACAGGAATAATAACGCATATATTGCAGAATACGATAATCCTCCTTATTTTTATTATTCACACAAGAGAATCATACCTGTTGATAAAGATGAGAGAATAATAGGGCAAAAAAAGATATATGAATCTAACTTAAAACTTGATGAAGGTGATACACTCTGTGTGGTAAGCGATGGTGCAATCCATGCGGGAATCGGGCAGATGCTTAATCTTGGATGGTCATGGAATGAGGTTAATGAATATCTGAAGGATTTGAACAGCGTAAATAAATCTGCTCAGCTTATTAACGGCAACTTTATAGGTGTCTGCAGCAACTTATACAACAATAAGCCGGGCGATGATACCACAATATTGACAATAAAGGTTAGAAGACCTGAAGTAATAGATTTGTTCATTGGCCCTCCTGCTGATAAATCACTTGATAAAAATCTTGCAGAAATTATGAAAGAAGACGGCAATATGAAAATAATATGTGGCGGAACAACAGCTCTTATTGCGGAACGCGAACTTGGAAAAACTCTTGAGGTTGATATGGATTCCATGAGGGATAATGTTCCTCCAATGGCATTCATGGAAGGTTTTGACCTTGTTACAGAAGGTGTGCTTACACTTGGCAAGACCTTGGAAAACATTAAAAAATTAAATAAATCAAGCTACGAACATATAATAGAATACAACGATTATGATGGCTGTTCCTTATTGACACGGATGCTTACGGACATAGGAACCCACATAAATTTTTATATAGGAAGAGCTGTAAATCCGGCCCACCAGAACCCAAATTTTCCAATGGACTACAATATCAAACAAAATATAATTGACAGCCTGGTTGAAGAGTTGAAAAAAGCAGGCAAGAAAATACAAATAATATATTTATAAATAAAACCCTCCGTGAGGGTTTTTATTTATAAGATCTTTATTATTTTACATATGCATAGCAAGGTTTCTTATCCAGAAAATGAGTTGTGTCAATAAAACGGATTGTACCTGATTTTGAGCGTGTAACCATTGAATAAGTTCTTGCTCTGTTGTTTGCCATGTATCTCACGCCCTTTAAAAGCTCTCCGTCAGATACCCCTGTTGCGGCAAATATAACATCGTCACCCTTTGCCAGATCCTCCATAGTTAGGACCCTGCTCCAGCTTTCTCCTGCCATTTCCTTGCATCTTCTTTCCTCTTCTTCACTTTCGGGCCTTAGAATAGCCTGAAACTCCCCGCCAAGACATTTAAGTGCAGCAGCAGAAATAACTCCCTCAGGAGCTCCTCCCTTTCCTATAAACATATCCACACCGGATTCACTGAAGCATGTTGCTATGGCAGCTGCAACATCACCGTCCTCAAACAGCTTTATTCTGGCTCCCACATTTCTCGCCCTGTTTATTAAATCCTGATGTCTTTCTCTGTCCTGCATTATAACGGTTACTTCTGTTATATCCTTGTGAAGTGCCTTTGCCACATTATAAAGATTTTTCTCTATTGAAGCCGTAATATCAATACAACCCTTAGACTTCGGCCCTGCAGCAATCTTATCCATATACATATCCGGTGCATGCAAAAGGCATCCCTTCGGTGCCACCGCAACTACGGCCAATGCTCCCGGAAGTCCTTTTGCAACAAGCTTGGTTCCATCCAGCGGATCAACGGCAATATCTATTTCAGGCGCTCCTTCTTCCCATGTTCCTATTTTTTCACCTATATAAAGCATAGGTGCCTCATCCAATTCTCCCTCTCCTATAACCACTGTCCCGGCAATATCGAGTACCTGAAACATATTTCTCATTCCATCCACTGCAGCCTGGTCAGCTATCTCTTTGTTTCCTCTTCCCATATACTTGCCGCAGCCTAATGCGGCTGCTTCTGTCACTCTTACTATATTCAAAGCTAATTCTCTGTCCATTTTATCTCCTGTTTAATTTTATTATGTCCTAATCACTCATATTTTCTATATATGTTATATTTCATTTCATATAAAGTTATACTATAAATGAAAAATATTTTCCACCCTATTTGCAAATTTTTTTTAATTATTTCAGATAATTAATATTACCGCTATATCAGGATAAAAAGTTATGTCAGAAATTATGAATAAATTTGTAATCACATAACAATTATATTATAATAATAAAAATTGAAACAGAAAGGATATTGATATTTATGAAAATGCTTATAGGCGGACAAAAGGCGGACGCACACAGCGGCAATACCATAAACATAATAAACCCTGCAACACAACATCTGCTGGATACAGTTCCTGATTCAGCAAAGGAAGATGTTGATTCAGCATTGAAACATGCATTGAAAGGTAAAAAAATCTGGGGAGAAACACCCTTGCATAAACGTTCTAAAATTCTTTTAAATTTTACAGCAAAAGTTAGTGAACATAAGGAAGAGCTGGCTGAGCTTCTGTGTAAAGAAACAGGAAAGACAATAAAAGAGGCAAGAACAGAAGTAGGCTCTGTTTCAGCCATATTCAGGAGCTTTGTGGAAGGAGCCAATCATCTTTATGGCATAACCCTGCCTGACAGCCAGCCTGGAGGAGAAAATGACATAATATTTACAAGAAGAGAGCCTCTTGGAACAGTGGTCTGCATAATTCCCTTTAATTTCCCGGCATCAACCTATGCATATAAAGTTGCACCTGCTCTGGCAACAGGCAATTCAGTTATAATAAAGCCTCCATCAGATAATCCTCTGACTCTTATCCGTATGACTGAGCTTCTTCTGGAATGTGGAGTACCTGGAAATTCTGCACAAATTATAACCGGAAGCGGTGCTGTTGTCGGAAATTATCTTACCTGCAGCACTGAAGCAGACGCAATAAGTCTTACCGGAAGCACTTCTGTCGGAGTTCAAACACTTAAGGCAGGCGCAGAAAATTTGCATCGCGTATTTCTTGAATTAGGAGGAAATGATGCAATGATTATTTTTGAAGACGCCGATATTGATTTGGCCGTAGAAAACGCAGTTATGGCAAGAACAACAAACGCAGGTCAAATATGCATAGCTACAAAAAGATTTATTGTACAAAATTCCGTAAAAGATAAATTTGCAAAACTTCTCGTAGAAAAACTCGAAAAATTAACGATTGGTGATCCCCTTGATCCAAAATCAGACATGGGCTGCCTTATTAATGAGAGGGAAGCAATTAAAGTAAAAGAACAAGTAGATCTTACCATTAGTCATGGTGCGAAATGTATCTACGGCGGTAATTTATTTAATAAAACATTTTTTGAACCCACCGTTCTTACAGACGTAACTCCTGAAATGGATATAGCAAAGGACATGGAAGTATTTGGTCCGGTCTTTCCAATCATAGGCTTTGATACGGAAGAAGAAGCTGCCGCCATACATAATTCCACCATTTACGGATTAAATAGCGGAATTATGACCCGCGATATAAGCAGGGCTATGAAAATAGCTTATAAACTGGAGTGCGGCAGCGTTGTTTTAAATGGCACCGGCAGGTACAGACATCCTGATATTGCTTTTGGCGGCTACAAAATGAGCGGGCTGGGTAGAGAAGGCGTCAGTGCCACACTGGAAGAACTTACGCAGGTAAAAACCATAATTATGAAGGGAATTCTCAATTAATTCAAAACTAAAAATAAAGCAGATCATTTTATTTCACGAACCTCCGCAGAAATAAATTAAAACTACTTAAGTAATGCAGCAAAATAATTAATATATTAACAATCAATTGACTATATTTTGTAAATACGGTAAAATGATGATAGGGCAAAAAATATTATATGGAGGTTACTATGGAAAAATTAATTATTACCGCTTGCTTAACAGGAGCGGAGGTAACAAGAGAGCAACAACCTAATCTTCCTCTTACACCTGATGAAATTGCCGAAGCAGCATATCAATGCTATCTGGCAGGTGCTTCAATGGTGCATGTTCACGCAAGAGACAAGGAAGGAAATCCAACACAGGATTATGAAGTTTACAAGGAAATCAAAGAAAAAACTGAAGCTAAATGCAACATTATATTCCAGCCTTCAACAGGCGGAGCCGTTTGGCACACTCCTGAGCAGAGAATGCAGCCAATCGAATTAAAACCTGAAATGGCAACACTGAGCATGGGAACATGCAATTTTTCGGATGATGTATTCATGAATACAGAAGAAAACATCAAAATATTTGCTAAACGCATGAATGAACTGGGAGTTAAACCAGAACTGGAATGCTTTGAAAAGGGAATGGTTGATACTGCAATCCGTTTTGCAAAGAAGGGAATAATCAACACTCCAATGCATTTTGACTTTGTTCTTGGAGTTCCCGGAGCAATGGGCGGAGAGCTGAGAGACTTATTATACATGGTTGAATCAATCCCCGCAGGCTCAACCTGGACTGTAGCAGGCGTTGGTAGATATCAGCTTCCTTTGAACATGGCAGCTATTATACTGGGCGGTCATGCAAGAACAGGATTTGAAGACAATGTTTATTACTCAAAAGGAGAACTGGCTAAATCCAATGCTCAGTTAGTAGAAAGAGTTGCACGCCTTTCAAGAGAATTCGGACGTGAGGTTGCAACACCTGATGAAGCAAGAGTAATATTGGGACTTAAATAGCTATAGCTGAACGATGATCAATTGATAGATAGAAAAATAAAAAAGCGCATAGCGCTTTTTTATTTTCTATCACTTAGCTGTTTTTCTTTATTATTTTTTATTATTCTTTATTGCTCCATTGCCAGCTCAACTAATTTAATAATTAAATCCTTGTATTCTATACCTATTTTTTTCAGCATTGAAGGATATCTGCTCAAATCTGTAAGTCCCGGTATGGTATTTATTTCATTTAAATATATTTTATTTTCAGGAGTCACAAACATGTCAACCCTTGCCATTCCCTTGCAGCCCAAAGCTTTGTAGGTTTTTCCTGCAATCTTTTTTGCTTCACCTTTCAGCTCATCGCTAATTCTTGCAGGACAATGAATTTTAGAATTATGCTGACTGTATTTTTCCACATAATCAAAAAAGTCATTTTTAGTATCAATTTCATCCACTTCACCTATTATCAATTCATCATTGCCCAGAACTGCACAACCTATTTCAAAGCCTTCAATCATTCTTTCTATAATCAGCTTACTGTCATATTGAAAAGCCTCCATAATTCCTTTTTCAAATTCATCATAATTCCTTATCTTGCTTATTCCAATGGACGAGCCGTTGTTTGCAGGCTTAATAAACATTGGCAGTGAGAGCTTTTCAAGTGCTTCCTCATACAGCTTTTTAACATTGAGCCTGTTGGAATTCACGGCTGATATGTAAGGAGCTGTTTCAATCCCTGAATTTTCACATATAATGTGAGTAAATTCCTTGTCCATGCACACAGCAGATGAGGTCATATCACACCCTACAAAAGGAATTCCGGTCATCCGGCACAGCCCCTGTATTGTTCCATCCTCACCGTTTCTTCCGTGAAGAACAGGAAATATGCAGTCTATCTCTATTTTATCAAATGTGTTATCATGCAGATTCAGTTTTATCAAGCCCTTAAAATCATCACCCATGTTCAGCAGCACAGGACTTAAACTCTCCCTGTGCCAGGTATCATTATTGATTTTATCAATCGCTCCCTCATATAAAAGCCATTTACCTTCCTGAGTAATACCCACCAATGTTACTTCAAATAATTCCTCCGGAACATTGTTAATAATTGCAGCAGCAGAATGCAATGAAACTGAATACTCATCGGATTTGCCCCCAAACAATATTGCTAATTTAGTTTTCATTATTTTTCCTCCAAATCCTTTAGTGTATTTGCTATATATTCAAGCTTTAAAAACCTGGACCCTTTAATTAAAATCGAGCAGTCGGCATTTAAATATTTCTTAAGATGCTCGGTTGCATCTTCTTTTGTGTCAAACTCAATAATGTCTTTAATGTCTGTATTTTCTCTTGCCCCCTCAGCCATATATTTTGCTTCCTGACCAATTGTAACAAGCTCGTCAATATTATGCGAAGCCAAATCTCTGCCCACGTTGTAATGCATATCACGGCTCATTTCCCTGTAGCCCAGCATATCCCCCAGCACAACAATCTTTTTCTGTGACTGTATCAGGCCAAATATCTCAAGTGCTGCATTGATGCTGACAGGATTCGACTTATAGCAGTCGTTAAGTATTGTACATTTGTTAATTTTTATTATTTCGTTTCTAAGTCCTGTTTTTTCTATTTTCAAAAGTCCCTGACGTATTTCTTCAGGTGTCATGCCCAATTCTTCGGCAGCAAGTATTGCCGCCATTGAATTTAGTGATTGATGTTTTCCAAGCATGTCGGCATGTAGTTCACTAAAACGTTCATCGTTTACCGTAAATGTTATTCCATCCAAATCTTCCCTGAAATTTTTAAGATGCAATGTGTTAAAATCCTTAAGGCCAAATGTCTGTATTCTTACGCTGTCCTTTATTTCAGTATCATTAACTGTATTTTCTATAAGAGAATCGTCTCCGAAATATATGAACAATCCATTATCTTTTATTCCGCTTACAATTTCCAGCTTTGCCTTTGCTATTTCTTCAATGGATGGGAAATTGTCTATGTGAACAAGACCAACGCTTGTTATAATACCCACATCAGGCTGTACCAGACGTGTCAGAAAGTCTATCTCTCCCTTTCTTTCCATACCCATTTCAATCACCGCAGCCTCACAGTCCTCATCAAGACTTAAAAGCGTGTATGGCACTCCTATTTCCGTATTGTAGTTTCCCATGGTTTTTTGAGTCTTAAACTTTTGTGACAATACACTTGCCGTTATATCCTTTGTAGATGTTTTGCCGTTACTTCCCGTAACTCCCACAATTTTAGTATTTAATTTGTTTCTGTAGAAATAAGCTAAATCCTGCAGTCCTTTTACTGTATCATCTACAAGGATTACTGCTATATCTGTCGGAGGATTAGGCTCATCTTTATTCCAAAGCGTGGTCACAGCACCGTTTTTTATTGCATCATTTATGTAGCTGTGTCCGTTGACAGTCATTCCCTTTATGGGAACAAACAAGTTGTTTTCGTAAACCTTTCTTGAATCTATGCTTACACCGCTTATATATTTGTCAAAGTCAAAGCTGCCAATGCATTGTGCATTTAAAATTTCAGCTGCTTCTTTTATTTTTATTTTTATCATTTAGCGCCTCGTAGTTTATTGTAATTAATTTCATTAATTTATTATATTGTAATTCAACTATATAATCAACAACAAAAAAATTACCAATTCATTAATATTAATTGAGAAATACAGAAAATCTTAGATATATGCACAAAAATATTTCTTAATAACCGTTACCTTCTGTTCTATAATTCGAGTATAGAACCACATAGAAAAAATCAGAACAAAGCATGCCGAACTCTGTAAAAGGATTACAGGCCATCGTCAATAATCTCTGCAATGTTTCTTTATCACCGCTTTTTTGAAAAAACTCCTTTCCCGACTAATGACCTCGTTAAAATACTCTTTGCCCTGTTCCATAAAAATACGACCATTTATATAAGGACCATCAATATATATTTCAATTTGGAATGTAAGATTGGTATTATTTTTAACCTTTAGATCCAGCCACCCTTCGCTGACCGCAGCGTCCACACCATCTAGCTCATCACCTGACGTGGATGGAAAATACTTAATCTGATGAGGATGATGTTCTACAATAGTGAGCGGAGTATGCATGAACAGACACAACAGCAAATTACTTAAATGGCACAACCCGCCTCCTGGAACCGTAACCAATTCGCCATTAATCACACACAGGCCGTCCTTATATCACTCATTTTTCTCGGCATATCTCACACACTGCCAAAATGAGAAAGTTTCTTGCGGTCTTATCAATAACTTATTAACAGACTCTGAGGCAAGACGCAGATTGAATACCTTGTTTTCCTGATATTTCATATCAAACCCTATATTTTCATTTAGGAGCTTCGATTTGACTTCATATATACAAAAAGGCAAAAATTCTGTAACCTTTGTTTTCGCATAACGGTTCCGGTCAAAGTACATCTTGGCATAGAAAATTATTTTTCTTTGTATCCCGTGAATTGGCAGTAAAAATGGAAACATCTGAGTAATTCTTTTTCTTTTCATATCCACATCTCCTTTCGGCAATTCATCTTACCAAAATCAGACAGGTGTTGCTGGAATTTCAGCTTATTAAAATCGAGGAACGTTGACGGACACCTGCCTTCCCTGTGGAGTCAGCATCGGATAGAATTCATCCGCAATCTGCTGGAGCATGAACAGTAAATTGATTTTTTCCTTATTCAACACAATAGTTTGAAGATTAAATCTTGTGATCTCAAAAAACTCATTGATAAGCTGCTCTAACCGATAAGCTTTTCCCAAGGTAATACCGACATATTTTGCCTTCTGTTCATAAGGCATATCAGGAGCTTCATCCAGAAGACTTAAGTATCCTATAACGGAGGTCAGAGGTGTCTTTATATTATGAGCCAAGTAAACTACCAAATCATTTTTGCGCCGTTCTGCATCAAGTGCGGCTTTCTTTTGTTTTTCCAAGTTGTTTTTTATCTGATTAAGCTTATTTTCCATAAAATCCAATTCTGGTGATAATGTAATTTCATCATCGGATTCCCCAGCAAGTTTATACATTCCTGCACTGACTTCATCAAAATATTTAGTAAACCAAGAAATTGAAAATTTAAGTAAAATAGCCAAGAATACGAGAATAACAATTAATGTAATAACTTCTATATTATTAAGAAATAGAATATGAGTAATCGTCAGAGCGTCCCTGTTACCCATATGAAACGTATCCATTAAAAAGCGGACAATAGTATCTCCAAAACTAAAGCGTTCTTGAATTGTAAAACGCAGGAGAATAACAATTGCAGCTGCAGTAAAAACAATAAGGAGCATTTGAAAAAATATTTTTCTTCTCAATTTCGAATAATCATTTTTTCTTTTACTTTTCAATTTTATGGCCACCCCCCATACCGTTTTGATATATTTAGGCTGCTCTGTGCTGTCGTTCATTTTTTCTCTTATATGTCGAATATGAACCATTACAGTATTATTGCTGTTGGTGAAATACTTATCTCCCCATACCTCATGGAACAATTCTTCTGAACTGACCACCCTTCCTCGATTGGAGCAAAGAACCCATAGAATTGAAAACTCTGTAGGAGTAAGAGATAGCCTTTTTTCGTTCAGCGTACATTCATGGCTCTCCATGTCCAATACCAAGCCGAAAAAGGCAATCAAGTGTTCTTTCTGGTTTGGTTCCGAAGAATTATATTTGGTAACCCTCCGGAGCTGCGCCTTTACACGGGCAACAAGCTCCAAAGGACGAAACGGTTTAGTGATATAGTCATCCGCACCTAATGTCAGCCCAGTAATCTTATCGACTTCTTCTTTGGCTGTTAGAATGATAACCGGAAAATTATGTTTTTCTCTAATTTTTCGACAAAGTGTAAAACCATCAATATCCGGTAGCATGACATCAAGTATCGCAAGCTCTAACTGTTCCGACTCAATACACCTAAGTACATCTTGCCCGTTATAAAATTTGCATATTGTAAAGTCTTCATTCCTTAAATAAACTTCAATTAAGTCCGCTATGGACTGCTCATCGTCTACAACCAAAATATTGATACTCATAAGTTATATCCTTTCTTCTTAAGTAAACACTCATTATTATAGTCTATCAAAATAAAAATTTTTATCATAATAATTTTCTTATGAAAACCTTAAGATTTTATTAATATAGGCTTTAATCTATTTCTTATACTAATATATCTTAACAGAAGATATATGCTCCCTTCCATCAAACAGCTTTAGATAAATTCAAGGAATTCTATTGTAAAGCTTTAAAATTCATTGTTAGTTGGTTTATTATAAGATTGACTTTAACTCTCAAATATTATATAATAAATACGATATAATAAATATAATATCACAAAACTTATATTAATGATATCATATTTAACATTAGATTAGATATGGCATAGTATCCCCTTAAAAAAATCCATACTAACATTTCTGACTTTCTGTATCTAGTATCTAATGAAATTTATAGTTAGTAAAAAGCGGCAATGTCCTTTTATCAAGGTAATTTTTGACCGCTCAAATTATATATGTCAGTGTTGCCCATTGGCAACTTATAGGAGTAATATGGAAAATATAGAACATATTCAGTTAATACCAGCTCGCGAGCAGGTTGTAGCCGCGCTGCGCAGAGCAATTTTGACAAAGGAACTTGAACCCGGTCATGTGATTATTCTTAAGGAGATAGCAGAAAAGATGGGCGTTTCCAGCACGCCGGTACGTGAAGCTCTTCAGCAGCTCAGCTTTGAAGGACTAGTTCAGCTGCGTCCTAATAAACGGGCCATCGTTTTGAGTATTACCCGTAAACACGTCAAGGATTTCTATGAAACGCTCAATATTCTTGAGCGCGAGGCAGCCGGGTTGGCCTGCCGATCCGATAATACAGATGAATTGACGCGCGCATTCTTAGCTGAGGGCGAATTCGTCCGCAAAGAAAAAGTCGAAGAATATGAGACCTATAACCGTGCTTTTCACCGTGCTATTAGGGAAATGACAGGCAACGATAAGCTCATCAGCATCTTATCTGGTCTTTGGGTTAACACCTCCGGTTCCTTGACCGAAAATACGCTGGAGTACGCTAGAATATCTCACGCTGAGCATGAGAAAATCTACCATGCTATATGTCAGCATGACGTAGAACAGGCAAAATATTATATGGAAGCTCATATACTACGCAACTTAAACGATGCTCTGGCCAGGCCTGATCTGGAGGACTAAATACACTTTTTCTACACCTACACGCAGTTTTTCTTGCTTTTCGGAAAAAGCTTAGTATAGCCGTGCAATTAAAATAGTTTACCATAGACACAATAAAATTAAAGGCTCTGTTTTTTGTCAGAGCCTTTAATTGATTATAACATGCTGAGTGATCTTGTTATTTATCAATCAGCAATACTTCATTTTGACACTTTGTTGATTAGAACATACCGAAAAGGTATATGTTAATCACCAAATGCATCTTATTTATTCAAATTCAGCAATTTCAATAGTTATATAATCATTCAGCAAACTCTGATTATATAATATTTTTTATATCCCTCATATTAATTAGAATACGTGTTTGTATTATAATATTTTCTTTGCTTTCATCTAGGGTTATTTTTAATACCTGCGATGACTTTGCTGATCTGATCAAAACCAGAATAGCTGGTAAAGATGCCAACTATACTAACCATCATTTTTACATTATATGACGTGAATAAAATACTCACAGCAACTGCAGCTATACCAATCAGAGCCACTACTACTCCATTTCTGAATTCCGGAAAGTTTTTTGCCGCTTGAATAGTTTCTTTAAATGACAGTTTCACATTTTCACTACATTGAATTTTTTTTTGATCATTCATAATTTCTCCTTATAATTAAATAGTTGCTATTATTTGTTTTACTGTAACTTCCAGCAATTTTATTTATTATTTGTCTTTACTGTAACCTTATAAAATTTTTTAACAATAAATATATGAATGAGATCCATGGTTTTAATGCCAAACCAGTATAATGTAAATGCTTGATTAAAATATAAGAAGCAAATTGCAAAAACTACCCATACTACTTTGTTAAATGACTGGTCGGTAAATGCAGAGTCTTCCATTATCTTATCATGTACTATAAATATTCCTAAAGTTATAGCCGCAAAAAAGATAGATATTATAATATCTGTTTCTGTACCCGTTGTGGACCCAATAAAAGATACAGGACTGTTCGTAAGATTAAAAAATAAAAAGTACATTTTTTCGGATGATACCGCATAAGCAAGATATAATTTTGGATTATTGAAAACACCTATAATCCCTAATGACAATATAGCTTCAGTAATTAAGTTACCTATACCGCCGAATATCGGATAGTGGTTGCTTGCAAGAAGTTTTGCCAATTCTTCAGTCTTTTTAACTGGATTATTAGCATATTTCTGATTACTTTTTATAACTAAAGGTTTAAATACTTCTTTCAATTTTATTGTGCTGTAATATCTTTTTCCTGTAAAATAAAACAGTAGTTTATCAAGTAGCGCGAGAAACAGAATGCAAATGCCATATACCGGAACATAATTGTAAATCATATCAATTAGCTTACCTGTAAATTGAAAAATCGTGTTCATAATCCTCCTAATTCCTTCCGGTATATAGTAATACTATATGCCGACAGGAATTTTAGTCTTGTTTTTTGTAAATATTTTAGTGGGTAATTAATTATTTAACTGCTTTCCTTACCACTATTCCAGTTTGATCTTTACATTTTACATAAATTAGAATTTCCCGTGGAATTTAAGAAACTCAATTAGTCCTTCATCCCTGAAACGTTCCAAAGCTTTATGATTTTGCCCTTGTTCAGGTGCTCTGTTAGCAAACTCAGAGTTTACTCCCTCACATATCATTTCAATATCAATGTTATTGTCAGAATTATTGAATTTCATCATACGACCTCGAATACCACCCTTGCCTCCCGCAAGTTCAAGCACCATATAAGGTCCCATAAGACCCCAACGCAACCCAGGTCCGAATGTTACTGCCTTATCTACATCTTCAACAGTACATACACCTCGTGATACTAAATCTAATGCTACATTATAAAGGGCATCTTGAACACCATTGGCAATAAATCCCTTGCATTCTTTCATAAGAATAACCGGTTCCTTGCCGATTTCCTTATAAAACTCATAAGCCTTATCAATTGCTTCCTGCGAAGTATTATCTCCTTTAGCAAGCTCAACGAGCGGGACAAGATGAACAGGATTGAATGGATGTCCGGCAATAATTCTTTGAGGATACTTTGCTTTTGCTGCTATATCAGTAATTAAAAGTCCTGATGTGCTGCTTGCAATAATTGCGGTTGAGTTGAATTCTTCTATTGTTTCAATAATAGATTGTTTGATCAGCAATTTTTCAGGAGCATTTTCCTGAATAAATTCAGCATCTTCTACTGCAATTTTTACATCATGAGTATAACTAATTCTAGTTAGGCATTCTTCTTTCTGTGTTTGTGTTAAAACTTCAATGCCTGATTCCGTAAAAAAATTTAAAATATTTTCAATATTATTTTTCGTATCTTCAAGTTTCTCGTCATCAAGATCATATACAGTCACATTAACTCCATGGGTTAAAAAACAAACTGCCCATCCGCTGCCAATTAGTCCGCCGCCATATACTGTTACTTTATCAAAAATCATATCTTTCTCCTTTTGTTATATTATTATTTTTAAAAATACTATAGATGTTATCATTTTCATGTAATGTACCCTTTGTCAAGACACAAACTTTCAGATTTAAGTATTAGTGTTCACTTATACTTATTTAATATTTTTTTCATTCTTGCATTTCCAGTTGCACATAAAGTCGGCTGTGATTCCTATTGACTCCTATTCATTTCATCGAGTTTTTCACTAGTTAGCTTGTATGAGAAAAATAATATCAAGCCTGAAATTACACTAAGGCATCCGGGTATAAGCATAAACATATTGAGAACGCCTACTTTAAAAGAATTTGAAGCTGCTGCCGGAGTGATATTTGCATTAAAACCTACAATAGCTAAAACAGCCGGTATGATCCATGAACGGAGCAACGAAGCTATCTTTGGTGCAACATTTATAATCCCAATTGTAAAGGGAACAGGGGCATTGTTTTTCCACTTTTCATATTCAGCACAATCGGCAATAAGTGCAGGAATTAAAGATATAGCACAACCATGGCATAAACGGTAAATCATTAAGACTGCAAAAGTGACTAGTATATTAAAGCCTAAAAATCTGCATAAAATTTCTAAACAACCGACTAAAAGCATTCCGACTATGACACTTGTTCTTGAAGAAAACCTTTTGGAAATATTAGCACTTAAATACGATCCAATTAACTGCATGATACCGCCAAAGAATAAATAATAAATCTGCAAAACTTCATTTTGAGCTATATAAGTAAAGTAATATACTACAGATGCCACCAGAATATTGTAGCTTAAATAACGAAGACAGTCTGCTAATATAATTGCCAGTACGTTTGTGTTTTTAATTGCCGCAGTAAACATTTCATGCAAAGTAATTTTTTCTTCTTCTATTACTACCAGTTCGGTATCAGCCATATCGCCTGTTGGTTCATAGCCCCTTGTAATTCTTACTTCAAACCAGTAAGTTAGCGTCATAAATACACAAAGTATGAATGCCAGCAAAGTATAACTATATGTAGCTCCAACCCATAATGCAAAGAGGCCTGCCAACGGTTTTCCTAAATAAGAATTAAATATATTTGCAATTGACATATATAGACCTCGTCTGGTTGAAATCATAGTACGCTCTTCAGCATTGTTTGCAATATAGTTAACAAGTGAATCATGTGCAATAACTGCAAGACTGTATACTTGATCAAACATTACTGTACCGATGATAACAATAATTGCTGAAATGAGCTGAGATGAACTTAATCTACTGAATTCTAAAGCAAAAAAAATGGATGCAAGCGGTGGCATTATAACCATCCAGCTTCTGAAACGCCCCCATTTCATAGGCTTAGATTTCACTATAATCGCCCCATAAAACGGGGTCAGTATAATATTTGCAATAGCACTTATACTTCCAATTAGCGCGACTGTACCTAGCGAAAATTTAGCTATATTAGTGCAAAAAAACGTAAAGAAAAGAAGTTCGACATTATTAGCAAGCGTAAATCCCAAATTAGCAATTCCATAACCATACTTGATAGTTTTCGTTAAAGGCTTTTTCATTTCTTCCTCCACAATTCTAACATACAGAAAACAAGATCTGATTTAAACCTTATTTCCTGTATATGTTTTTAATATGTATAATTATTGTTCTGCTACTTTTCTTGCTACTATTTCGTCTCTATAAGCTTTGAGTTGTTCTGGTGTTAGTTTATAGAAAAATGTAAGTACAAGACCACCTAATAACCTAAAGCCAGCAGGGATAAGAGCAAATAGCATTAAAATATTTGTTCTCATTTCCATTGAAGCTTCAGCAGCAGGTATTTTATTATTAAATGATATTGCTATTAGCATAGCCGGAAGAAACCAGCCGTTGAACAAAGTGCCTAATTGAGCAGAAACTGAGTACATGCTGGATGTAAAACCCGGAACAAATACCCCTGTTTTCCACTCACCATATACAACGGAGTCTGCATAAAGAGTAAAGAACATTGAAAAACCAAACCCTTGAAAGAAACGATAAAGCAAAAGTAATGGAAAAGCAATGGTTAAATTAAATCCGAATATGTAAACAATCAGTAAGCTTGCTGCGATCATGAATTCCGAAAGTACAATTTTAAACTTTGATGACAGATTGGTTAACTGACCGCTCACAAATGCTCCGGCTGTCTGTAGAATTCCCCCGAAAAGAGTAAATGTTGCCATAAGCGGAAAGTTCTTTACAACATAGGTAAAGAAATAAGCGGTAGTACCCATTAACATCAGATTACCTGCAAAACGTAAGAAATCGGCAAAAACAAGTGTCATAAGACTAGGATTTTTGAACAAACATGCCAACATAAGCTTTATTGGGGCTCTTTCTTTTGTTGATGATTCAGTAACGTCACCTTTCAGGTTAACTCCTTCATAGCCCTTGCTGAGCCAAATCGTGTACCACGTTGTCAATAAGTAAAATAAACCAACAATTATTGCCATTAAAGTGTAACTGGCCTGCTGTGAAATGTAAAGACTCAAAAAAGCAACCAGAGGTACGCTTGTATATGAAGTGATAATCCCTGCTGCACCTATTGCAGTTGCACGATGACCAGCCAGCATGCCACGTTCTTTAGGGTCATCAGTAAAAATATTCACCAGAGCTGCGTGTGAATTAGAAGACAATGAGGCTGCATAATTACCACCTATGTAAGCAATAATTATGAAGATTGCTGCAACATAGTTGTCGGCAAAAAGTCTCGTAAATTTTAATACAAATCCGATTGCTGCTATAGGTGCAAAAATCACCATAAAACTTCTGTGACGCCCCCATCTCATCGCCGGTGTGCCTGAAATAATAAATCCTGTAAAAAATGTTAAAAATGCCATTGCGGTTGTTGATATTCCTGTGATCATGAGCACTACCGGTGTGGGGAACATCATAACGTTTGTCAGAGTGAATACTAACATTAAGTTCGCAGTGTTGTTCATTGTTGTGTTAAATAAATCGGTAACGCCATAGGTATATTTGACAAGTTTAGGTAATGGTTTATTTGTCATTTTTATCTCCCTTTAAAATATTCTTTTATAGTTTGCAGTATTCTGAAACCATCGATTTCACTACACTTCGCAGCACTTTGTTTTATATTAGAGGCATACGACAATGGGAAATTTAAGTAATAATTATTTATTTCGAATGGCTTTAGTGATAGCTTCTGTTGTAGAACAAAGGGCACGCATATCATTTAAAACCGTCACATATCTAAAGCCCTGTTCAATTCTCTTTAAAGCTTGATCGGCACCATCGCAAACAATACCGGGAATAACGCCGGCATTCTGACATGCATGCAATACATGCTGCACAGCCTCAACCATTTCAGGTGCACCGGATCTTCCTACACATCCCATAGATAAAGATAAATCGCCAAGTCCAATAAAAACCACATCAAGATTAGGAACTTTAACAATTTCCTCGATATTGTCAACGCCTTTCTTGGTTTCACACATACATACTGTCATAGTCTCACTATTAGCAGTATTCTTATAATTTGGAACATGACCCCAATTAGCGCCTCTTCCGCTTGAAGACCCTCTTACACCCATAGGTTCATATTTGCATGCGGCAACAAGCTTAGCTGCCATTTCCGAAGTTTCAATCATAGGTGCTTGAATTCCATTGATTCCATTGTCAAGATAACGACCAATCAATTTTTGATCATAATCAGTAATTCTAACAATAGTGGTTATATCGCGAGCCATTGCCGCACGACTCATATTAATGACAGACTCAAAATTAGCCTCTCCATGTTCGGTGTCAACGATAATAAAATCAAGCCCTCCTATAGCAACGACCTCTGCAATTGCAGGTGCACCTATGCTCAAAAATCCTCCAAGAGCATAATTTCCGCTTTTAAGTGTTTCCTTTAATTTGTTTTTCATTGTAAAATGTCCTTTCTATAAATATTCATTTAGCATAGCTATATAGGCCAACACCTTTCCTATATTTTTATCAACGCAAGGAATCAATTGTAATAGAACATTACATGCTCATAGATTCTTCCAGTGTTTGAATTGCCGCCATTTCAGATAATTCTTTTACAACACCCAACATTTCTTCAGTAGCTGCTGCAATCTCTTCAGTAGCAGCAGACTGACCATCTGAAGTAAAGCTGCTTTGATGTATTTGCTGTCCTATTGTCTCAATTGCTTTTTTCATTTCCAGCAATACTGTTGATATTTTCTCAGCTGAATCCTTACTCAAGCTTGCCAGTCTGCCCATCTCATTTGCCAAGACTCTAAAACCTCTTCCTGCCTCGCCGGCTCTTGCAGCCTCAATAGCTGCATTTAATGCCAGTAAATTTGATTGAGAGGAAATATTTTTTATTACATCAATTATGTAGTCTATCTCGTTTATTTTATTCTCAGTTTTCTCGGAAAAGCTATCCGTTTCCTTTATGAATAAGGACAAACTCAGTGAATTGACCGCAACCTCCTCGGTTGCAGCATTGAGCTGTTCCATTGAGTTTAAAAGTGAACTAGAAACATCCTCGATTTGTGCTTCTATTTCCTGACTTTTCGCAAATACAACAGCTGCAACAACCTCACCCTTTTCGTTAAATACCGGTGAATTGACACCTTTTGCACGTACACCCAAAATTTCCTTTGACATTGTCGCTGAAATGGATTTTTTGCATTTCTTCATTTTCTTGTAAATTCCATTGCCATCAACAATGGTATCCCCAGCTTTGAAAGTACCGTTAAACGTATCGGTACTCACCATAGCAAGAACTTTCATCTCATTTAAGTCAAGAACCGTTACCCGAAAGTCTTCCTGAGTAATCTCTAAAAAATGCGGTAACGCTTCTATGAATACTTTTAAATGTTCCTCTTTCAATACATTCACATCCAATCAGCAAATTATTCAACCTGCCTCCAGCGGTCATATGTAAATTTATATACATATAATAAATGGCAAATAAGATTACCCCTTATCCAGGCTTCTTAAAAGGCCAGGTTATCCTGAAAAGGAGCCTTTACCAATAGCACTCAAGCTATAGAGCAAAAGCCCCTCTAATCATGTTATTAAAACTATTTTACTTTTTTATGTACAAATTCATTTCTTGCCGGAGTGAATATATCGATATTTATAATATTTTTGTTTGACTCGCTGGCATCATATTTGTGTAACACATTAGGGGGAATCACAACATATGATCCGTCATGCATAGGATAGCTTTCCCCTTCAATAATTACTGCTCCACCACCTTCCATGATGAGCATGATCTGCTCATGTTCATGCTTGTGCATAGGCCTGTCCTTTCCCATTCCTGGTTCAACAGTGATATAATTTACTGCTATGGTGCAGTCGGTTCCGGGAATTCCAAACTTTTTTGCATGTGGTGAAGTTTGTGACCATTCTAAATCGCCTGTTCCATCAAACCAATTACCAATAACTAAATCTTTTTTATCCATTTTTATACCCTCCAAATTTAGTCTTTTATATTCCAAGCAGCATACTTGGTGTTTCTTTCATCATCTTACAGATATCCTTTTCACTAAGTTCATGTTCTTCTGAAAGAATTTTTATATTTTTGAGAAGTTTTTCTACCGGTGAGCCCGCACCCTTTTGACCAGAATCAGTATCGAGCACAAGCTGATCCAAAGATACATTTTTCAATATTTGCCCTAAAGAAACCTCCGGCTCAGGTTTCCGGAATGCACTACCACACAGCTCAATAAACGCGCCTAGTTTGCTCCATTCGATAATCTGTTCAATACTAGCATTTACTGTAAAGAATGGGTGATTCACAAGAATCTTCTTGACACCAACCTTAACTGCCTGACGGACAAGAGCATCTACCTCTTTGGCACAGCCATGACCGGTATACAAAATCAAATCAGGCTTAGTTGCTAAGTATGACAGCAACTCTTTCACTTCAGGTATCAGTTCACCTCTGTCGTCCAAATAATAGACAGGTTTCTCAGGCATAGTACTATTACCCGCTCCGGCAAAATGTTTGCCTTTATGAGAATCAATATGTTGTTTCGATGATACTGTGGGCATGCAAACAAACTTCGCACCCATGTTGTAAGCCGCATCAACCGCATTCAGGTTAAATAATCCTACAGAATTGTTGAGACAAAGGCCCCCAAATACCTTTACTGTATTATTCCCTAAATGTTTTTCTGAGATAATAGTGCCGAACGTGGTTGGAAAATAATGATCCTTAACTACAAATGCTTTATATTTTGCTTCTTCTGCCAATTTGAGCATTTCAGCAACATCTACTGCACGTTCGGCAACAGATGGTCCCGCATGGATATGAAGATCTACTACACCTTCCAAAATATGATCCATTTGCTAACCTCCTCTTATAATTTTGATTTAGTTTAATAATATAAAAGGTTTAGTAATTTGTCAAGAATTATTTATCAAAAATAGTTGATATATTATATTGTATAAAATATTTACTTTGATAAGAGATATCCATAAAAATAAAGTATTAAATTCTCTTTTAAAAGACATCTTTGTGTTGTTTTTATTACCTTAACTTTTTAATACTTTCCTATAAAATAATAATAGTGGGCTGAAGCAAAAACAGCTTCAAAAAAAGAGCCAAGGTGGCTGAAAAAATCAGGCACAAAGGCTCCTTTTTGGTATAATCAAATTGATGAAAAATAAAACACATCATCAATTATGGTACAGAAAAAAATTGACTGAACAAATATTAAACAGCTTAAACCTTACTACAAAGATGATTCTAATGTTACTTCAGATTGATGGCATGATACTGAAAAATCCAGCATTCAATGCTAAAAAAAATTTGCAAATATTGGAGCAAGCACGACTGTCAACAGTCCTGAAACGGCTATTGACAAACTGCTCATTGCGCCCTGGGTTTCTCCAAGTTCAAGTGCTTTTGTTGTTCCTATGGCATGTGCTGATGTACCTAAAGCCAGTCCCACTGAAATAGGATTTTTTATTTTAAATAACCTGCATACACTTTCTCCAATTACATTGCCTGATATTCCCGTCAGCACTATGGCTGCAACCGTAATTGTTTTAATACCGCCAAGTTCTTCTGAAACACCGATTCCTATTGCTGTAGTAATGGACTTTGGAAGCAGTGTTACATAAAGTTCATGAGACAGTTTAAATATCATCGATAAAGCCAAAATACTTACGAGACTTGTAAATACTCCTGTTATAATACCGATTGCTATTGCCTTGAAATTTTTTTTGAGCAGATCAATCTGCTGATATAAAGGTATTGCAAGACAGACTGTTGCCGGAGTCAAAAGATAGCTTATATATTTTCCTCCCTGATTGTAGCTCTCATAATCTACATCAAATATTGCCAAAAATAAAATTACAAGGATTATGGAAACGAGCAGAGGATTTAAAATACTCAATTTAAACTTTTTCTTAAGCTCTATTCCGGCAATATATGCCAACAGGCTCAAGGCAACGCCGAAATAAATCGAATTGTCCATTACCTCTTTCATATATCTGCCCTCCCGTTTTTTTTCAATACTAAATCAGTCACTTTACCTGTTGCTGCCATGACAAATACCGTCGTAAGCAAGGCAATAACTATTATAGGAACCGCTACATAAGCTACGTCTCTCCATATTGTTATTAACCCTACCGCAGCAGGCATAAACATTATGGGCATTATATCCAGGAGAAGATTCCCAACATCCTTGACCTGCTCCAGTTTAACAATTTTTGTTTTTAAACAGATAAGCATCAGCAGCAAGCCGTATATGCTTGCGGGAATAGGAAGTGGTATAAATTCATGCAAAATCTCTCCCAAAAAAGTTATAATGAATATCATAAATAATTGAATAATATATTTCATAGCCGCACCTTTAAATTTTGATATATCTTATGAGAATTAATATAAAAAACTGCTGCGTTTATCAGCGCAGCAGTTCATGATTTTTTTAGTACTTCATTTCAGCCATTCTTACATAGCCGTCATATCTGTCTTTAGCATCTTTTTCTGCTTTGATATACAATTCTTCAGCTATTTCAGGGAATGAAACCTTCAACGAAGCATATCTTACTTCACCTTCAAGAAATTCCTTGAATGAAGTGCTTGGAGCTTTAGAATCCAATACAAACGGATTCTTGCCTTCTTCCTTGAGAAGAGGATTGAATCTGTATAAATGCCAGTATCCGGCATCAACAGCTTTCTTTTCTCTCTCCACGGTCTTGCCCATTCCGGCTTTAATACCATGGTTAATACATGGAGCATAAGCAATTATTATTGATGGTCCTTCATAGCTTTCAGCTTCCTTCAATGCCTTCAGGAATTGATTCTTGTCAGCACCGATAGCAACCTGCGCTACATATACATATCCGTAAGTAGCTGATATCATACCAAGATCTTTCTTCTTAACTCTCTTGCCTGATGCCGCAAATTTTGCAATTGAAGCTGTAGGAGTAGCCTTGGATGACTGTCCGCCTGTATTTGAATATACTTCTGTATCAAGTACAAGAACATTTACGTCTTCGCCTGATGCAAGTACATGGTCTAATCCACCGTATCCAATATCATAAGCCCAGCCGTCTCCGCCTATTATCCACTGAGATTTTTTAACAAGATAATCTTTTTTATCTAATATATTTTTTATGTCTTTTGCACATTCATCGCATGGTTTGAAGTTTTCCAATGCTGCAAGCACCTTTTCCGATGCTGCCCTTGACAACTCGCCATTGCTCTTTGTTTCAACCCATTCATTGAATGCATCCTTCAAATTCTGAGGAATATCTTTTTCCATTAAATTATCAATTGACATCTGGATAGAATCTCTCATTTGTCTTACAGCAGTAGCCATACCCAATCCATATTCAGCATTGTCTTCAAACAATGAGTTAGCCCATGAAGGTCCTCTTCCGTTTGCATCCTTTGTATATGGTGTTGCCGGTGCTGAAGCTCCCCAAATTGACGAACATCCTGTAGCATTTGCTATCATCATTCTGTCACCGAACAATTGAGTAATAGTTTTTACATATGCTGTTTCTCCGCAGCCTGCACAAGCTCCTGAGAATTCAAAGTATGGCTTGCAGAACTGGCTTCCTTTAACTGAAACCTTATCCATTAAATTATCTTTAATTGTTACTTTTTCAATAGCATATTTCCAGTTTGGAACTTCCTTTTCAACTTCTTCTGCAATCGGAGTCATAACAAGAGCCTTGTTGCCTTTCTTGCCTGGGCAGATATCTGCACAGTTTCCGCATCCTGTACAATCCAATGGGCTTATTTGAAGTCTGTATTCCAATCCTTCCAGACCTTTGCCTATTGCCTTGAGAGTTTCAAAGTTCTCCGGAGCATTGGATTTTTCTTTTTCATTTAACAATGTCGGTCTGATTACTGCATGAGGACAAACAAATGCACACTGGTTACATTGGATACAATTTTCAGGTATCCATTTCGGAACCTCAACTGCGATACCTCTTTTTTCATAAGCAGATGTACCCTGTGGGAATGTACCATCTTCTCTGCCTACAAATGTACTTACAGGAAGAACATCTCCTTCTTGTCTGTTCATTACATCTACGACATTTTTAATGAAATCAGGTTTTTCATCTTCTGTGAACGGTACTGCCAGACCGCTATTTGCTTTTGTATCATCTTTAGCATTTTTCCATGATTCAGGAACGTTTATTTTAACTAATTCAGTAATACCTTTTTGAACAGCTTCCTTATTCATGTTTACTATTGCATCACCTTTTTTACCATATGACTTTTCAATAGCTTTATTTAAGTATTCAACCGCATTTTCTACAGGAATAACATTAGCCAGTTTGAAAAAAGCAGACTGAATAATCATGTTTGTTCTGTTTCCGAGCCCTAATTCATGAGCAATTTTTGTAGCATTGATTGTATAGAAATTAATACCTTTTTCAGCTAAATATTTCTTATATTTTGCCGGAAGGTTTGTTTCCAGCTCTTCTTCTGACCAAAGCGTATTCAATAGGAATGTTCCGCCCTTTTTAAGTCCTGACAGCACATCATACTTAGCAACATATGATTGCTGTGACAATGAAACAAAGTCTGCTTCATCTATTAAATAAGTTGATCTGATTGGAGATTTACCGAATCTTAAATGAGATACAGTAACGCCGCCTGATTTTTTAGAGTCATATGAGAAATATCCTTGAGCATACATGTTTGTATGGTCTCCGATAATTTTTATTGCATCCTTGTTTGCTCCGACAGTACCATCTGAACCAAGACCCCAGAATTTACATCTTACTGTTCCGGCAGCCGATGTATTTACAACTTCGGGAGTTTCTAATGATGTAAATGTAACATCATCAACTATTCCTATAGTAAAGTGATCTTTTGGTTCGTCTTGTTTCAAATTATTGTAAACTGCAAATATTTGAGCAGGAGTTGTATCCTTTGAACCTAATCCATATCTTCCGCCAACTATTACAGGTTGTTCTTCTCTGTTGTAGAATAATGATTTAACGTCCAGGAACAGTGGTTCTCCAACTGAGCCGGGTTCTTTACATCTGTCAAGGACTGCTATCTTTTTAACAGTCTTAGGCAAGACATCAAAGAAATATTTTGATGAGAAAGGTCTGTACAGATGAACTATAACTATACCAACTTTTTCTCCCTTTGCATTTAAGTAATCAATTACTTCTTCAGCTGTTTCGGTAACTGATCCCATAGCAACTATTATATTTTCTGCATCTGGTGCGCCATAATAGTTAAACGGTTTGTATTCTCTTCCTGTTATTTTTTCTATGTCTTTCATGTAGTCAGCTACTACATCAGGAACTGATTCGTAGAATTTATTTGAAGCTTCTCTGGCCTGGAAGAATATGTCTGGATTTTGTGCTGTTCCTCTTGTCACAGGGTGCTCAGGGTTAAGTGATCTCGATCTGAATTCATTAACAGCATCCATATCAACCAACTTAGCAAGTTCAGCATAATCAATAACTTCTATTTTCTGGACTTCATGAGATGTTCTGAAACCATCAAAGAAATGTACAAACGGAACTCTTGTTTTAAGAGTGGCCAGGTGTGCAACGCCCCCTAAATCCATAGCTTCCTGAACACTGCTTGATGCTAACAATGCAAAACCTGTTTGTCTTGCAGCCATTACATCGGAATGATCTCCAAAAATTGACAGTGCGTGTCCGGCAATTGCTCTTGCAGAAACGTGGAATACTGCAGGCAATAATTCTCCTGCTATTTTATACATATTAGGAATCATTAACAACAGTCCTTGCGAAGCTGTGTAAGTAGTTGTTAAGGCACCAGCCTGCAATGAACCGTGAACAGCTCCTGCCGCACCACCTTCTGACTGCATTTCAACGACCTTAACAGTCTGTCCAAAAATGTTCTTTTGCCCGTGTGCCGCCCATTCATCAGCAAGTTCGGCCATTGGCGAAGAAGGTGTTATTGGAAATATTGCCGCAACATCTGTGAAGGCATATGAGACATACGCAGCGGCGGTATTTCCGTCCATAGTTTTCATAACTTTTGACATTTATGTATCCTCCTATATAATTATTGTTTTATATAATGTAACCATTAAAATATTGTTTATAACAATGGAAATAATTGCATAAGCGACCACATCACAATTTTAATACAGCAGAATTATCCTGCCATATGAACAGCTTGTTCAAAGGCTGCACACTGCAAAAGAGAATTTTTTTCTGCACCGTTATAAAAATCAATACACAATAGATTATATCTCAAAGCAAAAATAAATGCAACCATAAAAGTTAATGATTTCCCTGATAAGCTTTAAGTACTTCTTATTTCATAATTGCAATGTTATCTTGCCATATTGCGGAACCTCTTGTTATATGTTTCCAAGGGATTATATCCCAAAAGCTTCTGCCTGTAATTTTTGGCTGCTATTTCTATAATTGCAGAAATATTTCTTCCTGGTCTTACAGGAATCAAGACTGTGGGAACTCTTACCCCAAGAATATCCGTATAGTCCTCATCTGTGCCTATCCTGTCGTATTCCTTATTTTCATCCCATTCCTCAAGCTCAATTACTATTTCAACAAACTGCTCAAGCCTTATTGAACCCACCCCAAAAAGGTGTGTTATATCAAGTATGCCGATTCCTCTTATCTCCATTAAATGCTGAGTGAGCTCAGGACAAGTTGCTTTCAATCCATTGTCAACTCTTTTAATAATAACCGCATCATCTGCAATAAGGCGATGCCCTCGGTTAATTAGCTCAAGAGAAGTTTCGCTCTTGCCTATTCCGCTTTTTCCTTTTATTAACACTCCGACACCAAACACCTCAAGGCATACTCCATGAATAGTGGTCTCTTCCGCCAGCTCTTCTTCCAAAAAATTAATAAGCAGCGTTTGAAGCTTATCTGTTTTTTGATTTGAAGTAAAAACCGGTCTGTTATATTTTTTTGCATAGTGTATTATATCCTCATCAACCGACATTTCGTTAGCAATTATAAGAGCCGGAATAGGAAAGCTGAAAAACTTCTCCAGCCTTTGCTTTTTCACATCATCATCCAAAGTTTTCAGATAAAACATTTCTGCCTTTCCCATCACCTGAACCCTTTCAAATGAAAACCAATCAAAATAACCTGCTATTTGCAGCCCCGGCCTTATTATTTCAGGAGTATAAATTCTTGACTGCACATCCTCCGGATAATAAACAGGCTCTAAATTCATATAATTCACTATATCCTCGAGTTTTACATACTGCATACCTTACCATCCCTCTATATTGTTCATTATTAAATATTCATCGTTCATTATTCATTGTTCTTCTTTGCATTTTTAAAATAATTATACACTGATTCTGCAGCCTTTATATTCATGCCTTCCACATCTGCCAGCTCTTCTACGCTCTTACTTTTAATGTTATCAACTGATCCAAAGCTTTTAAGCAAATTAATTTTTCTTTTTTCACCAATATTTTCAATGTTATCAAGCTCTGATTTAAATAAAGTCTTATCTCTTAAATTCCTGTGATATTCAATTGCAAATCTGTGAGCCTCTTCCTGTATCCTGTAAATTAAACGATATACTCTGTTTGTTTTCTCAAATTCTATTTCTTTGTTCCGATAAATCAATCCTCTTGTAGTATGCTTGTCATCCTTTATCATTCCACAAACTGGTATATTTAATCCATAATTATAAATAACTTCTTCAGCAACTCCTGTTTGTCCTTTTCCGCCGTCCATTAAAATTAGATCCGGCATTTTGTTGAACCCATTTGTATTATCTTGTTCAAGTCCTCTGTTAATTCGTCTTTCCAGGACTTCTTCCATACTTTTGTAATCATTTGGTCCTTTTACAGTTTTAATCCTGAATCTTCTGTAGTTGCTCTTGCTTGGAATCCCTCTTTCAAAAACAACCATTGAACCAACGGAATCAACTCCTTGAATATTGGAAATATCATATGCTTCAATTCTGAGAGGCGCTTCCTTCAGTTCCAGCAAATCCTTTAATTCTTCTACCGCCTGCATGCTTTCGTCAAGGTCTTTCTTAATTCTCTGGCTTCCTTTTTCCAAAATTTCAAGAGCATTTTTCTTTATCATTTTAATCAGCATACTCTTGTCCCCTTTGACAGGAACCTTAATTGAAACCTTATTGCCTCTTTTTTCAGACAGAAGCTTTTCAAAAACCTCTCTATCTTCAATATCGGCTTCAATGTATATTTCTTTAGGAATATACACGGTTCCCGTATAAAATTGAGATAAAAATGAACTGATTATTTCTTCTCTTGTCTCATTTTCTATATTAGTCAAAAGATAATGCTCTCTGCCTATAATTTTACCATTGCGTATGAAGAAAATCTGAATGCACGCTTCCTCAATACCTAAGGCACTGCCGATTACATCCTGATCAATGCTTGAATTTGCTGACACAATTTTTTGCTTTTCTGACATCATTTCTAACGCTCTTATTTGATCTCTATATTTCGCCGCTTCTTCAAAATCAAGATTATCAGATGCCTCTCGCATTTTTTCAGCAAGAGTCTTGATTAAATCATCTTCCCTGCTGGTCAAAAAGCTTATTGCTTTATTTACTTCTTCTCTATATTCCTTAAAATCTACATTTCCCATGCATGGCGCCTTGCATCTGTTTATGTGGCAATTTAAACATGGTCTTTGATTTTTCTTGCTTCCGTCAAGTTTTAAAGAGCACTTCCTAAGCTTATACAAGCTTCCGATAATGTCAATAATCTCATTGACAGCATAAGCGCTTGGATACGGTCCAAAATATTTTGCTCCATCTTTTTTTACTTCTCTTACCTTATAAATTCTCGGATATTTTTCCTGGACAGAAATTTTTATATATGGATACTGCTTGTCATCTCTTAGGATTGTATTATATTTAGGTCTGTGCTTTTTAATTAAGTTGGCTTCAAGTATAAGTGCTTCAACCTCATTGTCTACTATTATATATTCAAATTCAGCAATATTTCTTATCATCGCCTCTATTTTCGGTGCATGGTTCTTAGACTGGAAATATTGTCTTACTCTTTTTTTTAAATTCTTTGCCTTACCTACATATATAATTTCACCAAATTCATTTTTCATCTGGTAGACACCCGGGTTGTCAGGTATCTTCTTTAATTCTTCCTGTATATCAAACATTATAGCTCCCTGCTTATAAATACAATTATACTATATTTAATGAATATTTTTTAGTATATTATACCCCTCGAGCCTTAATATTAACATAATATAATACTTAATTTTAATTTAATTTTTATGTTATCATTATTTTAATGGAAAAAGATTTATTATATTGTATAATGGAACAAATGCATACAGGAGGCTTCTATGATAAACAACAAGCGAATCTTGTCTACTTTTATGGAATATGTAAAAATAGACAGTGAAACAAAGAATGAAAAAGCAATAGGCGAAAAAATTATTAATGATTTAAAAAAATTGGGTCTGGAAATTTACACGGATGAAGCCGGTAAAAAATTAAACTCCAACGGGAACAACATATATTGCTATATTCCGGGTAACACAAACTCAGAAACAATGCTCTTTTCAGCGCACATGGACACCGTAACACCAGGAGTGGGAATTGAGCCCTATATAGATGGAGATTACGTAAAAAGTAAGGGCAGCACAATATTAGGAGGCGATGACAAAGCCGGTGTTGTCGCAATTTTAGAAGCACTAAGGGTAATAAACGAAAAAAAACTTCCTCACAGGCCCATAGAAATAGTATTTACTATTTGTGAAGAGGGTGGAGTAAATGGAGTTAAGGAGGTAGAATTTCAAAGACTCAAATCTAAAAAAGGAGTTGTGCTTGACAGTGGAAAAGGACCGGAACATATTATTACAGAGGCTCCGGGTCAAAACAAAATATACGCAAATATACGCGGAAAAGCATCCCACGCAGGAGCACGACCCGAAGACGGAATAAGCGCAATAATGGTTGCAGCAGAAGCAGTTTCAAATATGAAGCTTCTGAGAATTGATTCTGAAACTACTGCCAACATAGGAACCTTTAAGGCTGAAGGTGCCACAAACATAGTATCTCCGTTGGTTGAAATTATTGCAGAGGCAAGAAGCCGCTGTGCCGACAAATTAAATGAACAAACAAACCATATGATAAACTGTTTAAAGGAATCCTGCGACAAGTACGGAGCTAAGCTGGAATACAAGGTTGTAAACTGTTACTATTCATATGTGTTGAATTCCGAGGATGAACACATTAAAACAATTTCGGACATATGCGAAGAGATGGGACTTGAAGTAGTAAAGCTTCCATCCGGAGGCGGAAGCGATGCCAATATTTACAATTTAAACGGAATAAAAGCGGTAAATATAGGAGTAGGCATGGAGTTTGGTCACACTACAGATGAAAGGCTTAAAATTGAAGATTTTATAAACGCATCGGAGGTTGTCCTGAAGTTAATGACAATGTAGCTTGAAATACCTGCCATTATAAAAAGAGCTAATAAGACAGATTTTTATTTAATGAGCGGCCCCCAAAAGTTAGATTTTGACCTAACTTTTGGGGGCCGCTCATTGTCTTAAGCTCTTTTTATAATCCCCCCCGAATAACTGCAATATTGTTTTCGGTTACTGCTTTTCTTCTTTTAATGCCTTCATTAATGAAGCTATAGCTAAAAGCATTACAAATATAAAAGGAAAGCAGCAGCTACAGAAGCTGTCTGCAAAGCACCTAGTCCGCCTGAAATCAAAAGTGCCGTTGCAAATAAAGCCTGCACTATTCCCCAAAGAAGCTGCTTTTGCCTTGAAGGATTCAAATCCCCCTCTGAACTAAGCATACCTAAAACAAAGGTAGCTGAATTAGCAGATGTAATAAAGAATGTGCATAGAAGCACTACTGCTATTAGTGATAATATCTTTCCCAGCGGATAATAGCTGAATACCTGGAACAATGCAGTAGAAGGATTTGCTGCGGCTGTGGCAAGGCCTTCCACACCAATTGTTTCACTTAAATTCAGTCCCATTGCTCCAAATACGGAAAACCAAATAATTGATACAATTGCAGGTGCAAATATTACACCTCCGATGAATTCCTTTATTGTTCTCCCTTTTGATATACGTGCAATAAAGGTTCCGACAAATGGTGCCCACGCAATCCACCAGGCCCAGTAGAAAATCGTCCATGCGTTAGTCCAGCTGTTGTCAGCAAAAGCTTCAATATGAAGACTGTCTGTAATAAATCCATTAATGTATTGCCCCAGTCCATTGGTTAATGAGTTTATAATTTTCAAAGTAGGGCCGAATACGAAAGATAAAGCCAGCAATCCAAACGCCAGATACAAGTTTATATCTCCAAGAAGCTTAATCCCCTTATCTATACCGCTGACTGCAGTCCCGATATACAGAACGGTAATAACACCTATTATACCTATTTGAACCATTGTAGTTTCAGGGATATTAAACAGGAAATTAAGACCGCTGTTAATTTGCAGAGTTCCTAACCCCAGTGAAGTCGCAACACCTGCAACAGTAGCAAATACTGCAAGAATGTCTATTATCTTACCTATGGGGCCATTTACCCTTTCTTCTCCAAACAAAGGTATGAAAATGCTGCTTATTAATCCGGGCTTATTCTTCCTGAATTGAAAATATGCCAATGCTAAACCTATAATTGCATAGTTCGCCCATGGATGGAACCCCCAGTGCATAAATGATGCCTTTATGGCGAAATTCATTGCCTCAGTTGTCCCTGCCTCTATTCCTGCCCGCGGACTTACAAAATGAGATATCGGCTCTGCCACACCCCAGAAAACGAGACCTATACCCATCCCGGCTCCAAAAAGCATTGCAAACCATGACAATGTGCTGTATTCGGGTTCAGAATCATCGGCCCCAAGCTTTATATTCCCATATTTACTGAATGCCAATATCAACGCGAATACTACAAAAATAAACATTGATATCAAATATGCCCAGCCAAAATTATTGGTTAAAAAAGCCAGAAGTGAATTGGCAAAGGACGCAAAGTTTTCTTGTGCCAATATACCCCAAAGTACTATTGCCAGAGATATAGCTAAAGATACGTAAAACACGGTTTTATTTTTTTGTTTCGATTTTTCCATATTATACCTCCTTATATTTTTATAAGAGGGGTTATCCCCCCCTATTTAAATTTAAATCTTAACCTTATACACCTTTTGCTCCTTAATGTCATCAGTTAATGCATCCAGTGCTACCCCAACACGGTAATATCTGAGCTTCCATTGAGCTTCCCATGGTGTTCCCGGATCTCCGAGAGGGTATGGAATTGATATAGTCGGAACTATCTTGTTAGACCCCACTGTTGTTGCAACAGGAATCAAGTTACACATTTGAACTATAGGAATACCTGCTCTTTCAATTTCTTTTACCATCGTTGCACCGCAACGTGTACAGGTACCTCAGGTTGATGTCATTATAACACCGTCTACATTATCTTCCTTTAATTTCACGATTATTTCCTTTGCCATTCTTGCAGCTTCGGCCTGAGTAGTACCCGTACCTACAGTACTGTAAAAATAATCATGCAGCTTGCCGAATTTGCCTTCTTTTAAATATGCCTTCATTGCATCTACAGGCATAATTACATTAGGATCGGCATCTGCCGCTGCCGGATCAAAGCCTGCGTGGATGGTTTTATATACTCCGGCTTCAAGCCTGTCAACCTTTGATATATCATATCTGCCCCATCTTGTCGCAGAGGCTGACTGAATTCTGTCCGGGTTCTCAACAGGTACAATTCCTCCTGTAGTCATTATGGCTATATTTGCTTTTGATAAATCTGCTATCGGAGCTGCTACAGGAACCCTGTCCTGCTCGGGGATAGGAAGTTCTGTTTCAAAAGGGAGCCCGTTTAATTTCTTAATCAGCATTTCAACCCCGCGCTCTGCTCCGGTTCTACCGGACTCCAGCCATACCTGTGCTCTTATTCCTCTCGGGAAAAATCCTTCTTCATCAGCGGGACCTGTTTTTTCACCGGCTAATATCTTATTGGCAAATGCAGCCATAACCTTTACATCATCCCTTAACTTAGCAGCTGACTTTCCGCCTCTAAATACATACATATCCTTTTTAAACATTTCAACTCCAGGATTTTCTTCATTCATTGAAGTAATTACCGGAACATTGAATTTTTCTTTAACCGCTTTACAGATATTTCCGCAGGCTACACCATATCTTCCGGCCTGGAAAGCAGGTCCGGCAATAAAGATATCGAATTCCTTACCTTCAAGAAACCCTAATATTTCCTTTATTGCTTCATCTGTATTGCTGCCCATGTAGTTGTCACCACATATTATGGTATGTGTAACCTCCGCATTAAGCATGGAATTCAATGCAAGTGCAGGTCCTACAACTCCCTCTCTTATTTCAGGCTTATAGTCAGCTGTATCCTCTCCGCCGATTCCTGCGAAAAATTGATTTATATAATGAATTGCTTTTTTCATCTTAGCACCTCCTAAAATTCCTTCATAGTCTTAGTCGACCATCCTGCAATCATATCACCGCAGAACATTCCGTTATTCTCCATTATTATGGAACCATCTTCTCTTACTGAAGGTCCTAATATTTCATCATAAGACCAGCCTCCCGAAAGACCATCTCTCGCTAATGACTGAAGTTCACCTATGACCTTATCCACAGGAGGAAGCTCAATCAGTTGTGAAACATTTCCTGTAGAAACCAATGCGTTTGCTTTTATGTCAAGAGTAACCAAAGGCTGTGAAGCGCCGTCCCTTCCCGTACATTCATTGCTTATTCCTACCGTCTTAACTCCTACATCCTCCAGTGCTGCCAGGCACAGAATATAATCCGCATCCGGATTGCCATAACCCTCTTCAGTTACTATAGCTCCATCCGCACCCAGAGATTTAGCCATCTGCGCAACAAATACGGCTGATCTTTTCTTTTGCTCCAAAGAAACATTCAGATTTGACATAATAACTCCCAGAAAATTAATGGACTTTCCATGTTCCTTGTAAAGCTCTTTTATTGTAGGGAAATTCTGGAAATCATATGTAGCCCATTTTGATGAAGAAGGCATAAAACTTCCTGAAATCAGTGCTCCATCCAATACCTCATTTGGATTCATGAATGATGGAACATACTTGTTCATATCCCATCCATATACTAAATCATTGTATCCCATCTCTTCCATTTGTGACTGCGGCTGCATAACCAGAACTACAGATGGAAGTTTGTTTGTCTGTTCATCTCTCTTTGTTACAGGTTCAAGCTCATAAGTCTCTATTTCCTCAGGCTCCATGTCCTTAACAGTTGAACCCAAATATTCTGCAAATTTGTGAGACGCCATTCTTATTGCCGTGTTTTTCTTTTGCTGCTCAAATCTTTCAAACTCCTCATCAGTATCGGCAACTATACAAATATTTATGAGCTGTGAGAACAATGTATATTTTGCACCTTCTCCTCCCATATCAATCAAACCATCTCCAAAGCTTCCGTAATGCATTCCCACGCCTAATACGCTGCAGCCCTTAAGCGCATGAACTCTTCCGCATCCTGCCATTTCAACCTCTCCTGTAACTCCGGGAAATACAGCACGTCCATCAGGCCTGATTCTGGGCTCTACAGCCTCCTTAACCGGTACTATACGAGTATTCTCGCCCGGCCTTGTGATAACGATATCCACATCGGTAATGTGTTCATCTTCTTTGATAAATGCAATTGCTTCTTCCTTGTTAATAGTAAGAACGCCGTTATTAAACATGGTTTTCTCACCGAAGATAACATCCTTAATCAGGAAATTACCAATTTCTAGTTTCATTGCCATTCCTCCTCATTTTTCGTCATAATTATTGTTATTTTTTAAACTAAAATAATCATGATTATTTTTGTTATTTTTTATACTATCATAATCATGATTATAATGCAAACGATTTTTATAAAATTTATTTTAAATTTTTGTAAATATTATCAAAATTTTTCATATCATTTTTTTGCTATTGTTAATAAAATATGATATTATCAATATAAAATATAAAAACTGGCGGAAACCTATAATGAGCGAAAAACATAGAAAAATGACAATGAACTATTTTATTAATGCCGCTGACGACTTAATTAATGAAATAGGAATAGAAAATGTTACTATCAGAAATATTGCCAAAAAAGCAGGGTACAACAGTGCGACTATTTACAACTACTTTGAAAATCTGGATCATCTGATTTTTTTTGGGGCATTTAAGAATATAAAGGATTATGCTCTTTCACTTAATCAATATCTGTCAGATGCAGAAAATGCCATGGATAGGTTTTTAAAAGTGTGGGAATGCTTTTGTGATTATGCTTATTTAAAACCGGAAATTTATAATGCCATCTTTTTCCCAAAACTCTCAAAAAATATAGAAGAATATGTTACAGAATATTATTCTTTGTTTCCTGAAGACCTGGGAATTCATCATGACACCATATCAACCATGCTTTTGAAGGGAAATATCCATGACAGAGGTATGACTACGGTTATAGACTGTGTAAATGAAGGCTTCATAGAAGCATATAATGCTGACAGATTAAATGATATGACTCTCTTAGTATTTGAAGGAATGCTGATAAGAGTCCTGAGGGGTACTGTCAGTTATGAAGATGCAAGGGCTAAAACAATGGATTATATGAAGGTTATTGTACAATCATTTTTAATTAAGGACTATTGTTTTTACTATTAATGTGAATATTTGGCTGAATAATAAAAGGCTGCTGCTCAAATTGCAGCAACCTTTTATTATTCAATTTTATCTTATAGGGCAGATTCCCGAATCACATCCCTCATCTCCAACATCAAGCTCCTCTTCCTGAACTTCATACTTGCTCAGCAATGATGGAATGAAAGGCTTCATTTCCTTTTTAAGCTGATAATATTCTTCCTCTGTAATAGATTCATACGGCATCAGCTGATAGAAACTGTCATCCAGAGACAGGAATGAAAGTGCCACAACATCGTACCAGTTATCCCAAACCCATTGCTCAACCTGCTCCCATTCGTTATCTCTCACATGTACGGTTATGGAGCAGTTGTGATCAACGTAGTTTTCCATAAATAATTTATAATTTTCAAGCTGTTCTATTGCAGTTACATCATATTTTGTTTTTCCTTCCGGTGCTTTAACAGGAAATTCAATAACCTTTGTAGTACATGTCTTGATTTCCTGACCTACCTCAGGATATATTTTATATCCAAGCTCTTCACACACCTTGACAAGAGGGTCATGACTGTTGATTCTGACTCTTCTCACAAAGTACGGCGAATGTGAATAGTGCACTCCGCTTGATACTCCTGGAAGCTGTGACAATGTGCCCTCAGGTTTAACCGTCGTTACGAGTATGGGAATACTTCCCCCTATTTCTCCCGCATAGCGTTCAGCTTCATCTTTTGCCGCATCCCTCATCTTCCTTAAAAGCTCTGCCTGCTGTTCCTTGTCAAGATCTGCAGCATTAACCATGTCCTGCCATCCTGTCAAAGAGCAGCCTGTAACCTTATCTCTCTGCTGAACTCTGTCCCACTGAGAAAGCTCAAGCTCGACACAGGTCATTCTGTATGCAGCCCTTGCCGACAAACGCTGCGCTTTTAACAGTGCTTTTTCATCTAAAATCCCGTTTTCATCCACAAAAGCATAAACATTTATTGTGGTCAGATTACATAATCCCTTATTGTCCAGAAGTATTTCACCGCAGGGATTTACGCCGTTCATATTCTGTCTTCTCTTTGCTCCTGCAACTTCATTTACCCACCCGGGTTCGCCGGAATAGCGCATTTGTTCAATCTGCCACTTCAATTGTTCTCTTGTAGGTTTTTTCTTATAGTAAATTGAATTGTTGCTCATTGAGCGGTGAATTATATCCTTGTCAACAATCCACTGTCCGTCTATGTTTTTATAGAGCTTGCTTTTAGCTTCTATGCAGTCTGTATCATCATAATCAATAAGCATTATTTCAGCAGTTCTTCTCACACCGCCAACCACAACATTCTCACCTATAATATTTGCTATGTCCAGGCAGTCTATAGGCTTGAGGTTGAAGCGGTCTTTTCCTTCAATGGCACTGCGCTTTTTAATCGCACTGTCTATCTTTGTAAACATATTTTTAAGGCTTGAATGGCCGCTGGCAGTTCCTCCGAATGTTTTGAGGACCTCTCCCTTTGGTCTTACATTGTTGTAATTTATTATAATAGTTGTAATGTTTCTGTATTCACTTGAATTTATAAAGCTCAAGAAATGGTCAAGAGCCTGTACCCAGCCTTCCTTGCTGTCGCCTACCGT